>NZ_JBEPOY010000001.1:0-1086897 GCF_040547045.1 Janibacter sp. UYMM211 | reverse complement strand
CCCGATCCACACCGGCAGGAAGCGGTCGAGCGTGGACAGGCGGCTGGTGACGTCCGCGGGCGCGTCGTGGGTGGTCGTCACGCGTCGGCACCCGCGGGGGCGCAGCAGGGCGAAGGGGAGCCGAGCACCGGCAGCGACGCGGTGGCCGGGCGGGCGTCGGCCGGGTCCTCGTCCTTGACGACGTAGACCTCCCACGGCGCGCCGGCGGGGTCGTGGACCCACACCTTGTCCTGCAGGGCGTAGCAGCACGTCGTGTCGTCCTCGTCGAAGGTCGCCAGCCCGGCGTCGGCCAGACGGGTCCGCGCCGCGGTGACCTCCTCGCCGGAGCCGACCTCGACGCCGAGGTGGTTGAGGGCCCCCTTCGCCCCGGTGCCGCGCGTGGCCTCGTCGCTCTGGATGAGCACGAGCTTCAGCGGCGGCTCGGCGATCGCGAAGTTCGCGTACCCCGGGCGGCGCTTGTGGGGCTCGACGCCGAAGAGGGTGGAGTAGAAGGCGACGGACGCCTCGAGGTCGACGACGTCGAGGGCGAGCTGCACACGGCTCATGGCGGGTCCTCCCGGTCAGATATCGACGGGTGTCGATATGCCAGACCCTGGCACCGCATATCGACGTATGTCAATATGGAGGCATGACCGCCCCCACCGCCGACGGACGCCCCCTGCTGGCCCAGGCCGTCGAGCGGTGCTGCGCCGCCGAGGGCAGTGCGCCGATCACCCGCGAGGACGCCGAGGTCGTCGCCCGCCTGCTCAAGGCCGTGGCGGACCCCGTGCGCCTGCAGATCCTCGGCGTCGTGCGCTGCTCGCCGCAGCAGGAGGTCTGCGCGTGCGACCTGCCCGCACCGCTCGGGCTGGCCCAGCCCACCGTGAGCCACCACCTCAAGGTCCTCGTCGACGCCGGCCTGCTCACCCGCGAGCGGCGCGGCCAGTGGGCGTGGTTCACCCTCGTGCCCGAGCGGCTCGCCCTCGTGCGCCGCGCGCTCGAGGTCTGAGCAGGACGGGCGACGTCGCGCCCGGAGTGCTCGTAGAGTGCGCCCCATGCATGGCCAGACTGACGCGACCATCGAGCGGCTGGGCCGCCAGGTCCTCGAGTACGCCGAGGGGCGGCTCAAGCTCGACCCGGTGCCGCTCGACTACACGCTGACCCCCGAGGAGCTCCTCGACCGGGCCGGCCAGACAGTGACCCCGGACGGGCTCGGGGGCGAGCGGGCGATGGACATCTTCGCCGAGGTGCTCGCCCCGGCCTGCCTGTCGGTCGACCACCCCCGCTACCTCTCCTTCATCCCGTGCGCCCCGAGCGACGCGGCCGCGATGTTCGACCTCGTCGTCGGCGCCTCCTCGGTCTACGCCGGGTCCTGGCTCGAGGGCTCGGGCGCGGTCTTCGCCGAGAATCAGGCGCTGCGCTGGATCGCCGACCTCGCCGGCCTGCCGCCGCAGGCGGGCGGTGCCTTCGTGCCCGGCGGCACCATCGGCAACCTCTCCGCGCTCGTCGCGGCGCGGCACAGCGCCCGGGCCCGGGCCGCGAGCGCGACCTCCGAGGGCTCGCCGACCCTGCGCCCGTGGCGAGTGGCCGCGACCGCCGGTGCGCACTCCTCGATCCAGTCGGCGTGCGACGTCATGGACGCCGAGCTCGTCACCGTCGAGCCCGACGCCGACCTGCGGCTCACCGGTCCCGCCCTGCGCGAGGTGCTCGAGCGCGAGGGGCCCGAGAGCTTCTTCGCCGTCGTCGCCACGGCCGGCACGACGAACTTCGGCGTCGTCGACGACCTCGAGGCCGTCGCCCAGGTCTGCGCCGACCTCGGCATCTGGTTCCACGTCGACGGGGCCTATGGCGGCGCGGGTCTCGCGGCCCCGAGCGTGCGCCACCTCTTCGCCGGCGTCGAGCGGGCCGACTCCTTCATCGTCGACCCCCACAAGTGGCTCTTCGCCCCCTTCGACTGCTGCGCCCTGCTCTACCGGGACCCGCTCCTGGCCCGGGCGGCGCACACCCAGAAGGCCGGCTACCTCGACATCCTCACGGAGGCGCCGGACTGGAACCCCACCGACTACTCCGTCGGGCTCACCCGGCGTGCTCGCGGGCTGCCGCTGTGGTTCAGCCTCGCGACGCACGGCACCCGGGCGTACACCGACGCCGTCGAGCGCACGCTCGAGGTGGCCCGGCACGCCGAGCGCGAGATCGCCGCCCGGCCCGAGCTCGAGCTCGTGCGGCACCGCGACCTGTCGGTCGTCGTCTTCCGTCGTCTGGGCTGGAAGCCCGCCGACTACCAGGCCTGGTCGGACCGGATGCTCGGCGACGAGTTCGCCTTCGTCGTCCCGACGACCCACGCCGGCGAGACGCTCGCCCGCTTCGCGATCGTCAACCCGCAGACGACCGAGGACGACATCGACGCCATCCTCGACACGATGCGCGAGTGACCGCCGGGGCTCGTGTGACGAGTGAGCACGGCTGGTGAGACGGTGTCCAGCCGCCACGCCGGACGAATGACATGCGTGTCATTCGCGCGATAGGCTGCGCGGGCAGTCCCCGCCGTCCACGAGAGGTCACCCGTGACACCCGCCTCCCAGCAGCAGACGCAGAGCCCGTCGGCGCAGCTGAGCGACCGCGACCGCGAGATCCTCGCCTTCGAGCGCCAGTGGTGGACCTACCAGGGCGCCAAGGAGCAGATGATCAAGGAGCTCTTCGACATGAGCTCCACGCGCTACTACCAGGTGCTCAACGCGCTCATCAACAACCCGGCGGCGCTCGCCGAGGACCCGATGCTCGTCAAGCGGCTGCGGCGCATGCGCCAGGCCCGCCAGCGCAGCCGCAGCGCGCGCCGGCTCGGCTTCGACGCCTGAGCCGACCACCGGCCACGACCGCCGACGAAGGGGGACCCACGGGTCCCCCTTCGCGCTGCCCAGCCCGCGCGTGCGGCAGGGTGGGGGCATGAGCGAGCTGGACTGGAGCACGACGCAGGGCCTCGCGGCGATCAAGGAGCACCTCGCCGGCGAGATCGACGGCTGGCGCGAGCCGGTGACCTTCGCGGTCGCGCTCAGCCCCGCGACCTCGGACCCCGAGTGGGAGATCGGCCACCTCAACCCCGTCGGCGGGCGTCACGGCCTGGCCGCCGTCGTCCTCGCGACGGTCATCGGGCACGACGGCTCGACGGCCACCGTGCCGCTGACGACCGCTCACCTCGACGCTGCGATCACCTCGCTCGAGCCGGCGCAGGCCTGCACCGAGGTCGAGCACCCGAACCTCGCCGACTGGCGTCGGGTGCGCGCCGAGCTCGAGGGCAACCCCGGGCGCGAGGTCGTCGCCGTCTTCGTCGCCGACCTCGCCGACCCCGTGACGAGCGAGGCCGATGGCGAGATGCGGGCGGCGCTCGAGCGCGCCTGAGGCCACCGCGTGCCGGCCGTCACGGCCGTGACGCACCCGTGACCAACCGGTCCTCGACCTGCCGCGTCCTGGTCTACGAGGGAGCGAGATACGCTCTCCGACCAGACAGGGGACCAGATCATGAAGACGCAGCTCGCCGCCATCGCCGTCGGCGTCACCGCTCTCACCGCCCTCCCGGCGGCCTCGGCCACCGCGCAGCAGCACGCCTCCGGTGAGGTCGTCGCCGAGCACGTGAGCGTGCAGACCGTCCTCGACGGTGCGATGGGCCCGGTCATCAAGGGCAACCAGCACCGCCTGCGCCTCGTCACCGACATCGAGGGGATGTCGGACCCCCGGCACGCCGCGAAGATCCAGTCCTACTACTGCCCCTCCGGCGCCCGGATCACGAACAGCTGGACCTCGAGCCGCTGCGTCTACCGGGGCACGACCTTCCTCACCTACGACCGCTCCGACTACCGCGTGAGCAGCACGATGCGCTCGGCGCGGGTCGTGGGGCTCGTCCAGACCGAGAAGACCTCGCTCGTCGCCGACCTCACGCTGCGCGCGTACGGCGACGAGGAGGTCGGGGGCTGGTACCCCGGGTCGGTCACCCGGTCGGTGGAGGCGACGGTCTCCGGAGAGCTGCAGGGCGCGACGGTCCGCTACGAGGAGCGCAAGGGCTCGGGCATCCACCGGCACGAGCGCGCCTGACCTGGACGCACGACGACGGGGTGGTCCGCAGGGGGCGGGCCGCCCCGTCGTCATGCACCGGGGCGCGTCTCGCGGGCCTCGACGGCGTTTGCACTCGACGGTCGAGAGTGCCAATATCGGCATTAGCACTCTCCTCGTGAGAGTGACAGAACCGACCGGTGCAGGTGAGGTCCTCGACGTCGCGGCGACGTGAGCCGTGCGAAGGGGTCCGTCCGTCGCGGGCACCTCCCGGTCACCACCAACCAACTCGTGTGGAGGACCACCCGAATGGCAAAGCTCATCGCCTTCGACGAAGAGGCCCGCCGCGGTCTCGAGCGGGGTATGAACACCCTCGCCGACGCCGTCAAGGTCACCCTCGGCCCCAAGGGCCGCAACGTCGTCCTCGAGAAGAAGTGGGGCGCCCCCACGATCACCAACGACGGCGTCTCGATCGCCAAGGAGATCGAGCTCGACGACCCGTACGAGAAGATCGGCGCCGAGCTCGTCAAGGAGGTCGCGAAGAAGACCGACGACGTCGCCGGTGACGGCACGACGACGGCCACCGTCCTCGCCCAGGCCCTCGTGCGCGAGGGTCTGCGCAACGTCGCCGCCGGGGCCAACCCGATGGCGCTCAAGCGCGGCATCGAGAAGGCCACCTCGGCCGTCTCGGACCAGCTCCTGTCGATGGCCAAGGACATCGAGACCAAGGAGCAGATCGCGGCCACCGCCTCGATCTCCGCCGCCGACCCCGAGATCGGGTCCAAGATCGCCGAGGCGATGGACAAGGTCGGCAAGGAAGGCGTCATCACCGTCGAGGAGAGCAACACCTTCGGTCTCGAGCTCGAGCTCACCGAGGGCATGCGCTTCGACAAGGGCTACATCTCGGGCTACTTCGTCACCGACACCGAGCGCATGGAGACCGTGCTCGAGGACCCCTACGTCCTCATCGCCAACTCCAAGATCGGCTCGATCAAGGACCTGCTGCCGCTGCTCGAGAAGGTCATGCAGTCGGGCAAGCCGCTGCTCATCATCGCCGAGGACGTCGAGGGCGAGGCCCTGTCGACGCTCGTCGTCAACAAGATCCGCGGCACCTTCAAGTCCGTCGCCGTCAAGGCCCCGGGCTTCGGCGACCGTCGCAAGGCCATGCTCGCCGACATCGCCATCCTCACCGGTGGCCAGGTCATCTCCGAGGAGGTCGGCCTCAAGCTCGACACCGCCGAGCTCGACCTGCTCGGCCGTGCGCGCAAGGTCGTCGTCACCAAGGACGAGACGACGATCGTCGAGGGCGCGGGCGACCAGGACCAGATCGCCGGTCGGGTCAACCAGATCAAGGCCGAGATCGAGAACTCCGACTCGGACTACGACCGCGAGAAGCTCCAGGAGCGCCTCGCCAAGCTCGCCGGCGGCGTCGCCGTCATCAAGGCGGGCGCGGCCACCGAGGTCGAGCTCAAGGAGCGCAAGCACCGCATCGAGGACGCCGTGCGCAACGCCAAGGCTGCCGTCGAGGAGGGGATCGTCGCCGGTGGTGGCGTCGCCCTGCTCCAGGCGACCGAGGCCGCCTTCGCGGGTCTGTCCCTCGAGGGTGACGAGGCCACCGGCGCGAACATCGTGCGCGTCGCCGCCTCCGCCCCGCTCAAGCAGATCGCGGTCAACGCCGGTCTCGAGGGCGGCGTCGTCTCCGAGAAGGTCGCCAACCTGCCCTCCGGTCACGGCCTCAACGCCGCGACCGGCGAGTACGTCGACCTCATCGCCGCGGGCATCATCGACCCGGCGAAGGTGACCCGCAGCGCGCTGCAGAACGCCGCCTCCATCGCGGCGCTCTTCCTCACCACCGAGGCCGTCGTCGCCGACAAGCCCGAGAAGGCCGCCCCGGCGATGCCGGGTGGCGACGAGATGGGTGGGATGGGCTTCTGATCGAGCCCCCCTCCTCGCTGGTCGAGGTGCGACGAGCTCTGCGAGGAGCCTCGAGACCACCGACACCGCACCACCGCTGACGAAGGGGTGGACCTCCCAGATCTGGGGGGTCCACCCCTTCGTCGTCCCGGCAGGCGTACTGTCCTCCTCCGTGACCTCAGCACCTGGTGCCGTCGAGCGCGACGGCAGCACACATCACGGGGGCGCCGCCGGGCTCGTCCTGGCCGCCCTCGGCGTCGTCTTCGGCGACATCGGCACGAGCCCCCTGTACGCCCTGCGCACCGTCTTCGCCCTCGACGGGGGCATCGTCGGCGCCTCGCAGGAGGACGTCTTCGGCGTCGTGTCGATGATCTTCTGGTCGGTGACGCTCGTCGTCTCGATCAAGTACCTCGGCTTCATCCTGCGGGCCGACAACGACGGAGAGGGCGGCATCATGTCGCTCGCCCACCTCACCCGCCGCAGCGTGCGCCCCGGGGGTCGCCGCTTCGCCCTGGCGATGATCCTCGGCGTCTTCGGCGGCTCGCTCTTCTTCGGCGACAGCCTCATCACCCCGGCGATCTCGGTGCTCTCGGCCGTCGAGGGCCTGCGCGTCGCCGCACCGGCCCTGTCGGACTACATCGTGCCCATCGCCGCGGTGATCGTCGTCGTCGTCTTCAGCGTCCAGCGCTTCGGCACCCACAGCGTCGGGCGCTTCTTCGGCCCGGTCATGGTCGTGTGGTTCCTCACCCTCGGCGGGCTCGGGCTGTGGCACGTCGTCCAGGACCCCGAGGTCCTCCTCGCGCTCTCGCCCCACCACGCGGCCCTCTTCGTCCTCGACCGCCCCTTCGTCGCCTTCGTCGCGATGGGCGCGGTCGTCCTCGCGATCACCGGTGCCGAGGCCCTCTACGCCGACATGGGGCACTTCGGGCGGCCCCCAATCGCTCGTGCGTGGTTCTTCCTCGTCTTCCCGTGCCTCACCCTCAACTACCTCGGGCAGGCCCAGCTGGTCATGCAGGACAGCCACGAGACGGCCAACCCCTTCTTCCACCTCGCGCCGGGCTGGGCCCAGCTGCCGCTCGTCGTCCTCGCGACGCTGGCGACCATCATCGCCAGCCAGGCGGTGATCTCCGGGGCCTTCTCCGTCGCCCGCCAGGCCGAGCGGCTCGGCTTCTTCCCCCGCCTCACCGTGCGCCAGACGAGCGAGAGCTCGGGCGGGCAGATCTACGTGCCGTCGGTGAACTGGCTGCTCTTCGCCGGCGTCATGATCCTCATGGTGACCTTCCGCGACTCCGAGCGCCTCGCGACGGCGTACGGCGTCGCCGTCACCCTCGACCTGCTGCTCACGACCTCGCTCTTCAGCGTCTACGCCGTCGCGGCGCTGCGCTGGTCGACCCCGAAGGTCGTCCTCTTCGCCGGGGTCTTCGGCACCGTCGAGCTGCTCTTCTTCAGCGCCAACATCGCCAAGGTCCTGCACGGCGGGTGGCTGCCGCTGCTCGTCGCGTGCACCCTCGCGACGGTGATGACGACGTGGGGTCGCGGCCGCGAGCTCGTCACCACCCGCCGCGAGAAGCTCGAGATGCCGCTGAGCACCTTCCTCGACGAGGTCGCGACGAGCACGAAGATCCTGCGCGTGCCCGGCACGGCTGTCTTCCTCCACCCCAACGCCGAGACGACCCCGCTCGCGCTGCGCGAGAACCTCCAGCACAACCACGTCCTGCACGACGAGGTCGTCATCGTCACGACGCAGTCCCTCAACGTCCCCTTCGTCCCCGACTCCGAGCGGGTCGTCGTCGACGACCTCGGCAACCCCTACGACCACGTGAGCCACGTCCTGCTGCGCTACGGCTTCAGCCAGGAGCCCGACATCCCCGCCGGGCTGGCGATCGCGCGGGACGAGGGCCTCGACATCGACCTCGACGGCACGACGTACTTCCTCTCGCGGATCACCGTGCACCAGAGCCAGCGGCCCGGGATGCACCCGTGGCGCAAGCGTCTCTTCATCGCGCTCGCGCACAACGCCGCCGACCCCACCGACTACTTCAACCTGCCGCTCGGCCGCACGATCACCATGGGGGCTCAGGTCAAGCTCTAGGAGCGGGCGAAGGGGGATCCCCCCGTCGTCGCTCGGCTCGCCCCCGGGTCGACCCACCGGGACGCCCCGGGCGGTGCGTGACAGATGACATGGTCGGTGCCGCAGGGGTGCCCCCTAGGCTCGTCAGGCCACCGAGGAGGGGACCACCCATGACGACCGATGTCGCCGCGAGCACGACCGAGCTGACGAAGACCTATGGCCGGGGAGACGCCACCGTCGTCGCCCTCGACCGCGTGAGCATCGAGGTGACCGCGGGGCAGTTCACCGCGATCATGGGCCCGTCCGGCTCGGGCAAGTCCACCCTCATGCACTGCCTCGCCGGGCTGGACTCGGTGACGTCGGGGCAGGTGCGGATCGGCGACGTCGAGATCACCGGGCTCGGCGACAAGGCCCTCACCCGGCTGCGGCGCGACAGCGTCGGCTTCGTCTTCCAGGCCTTCAACCTCGTGCCGACGCTCTCGGCCCGCGAGAACATCCTGCTGCCGATGACGATCGCCGGGCGCAAGCCCGACCAGGAGTGGTTCGACCACGTCGTGCGCACCGTCGGGCTCGAGGACCGTCTCGGCCACCGCCCCTCCGAGCTGTCCGGCGGTCAGCAGCAGCGCGTCGCGTGCGCGCGGGCGCTCGTCAGCCGGCCGCAGATCATCTTCGCCGACGAGCCGACCGGCAACCTCGACTCGACGAGCTCGGCCGAGGTCCTCGCCTTCCTGCGTCGCAGCGTCGACGACTTCGGGCAGACCATCGTCATGGTCACCCACGACCCCGTCGCCGCGAGCCACACCGACCGGGTGCTCATCCTCAGCGACGGCCGGGTCGTCGACGAGGTGTGGCAGCCGACGCGGGAGTCGGTGCTCGACGCGATGATGGCGCTCTCGGCGCGCACGGGGACCCAGGGATGATCCGCGCGGCCCTGACGTCGCTGCTCGCGCGCAAGCTGCGGCTGCTCCTCTCGGCCGTCGCCGTCGTCCTCGGCGTCGGCTTCGTCGCGGGCTCGCTCATCTTCACCGACACCCTCGGCCGGGCCTTCGAGGGCATCACCGAGGGCACCGTCGGCGACGTCGTCGTCGCCGCGTCCGACTCCGGCGAGGGCTTCTCCACCGCGACGATCAGCGCGGCCGAGGTGGCCCGCTTCGAGGACCTCGACGGGGTCGCACGCGTCGACGGCAACGTCGAGGCCTTCGGCGTCTTCGTCGTGGGCGAGAACGGCAACGTCGTCGGCGGGCAGGGGGCGCCGGCGCTCGCCTTCAACCACAACGACGCGCCGAACCAGCTGGGTCGTCAGGTCGTCACCTACGACCAGGGTCGCCCGCCGGAGCGCGAGGGCGAGGTCGCCATCGACGCGCAGACCGCCGAGCGCGCGGGGCTGAGCCTCGGCGACGACGTCGAGATGGTCACCGCCGGTCAGTACCCGCAGATCGACGCCAGGCTCGTCGGCATCCTCGAGTTCGGCGAAGGGGGAGTCGTCGGCGCCTCGATCTCGGTCTTCGACACCAAGAGCGCCCAGAAGTACTTCCTCGACGGCAAGGACGTCTACAGCTCGGTGTGGCTGACGACGACCGACGACGCCGCTCCCGCCGACGTCGCGAAGGAGGCCGCCGCGATCACCCCGAAGGGGTACACCGCCGAGACCGGCGCCGCCGTCGCCGAGCGGACGGCGACGCAGGTGCAGGAGGCGCTGGGCTTCATCACGACCTTCCTGCTCGTCTTCGCCGGCATCGCCCTGCTCGTCGGCTCCTTCATCATCGTCAACACCTTCTCGATCCTCGTCGCCCAGCGCGGGCGCGAGCTGGCCCTGCTCCGCGCGATCGGGGCGAGCCGGGGCCAGATCACCCGCTCGGTGATGATCGAGGCGCTCGTCGTGGGCCTCGTCGGGTCCACCGTCGGCCTCGTCGTCGGCGTGCTCCTCGCCCTGGGCATCCAGGGGCTCTTCTCGCTCCTCGGTCTCGACCTCAGCGGGTCCGGGCTGATCTTCGCGCCGCGGACGGTCGTCGCGGCGTACGCCGTCGGGGTCCTCGTCACGGTCCTCGCCGCCTACGTCCCGGCCCGCCGGGCCGGCTCGGTCGCACCGGTCGAGGCGATGCGCGAGCAGACGAGCGAGTCGACCCGTACGCGACCCGTGCGTCTGGCCCTCGAGGTCGCGGTGCTCGTGCTCGGTGTCGCCGCCTTCCTCGCCGGGCTCTTCGTCGTCGACACCGACGAGCTCGTCTGGGTGGGGCTCGGCACGGTCGGGATGCTCCTCGGCCTGGCCTTCCTCTCCCCGCTCGTCGGGCGCCCGCTCATCCGCGCGCTCGGCTGGGTCTACCGCCGGGTCTTCGGCCCGATCGGGCACATGGCGGAGCAGAACGCCATCCGCAACCCCGGCCGCACCGCGGCGACGGCCTCGGCCCTGATGATCGGGATGACCCTCGTCGCGCTCATGGGCGTGCTCGCCTCGAGCACGAAGGCCACGGTCGACCAGCAGATCGCCGACAGCTTCCGTGCCGACTACGTGCTCTCCAACGCCGTCAACCAGCCCTTCTCGCACACCCTCACCACCGAGGCGGCGGAGGTGCCGGGCGTCGCCGAGGTCTCGTCGGTGCGCTACGCGCCGCTCGAGGTCGACGGGGAGCGGCGCTTCGTCCAGGCCGTCGACCCGGCCACCGTCGAGCGCATCCAGACCATCGACATCCAGCGCGGCGACGCGGACCTGTCGGGCTCGACCGTGCTGATCTCGGCGACCCGGGCCGGAGACCTGCAGCCCGGCGACCCCGTGACGGTCAGCCTCGGCGGGCAGTCCCGCGAGCTCACGGTGTCGGGCATCTACGCCAACCCGGGCAGCCAGCCCGACGTCCTCGTCAGCCTCGACACCCTCTCCGCCCTCGGGGCGCCCGAGGCGGACAGCTCGACCTTCGTCTTCCTCGAGGACGGGGCCGACCGGGCGCAGGTCGTCAGCGGTCTCGAGCAGATCATCTCGGGCCAGCCCCTCGTCTCGCTCAAGGACCAGGCCGACTACGCCGCGGAGCAGCGGGCGAGCATCGACCAGGTGCTCTTC
Organism: Janibacter sp. UYMM211; assembly: GCF_040547045.1. NCBI lineage: Bacteria > Bacillati > Actinomycetota > Actinomycetes > Micrococcales > Intrasporangiaceae > Janibacter > Janibacter sp. UYMM211. The sequence continues at coordinate 1,075,837 of NZ_JBEPOY010000001.1, read as the reverse complement.
CTCATCTACGGCCTGCTCGCCATGGCGATCGTCATCGCGGTCTTCGGGATCATCAACACGCTGAGCCTGTCGGTGCTCGAGCGCACCCGCGAGATCGGCCTGCTGCGCGCCGTCGGGCTCTCGCGCGGCCAGCTGCGCCGCATGGTGCGCCTCGAGTCGGTCGTCATCGCCCTGCTCGGCGCGATCCTCGGGATCGTGCTCGGCGTCGTCGCCGGGGTCGCGATCCAGCGCTCGCTCGTCGACGACGGCATCACCGAGCTGGCGATCCCGTGGGTGCAGATCGTCGTCTTCCTCGTCCTCGCGGCGATCATCGGCGTCCTCGCCGCCCTGTGGCCGGCGTGGCGCGCCTCGCGGATGGACGTGCTCCGGGCGATCGGCAGCGAGTAGCCGACGACCGGGCGGTCGAGCGCCCGTGAGGCAGCGGCGAAGGGGGACCGGTCCGGTCCCCCTTCGCCCCGGCTCAGCGTCGCCCGAAGGCGGCCTGGACCCCGGCCTCCGCGGCGTCGTAGGCCTCGCCCGCGTCGGCCAGGGCCCGGCCGATCTCCTCGAGGCTCTCCTTGACCTGCCGCTGCGTGGTGCGCCAGTCGGTGACGAGGTCCTGGAAGCGAGAGGACGCGGTGCCCGACCACTCGTCCTGCATCGCGACGAGCGTGCTCATCATCGAGGCGACCGAGCTCTCGACGTCGGCCGAGATCGAGGCGACGGTGCCCGACCCCGCGGCGAGGGTCGCGGTGCTCACGGCGAAGGTGCTGCTCATGGTGGCTCTCCTGTCGGTGTGCTGCGGGGCCGGTGCGACCCCTGCCCTCAGACGGTAGGAGCCGGCGGCCCCTGCGCCGCGGGGTTCTCCACAGCCCCCCGGGCGCGACGCGCCCGCTCCAGCGCGCTGGCATAGCCGGCACCCATCGCGAGCAGCAGCACCCCGGCGACGATGAAGCTCAGCACGCGCGGCAGGCCGTCGAGCGCGGAGAGGTCGAAGAAGAGGAGCTTGACGACGGCCGTCGCCGCGAGACCGAGACCGGCGAGCACAGAGACGCCGGCGTCCTCGCTGCGGCCGAGGCCGCGCACGAGCAGACCGGCCGCCAGGGCCATCCACACGACGGTCGCCAGGGCGTGCCCGACGAGGAAGCCCGAGGCGGCGGGGTCGTCGCCGAGACCCGCGGCCCGGCCGAGGACGGATCCGCCGAGCACGAGGGGCAGAGGCAGGGCGAGCGCCGCGGCGCACACGGCGACCCGGGAGGCCTCCGGCGAGCCGGGCACGAGGGCGCGCAGGGCCAGGGCGACGAGGGCGAGGAGCACGACGACGCAGACCGCCTCGAGGACGTGCACCGCGTCGACCCGGTCGGCCTGGCTGCGAGAGACGAGCGCCGGCAGGTGCCGGGTCGCGGGGAGCAGGGCGAGCAGGGCGACGGGGAGGGCGACGACGCCGACCGAGGTCGAGCGCAGCCCGGCGGCGGCCGCCACCCAGCCGACGGCGACGACGAGCAGCGCGAGCGGCACGAAGGACTCGCCCGGTCCCCGGGTGGCCAGGAGGAGCAGCGCGAGCGCGGCGACGACGAGGCTCAGCTCGCGCAGCCGGGAGAGGGCCGGCACACCGGCGACGGGGCCGACCCATGCGGCGACGAGGTGGGCCGCGGCGAGCACGAGGAGCACGACGACGGCGACGGGCCGGTCCTCGGTGCCCCCGGCGAGCAGGGCGGGGAGCGCGGCGACGAGCGCGAGGGCGGCCAGCGGGGCGGGCAGGCCCGCTCGGGTGCCGAGACCGCGCACGAGCGGGGCGAGGGTCGTCGCGAGGACGAAGAGCGCGAGGACGAGCGCCATGAGCGTGCCCTCGTGGCCGTCGTCCTGGGCGGCGACGGCGACGACCGCGTAGAGGGTCGTGGGGACGACGCGCGCCACCTCGAGGGCCGGCCAGCTGCGGCCCACCTGCGCCGGGTAGCTGGCGATCGTCAGGGTGAGCAGGAAGGCGCCGACGAGGAGCACCTCGGAGCCGCCGACGACCGGGGCGAGCACCGCGACCCCGACGACGACGAGCACGGCGAGCAGCTGGCTGCGCCAGGCCCGGGCGATGACGAGGCCGCCCGCGGCGAGCAGACCGGCGACGACGAGGCCGAGGGCGGCGGGCACCCAGTCGTAGATCCGCGTGACGGCGAGGACGTCGAGGTAGGCGGCGGCGACACCGGTCGCCGCGAGCCCGAGCGCGCCGACCGGGCTCTCCTGACGACGGCGCACGACCGCCGCGGATCCGAGGAGAGCCGCCGAGAGGACCGCGCCGGACAGGACGCGGGCGAGCGGGCCGAAGATCCCGGCCTGGATCGCGATCGCGAGCAGGAAGGCGACGCCGATGAGCGTGATGCCCGCGCCGACGACGGCGAGCAGCCGGGCCACGACGCCGTCGCGCTGCCACCAGGGCTCGAGGGGCGCCGGGGCGAAGGGGGAGGCCGGCGGCGCGGGCGGGGCGGTGACCGGGCCGCGAGGGGGCGCGGCGGGCGCGGCTGTTGCGGGCGCGGCTGCGGCGGGCGCCGGCGCGGCCCCTGCGACGGGGGCCCCCACCCGGACGGGCTCGGGGGCCTGCGGCGGCGCGGGGACCGCGCCGGCGGGCGTGGTGCGCGGGGCGGGGGCAGGGCCTGCGGGAGCCGTGGTGACGACCGGTCCGCTCGACGGGACCGGGGCGGCGACGGGGGGCGGGGCGCTCACCCCTTCGGCCCCGGCGTCGCGCTCGAGGGCGACGCGCACGCGGGCGAGGTGGTTGCCGACGCGGTACAGCTGGCTCATCGCCTCGGCGAACTCGTCCTCGAGCGTGCTCAGCTCGTCACGGTAGCCGGAGGTGCGGGGCGGGATGCTCATGCCCCCAGCGTGCCGCCACAACACGCCGGGGGCATGAGTCTGGCTACTCACAGCCTCGACCAGACGCCACACCTGGTCGAGGGGGTAGCACCCCTCGTCAGGAAGCCCGGGGCCGGCTGGCCCGTCGGGGAGGAGACGGTGGGATCCGTTGCCGGCACCCGTGCTTCCTGACTCCTAGTGGACACCCGTGGCCTTGGACGACCCTGCTCTCCACCTGGGAAAAGGCTGATCTTCTCGGGCCACGGGGTCCGGGTCTCAGCCCTCGGTGCGCTCGCCGAGGGTCACGTCGACCTGCGTGCTCTTGCCGTCGCGGATGACGGTCAGCTTCACCGTCGAGCCGACCGCCTCCTCGCGCACGTGGGCGACGAGAGATTCGGCGGAGGTCACCGGCGTGTCGCCGACCGCGACGACGAGGTCGCCGACCTCCAAGCCGGCCTTCGCGGCGCCGGAGCCCTGCGAGACCTGCTCGATCCTCGCGCCCGAGCGGGTCGCCGACCCGCTCTTCGCGGTGCCGTCGCTCGGGGTGACGCCGAGGAAGGCGTGCTGGGCGGAGCCGTCCGTGATGAGCTGGTCGGCGATCACCCGGGCCTGGTCTACGGGGATGGCGAAGCCGATGCCGATCGAGCCGGACTGGCCCCCCGAGCTGCTGCCCGTGCTCGCGATCGAGGAGTTGATCCCGACGAGGCGGCCCGACGCGTCGACGAGAGCGCCGCCGCTGTTGCCGGGGTTGATCGCGGCCGAGGTCTGCACGGCATTGGTGACGACGGTCTCGCCCTGGCTCTGGCCCTGGGCGAAGGGGTCCTGGCTCGAGGAGTCGCTCGTCGAGACCGGGCGGTCGAGGGCGCTGACGACACCTGTGGTGACCGTGCCGGACAGGCCGAGCGGGTTGCCGATCGCCATGACCGGGTCGCCGACGGCGAGGGAGTCGCTCGCCCCGAAGGTGATGGGGGTCAGCTCCTTCGGCGGGTCGGTGATGGTGAGCACGGCGAGGTCGGTCGAGGGGTCGGTGCCGGCGATCGTCGCGGCGTAGGTGTTGCCGTCCGAGAGGGTGACGGTGATCTGCGAGCCCGCGCCCTCACCGGCACCGGTCGCGACGTGGTTGTTCGTGAGGACGTGCCCCTTGTCGTCCATGACGACGCCGGAGCCCTGGCCCTCGCCCTGCGCGCTCTTGACGGTGATCGACACGACGCTCGGGCCGACGGCCGAGGCGACGGACTGCCAGTCGGGGGCGGACTTCTGCGCGTCGGTCACCGGGACGACGCTGCTCTGCGGCAGCTGCGAGGAGGCCGAGGTCGTCGTGCCCGGGTCACCGTCGGCCAGGGTCGTCGCGGCGAAGGTGCCGCCGCTGGCCAGGGCCGCGGCGAGCACGGCCACCGCGGAGAGCTCGCCCACGCGGCGCAGCCCGCCGCGTCGGCGCGGCTGCTGGGGCGGGAGGGTGCCGACGGACGCCGGCGGGGGAGGCGGGTAGCCAGCGCCGCTCTGGGGGGTCTGGTGGGCGCCGAAGGGCTGCGTCTCATCAGGACGGGGGAGGGGGGAGGTGTCGTCGTGCATGGTGCTGCTCCTTCGGGTCGTGCGGTCCGCGTCGCGGATGCCTACGACTCCTATGAGACTCCTGCGAGTCGTGACGGCCCTGGTGATGGGCTGTGAGGACTCTGTGCCTCGCGAGCCGGGCGGGCGGGCTACAAGACCCTGCCAGCAGCCCTTCGTCGTACCAGGAGCCTCTCGAGAGGGTCCTGGTACGACGAAAGGCAGCCAGCAGGGTTTCGTAGCTGGTCGCGAGGTGGGCGAAGGGGGAGTCAGGCGGCCAGCGGGAGGGTGACGCGGAAGGTCGCGCCGCCACCGGGGGTCGGGCCGACCGAGACCTCCCCGTGGTGCTGCTCGACGAGCGCGGCGACGATCGCCAGGCCGAGGCCGGATCCCCCCTTCGCCCGCGACCGCGCCTTGTCCGCCCGGAAGAAGCGCTCGAAGACCCGTGCTGCGGTCTCGTCGTCCATGCCGACGCCGTGGTCGCGGACCTCGACGACCGCCCGGCCGTCCACGGTGCCGACGGCGACCTCGATGGGCACCCCGGAGCCGGCGTGCATGAGGGCGTTGGAGAGCAGGTTGCCGACGACCTGGCGCAGCCCGGCGTCGTCGCCGCGCACGACGACGGGGGAGAGCTCGCCGGTCAGCCCGACGAGGTGGATCGAGCGCTCGGGGTCGCGGGCGCGGGCGTCGTGCGCGGCCTCGGCGCACAGGACGAGCAGGTCGACCTCCGTGTGCTCGAGGGGGCGCTCGTCGTCGAGCCGGGCGAGGGTCAGCAGGTCGTCGACGAGCACGCTCATCCGCGAGGCCTCGCCCTCGATCCGCTGCATCGACGTGTCGAGCGCGACCTCGTCGGCGATGGCGCCCTGGCGGTAGAGCTCGGCGTACCCGCGGACCGTGGCCAGGGGCGTGCGCAGCTCGTGCGATGCGTCGGCGACGAACTGGCGCATGCGCGTCTCGGAGGCCTCCTGGGCGGAGAAGGAGCCCTCGATGCGACCGAGCATGACGTTGAGCGAGTCCGAGAGCGAGGCGACCTCGTCGTGGCTCGTGCGGACGGGGACGCGGCGGCTGAGGTCGCCGGCGGCGATGGCCGCGGCGACGTCCTCGATCTTGCGCAGCGGTCGCAGGGCGCGCTGGGTGGCGAACCAGCCGAGCACGCCGGAGATGATCGACACGACGACGCCGATGACGAAGGTGAGGGAGAGCAGCCGGGCGACGGTGTGCTGCTGCCCGCGAAGGGGGATCCCCACGGCGTAGGTCGTGCCCTGCGTGTCCACGGTGCCGGCGATGAAGCGCCACTCCGTCGTGCCGTCCGTCGAGGGGACGGTGAAGGGCCGGCCGGTGACGACCCGCGAGTCGTCGGGGGCGAGGTAGGGCAGCGCGGGCTGGCTCTGCTCCGCCGTCGGGTTGATGGCCTGGCGGCGGTCCTCGTCGACGGGCATGTACGCGAAGGCGTAGGCGTTGGGCAGCGTCCGGTCGTCGTCGCTGTAGTAGATGAGCTGCCGGGCCACGGGGTCCTTGACCGAGCGCAGCTGCTGGTCGGTGCTCGCGAGGAGGTCGCGGCGCATGAGGTAGGAGGTCGCGAAGCTCGACAGCGTGAGGGCTGCCATGAGGAGCACGAGGAGGATGACGACGAGCCGGTAGGTGAGCGGGATCGACTCGAGCCCGCGCACCACCCGCTCGCGGGTGCGCTCGCGGCGCGGGCCGACCGAGGCGGGTCTGCGCGGCGTGGGCTCCTCGTCTCCCGACGACGGGGTGAGGGTGTCCCCCTTCGCCGTGTGACGCAGGATCATCAGGCCTCCGGCGGCATCCGCAGGAGGTAGCCGAAGCCGCGCTTGGTGTGGATGAGCGGGGGCAGGCCCTCGGTGTCGATCTTGCGCCGCAGGTAGGAGATGTAGGACTCGACGATGCCCATCTCGCCGCGGAAGTCGTAGTCCCACACGTGGTCGAGGATCTGGGCCTTCGACAGCACGCGGTTGGGGTTGAGCATGAGGTAGCGCAGCAGCTTGAACTCCGTCGGGGAGACGTCGACGACCTTGCCCGCCCGGCGCACCTCGTGCGCGTCCTCGTCGAGCTCGAGGTCGGCGAAGCGCAGGACCGACTCGGCGTCGCCCTCCTCGAGCGTGCGGCGCAGGATGACGCGGATGCGCGCGACGACCTCCTCGAGGCTGAAGGGCTTCGTCACGTAGTCGTCGCCGCCGACGGTCAGGCCCTTGAGCTTGTCGTCGAGGCTGTCGCGCGCGGTGAGGAAGAGGACGGGCACGTGCTGACCGCGGCCGCGCAGCCGGTTGGTCACCTCGAAGCCGTCGAAGTCGGGGAGCATGACGTCGAGGACGACGAGATCGGGCTGCATCGTCGCGGCGAGGTCGAGAGCCGTGCGGCCGTCACCGGCCACCTCGACCTCGAAGCCGTTGAACTTCAGCGAGGTCGCGAGGAGCTCGCGGATGTTCGGCTCGTCCTCGACGACGAGCAGTCGCGCCTCGACCGGCGCCTGGCTTGACGTGGGGCTCGGGACCATGCTCCCAGTGTGGGCGCGGATCCTGGGAGAGGCCTGTGCGCCGGGTGGGTGATCTGCGGGTGCGCCCGGCGCCAGACCTGCGAGGATGGGGTGACTCGCCCGGCCCAGGGGGGCCGGCAGGACGGAGCCAGTCATGTTGTGGATCGCCGGCGGCATCGCCGCAGTCATCGCCGTGATCGCGGTCGCGTACGACCGCACGCACAAGGGGGCGTCGATGCAGTCCGACCCCTCGAACGTCGCCAAGGACGCCGGCACCTCGCTGCGCTACCACAACAACAGCGGCGGCACCTCGCTCTGACGCAGACCTCGACGGCGAAGGGCGAAGGGGGATCCCCCCTTCGCCCTCTCGCGTCACCTGGCCTCGTCAGCGGGGTGCGTCGCCCTCGTCGGGGACGTAGTCGGGGTTGGGGTGCTCGTCGGTCTCGTCGACGGTGGCACCCATGCCGCCGCCCTTGTTGACGTCCGGGGTCTCGGGGACGTTGTCGGCACCGCCGACGGAGGTCTCGGCGTTGAGGGCGCTCGAGCCGGCCTCGGAGACGGTGCCGCCCTCCTGGTCGTCGGGGCGGGAGTCGTCGTGTGTGCTCATGTCCTCAACGTAGTCGCAGATCAGGCGTCTGCGGCCGGGCCGAGAGGGTCAGCGCTCGAGCAGGTCCTCGGCGTCGATGATCCGGTAGGCGTAGCCCTGCTCGGCGAGGAAGCGCTGGCGGTGGGCGGCCATCTCGGCGTCGACGGTGTCCCGGGCGACGACGGTGTAGAAGTGCGCGGTGCGGCCGTCCTCCTTCGGGCGCAGGACGCGACCCAGCCGCTGGGCCTCCTCCTGGCGTGAGCCGAAGGTGCCGCTGATCTGGATCGCGACGGTCGCCTCGGGCAGGTCGACGGAGAAGTTGGCCACCTTGCTCACGACGAGCAGGCGGGTGCGCCCCTCGCGGAAGTCGGCGAAGAGCTGCTGGCGCTCCTTGACCGGGGTCTGGCCCGTGATGAGGTCGCAGCCCAGGCGCTCGACGACCTCGTCGAGCTGGTCGAGGTACTGGCCGATGACGAGGGTCGGCTCGTCGGCGTGCTTCGCGACGAGCGCCTCGACGACGTCGAGCTTCGCCGGGGTCGTCGAGGCCATCCGGTAGCGGTCCTCGGGCTCCGAGGTCGCGTAGGCCATCCGCATCGACTCCGACATCGACACCCGCACCTCGACGCAGTCGGCGGGAGCGATGTAGCCCTGCGACTCGATGTCCTTCCACGGCGCGTCGAAGCGCTTGGGGCCGATGAGGCTGAAGACGTCGCCCTCGCGGCCGTCCTCGCGCACGAGGGTCGCCGTGAGACCGAGCCGGCGCCGGGCCTGCAGGTCGGCGGTCATCCGGAAGATGGGGGCGGGCAGCAGGTGCACCTCGTCGTAGACGACGAGGCCCCAGTCGCGGGCGTCGAGCAGCTCGAGGTGGGGGTAGATGCCCTTCCGCTTGAGGGTGAGCACCTGGTAGGTCGCGATGGTCACCGGGCGGATCTCCTTGCGCGCCCCGGAGTACTCGCCGATCTCGTCCTCGGTGAGCGAGGTCCGGGCGATGAGCTCGTCCTTCCACTGCCGGGCCGAGACGGTGTTCGTCACGAGGATGAGGGTCGTCGCGCTCGCCTTGGCCATCGACGCGGCGCCGACGAGCGTCTTGCCCGCCCCGCACGGCAGGACGACGACGCCGGACCCGCCGTCCCAGAAGCCGTCGACCGCCTGCTCCTGGTAGGGCCGCAGCGTCCAGCCGTCCTGCGCGAGCGAGATGGGGTGCGCCTCGCCGTCGACGTACCCGGCCTCGTCCTCGGCCGGCCAGCCGACCTTGAGCAGCTCCTGCTTGAGCGTCCCGCGCTCGGAGGGGTGGACGAGGACGGTGTCCTCGTCGACGCGGTCGCCGAGGAGCGGCTTGATCTTCTTGTGGCGCAGGACCTCGGTGAGCACGGCGCGGTCGGTCGTCACGAGGACGAGCTGGCCCTCGTCGTCCTTGCGCAGGGTGAGCCGCCCGTAGCGGTCCATCGTCTCGGCGATGTCGACGAGCAGGCCCTGGGGCACCGGGTAGCGCGAGTGGGTGACGAGCGCGTGGACGACCTGCTCGGCGTCGTGCCCGGCCGCCCGCGCGTTCCACAGCCCGAGCGGGGTGACCCGGTAGGTGTGGATGTGCTCGGGGCTGCGCTCCAGCTCGGCGAAGGGGGCGATGGCGCGTCGCGCCTGCGCCGCCGCCGGGTGGTCGACCTCGAGCAGGAGGGTCTTGTCGGACTGGACGATGAGCGCGCCGTCAGGCATCGAGCCCCGTTCGGGAGGGTGCGGGTGTGGGGGTGAGGTCCGGCGGTGCCGGCTCAGTAGGTGTCGTAGTCGTAGCCGCTGCTGCTGTCCTGGCTGATCGCCCAGGCGAAGAAGGAGGCCACGGCGATGATCGCGAGGACGGACAGGACGGCGAAGACGATCCAGCCGATCTTCGTCAGCCTCGAGGCGGACGCCGGGTCGGAGGACTGCTTGACCAGACCCATGATGCCGAGGATCAGCGGGGCGATGCCGACGAGCGTGCAGTAGCACGACAGCGTGAGCAGCGCCGACAGGATCGTCAGCACGAGGGCCGAGACGTTGAGGTCGCTGCTGCCCCCGGCGGGCGGCGGGCCGTAGGGGTTCGGGGAGTAGGGGGTCTGGCCGTACTGGGGCTGCTGGCCGTACTGGGGCTGCTGGCCGTAGCCGGGCTGGCTCGCGCCGTACGGGCTCGGCTGCTGGCCCTGCGGGCCACCCGAGCTCTGGCCCCCGGGCTGCTGCGGGTCCTGGCCGGGCTGCTGCTGCGGGTAGGGGTCCATGCTCACGTGCGAGTCCTCGTCTGGCGTCGTCGGGAGGCGCGTCCCCCCGCTGGGTCGCCAGGGTACGCGGGCACGGCCTGCCCCACGACGGGGAGCGGTCCCCGGCCGCTCAGCGCAGGTGCAGCTGGACGAGCGCGAGCGTCGCGTCGTCGAAGGCGACGAGCGTCACCTCGTCGACGTCGGCGGTCGAGGCCGAGATGGTCTCGACCGCGCAGGCGACGGCGTCCCCCTTCGGCCACCCGTAGATCCCCGCGCTCACGAGCGGGAAGGCGAGCGTCCGCGCGCCGATCTCCTCGGCGACCTCGAGGCTGCGGCGGTAGCAGGACGCGAGGAGGTCGCGGTCGCGCTCGCCCGCCGAGTAGTTCGGCCCGACGGTGTGGATGACCCAGCGGGCGGGCATCTCGCCCGCGGTGGTCCAGCCCGCGTCGCCGGTCGCGAGCCCGTTCGGGAAGCGCTCGACGCAGTCGCGCAGGACTGCCGGCCCTCCCGCGCGGTGGATCGCGCCGTCGACGCCCCCGCCGCCGCGCATCGCGCGGTTCGCGGCGTTGACGACGGCGTCGACGCGGGCCTGGGTGATGTCGCCGCGGACGGCGTGCGGTGTCGGCATGCCCCCATGCTGCACCGGTGGGAGGATGACCGGGTGAGTGCGACGCTGCCCCAGGTGGTCCCCGGAGCCGACCTGCCCGACGCGGTGACGATCTACGAGGTCGGGCCGCGTGACGGGCTGCAGAACGAGTCGACGGTCGTGCCGACCGCGGTCAAGGCCGACTTCGTGCGGCGGCTCGTCGCCGCGGGGCTCGGCACGGTCGAGACGACCTCCTTCGTCAGTCCCCGGTGGGTGCCCCAGCTCGCCGATGCCGAGGACCTGCTCACCGAGCTCGGCGACGAGGGCCTCGGCCACTGCTGGCCGGTCCTCGTGCCCAACGAGCGCGGGCTCGACCGCGCGATGGAGCACGGGGTCGGCGCGATCGCGATCTTCGGCAGCGCGACGGAGACCTTCGCCCAGCGCAACCTCGGGCGCTCGCTCGCCGAGTCGGTGCAGATGTTCGCCCCCGTGGTGCGCCGCGCGCTCGACAGCGACCTGTGGGTGCGGGCGTACGTGTCGATGTGCTTCGGCGACCCGTGGGAGGGCCCGGTGCCGGTCACGCAGGTGGCCGACGCGTGCGAGTCCCTCATGGAGCTCGGCGCCCACCAGCTCTCGCTCGGAGACACCATCGGCACCGGCACCACCGGGCACGTCGAGGCGCTGCTCCTCGAGCTCGAGCGGCGCGGCATCGGTGCCGACGTCATCGGCGTGCACTTCCACGACACCTACGGGCAGGCGCTGGCCAACACCCTCACCGCCCTGCGGGCCGGTGTGCGGGTCGTCGACGCCTCCACCGGCGGGCTCGGCGGTTGTCCGTACGCGAGGTCGGCGACGGGCAACCTCGCGACCGAGGACCTCGTGTGGGCCCTCGACGGGCTGGGCATCCGCACCGGGGTCGACCTCGGCGCGCTCGTCGAGACGAGCGTGTGGATGGCCGAGCAGCTGGGTCGTCCGGCGCCCTCGCGGGTCGTCAAGGCGCTCTCCGGGGGCTGAGCGACGGGTCCGTCGGCGGCGCCAGGGGCGGTCAGGTGTGACCGCGGGGCGGTCAGGTGTGGCCGGGGGCGGCCGGTCTGCGGCCGCGTCAGCCGGCGACGGCGACGCCGGTGATCCGGTGGATCGAGTACGTCCGCTGCTCGTCCTTGACACTCCCGCGCACGCGTCCCCCTTCGACCGCCTCGGGCAGCAGGAGCACACGGCGCACGTCGCCGATCGCGTCGGCGACGCCGAGCCACACGTGCACCCGGTCGGCCGCCGCCTCGCGCAGCACACCGGCGACCCCCGCGGGGTCCATCGGGGGCAGCGGGGGCCCGGTCGGGCTGACGAGCGCGCGGGCCTGGGCGGCCTGCTCGCTGCGGCGCATCGCGGCGACGAGCGCCGGCGGGTCGGCCGCCACCGTCACCGGCGGCGGCACCTCACGGGGCGGGCTGACGCGGCGCACCGCGCCCGCCGCCGTGACGACCCCGCCCGAGCTCTCGCGCACGGGTGACGCACCGACCTCGCGCAGGCTCTCGAGCAGGACCGGGGCGGAGGCTGGGGAGACGAGCACCGTCGGGGCGAGCCGGCGCAGCTGGAGGTGCGAGAGGTCGCGCAGGGCGAGCAGGCGGTCGAGGTGCGCCTCGTCGTCGCTGCGCAGGTAGGAGCCGACGCTGCCGGCGCGCAGCTGCCCGTGCCGGCGGGCGACGTCGCGCACGAGGTACTCCAGCCCCTGCGGGAGGGGTGTGCGGCTGATCGCCGCGAGCTCGGCGAGGAGCTGCTCGCCGTCGAGACCGGCGTCGAGGGCCTGGCGCACCGAGGCATCGCTGAAGCGGTAGATCGAGGCGCCGCCGCGCGACTCGAGCGTGGCGCTGCGGCGCAGGGTGGTCGCGAGGGAGGGGCTCGGCGGACCGGGCACGACGGCGGTGAGGTCGGCCTGGACGAGCGCGTGGTCGACCGGCTCGGGCAGGTCGCCCTGGAGGATCTCGACCGCCTGGGGCGAGGCCCCCCGCACGACGGCGGTCGCCGCGGTGCCGATGCGGCCCTGGACGGTGACGCCCAGGCGCTCGGCCTCGGTGAGGACCGAGCCGACGACGCCCTCGGCGTCCTGGGGCATGCGGCGGGGACGGCGCTCGCGCAGCGCCGTCGTGACCTCGGCGGCGGGCACGCCCTGCGCGAGCACGTCGAGGACGTCGGCCCGCAGACCGCGGATCGGGGGCCAGACCATGTCGTCGGACAGGGCCCGCGGTGCGCTCTCGCCGATCTGCAGGGTGGTGCGCAGCGAGGTGGTCCACGGCACGACGAGGTCGACCCAGCGCTGGGCGGTGCTCGCCTCGCGCCAGGTCTCGACGAGGGTCGTGAGGCGCCAGGTCGGCTCGGCCCCCTCGTCGTCGGCGAGGAGCCGGGCGCCCAGGGCGAGGTCGAGCAGGAAGCGCAGGTCGTCGGGGTCGAGCTGGGTCTGGCGGGCCAGCGAGCGCAGGTCGACGACGGCCATGCCGCCGGACCGCAGCACGCGGGGCCGGGCCGACTCGAGGTGCTCGAGGACCTCGTCGAGGAGCGCGACGAGGTCGAGGACGACGGCCGCCGTCTGGGTGTCGACATCGGGGGAGGGGCCGCTCTCGGCCGGGGCCGTGAGGTCGGGGCGACGGCGGGTCGTCCCGCCGCGCAGGTGCAGGGCGACCTCGCGAGGGAGGGTGACGCGCAGTCGGGCGGTGTCGTCGGCGTCCTCGCGCACCGCCGCGAGGCCGTGCTCGCCGAGCCACCGCGCTGCCGTCGCCGCCTGGCTGTCGCTGCTCACCGTCGCGACGGGCCCGCCGTCGACGAGCCGGTCGAGGACGGTCCGCGCCGCGGGTGGGGCCTCCTCGCGCAACCGGTCGACGTCGTCGGGGTCGACGACGGGCAGGCGCAGGTCGGCGGCCCGGGGCCCGAGACCGGCGGGGGCGGGGCCGAGCACGTCGAGGACGGTGCGGGTGGGGGCCAGCCCGTCGGGCGCGCGCCACAGCAGGGCGGCGTCGCGCAGGGCGAGGACCGGCTCGGCCAGACCGGGCCCGTCGAGACCGGTGAGCTCGGCCAGTCCCTCGGGCACGGGCTCGGCCACCCCGTCGAGGGCTGCGCGCGGCGAGCCGTCGAGCAGCGCGGCGGCCTCGAGGACGGCGAGGTGGGTGGCGTCGAGGTGGTCGACGGCGCGGGTGGTGCTCGCGACGGTGGCGGCGCGGGCGGCGAGCGCGGTGAGGTCGGCGGGGGCGGGCCGGGTGAGGTCCGGGCGTCGCCGGAGGAGCTCAGCCAGCTCCTCCTCGGAGCGGGAGCGGATGTCCTCGGCCAGCGAACGCACCAGTGCACGCTACTCCGGGACCCAGCAGCACCTTGACGCACGAGCAGCACGACGAGATGCGGCTCGCGCTGCGAGGTGCTGCCTGCAGCACCTCGTCTAGGTTCGGGGGATGGCGCACCCGAGCGGAGAGCAGTGGCAGATCGAGCACGGCGACCTCGTCGCTGTGGTCACCGAGGTCGGCGGCGGGCTGCGGTCGTTGCGCCTGGGCGATCTCGACGTCGTCGCCGGCTACGAGGCCGACGAGATGGCCTCGTCGGGCCGCGGCCAGGTCCTCGTGCCGTGGCCGAACAGGCTGCGCGACGGGCGCTACGAGATGGACGGCACGACCCACGAGCTGCCGATCACCGAGCCGGAGACCGGCAACGCCAGCCACGGCCTCGCCCGCTGGGAGGGCTGGCGGCTGCGCGAGCGGCACGACGACGCCGTCGTCGTCAGCCACACGATCCACCCGCGGCCGGGCTGGCCCTTCCACGTCGAGGTCGTCGTCGCCTGGGTGCTCGACGGCTCGGGCCTGACGTGCACGACGCAGGCGACGAACGTCGGTGACGCCGTCGCCCCGTGGGGCTACGGCGCGCACCCCTACCTCGCGCTCGCCGGCACGCCCGCGGCGCAGGCCCGCGTGCGTGTGCCCGCCGCCCAGGTCCTCCTCGTCGACGACCGGATGCTCCCGGCCGACCTCGTCGAGGTGGGCGGGACCCCCTTCGACCTGCGTGACGGCGAGCCGCTCGGCGAGCGCGACGTCGACAACGCCTACACCGACCTCGAGCGGGGCGATGACCGCTGCTGGCAGGTCGAGATGGCCACGGACCGGCTCGTCAGCCGGGTGTGGGGCGGGCCGGGCCTGGACTGGGTGCAGGTCTTCACCGGCAAGGCGCGCGACGAAGGGGGAGCCCCCGGGGTCGCCGTCGAGCCGCTGTCGTGCCCGGCGGACGCCTACAACACCGGGACCGGCCTCGTGCGTCTCGAGCCCGGGCAGACGTGGACCGCCCAGTGGGGTCTCGAGGCGCAGCGGGTCTGAGGCTCAGCCGGCGCGCTGCGTGCGCGGCGAGGTCGAGGGGCTCGCGGCGGGCAGGCCGTTGACCTCGGGGCTGACGATGCGCTCGATGCGCAGCAGCATCCATGCGCTGACGACGAGGCCGAGGAGCATGCAGCCGATGAAGACGGCGGCCAGGCCACGCCCGAGCAGGACGCCCGCGAGGACCGGTCCGACGATCGCGCCGAGCATGAAGGCCGTCGAGCTCGCGGCGTTCATCCGGCCGCGCAGGTGGTCGGGGGCCGAGTCGTTGACCATCGCCGGGATCGAGGGCTGGAGCATCGTCTCGCCGAGACCGAAGACCGCGCCGTAGGCGACGACGAGCATCGCGGCGGCGAGGGTGCCCGGCAGCAGGCCGGACAGCCCGAGCAGGCCCCACGAGACGGCCCAGATCGCGAGGAGGGTCATCATGACGCGGGTGCGGCGGTGGCCCTCGATGCGGTGGAGGACGACGAACTGCAGCAGGACTATGACGGCGGTGTTGGCGGCGAAGAGCAGGCCGACCGCCTCGGTGCTCACCTGCGAGACGGTCCGGGCGAAGGCGGGGATGCCGGCCTCCATCTGCCCGTAGCCGACGGTGCTCGTCAGCGCGGTGACCGCGAGGATCCAGCCGAAGCCGGGGCGGCGCAGCACGGCGGCGTAGGACCGCGGCTCGGAGGCGTCCGTGTGCGCGGCCCGGCCGTGGACGTGGCGCAGCGGGCCGAGCAGCCACATGACGGGGATGAGGACGAGCACCGCGTCGAGGAGGAAGAGGGCCTCGAAGGTGATCGGCCGGTCGACGTCGACGACCGCACCGGCGAGGACCCCGCCGAGGCCGATGCCGAGGTTGAGCAGGGCGAAGTTCACGCCGAAGTAGCGCTGGCGCATCCGGCCCGCGACGATCGCGGAGATGAGGGAGTTCGACGCCGACCAGCCGGTGCCGTGCGCGAGCCCGAGGAAGAGGCAGGCGACGAGCGCGATCGGCAGGGTCGAGGAGAAGGCGAGCGCCACGGTCCCGATCGAGGCGAGCACACTGCCGCTCATGACGACGAGCCGGGCGCCGACCCGGTCGACGAAGGTGCCGGCGATCGGGCCGTAGATGGCGGCGATGACGGCCATGAGACCCATGAGGGTGCCGGACAGCTCGAGGCTGAAGCCGCGGACCTCGTGGAGGTAGATGACGGTGAAGGGCAGGGTCATGCCGCGCCCGAGGTGCTGCAGCGCGACCGTCGAGAGCAGGTAGCGGCCCTCGCGCGGGAGGGCGGCCCAGAAGCCGCGCACCCCGGGGCCGATCTCGTCGGCCGGGACGTCCACCGGGAGGGCGGAGGGCCGATGGGCAGTCACGAGGTGACACTGTGCCCCATCCGCGCACGGCCTGCATCTGGAGGCGCACCGGAGCACCGCCTCGACCAGGTCGGACGCCGGTGGGGCACGGCGAGGTGGGCGCGGGCGTTAGCCTTGAGGGTGGCCCACGGGCCGCACAGACATCGACGGCGACGCGACGCCCACGCGAGCGCGGCCGTGCACACGACAAGACCAAGGGGTTCACCGTGCCGACTGGCAAGGTCAAGTGGTACGACCAGGAGAAGGGCTTCGGCTTCATCTCCGGCGACGACGGCGAGGACGTCTTCCTCCACGCGAACGCTCTCCCGCAGGGCGTGAGCACGCTCGGCGGCGGGACGCGCGTCGAGTTCGGCATCGTCGAGGGGCGCCGCGGCGCCCAGGCGCTCTCCGTCACCGTCCTCGAGCCCGCTCCGAGCGTCGCGGCCAACCGCCGCGAGCGCGACCGCAAGCCGGCCGAGGACATGGAGGTCATCATCGAGGACCTCATCAAGCTGCTCGACGGGGTCGGTGCCGGCCTGCGCCGGGGCCGCTACCCCGAGAAGGGCCAGGGCAGGAAGATCGCCCAGGTCATGCGCCGCGTCGCCGACGACCTCGACGTCTGATGGCGGCGACCAGGACCCGGGCGGTCAAGAGCGACGCCGTCCTCGCGGCCGCGGTGGAGACCGCGCGCGAGGCCGTCGTCGCCGTCGCCGACCCCGGCACCGTCGGCGAGCACGAGTCCTTCGCGATGGACGAGGACCGGCTCGGCACCCACTACTTCACGTGCACCGCGCCGGGCTACCACGGCTGGCGCTGGGCGGTCTCGCTCGCCCGCGTGCCCCGCGCGAAGGTCGCGACGGTGTGCGAGACCCACCTCGTGCCCGGCGCCGAGGCGCTCCTGTCGCCGCAGTGGCTCCCGTGGGCCGAGCGGCTCCAGCCCGGTGACGTCGGCCCCGGTGACGTCACCCCGAAGATCGACGACGACCCCAACCTCGTCGCGGGCTTCGAGGCGACCGGTGACGAGGACGTCGACGAGGTCGGCTTCTTCGAGCTCGGCCTCGGTCGCCCCCGCGTCCTGTCGGGCGAGGGGCGCGAGGCCGCGGCCCAGCGCTGGTACGACGGCGAGCACGGCCCGACCGCCGCGGTCGCCGTCAAGGCGAGCGAGCACTGCTCGTCGTGCGGCTACTTCGTGCCGATGGCCGGCGCGCTGCGCCCCGTCTTCGGGGTGTGCGCCAACGAGTGGTCGCCGAGCGACGGCTCGGTCGTCAGCCTCGACCACGGGTGCGGTGCGCACTCCGAGGTCGACATGGACGCCCCGGAGCCCGAGCGCGTGTCCGCACCGGTGCTCGACGAGGAGACGCTCGAAGAGCTCTGAGCCGGTGGGCGCCCGGTCAGCGCTCGCCGACGCGTCGCACGGCGTCCGGCACGCGGATCGGCGCGTCCGCGTCGGCGGCGTTGCCGCGCCCGCGGCGCAGGTAGACCCACCCGAGCGCGCCGACGGCGAGGCCGCTGACGCAGGCCCACGGCCACCAGTCGCGATCTCCCGTGCGCAGGGGCGGCACGGCGAGGACGACGACGAGGGCGACGGCCCACAGGATCATGCCCGCGGCGGCGACCCGGTCGGCCCGCACGCGCACGAGGTCGGGGGCGTCGGTGCCCTGCTCGCCCTTCGACCCGCTCGTCACGGGGTCAGCGTAGGCGCACTACTCTGCGCGCATGTCCTCCACCCCTGACACGGCGCGCCTGGGCGCCCTCGACGGCTTCTTCCGCATCACCGAGCGCGGCTCGACCCTCGGCCGCGAGATCCGCGGTGGCCTGGCCACCTTCTTCACGATGGCCTACATCGTCGTCCTCAACCCGCTCATCATCGGGACCCAGGCCGACTCGACCGGTGGCTTCCTCGGTGGGGGAGACGTCGAGCAGGCCAAGCTCCTCGTCGCCGCCGGCACCGCCCTCGTCGCGGGCCTGCTGACCATCCTCATGGGCGTCGTCGCGAACTTCCCGCTCGCGCTCGCCGCCGGTCTCGGCCTCAACGCCTTCGTCGCCTTCGGCATCGCCAAGCTGCCGGGCATGACGTGGGCCGACGCGATGGGCCTCGTCGTCCTCGAGGGCATCATCATCTTGCTCCTCGTCCTCACCGGCTTCCGCCGGGCCGTGCTCCTCGCGGTGCCCGCCCAGCTGAAGACGGCGATCTCCGTCGGCATCGGCCTCTTCATCACCGTCGTCGGCCTCGTCGACGCGGGCTTCGTGCGCAAGGCGGCCGGCGGCCCCCTCGGCGAGCTCGGCGTCGGCGGCTTCCTCGCCGGCTGGCCGCTGCTCGTCTTCGTCATCGGCCTGCTGACGATCATCGGCCTGTACTCGCGCGGGGTGAACGGCGCGATCCTCTACGGCATCTTCGGCACGACCGTGCTCGCGCTCGTCGTCGAGGCCGTCGCCGACGTCGGCCCGCGCATCGTCGGTCCGGACGGTGTGGTGCAGAACCCCACCGGCTGGGGGCTCAACGTGCCCGCCCTGCCCGACACGCTCGTCTCCGTGCCCGACCTCGGGCTCATCGGCGACTTCAACCTCCTCGGCTCCTTCGACAAGATCGGCGTCGTCGCGGCCTTCCTGCTGATCTTCACGCTCATGCTCGCGGACTTCTTCGACACCATGGGCACGATGGTCGCCGTCGGCGCGGAGGGCGGTCTGCTCGACGAGGACGGCAACCCGCCGCACAGCCAGCGCATCCTCGTCGTCGACTCGATCGGCGCGATCGCCGGTGGCGCCGCGAGCGTCTCCTCGAACACCTCGTACATCGAGTCCGCCACGGGCGTCGGCGAAGGGGCCCGCACGGGTCTGTCGGCGGTCGTCACCGGCGTGCTCTTCCTGCTCGCGACCTTCCTCAGCCCGCTCGTCGCGGTCGTGCCCTACGAGGCGGCCACCCCGGCGCTCGTGCTCGTCGGCTTCCTCATGATGCAGCAGGTCGGCCAGATCAGCTGGGACGACCTCGAGATCGCGATCCCGTCCTTCCTCACGATCGTCCTCATGCCCTTCACCTACTCGATCACGGCGGGCATCGGGGCCGGCTTCGTCACCTACGTCTTCCTCAAGCTCGTCCGGGGCAAGGCGAGCCAGGTGCACCCGCTCATGTGGCTCGTCTCGGTGCTCTTCGTCCTCTACTTCGGCATCGACCCGATCAAGAGCCTCCTCGGCGTCCAGTAGCCGGTGAGCGAGGGGCGACTCCCCTCCACCCTTGAGTGAGCGCGAATCGCCGCTACGTCGCCGACGTAGCGGCGATTCGCGCTCACCCATCGGTGCGCCCCCGTCAGGAATGCTTAGCACAGGTAATGAGTTATGCTAAGTACCTGACGAAGGGAGCCCCGTGCCGACGAAGGAAGCAGCCGCCACCCGGCGGCTCTCGGAGGACCTTCGACTGGCCTGCATGAGGATCAGCCGACGCGTCCGCTTCGAGAGCGACCACGAGGTCGCACCCCACCAGTTCTCCGTCCTGTCCCGCATCGAGGACGGACCGCTCACCCCCCGAGCGCTCGCCGACATCGAGAAGGTGTCGGCCCCGAGCATGACCCGTACCGTCGGCTGCCTCGTCGAGGACGGCCTCGCCGAGCGGGCCGCGCACCCCGACGACGGCCGGCAGGTGCTCGTGACGATCACCGCCCAGGGCCGCGAGGTCCTGCGCGCGACCCGCGCCCGCCGTGACGCCTGGATGGTCGCCCGCGTCGCCGAGCTCAGCGCGCAGGAGCGCGCGACCCTCGCCGACGCCGCGAAGATCCTCGCCGAGATCGCGGCGAGGTGAGCCGGTGAGCCCCACCTTCGCCTCTCTGTCGATCCGCAACTACCGCATCTGGGCCGCCGGCGCCCTCGTGTCGAACGTCGGCACGTGGATGGGCCGCGTCGCCCAGGACTGGGTCGTGCTCACCGAGCTCACCGACCACTCCGCGACGGCCCTCGGCGTCGTCACCGGCCTGCAGTTCGCCCCGATGCTCCTCCTCGCGCCGTGGACCGGTGCGGTCACCGACCGCGTGCCGAAGCGCGCCCTCATCCTCGTCGCGCAGGCCACGCTCGGCCTCAGCGCGCTCATCGGTGGTCTGCTCGTCGTGAGCGGCACCGCGCAGCTGTGGCACTTCTACCTGCTCGCGCTGCTCACCGGGGTCGCGACCGCCTTCGACAACCCGGCGCGGCAGACCTTCGTCGGCGAGATGGTGCCCGCCGAGCGCCTCGCCAACGCCGTCGCGCTCAACAGCGCCTCCTTCAACCTCGGCCGGCTCGTCGGCCCCGGTGTCGCCGGTCTGACGATCGCCGCGATCGGCTCGGGCCCGACGATGCTCGCCAACGCGGTGACCTTCGCCGCCGTCATCGCCTCGCTGCTGCTCATGCGCCCCTCCGAGCTCACCCCCGCCCCGCGCTCGGCCCGCCGCGGGTCGGTCGTCGAGGGCCTGCGCTACGTGCGCAGCCGCCCCGACATCAAGCTCGTCATGGTGCTGATCTTCGTGCTCGGGACCTTCGGGATGAACTTCCAGCTGACGATCGCGCTCATGGCCACGCAGGTCTTCGACAAGGGCTCGCAGGAGTACGGCCTGCTCGGCTCGGTCATGGCGGTGGGCTCGTTGTCGGCCGCGCTGCTCGCCGCCCGCCGGGGTGAGCCCCGCCTGCGGGTGCTGCTCCTCGCGCTCGTCGGCTTCACCGTCGCCTCCGGCGCCGCCGCGGTGGCCCCGAGCTATCTCACCTTCGCCATCGCGCTCGCGGCCTGCGGGCTGAGCGCGCTCACGGCGATGACGACGGCCAACGCGATGGTGCAGATGCGCACCGAGCCCTCGATGCGCGGCCGCGTCATGGCGCTGTACATGGCGATCTTCTTCGGCGGCACCCCGCTCGGCGCGCCGCTCGTCGGCTGGATCGGCGACGTCCTCGGCCCGCGGTGGACGATCGGCATCGGCGCCGCCGCGGTCGGTCTCACCCTCGTCGCGGTGTCGGCCTGGCTCATCAGGCGAGAGGATGTCACCGTGAGCTACGAGTCGCAGCGGCGTCCCCACGTGCGCGTGACCGTCCGTCCGACCCAGATCATGCCGGAGGCAGCCAAGTGAGCCCCAAGGTCCGCCGCACGACGACGATCGTCGTCCTGCTCGCCCTCGTCCTCGCCGTCGCGGCGGGCGCCCTGCTCTGACGTGTGCGGCCCCTCCCCGTCCGCACGGGCGACGGGAGAGCCGGCCGCGCCGGCGACGGGAGCCAGCAGCGCAGGCGAAGGGGGAGTCAGCCGCCCTGGCGGGGCAGCGCCTCGCAGCCCTCTGGCAGGCCCCCGGACGGGTCGGCCTGCACCGAGTCGTCGCGGACGTACACGACGACCGCGCCGAGCGGCTGCCGGTCATACTGCGCCGAGCGGCAGCGCTCCCACAGCGCGAGGTCGAGCCCCTTGCGCTGCGCCCACTGCAGGTCGACGACGAGCACGGCGGGGTTGGCGTCGGCGGGCAACCGGGTGGACAGCTCCTGGGCGGGCAGACCGAGCCGCACCGCCCGCATCTGCGCCCACACCGTCACCGGGGTCTGCTCCGGCACCGAGCGCTCGACGAGCAGCGCGGCCGCCCGGTAGTCGTCGACCTCGAGCGTGAGCACCCCGCGCACGTGCTGGGCGGCGACGCCGGCGACCGGCACGGTGAGGGCGAGCGCGAGGGCCGAGGCGACCCGCGGCGCCCACGACGCGCGCCGGGGAGCGGTCGCGCCCGGCGCCGGGACCCAGGCCGCGGTCCCGAGGACGAGCAGGGTCGGCCACCACACGTACTGGTAGTGCGGCAGCTGCAGCGGTGACACGGCGAGGGCGAGGGCGCTCGCCGCGAGCGCGACGACGACCGGGGCGCTGCGCCGCCGGTGACGTACGGCGCCGGCGATCGCGAGCGCCCACAGCGCCGTCGTCGCGACCGGCCCGAGGTGCTGCGCCTGGTACCACCACCCCGACCACCACGGCGGGAAGAGCTGGTCTCGCCCGGCGACCGGGTGGGCGTGGCCCTGGGCGGCGTGCTCGGCCTGGAAGGTCACCGAGGTGCGCACGGCCTCGAGCGCGTCGCCGCCGAGCGGCAGGTAGCACGCGGCCCAGGTGGTGAGCGCGCCCACGGCCGCGACGGCGAGCGCGGTCACGGTCCGCCGCACCGGTCTCGTCGCGAGCCGGTCGAGGCGCCGGCGGGCGCGGGGGTCGAGCCGGCTGAGCTCGGCCGGGTCGCGCCGGTCGCGGACGCCGAGGAGCAGCACCGGCAGCAGCCCGGCGACGGCGAGCGCGCCCGTGAGCTTCGTCGCGACGGCGAGCCCGACGGCGGCGCCGCCGAGGAGGAACCACCACGACGACCAGCCCACGCGGGCGCGCAGCCAGGCCCAGGTCGCGAGCGTGACGAAGAGGGCGAGCGGCGCCTCGAGGGTCGCCATCCGTGCCGGCTCGAAGGGGAGCAGCCACCACAGCAGGGCCGCCCCGACGCCGGTGAGGACACCCCCCTTCGTCCGGCCGGTGACCTCCCACACGAGGCCCGCGACGACGAAGCCGGTGAGCCAGGCGCACGTCGCCGCCGGCAGCCGGCCGGGGATCGTCCCGTCGCCGAGCACCCCAATGGACAGCGCCATGAGCTCCTTGGCGAGCGGCGGGTGCTGCGCGTTGGCGAGCCAGTCGCCGGCGAGGTGGTCCAGCGCGGCGTCGCGGTAGTAGATCTCGTCGCCGCGGGTCGAGGCGACCCCGAGGCGCCACGTGGCCATGACGACCCCGGCGAGGCTCGCGAGGAGCAGCAGGAGGTGTCGCGGCCGGACGCCCCCGTGACCGCCCGCGTGCGGCAGGCTCACCGACTCAGCGGTCGAGCAGGTGGTCCAGGCACGCGACGAGCGCCGCGACGTCGTCGGGCTCGACGGCGGGGAAGGTCGCGACCCGCAGCTGGTTGCGCCCGAGCTTGCGGTACGGGTCGACGTCGACGACGCCGTGCTCGCGCAGG
This sequence comes from Janibacter sp. UYMM211, assembly GCF_040547045.1. Classification (NCBI taxonomy): domain Bacteria; kingdom Bacillati; phylum Actinomycetota; class Actinomycetes; order Micrococcales; family Intrasporangiaceae; genus Janibacter; species Janibacter sp. UYMM211. The sequence continues at coordinate 1,052,953 of NZ_JBEPOY010000001.1, read as the reverse complement.
GTCGTCGCGATCGCGGCCGCGTCGACGTGCTCGGCGAGGTCGAGGGTCGTCACGACCTGCGAGCGGTGCGCCGGGTCGGTGACGAAGGGGGTGACCTCCTCGCGCCGGTGGGCCCACGCGTGGAGCAGCCCGGAGGACTCGCGGGTGCGGGCGTCGGCCCAGGCGAGCCCGCCCTGCTCGAGCAGCCAGCGCAGCTGGGCGTCGAGCATGACGAGGGTGGCGATCGCCGGGGTGTTGTACGTCTGGTCCTTGCGCGACTGCTCGACCGCCGTGACGAGGTCGAGGCTCGGCGGCACCCAGCGGCCCGATGCGCGGACCTGCTCGGCGCGCTCGAGGGCGGCCGGGCTGAGCACCGCGAGCCACAGGCCGCCGTCGGAGGCGAAGCACTTCTGCGGCGCGAAGTAGTAGACGTCGCTCTGCGCGAGGTCGACGGCGACGCCGCCCGCGGCCGAGGTCGCGTCGACGACGACGAGCGCGCCGTCGGTGCCCTCCGGCCGCTCGACGGGGGCCATCGCGCCGGTCGAGGTCTCGTTGTGCGGCCAGGCGTAGACGTCGATGCCGTCCTGCGCGACCGGCCGGGCGATCGACCCGGGCTCGGCGGAGACGACGCTCGGCTCGCCGACGAAGGGGGCGGAGCGCGTCACCTCGGCGAACTTCGAGGAGAACTCGCCGAAGACGCAGTGCTGGGCGCGCTCGTGGACGAGGCCGAAGGCGGCGACCTCCCAGAAGGCGGTGGACCCGCCGTTGCCGAGGACGACCTCGTAGCCGTCGGGGGCGCCGAGGAGCTCGGCGACGCCGGCCCGCACGGAGCCGACGAGCTCGCGGACCGGGGCCTGACGGTGCGAGGTGCCGAGCAGGGCCGGGCCGGGGCCGCCGGTGGCCCCGGCGGCGGCGAGCGCGTCGACCTGGGCCTGGCGGACCTTGCTCGGGCCGGAGCCGAAGCGGCCGTCACGGGGCAGGAGGTGGGCGGGGATGGTCGTCACTGCTGCACGATCTCCGAGGCGTCGGGGGTCTGGATGTCCACGGGCTCGCCCCAGCGGTCTGCCCGCAGGGTCACCGTGGTGCCGTCGAGGTCGACGACGAGCTTGCGGATGAGGTCGTCCTCGTCGAGCCACACGTCGTAGAGGAGCTGGTCGGAGGTCGTCGGCAGCGGGTCGCCGCCCACGGCGTCGCGGGCGCGCTCGGTGTCGACCACCGTCGTGTACCGGGTCGTCTCCTCGCCGTCGACGTCCTCGCTGCCCTGCTCGCCGACGCTCGTCACCCCGCCGAGGAAGCCGTCGAGCTGGCGCTGCAGCGAGAGCAGCTGGATCTGGTCGAGGGTGGCGCGCACCGTCGAGTCGGCGCTTTCGGGGTCGATCTCGACCCAGCGCGGCGGCTGGGCGAGGAAGTAGCGGTCGTCGACGGCGCGGTAGTCGAAGGTCAGGGTGTCGGCGCTCACCGTCATCTCGAGCGCGTCGGCGTCGAGGTCCTGGGCGCCGGTCGCCTCGACGGTCGTGCCTCCGAGCTCGACCTCGGCCTGCACCTCGGCGCTCGGGCTGTCGCGCAGCCCGCGCCGCACCCGCTCGACGAAGTCGTCGCGGTCGACGCTCTCGCCGGTGCTCGAGGGGGAGGGGAAGGTCGAGGTGCCGGTCCCGCCGCGCGAGGTGGGGGTCGCCCCCTTCGAGCTCGCGCGGCTCGAGGGGCTGCTCGTGCCGGACGAGCTGCCGCTCGACGAGCTGCTGCCCGACCCGGTGCTCGTCTCCCAGGGCACGGGGTCGGTCGGGGTCGAGCTGTCGCCCGCGGTGGGGGCGGGGTCGGTCGGCAGGGCGCAGCCCCCGAGCAGGCCGAGGACCGCCGCCCCGGCGAAGGCCGGGAGGGCGCGCCGGGCGGCGCGCCGGTGCCGGTGCGCGTGCTCGCGGGTCATCTCGCCTCCATCGGTGGTCGGCCCCACTGTGCCCGAGCGGGCGGGGGCGGGTCGATCTCGTCCCACATCATGCCCGGGGCTCGCTCAGCGCCCGCCGGCCGCCTCGACGACGGCCGGGGCGAGCCAGGACCACACGGCGCGCGCACCCTCGGGGGTGAAGTGCACGCCCTCCTCGTACAGCAGCGCCCCGCCGACGACCCGCTGGTGGCGCCCGCCGGGGCACAGCTGGGCGTCGAGGTCGAGCACGGTGACCCGCGGGTCGTCATCGCCCTGCCGCGCCGCCCAGTCGTCGATGACGCCGTTGACCCATGTCGGGTCGAGCACGAGCTCGCCGTCGGTGATGCCGAGCTGCGCGCGGATCTGCTCGAGCTGCTGACGCGGCTGGCTCGAGCCGTCGAGGACCCGGCAGGGGACGTTGAGGATGTCGAGCTGCGCAGCCCCGGAGCGCTCCGTCTGCTCTCGCATCGCGTCGAGATCGGCCTCGACGAGCCCGCGCAGCTGCTCCGAGCGCGGGGGCACGACCTCGCCGTCGACGACGGTCGGCAGGACGAAGCGCAGCCCGGCGGGTGCGAGGACGACGTCGGCGCCCTTCTCGCGGACCTCGCGCGGCCACAGCTGGCGCCACGACGCGCAGACCGGCGACTCGGGCACCTGCCGGTCGAGCACCTGCATCGTCACCGGGGTCGCGCTGCACCCGCCGTACTCGGCGTAGCGCAGCACCTCGAGCCCGCGGTAGCGACCGGGGTCCCACCCCGAGAGCAGGCTCGCCGGCACCGAGTCGCCGACGACGGCGACGCGCAACGGCTCGGCCGGCTCTCGCCAGGTGAGGGCGGCGTCGATCGGGCGGCCGTCCCACGGCTGGTCCTCCAGGGCCGGGGTGCGGGCGGCCATGACGAGGGCGACGGCGGCGACCGCCGCGACGGCTCCGGTCGTCACGGCGGTCGCGGAGAGCCCGCGACGGCGCAGGACCCGGCGCAGCCCGCCGGTGAGCACCGGCATCTCGACGAGGCGGTACGAGGCGACGGCGAGCACCCAGCTGAGGGCGAAGGCGGTGACGCCCGAGACGACCGGGTGGAGGTCGAGGCGCTGCCACCACAGCCCGATCGGCCAGTGGAAGAGGTAGAGCCCGTAGGACACCTGCCCGAGGTGGACGAGGGGCGGCACGGAGATGACCCGGTTGAGCAGCATCGGGCGGGGGTCGAGCGCCGAGACGCCCATGAGGGCCGCGGCGACGGCGAAGACGAGCATCCCGCCGCCGGCGAAGACCCCGATCGAGGTCTCGTCGAGCACGAAGAAGGCGGCGAGCGAGACGGCCGTGCCGATCCACCCGATGGCGTGCGAGACGGCCAGCGGCAGCTCGGGCCGTCGACCCCGCCGGTCCGGCGCGAAGTAGAAGGCGGCCGCGATGCCGATGACGAAGGCCTGCGCCCGCACGTCGGTGCCGTAGTAGAGCCGCGCGGCGTTGACGTCGGTGCCGACGAGGTGGTGGCTCCACCCGGCGAGGGCGACGGCGAGCGCCACCATGAGCCCAACCCGCTGGGCCCGGGTGCGCAGCACCCGCAGCGCGAGGAGGACGACGAAGGGGGCGAGGAGGTAGAACTGCTCCTCCACCCCGAGGGTCCACGCGTGGCGAAGGGGGGAGGGCTCGGCGAAGAGGTCGAAGTACTGGTCGTCGCGGGCCACGAGCCGCCAGTTGATCCACAGCGTCGCCGTCGCGGCCGCGTCGCCGGCGGTCTGGCGCCGGTCGCCCCAGCCGGTCGCCGTCGTCACCGCGAGCACGCCGACGACGAGCAGGAGCATCGCCGGCAGGACCCGTCGGGCCCGGCGGGCGTAGAAGCGCAGCACGTCGATGTCGCCGTAGCGCTGATGCTCGCGCAGGAGGATCCCGGCGATGAGGAAGCCGGAGAAGACGAAGAAGTGGTTGATGCCGATCCAGCCGCCGCCGAGCTGGCGCACGCCGAGGTGGTAGGCGACGACGAGGAGGACGAAGAGCCCGCGGTAGCCGTCGACGGGCGCGCTGTACGCCGAGCCGTGACGGTGCCGGTCGGTGCTCACCGCCGCCCTGATGACCCCCATCGCCCGCGACATGGAGGACAGACTAAGCAGCGCCTGACCCGCGGGTAGCATCGCTGCGATGTCCGGCCCGAGGAGCCCGCGGCGGTACCGGTCCGCCTACGGCCACACCCCAGCCCTCGACGGGTTCCGAGGGCTCTTCATGGCCCTCTTCCTCGTCGGGCACTTCGGGCTGCCGCACGCCGACGGGCTGTGGCTGGCGATCAACACCTTCTTCGTCCTCTCGGGCTTCTTCATCACCCGTCTGCTCGTCGAGGAGCGGGCGGTCACCGGCCGGGTCGACGCGTGGCGCTTCTACCAGCGCCGGGCCCGCCGGCTCCTGCCCGGGCTGCTCCTCGTCGTCTCCGCGATCACCGTGTGGGCCCTGGCCCTCGCGCCCGCCGGGCAGGCCCGGCGCATCGGCGGCGACGTCCTGGCCACCCTCGGCTTCGCGATGAACTGGCGTCTCGTCGTCCAGGGCGACCAGTACTTCGGCGACCAGGCCAACCCCTCACCCCTTCGCCACGCGTGGACGCTGGCGATCGAGGAGCAGTACTACCTGCTCATCCCCCTCGTGCTCCTGCTCCTCATGACCGTCCTGCGCTCGCGCAAGCGGCTCGGCATCGCCTTCGCCGTGCTCTCGCTGGTCGCGAGCGTGCACCTCGTGGTCGTCGCGTCGAGCGGCGCGAGCTTCCCCCGCCTGTACTACAGCACCGACACGCGGGTCTCGGCCCTGCTCATGGGCTCGGCGCTCGGCGCGTTCTTCTCCGCCGGGCGCGACGGGGTCGTGCCCCGCGTCCCGCGCCGCTGGGTCTCGCCGCTCGCGTGGGTCGGCGTGCTGAGCCTCGTCGCCGCCTTCTTCTCCATCGGGCCCTACTCGTCGTGGGTGTGGGAGCGCGGCGGGATGCTCCTGGCCAACCTCGGCACGGTGGCGATCATCATCGGGATCGCCGACCCGGCGCGGCCGCGGGCGATCGCCGCGGTCTTCGAGTGGCGGCCCGTGCGCGAGGTCGGCCGGCTGACCTACTCGCTGTACCTGTGGCACTGGCCGGTGCACGTCGCCCTGCTCGCATCGCCCATCGGCGACCAGGTGCTGCTCAGCGCGGTCGTCGGCCTGAGCCTGACCGCCCTGCTCGCCCACCTCAGCGACCGCTACGTCGAGGCGCCGGTGCTGCGCGGAGGCGTGCGTGCGCTGCTGCCGCGCACCCGTCGGCCGGTGCTGCTCACCGTCGCGGCCGTCGCGGTGCCCGCGCTCGTCGTCGGCGCGACCCTCATGCGCGCCCCGACCCAGGAGGCGCTCGCCGCGGAGCCGACGACGATGGACGCCGCGCCGCAGGTCGTGCAGGGCCAGCCCGAGTACGTGCCCGGCTCGCCGACCCGGATCGGCATGGTCGGCGACTCCGTGCCGTGGTACCTCGTCGAGCGCTTCCCCGAGCGGCTCTTCCCCGACGCGCAGCCGGTCAACCTCGCCCACGAGGGCTGCGACCTGCTCGACGCGCCGCTCGTCAACGCCTTCGAGACCAAGGCGACGACGCCGCAGTGCCAGGAGGCGAAGGACTCGTGGCCCCGGCGGGCGAAGGAGGCCGGCGTCGAGGCGGTCGCGGTGTGGGGGAGCACGCTGCTCTCGCTACCCCACGAGCAGCCCGACGGCACCGTCGTGCGTCTCGGCGACCCGGGGCACACCCAGATGGTCTTCAGCCAGCTCGACCGGATGCACGAGCGGGCGGGCGAGGCCGGCATCCGGGACTTCTACGTCGTCACCGTCACCTGCCGCAGCTTCCCCAAGGGGCCGGGCAACGACGAGTTCGACGCGATCCGCGAGGCCACGCCGGAGTACCTCGACGAGTACTCGGACCCGGTGCGCACCAACGCGCTGCTGCGCGACTGGGTCGAGGCGCACCCCGACACCCGCCTGCTCGACCTGCACGGGGCCGTGTGCGCCGACGGGTACACCGAGGAGGTGCAGGGCCTGCCCCTCTACGACGACGCGGTGCACTTCTCGCCCGAGGCCTCGCCGATGATCTGGCGCTGGCTGCTGGGTCAGGTCAGCCAGGCCTGGCGGACCCGGGGCTGACCCCCTTCGCCCGTCGTCACCACAGGTGGAGCGACGCCGTGAAGACCCCGCGCAGGTGCTCGCCGGTGACCTCGAGCGGCGCGGTGGCGAGCAGGCGCTGCTGCTGCAGGGCGCCCTCGACGAGCCCGTCGAGATCTGCCTCGCCGTACCCGACCTCGGCCAGCCCGGAGGGCATGCCGATGTCACGCATGAGCGCGGTGAGCACCGCGGGCAGCAGGGCAGAGGGCTCGTCGGCGGTGACCTCGCCGGTCGGGTCGAGCCAGTCGGCCGCGGCGAGATGGCGCTGCGGGTCGGCGTCGAAGGTCAGCGCGAAGGCCGCCGGCGCCGTGAGCGCGACCGCCATGCCGTGGGGGACCATCGCCTCGCCGACGTCGTACCCCGCGGGCCGGAAGTCCGAGCCGATGTCGTGGACCCGACCGGCGACCGGGTAGGCGTCGGCGTGCGGCACGTGGACCCCCGCGTTGCCGAAGCCCAGCCCGGCGAAGGTCGCCGCGAGCGCCATCTGGCCCCGGGCCTCGCGGTCCGAGCCGTCGGCGACCGCCCGGCGGAAGGACCCGGCGAGCAGCCGCAGCGAGCGCTCCGACCACATGTCGGCGATCGGGTTGGCGCCGCAGTACGGCACCCGCTCGTGGGCCTGCTTCGCCGCGAAGCCCGTGTACGGCCGCGCCGTCCAGCTCTCGAGGGCGTGGCACAGGATGTCCATGCCGGCCGCCGCGGTGACACCGGCGGGCTGGCTCAGGGTGAGGTCGGGGTCGACGACGGCGAGCACGGGGCGCAGCCGGGCGTGGCTGATGCCGGTCTTCACCTGGGCCTGGAGCACGTCGAGCACGCAGATCGTCGTCGACTCGCTGCCGGTGCCGGTCGTCGTCGGTACGGCGACGACCGGCAGGACGGGCCGGCTCGGTGCCTGCCCGCCGCCGACCGGGCGGTTGACGTAGTCCATGAGCTCGCCGGGGTTGGTGAGCATGAGCGAGACCGCCTTCGCGGTGTCGATGCTCGACCCTCCGCCGACGGCGACGACCGCGTCGACGGTGCCCTCGGCGCGGGCCCGCTCGACCGCGGCGAGGAGCGAGGCGTCGGTCGGCTCGACCCGGGCGCTGTCGTGGACGACCGCCTCGACCCCCGCGGCCCGCAGCGACTGCGCCGCCCGCTCGGGGTGACCGGTGGCGAGCACGCCGGCGTCGGTGACGACGAGCGCCCGGGCCGCGCCGAGACCCGCGACGTCGTGCCCGAGCTCGTCGAGCGCACCGGGGCCGTACTTGAGGGCGGGCGCGGCGTAGGTGAAGACGGTCTCGCTCATCGCGCGTCTCCCGCTGCCGGGGCCGTGCCGGGGATCCGTCGCCGCCCGACGTCGACCCAGGTCGCCGCCGCGCTCGCGAGCACGCGGTCGCCGTCGAGCAGGGCCGTGCCGCAGTGGCGGCGGCGCCCCTCGCGCCCCTCGCCCCACGACATGACGACGAGCTCGCGGCCGACCGGCACGGGCGAGCGCACCTCGGCGACGAAGGTCCCCAGCAGGAGCGCGTCGACCCCGAAGCCGACGGCGAAGGCTCCCGGGCAGTCCAGCGCGGCGAAGACGGTCGGCAGCTCGGCGTCGGGCAGGGTCACCGGCGCCGCGTGCACCCCCTCGCGCCCGGCCACCGCCCCGGCGTAGACGTGCAGCCCGGCGCTCGCGTCCGGCCCGCACACGTAGCACCCGGGGTAGGGGTGCCCGGTGAGGTCGTAGCCGTCGGCCGCGGCGCGGGCCTGCTCGAGCGAGACGGGGTCGGGGACGTGGAGCGACGGGGAGGGCGCCGGCCGGGCGACGCCGAGGACCGTGTGGGCGTCGAGGAGCCGCACCGCGACGTCGCGCTCACCAGCCCGTCCCTCGACCTCCCAGCGCAGCGGCTCGCCGACGGGCGTGGGCGCGACGAGGCGCACCTCGACGGCGGGCAGCTCCCCCGACCCCGGTGCGAGGGCCTCGAGACGGTCGGCGAGCAGGCCGCACACCCACCCCCCGTTGCCGCACCCGGGCGGACCCTGGTGGTCGGCGTCGACGACGGTGGGCGACGGGGGAGCCTGGGCGGACGACGGCGTCATGGTCACCGACCCTAGCGACGGACGACGCCGGTCCGTCGACCCCCGACCTGAGACGATGCCGGTGATGACCTCGACCCCCTTCGCCTGGCGCCGGATCGCGCTGCCGGCCTACGGCCCGACCCTCGCCACCGGGGCGGCCACGGGTGCCCTGCTCCCGGTCGCGGCGCTGCGGGCCCACGACGACCTCGGGGCCTCGCTCGCGACCGCCGGGCTCGTCGTGGCGCTCATCGGGGTCGGCCAGCTCTTCGGCGCCCTGCCCGGCGGCGCGCTCGTCGCCCGGCTCGGCGAGCGGCGCGCCCTCGTCCTCGCCGGAGTCGTCGACGTCGTCGCCATCGCGGTCGCGGGCTTCGCGCCGACGCTGTGGCTCATGGCGGTCGGGATGTTCGTCACCGGGCTGGCGAGCAGCGTCTTCTTCCTCGCCCGCCAGGGCTTCATGATCGACGTCCTGCCGCCGGACCGGCTCGCCCGGGGGATGTCGCTCCTCGGCGGCTCGCTGCGTGTCGGCATGCTCCTCGGCCCGGCGGTCGGCGGCGCGGTCGTCGCCGCGACGGGGCTGCAGGGCGCCTTCGGCGTGGCCGTCGCCTTCGCCGCGCTGTCGCTGGCGATCGTCGTGTCGACCCCCGACATCACCGGCTCGCACGAGCGCGCGATGGCCGCCCGCGAGCAGGCGGAGGGCACGCCGACGATGCTTCGGGTGCTGCGCGAGCACTCCCGCGTCCTGCTCACCCTCGGCCTCGGCGTGCTCGTCATCAGCGGGCTGCGCCAGGCGCGGCTGGTCATCCTGCCGTTGTGGGCGACGCAGATCGGGCTCGACGGCGCCCAGAGCTCGGCGGTCTTCGCCGTCGCCGGGGTCGTCGAGCTCTTCCTCGTCTACCCCGCCGGATGGGCGATGGACCGCTTCGGCCGCGCCGCGATCGCCGGCCCGATGAGCTTCTTGCTCGGCGCGACGATGATCGCGCTGCCGCTCGCCACCGACCTCGTCGGGCTCGTCGTCGTCGCGTGCGGCATGGCCGCGGCCAACGGTCTGGGCGCCGGCATCGTCATGACGATCGGCGCCGACAACGCCCCGGCTCTCGGCCGCGCGCAGTTCCTCGGCGGGTGGCGCTTCTGCGGCGAGATCGGCAACGCCGGCGGTGCGCTCGCCGTCGCCGCGCTCACCGGCCTCTTCTCGCTCACCGCCGCCGCCCTCACGCTCGGCCTCGCCGGTCTCGTCGGCTCCGGCTGGGTGACGTACTGGGTGCTCCGAGCGGACCGGCGCCGGCTGCGCGATAGGTCCAGAGCCGATGAGCGGGCACAATCGGTCTCGTGAAGGACCTGGTCGACACCACCGAGATGTACCTCCGCACGATCTTCGAGCTCGAGGAGGAGGGCATCCCTCCGATGCGCGCCCGGATCGCCGAGCGTCTGGGCCACTCCGGCCCGACGGTCTCGCAGACCGTCGCGCGGATGGAGCGCGACGACCTCGTGCACGTCGGGACCGACCGCCGCCTGGTCCTCACCGACCACGGCCGCGTCCTCGCGACCCGGGTCATGCGCAAGCACCGCCTCGCCGAGCTGCTGCTCACCGAGGTCGTCGGCCTCGAGTGGGAGTTCGTCCACGAGGAGGCCTGCCGCTGGGAGCACGTCATGTCCGACCGGGTCGAGCGCAAGATCGTCGGCCTCCTCGGCGAGCACCGCGAGTCGCCCTACGGCAACCCGATCCCCGGGCTCGACGAGCTCCTCGGCGAGACCGAGGTCGACGAGTTCCGCGAGGGTCTGAGCAGCCTCACCGAGGTCGTCGACGGGTCGATGGCCGGCCCCTTCGTCGTGCGCCGTCTCGGCGAGCCGGTCCAGGTCGACGAGGCCGCGCTGCCGCTGCTCACGCTGGCCAAGGTCCGCCCCGGCGCCCGGGTCGTCGTGCGCGACGACGAGGACGACCGTGTCGTCGTCGTCCTCGAGGGCGCCCAGGAGAGCGAAGGGGTGTCGCTGCCCCGCGACGTCGCGAGCCACGTCTTCGTCCAGCCGGCGGAGCCGCTGACCATCTCGTGACACTGCCGTGACCCGAACGTGACTTTCGCTCACGTCGTGTGTACGGTGCTGGAGTCCGTCCACCCCCTGAGGACGGACCGTCGACACGGACCGCCGAGTCCTGCCCCCGTGCCGACGTCCGGCTCCACCACCGGGCAGGAGCGGGGGACCCACCATCGGGGCGAGCGTGCTCGCTCCTCGGGGTGAAGTCCTCCAGGTCGTCGCTCGCGCGGCGTCCTGCTGGGCCGGGTGTCCTCCACCCGAACCCGACAGCTCACCTCGTAGGCATCGAGAGGCACCACTGTGACCGAGCGCAGCCACGGGCGTCACCGCGCCGCCGGACGGTACAACCCCGTCACCGAGCTGACCACCATCGTCTCCGACGCGACGACCCCCCTCGTCAAGGGCGCGGCCGTCGTCGCCGCGTCCGGCGGGCTCATCGCCGCCGTCGCCGTCCCGGCCTCGGCCGCTGACGCCCCCGTCGACCAGGGCCGTCAGGAGGTCGCCGCCGCCGACGTCAGCACCGTCGCGGCCGTGCCCGCCGTCGCCGCCCCGCAGACGACGACCCCCAGCGCCGGTCAGCAGACCTTCGGCGCCCTGACGGTCGGCGCCGTCGAGAAGCCCCAGGGCCCGCCGCCGTGGATGGTCCGCCTCGTGCAGGAGCGTCGCGCCGAGATCGCCGCGGAGCAGCAGGCCGCCCGCGAGCAGGCCGAGCGCGAGCGCGAGCAGGCAGCCGCCGCCGAGCAGGAGCGCCAGGAGGACGAGAGCGCCAGCCGCTCGCAGGAGCGCACCCCCGCCCCGACGCAGACGCCGACGCAGACCCCGACCGAGTCGGCCCCGACGCAGCAGACCGAGACCACGCAGGCCCCGGCCGCGTCGGGCGACGTCATCTCGATCGCCAAGCAGTACATCGGCGTCCCCTACGTCTACGGCGGCACCACCCCGTCCGGCTTCGACTGCTCGGGCTTCACCCAGTACGTCTTCGCCAAGGCCGGCAAGTCGCTGCCGCGCACGACGACCGAGCAGCAGGCCGCCACCACCCCGGTGAGCAACCCGCAGCCCGGTGACCTCGTCTTCTTCGGCTCTCCGGCGTACCACATGGGCATCTACGTCGGCGACGGCATGATGATCGACGCCCCGCGCACCGGGTCCTCGATCTCGGTCCGCCCGATCTTCGACGGGGTCTCCGGCTACGGCCGGGTGAGCTGACACCCCTTCGCTCGACGCCAGCGCGCTCGACACGCTCGAAGGCCCTCGCCACCGGCGGGGGCCTTCGGCGTGTCCTGGCACCATGGGCCGGTGCCCAGCCGTCGCAGCCTCCTCGCCGGGGGCGGCGGTCTGCTCGCGCTCGGTCTGACCGCCGCGGGCAACGACCACCGCGACGGTCAGCGACGCGCGCGCGAGCTGTCCTTCGGCGCGACCGTGGCCACGACGGGGGAGCAGCCGTGGCGTGCGTCGCGGCGCAACGTCTCGGTCGGCGAGCTCGGCCTGCTCGTCCGGGGCCGACGCACGATCGACGGCCCACTCGCCGCCGAGGCGGTCGACGCCCAGGACGCGCTGCTCGCCGGGGTCCCGCTCGACCTCGACGGCCCGCACGGCGGGCTGCTCACCCAGGCCGCACTCGACCTGTGGGTGCTCTCGTGGGGGCTGCCGGTCGCCGTTGCCGGCTGGGAGGGCCGCTGGCGATACGCCTGGCCCCGCGACACCGCTCACGTCGCGGTCGCGCTCCAGGCGCTCGGCGACGCCCCAGCGGCCGTCCGCCAGATGCACGCCCTCTCTCGGCTGGTCGTCGGCGACCACGTCGAGGCCCGGTACCTCCCCGACGGCGGCACCCCCGACGGCCGCCACCCGCAGTCCGACGGCATGGGCTGGGTCCTGTGGTCGGCCGGCCGCACCGTGGACGACTGGCTCGGGTCCTCGGCCCGCGACGACGTCGCCGCGCTCGTGCGCCGGTGCGCCCGGCTCGCCCTGGGCCAGGTCCGCGCGTCCGGCCTGCCCCGGCCGAGCCCGGACTACTGGGAGGTCGACGCCCCCCGTCTCACGCTGGGCACGGCCGCCCCGATCCTCGTCGGTCTCGAGCACGCCGAGCTCGTCCTCGCCCGTCTCGGCGGAGAGGGCGACCTCGAGCTCGCCGACCGGTGCGGTCAGGTCGCCGGGCGTCTCGAGACGGCGATGATCGAGGTCTTCGGGGCCGCCGGCTGGCCGCGGCAGCGGGGCCGCCTCTCGCGCGATGCGTCGATCGCCTTCATGCTCCCGCCCTACCGGGCCGCGGGCCGGGCCGAGGAGAGCCTGCGCTCGGCGCTCGAGTCGGCCAGCCGGCGCATGGCCCGCAGCAACGGCGGCTACGCCCCGGGCGAGGACTGGCGCGGCGACGGCGTCGCCTGGACCCCGGAGGTCGCCCTGCTCGCCGGCGCCTGGGCGAGCTCCGCGGACTCGCACGACCAGGCCCGCGACGCGCTCGGCTGGCTCGCCGTGCACCGGACCCGTGGCGGCTCCCTGCCCGAGAAGGTCCTCCACGACGGCGCCTCCGCCGGACCCGCACCCCTCGCCTGGACCGCGGCCGTCTCCGTGCTCGCGGTCGAGACCCTCGCCGCCACCACCCCCCAGGGCCAGCCCGGTGCCGCGCCGGCCCCGAGCTCGCCGCCCGCCCAGCCCGGTTCCGCGCCCGTCCCGGGCTCCCCGGCCTCGTCCCCCGCCCAGCCGGCACCTCCCGCCCAGCAGGTACCCCCCTTCGGCCCCGCCTGATCCCTGCCGCGCCATCGCTCTACGTCCGTCGGTAGAAGCGGATCGAGACGGATCTGTCCTGTCTGCGGGTGGTGGTGTGCTGCCAGTCGGGTCCGTGGAGCATGCGGTGGTGTCGTCCGCACAGGGGTGCTGCGTCGTCGAGGTCGGTGCTCCCACCCTGTGCCCAGGGGTCGAGGTGGTGGATCTCGCACCAGGCGAAGGGTCGGTCGCACCCGTCGGCGGCGCATTGGTCGTAGCGGGTGGTGAGGGCGAGGCGTTGTGCTTCGGTGTGGAGCCGGCGTTGGCGGCCGAGGTCGAGGGGCTGGGAGGCGCCGTCGAGGACGGCGGGGATGATGCCGGCGGCGCACGCCATGCGGCGGGTGGTGCCGGCGTCGAGGTGGTCGCCGGCGTCGGTGCGTCCGGCTCGGGTGAGCTGGCCGCGCAGGTCCTCGAGCCGGGTGGTGACCAGCAGGGTGGCGGCGATCTTGGTGGAGAGGTGGTCGGTGGGGATGCGGTGGAGGAGGTCGGCCAGGGCGAGTCCGCGGCGGTGCTGCCAGTCGAGCTGGTCGACCCGCGTGTCGCCGGTGAGGGCGGCGAGGTCGCTGGGTGCGGTGCCGACGGCGCCGCCGGTGGTGGTGGTGCGACGGGGTGCGGTCATGGCGTCGATGACCTTCTTGAGGATGATGCCGCTGGCCCAGGGGACGGTGAAGTGGCCGGTCATGGTGCCGTCGGAGTTGTCCTTGATCCAGAAGGCTGCGGCCTCGACCGCGCGGGCTTCTTCGTCGGCGAGCACGGACTCCTCGTGGGCGTCGACGACGTCCTCGTCGGGCTCGACGGTCTCGAGGACGCGTCTGGCGTGCCGTCTCAGCACCGCCGGGGCGTGGCTGGTGGCGAGGCTCAGCAGCTCCGTCTCGCACTGCCGCCGTGCGTCGGTGCCGAGCCCCTCGGGCAGCTCGGCCATCGCGCCGGTGATGACGCGGGCGTGCTCGGCGCTGATCCTCCCGTCGTCCAGAGCGGCCGCGGTCTGTGCGAGGTCTGGCTCGGGCGGGGGAGCGACGAGGCTCAGCACCCCGTCGCCCGCGGCGGCGGCGGTCGGGTCGTCCGCGCTGGGAGCCGTCGGCGCGCTGAGGGCGGCGGCCAGGCGGACGTCGCGCGAGGCGGGCCGCCTGTCGCCGTTCGTCGTCTGCGCGAGCCACGCCCCGGTGTCGGTGTGCCCGGTGCGCTCGGCCACGCGCACGGAGTCCGCCCGGGCGACGAGGCGCAGCCGCGCGGAGTCGACGCGCCGCGCCAGCCGCTCGACCTCGGCCACATCTGCTCGCAGCGTCCGACCCGCCGTGCGCTCGTCACGAGCGATCGCCTCGAGCAGCCGGTCCACCCCGGCGTGGACCTCGTCGAGAAGCGCCGGCACACCCCCTTCGCCCGGGTGGGACCCGGGATCTGGGAGCTGCGGCATCGTCGCCATGACTCCACGATATCGAACAGGTGTTCGAACAGGCCAGACCCTGTCGACGAACGGTCGACGGCCCTAGCCTGGGCGCACCCGACCCAGGAGGACCGATGAGCCCGAGCCCCGGACCCGGCCGTGAGCGGCAGAGCAAGATCTACCGTGACGGGGTGGTGGGCGACCGGCCGGCGGTGCCGACCCACGCGGCCGGGCTCGAGGAGGCGGCCGAGTCGGCGATGAGCCGCCGCGCCTGGGCCTACGTCGCCGGTGGCGCGGGCGAAGGGCGCACGATGCGCAACAACCGCGAGGCCTTCGACCGGTGGGCGATCGTCCCCCGGATGCTCGCCGGTGCGGCCGACCGCGACCTCTCCCGCACCGTCCTCGGGACGCGGCTGCCCGCCCCCTTCGCCCTCGCGCCCGTGGGTGCCGGTCAGCTCGTCCACCGCGACGCCGACCTCGTCACCGCGCGCGCGGCGGCCGCGACCGGGGTGCCCTACGTCTTCACCAACCAGGGCGGGACGCCGCTGGAGGAGACCGCTGCGGCGATGGGCGCGACCCCGCACTGGATGCAGCTGTACTGGAGCACCGACGAGGGGCTCGTCGACAGCATCATCGGCCGCGCGGAGGCAGCCGGCGCGAAGGCGCTCGTCGTCACGCTCGACACGACCGTGCTCGGGTGGCGACCGCAGGACCTCGACCTCGGCTCCCTCCCCTTCGCCCGAGGTCAGGGGCTCGGGCAGTACACGAGCGACGAGCACTTCATGGGTCTCGTCGACGAGCGGGTGGCCGTTGCGGCGAAGGGGGAGCCCGCCGAGCGCCCGAAGGTCACCCCGTCGGCGATCCGGTCGTTGCTGTCGATCACACGGCACCACCCGGGACGCCTCCGCGACAACCTGCGCTCACCGCGGCCGCGGGCGGCGGTCGAGACCTTCCTCGAGACGTACTCGAACCCGCGGCTGTCCTGGGACCACATCGCCACCCTGCGGGACCGGACCACGCTGCCGGTCGTGCTCAAGGGCATCCTGCACCCCGACGACGCGCGCCGCGCCCTCGGCCTCGGCGTCGACGGCATCGTCGTCTCCAACCACGGCGGGCGGCAGGTGGACAGCTCCGTCGCGTCGCTGGACGCCCTCGTGCGGGTGCGCGACGCCGTCGGGCCGGACGCGACGGTGCTCATGGACAGCGGGATCCGCACGGGCGCGGACGTCTTCGTCGCGCTCGCCCTCGGCGCCGATGCCGTGCTGCTCGGACGGCCGTACATGTACGGGATGGCGATCGCGGGTCAGCGCGGTGTCGAAGAGGTCATCGCCAACGTCGTCGCCGAGCTCGACCTGACGATGGCGCTCGCGGGGGTGGCGGACCTGGCGTCGATCACGCGAGACGTGCTGGTGGAGCGGTGAGGAGACTCATCGCGACCGCGGTGGTGGTCACGTGCTCGGGTGCCGCCGCGGCGTGCGGCGGGCCACCGGCGCTCGACGTCGGGCAGGGCGGCGAGTCCACGCTGTGCACGAGCGCCTCGCGCCCCGGCGACTGGACGGTCGCGAGCCACACGGCCGACGCGAGCACCGACCTCGAGATCGAGGAGCTCGAGCTGGTGGGCGCCGACGGGGTGCGGCTCGAGGAGTCGTCGCTGTCGACGCTGGACGGGCCGACGACGATCCCCGGGACCTCGCCGGGGTGGCCCGGTGAGCTCGTCGACGTGGACGGCCCGATCTGGCGGGACCGCCGGCAGGCGGAGGGGGAGACGATGGCGAAGGGGGAGAGCCGGGTCCTCGTCCTCCGCGTGGCCGTCGAGGAGGTCCCGGCGACGCTCGAGGGCATCCGCGTGCACTACCGGTCCGGGTGGCGCGGTCGCGCCGCGGACACGTCCATGAGGATCGAGTGGCGGGAGACCTGCGGGCCGTGAGGCGGCGTCTCACCTCTCGCGCTGGGTCCAGCGGAACCAGGAGAAGAGGGTGATCGCCCCGACGAGGAGCATGAGGGGTGCGATGACGATCATCGCGATGTCGGCGGCGTTCCCCTCGAGGGTGAGCCGAGCCGTCCAGTAGACGGCGATGATGACGAACATCGCGATGGACCACTTGCGGTAGGTCGGCATGGGCGCAGTCTGCCGGGTGCGCTGTGGGCTTCAGTCATGGGTGCGTCCACGACGCGGCCCCACGGGCCGCTCCGGGACGTCGAAGGGGGCAGTCGGACGACCCAGGGACCGCGGCGTCGATCGTGCTGGGCGCCCCGATGCGTCAGCGAGGCTTGGCCACGAGGAGGGACACGCAGGCCGCCGCGACGACGAGCAGCGGCAGCACCGAGATCCACAGTCCGAAGGTCATGAGCACACACAAGCCGGTCGGCTCAGAGACCGGCAACACGTTGTCCAGTCTTCGGGGTCGGTTCAACCTCGAGACGTGGGCGCGGCGCGACGCTGCGACGCGCCAGGGCGCAAGACCTGCTGCGCGCAGATCTGGCGTCAGGGCGCAAGACCTGCTGCGCGCAGATCTGGCGTCAGGGCGCAAGACCT
The DNA here is from genome assembly GCF_040547045.1 of Janibacter sp. UYMM211. Taxonomy (NCBI): domain Bacteria; kingdom Bacillati; phylum Actinomycetota; class Actinomycetes; order Micrococcales; family Intrasporangiaceae; genus Janibacter; species Janibacter sp. UYMM211. Next base: position 1,036,158 of record NZ_JBEPOY010000001.1, on the reverse strand, counting down.
GCTGCGCGCAGATCTGGGCGATCGCCAACGCCGTCAGTCGTCGTTCGGACTTACGCATGACGCCCACCGAGCCCGGCACTCCCGCTATCTGGCCGGTCACGCATCCTGCGTTCACCGTGCTCACCGGGGCCGGATCGGCGACCACGGTGTCCCCGCAGGGGAAGCCGCCTCCGAACGTGGTCGACATCTCGAGCCTGCCGTGGACGCACTTCACCAGGTCATGCTGCAGGTCGACGGCGGCACCCGCCATCCGCTGCCCACCTTCACCATCGGCTGGCACGTCGAACGCGACGGTCGCACGTACATGCCGCTGGCGATCCAGGTGCACCAGGCAGCCGCGGACGGGTCCACACCGCGCGACTCGTCGAGGACATCCGGGGAGCGCATGGCAGCGCCGGAATGGGCAGGAGAGGAGTCACCCCGTAGCCCTGACTGGATCCACCGGCCTTCGCGGGCGTGGGGGAGGAGGCTTCCCCGACCTGGTAGACGATTGATCATCGGCGTCATCGTAGAGATGCCTAGGATCATCGACGATCCTTCGGTGCAGCGCTCTGCCTGTCTGGGCACCGGTAGCCGAGTCGAGGGCGCGAGACCCGTCACTCACCCCACTCTGCTCGAGCAGGTCCCTGACAGGAACAGCGCACGGGTCCAGTTGATCAGCTCCATCACATCCGGCTCACTGATCCCCGCGACGCCCGGGACCCAGATCCAACGATGATGCCTGTTGCCGAGCACTCCGTAGCGAGGTGACAGCAGGGTGCGCAGCTCGTGCGGGAGGCGCTGGTTGACGGTCGTCATCCCAGACGGGGCCAGCGGCATGAGCGCTCGACGCTCGTAGGCGTTATTGCTCGAGGAGCGCACCATCGTGTAACGCGCTGGTTCGAAGTCCGACCAGGGGATCGGGCCGACGCCACGCAGTGTGAGCCCTCGGGCCTCGAGTCGAACAGGAAGCCCCTCGGCCTGCTTGTATCGCGCTTGTCTGCGCTTGGCCGAGACAAGACACAGGAAGACGACCGTGAGCAGCCCGAGGACGGTGATGAGGCCGATCAGGGTCGCGATCGTCAGGCGGACACCAGTCATGAATGCCGCCGCGGCGAACACGACGCCCCCGCATGCCAGCAGGGCCACAAGGATCATGAGGATCACGATCAAGACGCCCAGCACCTTGGTACGGAGCGCAGGCGCCCCGGGAAGTTGCACGTGGCCCGCCACCTGTATCGCGTGGGCCGCCTGGGCGACTGGGTGTCGCTGTTCGTGACCTGTCACGGTCTACTTCCTGCCGCGACTCCCGCCCTTGGCGGAAGGTCGCACGAGCACGACAACCCCTGATATCGAGGGCTGTCCACCACATCGAGATGGTCGGGGGGCCGCGTCAGACCTCCAGCGTCTTTGTCTTTCATCGGGCTGCGGGGTGGGTGCTCTAGCCCGATGAGCCGTGGCTGGTGACTTCCCCGACGGGGGTGATGCGTTGTCCGGTCTCGGAGTAGTGCGCGGTGCCGAGGTCGGAGTGCCATGCCACGACCCCTTGGGGGTTGTTCGAGATGGCTTGCATGATCTCGCGGTCGTTCTGAGCGGTGAGGACCTGCCCGGTGGCAGTGCCTGAGGACAGCGGGCTGATGACGTCGCCGGCGCGATCGGGGTTGGCCTCGATGTAGGCCAGGACCTGCTCACCGGTGACCGTCCCGCCCGCGTCGGGGAAATCGGGGAACTCGTCGGGGTAGGCGGTGATCCTGGCCGCAGCGGTGTCGGCGGCCTGGGAACGCATCGACTGCAGGTCGGCGTGGTCGTAGCTGATGACGACGTTCTGCTCGCCGGTCACCGTGGTGGGCTGCCCGGCATAGGCGTCGTTGAAGGTCGTGGCCACGCTCGGGTCGACGCTGTCGACGCGCACCTGGTAGGTCGAACCGGCCTCGTCGTAGTTGCCAGCGGCGTCGTACTGAGCGCTACCGCTGACGACCGAGCCGTTGTTGGCATCGCCCGACCAGTCCACGGTGGTGGTGCCGTCGGCGTGGGTGCGTTGCACGGCCGACATGCTGCGCTCGTCGCTGACCCCGGCCTCGAGGGCTCCGACCTCGATGGCGAGGTCGTTCGAGCGAGAGATGTCGAGGACCTGCACCTGCGCGACATCACTGACCCCGGAGGTGCTCGGCTCAGGCATCCGCCCCCCGAAGACCATGTCGTAGTAGGCCTGCTGTGCGGCCGGGTCGGACATGTCGAAGGTGACCTCGACACCCTCACCGGTCGACATCGAGGACGATGCCCCTGCCGAGACCGGGCCGTACCCCAGACGTGTCATCGCCTCGCGGTACTGCTCATCGGAGATGGTGACGATGACGGTGTCGCCCTCTCCGCGCACGATCTCCACCCCGTTCCCCACCCCGGTGGTCCCTCCGAGCTCGAGCTCGAGCCCTCGGAACGCGCTCTCCAGCCCCCAGGAGCCGTACGCCCGGGCGTCGAGGCTGATCGAGGCCCCTTCGGGCAACGCTGTCGGGTCCAGCGGGCTGTACTGCGTGGGGTCGAAGGACCCGTCGCTGGGTCCGGTGACCGAGTAGGAGCCCTCCGTGCCCACAGCAGTGCCGCCGCCGGCACCGGTGCCCTTGAGCTTCTTCTCGATCTCGACGGAAGCCTCGGTCGTCGTCGTCACCGTCGTGGTGCGCACGCTGCGGCCCTGCGCGTCGACCCCCTCGTCGGACACCGCGACCGTCGAGCCCTGAGTCACCGTGACCGGGCCGGCCTTCTTCTCCCCTGTCGTCGTCGCCGACACCGCCGGCCCATCACCGCCCTGACCGTTGGTCGCCCCGTCCTCGATGACGTGATCTCGCCCGGCTCCTCCACCGTCGTGGCTGTACGTCATGGCCTGCATGAGTGGGCCGGTCCCGCTCCTCGTCGGGCCACCGTCTCGGCGGTCGCTCAAGGGGCGGCCGCCTTGTGCGGCGAGCCTTCCGGAGGCAGAGCGCCCGGCGAACGCGGCACCACCGCCGGGCACCATCGACTCAGTGCTGCCACGCCGGCTGCTGCCCTCCCCAGAGGCCGCGCGCTGCTGTTGCGCCTGAGCGTCAAGCCGTCCAGCGAATCTGGTCAACCCATCCCCGGCGTCGGCGACCGTCGGGCGGAGATGGTCGGCCCGATGCAGCAGCACTTCGCTGTCCGGGCCTGCCCACGCCTCGCGCAGCACCGCGGCAGCGCTGGCCAGCTCGTCCCCGACAGCCGTGGTGCGTTGACCCTGCAGACGCAGTCCCTCGGCGATCGACTCCAGCTGCTGTGCATCAGCTCCATGGCTAACCCCAGACACGCGTGCAAGCCCTCCCTCGGTTACGTGCAATGCAGCACCATGCTGCCAGGTGTCCCGGAGGAGTGACATGGGCAGAGCTCCCCCGGTCGAGCTACATGATCTGACCATCGCCGTGAGCGGGTAAGCCCCACGGCCCGGTCGCAGCCGCTGCACGGATAGGTGCATCTGATCTGTGGCGCCGAGATGTGCCGCTGGAAGGATGTGCGCTGTGCCCAAGCCCTGCCCCACGGAGTTCCACGACGACGTGGTCCGTGTCGTCGCGAGATCGTGAGCCCGGCCAGCACCGCAGGCAGGTCGCCGCCGACTTCGGCATCAGCGAGTCGTGCCTGACGAACTGGCTGGCCAAGGCCGATGTCGAGGACGGTGTCAGGCCCGGGACCACCAGTGAGGACGACGCCGACCTGCGTGAGGCCGAGCGGCGGATCAGGTTGCCGGAGCAGGAGAACGAGGTCTTGCGCCGCGCCGCGGCGTATATCTCCCAGGGCGAACCTGCCGGAAGAATGATGTTCCTCCGCGAGCGGGAGGTGCCCCCACCGCTCGTCCGCGAGCTGGCCGCACCCCTCTCGCAGCTGCGCGAGAACAGAGCTGATTGCCGTGATGCGGGGCAGTACGCCGCAAGATGCTTGTCATCCCGATCGACTGGAAAGAGGCGAGATGCGAGAACTGGCTTGGTCTGAAGGGGTGTGGACGACGCCCCCTGCCCATGTGGTCCGTGGTGAAGATGGGTTGTTCGTGACTGCCTCGCAAGGCAGCGACGCATGGCGGGTGACCTCCTATGGCTTCGTGCACGACTCCGAGCATGCTCTTCTCGTCCCATTCCCGATCGATACAGCGGTCGAGGTCACCTTCCGGCTCGATTTCACCGAGCAGTTCGACCAAGCCGGCGTGTTCGTGAGAGTCGATGACGAGCACTGGACGAAAGCGGGGATCGAACGCAGTGACGGCGTTGACGGCCTCGGCGCCGTCGTCACCCGCGGAACATCAGACTGGTCCCTAGCTCCCGTCCCTGGCTGGAGCGGGCAACTCGTCACCATGCGAGTCAGTCGCACCGGCGACGCTCTGACGGTTCGTGCGCGCACCGAGATCTCGCCGTGGCAGCTCGTACGAGTCGCCCCCCTGGACCCTGCGGCGACAGCGGCTGCCGGCCCCTTCTGCTGTGCTCCGACACGGGCCGGTTTGACTGTGCACTTCACATCGTGGAGCGTCGGTGCCGCCGACTCTTCGCTGCACCAGGCCAGCCCATGATCCGTAGATACGGATCTCGTCGGGCACGTTGGTGAACATGCCCGCGTCGACCACTGCCCACCGGTGAGAACGACGAGATGTAGATGACCCTCGCCGAGGGCTACGAGACCGGCTCGGTCGCCCTCGGGATCCGAGAAGGCCGGACCTCAACTGCCGCGCCCTCAGCATCCACTGACGTCGCTTCTGTCTACCCCGACGGGCATGGCCACCGTCGCCGCGCGCGTGAAAAAAGGGGTCGGGAGTGGCGCCCGTGCTCGTCCTCGGCGGCTCCGCCAGGCCCACCATCAAGCCCCCCCAACCGCTGGGGGTCGAGGAGGCCAGCAGCGGCGCGCCTTCGTGCCGGGGGGGGGCCGACGGTTCAGCGACCTTCCTCGGCGGCGTCCCCGGGGAGCCCGTGGTAGCGAAGATTAGAACTGCCGAGTACGGCAGAGACAAGCCACCGCGCTCCCACGCCTGGATGATCGGCACCCAGGCGATCTCGGGGTCGCCGTGCTCGTCGAGGACGGCCCGGGCGGTGCCTCTACCGCCGGCCCCCTGCTGGAGGAGTACCTGCGCCAGGTCCAGCAGTGACCACCCCACCCGCCTTCGCTCCTCGGCTGGTCGAGGGGGTGGGGGTGCGACGAGTGGTGCTTGCTGCGATGATGCGGATCGACGCAGCCATCGGTGCGATCGCGCACACCGCCGCCCACCCATTGCGGTAATCGAAGAATCGCGCCGAGGCGTCAGTGACGGGGTGTGACCCCGAGGCCGAGGAGAGAGCAGAGCTCGAACAACCCGTCAGCGGGCGACACCCCATGCCGTGGGCGCCCGATCGCCGGGCGTCTCAGCGTTGGCGAGGACCCTCGCGGCGCCACGCGACGAAGGCGACCACCGCGCACACCAGCGTGAGGATGCCCAGAGCGACGCCGAAGATCGTCTCAGCGTCCCCGTCGAGCGTGGCCATGACGACCCAGCGCAGCACCGTGAAGGTGATGGCGACGAGCAACCACTTCTCGTGAGTCCGCATGGCGGCAGTCTGCCTCCTCCGGCGGTGGCGCCGGACCAGTCGCGGTGCACGTACCCTGGTCCGGTGCCGCTCCCGGGAGCGGCCGGCCCTCGTAGCTCAGGGGAAGAGCACTTCTCTCCTAAAGAAGGTGTCGCAAGTTCGAATCTTGCCGGGGGCACCGCCATTTACCGGGGATCTTCAGCCTCGCTGACCTCTTGAGACCGGCTTCGTGGCCGGGTTTTGGCCGTGTCATCCGCCATGAGTGCCCCGCCCAGCCCGCCGAGAGCCCTTCGACGCCGCGGACGCCGCCAGCAGCACCCGAGGCGTCGAGCGGCGTACTGAGGACGCTGTGACGCACGTCGCCCCCCGCACTCGCTCCACGCAGAACGAGAGGCGGGGGGCCAGGACCCTCGCGAGGACGGTCCGAGGGCGCTCACATCAGCGTCGGCCTGTGACCGCCTTGACGACGAAGAGCAGGATCACAGCGCCGAGGAGCGCGGTGAGGAAGCTGAAGATGATCCCAGCGCCTTCCACGTCGACGCCGATGAGGCTGAGCAGGAAGCCGCCGAGCAGACCGCCGACGATGCCGACGACGATGTTCAGCGGGATGCCCATCTGGGCGTCGGTGCCCATGAACTTGCTTGCGATCCAGCCAGCGAGGCCGCCGATCACGATCCAACCGATGAAGCCGAGTCCGAGCACAACAATCACACCTTTCACATCAGAAACACACACAACACTTGCGGGCCGACGATAGGCGGTGTAAGGGGTCTCCGAGGCTCTTGGGCCGGGGTCAATCTGCACGCGCCCCTGAGTTGGGGTCCTTTCCGCTGCCGGGGAGGGCTCCCCCTGGCTGGTCCGGATGCGTGATGGCAGCATCGGGCGTCAACCAGGTGACGCAGGGCATCGACGTCGTCGGCAGGGATCCGGCTGACTACCGCGGCGCTGCTTCTGTCCCGCACTGATCTCACAGGAAGGCGCCGTGATGGATCGAGGGTGGTCACGTCGCCGGACGGCGATCGCTGCATGCCTCGTGGTGGTCATGGCGCTCGGTGCGGCGGCCCTCGTCACGAACCGTCCGGGTTCGCGCGACCTGGTTGTGGCATATGTCGACGCGATCGCCAGAGGTGACGTGGCTACGGCCAACGAGCTCGCACCCGACGGGGTGCGAGGCGCCCTCCCCTCGGCGACCTCGACCCGGGGTGCGTCGCCGATGCAGGTGGTCTCCGTCGACGACGACGGGGTGGGCGTCGTGACCGACGAAGGGGGTGCAGGTCCCGACCTCCTCTCGTACGGCGTGCGTTACGCCGTCGATGACCGGACCTACCGCCGGGAGGTGCAGGTGACCAGGGACGGGGGGTGGGTGTCGGGGGAGTGGCGAATCCGCGGCTCGCTCGCCCAGCGCGCCGACGTGGCTCTCGACTCGGCGATCGACCACGTCGACATGAGACTCGGTGGCCTCACGACGAAGGTGACCCAGGAGGCCCCTCCCGTCGTGCTGTACCCGGGCGCCTACGAGGTGCGTCTGGGCGGCGGACGGATGATGACCTTCGGCACCCGCGAGGTGGTCGTCGCCGACGAGCCGGTCGACCTCGACGTCTACGCCACGAACGACGCGCTCGGCCCTGCCGCGATGACGGCGGCCCGTGACGCGGCCAAGGACGCTCTGACGAGCTGTCTGTCGGGCGGCGGCACGGTCGTCGCCTGCGACGGCGGCGCGATCTCTCAGAGCGGTGACGAGCTCGGGTCGTCGCCGACGTAGGAGCTGTCGGGCGCGGTGGTTGCCACGCCCGACCCGACGATCGACCTCCGGTACGAGGTCACGGCGACCGTCGTCGCCCGAGGTAGCGAGGGATCCGGCGCTGTCGCCGAGGAGCGCTTCACCTGGGACGGGGACGTGTACCTGAGCGACATCACCTCCGACGACGCCACGACGACGGCGCGATGGTTCAGCTCGACGTCACGGCGCTGAGCGCCGGAGCCCCGAGTTCCCACTCGGCCACGGTGCGGCAGCCGTGGTTGGCATACCGCTGCAGCGAGATCCGCTCGGCCCGGCATCGGGCCGGCAGGCTCGCACCGAGCGCGGCCCGGGTGGAGTCGACGGTGACGCCGACGGCGAGCTGGTCGACGGTGAGGTGCGGGACGGGCTCGTAGCGCCCGCCGTACGGCAGGCACCGCGGGAAGGCCGAGACCAGCTCGGCAGTCAGCGCGGCGAAGGGGGCCGCCGGGTCAGGCCTGAGGTAGACCGTGCCGTCCGGGAAGACCCCCAGCTCCTCGAGCACGAACTCGAACGACGACGTCCGCGACGCGATCTGCCCGACGGCCTCGATGTCAGCCCTCGTCGGCGTGACGACCCACGGCGCGAGCAGGGTGATGTGGGCGTGGACGAAGGTGGCGTCGGTGGACACGAAGGAGTCGTCGTACTGACGGGTCCGCTCGACGACGAAGTCCTCGAGCTGCGGCACCGGCACGACGAGCACGTGATGCCCGCGGGCCGCTCCAGGCGCCCCACCGCCCGGCCTCTGACCGTCGTCACCGCGCATGCCGCGACAGTAGGCGACGCGGCCCCTGGAGCAGCTCGAGACCTCCGTCGCCCCACCACGACAGACGAAGGCCCGGCCGTCACGAGACGACCGGGCCCTCACCTGCTCACGACGTCACACGAGGTCGAAGCGGTCCGCCTCCATGACCTTCGTCCACGCCGCGACGAAGTCCTGCGCGAGCTTCCCCTTCGCGTCCTCGCTCGCGTACACCTCCGAGAGGGCACGCAGCTGCGAGTTCGACCCGAAGACGAGGTCGACGCCGGTGGCCGTCCACTTCTTCTCGCCGCTCGCGGCGTCGCGGATCTCGTAGACCCCGTCGCCGGTCTTCACCCACTCGGCGCCGGGGGCCAGCAGGTTCGCGAAGAAGTCGCTGCTCAGCACGCCCGGCCGGTCGGTGAGCACGCCGTGCTCGGACCCGCCGTGGTTGGCGCCGAGGACGCGCAGACCGCCGACGAGCGCGGTCATCTCCGGCGCGCCGAGGCCGAGCATGTACGCCCGCTCGACGAGCAGCTTCTCCGCCGGCACCGGCAGGCCCTCGCGCAGGTAGTTGCGGAAGCCGTCGGCCCGGGGCTCGAGCACCGCGAAGGAGTCGACGTCGGTCTGCTCCTGCGTCGCATCGGTGCGACCGGGGTGGAAGGGGACCTCGACGGGCTGGCCGCCGTCGGCCGCCGCCTTCTCCACCGCGGCCGAGCCGGCGAGCACGATCAGGTCGGCGAGGGAGACCTGGGCTCCCCCCTTCGCGTTGAAGTCGCCGCGGATCGACTCGAGACGCTCGAGGACGCCGGAGAGCTGCTCGGGCTGGTTGACCTCCCAGCTGCGCTGCGGCTCGAGACGGATGCGGGCGCCGTTCGCCCCGCCGCGCTTGTCGGTGGTGCGGAAGCTCGCGGCCGCGGCCCACGCCGTCGAGACGAGCTCGGCGACGGACAGCCCGGAGTCGAGCACGGCCTTCTTCAGCTCCGCGACGTCCGCGTCGCCGACGAGCTCGCCCTCGACCGCGGGCACCGGGTCCTGCCACGGCTGCGCCTCCGGGACCCACGGGCCGAGGTAGCGCTCGACGGGACCCATGTCGCGGTGGAGCAGCTTGTACCAGGCCTTGGCGAAGGCGAGGCGGAACTCCTCGGGGTTCTCGAGGAAGCGCCGCGAGATGGCCTCGTACGTCGGGTCGACGCGCAGCGCGAGGTCGGAGGTGAGCATCGTCGGGCGGTGCTTCTTGTCAGGGTCGAAGGCGTCCGGGATGATCTCGTCGTCGGTCTTGGCGACCCACTGATTCGCGCCTGCGGGCGACTTCGTCAGCTCCCACTCGTAGCCGAAGAGGATCTCGAAGTACCGGTTGCTCCACTGCGTCGGCACGTCGGTCCACGTGACCTCGAGGCCCGAGGTGATCGCGTCACCAGCCTTGCCCGACCCGTACGAGCTCTTCCAGCCCAGGCCCTGCTGCTCGGTGGGCGCACCCTCCGGCTCCGGGCCGACGTGGTCGCCGTCGCCGGCGCCGTGGGTCTTGCCGAAGGTGTGACCGCCGGCGATGAGGGCGACGGTCTCCTCGTCGTTCATCGCCATCCGCGCGAAGGTCTCGCGGATGTCGCGGGCCGAGGCGGCCGGGTCGGGGTTGCCGTTGGGACCCTCGGGGTTGACGTAGATCAGGCCCATCTGGACCGCGCCGAGCGACTCCTCGAGGGTGCGCTCACCGCTGTACCGCTCGTCGCCGAGCCACGTGTCCTCAGGACCCCAGAAGACCTCCTCGGGCTCCCACACGTCCTCGCGCCCGAAGGCGAAGCCGAAGGTCTCGAAGCCCATGTCCTCGAGCGCGACGTTGCCGGCGAGGACGATGAGGTCGGCCCACGAGATCTGCTGGCCGTACTTCTGCTTGACCGGCCACAGCAGGCGGCGGGCCTTGTCGAGGTTGGCGTTGTCCGGCCAGGAGTTGAGCGGGGCGAAGCGCTGCCCGCCGTCACCGGCGCCGCCGCGGCCGTCGTAGATGCGGTAGGTGCCGGCGGAGTGCCAGCTCATCCGGATGAAGAGACCGCCGTAGTGACCGAAGTCAGCCGGCCACCAGTCCTGCGAGCTGTGGAGCACCTCGACGACATCGGCCTTGAGCGCCTCGACGTCGAGCCCGGCGAAGGCCTCGGCGTAGTCGAAGTCGGCGCCGAGCGGGTTGCCCTTCGGCGAGTGCGCGTGGAGCACCGACAGGTCGAGCGCGTCGGGCCACCAGTCCTGGATCGTGCGGGGGCGTCCGCCGGTCTTGGGCTCCGGCGAGTCGATGACGGGGTTCTCGCTCTCGGACCCCTGCGCGGTCGCGGAGTCGTGCATGACCGGGCAACCTGCCTCGGCCTTGCGGTCCACTCCCTGCGGGCTCTGGGCGACGTCGTTGTCCTGGTTGTCGGTCATGCGTCGATCATGGGGGCTTATCTGGAATCGGTCAAGACTGGCTTTCGGTCGTGGTGCCGTGCTAGGCGGGGCGGTGGCGGACGTCGCGAAGGGGGTGCAGGAGAGGGGGCGAAGGGGGTGTCGGGGCTGGGCCGGGCGGCCGGCTCGGTCCCCCTTCGCCCGGTTTGCCCGAACTGCCCACGCGATGTCGGTCCCCGGGTCTAGCGTGACGACCGGAACTCGGGGGAGGGACACGATGGGATCAGCTGACGCACGTGCGGGGGAGCAGGGAGCGGGCATGATGCTCGCGCTGCACGCGGCATTCCGGCGCGACCTGGGGCATCTCGCCCGGGCGGCCGAGGGGCTCACGAGACGGCCCGAGCGCCGGGCCGCGGTGGTGCGGGGGTGGGTCGCCTTCCGCGACGAGCTGCACCACCACCACACGGTCGAGGACACCTCGTTGTGGCCGGCGGTGCGCCGGCGCACGAGCGCCTGCGCCGACGCCGAGGTGCTCGAGGCGATGGAGTGAGCACGGCATCGTCGACCCGCTCGTCGAGGTCGTCGACGCCAGTCTCAGCGCGCCGGCGGGGGCCGGCCCGCTCGACGGCAGCGATCTCGCCGCGGCCGTCGACGAGCTGCACCAGCAGCTGAGCCACCACCTGCGGCACGAGGAGCAGGACGCCCTGCCGCTCGCGCTGCGGGTGCTCACCGCGCAGGACTGGCACGCCAACAGCGCCACCGCGCGCAAGACGAAGGGGCTGAGGACGATCCCCGCCTTCCTGCCCTGGCTCACGGACGGCAGGACCGCCGAGGAGAGCGCGTCGACCCTCGCGCTCTTCCCTGGGCCGCTGCTCGCGCTCAACGGCCGTTTCTTCGAGCCGCGCTACCGGCGCCAGGACCGCTGGCTGTGACCGCCACGCGTTAGCCTCTGGGGCGTGACCGCGACGCCCCCTGCACCGCCCCCGACACCGGGCCCGATGCGGCAGTGGCGCGAGGAGCTCATGGACCTCGGCGGGCCGAACACGCTCGTCTGGCCGCGCCGCGACACCTCCGAGGTCGTCACGCTCACGCGCGCCCACCCGGGCGGCGTCGCCATGCTGCTCGCCGGTCGCACGGTGCGGCTCGGCGACCTCGTCCGCGAGACCGAGTCACGTCTGGCGGCGCAGCGCGCAGCCGCCCGTCTGCGGGCCCGCGCCGACGTCATGGCCGAGGAGCACGGGCTGAGCACCTGCTTCCTCGCGATGGGGACCGCGACCTGGCACACCAAGGACGAGGCCCGCCGTCCAGCCGCCCCCGTGATCCTGCGCCGCGTCGACCTCGAGCCGACCGAGCTCGACGGCGACATGCGGCTGCACTTCGTCGCCGATGTCGAGCTCAACCCCGCGCTCGTCGCGGCGCTGCGCACCCGGATCGGCAACCCCGGCGCCCTCACCCGCACCCTCGACCGAGGACGCGACACCGGGCGTGGGGGCTTCAACCCCGAGCCGGTCTACGCCGCGCTCTCGGCGCTGTGCGCCCAGGTGCCGGGCTTCGAGATCACGCCGTCGCTCAGCCTCGGCGCCTACCCCTACGGCAAGGCGGAGGCGATCTCCGACCTCGCCGCCGTCGAGGAGGCCGTCACCGCGCACCCGGTCGTCACCCGGCTCGTCGGCGACGCGCCCGCAGAGCAGCCCACCCCGCCCGACCCGCGCGAGAGCCGCCGCGCGCCCGAAGGGGTCGACCGCAGCGTCTTCGACCTGCCGGAGGACCAGCAGGGCGCGCTCGACCGGGTCGCCGCGGGTGAGGACCTCTTCGTCGAGGCGCCCCCCGGTGTCGACGCCGCCCGCTTCGTCGCCGCGCTCGTCGCGCAGTGCGCGGGCGACCAGCGTCGCGTCCTCGTCGTCTGCGAGAAGACCGGCGCCCTGAGCGCGGTCCGCGAGCGCCTCGACGACGTCGGCCTGGCCGATCTCGCCCTGCACATCACCGACCCGACCGCGCCGGTCGACCCGCACGTCATCACGCAGCGGTGGCCCGAGCCGGACCCGCAGCGCGAAGGGGACGCCCGCGCCAGCCGTCGTGACGCCGCGCTCGCCGCCTCCGTCCTCGACGGGCACGCGCAGGCCGTGCACCTCGCCCGTGAGCCGTGGGGCGTGAGCATCGCCGACGCCCACGACCACGTCGTCGCGCTCTCCGCCGCGAAGTCGCCCCCGCGCTCGCGCGCGCGCCTGCCCCGCGCGGTGCTCGCCCGGCTCGACCTCGACGCCATGGAGGGCGCGGCCGAGACCGTCGAGCGGGTCGCCGCGGCCTTCGGCTGGGAGCGCCGCAGCGCGGCCTCGCCGTGGTGGCGGGGCCGGGTGGCGGGCGACGACGACGTGCGGCGCGTCGAGGACACGATCACCACCCTGCTCGAGCACGACCTCGCGGCGCTCGAGACGACGATGGCCGAGGTCTTCCGCGACATCACCGAGCCGGTCGCCCAGTCGCCGGGCGACCACGGGCGCTTCCTCTCCGCCGTCGAGCGGATCCGCGACACCCTCGACGTCTTCCGGCCCGAGCTCTTCGACGCGCCCATCGACCCGCTCATCGACGCGACCGGCGGGGCGCCCGGGCTCGGGATGCTCGAGCGGCGCCGTCTCGTGCGCCAGGCCCGCGCCCACCTTCGCCCTGGGCGTCCGCCCGAGGACCTGCATGCTGCGCTCCTCGCCGCGCAGGAGCAGCGCCAGGCCTGGGCCGCCCTCGTCGGCGGCGGCGGCCGGCCCCGCATCCCCGCGACCATCGACGACGCGCACCGCGCCTACGAGCGGGTGCACTCCGCTCTGGAGTCGGTCGAGGCCGCCGCGCCCCCGGCGGACGGGCACCTCGTCGACCTGCCGACCGACGAGCTGCGCTCGCGGCTGTCGGCCCTGCGGCGCGACCACGCCGGCGCGGTCGCCGCGTCGGGGACCCGGGCCGACCTCGACGCCCTCGACGACCTGGGTCTCGGTGAGGTCGTCGACGACCTCGCCACCCGCCGCGTGCCCCGCCCCGCTGTAGGCGACGAGCTGCGCTACGTGTGGTGGATGTCGGTGCTCGCGGAGATCGGCCAGGTCGACAAGCGGTACGGGGCGGTGGCCGGCTCCGACCTCGACGCCGCGCTCTCCGACTTCGTCGTCGCGGACGCCGCGACCGTGCGGGCGAACGCCTACGACCTGGCCGCCGAGCAGCGCCGCCGCTACCGCGAGACCGCCCGCGGGCACCGGCGCATGGCCCATGCCGTCGCCCACGCCGCGGCCGGACGCGGCCCGGGCGCCCCGCGCTGGTACGACGCGGTGAGCACGTGGGGCGACCTGCTGCGCGCGGCAGCACCCTGCTGGATGACGAGCCCGCTCGCCGTCGGCCTGCTCCTGCCCCCCGAGGAGCGCTTCGACGTCGTCGTCGTCGACGACGCGAGCCGGACCACCCTCGCCCGCACCGCCTCTGCGCTCGCCCGGGGCGGCCAGGTGGTCGTCGTCGGCGACACGACCCAGCAGCGACCGGGCACCTGGACGACCGACCCCGCCGTCGTGCCGCCGGCGCCGACCGCGCCCGGTCTGGCCGACGTCGCCGAGGACCGGCTGCCGGTGGTCCACCTTCGCACGAGCGGTGACCCACGGCCCTGGCTCCCGTCGGCCCGCGAGCGGGGCGTCGTCCACACCCCGTCGCCCACCGGCGACCCCACCCCGCGGCTGCGCCGCGTGGACTCCGACACCGCTGGTGCCGAGGTCGAGCTCGTCGCCGCCCTCGTCGCCGAGGCGCTCGCCGACCCGTCGAGCTCGCTCGGCGTCGTCACCTTCGACGAGGCGCACGCGGCCGCGATCCGATCCGCCGTCGCCGACCAGCTCCGCGCCCGTCCGGAGCTCGCCGCCGCGGCGGCCGCGCTGCCCGCCCCCTTCGTCGTCAAGCCGGTGCTGCGCTGGCAGCGCGAGCAGCGCGACCGCGTCGTCGTGAGCGTCGGACCGGTCTCCGCGCCGGGCTCCGGTGCGCCGTCGACCGGTGCGACCGCGGCGCTCATGGCCCCCGGGGGCGACCGTCTCGTCGCGACCGCGCTCACCCGTGGCCGCCACCAGGTCGACTGGGTCACCGGTCTGCGGGCCGCCGGTCTCGCGGGTGCGCCGACGACCTCCGGCGTCGAGGCGCTGCGCCACGTGCTCGTCGAGCTCGAGGACGACCCCACGCCGGTCGCGGGCACCCCGCGGGTGGAGCCCGGTCCGCTCGTCGTCGGCTTCGTCGAGCGGCTGCGCTCGGCCGGGCTCGAGGTCGAGCTCGGTGTCGGGCAGGCCGGTCACCGTGTCGACATCGCCGTGGGCGACCCCGACTACCCGGGCTACCAGCTCGCGGTGAGCATCGACGGCCCCGAGTACGCGACCCGGGCCGGAGCCCGGCAGCGCGACCGGATCCTGCCCAGCGAGCTCACGGCGCTGGGGTGGCGGCACGTGCGGCTGTGGGCGACCGACATCTTCGCCGACCCGGCCCGCCAGGAGGCGAAGGTCCTGCGCGCCCTGCACCAGGCCTGCCTCGAGATCGACCGGGAGCGCGGGCGATGAGCGAGCAGCCGACCCCGCGTCCTCGGCGCAACCGTCGCGCGACCCACCCCGGCACCTCGGAGGCGGCCCGGGCCGCCAGCGAGCAGGCTGACGAGCGCCCGCGTCGCCGTCCGGCGGCGACCTCCGGTGACGAGCCGACGGCCGGTGACGAGCGGGAGCGCTGGCTGCTCGAGCAGCGCCCGCCGCACTGGGGCTGACCCGGGCACGACGACGGGGTGAGGGCCGGCCGGCCCTCACCCCGTCGTCGTCGCGGCTGTGGCGGCCGCGGTGGTGCGATCAGATCTTGCCGCGACCGGCGCGCAGCTCGTCGCGGATCTCGCGGAGGAGCTCGATGTCCTCAGCGGTCGTCTCCGCCTCCTGGGCCACGAAGCGCTCGCGCATCCGCTGGTAGGGCTGGATGACGACGAAGTAGACGATCGCAGCGATCATGACGAAGGCGATGACGGCGTTGATGAAGGGGCCGACGGGGACCCCGCCGATGGTGATGTCACCGACGGTGGGCGGTCCGCCGAAGATCTTGCTGATGGTGGCCAGCAGCAGCTTGGTGAACTCGGTGACCACGAGCGCGAACGCACTGGCGATGATCAGACCGGTGGCGATCTCGACGAGATTGCCCCGCATGAGGAAGTCCTTGAAACCCTTCATGACGAGCCGTCCTTCACAGGGGTAGGGGTGACGGTGCGGGAGCGCACCTTCGGACCAAGGATGGAAGTTCCCCGGCCCCACCTGCAACATCAGCACCCCCTCGGCGTGGCGCGCTCCCAGATCACCCCCCTCGGGTCGTGAGGACGAAGCCCGTCGCGGCGTCTGCGCCGAGCGCGTCGACGACGTCACCGGCGGCGGCGACGGGGAGCGACACGACGGCGGTGGGCTCGGGGACGGCGGCGAGGTCGTCCGTCGTCGACGGGATGGCGACCACGGTGGCACCGGTCGCCACGGGCTCGCGGCGGCCGGGCCGGTAGACGTCCACCCGGTCACCGACGGTCAGCGATCGCGCCGCACCGAGGAGGGGGAGGGTGACGAGCCGGCGGCCGCGTCCTGCGGACGCGGGGTCCCGGCCGAGGATCCGGGCGGGGGTGATGACCTCGCCGGGGCCGATGGCGACGGTGGCCATCCGGCCCACGGCCTCGTCGGGTCTGGTCAGCGCACCGTCGGGGGCTGCGGACCGCGGCAGGTCGACGACGGCCACGGCCTCGGCGAGCACCTCGGTGCCGGGCGGGACGTGGGCGCTCGCGACGAGGACGGCGCGGGTGGGCTCGGGTGCCTGCTGACCGAGAGCCAGCGTGAGCGCTAGGCAGAGGGCGGCGGCCGCGACGAGGCGACGCGCGACCCGTCGTCGCCACGCGGGGCGGCGGCCCGGTCCGAAGAGCGAGGGCAGCTGGGTCGCGAGGAGGTCGGCCATGCCGGTGACGCTAGGCAGCGTCGCCGGTGCCGCCCAGGCGTCAGGCCGAGGGTGTGGAGGAGGTGCTCGTGCTCGAGGTGCTTGTGGACGACGCGCTCGAGGAGGAGGTCGACGACGTGCTCGACGAGTCCGAGCTGCTGCTCGTGGACTCGCTGCTCGTGCTGCTCGACGTCGCGCTGGAGGAGCTCGACGACCCCGAGCTCGAGCCGTTGGCCGCGCGGGAGTCGTTGCGGTAGAAGCCGCCGCCCTTGAAGACGACGCCGACCGAGCCGAACTTCTTGCGCAGGGTGCCACCGCACTCGGGGCACTGCGTCAGGGCGTCGTCGCTGAAGGACTGGACCGCGTCGAAGGCGTGGCCGCAGTCGGCGCACGCGTAGGCATAGGTAGGCACGAGTCCCAAGTATAAGAAGTGCGAAGGGGTGCCCCTTACCACGTCCACCACGGCCCCCCCTCGCCGAAGCCCGCTCGTGGTCCGCGAGACCCGGTCGTCGCCGGCCCGCGAGGAGCGGGCCTCACGGACGACGAGCGGTGCTCGGCGTGCTGGGGGTGCGGGGGCGGGGTGGGGCGGGCGGGGTGCGGGGGCTGGATGGGAGGAGCGGGTCAGGGGGAGGGGCGGTGCCAGCCGGCGAGGCGGCCGTCGCGGCTCACGGCGCGCAGGCGGCGCTCGACGTCGCGGCGCAGGCCTCGGCCGCACACGACGAGCAGCTGGTCGCCGGCGCGCACGAGGGTCTGCGACCCGGGCACGAAGGACTCGCCGTCGCGGACGACGAGGGAGACGTTCGCCCCCTTCGGCAGCCGCAGCTCGAAGACCCGGACGCCGTGCATCCGCGAGCCCTCGCCGACGCTCACCTCGACGAGGTCGGCGCCCAGCCTCTCCAGCGGCTCGGACTCGACCATGACGTCCGTCGCGAGCGCCACCTCGGTCACCCCCAGCCGGCGGGCCACCCACGGCAGGGTCGGTGCCTGGATGAGCGTGAAGAGCACGACGAGCACGAAGACGAGGTCGAAGACCCAGTCGACACCGCGCGCCCCGATCGTCACCGGCACGGTGGCGAGCACGACGGGGACGGCCCCGCGAAGCCCGGCCCACGACAAGAAGGCCTGGTCGCGCCAGGGGACGCCGAAGGGGGTGAGCGACACGATCACCGACAGCGGGCGGGCGACGAGGAGCAGTGCGAAGCCCAGGAGCAGCGCCGCGGGCACCTGCTCGAGCAGCGTGCTCGGCGAGGCGAGCAAGCCGAGCATGACGAAGAGCCCGATCTGCGCGAGCCAGCCCACCGACTCGGCGAAGCCGAGCATCGCCGCCCGGTGCGGCATCGTCATGTTGCCCATGACGAGCGAGGCGAGGTAGCAGGCGATGAAGCCAGAGGTGTGCGCGCTCACGGCGACCGAGTACGCGAGCACCGACACGGCGATGACCCCGATGGAGAAGAGCCCCGACGTCACCGAGGCGGTCCGCCGCACGAGCTGCCCGCCGAGGTAGCCGACGACGATCCCGACGATCCCGCCGCCGACGAGCTCGAGCGTCGCGGTGAGCCCGAGCAGCCACCACGGCTCGGCGTGCGCCGGGTCGGCGGCGCGCGCCGACAGCGCGACGACGAGGATGACGACCGGCGCGTCGTTGAAGCCCGACTCGGCCTCGAGCATCCCCGACAGCCGCCGGGGCAGCGGGACGCGCCGCAGCACGGAGAAGACGGCGGCGGCGTCGGTCGAGCTGACGACCGCCGCGATGAGCATCGCGATGTGCCAGTCGAGCCCGAGCAGCCAGTGCGCGCAGACGGCGGTGACGAGCACCGACACGACGACCCCGACCGTCGACAGCGCGGCCGCCGGGGCGACGGATCTGCGGATCGCCGACCACCTCGTCGTCAGCCCGCCCTCGGTGAGGATGAGCACGAGCGCGGCGTAGCCGAGCACCTGCCCGACCGCGTCGGACTCGAAGTCGATGCCGATGACCCCTTCGCCGAGGACGAGCCCGATGGCGAGGTAGATGAGCAGGGTCGGCAGTCCCGACCGGGCGGTGGCCCGCACGGCGGCGATGCACACGACGAGGACGCCGGAGGCGACGAGGAGCACACGTGCGAGGTCCTGAGGGTCCCAGCCCGTCCCACCTGCGCTCGCCAGCACCGCTCACCTCCGCCTCGTCCGGTCGTTAGTCTCGCAGGGTGCCATCGCTCGCCTCCCTCCGGCGCGGCCTGCTCATCGCAGCGGCCGTCGTCCTCGTCGTCGTCCTCGCGCTCTCCGTCCTCGCCTGGATGCAGGTGAGCCGGACCCAGCCGAAGACCTCCGGCACCCTGCAGATCAGCGGGCTCAGCGCGCCGGTCACCGTGGTCCGCGACGACCGCGGCGTGCCCGACATCTACGCCGACACGCTCGGCGACCTCATGCGGGCGCAGGGCTACGTCCATGCGCAGGACCGCTTCTTCGAGATGGACCTGCGTCGGCACATCACCGCCGGTCGCCTCGCCGAGATGGTCGGCGAGCCCGGCGTCGAGACCGACCGGGTCATCCGCACGATGGGCTGGCGCCGCGTCGCCGAGGCCGAGCTGCCGATGCTCGAGCCGAGCACCCGCCAGGCGCTGCAGGAGTACGCCGAGGGCGTCAACGCGTGGATCTCCGACCAGGGCGAGCCGGGCGACATGGCGCTCGAGTACACCGTGCTCGGCCAGCAGAACCCCGACTACCGCGTCGAGCAGTGGTCGGCCGTCGACTCCCTCGCGTGGCTCAAGGCGATGGCCTGGGACCTGCGCGGCAACTACGACGAGGAGCTCACCCGGGCCCGCCTGTCCGGCGTCGTCTCCGAGTCGATGCTCGCTGACCTCTTCCCGCCCTACGACTCCGAGAGCCACCAGCCGATCCTCTCGCCCGACGAGTGGCCGGCGACGAGCCGCAGCGGCGGCGCGACCTCCGCCGGCGGCGCCCAGAGCGTCGCCCCCGCGGCCACCCCTTCGTCCGGTCCGTCGTCCACCCCCTCGCCGAAGGGGGAGCCCGCCGGCTCCTCGACGCCGGAGCCCGAGCTCTCCGACGACGAGACCCGTCGGGTCCTCGCGTCGACCCAGCAGGCCGTCGACACCGTGCCCCAGCTGCTCGGCCAGGGCGAGGGGATCGGCTCGAACTCCTGGGTCGTCAGCGGCGAGCGCTCCTCGACGGGCAAGCCGCTGCTCGCCAACGACCCGCACCTCGGCATCTCGATGCCGGGCATCTGGTACCAGGTCGGGCTGCACTGCCGCGAGGTCACCGCCCAGTGCCCGCTCGAGGTGAGCGGTTACTCCTTCGCCGGTCTGCCCGGTGTCGTCATCGGGCACAACGCCGACATCGCGTGGGGCTTCACCAACCTCGGACCCGATGTCACCGACTTCTACCTCGAGCTCGTCGACGACGACTCCGGCCGCTACACCCGCGACGGCAAGCAGGTCCCGCTCACCACGCGCCGCGAGGTCATCAAGGTCGCCGGCGGCGACGACGTCGAGCTCACCGTGCGCTCGACGACGCACGGCCCGATCATGTCCGACGTCCTGCCCGGCGTCGCCGAGGCCGGCGAGCGGGGCGACGACGGGGGCGGCACGGGCGACCAGGCCGTCTCGCTCGCGTGGACCGCGCTCACCCCGAGCACGACGGCCGACGCGATCTTCGCGCTCAACACGGCGAAGGACTGGGACGAGTTCCGCGAGGCGGCCCGTGACTTCTCCGTGCCGAGCCAAAACCTCGTCTACGCGGACACCGAGGGCAACATCGGCTACCAGGCGCCCGGCGCGATCCCGATCCGCCGCGACCGCGGCACGGGCATCACCCCCGGCGAGCTGCCGGCGCCCGGGTGGGACAGCCGCTACGACTGGCAGGGCTTCGTCGACTTCGAGGACCTGCCGTGGGTGCTCAACCCCGACGACGGCGTCGTCGTCACGGCCAACCAGATGGTCACCGAGCGCCGCACGCCCTACCTCACCTCTGACTGGGACTACGGCTACCGGGCCCAGCGCATCCTCGACCTGCTGACGAGCGAGGAGGAGGTGACGCCCGAGAAGATGCTGCGCATCCAGGACGACAGCCGCAACGAGTTCGCCCCGACGCTCGTGCCGCACCTCATGCGGATCACGCTCGACGACCCCTTCGTCACCGAGGCCCGCGACCT
This sequence comes from Janibacter sp. UYMM211, assembly GCF_040547045.1. Classification (NCBI taxonomy): domain Bacteria; kingdom Bacillati; phylum Actinomycetota; class Actinomycetes; order Micrococcales; family Intrasporangiaceae; genus Janibacter; species Janibacter sp. UYMM211. The sequence continues at coordinate 1,015,657 of NZ_JBEPOY010000001.1, read as the reverse complement.
GCTCGCCGAGTGGGACTACACCCAGCCGGCGGGGCCGGGCGAGGACAGCGCGGCGGCCGCGTACTTCAACGCCGTGTGGTCCAACGTCGTGCGCCTCACCTTCAACGACGACCTGCCGACCGACCTGCAGGCCAGCGGCGGCTCGACCCAGATGCAGTCCGTGACGGCCCTGCTCGACACGCCGCGCTCGGGCTGGTGGGACAACAAGCTCACCCCGGGCCTCGTCGAGGGGCGTGACGAGATCCTGCGCCAGGCGATGGTCGACGCGCGCCTCGAGCTGACGAAGCGGCTCGGCAAGGAGCCGGTCGACTGGCAGTGGGGCCAGCTGCACACCGCCGACTTCGAGCACCAGGTGCTCGGCGGCGAGGGCGTGCCCGGGCCGGTCCGCGCGCTCTTCAACCGCGGCGGCTACGAGGTCGCCGGCGGCAGCTCGATCGTCAACGCGACGTCGTGGGACGCGTCGAAGGGGTACGAGGTCACCGCCGCGCCGTCGATGCGGATGGTCGTCGACCTCGGTGACCTCGACGCGTCGCGCTGGGTCAACCAGACCGGGCAGAGCGGTCGCCCCTTCAGCGACCACTACACCGACCAGGCCGAGGCGTGGGCGCGCGGCGAGACCTACCCGTGGGGCTTCAGCGAGTCGGCCGTCCAGGACGCGAAGGACGACGAGCTCACCCTCGAGCCGAAGAAGGAGTGACCCCCTCGGCGGTGAGTACCGCGCTCACCGGCCGGTCGTGGGGCTCGGCGGGCAGGGGCTCGTCGGTGCGCTCACCAGGGTGGAGGAGCAGGACGACCGGGGCCTGCGGCGAGAGCCGGGCGAGCGCCCGGTCGTAGCTGCCCCCGCCCTGGCCGAGCCGGGTGCCGAAGGGGTCGGCCGCCAGCCCCGGGACGAGGGCGAGGTCGGCGTGCGACGGTGCGACCAGGCCGAGCGGGGTGCGCTCGGGGTCGGTGACGTCGCACCAGTCGAGGTCGAGGTCGGGCAGCGTGAGGGGCACGAGCACCCGCCAGCCCGCGGCGACGAGCGCGCGGTTGAGCTCACCGGTGGGCGGCTCGTGAGGCAGGGACTCGTACGACAGGGCGAGGGGTCCCCCTTCGCCGTCGGCACTCTGCTGGGAGGCGATGTCCTCGGCCAGGTCGAGGACGTGGCGGGCGAGCGCCGAGGCGTCCTCGGCGAGGTCCCGGGCGGCGACGACGGCCCGGCGGCGGGCGCGCAGAGCGGCCCTCAGCTCGCGCTTCGCGGCAACCGTGGACGGGCTCTGCCCGGGACCCTCCTGCGTCACCTGCCTCATCGTAGGGTGGGCGCCATGACCCCTGAGGCGCTGGAGCTGTCGCTGGAGAAGATGCGTGACCAGGGGGTCGACCGGCGGGCGATCGCGGTCTTCGAGGCGTACTGGCACCAGCTCGCCGAGGGCGCGCAGGGCGTCATCCCCGAGGACACGATCGAGCCGATGGGCGACCTGCCCGAGCTCGCCGACCTCGACGTCAGCGACGACGAGCGACGCGAGGCGCTGCAGCGCGTGGCCGTCGTCAAGCTCAACGGCGGGCTCGGCACGAGCATGGGCATGTCCGGGCCCAAGACCGCGCTCGTGGCGCTCGAGGGCCTGACCTTCCTCGACATCATCGCCCGGCAGATCATCGCCCTCGGCGAGCGCTACGGGGTGCGCCCGCCGCTGCTGCTCATGAACTCCTTCCGCACCCACGAGCAGTCCCTCGAGCTGCTCGAGCAGTACCCGCAGCTGCGCGAGCAGCCGCTGCCCCTCGACTTCATCCAGAGCCGCGAGCCGAAGCTGCGCGCCGACGACCTCGCCCCGGTGGAGTGGCCGGCCGACCCCTCCCTCGAGTGGTGCCCGCCCGGCCACGGCGACGTCTACGTCGCGCTCGCCGCGTCGGGGATCCTCGCCCAGATGCAGGAGCAGGGGATCAAGTACGTCTTCCTCTCCAACGCCGACAACCTCGGCGCGAGCTGCGACCCCGACATCGCCGCGTGGCTGCTGCGCGAGGACGTCCCCTACGCCGCCGAGGTGACGACCCGCACGGCGAACGACCGCAAGGGCGGCCACCTCGCGATCCGCAAGGAGGACGGGCGGCTCATCCTGCGCGACACCGCGATGGTCGCCGACGGCGAGGACCACTACTTCCAGGACAACCGTCGCCACCAGTGGTTCCACACGAACAACCTCTGGGTGAGCGTCGACGCGCTCGCCGAGCGGATGGAGGCCAGCGACGGCGTCCTCGGCCTGCCGATCGTCATCAACCGCAAGACCGTCGACCCCACCGACAAGACCTCGACGAAGGTCATCCAGGTCGAGTCGGCGATGGGCACGGCGATCGAGCGCTTCGAGGGCAGCCAGGCGATCCGCGTGCCGCGCAGCCGATTCCGGCCTGTCAAGACGACGAACGAGCTGCTCCTGCTGCGCAGCGACCTCTTCGAGCTCGACGACGACATGCTCGTGCGCGGTCTCAGCGACCAGCCCGACCCGGCGATCGACCTCGACGACCACTACAAGTACATCGCCGACTTCGACCGGCTGCTGCCGCACGGCTCGCCCTCGCTCGCGGGCTGCTCCTCCTTCGCCGTGCACGGCGAGGTGACCTTCGGGTCCGACGTCACCTGCGAGGGCGACGTCGAGGTCGTCGCCGACGGCGCGGCCGAGGTGCCCGACGGCACCCACCTGCAGGGTCGGCACGAGCTGACGTGACGCGGCTGGTCAGCCGGCTGCGCCGCCGCCCCGCCGAGCCGGTGCGCTGGCCGGTGCGGCTCGCCGCGCAGACCGCCGCGGGCGAGCGGGTGCTGCTGCGCCCCCTTCGCCCCGGTGACGAGGGCGAGTTCCTCGGCGCCCGCGCGGCCAACGCGACGTGGCTCGGCCCGTGGGACGCGACCTCGCCGCTGCCCTCGCCCCCGCGCGTCGCCTTCCGCGAGTACCTCGGCCGGCTCGAGGCGGACGCGCGACGGGGGACCGCCCTGCCCTTCGTGCTCGAGGTGGACCGTCAGATCGTCGGCCAGCTCAACGTCAGCTCGATCGTCCTGGGCTCTTTCCGCTCCTGCACGATGGGCTACTGGGTCATCCACGACGTCGCCGGGCGCGGGCTCATGCCGGCCGCGGTCGCGCTCGCCGGTGACCACGTGCTGCGCGACGTCGGCCTGCACCGCGTCGAGATCAACATCCGCCCGGAGAACTCCGCCTCGCTCGCCGTCGTGCGCAAGCTCGGGCTGCGCGACGAGGGCCTGCGCCGGCGCTACCTGCACATCGACGGCGACTGGCGCGACCACCGCAGCTTCGCCATCACGTCCGAGGAGCTCGAGCCCGCCGGCCTCCTCGGCCGCGTCGGCGCCCGCCGCGTCCCCGCCCGCTGAGGCGCTTGCTGGTTGAGGTGCAAGCGCCCGCGAGCCTCGAAACCGCCCCTCGCTGGTGGTCTCGAGGCTCCTTCGTCGCACCTCGACCAGCAAAGGCTCCATCGCTGGTCGAGGTGGTCTCGAGGCTCCTTCGTCGCACCTCGACCAGCCATGAAGTCCTTCGGTGGTTGAGGTGCGAGCGCCAGCGAGCCTCGAAACCACACACGCACCACGATTCACAGCAGGCAACATCCGCGACACACCGGATGGCCTGACCGACGAGCGCCCTTGCCCTCCATAGTGTTCGGATCGTGCAGTCGAGCAGCCTCATCTTCGTGGTCGTCGTCGCGATCTGGGCTGCGTATCTCGTGCAGTACTGGGTGCGCCGCCGTGATCACCTCGCGACCGTCCGTTCCGTCGACCGGTTCTCCGCCGCCATGCGTGTCCTCGACTCGCACCGGCTGAGCCAGACCGAGGAGCCCGCGCGCTCCTACGCGGTCTCGCCCGCCCGCGCGGCGCGACCCGAGGTCGTCGTCAAGCGCACCGTCACCGTCCCGGAGGCCCCCGTGCCCGAGCCCGAGCTCGAGGACGAGGGGTCAGGCCGTCTCGCGGTCGTCTCCGCCGTCGTCGACGCCCCCCGTCAGGTCCGCGGTCTGGCCTTCCTCGGGCACCTCGTCCTGCTGCCGATCGCCTTCCTCTTCTCCGCCTTCGGCTCGCTGCCGTGGCTCGTCACCGGTCTGCTGCTCGTCGGCCTGCTCGGCTCCTTCGGGTGGCTGCGCCAGGACGTCAAGGCCGCCGAGGCGCGTCGCCGCGAGGAGCACCTCGCCCGTCGCCGCTCCCGTGAGGCCGCCGCCCCCGTGCGTCGCCCGGCCCCCCGCCGCGCTCCCGTGCACGCCGAGACCACGACCGAGGTCGTCGTCGACGAGCCCGAGCGGGCCGTCGCCGAGGCCGCCGTGCCGCAGACCGTCGCGACGGACGCCCCCTTCGACGTCTCCGCGCCGGTCGAGGCCGCTCCCGCCGAGCCCGCCGATGTCGAGGCGCCCGCAGCGGTCGTCGACGACCGCGAGGGCACGTGGGAGCCGGTGCCGGTCCCGCGCCCGACCTACACGATGAAGGCCCGTGCGGGCGCCCGTCCGGTCGTCGAGGACGCCCCGGCCGAGGACACCCCGCAGGTCCTCGACGCGATCGACGACGACGTCGTCGCCCCGCAGCGAGCCGTCGGCAGCTGACCCCCCGCCGTCACGCACGAGTGGCCGCTACGCACCTCGCGTAGCGGCCACTCGTCTGTCTCCACCCTTCGTCCCCACCTGCGGGGGCGAAGGGGGCATCCCTCACGTGTCGTAGGGGCCGCGATCACCGGGCTCGATGCGGGCCATCTCCTCGCTCTCGTCGACGTCCTCCTCGACCTCCGCCTGCTCCGCGGGCGTGATGAGGTCCTCCGGCTCGTCGACGCCAGGCGGCTCCGGGTCGAGCAGGTGGTGCCCGACGGCGTTGAGCACCGCGATGAGCGGCACGGCGACGAGCGCGCCGAAGATGCCGCCGACGACGACACCGGCGGCGATGCCGAGGATGACGGCGAGCGGGTGCACGCGGACCGCGCGGCCGAGGAGCAGCGGCTGGAGCAGGTGCGCCTCGACCTGCTGCACGACGACGACCACGCCGAGCATGATGAGCGCGACGACGGGGCCCTTCGCGACGAGCGCGAGGACGACGGCGATGAAGCCGGAGAGCAGCGCCCCGATGACGGGGATGAAGGCGCCGAGGAAGACGAGCAGCCCGATGCCGGAGGCGAAGGGGACGCCGAGCACCAGCGCGCCGAGGCCGATGCCGAGCGCGTCGACGGCCGCGACGAGGATCGTCGCCCGGGTGAAGGCCTGCAGCTGGCCCCATGCGATGCGGCCGCCGGAGATGGCCTTCGCGCGCACGGTGCGGGGGAAGAGGCGCACGACCCAGCCCCAGATCTGCGGGCCGTCGTAGAGGAAGAAGAAGAGGGCGAACATCGTGATCGCCGCGCCGGCCAGCAGGTGCCCGACGGTGAGGCCGGCCTGCGCGGCCCGCGTCCCGATCTCGCTCTGACCGAGGCTCTCGCGGGCCCGGTCGAGGTAACCGGTGAGCTCGTTGTTGCTGAGGTTGAAGGTCGTGAGGACCCACGTGCGGATCTGGTCGACACCCTGGCCGACCTGCCCGACGAGGTCCGGCAGCTGGGCGGCGAACTGGTTGACGACGAAGCTGAAGAGCCCGACGATCACGGCCAGCGTGCCGAGGACGGTGATGATCGCGGCGAGCCCGCGCGGCATGAAGGAGGCGAGCCGGCGGAAGAGCGGCTCGAGCAGCGCCGCGAGGAGGATCGCGACGATGATCGGGTAGGTCACCTCGGAGAGGAAGCCGACGAGGTAGATCAGCGCGGCGATGCCGGCGGCGATGAGCAGCAGACGCCACGTCCACTCGCTCGCGGCACGCACGAGCGGAGGCACGTGGCTGCGGTCGGCCTCGGCCGTCGCGTCTGCGGGGACCTCGACGACGAGCGGTCGCGGGGGAGGTCCGGCCTGGCGCTCACGGGCCGTGACGACGGCCTCGGTGATGCGGTCGCGCAGCGAGCGGGTGGCGTCGGTCTCGTCCGTCTGGGCGGGATCCGGCTCGTGGTCCGTGGGCATGGACGTCCTTGCCGAAGGGGGAGGCGCGAGCGCCCTGACCGACGGAGCCTAGCCGTTTGGACCGGGCCCGGACGCTGGGTTATCGTTGCCGCTGCACCTGGGGCTGTGGCGCAGTTGGTAGCGCGTCTCGTTCGCAATGAGAAGGTCAGGGGTTCGAATCCCCTCAGCTCCACCAGCGTGAGACCCCGGCCGGGATCGGCCGGGGTCTTCGTCGTCTCCGGGGCGCTGACTTGGCGGACGGGCAGCCCTACGACCGGACGTGCATCCGCTCGCCCTGGGGTCCGAAGATCGCGAGCACCTCGGCGGGCGCAGGCCCGGGGTTGCCGATCCAGTGCGGGGTGCGGGTGTCGAACTCCACCACCTCGCCCGGCTCGAGCATCAGGTCTCGCGTGCCGAGCAGCAGGCGGATCCGGCCGTTGAGGACGTAGAGCCACTCGTAGCCCTCGTGGGTCTGCAGCGTCGGGGCCGGGTCGGTCTCGACGGGCATGACCATCTTGAAGGACTGCAGCCCGCCCGGCCGCCGGGTCAGCGAGATGAAGGTCCGGCCGTGCCGGACGACCGGCTTGGAGCGGATGCGCGGGTCGCCGGTCTCGGGGGCGTCGACGAGCTCGTCGAGGGCGACCCGGTGGGCGCGGGCCAGGGGCAGCAGCAGCTCGAGGGTGGGCTTGCGCTGACCTGACTCCAGCCTCGACAGCGTGCTCACCGAGACGCCGGTCTCCTCGGCGAGATCGGTGAGGGTCGCCTCGCGCTCGAGGCGCAGCTGGCGCAGGCGGGGGCCGACCCCGCGGAGCACGTCGTCGTCGGTCATGCGGACTAGTTTGCCAGGACGGCAAGAATGTTTGTCAAAAGTGCGAGAGGGGTCGCACCATCGTCGACATGGACGAGAACCCCACCCCCCAGACCTACGACGTCGTCGTCATCGGCGGCGGTGCCGCCGGCCTCAGCGGCGCGATGGCGCTCGGCCGCTCGAAGCGCTCGGTCCTCGTGATCGACGCCGGCGAGCCCCGCAACGCCCCCGCCGCCCACGCCCACAACTACCTCGGACGCGAGGGGGTCTCCCCCTTCGAGCTGCTCGAGATCGGCCGTGCCGAGGTCGCCCAGTACGGGGTCGAGATCCTCTCCGACCGCGTCGTCGCCGTCTCCGGCGAGGTCGACGCCTTCCTCGTGACGACCGCGGGCGGCCGTCGGGTCATGGCCCGCCGTGTCCTCGTCACCGGCGGCGTCGTCGACGAGCTGCCCGACGTGCCCGGGCTCGCGCAGCGCTGGGGCGTCGACGTCCTGCACTGCCCGTACTGCCACGGCTGGGAGGTCCGCGACCGGCGGATCGCCGTGCTCGCGACCTCGCCCATGGCCGGCCACCAGGCACTGCTCTTCCGCCAGCTGAGCGACGACGTGGTCGTCGTCGTGCACGACGGCGTCGAGATCCCCGACGAGGAGCTCGAGCGCGTCGGCGCGATCGGGGTGCGGGTCCTCCACGGCACCCCTCAGGAGATCGTCTCCGAGGGTGACCGCCTCGTCGGCCTTCGCCTCGCCGACGGCACGCTCCTCGAGTGCGACGCGGTCGTCGTCGCCAGCAGGCCCCACGTGCGCACCGACTACCTGCGCCCTCTCGGCATCGAGGCGACCCCCTTCGAGATGCACGGGACCGAGCTCGGCTCGGTCATCGCCGTCGAGCCCACCGGCGCGACGAGCGTCCCCGGCGTCTTCGCCGCGGGCAACGCCACCGACATCGCGATGATCCTCGTCGCCTCCGCCGCCCACGGCGTCCGCGTCGGAGCCTGGATCAACGCCGAGCTCGCCACGGCGGACGCGACCCGGGCCGCGGCGCAGCGCCGGGAGGGCTTCTTCGAGCGGGATGCGTGGGAGGAGCGCTACTCGGGCGACCGCGTGTGGAGCGGCCGGGTCAACGCCCAGCTCGCCGCGGAGGCGCCGTCGCTCGCGCCCGGTCGCGCGCTCGAGATCGGCTGCGGCGAAGGGGGAGATGCCATCTGGCTCGCCGAGCAGGGCTGGCAGGTGACGGCCGTCGACTTCGCCGACGCCGCGCTCGCCCGCACCTCTGAGCACGCCGCCCAGGTCGGGGTCGGCGACCGCGTCGAGACCCGTCGCGTCGACGTGCGCACCTTCGAGCCGGACGGCGAGACGTGGGACCTCGTCACCTCGCACTTCTTCCACCTGCCCGACGGCGGCATGCCCGATGTCGTCCGTCGGCTGGCCTCGGCCGTCGCCCCCGGCGGCACCCTGCTCGTCGTCGGCCACCACCCCGGCGACCTCAGCACCGGTCTGCGCCACGGGCACGCGACCTTCATGTTCACCGCCGAGGAGCTGGCGCCCGCGCTGCCCGAGGGCTTCGAGGTCGAGGTGTGCGCGGCGCGACCGCGCACCCAGGCGCACCCCGAGACCGGCGAGGAGATCGCCGTGACCGACGCGGTGCTGCGCGCCCGCCGGGTGGGCTGACCCGCTCAGACCCAGAAGGTGTCGTGCCGGTCCATGAAGTCGGCGCGCTCCTGATCGCTCATCGGCTCGCCCCGCGCGAGGGTCTCGAAGTAGTCCTCGCGCGGGCCGCCGGGCGCGAACATGAGGAGCATCGAGGCCGGCCCCACCCCACGGAAGCCGTGGATGCCCCCTTCGGGCACGTAGAGGAAGTCACCCGGCCGGGCGGTCACCCATGCCCGCCCGTCGTAGAGGCGCACCTCGCCCGAGAGCACGTAGAACTGCTCGGAGATCGAGCGGTGGAAGTGCGGGTCGGGCCCGGACTCCTTCTCGCCGAAGGTCCACCGGTAGAGCCCGAAGCGGTGATCTGTCTGGTCGCCGGTGGCGAGGTACTCGCACGTCCCGCCGTTGCCGTAGCTGATCTCCGGCGGGGTGCTCGAGCGTCGCAGCCACGCGCTCGCCTCGCCCTCGGCTGCCTCGTAGGTGGGCGGCGGGTAGGGGCGCGGGAGCGACATCGGCTCGACCTCTCTGTCGGGATGTCGATGTCTACCGCTGACGTCACGCCTGCACAAGGGGAGCCGGTGGCGGTGGGGAGGGACACCCCTTCGTCCCCGACGCAGACCAGCGCCCCGCCCGACAGGTGTCGGACGGGGCGCTCGGGGGCCTGGGTCAGGCGAGGGTCTTCGCGTCGATGACGAAGCGGTAGCGCACGTCCGAGGCGAGGACGCGCTCGTAGGCCTCGTTGACCTTCGCGGCCTCGATGACCTCGATCTCGGAGCCGATGTTGTGCTCGGCGCAGAAGTCGAGCATCTCCTGGGTCAGGGCGATGCCGCCGATCATCGAGCCGGCGAAGGAGCGACGGCCGCCGATGAGCGAGAAGACGTTGACCTCGAGAGGCTCCGGCGGGGCGCCGACGTTGACCATCGTGCCGTCGACGGCGAGCAGGCCGAGGTAGGAGTCGATGGCGATCTTCGCGCTCACCGTGTTGATGATGAGGTCGAAGCGGCCGGCGAGGTCCTCGAAGGCCGTCTTGTCGGAGGTCGCGTAGTACTCGTCGGCGCCGAGACGCAGGCCGTCCTCCTGCTTCTTCAGCGACTGCGAGAGCACGGTGACGTGCGCGCCGAGGGCGTGCGCGATCTTCACGGCCATGTGGCCGAGACCGCCGAGGCCGACGACGGCGACCTTCGAGCCGGGGCCGACGCCCCACTTGCGCAGCGGCGCGTAGGTGGTGATGCCGGCGCACAGCAGCGGGGTAGCGGCGGCGGGGTCGAGGCCCTCGGGCACGCGCAGGACGAAGTCGGCGTCGACGACGACGTGGGTGGAGTAGCCACCCTGGGTGATCGTGCCGTCGCGGTCGGTCGCCCCGTACGTGGCGACGTTGCCCTCGACGCAGTACTGCTCGTCGCCGTTGGTGCAGTTCTCGCAGCGGCCGCAGGAGTTGACCATGCAGCCGACGCCGACACGGTCGCCGACTGCGTGGGTGCTCACGTCGGAGCCGACCTCGCGGACGATGCCGACGATCTCGTGGCCCGGCACGAGCGGGAAGGCCTGCGGGCCCCAGTCACCGTTGACCGTGTGGATGTCGGAGTGGCAGATGCCGGCGTACTCGATGTCGATGAGCACGTCGTTCGCGCCGACCTCACGGCGCTCGACGGTCGTGGGGACGAGCGGCTCGCCGGCGGCGGGCGCGGCGTAGGCGTTGACCTGCATGGGTGTGTCCTCGGTTCTCGGGGTGGGGATGGGGGTGACGAAGGGGGTCAGGACCGGCCGACGGTCTTGAGGTCGTCGGCGAGAGCCCTGGCCCGGGTCGAGAGCTCTGCGGCCCGGGCGTCGTCGCCCGCCTGGACCGCACGCCAGTAGTCGACCTTGAGGGCGACGTAGCGCTGGCGAATGGCGATGGCCTCCGCCTCGCGGACGAGACGCTGCTGCTGCTCGGCGAGCAGCTCGGCCTGCTCCGCGGCTGCGGAGGGGCCGAGGCGCCCGTTGGCGACGTAGGTCTTCATGTCCGCGACGGACAGACCCGTCGCCGCGAGGCAGGCGACCCAGGTGAGCTGGTCGAGGTCGGCGTCGTCGTAGACCCGATGACCGCTGCTCTCGCCGCGGCGCACGGGGTCGATGACGCCGATGGACTCGTAGTACCGCAAGGTGCTGGCGGGCAGACCGGTGAGGGCCGCCGCCTCCTTGATCGTGTACTCGCGCTCGGTCGTGCTCACGAATGACGACGCTAAGAACTTCGAGTACTTGAAGTCAAAGCGCTCGACGGGGCTGTCCAGGGTCGCTCAGAGGGCGTCCTCCGGGCTACGGGTCAGGCGAGCTGGGCGACGACGATCGCCAGGATCGCGAGGAAGGGCGGCAGGAGCTGCTTGAGAGCGGCGGAGGTCTTCGAGCGGTCCGAGAGCATGAGCACCAGACCGGCGGCGACCATCGAGCCGGTGCCGACGAGCACGAGGGTCAGGCCGACGGCGCGCTGGTCGGCGACGACGAGCACGATGCCCAGAGCGATCTCGATGGCGAGGAAGAGGTTGTAGAAGCCCTGGTTGTAGGCCAGCGGCTTGGTGATCTCGGCGACCTGCGGGCTCTCGATGCCGAAGGTGCGTCGCGCTGCCTCACCGGTCCACTGCAGGGACTCGAGGACGAAGATGTAGACGTGGATGAGGGCGGCGACCGCCGCGAGCACGAGTCCGATGGCGAGCACGGGGCATCCCTTCGTCGACGGCCCGGCCGGCCCGGGTCCGCTCGAAGCGTCCCACGACCGTCGGCGGACCGCTCCCGGACGCGCGGGCGGCCGGAGCCCTGCGCTCAGACGGCGAGCGCTCGGCGGCTGCCGGCCTGCACGAGACCCATGAAGGCACCGAGCGAGCGGAGCTCGCCGGGGGTGCGCGGCGCGGCGTCGATCAGGCGCGGCGACAGCACGACGTACGCGGCGTGCTGCCCGCGCGAGATCGCGACGTTGAGGCGGTGCCGGTCGAGCACGAAGCGCAGGCCGCGGCTCACGTCGTGCGCTGACGACGCCGCCATCGACAGCACCGCGACCGGGGCCTCCTGGCCTTGGAACTTGTCGACCGTCCCGACCTCGACCTCGGCCATGCCGGCCGTCTCGAGGGCGCCGCGCAGGGTGCGCACCTGGTGGTTGTAGGGCGTGACGACGATGACGTCGCGCGCGGTGAGCGCACGGGTGCCGTGCTCGTCGGTCCAGGCCCGCCCGGCGAGGGAGCGGACGAGGTCGACGACCGCCGCGGCCTCCTCGGGCGAGCTCGTGCGGCGCGCGAGGTGGTCGACCTCGACGACGTGGAGACCGGGCTCCACGCCCTCGAGCGAGCGGGCCGTCGTCACCGCCTCGTGGGAGCCGAGCTGGTCGTCGTAGGCGAGCCGCGAGACGTGCTCGGTGAGCTCGGGATGCATCCGCCAGGTCGTCGCGAGGAAGTACCCGTGCTCAGCGGGGATCGTCGCGCGGTCGCCGAGGAGCCAGCCCAGGGCGGAGCGGTCGACCGGCTCGGGGTGCGAGCCCTGGCTGACCTGACCGAGCTGCTGCGGGTCGCCGAGGAGCAGCAGCCGCGCACCGGCTGCCGAGCACGCGATGGTCGGCGCGAGCGCGAACTGCCCGGCCTCGTCGACGACGACGAGGTCGAGCTGGCCGCGCTCGACGCGCTTGATGTTCGTGAGGTCCCACGTCGTCCCGCCGATGACGTAGCCCCGCCCGGCGGCTGCGTGAGCGGCGGCGAAGGCCGCGTGCCCGTCCTTGGGCAGCGCGGTGTGGCTCGGCTCCTCGCCCTGGGCGGCCCTGCCCCCCTGCGCAGCCTTGCCCACCTGGTCGCGGGGCACCCCCGCGGCGACGACGCAGCCGAGCAGGTGCTCGACCGCGGCATGGCTCTGGGCGACGACCCCGACGCGCCATCCGTGCTCGAGCACGAGGTCGCGCACGACGCGGCTGCCGACGTAGGTCTTGCCGGTGCCGGGAGGCCCCTGGACGGCGAGGTAGGAGTCGTCCATCGCGAGCAGGGCGTCGCGGATGTCGGTGATCGGGGTGCCGCCGGCGGGCAGGGCCGAGCCGGCGCGCAGACGCGGCGGGCGCCGCAGCAGCAGGTCGAGGGCCGAGCGCCCGAGGGTCGGCGTCGTCGTGTCGTCACCCGCGCCCGTCCCGACGCCGCCGGCGGCGAGCACGCCCTGGCCCACCTCGGCGATCGCCGCGGCGATGGTGGCCGTGCCGGGAGGCGCGGACGGGCCGAGACCGATCGGCAGGTCGTCGTAGGGGTCGGCGTCCTTGGGCAGGACCTCGACGAGGACGAGCTCGAGGAGCACCTCGCCGGTCTCGGGGTCGACCCGCTCGTCCTGGGCGAGCACCGTCATGTCGCGACACCCGTGCGGCAGGTCCTCCCTGGCGAGGCACTCGGGACGGTCCGGCCCGTAGACGGCGAGGACCTTGCTGCCGACCCCGGCGCGCATGCCGCTGCCCTCGCCGAGCACGCGGACCGTGCGCCGCGGGTTGCCGCTCGTGCCCTGGGCCCAGCCGGTGACCGTCTCGGCCTCGCGGACGACGACGACGTCGGTCCCACGTGCCCACTGCTCCGGCGGGGACTCGAGCCGGTCGAAGTGGCCCCACCAGTAGGGCTTGTCCTCGCGGCGGTGGTACTGGACGGCGGCCGAGAGCATGGCGACGGCCTGCTGCTGCGGCGTGCGCTGCTCGGGCGGGGTGTCGCCGGCGAGCTCGCGGAGCGCGACCTCGAGCGGGTTGACGGGCTGGACCGCGGTGTCCGGGTCGGGCTTCGCACGCCCGGGCTGGGGCTCGACGCGGTGCTCCCGCGCCTGCCGGAGCAGCCAGTCGCGCAGCCGCAGGGTCGAGAGGCAGTCGTACTCGTTGTACTGGCGGATGTCCTCGAGCCGGCTCGCGGCGAGCGCGGTGTCGCCGTCGCGCACGGCCTGGGTGTAGCGGTGGTACTCGACGATCGAGTCCGCACCCCCGGTCACGCCCTCGCGGTCGCGGTCCTCGCCGCGCTCCATGTAGAGCGGCTCGAGACGCTTGATCGAGTAGGACGAGGAGCCGACCCGCACCGCGGCCCGCACGACCGGGTAGAGGTCGACGAGCACCCCGTCGGCGAGCAGACCGTCGACGACCTCCTGGCCGACGGCGTGCCGGGCGGACAGACGCAGCAGGGCTGCCCGCTCGTAGTCGGCGTAGTGGTAGACGTGGAGCTCCGGCCAGGTCCGGCGACGCTCCTGCAGCCAGTCGAGGAAGTCGAGCAGCGCCTGGCGCTCGCTGACGCGGTCGTGGGCCCAGAAGCCGCGGTAGCGCTCGACCCCGTCCTCGACCCACAGGCACCCGAAGAGGTACTCGAGCCCCCAGTCGCCCGACCCGGGGACGTGCCACATCGGGTCGCCCTCGAAGTCGAAGAAGACATCGCCGGCGCTCTCCGGGCGCAGGGCGGCCAGGCCCTGCGGGTGGTGCACCGCGAAGGGGAGGTCGCCCCCTTCGGCCGCCGCCCGCTGCAGCCGCGCCTGCTCGCGCAGGGCGTCGAGACGGTCGGGTCGCATGCCCGGCACGACGGTGCCCACGGGCAGGTCGGCGAGGTCGGCGACGGTGCGCACGCCGGCCGCGAGGAGCTGGCCGTGCTGCTCGACGTGGACCCCGGCGACGAGGAGCACGTCGTCGCGGGCCTCGAGCTCGGCGGTGCAGTGCTCGCAGCGCAGGCAGGCCTCCCACCGCTCGTCGCCCCACCGCACCGGGCCGTCGTCGCGCAGGTGGGCGCCGACGACGTCCGCGAGTCGCTCGCGCCGTGCACGGACGACGGGGAGCAGGTCGGCGAGCCGGGTGTCGCTCACCTCGTCGTCGCCGAGGACGAGCCGGACGAAGGGGGTCAGCCGCACCCCGTCGAGCGCGGCGACGGCCGCGCCGAGGACCTCGGCGTAGGCGCCGGTCTGGAGCAGGGCGGTGACGGACTCGCTGCGGGCGAGCTTCGCGTCGACGACGACCCAGGACCCGTCGTCCTCACGGACGAGGAAGTCGGCGAAGCCGAGGAAGTCGCCGTCGTAGACGCAGGCCTGGTGGATGACGCGCACGGCGGGGTCGGCCATGAGCTGGAGGGTCTGCTGCATCCCGGCGGCGTAGCCGGCGGGGGTGCGCTCGGGGGCGGTCGCACCCCGCACCGCGCCGGGGTGGGCCCGGCTCAGCGCGGCGAGGTGGCGCTGCTCGTGGGCGGTGCCGAGCTCGGCCGCTCGCTCGATGATCGGGTCGACCTCGTGGGAGACCTCGGGGGAGCGGCCGGCGCGCACGTCGAGCTCGGCGAGCAGGGCGTGCTCGCAGGCCGTCGCGGCGCGCAGGTCCGAGGCCGAGAGCACGACGTGCGGGGCGTCGGTGCCGGTGGCGTCACGGTCGATGAGGAGCATGCCGCCAGGCTACGAGCGAGGTCTGACACCTCAGACCCAGCTGGGGAACCACATCCGCCACTGCCAGTGCTCGTAGGGGATGACCTGGGCGGTCCACACCGGCCAGTAGAAGGCGAAGTTCGCGAGCACCAGCAGGGCGTAGGCGCCGACGAGGGCGTACCCGACCTGCCGGCGCCGCTCGCTCGCCCCGGCGGGCGGCACGAGCATCGCGAGCAGGTAGACGACCGCGAGCACGACGAAGGGCTCGAAGGAGATCGTGTAGAAGGTGAAGATCGTGCGGTGCTGGATGAAGAACCACGGCAGCCAGCCCCCGACGAAGCCCGCGAGGATCGCGCCGGCCCGCCAGTCCCTGCGCATCGCCCAGGCGACGACGAGCACGAGGAGCGCGGCGGTCGCGACCCACCAGATCGAGATGGAGCCGAGTGAGGTGATCGCCTTCGAGCACTTCTCGACCTCGCAGCCGATGTCTCCCGCCCCCTTCGACTCGTAGAAGAAGGAGGTGGGGCGCGACTGCACCATCCACGACCACGGGTTGCTCTCGTACGTGTGCGGCGAGGTGAGGCCGTTGTGGAAGGTGAGGATCTCGTGGTGGTAGTGCAGGAGGGAGCGCAGCGACTCCGGCAGCCAGGTCACGCCCTGGCCGGGGTTGTCGGCCGCCCAGTGCCGCCCGTAGCTGACGTCGCTGCGGAACCACCCGACGAAGCTCGCGAGGTAGGTCGCGAGGACGACGAGCGTCATCGAGACGCCGGCGAGCACGCCGTCCTTGAGCACCCCGCCGGCCATCCAGTGCCGCACGCCGACGGTGCGGCGGGCGCCGATGTCCCAGAAGAGCGTCATGAGGCCGAAGGCGGCGAAGACGTACAGGCCCGACCACTTCGTGCCGGTCGCCAGGCCGAGCATGACCGCCGCGACGAGGCGCCACGGGCGCCACCACAGCATCGGGCCGAGCCGCCACCGGGTGCCCGGTGGGGCGGAGGCGACGACGCGCGCGAGTCTCTCGCGGTACCAGTCACGGTCGAGCAGCAGCGCCCCGAAGGCCGCGAGCACGAAGAACATGAGGACGATGTCGAGCAGCGCGGTGCGGCTGTGGACGAAGTGGTGCCCCTCGAAGGCGGTGAGGAAGGCCGCCGCCGTCCCGAGGAAGCTGCTTGCGAAGAGGCGCCGCGCGATCCGTCCGATCATGACGATCGAGATGGTGCCGAGCAGGGCGACTGAGAAGCGCCAGCCCCACGAGCTCGTCGACCCGAAGATCCACTCGCCGAAGGCGATGACCCACTTGCCCACCGGCGGGTGGACGACCATGTCGCCCTCGGTCGAGCGGAAGACGTCGAGCGTGCCGGCAGTGAAGAGCGGGTCGACGACGTCGCCCTCGCCCTTCCAGCGCATCTCGGTGCCGTACTGCAGCATCGAGACGCCCTGCTTGACGTAGTACGTCTCGTCGAAGACGAGCTGGTGGGGACGGTCGAGCCGCCAGAAGCGCAGGATGCCGCCGAGGACGGCGAAGGTCAGCGGCCCCCACCAGCCGAGCAGCCGCTCGCGGCGCGAGTCCCAGGTGGGCAGCCGGCCGAGCAGCCGGGTGCGCAGGTCCTGCAGGCGGGCCGCGTCAGGCCCGGGTCGACCCGCGGAGGAGGCGCGTCGACCCGCGACAGAGCCGACGCGATCCATGGGCCGCATCGTAGGCGAGACTGCTGCTATGCCCCTGATCCTCGCTGCGACCCCGATCGGCGACCCGCGCGACGCCGCGCCCCGTCTCGCCGAGGAGCTCGCGGGTGCCGATGTCGTCGCCGCGGAGGACACCCGCCGGCTGCGCCGTCTGTGCGCCGCCCTCGACGTCACCCCGCGCGGCCGGGTCGTCAGCTATCACGAGCACAACGAGGCGTCGCGGACCCAGGACCTGCTCGACGCGGTGGCGAAGGGGGAGCGCGTCGTCCTCGTCACGGACGCGGGCATGCCCTCGGTCTCCGACCCCGGATATCGAGTCGTCGCGGCGTGCGCCGCCGCCGACCTGCCGGTCACCTGCGTCCCCGGGCCGAGCGCGGTCCTCATGGCGCTCGCCGTGTCGGGGCTGCCGGTCGACCGCTTCTGCTTCGAGGGCTTCCTCCCGCGCAAGGAGGGCGAGCGGCGCCGCACGCTCTCCGAGCTGCAGACCGAACGCCGCACGATGGTCTTCTTCGAGGCGCCCCACCGGCTCGCCGCGACCCTGACGACGATGGCCGAGGTGCTCGGGGCGGACCGCCCGGCCGCCGTCTGCCGCGAGCTGACGAAGACCTACGAGGAGGTGCGACGGGGTGGCCTCGCCGACCTCGCGCAGTGGGCGGTCGATGGCGCCCGCGGCGAGATCACCGTCGTCGTCCAGGGCGTCGACCCCGCGGCGGTGGCGGCGACGATCGAGGACGGCGCAGCCCGGGTCGCCGAGCTCGTCGCCCAGGGGGTGCGCCGCAAGGAGGCCGCCGCCCAGGTCGCCTCCGAGACCGGTCTGAGCAAGAAGGCCCTCTACGACTCGACCCTCGGCGCCTGAGGCGGGTCCCCCTTCGTGAGGTCCTGGGCGAGCATGACGATGATGCCGCTCGGGCCGCGGAGGTAGGTGAGCCGGAAGGCGTCCTCGTAGGTCGCGACACCGCGCAGCGGGTGGCACCCGTGCCGGGCCGCGACCGCCAGGGACTCGTCGATGTCGTCGACGGTGAATGCGACGCGGTGCATGCCGATCTCGTGCGGCTGCGTCGGCCCGGTCTCGACCGGCTCGGGATAGATGTGCTCGAAGAGCTCGAGCCGCCCGTGGCCGTCGGGCGTCTGGAGCATCGCGATCCGGGCGTGGTTGCCGTCGAGGCCAACCGCGGTGTCGGCCCACTCGCCGCTCACCTCGTCGCGCCCGAGCAGGATCAGACCGAGGTCGGTGAAGAAGGCGATCGCCTCCTCGAGGTCCCGGACGGCGATCCCGACGTTCTCCAGCGCGATGGGCATGTGACCCACGCTACTGAGCCTGGCGTGCCCCGAAGGGGTCGAAGGTTCGGTGCTCAGCAAGACTTTCGTCGGGTTCGCCCGAGTTCCTTACTCCTGCAAAGGCGGGGTTTATCGGGTGACCCGAGAAACCTGGGGCGGGTGAGACGTCGGACCCGGGGGCTCACCGAGCACCCAGGTGCGCCTGCGACAATCCAGGTCATGACCACGCCGCAGGACCCCCGGCCGGCCGGGGGCGCCCCCTTCGACGACCCGGAGGCGACCCCGGAGTCCGGGACCGACGTCCCCGTCCTGCGCGAGAGCGAGCAGGCCGCCGAGCAGGCCGCCGCCGAGGCGGCCGCCGGTGTCGCCGCCGCGCACCGCACCGGCACCGGTGGCACCGAGCGCACCGTCGTCCACCTCCTGCGCCACGGCGAGGTCTTCAACCCGCAGAAGATCCTCTACGGACGCCTGCCGGACTTCCACCTCTCCGAGCTCGGCCACGAGATGGCCCGCGTCGTCGCCGACCACCTCGCGGACGCCGACATCGGCCTCGTCGTGCACTCCCCGCTCGTGCGCACCGCGGAGACCGCCGCGCCGACCCTCGAGCGCCACGGCCTCACGGCGGTCGTCGACCCCCGGGTCATCGAGGCCGGCAACAAGTTCGAGGGACGCCGCTTCCGCAAGCGTCTGCTCCTCGACCCGCGCCGCTGGTGGTGGATGCGCGACCCCACGAAGCCGACCTGGGGCGAGTCCTACAAGGCGATCGCGAAGCGGATGACCGAGGCCATCGAGGACGCGCGTGACCACGCCCGCGGCCGCGAGGTGCTCGTCGTCAGCCACCAGCTGCCGATCTGGACCATCCGCAGCGCGATGCGCGGCGAACGCCTGTGGCACGACCCGCGACGCCGCGAGTGCAACCTCGCCTCGCTGACGACCCTCACCTACGTCGGTGACGAGCTGGAGTCCGTCGAGTACTCCGAGCCCGCCGCCCACCTCTACGTCCACGCCGAGAAGCTGCCCGGAGCATGATGTCCCGCACGACCCGCCGCCTCACCGCGGCCCTGGCCGCCGGCGCCCTCGCCGTGGGCCTGGGCGCCTGCTCCGACGCCGACTCGGTGGCCGAGCAGGCCAAGGCCAACCCCGACGCGGGCTACATCGCCGGCGACGGCTCGATCGTCGTGCGCGCCGAGGACCAGCGCAAGGAGCCCGTCGAGCTCGAGGGCGACACCCTCGACGGCAAGCCCTTCGCCATGGCCGACCACCGCGGCAAGGTCGTCGTCGTCAACCTCTGGGCGAGCTGGTGCGGGCCGTGCGAGCGCGAGGCACCGCACCTCGTCGCCGTCGCCGAGCGCTACAAGAAGGCGAACAAGCCCGTCCAGATGGTCGGCATCGACTACCGCGAGCCCTCCGTCGAGACGGGCCGGGCTCAGGCCGAGGTCTGGGGCTTCACCTGGCCGTCGGTCTTCGACAAGAGCGGCCGCTCCTCCATCGACATGCAGGGAGTGCTGTCGACCCAGCCCTCGACCGCAGTCCTCGACCGCGAGGGCCGCGTCGCGGCCGTGGTCCAGGGGGTCGTCACCGAGTCGACCCTCATCGGTCTCGTCGACGACGTCCTCGCCGAGGGCGCGAAGGGGTGACCCCGGCATGAATCCGTCCGGCGCCGTCGAGAGCGGCGCGCTCCCGCTCGCCGCGCTCGTCGCGGCGCTCGCCGGGCTCGTCTCCTTCGCCAGCCCGTGCGTGCTCCCGCTCGTGCCCGGCTACCTCGGCTACGTCACGGGCCTGTCCGACGTCTCCCTCGAGCGGCGCTCCACCCGCCGGATGATGCTCGGCGCGGTCCTCTTCGTCGCCGGCTTCACCGTCGTCTTCGTGCTCACCGCGATGTTCGTCGCGACCGCGGGTCGCGCGCTCGTCGAGAACCGCGAGCTGCTCACCCGCATCGGCGGGGTGGTCGTCATCGTCATGGCGCTCGTCTTCCTCGGCGCGGGCAGCCAGCGCACCGTGCGCCTGCCGATCAAGCCGGCCACGGGCCTGGCCGGCGCCCCGCTCCTCGGCGCGATCTTCGGTCTCGGGTGGGCGCCCTGCGTCGGGCCGACCCTGGCCGCCGTGCTCACCCTCTCGCTGACCGGCGACGCGGGCACCAGCCGCGCCGTCGTCCTCGCCATCGCCTACTGCGTCGGGCTCGGGCTCCCCTTCGTCCTCGTCGCCGGCGCCTACGAGCGCTGGGGCTCGGTCTCCGCGTGGCTGCGACCGCGGCTGCGCGCCATCCAGGTCGTCGGCGGGCTGCTGCTGCTCGCCGTCGGTGTCCTGCTCGTCACCGGCTGGTGGACGACGATCACCGTGTGGCTCCAGTCCCGGTGGATCAGTGGCTTCGAGGTGATCCTGTGACGACGACCGACCCCACGACCCGCGGCGCGAAGAAGACGCCCGGGCAGCCCGTCACCCAGCCCCGGCTGGGACCGGTCGGCTGGGCCCGATGGGCCTGGCGGCAGCTGACGAGCATGAAGACCGCGCTCTTCCTGCTCCTCTTGCTCGCCATCGGCGCCGTGCCCGGCTCGATGTTCCCGCAGCGCTCGCTCGACCCGTCGCAGACCGCGGCGTGGATCCAGCGCCACCCCGATGCAGGGCCGGTCCTCGACCGCTTCTACGCCTTCGACGTGTACTCCTCGCCGTGGTTCTCGGCGATCTACCTGCTCCTCTTCACCTCGCTCGTCGGCTGCATCGTGCCGCGCACGCTCACCCTCGCCCGGCAGCTGCGCGGCCGCCCGCCGCGCACCCCGCGGCGGCTCGAGCGGCTCGACGCCCACGACGCGCTCGTCGTGCGCGACGAGGACGTGCCCGCCGCGCTCGACGCGGCCGCGAGCGCCCTTCGCCGCCGTCGCTACCGCGTGGCCCGGCACGACGACCAGACGATCTCGGCGGAGTCCGGGTACGTCAAGGAGATCGGCAACCTCGCCTTCCACGGCTCCCTGCTCACCCTCATCGTCGGGCTGGCGATCGGTCACCTCTACGGCTGGCGCGCCGACATCGTCGTGCCCGAGGGCGAGTCCTTCGTCAGCACGGTGACCCGCTACGACACCTGGGCCCCGGGCCCGCTCGTCGACGAGTCCTCGCTCACCCCCTTCGAGCTCACCGTCGACACGATGTCGGCGCGCTTCGAGGAGGACCACCAGAGCCAGATCGGCATGCCGCGCGCCTTCTCGGCCGAGGTGACCTACGCCGACCGGCTCGGCGGGGCGACGAAGAAGGACACCGTCCAGGTCAACCACCCGCTCGAGCTCGACGAGTCGACGGTCTTCCTCCTCGGCAACGGCTACGCGCCCGTCGTCACGGTCAAGGACGACGCCGGCAGGGTCATCTACCGGGGCGCGACGCCCTTCCTCGCGCAGGACGGCAGCTATCGCTCGACCGGTGCGATCAAGGTCGGCGCGGCCCAGCCTGAGCAGCTCGGCTTCGTCGGGCTCTTCCTGCCGACCGCGGTCGTCGACGACACGAACGGCCCGATCTCGATCTTCCCCGACCTGCGCAACCCGGCGCTCGCGATGAGCCTCTACGAGGGCGAGCTCTTCCCGCAGGGCGGGGCGCAGTCGGTCTTCAGCATCGACACCGAGGCGATGACGCCGGTCGCGCCCGACGACGACAGCGAGGACATCGCGCGGCTGTGGCTGCAGCCCGGCGAGACCGCCCAGCTGCCCGGCGACCGCGGCTCGATCACCTTCGACCGGGTGGACCGCTTCGCGGGCTTCGCCGTGCGGCACGACCCCGGCAAGGGGCTCGTGCTCGGCAGCTCGGTCGTCGCGCTGCTCGGTCTCATCACCTCGCTCACGCTGCGGCGCCGCCGCGTCTTCGCGCGGGTCGTGCCCGCCGGTGACGGGCGCAGCGTGCTCCATCTCGGCGCGATGACGAAGGGGGACGACGACCGGCTGGCCCGGGTCGTCTCCGACCTGGCCGACCAGCTCGGCAGCAGCTTCGACGACGAGGGTGACCGCACCCCGGCGTCGGTGGGAGAATCGAGGACGTCATGACGAACGAAGTGCTGGCCACCTACGCCAACTACGCGCTGTACTCGGCCGTCGGGGTGCTGTCCCTGGCGATGATCGCGTACGCCGTCTACCTCGCCGGGGCGGTCCCCGCCTCCGAGCGCGAGGCCGAGGTCCTCGACGCCGACGAGCAGGCCGCCGCCGAGCGGGCGCGTGCGCGCGCCGAGCGCGTCGCCGCGGTCTCCGGCGGGTCGGTCGCGACGAGCCCGGTGACCGGGCCCGTGGGTGCGGGCGAAGGGACCACGGTCGACGACCCCGCGGCTCCCGTGGGCGACCCGGAGCGGGCCCGCAAGGGTGCCGGCATCGGCGGCACCCTGTCCTACCTCGGCACCGCCCTGCTCCTCGTCTCGCTCGTGCTGCGCGGCATGTCCGTCGACCGGGCGCCGCTGGGCAACCTCTTCGAGTTCTCCGTCGCCGGCGCCTTCTTCGCGATGCTCGTCTACTGCATCGGCCCGCTGCGTCGGGGTATGCACTGGCTGGGGCTCTTCGTCCTCGCCCCGGTGACGCTGCTGCTGTGGCTCGCCGGCACGATCTGGTACACCGAGGCCGCCGAGCTCGTCCCGAGCCTCGACTCGTACTGGCTCGTCATCCACGTCTCCATCGCGACCCTCGCGACCGGCCTGTCCATCGTCGGCGCCGTGCTCGCCGCGCTCTACCTCGTGCGCGACAAGGCCGGCCCCGGCTCCTTCTGGACCAAGCTGCCGGCCGCCGCGCGGCTCGAGCGCCTGTCCTACGGCATGCACGTCGTCGCCTTCCCGATGTGGACCTTCACCCTCATCGCCGGCGCGATCTGGGCCCGCCAGGCGTGGAGCTCGTACTGGAACTGGGACCCCAAGGAGGTGTGGACCTTCGTCATCTGGATCGTCTACGCCGCCTACCTGCACGCCCGGGTGACGAAGGGGTCGAACCGCCGCACCGCCGCGTGGATCGCGCTCGCCGGCTTCGCCTGCATCGTCATCAACTACACGATCGTCAACTTCTACTTCATCGGTCAGCACAGCTACGCGGGCACCAGCTGATGGTCCGCTACACCCTGCTGCGCGCGCTCGTCTTCCTCGCCTGCCTGGCCGCCCTGTGGCTGGCCGGGCTGCGCGACCGCTCCGAGCAGCCCTGGCTCGTCGTCGGCGCCGCCCTGCTGTCGATGGTCGTGAGCTTCTTCGTCCTGCGCCCCTTCCGCGAGGACGCGGTGCGCTCCATCGAGGCCCGTCGGGCCGCGAAGGAGACGGGCGAAGGGGAGCCCCGCCCCACCCGCTCCCGCCGCCGACCCGCGGTGAGCGACGAGGACGCCGAGGACGCCGACAGCGACACCTTCCGCTGATCCCCCTTCGGACGAGCTTCTGCATGCAGCAGCTCGTCGCGCTTACCGCAGTACGTGCTGCTGCTGACGCGTCCAGGTGCTGCTGAGTCCCGCGCCGCCGGTCTCCCCTTCGCCCGAGCACACTCGTGGTCCGCGGGGGGCCGCGAAACCCATCCATGGCCGGGAAACCCGTCCTTCGCCGGGATGCCCGCCGGCGACCGAGACACGTCCCGGTCCTGCCCGGGTTTCCCGGCCCGTGTCGATCAAGCCGGGCATGAGAGCCCCGCATGCCCTGCGACCCGCTCTCGGGCGTCATGGGGGCGGGGGTCTCGCGGCTCGGGCGCTGAGCGCCCGTCGCACCTCGACCAGCGAGCCCTCAGGACTCCGGGGTGATGCGCAGGACCTTGTCGTCCTCTCCGTTGCTCGTCGTCACGTACAGCGCGCCGTCGGGGGCGGTGCGCGCGGCTCGAAGTCTCCCGAAGTCGTCGACGAGGTCCTGCGGGATCTCGACCTCGTCGACCGAGCCGTCGTCGCCGATGCTCAGCAGGAGCAGCTTCGCGCCCCGCAGCGCGGTGATCGCGAGCAGGCCCTCGCGCTCGCCCCACTGCTCGCCCTCGAGGAAGGCGGCGCCGCAGATCGCCTCGGTCGTCTCGCCCGAGCTCCATGCGGCGGCGACGGCGTCGGGGTAGCGCTCGGTGTCGGTCATCGGCACGGACTCGTCGTAGGTGTCGACGGAGCCGCCCTGCGCCGGGTCCCACCCGAAGTTCGCCCCCGCCTCGATGCGGTTGACCTCGTCGTCGAAGGACGGCCCGTGCTCCGCCGTCCAGATCTCCTCGGTGCCGGGCCGCTGCGCGACGCCCTGCACGTTGCGGTGCCCGTAGGAGTAGACGTAGCGCTCGGCCTCGTCGGCGGCGTCGGCGAAGGGGTTGCCCTGCGCCGGCTCGCCCGTCGCCGGGTCGAGCCGAAGGATCTTGCCGCCGAGGTTCGTGCGGTCCTGGGGGGCCGCGGGGTCGGCGGTGTCGCCCGTCCCGACGTAGAGCAGGCCGTCCTCGCCCATGGTCGGGCGGCAGCCGGAGTGGCGCCCGCCGTCGGCCACCGGGAGCCCGGTGAGCAGGTCGCGGTCACGGGTCGCGCGCGAGTTCTCGACGTCGACGGTGAGCTCGACGAGGCGGACGTCGACCGGCTCGCCGTCCTCGGCGTGCGCGAGGCAGGCGACGAGCTTCGGCTGGTCCCAGCCCTGCGCGGGCTCGGGCAGCAGGGCCAGGCCCATGAGGCCCCCTTCGCCCTGCGCGTAGACGTCGTCGAGCGGCGCGGAGATCGCGACCGGCTCGGTGCCCGGCTCGAGGCTCGGCAGATAGCTCAGCTCGCCGGAGCGCTGGGTGACGACCGCGCCCCCGTCGGGCAGGAAGGCGATGTCCCACGGGTTGGCCAGGCCCTCGGCGACGACGTCGACCTGCAGACCTCCGCCGCCCCCTTCGGACCCCGACCCGCCCGAGCCCGACGAGGCAGTCGGGACGGTCGTCGAGCCCGACCCGCCCCGCGACGGCGTGTCCGAGGAGCAGCCCGCGAGGCCGGCGGAGGCGAGCAGGGCGGCGGCGGCCAGGGCGGCGGGGCGAGGGGACATGCCCCTAGCCTGCCGTCCTCAGCGCGCCAGCGGGTAGGCGAGCAGCACCGACCACGCGAGGAGCGCGAGCCCGGTCGTGCCGATGGCGGGCACGAGCGCGCGGCCCGTCGCCCCGCCGGTGATCGCCCGGATGCCGGGCAGCAGGACGAGGAAGCCGAGCAGCGCGACCGGCGCGAAGACGTGCCAGATCGCCATCGCCAGCGTGCAGACCGCCGCGACCCCGACGAGGGCGAGGTAGAGCACGCGGGTGCCGTCGTCGCCGAGGCGCACGGCGAGCGTGCGCTTGCCCGACTCGATGTCGGTGGGGATGTCGCGCAGGTTGTTCGCCACGAGGATCGCGCTCGACAGCGAGCCCGCCGCGACGGCGCCGAGCACCCCGACGACGGTGATCTCGTGGGCCTGCGTGTACTGCGTGCCGAGCGTGGCCATGAGCCCGAAGAAGACGAAGACGTAGATCTCGCCGAGCCCGCGGTACCCGTACGGGTTGTCGCCCCCGGTGTACCGCCACGCGGCGAGGATCGCGAGCGCGCCGAGCGGGATGAGGACCCACGTCTGGGCGAGCGCCACGAGCGCCAGCCCGGCCAGCGCCCCGCAGCCGAAGAAGGCGAAGGCCATGAGCTTGACGTTCTCCGGGTCCGCCAGGCGTTGCCCGACGAGCCGCACCGGCCCGACCCGCTCCTCGTCCGTGCCGCGGATCCCGTCGCTGTAGTCGTTGGCGTAGTTGACGCCGATCTGCAGGCTGAGCGCGACGACGAGCGCGAGGACGGCCAGCGCGAGGTCGCTCTCGCCGATGGCGGCAGCGGCCGCCGTGCCGACGATCACGGGGGCGGTGGCGGCGGGCAGGGTGCGCGGGCGGGCGCCAGCGACCCACTGTGCGAGGGAGGCCATCGAGCTCGATTCAGCGAAGGGGAGTGTGCCTCCCCATCCTACGAAGGCCCCGGGGCACCGCCGAGCAGGTCCCTCGCCGCGGCGCGGTCGGGCTTGCCCGGTCCGCGGGTGGGCAGCTCGGCGACGACGCGCACCCGGTGGGGCAGCGCGGGCGCGGGCAGGTGGGGGCGCAGCATCTCGCGGATCTGCCCGACCCCCTCGTGCGGCACCTCGCCGACCGGCGGGCCTCCGGGCGAGGTGACGACGAGGAGGGCCACCCCTTCGCCCCACCGCTCGTGCGGCACGCCGACCGCGAGGGCGGCGGTGACCGCCGGGACGTGCGCGAGGACGCCCTCCTCGACGACGCGCGGGGCGACCTTGAGGCCGCCGGAGTTGATGAGGTCGTCGGCGCGACCGAGCACGCTGACGACGCCGCGCTCGTCGACCGAGCCGAGGTCGCTCGTGACGAACCACCGCATGCCGTCGCGCTGGACGAAGTGCTCGGCGGTGAGCTCGGGCATCCCGAGGTAGCCGTGGGCGACGACCGGCCCGCCGAGCAGGAGCGTGCCGCTCGGGCCGACGTCGACGGCGACCCCGCGGAGGGCACGCCCGTCGTAGACGCAGCCGCCGCACGTCTCGCTCATGCCGTAGGTGAGCACGACGCGCACCCCGTCCTCGCGGGCCCGGGCGACGACCTGGGGGTCGGCGGCGGCCCCACCGACGAGCACGGCGTCGAGCCGGCGCAGCCCTTCGATGCCGACCGGGTCGGTGGCCATGGCCGTCAGCTGGGCAGGGACGAGCGAGGCGTAGCGACGCTCGCCGCTCATCGCGGCGACGGCCTGGACGAGGGCGAAGGGGGTGAGTGCCGGGTCCGTGAGGACGGGCCGCGTGCCGGCGTGGACGGAGCGCAGGAGGACCTGCAGACCGGCGACGTGGTGCGGGGGGAGGGCGAGGAGCCACTGGCCGGGCCCGCCGAGCCGGTCGTGGGTGGCGGCGGCGCTCGCGGCGAGGGCCTGGGTCCCGAGCATCGCGGGCTTCGGGGTGCCGGTGGAGCCCGACGTGCTCACGACGACGGCGAGGTCCTCGGGGAGGGGGCCGTCGTGCGCGGGGAGCGGCGCCGGGGGCGCGTCGGGGGCGTGCGGCCGGACGGGGGACCCGCCGGCGAGGGCGCGCTCGAGCGCGGGCAACGCCTCGAGGGCCCCGTCCCCGGGAGGGATCGGCAGGTCGGTGATCGCGGTGGGCACCGGTCCATCCTGGCCGACGGCGGCCCAGGCCCAGCACGTGGACCGTCCAGGGGATGCTCAGGTGGGGGTGCGACGGCCTCGGTTGTCCTTACAACTGACAAGAAGGAGCGTCTCCATGAACCGCGTCCTGCTCGACCCCGCGCTGCTCGTCCTGCGCGCCGTCCTCGGCGTGACGATGTTCGCCCACGGCTGGCAGAAGCTCACCGGCCCCGGCCTCGAGGGTGTCGGCGGCATGTTCGACCAGATGGGTGTGCCGCTGGCGCAGGTCGCCGGCCCGGCGACGATGCTCGTCGAGCTCGTCGGCGGGGTGCTGCTCGTCCTCGGCCTGGCCACCCGGGTGGCTGCCGCCGCGGTCGTCGTCGTGAGCGTCGGCGCCATCGCGATCGTCCACTGGTCGGCCGGCTTCTACGCCGCCGACGGAGGGTACGAGCTCGTCCTCGTGCTCGCCGCCATGGCGCTCACCCTCGTCCTCACCGGACCGGGCGGATGGTCGCTCGACGCCCCCTTCGCCCGTCGTCGCTCCCCGGAGCGGGCCCGGGAGATGGTCTCGGCCTGACCGGCACGACGACGCCCCCTGCTCCGGATGGGGAGCAGGGGGCGTCGGTGCGTCCGGGGCGGTCCTTACAGGACGAGGCCGAGGACGAGGACGACCGGCAACGAGACGACCGCGCCGAGCGATGTCGCCATCGTCAGGGTCTTCAGCGCCCCCTTCGTCGACAGGCCGAGCAGCGACTTGAACATCCAGAAGAAGTTGCTGTTGACGTGCAGCGCGAACATCGCGCCCGAGGCGATCGCCAGGGCGATGACCACCGGGTCGACCCCGGTGCTCGCGACGACCGGGCCGATGATGCCGGCCGCCGTGATCGCGCCGACCGACACCGAGCCGATGGCGAAGTGGAGCACCGCGGCGACGAACCACGCGAGCAGGATGCTCACGAGGGCCGGGGCGCCGGAGTCGGCGGAGAAGAGCTCCTTGAGCGTGTCGCCGAGGCCGGTCTCGGTGATGATCGCGCCGAGCGAGCCGCCGATGCCGGTGATGAGCAGGATCTCTCCGGTGGTGCGGAAGCCGGAGGACAGCGCCTCGCCGGTGCTGTCGGTGCCCAGGGCCCAGCGGGCGAGGACGAAGGCGATGACGAGCCCGATGAAGAGGGCGATGTTCGCGTCGCCGAGGAAGGCGATGACGCCGTTGGAGAACTCGAGCAGGTCCGCGAAGGCGCCGAAGGCGATGAGGACGAGGGGGACGAGGATCGGCAGGAGCCGGACCCCGAGCGGCAGCCCGGCGGCACGGGCGGGGATGGCGTGCTCGTCGCCCTCGGCGCTCGCCGCCTGACGGTCGTCCACCGTGCGGCTGGTGAGGAACTCCTCGTGCCGCGGGTGGTCCGGGTGCTCCAGCTCGTCCTCGTCGATGTCGGTGTAGGGGTCCCAATAGCGGGTGCGCGTCAGCAGCTGGCGGAAGAGCCACGCGGTGACGAGCGCCGTGAGGATGCCCAGCGGCAGGCCGAAGACGAGGTAGCGGCCCAGCGGCAGCTTGAGCAGGCCGGCGACGGCGACCGCGGCGAGGCCGGGGACGACGAAGACGTAGCCGGCGAAGATGCCGATGCCGATCGACCCGGCGAGCCAGGGCAGGCCCTTCGTCCGGTCGACGACGGGGGCGGCCTGGCGCGCCATCGGCGAGGCGAGGACGACCTGAACGTCGACGTAGATGCTCGGGAAGATCGTCGACAGCACGCCCGCCATGGCGTACGGCAGCTTGCCGCCGACCCGGCGCGCGATGATCTCGACGAGGGTGCGGAAGGTGCCGGTCGCCGAGAGCAACGACCCGATGAGGACGCCGAAGCCGATGAGCAGTCCGACCTCGGCCATGATCTCGCCGAAGCCCCCGGTGATGCCGGCGACCGTCCCCTCGAGCCCGACCCCGGCCGCGAGGCCGAGGTAGAGCGAGGACAGCACCAGCGAGATCACCGGGTCGACCTTGAATCGGATGATGAGGAGGATCGCCAGCGCGATGGCGATGGCTGCGTGCAGGACGTCCATCCGTGCAGCCTAGAGGGGCGTGACCGCGATCACGCGGCGGCACCCGCGGCGACGGGGCGGGCCGGGCTCACCCGATCCAGCCCAGGCCCTCGGCGATGAGGATCGCGCCGAAGAGGAAGAAGAGGACGGCCGCGCCGATCTTGATGGTGCGCTCGGGCAGCTTGCGGCCGAGGACCGCGCCGACGCCGATGGCCAGGGCGTCCGCCGCGACCATGCCGAGGGTCGAGCCGACCCACGTGCCGAACCAGCCGTGCTGGGTGGCCAGGGTGATCGTCGCGAGCATCGTCTTGTCGCCGAGCTCGGCGAGGAAGAAGGCCATGCCGACGGCAAGGATCGCCGCGCCCTTGGCCTTGCGGGCCTTCGCGGCCTCCTCGTCGGTGAGCTCGTCACCGCGCAGGGTCCACAGGCCGAAGATCACGAAGGCGATGCCGGCGATGATCGCGATCCAGTCCTGGTAGTCGGCGAAAGCGGTGCCGACCCAGAAGCCGATGGCGACGGAGGCGAGGTGGACGACCGCCGTCGCGGCGGTGATGGCGAGGATGACGTCGCGGGCGCGGTAGCGGGTGGCGAAGGTCATCGCCATGAGCTGGGACTTGTCACCGAGCTCGGCGACGAAGATCACCGCGGTGGAGAGGAGGAAGGCGTACACGGGGGAAGGACCTGTCTGGCTCAGGTGCCCGGACGACCGGCTCGGGGGAGGACGGCTCGACCAGGCACGGTGGCGGCGCGCACCCGGGGCGGGCGCACGACTCGTGCTGGTCGAAAGTCTCGTCCGCCACGGTGACCCGTGGCCTGCCGTGCCGGTCGCTCAGCGGTGAGGCTGGGCGGCAGTGTGTCGACACGACCGTTGAGGACTACTCCCTCTCGATGGCTCCCAGTGTAGACGGGACGACAGACAGCCCCGACCGACCGTCTCGCTCGGTGGTCCTTCGGCTCAGAAGTACCAGGGGAAGGGCGACCAGTCGGGCTCGCGCTTCTGCAGGAACTGGTCGCGACCCTCGACGGCCTCGTCGGTCATGTACGCCAGGCGCGTCGTCTCGCCGGCGAAGACCTGCTGACCCATGAGCCCGTCGTCGGGCAGGTTGAAGGCGAACTTGAGCATCCGGATCGCCTGCGGGCTCTTGCCCATGATCGTCCGGGCGACGCCGAGCGCCTCGCGCTCGAGCTCGGCGTGGTCGTAGACGCGGTTGACCGCGCCCATCTCGTGCATCTCCTGCGCGGTGTACGCCTCACCGAGGAAGAAGACCTCGCGGGCCCGCTTCTGCCCGATCTGGCGCGCGAGGTAGGCGCTGCCGTAGCCGCCGTCGAAGGAGCCGACGTCGGCGTCGGTCTGCTTGAAGCGCGCGTGCTCGCGGCTGGCCAGGGTCATGTCGCACACGACGTGCAGCGAGTGCCCGCCGCCGGCGGCCCACCCGTTGACCAGCGCGATGACGACCTTCGGCATCGTGCGGATGAGGCGCTGCACCTCGAGGATGTGCAGGCGTCCCCCTTCGGCCTTGACCCGGCGCTCGTCGACGCTCTCGGCGCTCTCGCCGTCGGCGTACTGGTATCCCGACCGCCCGCGGATGCGCTGGTCGCCCCCGGTGCAGAAGGACCAGCCCTGCGTCGTCGAGCTGCTGCCCTCGCGCGGGGTGGGGCCGTTGCCGGTGAGCAGGACGACGCCGACGTCGGCGGAGCGGCGCGCGTGGTCGAGGGTGCGGTAGAGCTCGTCGACGGTGTGCGGGCGGAAGGCGTTGAGCACCTCGGGCCGGTCGAAGGCGATGCGCACGCACCCGAGGTCGCGGGCCCGGTGGTACGTGACGTCGGTGAGGTCCTCGAAGCCCTCGACCTCCTGCCACGCCTGCGGGTCGAAGGTCTGACTCACGCCGTCCAGTGCACTCACGGGGGTGAGCCTACGTGCGTCGTCCACACCCCCGGCGTCGCCTCGGCCCGCGTCCACACCCCCGGCGAAGGGGGTGCCGCCCCCTCCTCGTCCGCGGTGTCCTGGGTCGGCGGGGACGGACCCCGGGGGAGCGAGGAGGAGAGATGGGACAGCGGTGGTTGCGGGCCGTGGGCGGCGACGAGGGCGACGGGGGCGAGGTGCGGGCGAGCGACGGCTGGCTGGGTGACGGGTGGGGCGGGCCGCCGGGTGGGGTCGGAGGAGAGGGCGGGGGCGGTGACCGGTGCCTGTGCGACGACTGCCTCTCCGGGATCGTCGGCTACCCGCTCGCCGAGCAGTACGGCGGCGGGGGAGGCTTCGGCGACGACCGCGGCATGATCACCGAGGTCGTCCTGCTCGACGGCCACCTGATCGACGTGCGCAAGGGGCCGGTCGGGGGCAGCGGCTACGAGTGCGCGGCGCACGAGCTGCAGGCCCGAGGGGTGCTGCGTCGCGAGCCGCCGCGCACAGTCGTGGTCCGGGAGGAGCCCGAGCAGGCGATGCTCGACTGGCTCGCCCGGGTCGTCGGCGGCGAGGCCGCGCTCGCCGCTCTCGACGACGAGCCGCTGCCCGTCGAGGACCTCGACCTCGGCGCCGTGCCCGGCTGGGCGCGCGAGCGGGCACGTCTCGTCGACGAGCACGTGCAGGGCGCCTACGGCCACCAGCTCGTCGGGCCGGAGCTGCTCACGGCCTGCCGCCGGCTGCTCGTGCGGTCGGCAGGAGCGGGAGCCTTCGAGGCGTGGCACGGCGTGCTGCCCGAGCAGGTCGCCGCGGCGGTCGTGCACTGCGCGGCGAAGGCGAGCGCGCTCGGCGCGCCGACGCTCGGCCACCCGATGCGCAGCATCCTGCGCGGTATCGGCGTCTCCGGCTACCCCTCCGACCGGTCACGCCGGCTGGCGACGCTCGTCGGCGGGTCGGGGTGGCCGCACGGCCGACGACCGATGGAGGTGCCGGACGTGTACGTCCTCGGCGACCCCGCGCTGCTGCTGTCCTGCTTCCGCAGCGATCTCGTCGTCTACCGCGACCGGGCGGTGCGGCTCGCCGCGGGGTCGGGCGCGAGCGGTGCGCGGTAGCCGGTCCGGCGGGCGACGACGGCCGCTCCCACGGCGAGGAGGACCGCGAGGGCGAAGACCGCCGAGAAGGGGTCGCTGTCGCCGCGCTCCGCCGCGGCGAAGATCGCGCCGCTGATCGACAGCGCGACGGCCCCGCCGAGCGAGTCCGAGATCGTCAGCGCGGAGGAGTTGAAGCCGCGGTCGGCGTCGGAGGACGCCGCGAGCGTGGCGACACCGGTGCGGGGGTAGGCGAAGCCCATGCCCGCCCCGCCGAGCGCGTAGCCCGCGGCCGCGAGCACGGGGTGCACGTCGAGGACGACGGCGAGGAGGAGGACGAGCACGCCCGCGAGGAGCACTGCCGAGCCGATCGACATGACCGTCGTGTCGTCGAGCCGCGCCCGCAGCCGGGCCTGCACCTGGCTGGCCGTCGCCCACACGACCCCGACGACCGTGAGCGCGAGGCCCGCGCGCACGGCCGTGACCTGCCACTGCTCCTGCAGGACGAAGACGATGTAGGACTCGGCGCAGAAGAAGGAGGCCGACAGCAGCCCGCGGACGGCGATGACCGACGGCAGCCCACGGCGTCCGGTGAGGGAGCCGCCCGGCAGGAGCGGGCGCAGGGCGAGGACGAGGACGACGAGGGGCACCGCCGCCAGCGCCGCGCGCAGCCCCGGCAGCGAGCCGAGCAGCTCGAGCGCCAGCGCGGCGACGGCAGCGACCGTCGCCCACAGCAGCAGGCCGCGCCGGGCCGGCGCGGCGGCAGCGGCCTCGACCTCGGTGGCCGAGCGGGGTCGCAGCATGCGCAGCGCGGGCACGACGAAGACGGTCGCGAGCGCGACGAGGACGATGACGGACAAGAAGACCCACCGCCACCCCGCGAGGTCGGCGACGACCGCGGCCAGGGCCGGGCCGAAGAGCGCGGGCAGCACCCACGCGGCGGCGAAGCTCGCGAAGAGCGAGGGCTGCAGGTCGGCGGGGTAGACCTCGCCGACGACGACGTACAGCGCGGCGATGAGCGCCCCGCTGCCCAGCCCCTGCAGCAGCCGCCCGACGACGAAGAGCTCCATCGCCGGCGCCAGACCGCACACGAGCAGACCGAGCGAGAAGGTGACGATCGCGACCTCGAGCGCCCGGCGGGGCCCGTGCCGGTCGCTCCACTGCCCGGCGGCGACCATGCCGATGACTCCGGACGCCAGGGGCGCCGAGAAGGCGAGGGCGTACAGCGAGAGGCCGTCGAGCTCGCGGGCGAGGGTCGGCATCACCGTGGTGACGGCGAGGGCCTCGAAGGCGGCGATGGCGATGAGCGCGAAGGCGCCGATGCTGCTCGTGCGGTACGTGGTGCCGAAGATCCCCTCGGCAGGAGCGGGAGAGACGGGCACGACAGACAGTGTGCGCCGTCCTACTCTGGAGGTGTGCACCGGATCTACACGACGAGCGTGGCGTCGGTCTACCCGCACTACGTGACGAAGGTCGAGCGCAAGGGCCGCACCCAGGCCGAGGTCGACGAGGTCATCTGCTGGTTGACCGGCTTCGACGACGCCCAGCTGCGCGCGCACCTCGAGGCCGGCACGACCTTCGAGGACTTCTTCGCCCAGGCCGAGCTCAACCCGGGCGTCTCCCTCATCACCGGCTCGGTCTGCGGGGTCAAGGTCCAGGAGGTCGAGGACCCGCTCATGCGCCAGGTCCGCTACCTCGACAAGCTCGTCGACGAGCTCGCCAAGGGACGCCCGATGGAGAAGGTCCTGCGGAGCTGAGGCGCCTCGGCCGCCGCTAGCGTGCTGGCATGACCCTCGCCTGGTACACCCTCGTCGTCGACGCCACCGACATCGCCGCGCTCTCGCGCTGGTGGGCGCAGACCCTCGACTGGCACGTCGTCTACGAGGACGAGCACGAGGTCGCGATCGCCGCGGACCCCGAGGAGGAGGAGCACCCGGTCGAGGACCTCGACGCGTGGCTGGCCCAGCGTCCCTCCCTCGTCTTCGTGCCCGTGCCGGAGGCGAAGACGGTGAAGAACCGCCTGCACATCGACCTCGCGCCGCACCTCAGCCAGGACCGTGACGCCGAGATCGCGGCACTCGTCGAGCGGGGCGCGACCCAGGTCGACGTCGGCCAGAGCGGCGACGTCACGTGGACCGTCCTCGCCGACCCCGAGGGCAACGAGTTCTGCGTCCTCTCCCGCCGCGACCGGTGACCCCGCAGGCCCCTGGGGTCGACGAGCTCCTCGAGGGGATGCGCGTCGTCTCGATCCCGATGCGCGTGCGCTTCCGGGGCGTCGACGTGCGCGAGGCCGCGCTGCTGCGGGGTCCGAAGGGGTGGGCCGAGCTCTCCCCCTTCGTCGAGTACGGCCCCCAGGAGACGTCACGCTGGCTGGCCGCCGCGATCGAGGCGGGCTGGCGGGGCTGGCCCCCGCCGGTCCGTGACGAGGTGCCGTGCAACGCGACCGTGCCCGCCGTCGGGCCCGAGCGGGTGCCCGAGGTGCTCGCCCGCTTCGACGGGTGCACCACCGCGAAGATCAAGGTCGCCGAGCGCGGGCAGACCCTCGCCGACGACGTCGACCGGGTCGCCGCGGTCCGCGACGCGATGGGCCCGGCCGCCGCCGTGCGGGTCGACGCCAACGGCGGGTGGTCGGTGGACCAGGCGCTCGAGGCGATCACCGCGCTCGCCCCCTTCGGTCTCGAGTACGTCGAGCAGCCGTGCGCCGACGTCGAGGGCCTGCGGGCCGTCCGTCTCGGGCTCGCCCGCGCCGGGGTCGACGTCCGGGTCGCCGCCGACGAGTCCATCCGCAAGGCCGAGGACCCCCTGCGGGTCGCGCGCGAGGAGGCCGCCGACGTCGTCGTCGTCAAGGTCGCCCCCCTGGGCGGTGTCGCCCGCGCGCTCGAGGTCGTCGACGCGTGCGGCCTGCCCGCGGTCGTCTCCTCTGCCCTCGACACGAGCGTCGGGATCCGCGCGGGCGTCGCCCTCGCGGCAGCGCTGCCCGATCTGCCCCACGCCTGCGGGCTCGGCACCGTCGGCCTGCTCGCCGGCGACGTCACGCGAGACCCGCTCGTCCCGGTCGGGGGCGACGTGCCGGTGCGCCCCGTCGAGGTCGACGAGGCCCTGCTCGACGAGCACGAGGCTCCTCCGGAGCGGGTGCGGTGGTGGCGCGAGCGGCTGCTCGCCGCGCACGCCCACCTCTGACCCGCCCGTCCACACCCGGGCCCCGGACCGGGCCCGCCTCCACAACCGGCTCGTCGCCACCTCGCTCGCCCGCCGCACCGGATGTGCTGGGCTGCATGCAGATCGACCTGCCTCATCTCGACGACGGCGCGCTCGCCGGGCTGCTCGGTGCCGACGTGCCCGGTGCCCTCCTGGGCCTCGCGCGCCGGGTCGCCGACGCGGGCACCGGTCTCGAGGCGGCGGTCCTCGTGGTGCACCGGTGCGGCGAGCTCGAGTGGCGCTCCGGCGCCGCGGACCTCTACGAGCGCGAGATGGACGAGGTCCTCGCCGAGCTCGCGGTCGTCGGGCAGGACCTCAGCGCGCTCGCCCGCGACCTCGAGACGCTGTCGACCACGGTCTCGCACCGGCTCGACCTCGTCCGCGCGGCCCGCCTGCCCGTCATCGGCCTGCTGCCATGAGCGAGCCGGGGATCGAGGTCTCCGGCGGCGCGGGCGGCATCGCCGTGGCCCTCGACGCGCTCGACGTCGCCGCCCCGGCCCTGCGTGCCGTCGCCGCAGACCTCGCCGACAGCGCCGCCGACCTCGCCCTGGTCCTCGCCGACCCCGCGCTCGTCGCGGCGGCGCTCGTCGCGCCCGGCCGCACCGCGCGCGCAGGAGCGGACCTGCTGGCGGCCGCCGGCCCGAGCGGTCTGCTCGGCACCTCGCTGCACCTGCGGGTGCTCGCCGGCACCGTGGCCGCGGCCGCGGAGCTCTACCGCGCGGGCGAGGGCGGGGCGCGCCAGGCGGTCGAAGGGGTCGACCGCACCGCCGGCCTCGTCCTCGGCATCGCGGTGCCCACCGTCGTCCTGCCCGTCTCGGCCGCGGCGGTGCTCGGTGCCGCCGCCCTGCGCACCCGGCCGTCGCCGGTCTGGCTCGGTGCCTACGTCGGCTCGGTCATCGGTGTGGTGCGCGAGCTCCCGTCCCGAGCCGGGCCGCGCGTGGACCGCGTCCTCGGCGAGCACCCCTGGCTCCTCGAGCACTCCGTCGCCGGCGCGGAGGGGCTCGTCGTCGGTCTCGGGCTCGGCTTCCCGCCGCTGGGCCTCTACCTCGCCGACCGGGCAGATCGTGCCGGGCTGCGCTACCCGCCCCGGACGCAGGCCGAGGCGGTCGCCGTCGTCACCGCCGCCGGGGGCGGGCACGTGCTCGACGAGTCGGGCTTCGAGGTCGAGGTGCGGGCGCACCCCGTGAGCACGGCCGGCTGGCGCCCGCCCCGTGGGGTGTCCGACCTCGTCGCCGCGGACGGCCCCGTCTCGGGCGGTGACCACGTGCGGGTCACCGGCATCCCGCTGACGGACGGCCGGTACGCCTGGGTCGTCGACGTGCCCGGCACCCAGACCTTCTCGCCGCGACCCGGCACGAACCCGTGGGACCAGACGAGCAACCAGCTGCTCGAGGCTCACGAGCGCACCCTGACGATGACCGCGGTGACCGCCGCCCTGAGCGACGCGCGGGCGCGCACCGGTCGAGGGGCGAAGGGGGTGGCCGACCCGGTCCTGCTCGGCGGGCACAGCCAGGGCGGGATCACGGCGGCGGCGCTCGCCGCCGACCCGGTCTTCCGCGCGCAGCACCCCGGGCTGAGCCACGTCGTGACGACCGGGGCGCCGATCGGCGGCGTGTCCGTGCCGGAGGGGGTCTCGGTCCTCTCGCTCGAGCACGTGCAGGACCTCGTCCCCGCGCTCGACGGGACGCGCAACCCCGACCGGGCCGGCTGGGTCACGGTGCGCCGCGACCTGCGCGGCGTCTCGGACGCCGCGCCCACCGCGACGGGGGCGCACTCCGCTCGTCTCTACGAGAGCACGAGTGCCCTCGTCGACGAGCGCACCGCCACCGACCCGTCGCTGCTCCGGTGGCGGGAGGTCGCCGGTGACTTCCTCGACGCCCCGGTCGACGCCCTGCCCGCCGCCGGGGCGCGTCCGGTCGTCGTCGACTACGAGGTGCGCCGGGTGCGACCGGGTGGGTGAGGTCGGCGTCCTCTCTCGGTCCGGGCGCTGTCGGTCGTGCCTGCGAGGCTGGTCGCGTGCCCGAGGGAGACAGCGTCTTCAGGCTCGCCCGGCGGCTGGACCGCCAGCTGGTGGGCAGCACGGTGGTGCGCTCCGACTTCCGCACGCCCGCCCTCGCGACCCGCGACCTGTCCGGGCGCGAGGTGCTCGAGCACGTCACCCACGGCAAGCACCTGCTGACCCGCTTCTCCGGTCTCGACGGCTCCCCGGCGGCGACCCTGCACAGCCACCTGCGGATGGACGGGTCGTGGTCGACGCTGCGCCCGGGCAAGCACGTGCCCCGTGACGTGAGGCCTCACGTCCGGCTGGTCCTCGGGCTCGACGACGGCCGAGCAGTCCACGGCATCCGGCTGCACGACCTCGCCCTCGTGCCCACCGCACGCGAGCACGACGTCGTCGGGCATCTCGGCCCGGACCCGCTGCGTGACGACTGGGACCCTGCCGAGGCGGTCCGTCGGCTGGGCGCCCGGCCGGGCACGCCGCTCGTCAGCGCCCTGCTCGACCAGCGCGCCATGGCGGGCCTGGGCAACCTGTGGGCCAACGAGCTCGCCTTCCTCACCGGCGTCAGCCCGTGGACGGCGGTCGGCGAGGTCGACCTGCCCCGGCTCGTCGACCGGGCTGCGCGGATGCTGCGACAATCGGCGACGGTCGAGGGCGCCTACCAGGTGACGACCGGCTCGCGCGCCAGGGGAGACACCCACTGGGTGACCGGCCGGCAGCGTCAGGGCTGCCGGCGCTGCCGCGGCCCGGTGAGCGTCAGCGCCGAGATCCCCGGCGACGCCGCGAACCGGCGCACGTGGTGGTGCCGGTCTTGCCAGCCGGGGCCGGGCCCCGAGGCGAGGGTGCGGGCCGCCGTGCCCTGACCCACCGGGATGGCACCATCGACCCGTGCAGCCGACACCTCCCGCGACCGTCGCCGCCCGGGCACTGCTCGACGAGCTCGTCCGGCTCGGGCTGCGTCACCTCGTCCTGTCGCCGGGGTCCCGGTCGGCTCCGCTGGCCTACGCCGCGCAGCAGCTCGACCGCGAAGGACGCCTGCGGCTGCACGTCCGGGTCGACGAGCGGGCCGCGGGGTTCCTCGCCCTCGGGCTGGCGAAGGTCAGCCGGGTGCCGGCCGCTGTCGTCACGACGAGCGGCACGGCGGTGGCCAACCTCCACCCCGCGGTGCTCGAGGCCCACCACGGCGAGGTGCCCCTCCTCGTCTTCAGCGCCGACCGGCCGCCCGAGCTGCGCGGGGTCGGGGCCAACCAGGCGACCGACCAGCCCGGTCTGCTCGACCACCGTCACTGCCGGCTCGTCGTCGACGTCGAGACCCCGTCCGCCGACCGGCTCGCCGCCCAGGTCCGCGAGCTGCGCTCGACCGCCGCCCGAGCCGTCGCCGCCGCCACCGGGGCTCTCGGGGGAGACCCCGGGCCGGTCCACCTCGACCTGCCCTACCGCGACCCGCTCGCCCCGCCGGTGGGTGGGCCGTGGCTGCCCGACGACTGCGCCGGGCGCCCGGACGGACGACCGTGGGTCGTCCTGCCGACCGCGACCGCACCTGGGGGTGCAGAGGGGGGCACCGCCGACCTCGTCGCGCCCCGCACCCTCGCCGTCGTCGGCGACCTCGCCACCCGTGGCCAGCGCGACGCGGCGCTCGCCTGGGCCGGGGCGCACGACGTGCCGGTGCTCGCCGAGACCGGGCCCGGCGCCGCAGACGCCCCGACCCTCCTGCCGCACGGCGCGCTCGCCCTGGCTGCCGCCGAGTGGGTCGAGGCGCACCGTCCCGAGCGTCTCGTGCTCGTCGGGCGGACGACGCTCGGCCGGTCCGTCGCGGCCCTGGCCCGCGACCCCCGCACCGAGGTGCACGTCGTCTCGACCGGCCCGCGGTGGGCGGACCCGACGCACGAGGCGGCGGGGGTCCACCCCTTCGCCGCCCTCGCCGAGCGCTCCGGTCCTCGCGCCGACCCCACGTGGGCCCGCGACTGGGCCGATCTCGGCCGTCGCGTCGAGGAGGCCCTCGTCGAGCTGCCCGGCGGGTCGCACGACCGCCTCACCACGGGCGCCGAGGTCGTCCGCGTCGTCGACGAGGCCCTCCCGACCGGTGCCCGGCTCTTCCTCGGCAGCAGCTCGGTCGCCCGCGACCACCAGCTCGTCGCCCGCCCCCGCGTCGACGTCGACGTCGTCGTCAGCCGCGGGCTGGCCGGCATCGACGGGTGCGTCTCGACCGCGGCCGGTCTCGCCCTGGCCGACCCGGGCGTCCCGACCTACGCGGCCGTCGGCGATCTCACCTTCCTCCACGACTCCGGCGCGCTCCTCGTCGGGCCGAGCGAGCCGGTGCCCGACCTCACGGTCGTCGTGCTCGACGACCGCGGGGGCAGCATCTTCGCCACGCTCGAGTACGGCGCGAAGGAGCTCGAGGACGACTTCGAGCGGGTCTTCGCCACACCGACGGGCACGGACGTCGCCGCGCTCGCCCGGGCCCACGGGTGGCCGGCGACGACCGTCACGACCCCCGACGAGCTGCGCGCCGCGCTCGCCCCCGCCCCGGGGCTGCGGGTCGTCGTCGTGCCGCTCGACCTCGGTGACCGACGGGCCACCGGTCTGGCGGTCGCAGAGCGCCTGCGCGCGCTCGGCTGACCTCTGGCGCGGACGGGCGGTCGGCGTCCCGGGACGAGCGGTCGGCTGGGAGCGCCGAGTGGTCACGCGGGTACCGGCATGGTCACGGATACGTGACGACCTGCCCAGATCCTCGACACCGCGGGTCCATACTTCTCGGGCCGCGCCGCCCTCGGGCCGCGCTGCTCCAGCGTCGGGGCGACCGCTCCGACCCCCGCGGGAAGGAACGACATGCAACGCACCACCTCCAGGGCCGCCGCCCTGCTCGCCGTGGGGGCGCTGGGCCTGAGCGCCTGCGCGACCGGCGGCGGCGAGACCACAGAGGGCTCGAGCAGCGGCTCGGGCAGCAGCAGCTCGGCCGCCGAGGCCTACCAGCCGAAGGAGGGGGGCGCGGGCGGTGACGTCGGCGTCTTCACCTGGTGGGCGGCCGGCTCGGAGAAGAAGGGCCTCGACGCCCTCGTCGCCGAGTACAAGAAGCAGTACCCGAACGACACCTTCGTCAACCTCGCCGTCGCCGGTGGCGCCGGCTCGAACGCGAAGGCCAAGCTCGCCTCCGACCTCAAGAACGACCAGCCCCCGGGCTCCTTCCAGGGTCACGCCGGTGCCGAGCTCACCGACTACATCGCCGCCGGCCAGATCGAGCCGGTCAACGACGTCGTCGACGCACTCGGCGGGGACGAGGTCTTCCCGAAGGACCTCCTCGACCGGCTGAGCGTCGAGGGCAGCATCTACTCGGTGCCGAGCAACATCCACCGCGCGAACGTCGTGTGGGCCAACCCGCAGGTGCTCAAGAAGGCCGGCATCAACGAGACGCCGAAGGACATGAAGGCGTGGATCGCCGACATGGAGAAGGTCAAGAAGTCCGGCGTCGAGAACCCGCTGTCCATCGGCGGCACGTGGACCCAGGTCCAGCTCTTCGAGACCGTGCTCCTGTCCGACCTCGGCGCCGACGGCTACTCCGGTCTCTTCGACGGCACGACGAAGTGGGACTCCGACGAGGTCAAGACCGCGGTCTCCGACTTCAAGACCCTGCTGTCTTACGCGAACACCGCCTCGGACGGCGACGACTGGCCGCCGGCCACCGACGCCGTCGTCGACGGCAAGGCCGCCTACAACGTCATGGGCGACTGGGCGGTCGCGCAGTTCGACGACCGCGGCGCGAAGGAGGGCGAGGACTACACCTACTTCCCCGTCCCCGGGACCGACGGCGTCTTCGACTTCCTCGCGGACTCCTTCACCCTGCCCCGCGGCACGGAGAACCCCGACGGCACCAAGGACTGGCTGATGACGGTCGGCTCCGCCGACGGCCAGAAGGCCTTCAACCTCGCCAAGGGCTCCATCCCCGCACGCACCGACGTGGCCATGGACGACTTCCCGGCCTACCAGCAGAGCGCGATGGAGGACTTCACCTCCGACACCATCGTCAGCTCGATCGCGCACGGCGCCGCCGTGCCGCTGGCGTGGAGCACCGACATCTCCACCGCGGTCGCGAAGTTCTCCTCCAGCAAGGACGAGGCGACCCTCGTCAAGGAGCTCTCGGCCGCGGCCGAGAAGAACGCCTGAGCCGACCGGCTCATCGCCCCGCGGCCGGGACGCACCCGTCCCGGCCGTGGGGCCCCCCTTCGCCATCTCCCTCACCCCTGGAGGACCCGTGCGCCGCGCCAAGAACTGGCTGCCCGGACTGCTCATGGTCTCGCCGTCGATCCTGCTCATCGGCGTCTTCGTCTACTGGCTCCTCGCGCAGAACGTGTGGACCTCGCTCAACGTCTCGACCAAGCGGGCCGTCGTCGGCGGGAAGTTCGTCGAGAAGGTCCAGCACGCCGGCGGGTACAGCAACTACACCGAGCTGCTCGGCAGCGACGGCTACCAGCACGCGCTGTGGAACCTCCTCGTCCTCACCGTCGTCTTCATGGTCGGCACGATGCTCATGGGTCTGCTGTGGGCCGTGCTCCTCGAGAAGGGCGTCTCCGCCGAGGGCTTCTTCCGCTCGACCTACCTCTTCCCGATGGCCGTGAGCTTCATCGCCGCCGGTGTCGTGTGGCGCTGGCTGCTCAGCCCGGCGAAGGGGGAGGGGGCCGTCGGCCTCAACCAGCTCTTCGCCAAGCTGGGGCTGGACTCCCTGCAGTCGAGCTGGTGGTCCGGTGACGGCCGCTTCACCATGGCCGCCATGGCCCTGCCCGCGATCTGGCAGCTCTCCGGCTACGTCATGGCGCTCTTCCTCGCCGGCTTCCGCGGGATCTCCGAGGACCAGCGCGAGGCGGCCCGGATCGACGGCGCGAGCGAGTGGCAGGTCTACCGCCACGTGCTCTTCCCGCAGCTCTCGCCGATCGCGTTGTCCGCCCTGATCATCCTCGGGCACATGTCGATGAAGATGTTCGACCTCATCTACGTCATCGCCGGGCCGAGCTCGTACACGGCCTCGGTCCCCGCGACGCTCATGTGGACGCAGCTCTTCGCGCAGGACGACCCGGTCGCCGCCGCGGTCAACGCGACGATCCTGCTCGTCATCGTCGCGGTGGTCGTCGTCCCCTATCTCGTGTACACCGTCAAGGCAGAGAGCGAGCGCGACTGATGGCCGCCGACGTCACCGTCCCCGCCGAGAGCGTCAGCACCTCCGGCGTCGTCCGCGGCGGCCCCCGCCGCGACCTCGGCGCGCCGGGCACCCGCAGCACCGGCCGGGCCAAGGCCGTGCGCATCGGGCTGCTCGTGCTCTTCGCCGTGCTCGTCCTCGTGCCGCTCTACGTCGTCGTCGTCACGAGCCTCAAGGGCCGCGGCGCGGTCAACCCCTCCTCCGCGTGGTCGTTGCCGACCGACCTCTCCCTCGAGGGGTGGCGCGGCGCGATCGAGCGGCTCGCCCCGGCGATGGGCCGCACCGCCGTCATGGCCGTCGTCGCCGCGGTGCTGTCCTCGGCGCTGGGTTCGATGAACGGCTTCGTCTTCGCGCGCTGGCGCTTCCCGGGCGCGCAGACCGTCTTCACCCTCTTCCTCTTCGGGATGTTCATCCCCTACCAGGCGGTGATGATCCCGCTCCAGGCGATGCTCCTCGACGTCCAGGCGGTCGCGCCGTGGTTCGACGGCATCGTCAAGCTCATCGCGGTGCACACGATCTTTGGCATCCCGATCTGCACGCTGATCTTCCGCAACTACTACGCGACGGCCGTGCCCAAGGAGATCCTCGAGGCGGCGAAGATCGACGGCGCGGGCATGTGGCGGATCTTCCGCTCGGTCGTCCTGCCCGTCTCGGCGCCGGCCTTCGTCGTCACGCTCATCTGGCAGTTCACGAGCGCGTGGAACGACTTCCTCTTCGCGCTCTTCCTCACCAACCGCAACAACGGGCCGGTCACCTACGCGCTCAACGAGCTCGCCGGCGGCCAGAACCCCGACTACGCGCAGATCATGGCCGGCGTCCTGCTCGCCTCGCTGCCCACCCTGCTCGTCTACGTCCTGCTCGGCCGCTAC
The DNA here is from genome assembly GCF_040547045.1 of Janibacter sp. UYMM211. NCBI lineage: Bacteria > Bacillati > Actinomycetota > Actinomycetes > Micrococcales > Intrasporangiaceae > Janibacter > Janibacter sp. UYMM211. The sequence goes on along the minus strand of NZ_JBEPOY010000001.1, from coordinate 972,594 downwards.
TTCATCGGCGGTCTGATGTCGGGCTCGGTGAAGTAGACCCGACCACGCGCGAAGGGGGCGTCCCACCCACCGGTGGGGCGCCCCCTTCGTCGTCGGGCGGCTCGGCGAGACAAACCCCCGCTTCGCACGAGTCTCTTACCCATGCTGAGCCGGGGTTTATCGGGTCACCCGAGAAACATGGGGCGGCTGAAGCGCTGCGGGACGCAGACACCTCACGAAGGGGGTCACCCACGTGCGGAAGGGCCGCCCCCTTCGTCGTCGAGCGGCTCAGCAAGACAAACCCCCGCTCAGCACGAGTCTCTTACTCATGCTGAGCCGGGGTTTATCGGGTGACCCGAGAAACTTGGGGCAGGTGAGGTTCGGGGCAGGTGAGGTCCGAGGCGCGGGGTCAGAAGCTCACGGGTGGGACGGGGAGGGTGGGGGTGGCCAGGGCTGCGTCGAGGGCTCGCAGGGCGGCGGGGTCGTGGACCTCGACGAGGCCCTGGCGGGCGAGGGCGGCGAGGCGGCGGCCGCCGAGGTAGGTCGTCCCGAGGACCCCGACGTCGAGCCCGAGGTCGGCGGGGTCGTCGGTGCGCGTCACCTCGGCGTGCCCGTCGCGGGCGACGACCCGCCAGCGGCCGGCCTGGTCCTCGACGAGCCCGTCCCGCACCTCGAGCACGACGTCGCACTCGGCCGACCAGCCCCGGGCGGAGAGCGCGGCGGGCAGGTCGAGCACACGCAGCCACAGCTCGTCGCCGGTCTTGTGCACGACGGTGCGCGGGCCGCCGCACCACCACAGCAGGGCGTCGTCGGCGGTGACCCGCACGCTCGTGCGCGTCACGAGGTCGACGGAGGTGAGCCGACGAGCGAGGGCGAGCTGGGCCGCGCTGTCCGCCCAGGCCCACTCGTCGCAGTCGAGCGTGGCGGCGCTGCGGCCGTCCTCCCACTTGGGGCGGCGCCGCAGGATCGCGTAGCCGACGTCCCGCCCGTCGCGCGCGGCGATGACGACGCGGCGCCGCTCCGTGCCTCGCAGCCGTGACGCGGGGTCGGTGTAGACGCGGGTGGCCAGCTCGAGGGTGCGGGTGACCGAGCCGACACGGCCGGCGGCGAGGGCCCGGTGCGCGGCGTGCACCCGGGCGAGCACGTGCTCGTCGGAGAGGTCGTGCATCGAGGTCGTGATGCCCTCGGTGCTCACCCCCGGTGCGTCGAAGGTCGCGCCATGGCCGAGCGAGATCTCGCCCGCGGTCGAGGCGACGGCGTAGCCGAAACGGCCGTAGATCGCCACGTCCGAGGCGTGCAGCGCGGCGAGGGCCAGGCCCTGCTCGCGGCACCAGCTCAGGTGGGCGTCCATGAGGGCGGTGAGCACGCCGGTGCGCCGGTGGTCGGGGTGCACCCCGACCCAGGTAAGGCCCGACACCGGCAGCTGCGAGGGCCGGCCGACGGGAGCCCCGGGCACGGTCAGCTCCATCTCGAAGGCTCCCGCGATGCCGCGGTACGGCGACCCGTCGTCGCCACCGGCGGCGGTGACGGCCCACCGGTGGGGGACCGCCCGCGCGTACGACACGGCCTCGTCGAAGCCGATGTCGTCGAACCACACGAGGTCGTCGATCGCGGCGAAGCGCTCGACGTCGGGGTCGGCGGTGACGGCGTGCTGCGGGTGGGTGCTCACCCGTCCACCCTGCCCGCGCCGGGCACGGGTGTCACGCGAGTTACGGCTCAGGCGGGAGGGGTGAGCGCCTGGCGCATCGGGAGGAACTTCGCGTCCGACTCCGCTACCTCGCTCGCGGCGTCGGACCCGGCGACGATCCCGCAGCCCGCGTAGAGGCGCAGCGAGGTCGGCGAGGTCTGCGCGCCGCAGCGCAGCGCGATGCCCCACTCGCCGTCGCCGGTCGCGTCCATCCAGCCCACCGGCCCGGCGTAGCGGCCGCGGTCCATCTGCTCGAGCTCGCCGATGAGCCCGTCGGCGACGGGGGTCGGCGTGCCGCACACAGCGGCGGAGGGGTGCAGCGAGGCCGCGAGCGCGAGCGAGGTCGACGTGTCGTCGACGACCCCGGCGACATCGGTCGCGAGGTGCATGACGTTGGTGAGGTGCAGGACGAAGGGGGACTCCGGCACGTTGATCGAGGAGGTGTGCGCGGCGAGGGCGTCGGCGACCGAGCGCACGGCGTACTCGTGCTCCTCGAGATCCTTGCTGCTGCGCGCGAGCGAGCCCGCGAGCGCGAGGTCGTGGCTGTCGTCGCCGGTGCGCCGGATCGTGCCGGCGAGCACCCGCGAGGTGACGAGGCCGCGCTCGAGACGCACGAGCATCTCCGGGGTCGCGCCGACGAGACCGGCGACGGAGAAGACCCACGTCGTGTCGTAGTCCTGCGCGAGGCGCTGCAGCACCCAGCGCGGGTCGATCCGCGAGTCGGCCTCGACGTCGAGGCTGCGGGCGAGGACGACCTTGTCGAGCTCGCCGGCGCTGATCCGCGCGACGGCCTGCTCGACGATCCCGGCCCACGAGCCGGCCGAGAGGTCGCCGTCGCTGAAGCGGATCGACTCCGGCGCGCGCGGCGCGGGGGAGGGACGAAGGGAGGTCTCGACCGCGTCGTCCACGGGGGAGGGCTCCTCCCCGGCGAGCCAGGTCGTCGTCACCCAGGCGTCGCGGCCCCGGCGGCCGACGACGACGGCGGGCACGACGAGCCGCGAGGGGGTCTGCGAGCGGGCCGAGTAGGCCATCGAGCCGAAGCAGATCGGGCCGGTGCCGGGCACCTCGACCTCGTCCTCGACCTCGGCGACCGCGGTGATCTCGCGCCACCAGTCCTGCGCCCGCCCGAAGCGGTCCTCGCCGGTGACCGACAGCCCGGCCACCTCGCCCCAGCCGACGAGACCCTCGCCGCGTCGCACCCACGAGAGCACCTGCGAGGTGTCGTCGGGCAGGAGGGCCAGGAGGTCGCCGACCCGGGTCGCGGGCACCCGCACGGTCCGGCAGACCAGGCGCGGGGACGACGAGGGGGAGGTGCGGGCGTCGAGGCGCGCCAGGGCGGGGTCGAGGGTGGTCATCGCCCGATCAGCGTACGCCTGCCCCCGGGCGTGGCCGTCCTCGTGCCGGCGCTCGTGCCCGTCCGCGCCGCGAGGTGCCGGGTGCGAGGATGGGCCCATGATCCGCGCCTCCCTCGAGAAGGACCCCAAGGACGTCGCGTCGATGTTCGACGACGTCGCGAAGCGCTACGACCTCACCAACGACGTCCTCTCCCTCGGCCAGGACCGCGCGTGGCGCACGGCCGTCGTGGAGGCCGTCGACGCGCAGACCGGCGAGCGGGTCCTCGACATCGCGGCGGGCACCGCCACCTCGAGCGAGCCCTTCGCGGCCCGCGGGGTCGACGTCGTCCCCGCCGACTTCTCCCTCGGGATGCTGCGCGAGGGTCGCCGGCGCAACCCCGCGCTCGCCCTCACCGCGGCCGACGCGATGCGCCTCCCCTTCGCCGACGACACCTTCGACGCCGTGACGATGTCCTTCGGCCTGCGCAACGTCGCCGACCGGCACGTCGCGCTCGCGGAGTTCCGCCGGGTCACCCGTCCGGGGGGCCGGCTCGTCGTCTGCGAGTTCAGCGACCCCGTCGTCCCGGGCTTCCGCACGATCTACAAGCGCTACCTCATGGGCGCGCTGCCCGCCGTGGCCCGCCGGATCTCCTCCAACCCCGACTCCTACGTCTACCTCGCCGAGTCGATCCAGGCCTGGCCCGGCCAGCGCGAGCTGGCGAGCGACCTCGCCACCGCCGGCTGGCGGGACGTCGAGTGGACCAACCTCTCGGCCGGGATCGTCGCCCTGCACCGCGGCGTCAACCCGGCCTGACCCGACCAGGCCCCGACGGGCCAGGTTAGGACAACCTCACTGCACCCCTTCGCGACCGGCACGTACCCTGTCGTAGTTCGTGAATCCCTTCACAAGCACCCGAGGACGAGCGTGACCACCCCTGCTGACGCCCCCACCCCGCGGCTCGACGGCGACGTCGTGCACGCGGACGTCGTCGTCGTCGGTGCCGGCCCGGGGGGCAGCGCGACCGCCGCCTGGCTGGCCAAGGCCGGCCGCCGCGTCGTCCTGCTCGAGAAGACCTCCTTCCCCCGCGACAAGATCTGCGGCGACGGGCTCACCCCGCGCGCGGTCCGCCAGCTCATCCACCTCGAGGTCCCCACCGCCGAGACCGACGGCTGGGCCCACAACAAGGGCCTGCGGATCATCGGCGGCGGCATGCGCCTCCAGCTCGACTGGCCCGAGGTCGACTCCTTCCCCTCCTTCGGCATGGCCCGCGGCCGCGAGGACCTCGACGAGTACCTCGCCCGGCACGCCGAGCGCTGCGGCGCCGAGCTCATCGAGCGGCGCAACGTCACCGAGCCCGTCCTCGACGACGACGGCCGCGTCGTCGGCGTCGTCGCGAAGGTCATGTCCGAGACCGGCCGCGCGACGGGGGAGCGGGTCACCTACCGGGCGCCCGTCGTCGTCGCCGCCGACGGCGTGAGCTCGCGCCTGGCCGTGGCCCTCGGCCGGGAGAAGCGCGAGGACCGCCCGATGGGCGTCGCGGTGCGCGCCTACTACGAGACGCCGCGCCACACGGACGACTACATGGAGTCCCACCTCGAGCTGTGGACGAAGGGGGAGGACGGCCGCGACATCCTCATGCCCGGCTACGGCTGGCTCTTCGGTCTCGGCGACGGGCGCAGCAACATCGGCCTGGGCATCCTCAACACCTCCGAGGCCTTCGGGCGCACGGACTACAAGGACGTCATGCGCCGCTGGGTGGCCTCGATGCCCGACGAGTGGGGCATCTCCGAGGCGACGATCACCGGCCCGATCAAGTCCGCGGCCCTGCCGATGGCCTTCAACCGCCAGCCGCTGTACGACCGGGGCCTGCTCCTCGTCGGCGACTCCGGCGGCATGGTCAACCCCTTCAACGGGGAGGGCATCGACTACGCCCTCGAGGCCGCCTTCGTCGCCGCCGAGGTCATCGACGAGGCGCTGCGCGCGAGCAGCCTGGCCGCCCGCGAGGCCGTCCTGCAGCGCTACGTCCTGCGGATGAAGCAGATGCACGGCGGCTACTTCCGGATCGGTGCCGAGTTCGCCAAGCTCATCGGCAAGCCGGAGATCATGCGCCTGGCGACGAAGTACGGTCTTCCCCGGACGACCCTCATGCGCTTCATGCTCAAGCTCATGGCCAACCTGCCGCAGGAGAGCGGCGGAGGCCTCGACGACCGCGTCATCCAGGCGATGACGCGCCTGGCGCCGAGCGCCTGAGGAGGCTTCGATGACGACCCCTAGGATGAATGACATGCGTCACAGCGTGCTGACGGAAAGCGAGGTCATGACGCGATGAACCCCTACATCCCGCTCGGCATCCTGCTGGCCCTGGGTCTGGGCTTCGCCCTCCTGTCGGTGGGCACCAGCCTGGTCGTCGGCCCGGCCCGGTACAACTCCGCCAAGGCCCAGGCCTACGAGTGCGGCATCCAGCCCACCCCCCAGGCCGCCGAGGGCGGCCGCTTCCCGGTGAAGTACTACCTCACCGCGATGCTCTTCATCATCTTCGACGTCGAGACGCTCTTCCTGCTGCCTTTCGCCGTCGCCTTCGACAACCTCGGTCTCTTCGCACTCGTCGAGATGGTGCTCTTCATGATCACCATCTTCGTCGCCTACGCCTACGTGTGGCGTCGCGGCGGCCTCGAGTGGGACTGACGCGAAAGGGAGCACACTGATGGGACTTGAGGAGAAGCTGCCGGCAGGGATCGCCCTGACGACGCTCGAGAACGTCGCCGGCTACATGCGCAAGGCCTCGATCTGGCCTGCGACCTTCGGCCTGGCCTGCTGCGCCATCGAGATGATGGCTGTCGGCACCCCGCACTACGACCTCGCCCGCTTCGGCATGGAGCGCTTCGCCGCGACCCCGCGCCAGGCCGACCTCATGATCGTCGCCGGCCGGGTGAGCCAGAAGATGGCCCCCGTCGTACGCCAGGTCTACGACCAGATGGCCAACCCGAAGTGGGTCATCTCGATGGGCGTCTGCGCGAGCTCGGGCGGGATGTTCAACAACTACGCCATCGTCCAGGGCGTCGACCACATCATCCCCGTCGACATCTACCTGCCCGGCTGCCCGCCGCGCCCGGAGATGCTGCTCAACGCGATCATCGAGCTGCACGGCCAGATCCAGGGCAGCAAGCTCGGCGTCAACCGCGTCGCCGCCGCCCGCGCGGCCGAGCAGGCCGCGCTCGGCGCGACCCCGACCGAGCTGCTCGCGCCCACGCACGACCACGAGGGCCTCGTCGGAAGGAATCTCCTCGCATGAGCGAGCAGGACAAGGACACCCCGGGCACGACGGGCGACCCCGTGCGCCCCGAGGGCGCGGGCCTGACCGGCACCGGCAACCCCGACCTGCCGCCCGTCGGCGGGCTGCAGGGCGAGCAGCGTCCCGTCGAGCGGACCAACGTCGTCGCCGACGCGCCGTCGGCCACCCCGCAGCAGAGCTCGGGCCAGGGCCCCGGCGACGGCACGACCCGCTCGACCGCGGGCGACCCCGCCGGCGCGGTCGTCGTCGGCGAGCGCACCGGCATGTTCGGCGCGGCGAAGGGGGGAGACACCTCCGGCTACGGCGGCCTGCGCTCCCCGATCCTCTTCCCCGGTACCGCCGAGCGGCCCTACGGCAGCTACTTCGACGAGGTCGTCGACCACCTGCAGGACGCGACCGGCGGCACGCCGGTGCGCAGCGTCGTCGTCGACCGCGGCGAGCTGACCCTCCATGTCGCGCCGGCCGAGCTGCCGTCGGTCATGCAGGCGCTGCGCGACGACCCCCGGCTGCGCTTCGAGATGTGCGTGTCGGTCTCCGGCGTGCACCACCCCCAGCAGGTCGGCGAGGAGCTCCACGCCGTCTACCACCTGCTCTCCATCACCCACGGCGGTCGCCGGGTGCGCGTCGAGGTGGCCGTGCCCGACGCCGACCCGCGGATCCCGAGCATCGTCCACGTCTACCCCGCCGCCGACTGGCACGAGCGCGAGACGTGGGACATGTTCGGCATCCTCTTCGAGGGCCGACCGGACCTCACCCGGATCCTCATGCCGGACGACTGGCCCGGTCACCCCCAGCGCAAGGACTACCCGCTCGGCGGCGTGCCCGTCGAGTACAAGGGCGGCACCGTGCCGCCGCCGGACCAGCGGAGGTCGTACAGCTGATGAGCGCTCAAACCTTCCACGCGACCGGCGCCGCCGACGAGGCGACGCAGGGCTACGTCGTCGACGTCTCCGGCGGAGACTGGGACGAGCAGATCGGCGAGCTCGGGATGCACCCCGAGGAGCGGATCGTCGTCAACATGGGCCCGCAGCACCCGTCGACCCACGGCGTGCTCCGGCTCATCCTCGAGCTCGACGGCGAGACGGTGACCGAGACCCGCGCGGGCATCGGCTACCTCCACACGGGCATCGAGAAGAACATGGAGTTCCGCACCTGGACCCAGGGCGTGACCTTCTGCACCCGCATGGACTACCTCACCCCGATGTTCCAGGAGGCGGCCTACTGCCTGGCCATCGAGCGCCTCCTCGGCATCGAGGAGCAGGTCCCCGAGCGCGCGAGCGCGATCCGGGTGCTCATGATGGAGCTCACCCGCATCTCCTCCCACCTCATCGCCATGGGCACCGGCGGCATGGAGATGGGCGCGACGACGGTCATGACGATCGGCTTCCGCGAGCGCGAGCGGATCCTGTCGATCATCGAGAACATCACCGGCCTGCGGATGAACAACGCCTACATCCGTCCCGGTGGCGTCGCCCAGGACCTGCCGCACGGCGCGATCGACAAGATCCGCGAGAACGTGCCGCTCATCCGGCAGGGCGTCCACGAGCTGGAGAAGCTCCTCCTCGAGGCCCCGATCCTCAAGGGCCGCACGAAGGGGGTCGGCTACCTCAGCCTCACCGGCTGCATGGCGCTCGGCATCACCGGTCCCGTGCTGCGCTCGGCGGGCCTGCCGCACGACCTGCGCAAGCTCAGCCCCTACTGCGGGTACGAGAAGTACGACTTCGACGTCATCACCCGCACCGGCGCCGACTCCTACGACCGGCTGTGCATCCGTCTCGACGAGATCCACCAGAGCCTGCGGATCATCGAGCAGGTCACCGACGAGCTCCAGGCCAACCCCGGCCCGGTCATGGTCGAGGACAAGAAGATCGCGTGGCCCTCGCAGCTCGCGGTCGGCGGCGACGGCATGGGCAACAGCCTCGAGCACATCCGCACGATCATGGGCACCTCGATGGAGGCGCTCATCCACCACTTCAAGCTCGTCACCGAGGGCTTCCGCGTCCCGCCGGGCCAGGCGTACGTCGCCGTCGAGTCGCCGAAGGGCGAGCTCGGCTGCCACCTCGTCTCCGACGGCGGCACCCGCCCCTACCGGGCGCACTTCCGCGACCCGAGCTTCAACAACCTGCAGGCCACCGCGGCGATGTGCGAGGGCGGCAACCTCGCCGACGTCATCGTCGCCGTCGCCTCGCTCGACCCCGTCATGGGAGGCGTGGACCGCTGATGTCCGGCAACTTCGCAGAGCAGACCGCCTCGGGGCACCTCCACGTCCCGAGCGAGAGCAAGGAGCCCTACCCGGCCGAGGTGCTCGAGCAGCTGGCCGCCGAGGCCGAGCTCGTCGTCGCGCGCTACCCGCAGAAGCGCTCCGCGCTGCTGCCGCTGCTCCACCTCGTCCAGTCCGTCGACGGCTACATCACCGGTCGGGGCATCGAGTTCTGCGCCGAGACCCTCGAGCTCACCACGGCCGAGGTCTCCGGCGTCGCGACCTTCTACACCCAGTACAAGCGCCACCCCAACGGCGAGTACACCGTCGGCGTCTGCACGAACACCCTGTGCGCGATCATGGGCGGCGACCAGATCTGGGACGAGGTCTCAGAGCACCTCGGCATCGGCCACGACGAGACGACCGCCGACGGCAAGATCACCCTCGAGCGCGTCGAGTGCAACGCGGCATGCGACTACGCGCCCGTCGTCATGGCGAACTGGGAGTTCTTCGACAACCAGACCCCCGCCTCGACCGTCGAGCTCGTCGACGCCCTGCGCGCCGGCGAGAGCGTCGCCCCGAGCCGCGGGCCCTCGCGCGTGTGCACCTTCAAGCAGGTCTCCCGCGTCCTCGCCGGCTTCTCCGACGGTCTCGCCGACGAGGGCGTCGGGGCCGGGCCGGCCTCCCTTCGCGGTGTCGAGATCGCCCGGCGCGAGGGCTGGACCGCCCCCGGCGGGTCCGACGCCACGAGCACCTCCGCCAGCGCGGACGCGCCGGGCGGCGTGGCGCAGGGCGCCTACGGCTCGGTCAACGCGCCGGCCAACGAGCCCGACGAGAAGCCGGGCGGCGAGGACGCTCGCTCGGCGGAGGCGACGAAGATCGCCGACGACGACAACAAGGCCGAGGGGGAGTAGACGATGAGCACTCAGCTGACCCCGATCCTCACGAAGTTCTGGGACGAGCCGCAGTCCTGGACGCTGGAGACCTACGAGCGCAACGAGGGCTACCAGGCCCTGCGCACCGCGCTCACCATGGACCCGGCCGACCTCGTGCAGATGACGAAGGACTCCGGTCTGCGCGGCCGTGGCGGCGCCGGCTTCCCCACGGGCATGAAGTGGGGCTTCCTGCCCCCGCCGGACGGCGGCCCCCGCTACCTCGTCGTCAACGCCGACGAGTCCGAGCCGGGCACGTGCAAGGACATCCCGCTCATGATGGCGGCGCCGCAGTTCCTCGTCGAAGGGGTGGCCATCACCTCCTTCGCCATCGGCTGCAACCACGCCTTCATCTACCTGCGCGGCGAGGTCGTCCACGTCTACCGCCGACTGCTGCGCGCGGTCGAGGAGGCGTACGCCGCGGGCTACCTCGGCAAGGACATCCTCGGCTCGGGCTTCGACCTCGACGTCACCGTGCACGCCGGCGCCGGCGCGTACATCTGCGGCGAGGAGACCGCGCTGCTCGACAGCCTCGAGGGCCGTCGCGGGCAGCCGCGCCTCAAGCCCCCCTTCCCGGCCGTCGCGGGCCTCTACGCCCGCCCGACGGTCGTCAACAACGTCGAGTCCATCGCCTCCGTGCCGCCGATCCTGCTCCACGGCGCCGAGTGGTTCTCCGACATGGGCACCGAGAAGTCCCAGGGCTTCGGCATCTTCAGCCTCTCCGGGCACGTGAAGAACCCCGGCCAGTACGAGGCCCCGCTGGGCATCACCCTGCGCGAGCTCATCGACATGGCCGGCGGCATGCGCGACCCGAGCAAGAAGCTGAAGTTCTGGACCCCGGGCGGGTCCTCGACGCCGATCTTCACCGACGAGCACCTCGACGTGCCGCTGGACTTCGAGTCCGTCGCCGCGGCCGGCTCGATGCTCGGCACGCGCGCGCTGCAGATCTTCGACGAGACGGTCTCCGTCGTGCGCGCGGTCTCGCGCTGGATCGACTTCTACCGGCACGAGTCCTGCGGCAAGTGCACCCCGTGCCGTGAGGGCACGTGGTGGCTCGCCCAGATCCTCGAGCGCATCGAGCACGGCCAGGGCACCCCGGAGGACATCGACAAGCTCGTCGACATCTGCGACAACATCCTCGGCCGCAGCTTCTGCGCGCTCGGGGACGGCGCGACGAGCCCGGTGACCTCGGCGGTCCAGTACTTCCGCGAGGAGTTCGAGGCCGGCTGCCACACGCCGGCCGCCGAGCTCTTCCCCCCGGCCGCGTCCGTGCTCTTCTCCCAGAACGACACTGCGAAGGTGACCGCATGACCGTCACGAGCGACAAGAGCTCGGCCGCCGCGAAGCCGGCGGTCGAGACCGTCGAGCTCACCATCGACGGGGTCGAGGTCTCTGTCCCCAAGGACACCCTCATCATCCGTGCCGCCGAGCAGGTCGGCATCGAGATCCCGCGCTTCTGCGACCACCCGGGCCTGGACCCGGTCGGGGCCTGCCGGCAGTGCCTCGTCGAGGTCGCGATGCCCGACCGCGAGGGCAACGTCAAGCCGATGCCCAAGCCGCAGGCGTCGTGCACGATGACCGTCGCGCCGGGCATGGAGGTCAAGACCCAGCTCACCTCGCCCGTCGCCGACAAGGCGCAGCAGGGCGTCATGGAGCTGCTCCTCGTCAACCACCCGCTCGACTGCCCGGTGTGCGACAAGGGCGGCGAGTGCCCCCTGCAGAACCAGGCGATGAGCCACGGCCGGGCGACGTCTCGCTTCGAGGACGTCAAGCGCACCTACCCCAAGCCGATCAACATCTCCAGCCAGGTGCTGCTCGACCGCGAGCGCTGCGTCCTGTGCGCCCGGTGCACCCGCTTCTCCGACCAGGTCGCCGGTGACCCCTTCATCGCCCTCGTCGAGCGCGGCGCGCTGCAGCAGGTCGGCATCTACGAGGAGCAGCCCTTCGAGAGCTACTTCTCGGGCAACACCGTGCAGATCTGCCCGGTCGGCGCGCTCACCGGGGCGGCCTACCGCTTCCGCTCGCGCCCCTTCGACCTCGTCTCCACCCCGACGACCTGCGAGCACTGCGCCAGCGGCTGCTCGCTGCGCACCGACCACCGCCGCGGCACCGTGCTGCGCCGGATGGCGGCCGCGGACCCGGCCGTCAACGAGGAGTGGAACTGCGACAAGGGTCGCTGGGCCTTCACCTACGCCACGACCGGCGACCGCATCGAGCTGCCGATGATCCGCGAGGACGGCGAGCTGCGGGTCGCGTCGTGGCGCGAGGCCCTCGCGGCCGCGGCCGACGGCCTGCGTGCCGCCCGCGGCGCCGGCGTCCTCGTCGGTGGTCGTGTGAGCACCGAGGACGCCTACTCGTACGCGAAGTTCGCCCGGGTCGTCCTCGGCACGAACGACGTCGACTTCCGCGCCCGGCCGCACTCGGCCGAGGAGGCCGACTTCCTCGCCGCGCACGTCATCGGCTCCACGCCGCAGACCGGCGGGGTCACCTACGACGACCTCGGCTCGGCCTCCTCGGTCGTCCTCGTCGGGCTCGAGCCCGAGGAGGAGAGCCCCATCGTCTTCCTGCGGCTGCGCCGCGGGTACCGCAAGGCCAAGACGTCGGTCTACTCCGTCGCGCCCCTGGCCACCCGCGGTCTCGACAAGCTCGGCGGCACGCTCATCCCGAGCGCCCCGGGCACCGAGACCGAGGTGCTGCGCGCCCTCGCGGGCGAGGGCACGACCGAGCAGATGGGCGGGGACGCGTTCGCCGCGGCCCGCACGGCGCTGCGCGAGCCGGGGACGGTCGTCCTCGTCGGCGAGCGCCTGGCCACCGTGCCCGGTGCCCTCTCCGCCGCGGCCGAGCTGGCCGAGGCCTCCGGCGCCCGTCTGGCCTGGGTGCCGCGTCGCGCCGGTGAGCGCGGTGCGCTCGAGGCCGGTGCTCTCCCGGGCCTGCTGCCCGGTGGCCGCGCCGCCACCTCCGCCGCCGACCGCGCCGAGGTCGCCGCCGCCTGGCAGACCGAGCGCGAGCTGCCCGACACCTCCGGCCGCGACACCGGCGGCATGCTCGAGGCCGCCGCGATCGGCCGTCTCGACGCGCTGCTCGTCGCGGGCGTCGACGTCGACGACATCGGTCACGCCGACGGCCGGGCCGCGCTGGAGCGCGCCTTCGTCGTCTCGCTCGAGATGCGTCCGAGCACGGTGACCGAGCACGCCGACGTCGTCCTGCCGATCGCGCCCCACGCCGAGAGCGAGGGGACCTTCCTGGACTGGGAGGGCCGCGAGCGCCCCTTCGCCGCCGCGCTGGACACGACCGCGATGGGCGACCACCGCGTGCTGTCGATGCTCGCCGACGAGATGGGCGTCTTCCTCGGCACCCGCACCGTGGGCGAGGTGCGCCGCGAGCTCGCGACGCTGCCGGCCCGCACGACGGCCCCGACCTCGGCGCCCGCACCGGCCGCGCCGGTCTCCGTCCCGCAGCCGGGCCCGGGCCAGTTCGTCCTCGCGACCTGGCACCACCTGCTCGACCGCGGCTCGATGCAGGACGGGGAGCCCTTCCTCGCCGGCACCGCGCCGACGCCGCGAGCCCTCATGTCGCCGGTGAGCGCGCAGTCCCTCGGCGTCGTGCCGGGCGACCTCGTCACCGTCACCGGTGACGGCGTGCGGGTCACCGCACCGGTCCACGTCACGGAGATGGTCGACCACGTCGTGTGGCTGCCGACCCGCTCCGAGGGCTGCGACCTCCGATCCCTGGCTGCCCGCTCGGGCGCCGTCGTCACCGTGACCCCAGGTGGTGCCGCATGATCGACCTCGCCTACCTCGTCACCGAGGTCAACCCCTCGGTGCCGCGGGCCGACTTCAGCGACACCCCGGTGTGGCTCTCGCTCGTCAAGGCGCTCTTTCTCTTCGTCTACCTCCTGCTCTCGGTGCTGCTCGTCATCTGGTTCGAGCGCCGCGTCATCGGCCGGATGCAGCAGCGTCCCGGCCCGAACCGCAACGGCCCCTTCGGCCTGCTGCAGACGCTGGCCGACGGCATGAAGTCGATGCTCAAGGAGGACGTGCGGCCCAAGGCCGCCGACGCCCTGATCTTCACGATCGCGCCGATCATCTTCGCGACGATGGCCTTCGTCTCCTTCGCGATCATGCCCATGGGCGGCGACGTGAGCCTCTTCGACCACCGCACCCCGCTGCAGCTGACCGACCTGCCGGTCGCGAGCCTGCTCGTCCTCGCCGTCGCCGGCGTCGCCGCGTACGGCATCGTCCTCGCGGGCTGGTCCTCCGGCTCGACGTACCCGCTCCTCGGCGGGCTGCGCGCGACGGCGCAGATCATCTCCTACGAGATCGCCATGGGCCTCTCGCTCGTCGCCGTCTTCCTCTACGCGGGGTCGATGAGCACGAGCCAGATCGTCTACGCGCAGCGCGACCTGTGGTTCATCATCCCGGCGTGCGTCTCCTTCGTCATCTACGTCATCACGATGGTCGGCGAGACCAACCGTCTGCCGGTCGACCTCGCCGAGGGCGAGGGCGAGATCGTCGGCGGCTACTTCACCGAGTACTCGGGCATGCGCTTCGCGATGTTCTTCCTCGGCGAGTACATCAACATGTTCACCGTCTCCGCGCTGGCGACGACGCTCTTCCTCGGCGGCCCCGCGGCCCCTCCCGGCATCGCGGCGATCGGCGACGGCATGCTCGACCAGGGCTGGTGGGGCGTGCTGTGGTTCACCGCCAAGCTGTGGGTCTTCATGTTCTTCTTCGTCTGGCTGCGCGGCTCGCTGCCCCGCACCCGGTACGACCAGTTCATGCGCTTCGGCTGGAAGTTCCTCATCCCCGTCGCGCTCGTCTGGGTCATCGCGGTCGCCTTCATGCGTGCCGCGAGCCCCGAGCTGGGCTACTTCGGCGACGGGACCGTGAGCCTGCTCGGCCGCGAGATCTCCATCGCCTCGCTCGTCGTCGTCGGCTTCATCGCCGTCCTCGTCCTCGGCGGGACCTGGCTGTGGGAGACCCGCGTCGAGAAGCGCACGGCCGCGGAGCAGGAGGCGGCGCACGTCCCCGACGAGGTCGACCCCTTCGCCGGCGGCTACCCCGTGCCGCCGCTGCCCGGTCAGCGGCTCGTCGAGCCCGACCGTCGCGGCGCGACGGCCCTGGCCGACGCCCCCGCGAGCACCGACACCACCACGAGCACCGAGAAGGAGCAGCACCGTGGCTGACGAGAGCAAGGGCGGGTTCTTCTCGGACCTCTTCGCACCGGTCGCCGGCTTCGGCGTGACCTTCGCGACGATGTTCCGCAAGGTCGCCACCCAGGAGTACCCCGAGGTCAAGTGGCCCACCCAGCCGCGCTTCCACGGCCGTCACCAGCTCAACCGTCACCCCGACGGTCTCGAGAAGTGCGTCGGCTGTGAGCTGTGCGCGTGGGCCTGCCCGGCCGACGCGATCATGGTCGAGGGCGAGAGCAACGACGACGCGTCGGGCCTGCGCTTCAGCCCCGGCGAGCGCTACGGGCGGATCTACCAGATCAACTACCTGCGCTGCATCTTCTGCGGGCTGTGCATCGAGGCCTGCCCGACGCGCGCGCTGACGATGACCAACGAGTACGAGCTCGCGGACAACAACCGCGCCGACCTCATCTTCACCAAGGAGCAGCTGCTCGCCCCGATCCAGCAGGGGATGGTGCCCGCACCGCACCCCATGGTCGAGGGCCTCGAGGAGCGCGACTACTACCAGGGCAAGGTCACGGCGGCCACGCCGGAGCAGACCCGGTGGGCGCAGGAGCACCACGCCGCCGCGACGGCGCAGGAGGGCCAGTCATGATGTCCACGGGCGAAGGGGTGACCTTCTGGGTCCTCGCCGTCATCGCCACCGTCGCCGCGTGCGGGCTGCTCTTCGCCCGCAAGGCCGTCCACGCCGCTCTCGGCATGGTCGTGACGATGATCTGCCTCGGCATGCTCTACCTCGTCACCCTCGAGGCGCCGCTCCTCGGCGTCGTGCACATCTTCGTGTACACGGGCGCGGTGATGATGCTCTTCCTCTTCGTCGTCATGCTCGTCGGCGTCGACCACTCCGACAGCGTCGTCGAGACGCTCAAGGGCCACCGCCTGGCGACCGTCGTGCTCACCCTCGGCATCGTCGGCCTGCTCGTCTCCGCCGTGCGCCGCGTCAGCTACACCGCGACGCCGAGCCTGGCCGAGGTCAACGCCGACCCGGGCAACGTCAACGCCATGGCGAACTACATCTTCGGCCGGTACGTGTGGGTCTTCGAGACCACCTCCGCGCTGCTCATCACCGCCGCGCTCGGCGCGATGGTCCTCGCCTACCGCGAGCGCCTCGCACCCAAGCCGACGCAGCGCGCGTGGAGCGAGCGTCGCTTCAAGGAGGGCAAGCACCTCGCCGGTCTGCCCGTGCCCGGCGTCTACGCCCGGCACAACGCCGTCGACACCCCGGCGCTGCTGCCCGACGGCAGCATCTCCGAGCTGTCCATCAACAAGGTCCTCGCGGCCCGCGACCAGGTCACCGTGCCCACCCGGTACACCGAGCTCGCGGCGCGCACCGAGGACGAGATCGAGGAGGGCGGCCGCCGATGACCTACATGGCCTACATCTACCTCGCGTCGGTCCTCTTCGCCATCGGCGGGGCCACGGTGCTGCTGCGCCGCAACGCGATCATCGTCTTCATGGGCGTCGAGCTCATGCTCAACGCTGCCAACCTCGTCTTCGTCACCTTCGCGCGCATGCACGGGACGGTCGAGGGGCAGGCCATCGCCCTCTTCGTCATGGTCGTCGCCGCCTGCGAGGTCGTCGTCGGCCTGGCGATCATCATGGCGATCTTCCGTGCCCGCCGGTCGGCCTCGGTCGACGACGCCAACCTGCTGAAGCTGTAAGGAGCCCTTGGTGCCCAACCAGATCCTGGTCTCCCTCACGACCGAAGGGTCGGCCGCTGCCCACGCAGCGACCGGTCTGACGGCCTGGGGCTGGCTGCTCGTCGCGATGCCGCTCGCCGGCGCAGCCCTGCTGCTGCTCGGCGGACGCGCGACGGACGCCTTCGGCCCCTACCTGGCCACCGCCCTGTCCTGGGCGTCCTTCCTCCTCGGTGCCGCGCTGCTCGTCGCGATGCTCGGCGTCGACGCGGGGGAGCGGGCCTCTCACCTCGACCTCTACGAGTGGATCCCCGCCGGGGCCTTCCAGCTCTCGGCCGGCATGCTCGTCGACCCGCTGTCGATCAGCTTCGTCCTGCTCATCACCTTCGTCGGGTCGCTCATCCACGTGTACTCGCTCGGGTACATGGAGCACGACCCCGACCGCCGGCGCTTCTTCGCCTACCTCAACCTCTTCGTCGCCTCGATGCTGCTGCTCGTCCTCGCGGACAGCTACCTGCTGCTCTTCGTCGGCTGGGAGGGCGTGGGTCTGGCGTCCTGGCTGCTCATCGGCTTCTGGAACCACCGCGCCGCCTACGCGACCGCCGCGAACAAGGCCTTCGTCGCCAACCGCGTCGGCGACCTCGGCATGGCCCTGGCCATCGCGCTGATGTTCGCCACCTTCGGCGCGGTCGACTTCGCCAGCGTCGACTCCGCGGTCGGGGGCGCCTCGACCGGTGCGCTCACCGCGATCGGCCTGCTGCTCCTCCTCGGCGCCTGCGGCAAGTCCGCGCAGTTCCCGCTGCAGAGCTGGCTCGGCGACGCGATGGCCGGCCCGACGCCGGTCTCGGCGCTCATCCACGCCGCGACGATGGTCACCGCCGGTGTCTACCTCGTCGTGCGCAGCCACACGATCTTCGACGCGGCGCCGGACGCGCAGCTCGTCGTCGCGATCGTCGGTGCGATCACGCTCGTCTACGGCGCGGTCGTCGGCTGCGCGAAGGACGACATCAAGAAGGCCCTCGCGGCCTCGACGATGAGCCAGATCGGCTACATGATGCTCGCCGCGGGTCTGGGCCCGGTCGGCTACGCCTTCGCGATCTTCCACCTCATCACCCACGGCTTCTTCAAGGCCGGGATGTTCCTCGGCGCCGGCTCGGTCATGCACGGCATGGGCGACCAGGTCGACATGCGCCGCTTCGGCGGGCTGTCCCGCGCCATGAAGATCACCTGGGTCACCTTCGCCCTGGGCTGGCTGGCGATCCTCGGTCTGCCGCCCTTCTCCGGCTTCTGGAGCAAGGACAAGATCATCGAGGCCGCCTTCGTCGGCGAGGGTTGGCGCCCGTGGGTCTTCGGGCTCGTCGCGCTCCTCGGCGCCGGCGTCACCGCCTTCTACATGTCGCGCCTGTTCTTCATGACCTTCCACGGCAAGCGCCGGTGGACCGACGACGTGCACCCGCACGAGTCGCCCGCGGTGATGACGATCCCGATGATGGTCCTCGCCGTCGGCTCCGCCGCATTGGGTGGCGCGATGGTCCTCTTCGACTTCCCGACCTTCCTCGAGCCGGTCTTCGGCCACCACGAGCACGAGGACCCGGTCCTGCCGATCCCCGTCCTCATGGCCGCGACGATCGTCCTCGTCCTCGCCGGGGCCGCGCTGGCCTACCTGCGCTACGTGCGCGAGGAGGTGCCGCAGGTCGCACCGCGGGGCTCCGTCGCCACGCGCGCCGCCCGCGACGACCTCTACCAGGACCAGCTCAACGCGAACTTCCTGCAGTGGCCCGGGATCCACCTGACCCGCAGCCTCGCCTTCACCGACAAGGCCGGTGTCGACGGGGTCTTCAGCGGGCTCGCCGCCGCCGTCGGCGGCTCCTCGTCTCGCCTGCGTCGCGTGCAGTCCGGCTACGCGCGCAGCTATGCCCTGACGATGCTCACGGGCGTCGTCGTCCTCCTCGGTGCACTGTGGGTGATGAACTGATGACCGACCTCCCCTGGCTGTCGCTGCTCGTGGCGCTGCCCCTCGTCGGGGCCGCGATCACGGCTGCCCTGCCGGCCGCCCTCGCCAAGCGCTTCGCGCTCGGCACCTCGCTGCTCACGCTCGCCGTGGGCAGCGCGGCGGCCTCGCAGTTCGTCATCGGGTCCTCGGAGCAGTTCCAGCTCACCGAGCAGTACTCGTGGATCCCCCAGCTCGGCGTCTCGTGGGCCCTCGGGGTCGACGGCATCTCGCTGGCCCTCATCCTCATGGCCCTCGTGCTCGCGCCCGTGTGCATGGTGGCCGCCTGGGACGACGTGCCCGGCGGGCGCTCGGAGAGCACGTACTTCGCGCTGCTGCTCTCGCTCGTGCCCTTCATGGTCGGCGTCTTCGCCGCCACGGACGTCTTCCTCTTCTACGTCTTCTTCGAGGCGATGCTCATCCCGGTGTACTTCCTCATCGGGATGTACGGCGGTGAGCGGCGCCAGTACGCGGCCGTGAAGTTCCTCCTGTACTCGCTGGCCGGCGGGCTCATCATGCTCGTCGCGGTCATCGGCCTGTACGTCGTCGGCCCCGGCGGCACGGACGGCTTCATGATCGAGCGCCTCACCGGTCTCGACATCGCGCAGGACACGGAGCGCTGGCTCTTCCTCGGCTTCTTCATCGCCTTCGCGATCAAGGCGCCGATGTGGCCGCTGCACACGTGGCTGCCCGACGCCGCGGCCGAGTCGCGGCCCGCGGTCGCGACCCTGCTCGTCGGCGTGCTCGACAAGGTCGGCACCTACGGGATGATCCGCTTCTGCCTCCAGCTCTTCCCGGAGGCCAGCCAGTGGGCGACGCCGGTCGTCGTCGTGCTCGCGCTCGTCTCGATCGTCTACGGCGCGATCCTCGCGATCGGCCAGTCCGACATGATGCGCCTCATCGCCTTCACGTCGGTGAGCCACTTCGGCTTCATCGTCCTGGGCATCTTCGCCTTCACCTCGACGGCCCACGCCGGGTCGAACCTCTACATGATCAACCACGGCTTCTCGACGGCGGCGCTCTTCCTCGTCGCGGGCATGCTCATCGCCCGCCGGGGCAGCCGTCGCATCGACGCCTACGGCGGCTGGCAGCGGGTGACCCCGGCCCTGGCCGGCGTCTTCCTCGTCGCCGGTCTGTCCGCGCTGTCGCTGCCGGGCCTGTCGACCTTCGTCTCGGAGTTCCTCGTCATCACCGGCACCTTCCAGCGCTACCCGGCAGCCGGTGTCGTCGCCTCGCTCGGCCTCGTCCTGTCTGCGCTGTACGTGCTGCTCATGTACAAGCGCGTCATGACCGGCCCCGCGCCGGTCGTCGTCGTGGGCGCGGTCACGCGTCTCGAGGGCCCGGACACGGGCGGCCAGGACCTGCCCTACGTGCGTGCCGACCTCGACGAAGGGGTGACCCCGACCCAGATCGGCCCGGTGCGCGACCTCGGGCTGCGCGAGAAGGTCGTCGTCGCACCGCTGCTCGCCGCCCTCCTCGTCATCGGCTTCTTCCCCAAGCCCGTGCTCGACGTCCTCGACCCGGCGGTGCAGCGCACGCTGCAGGTCGTCGGGGTCAGCGACCCGGCACACGACGCCCCGGCGGACACCGCCTCGACCCACGGGAGTGACCACTGATGCCCGCCGTGCTCACCAGCCTGCCGATGGCAGGCGACTTCGAGATGGCCGACATCGCGTACGCCGCGGTCGCGCCGATGGTCGTCGTCTTCGCCGGCGCCATCCTCGGGGTGCTCGTCGAGGCCTTCGCGCCCCGGCGGCTGCGCTACCCGCTCCAGCTGGGCATCTCCGTCGTCGCCCTCCTCGGCGCGCTCGTCGCGCTCGTCGTGCCCTCGGGCGACGACGTCACCGGGGCCACCGTCGACGGCACCCTCGCGATCGACGGGCCGAGCCGCTACCTCATGGGGGCGCTGCTCGTCCTCGGTCTCGTCGGGCTGCTCGCCATGGCCGAGCGCTTCGGCGGCGACGGCCCGGACGCCTTCACCCCGATGGGCTCGGCGACCCCGGGCTCGCAGAT
Source organism: Janibacter sp. UYMM211 (assembly GCF_040547045.1). Taxonomy (NCBI): domain Bacteria; kingdom Bacillati; phylum Actinomycetota; class Actinomycetes; order Micrococcales; family Intrasporangiaceae; genus Janibacter; species Janibacter sp. UYMM211. The sequence goes on along the minus strand of NZ_JBEPOY010000001.1, from coordinate 952,338 downwards.
GGAGAGCGCCGCGGCGCGCGCCGGCTGGGCGACCACCGAGGTCTTCCCGCTGACGCTCTTCTCTCTCGCCGGCATGATGATGTTCACCGCCGCGAACGACCTGCTGTCGATGTTCATCGCCCTCGAGGTCCTCTCGCTGCCCCTCTACCTCATCACCGGGCTGGGTCGCCGTCGCCGGCTGCTCTCCCAGGAGGCGGCGCTGAAGTACTTCCTCCTCGGCGCCTTCAGCTCGGCCTTCTTCCTCTTCGGCGCGGGCCTGCTCTACGGCTACGCCGGCTCGGTGCGCCTCAGCACCATCGCGCAGGCCGCGAGCACCTCGACCGGTGAGATGGAGGGCCTGCTCCTGCCGGGCGTCGTCTTCCTCCTCGTCGGCCTGCTCTTCAAGGTCGGCGCCGTGCCCTTCCACTCGTGGACGCCGGACGTCTACCAGGGCGCCCCGACCGCCGTCACGGGCTTCATGGCCGCGTGCACGAAGATCGCGGCCTTCGGCGCCCTGCTGCGCCTCGTCTACGTCGGTCTCGAGACCACCCGCTGGGAGTGGCACATCGGGGTCGTCGCGATCGCCGCGCTGACGATGGTCGTCGGCGCCGTGCTTTCGGTCACCCAGACCGACATCAAGCGCCTCCTGGCCTACAGCTCGGTCGCGCACGCGGGCTTCATCCTCGTCGGCGTCCTCGCCTTCGACCAGACCGCGATCTCCGGCGTGCTCTTCTACCTCGTCGCCTACGGCGCCTCGACGATCGCCGCCTTCGCCCTCGTGGCCATGGTGCGCGAGCGCGGCGCCGAGGCCACCCACCTCTCCCAGTGGGCGGGGCTCGGGCGCAGCCACCCCTTCGTCGCCGCGGCGATGACGCTCATGCTGCTCGCCTTCGCGGGCATCCCGCTGACGTCGGGCTTCACGGCCAAGGTCGCGGCCTTCGTGCCCGCGGTCCAGCACGGCGGCCTGTCGGGCATCGTGCTCGTCGTCATCGGCGTGCTCGCCAGCGCGGTCACCGCCTTCGTCTACGTGCGGATCATCGTCCTCATGTACTTCACCGAGCCCGCGGGCGAGGTCACGCTGGCTCAGCCGGCGCTGCTCTCCGTCGTCGCGATCGCCGTCGGCGTCGTCCTCACGGTCCTGCTCGGCGTCTTCCCCGGCCCGCTCCTCGACCTTGCGGCGTCCTCGAGCGTCTTCGTCCGGTGACCTCGGTGACGAGCTCGACGCCTGGCATCATCGCGGTCCCCGGGGCCAGCGACGACCTCACCGCACGGCTGCTCGACGGTCTCGAGCGGGTCGAGCGGGTCATCCTCGAGCGCACGCGCCACGAGGACGACTTCATCAGCGAGGCCAACCTCCACCTCGCGCAGGCGGGCGGCAAGCGCTTCCGCCCGATGCTCACGATGCTCGTCGCCGAGCTCGGCGACGGCATCACCGACGAGGTCGTCGCCGCAGCGGCGGGGGTCGAGCTGACGCATCTCGCGAGCCTGTACCACGACGACGTCATGGACGAGGCGGACATGCGGCGCGGGGCGCCGAGCGCCAACGCGAAGTACGACAACTCCACGGCGATCCTCGTCGGCGACCTGCTCTTCGGCAGCGCGTCGGACATCATCGCCGACCTCGGCCCGCAGGCCGTGAAGATCCAGGCGCAGACCTTCATCCGGCTGTGCACGGGTCAGATCCGGGACGACCGGCCCTGCCCCGAGGGGGAGGACCCGCAGGCGTACTACCGCAGCGTGCTCGCCGACAAGACGGGCGTCCTCGTCGCGACGGCGGCCCGCTACGGCGCAATGTTCAGCGGGGCGACCCCCGAGGTCGTCGCCATGGCCACGGAGTACGGCGAGCGCCTCGGCGTCGCCTTCCAGCTCGCCGACGACCTCATCGACGTCGCGTCGCTCTCGGGCGAGAGCGGCAAGACGCCGGGCACCGACCTGCGCGAGGGCAAGCGCACCCTCCCGGTGCTCCACGCGCTCGCGTCGGACGACCCGGCCGACGCCGAGCTGCAGCGCCTCCTGCTCTCCGACCTCGACGACGACGCCGACCTCGCCCGCGCCCTGGAGCTGCTGCGCGCCCACCGCGCGATGGACCTGGCCCGCGAGGAGACCCTCGCGGTCGGTCGCGGTGCGAGCGAGGTGCTCGCCCCGCTGCCGGACAGCGACGCGAAGGCTGCGCTCCTCGCGCTCGCCGAGAGCGTCGTCACCCGCGCCGGCTGACCCGGCTGCGCCTCGCGGCGAGCACCGAGTCGACCGACAGGACGACGAGGGCGACCCAGACGATCCCGAAGCCGACCCACCGGCTGCTCGGCATGTGCTCGCCGAGCAGCGCCAGCCCGATGACGAGCTGGGCCACCGGGGTGATGAACTGGATGAGCCCGATCGTCACGAGCGGGATCCGCCGGGCCGACTCCGCGAAGAGGACGAGCGGCACGGCGGTGACGACGCCGGACAGGACGAGCAGGGCCGGGTGGAGCGGCGCGTCGAGGGTGAAGGTCGAGACCCCCGTCAGCCCGAGCCACAGCAGCACGCCCGCGGCTAGCGGGGCGAGGGCCACGGTCTCGGCGCTCAACGACTGCAGGGCGGGCAGCGAGGCGCCGAGGCGCTTCTTGATGAGGCCGTAGGTGGCGAAGGACGCCGCGAGGACGAGCGAGATCCACGGCACCGTGCCGGCGACGACGGCGAGGTAGATCCCCGCGCTGGCGCCGATGGCCACGGCGACCCACTGGAGCGGCCGCAGCGTCTCGCGCAGCACGAGGACGCCGAGCGCGATGGTGACGATGGGGTTGAGGAAGTAGCCCAGCGCCGCCTCGTGGGTGCGGCCCTGGGTCACCGCGTAGACGTACACGCCCCAGTTGACGGCGATGACGTAGGCGGCGAGCGCGACGGCGAGCGCCAGCCGTGGGCGGCTGCGCAGCAGCCGCGCCAGCCCGACGAGCTCGCCGCGCACGAGCAGGACCCCGAGGCACACGACGAGGGTCCACACGATGCGGTGGGCGAGGATCTCCCACGCGCCCGAGGGCTCGAGCGCGTGGAAGTACAGCGGGAAGAGCCCCCAGATGAGGTAGGCCGACCAGGCGGCCAGCAGACCGAGTCGGTGCGATCGCTGCTGGTCGGGGGAGGGTGGCGTCACGACGTGAGGATACGACCGCACGCGACGGGGGACCGACCCGCCTGGTGCGGGTCGGTCCCCCCTCGTGGTGGTCAGGCTCAGCGCTTGGGGTGCCCGTGGCCCTCGCCGTGCTGCGGGCCCTTGCCGCGGTTCTTCGGCCACACCATGATCACCGCGGGGCGCGGCTGCGTGTTGCCCTGGTAGGGGAAGGTCGAGAGCACGTTCGTCGTGCTCGCGCCGGTGTCCTCGCCCGGGTGCTGCACGGCAGCGAAGACCACCCGGTCGTCCCACTGGATGAGGGGGCCGCAGCACTCGGAGTACGCGGGCACCGAGAGCAGCTGCTGGAGGTGACCGGCCTCGCGGCCCTCGAGCGGGTAGAGGTACATCCCGTCGCAGTGGCCGAGCGCGTTGCCGTCGGTGGAGATCCACAGGTTCCCGTCGCCGTCGAAGGCGAGGTTGTCCGGGCACGAGATCGGGCTGACCTCGCTCTTGCAGTAGCCCAGGAAGTACGTCTGCGGGTCCTGCGGGTCGCCGCACACGAGCACGAGCCGCCACGCGAAGCGGGTGCCCGTGTGGTCGCCGCGCCGCTCGGTGATCTCGAGGACCTGGCCGTGCTTGTTGCTCGGGCGGGGGTTGGGGCCGTCGACCTCGGCGGCCGTGCGGCGGCTGTTGTTCGTCAGCGCGGCGTAGATCTTGCCGGTGACGAGGTTGGGCTCGACGTCCTCGGGGCGGTCCATCTTCGTCGCGCCGACGGCGTCGGCCGCGAGGCGCGTGTAGACGAGGACCTCCTCGTGGGTGAAGCCGGGGACGGCAGAGCGCCCGCCCTGGGTGAGCGGGACCCAGCGGCCCTGGCCGTCGTGGGTGCCGTCGGCCTCGGCGTCGAAGGTCGCGACGTAGAGGTCGCCCTCGTGGAGCAGGGTCGCGTTGTGACGGCGGTCGCCCTTGCGGTAGCGCTTCGCGCTGACGAACTTGTACATGTAGTCGTAGCGCTCGTCGTCACCCATGTACGCGACGACATGGCCGCTGTCGCTGATGATGACGTTCGCGCCCTCGTGCTTCATCCGGCCGAGCGCGGTGAGCTTCTTCGGCGTCGACGTGGGGTCGAGCGGGTCGACCTCGATGATCCACCCGAAGCGGTTGGCCTCCTGCGGCTCGTGGGTGAGGTCGAAGCGGGGCTCGACCCGGTCCCACGCGTGCTGGGCGCTGCTGCCCGAGGCGAGGCCGTAGCGCGTGAGGGCCTGACCGGCGCGGTCCGAGCCGGCGCTCGCGGGCTGGGTGAAGTAGCCGTTGAAGTTCTCCTCGCCCGACAGGACGGTGTCCCACGGGGTCGTGCCGCCGGCGCAGTTGCCGAAGGTGCCGAGCGCGCGGACGCCGCGGGGGTCGGCGGAGGTGCGCACGAGCTCGCTGCCGCGGACCGGGCCGACGATGTCGAAGGGGGTGACCGCGGTGATCCGGCGGTTGAGCGGGGCGGCCTTGCGGTAGGTCCAGCGGGAGTGCTTGTCGCGACGGCGCATCTCGACCACGGACATGCCGTGGGCCATCATCGTGATGCGCACCTGGTCGTCGGTGAGCGAGGACGCGCCCGCGTACCCGGCGAACATCAGCTCGTTGTTCGTGTACTCGTTGTTCGCGACGAGCACGGCCTCCTTGCCGTTGCGGTTCGTCGGGATGACCCCCACGTAGTCGCAGTTGTAGCCGAACTGGCCGGCCTGGGCGGCGGAGGTCTGCGAGTCGAAGTCGAAGGCCGGCGCGCCGGGGAGGATCGGGTCGCCCCACGCGATGATCGGCGCCCACTGGAAGCCCTTGGGGACGACGACCTCGTCGGTGCCCGCGGGGACGGGGTCGATGCCCTCGAAGCCGAAGGGGGAGGTCGGGCGGGGGAGGTGCGGACGCCCCTTCGTCCCGGGGCCGGGGGCCGCGGCAGCGGGCTGCGCCCCCGCGACCCCGGCGAGGCCGCCGAGGGTGGCGGCGGTGGCGCTCAGCGCGCCGGCGCGCAGCACGGAGCGGCGCGAGGAGGCGACGACGTCGCCGAAGTAGGCGTTCTCGCTCGTGTTCGGGACCGGCTGCGAGCACGCGTCGGCGCACTTCCACGTGCAGGTCATCGGGGAGCGGCTGCCGTCGCGGTGGGCGACGGCGAGGGGGAGCTGGGTGCGCGGTCCGGCATGCGGGCTCATGGCTGTCCTAGGTCTCGGCGAGGGGGTGCTCTCGCAACCTAGGGACGGCTCGCGCACACGGGGTGTCGACCGGATGAGCAGGAGGCAAACGTCGGGCGACCCCCGCCGGTCGGGCCGGCAGGGGTCGCCCTGGGGTGTCGGGTGGTCCCGAAGGGGGGAGCCTCAGCTCTCCTCCGGGTCACCGTCCTCGGCCTCGGTGACGGAGGGGTCGACGAGGACCGACCACGTGTCGTGGCCGTGGAGCAGCTCGGTGAGCGCGGCGTCGTCCGCCGGGCCGCCGGCGACCTCGACGGCCGAGGAGACCTGGGCACGGACCTGGTCGTCGTACGTCGGGCGCTCGACGTCGCGGAAGATGCCCATGGGCACGTGGGTCATCGCCGTCGAGTCGAGGCGGCTGATGGCGAAGGCCTGGCTCGGGTCCGACGCGGCGGGGTCGTGGACGACGACGCGGTCGGCCCACCCCTTCGCGCTGATCTCGCCCTCCGGCACGAACTCGACGCCGCCGGACTCGCCGCGCACGAGGACCTGGCGGGCCTCGGCGTCGCCGGCCGTCACGGGCTCGCCGTCGACGAGGTGGACCAGACGCGCCTGCTGCTGGTCGCGGTCCTTGATGAGCTCGAAGGCGCCGTCGTTGAAGATCGGGCAGTTCTGGTAGATCTCGACGAGCGAGGTGCCACGGTGCTGCGCGGCGGCCTTGAGCACCGAGGTGAGGTGCTTGCGGTCGCTGTCCATCGTGCGCGCGACGAAGGTCGCCTCGGCGCCGAGCGCGAGCGAGACGGGGTTGAAGGGCGCGTCGAGGCTGCCCATCGGGCTCGACTTCGTCACCGTGCCCGGGTCGGAGGTGGGGGAGTACTGGCCCTTGGTCAGCCCATAGATCTTGTTGTTGAAGAGCAGGATCGTCATGTTGACGTTGCGGCGCAGCGCGTGGATGAGGTGGTTGCCGCCGATGGACAGCGCGTCGCCGTCACCGGTGACGACCCACACCGACAGGTCCTCGCGGCTCGTCGCCAGACCCGTCGCGATCGCCGGCGCGCGGCCGTGGATCGAGTGCATGCCGTACGTGTCGAGGTAGTACGGGAAGCGCGAGGAGCAGCCGATGCCCGAGACGAAGACGATGTTCTCGCGGCGCAGGCCGAGCTCGGGCAGGAAGCCCTGGACGGCCGCGAGGATCGCGTAGTCGCCGCAGCCGGGGCACCAGCGCACCTCCTGGTCGGAGGTGAAGTCGCGCTTGGTCTGGCGCGCGTCGTCCTCGCCGAGGGCGGGGACGCCGTCGGTGCCGCGGGCCGTGGTGGGGATGCCGAGATCGATCGACATGGTCAGACCTCCTTCGCCGCGGAGGTGATGACCTCTGCGAGCTCGGTCGTGGTGAAGGGCAGCCCGCGCACCGAGGTGTGGGAGCGGACGTCGACGAGGTACTCCGCGCGCAGCAGCATCGCGAGCTGGCCGAGGTTCATCTCGGGCACGACGACGCGGTCGTAGGCGCGCAGCACGTCCCCGGTGTTGGCGGGGAAGGGGTTGAGGTGACGCAGGTGGGCGTGGGCGACGGGGGTGCCCGCGTCGCGGACCTGGCGCACGGCGGCCGCGCAGGGGCCGTAGGTCGAGCCCCAGCCGAGGACGAGGACCTTCGCCTCGCCGCTGGGGTCGTCGACCTCGAGCTGCGGGCTCGTCGCGGCGACGCCGGCGACCTTGGCCGCACGGGTGCGGACCATGAAGTCGTGGTTGTCCGGGTCGTAGCTGATGTTGCCCGTGCCGTCGGCCTTCTCGATGCCGCCGATGCGGTGCTCGAGACCGGGCGTGCCGGGCACGGCCCACGGGCGGGCGAGGGTCTCGGGGTCGCGCAGGTAGGGCAGGAAGACCTCTTCGCCCGACTCGTCGGTGGAGTTCGGGCCGGTCGCGAGCTCGACGGTGAGGTCGGGCAGGTCGGCGACCTCGGGGATCCGCCACGGCTCCGAGCCGTTGGCGAGGTAGCCGTCGGACAGGAGCATGACGGGCGTGCGGTAGGTCGTCGCGATGCGCACGGCCTCGACGGCGGCGTCGAAGCAGTCGGCCGGGGTCTGCGGCGCGATGACGGGCACGGGCGACTCGCCGTTGCGCCCGTAGAGCGCCTGGAGGAGGTCGGACTGCTCGGTCTTCGTCGGCAGGCCGGTGCTCGGGCCGCCGCGCTGGACGTCGATGACGACGAGCGGCAGCTCCAGGCTCACGGCCAGGCCGATGGTCTCGGCCTTGAGCGCGACGCCCGGGCCGGAGGTCGTCGTCACGCCGATGGCCCCGCCGAAGGAGGCGCCGAGCGCGATGCCGATGCCGGCGATCTCGTCCTCGGCCTGGATCGTCGTCACGCCGTGGCGCTTGTAGCCCGACAGCGCGTGGAGGATGTCGCTCGCCGGGGTGATCGGGTAGGACCCGAGGACGAGCGGGCGGCCGGCGCGGTGCGAGGCCGCGACGAGACCCAGGGCGAGCGCGGCGTTGCCGGTGATGTTGCGGTAGGTGCCGTGCGCGGCGGTCGCCGGGGCGACCTCGTAGGAGACGGCGAAGTCCTCGGTCGTCTCGCCGTAGTTCCAGCCCGCCTTGAGCGCGGCGAGGTTGGCCGCGAGGATGTCGGGCTTCGCGCCGAACTTGCGGGCGAGGAAGTCCTCGGTGCCCTTCGTGGGCCGCGAGTACATCCACGACAGCAGGCCGAGGGCGAACATGTTCTTCGCCCGCTCCTTCTCCTTGCGGGTGAGGGAGTCGTGCTCGGCGAGGGCCTCGACGGTGATGCTCGTCAGCGGGACGGCGTGCACGTGCCAGGACTCAAGGGTGTCGTCCTCGAGCGGAGAGGTCTCGTAGCCGACCTTCTTGAGGTTGCGCTTGGAGAACTCGTCGGTGTCGACGATGATCGTCGCCCCGCGGGGCACGTCGCGCAGGTTGGCCTTGAGCGCCGCCGGGTTCATCGCGACGAGCACGTCGGGCGCGTCACCGGGGGTGAGCACCGCGTGGTCGGCGAAGTGGAGCTGGAAGGAGCTCACGCCGGGGAGCGTGCCCTGGGGCGCGCGGATCTCGGCGGGGAAGTTCGGCAGGGTCGAGAGGTCGTTGCCGAGCAGGGCGGTGTCCGCGGTGAAGCGGTCTCCCGTCAGCTGCATCCCGTCGCCGGAGTCGCCGGCGAAGCGGATGATGACCTGGCTCTTGGTCTCGACGGTCTTGGTGCTCATGGTTGGCGCTGCTGCCCCTGACGTGTCCGGGTCGAGCCCCCGACGGAGATGACCGAGAGCCATCTTCGATGGTAAGTCTGACCTCACCTCTGCACCGAATCGTCTGCCTTATGAGATGCATAACGTCGTGTTATGCATCCTTCGGGGTGGGGGGAGGGCGAAGGGGGAGGTGCGGGCATCATGTGCGCACCCGAGCGAAGGAGCCCGAGATGAGCGAGACGACCGCCCCGCTGCGGGTCGAGGACGACGGCCACGTGCGGCTGTGGACCCTCGACCGGCCCGATCAGCGCAACCCCGTGACCGGCGCCGACATGATCGCGGCGATCGAGGCCGCGGTCGACGCGGCGAACGACGACGCCCAGGACGGCTCGCTGCGTGTCGTCCTCCTCACCGGCGCCGGCTCGGCCTTCAGCAGCGGTGGCGACGTCAAGGCGATGCGGCGCGGCGATCCCCCCTTCGGCGGCCCGGTGAGCGGGAGCCGCGAGGGCTACCGGCGCGGGGTGCAGCGCATCCCGACGGCGATGGCGCGGCTCGACGTGCCCGTGGTCGCCGCTGTCAACGGCCCGGCGGTCGGGGCCGGCTGCGACCTCGCGCTCATGTGCGACCTGCGCGTGGCCTCGACCTCGGCCTTCTTCGCCGAGTCCTTCGTCCAGCTCGGGATCGTCCCCGGCGACGGGGGTGCGTGGCTGCTCAGCCGTCTGCTCGGCCCGACGCGGGCGTCGGAGATGGTGCTCACCGGCGACCGGGTCGACGCGCGGCAGGCGCTCGACTGGGGGCTCGTCAACGCCGTCGCCGAGCCCGACGAGCTGCTCGACGTCGCCCGCGCGCTCGCCGGGCGGGTCGCGAAGAACCCTCCGTCCGCCGTGCGGATGGCGAAGTCCCTGCTGCGTGACGCGCCCGAGGTCTCGCTGCGCGCGTCTCTTGAGACGGCGGCGGCGATGCAGGCGGTCGCCCACACGACAGCTGACCACCGCGAGGCGGTCGACGCCCTGCTCGAACGACGTCCTGGGACCTACACGGGCCGCTGACCGCGCGCGTCGGCGGCGTTGCACCACACGTCGACCGCACCGCGTCACGGGTCGACGGCACCGCATCAGAAGGGTGGGGCGGTCGCGACGGCGCCGTGGTCGACGGTGTCGTGGCGGGCAACGGCGCCGGACGTCGTGGGCTGCGTCGGTGTCGACGGATCGGGTGCGCCCGTGGTGTCGTGCGAGGCCGCCTCTGCAGGTGCCTGAGCGAGTGCCTCCGCGGGTGCGTACGCGGTCGGCCAGGTGAGCCGCTGGGTACCGGCTGGTGAGACCCACTCCGCGCTCCCGTCGGCGTGCAGGACGTAGCTCCACGCGGGTGCGTGCTTGACGCGGTGGTGGTGCCGGCACAGGGCCGACAGGTTGGCGCCGCAGGTCGGCCCGCCGGGCCAGACCGTCGCGTGGTCGAGGTCGCACGCGACCGCCGGTCGGTCGCAGCCCCACATGCGGCACCGGGTGTCGCGCAGCTCGACGAGTCGCCTCACCGAGGGCGGGGGGACGTATCCCGTCGTCGAGGTCTCGAGCACGGTGCCGGTCTCCGGGTCGAGCAGGGCGCGAGTGACGCGGCTGTCGAGGCGCTCGACGACCTGCTGGACGACGAAGCCCGGCACCCAGCCGATGCGGGGGATCTCGACTCCACCGACCCAGGGCTCCACGGTCGCGCCGACGTCGATCAGCCGGCCCTCCGCGGCGCTGGCGGCCCGTGCACCACCCGCGGTCCTCGTCTCGCCGGCAGTCCTCGTCTCACCCGCAGTCCTCGTCTCACCCGCAGTCCTCGTCTCACCCGCAGTCCTCGTCTCACCCGCAGTCCTCGTCTCACCCGCAGTCTTGACGTCGCCCGGGACCTCCGCCTCGCCGGCCTCGCTCGGCCCGCGCACGAGCGCCAGCCCGAGCGTGACGTGGGTGCTCACCTCGACCCCGCGCAGGGCGAGGTCGGCGAGCGCCAGCGCGCGTGCGGGCCCCACGCGCAGCTCGGGGTCCTCGCGCTGGCGCTCGCGAGCGATCTCGCAGACCCCGGCCATGAGGACGTGAGCGGTCTCGCTCGGGAGGCACGCGACGAGCTCGGTGGTGCCCAGCGGGCCGGGATAGGTGCGCACATCCGTCCGCTCGCGACGGTTGACCTCGGCCCGGGACTCGCGCCAGCCGGGGTCGGTGCGGTCCAGCACGCGCCGGCAGGCCTGGGCGAGGTCGTGCCGGTCGAGGGCCTCGATCCGGGGCACGTCGGTGCCGCGCATCGGCGCGAGCATGTGGGCCACGACGGCCGCCGCCGCGTCGCGGGAGGCGTCCTGCGTCTCGTCGGCGACGAGGCGCAGGGTGCGTTCGGTGACCGCACCGTCCATGAGCGGGCGGATGAGGGGGTCGAGGTCGTCGCCGAGGCGCACGGCCAGCCGGCTGCGCGTCCGGGCGTCGTGATCGCTGCAGCCGAGCGCGAGGGCGATCGTGTCGCACGCCAGCTCGGCCACCTCGCCCGCCGGGGCACGCGTCTCCAGCGTCGAGCCGTCCGGTCCGGTCTCGAACCCGCGCCGGGCGAGCTCGGCGAGGATCGCCAGCTGCGCGGCGTCGGCCGAGCGCCGGACGCGCTCGACCGCGACGGCAGCGGCGGTCAGCATGGCGACGTCCTGAGACGGCGCCAGGGTGGCGGCGGTCATCGTCGTCACCTGCATCCCGGTGACGACCTTGTCGCAGAGGCCCTCGATCTCGTCGAACATGTGTTCGATAATGGTCGAGGGGTCTGACAACGTCCTCTGGGGCAAGGGAGAGATAGGAGACGGGGCCAGGAGCCAGGCAGGGGGAGGTGACGAGGTAGGAGGACGGGGAGAGCGAGGCGGGAGGCTGGACCCAGGAGCGCGCAGCAGGGTGCGGCCCCACGGCCGAGGTGCCCGAGGAGGGCCGCCGTCGGCCGGCCCCGGCCGTCGCGCTCCTGCCGGTTCCCGCGCCGTTCGTCAGGTAAGCCAGGGTGTGGTCCCCGTGGATGGGAACGAGTGCCGTCCGCCCGCTCGCCGCGCGGTCGCGGGGTGAGACCGGCCAGGGACCTGTCGTCCCCGGGCCGGGACGCGTCCGGACGAGGAGTCGTCCGAGGGTTCGACCGGCCGGACCGGCGGGGAGGCGCGTTCGTCCCCCCTGGCGGGGACGAGCAAGGGCGAGGGTGTGGCGAAGGGGTCCGATCGGCCGGACCGGCGGGGAGGCGCGTTCGTCCCCCTGGGCGGGGACGAGCAGGAGCGAGGGTGTGCCGAAGGGGTCCGATCGGCCAGGTCGGCGGGAAGGTGCGTCCGTCCCCCTGGGCAGGAGCGACCACTGACGGGGACTCGAGCGAGGGCCCGATCGGGCCGGTCTGCGGGATGTGGGCTCGTTCCCCTCGGCGGGGGCGAGGCCGCTGGCCGTCGGCCGGGGCGGTCGGCGTCCGCCCGACCATCAGCGTCCGACCGACCCTCAGCGTCCGACCGGCCGCCTACGCCGGCTGACCCTCGACCAGCTCGGCCTGGCCGCGAGCGGGCGCGAAGCCCAGCCTGTCGCCGTACCCGAGCCCGGGCAGCAGAGGCGCGAGCAGCTCGACGACGGTCGCGGGCTGGTGGTGCATCGGCTTGGTCTCGGGGTGCGGGTGGTAGACCAGCGCGGCGACCTCACGCCTCTCGTGCGTCACCGTGCACTCGACGAAGGAGAAGGTCTCAGCCCCGTGCACGTCGGTCCACTCGACCCCCTCGACGGTCCACCGCGGCGCGAGGAGGTGCAGCGCGAAGGGGGAGATGTCGAGGTTGATCGTCGCGGTGTGGAAGCCGGACAGGTCGACCCCGCGGGCGGCGAGATGGGGAGCCTGCAGCTCGATCGTCCCCGCGGCGAAGGGGGAGGCCGCCCCGGTCCCCGAGGCGACCCCGTGGCCGCGGACGACGACCCCTTCGACCCGCTCGACGCTGCTCGTGCTCATCGCCCCAGTGTGGAGGGAGCGGGCATTCAGCGCACGAAGGCGGGGGTGAGCGGCGGGCTCCACAGCTCGCCGTTGCGTGCCTTCGAGGCGCCGATGACGTGGATGACGACCGCGACGACGCAGATGAGCGGGTACATGATGAACCCGATGAGGATCACCATGAGCAGCGTCGAGAGGATGAGCCCGATCGCCGTGACGATCTGGACGTTGAGGCTGTTCACGGCGTGCGCCCGCACGAAGTCGCCGCGGTCCTTGTACATGAGGTAGACGACGAGGCTCGCGACGAAGCCGAGCGTGCCGGCCGACAGCGGGATCGCGATCGCCGGGGCGAGGTGGGCGAGCATCCCGTAGTTGCGCTGGTCCTGGGGAGAGAGCACCTGCTGCTGCTGCCACGGCTGGGGCACGCCCTGCTGCGGCACGCCCTGGTAGCCCTGGTGCGGAGCGCCCTGGTAGCCCTGCTGGCCGGTGCCCTGGTAGCCCTGCCCGTCGCCGCCACCCGGGGGCGGGGGCGCCTGGCCGTGCGGGTCCCGGGGGTCCTGCGGCTGCGCGTCGTGCTGGTCGTGGTCGTGGGGCTGCGTCATCGTGAGCTCCTTCGTCGTGCCTGCGTCGAGGCTCCAACCTCCCATCCTCACCGCTCCTCGCACCATGGCGGGCCCACCCCGACGTGCGGTGGGGCTGTCCCCACCCCCGTCGCTCTCCTGTCCCCGCCCGTGCCCCCACGTGTCGACCCAGGAGGCGGCGGACCGGTGACTAGGGTGTGGCAGGTGGAGGGCTATGTCGTCGTCGCCGGGACGCTGATCGCGGGCATCGCGCTCGTGGTCGCGGCGTGGACCGCGCGCCGTCTCCTCGCCCCCTCGGCCCCCACGCCGGCGAAGACCACCACCTACGAGTCCGGCGTCGACCCCCTCGGCGACGGGTGGACCCAGGGGCAGGTGCGCTATCTCGCCTATGCCTACCTCTACGTGATCTTTGCCGTCGACGCCGTCTACCTCTTCCCGTGGGCGCTCGTCCTGCGCACCGACCTCGGGGTCGCGAGCCTGATCGAGGTCGCGATCTTCATCGGGGTCGTCCTCGTCGGCCTGCTCCACGCCGCCCGCCGGGGTCTGCTGAGGTGGGCGTGATGACGACCGACCTGCCCATGCCCCGCCCCCGCGAGCACGAGCCGCGCGTCGGTGTCGTCGGCGGCCACGCGCCCCGCCCGATGAAGGTCGTCCTCTCGTGGGGACGCCGGTACAGCCTGTGGGTCTTCAACTTCGGGCTCGCCTGCTGCGCGATCGAGTTCATCGCCGCGTCGATGTCCCGGCACGACTTCATGCGGCTCGGCGTCATCCCCTTCGCCCCCGGCCCCCGTCAGGCCGACCTCATGGTCGTCTCCGGCACGGTGACCGACAAGATGGCGCCGGCCGTGCGCCGGCTCTACGACCAGATGCCCGAGCCGAAGTACGTCATCTCCTTCGGCGCGTGCAGCAACTCCGGCGGGCCGTACTGGGACAGCTACTCGGTGACGAAGGGGGTCGACCAGCTCGTGCCCGTCGACGTCTACGTGCCCGGCTGCCCGCCGCGCCCCGAGGCGCTGCTCCACGGCATCATGCGGCTGCAGGAGCGGATCGCCGCCGAGGAGCTGAGCACCCAGGGGCTGCGCCGCAAGTACGCCGGCCACCGTCTCGCCGACGCCGCCGAGGTGCAGCGCGGGCTCGTCGCGCCGCCGGCCCGACCGGGCGGGGCGAGCGATGCCTGAGGTGCGTCTCACCGCCGCCCTCGAGGAGTGGGTGCGCGCCGTCGGCGACGCCCGCGACCAGGGCTACGTCTTCTTCGACTGGCTGAGCGCCGTCGACCAGCACGACGACGCCGAGCAGCCCGGCCTCGACGTCCTGTGCCACCTGCTCGACCCGACCCCGTCGCCCGAGCGCGACCAGCGCACCCTCCTGCTGCGCACCCGCGTCGCCGAGGGTGCGGCGCTGCCGAGCATCACCGGCGTCTTCGCCGGCGCGGCCTGGCACGAGCGCGAGACCCACGAGATGTTCGGCGTCGAGGTCGAGGGCTTCGACGACGGGTCCGGCCTCGGGATGCGGCCGCTGCTCCTGCCCAGCGGCTTCGAGGGGCACCCCCTGCGCAAGTCCTTCGTCCTCGCCTCCCGCGCGACGAAGCCCTGGCCCGGCGGCAAGGAGCCCGGCGAGGGTCACTCGACGCGCTCGCCGTCGCGGCGCCGCGTCCAGGCTCCCGGGGTGCCCGGGCCCGAGTGGGGGAGCGAGGATGAGTGAGCTCGAGGTGCTCGCGCGCAGCCTCGGCGCGCTGCTCGCCGTCCTCGTCCTGCCGCTCGTCGTCGGCTACGGCGAGCACAAGGTCATGGCGCACATGCAGGGCCGGCTCGGCCCGATGTACGCCGGTGGCTTCCACGGCTGGGCCCAGCTCGTCGCCGACGGGGTGAAGTTCGTCCAGAAGGAAGACATCACCCCCGCCGCCGCCGACCGCCGTGTCTTCCGGCTCGCCCCCGCCGTCGCCCTCGTCCCCTACGTCCTCGCGATCGCCCTGCTCCCCATGCACCCCGCCGGCGCGCTCGCCGAGGTGCCCGGCTCGGTCCTCGCCGTCCTCGCCGTCACCGGTGTCGGCGCGCTCGGGACGCTCATGGCCGGCTGGGCCTCGGCGAACAAGTACGCCCTCATCGGCGCGATGCGCTCGGCCGCCCAGCTCATCTCCTACGAGCTGCCGATCGTCCTCGCCGTCGCCTCCGTCGCCATGGCGGCGGGCAGCCTCTCGCTGAGCGGGGTCGTCCTCGCGTGGCACCCGGCGTGGCTGCTCTGGCAGGTCGTCGGCGCGGTCGTCTTCCTCGTCGCCGCGGTCGCCGAGCTGCAGCGACCCCCCTTCGACGCCCCGATCGCCGACTCCGAGGTCGTCATGGGGCCGTGGACCGAGTACTCCGGGCTGCGCTTCGCCTTCTTCATGCTCGCCGAGTACGCCGGCATCGTCGTCATGTCCGTGCTCTTCGCCGTGCTCTACCTCGGCGGCTGGCGCGGCGTCGGCGTCGACGCGGTGCCCGCGCTCGGCGTCCTGTGGGTGCTCGCGAAGGCCGGCGTCGTCGCCTTCGTGCTCATCTGGGTCCGCGTCAGCTGGCCGCGCCTGCGCGAGGACCAGCTGCAGCACCTCGCCTGGGCGCGCCTCGTCCCGCTCGCCCTGCTCCAGCTCGCCGTGACGGCCGTCGGGGTGGTGGTCACCGCATGAGCCCGAAGGGAGACCGCAGCATCGTGCCCGGCCTCGTCACCGGCATGGTGACGACGGCCAAGCAGATGCTCGCGCCCGTGCGCACGGCCGAGTACCCCGACGTCGCGCCGGACCTGCCGGCCCGCTCGCGCGGGGTCATCGCGCTCGTCGAGCAGAACTGCACCTCGTGCATGCTCTGCGCCCGAGAGTGCCCCGACTGGTGCATCTACATCGACTCGCACAAGGAGACCGTCGAGGCCCCGGCCGGCGGCGGTCGCGCCCGTCAGCGCA
The DNA here is from genome assembly GCF_040547045.1 of Janibacter sp. UYMM211. NCBI lineage: Bacteria > Bacillati > Actinomycetota > Actinomycetes > Micrococcales > Intrasporangiaceae > Janibacter > Janibacter sp. UYMM211. Next base: position 936,457 of record NZ_JBEPOY010000001.1, on the reverse strand, counting down.
ACGTCCTCGACCGCTTCGCCATCGACTTCTCGCTGTGCATGTACTGCGGCATCTGCGTCGAGGTCTGCCCCTTCGACGCGCTGCTGTGGAGCCCGGCCTTCGAGTACGCCGAGGGCGACATCCGCGACCTGCTCCACGAGAAGGAGCGGCTCGGCCAGTGGGTCGAGACCGCCCCCGCGCCGCCGCCGCTCGACCCCGGCGCCGAGCCCGCGTCCGAGGTGAGCGCCGCGAGCAAGCCCGCGCGGGGAGGTCGCGCACGTGGCTGAGAGCGTCCTCGTCGTCCTCGGTCTTGTCACCGTGCTCGCCGCCGTCCGCGCCGTCACCTCGGCCCGGCTGCTGCGCGCCGTCCTCTGGCTCGTCGTCGCCCTCCTCGGCGGCGCGGGCATCTACCTCGCGCTCGGTGCCGAGCTCGTCGCGCTCGTGCAGGTCCTCGTCTACGTCGGGGCCGTCGTCGTCCTCTTCGTCCTCGCGCTCATGGTGACGCGCTCACCCCTTCGCCCCCTCGCCGAGCACAGCGGCCCGCCCGCGCGGCGGGTCGTCGCCGCCCTCGCCGGGCTCGGGACCACCGGTCTGCTCCTCCTCGTCCTGCTGCCGCTCGCCCGGTCGTGGGAGGAGGGCGAGCCGCGGGCCGCCTCGAGCGAAGGGATCGCCAGCCAGGTCTTCGGGACGTGGGTGTGGCCCTTCGAGCTGCTCTCGCTGCTCCTGCTCGTCGCCCTCGTCGCCGCGCTCGCGATCACCCGGGAGCGCGGCACCTCGACGCGTGGTCGGCGATGAGCGCGCAGATCGCCGTCGTCGTCGCGTCCGTCCTCGCCGGGGTCGGGGTCTACGGGGTGCTCGCCCGGCGCAACGCGATGCTCGTCCTCGTCGCCCTCGAGCTCGTGCTCCTCGCCGCCGGGGTCCTCCTCGTCACCGCCGGCGCCCACGGGCCGGACACGACCGCGAGCGGCAACGTCCTCACCCTCTTCGTCATCACCGTCGCGGCGGCCGAGGTCGTCCTCGCGCTCGCCGTCCTCGTCGCCGCCTACCGCGCCCGCGGCCACGTCGACCTCGACCGTCCCGCCGACGAGGACGCCCGGTGAGGGCCGCGCTCGCGGGACGCGAGATCCCCCTGCCCGGCGCCGAGATCGGCAGCGTCTCCTTCGACCCCGCGCTCTCGCTCACGGCGACGACGCTGACCATCGCGGCCGTCGTCCTGCTCGTCACGCTCTGCGTCCAGGTGTACTCGCTGTGGTACCTGCGCGACGACCCCCGACGCCGCTCCTTCCAGAGCACGGTCACGCTCTTCGGCGCGGCGATGCTCCTCCTCGTGCTCTCCGGGGACCTCGTCCTCAGCCTCGTCGGCTGGGAGGTCATGGGCTGGTGCTCGTACCTGCTCGTCGGGCACGACTCCGGGCGGGCCGCCGCCCGCCGGGCGGCGCACAAGGCCTACCTCGTCACCCGCGCCGCCGACATCGCGCTCGTCAGCGGTGTCGCCCTGCTCGTCGCCGGCGCCGGCACGACCTCGCTGGCGGGCATCACCGAGCACTGGCAGAGCACGGGCGCACGTCTGCTCGGCGCCCCGCTCGTCACCTGGGCGCTGCTCATGGTCGTCGTCGGCGTGCTCGGCAAGGCCGCGCAGCTGCCCTTCTCCGACTGGTTGCCCGACGCGATGGAGGGCCCGACCCCGGCCTCGGCCCTCATCCACGCCGCGACGATGGTGGCCGCCGGCACCGTGCTCCTCGCCCAGCTCGCCCCGCTGCTCGCGTCGGCCACCGGCGCGCGGGTCCTGCTCGGCCTCAGCGTGTCGGCGACGATGGTCCTCGGCGCGCTCCTCGCGGCCCTGCAGGCCGACGTCAAGCGCCTCCTCGCGTGGTCGACCGTGAGCCAGGTCGCGATCATGCTCTCCCCCTTCGCCCTCGTCGGCGCCGGTCCGCAGGACCACGGCGCGGTCGGCGCGGGCCTGGCCCACATGTACGGCCACGCGCTCTTCAAGGCGCTGCTCTTCCTCACCCTCGGCTGGCTCGCGACGACGGCCGGCGGGACCGCGGCGACGCGTCTGACCGGGGCGGCGCGACGCCACCCCGTCGCGCTCGTGTCGTGGGCCCTCGGGCTCGCCGCCCTCGCCGGGGTGCCCGTGCTCGTCGGCGGGGTGAGTAAGGAGCACGTGGTCGCCGTCGCCCTCGCCTCCACCCGTGACGCGGGACGGTCCGGCGAGCCCGCGTGGCTGCCGGTCCTCGTCCTCGGCGCGCTCCTGCTCACCGTCGTGCTCACCGCCGCCTACAGCGCGCGGGCGCTCGTCGTCCTCGCGGTCGGCCGGCGCGACGAGGTGGCGCGCACCCGGGCGGTCATGCCGCCGGCGATCGTCGTCGTCCTCGTCGTCCTCGCCGCCGGCACGACGCTGGGCGCGATCGCCATCTGGCTCGGCGCCTTCGACCCCGCGGGGCACGCGTCGCTGCTCCTGCTCCTCCTCGTCACCCTGCTCGTCCTGCTCGGCGGGGCCGCCGGCGCGTGGGCCTGCCTCGACCGTGACCCCGTCGGCGACGGCACGGGCCGCGCCGCCCGCCTCGCCGCCGCCGGTCTGCACGCCGACCGGGCCTACGTCGCGGGGGTCGTCGCACCGGTGCTCGCGCTCGCCCGGCTCGTGCGCTTCGTCGACGACGCCGTCATCGGCACCTACGTGCGCGGCGCCGGGTGGCTCGTCGCCGGGCTCGGCGGGGCCGGAGAGGTCGCGCACCGGCGCAGCCGACCCGGCAGCGCCACCCTGCTCGTCGCGCTGGCGCTCCTGCTCCTCCTCGGGGCCACCCTCGTCGTCCTCCTCACCGAGCCCGCCGCGTCGCCGGGGGTGCTCGGATGAGCCTCGTCCTCGCCCTGGCGCTCGCCCTGCCCGTCGTCGCCGCCGTCGCCCTCATCGGTGGTGCGGGCCGCGGCCGGTCTGCCCAGGTCGTCGTCGTCAGCTCGCTCGTCTCGCTCGTGCTCCTCGTCATGGCGTGGGCCGGCGGCGGTGCCGTCGACCTGCCGTGGCTGCCGGCCCTCGGGCTGCGCCTCGCGCTCGCGGTCGACGGGCTCTCCGGGCCGCTCATGGCGCTCACGCTGCTCGTCACGGCGCTCGCCGCGCTCGTGCACCGCTCGAGCCCGGCGGACGCGGGCGACGGCAGCGAGGTCGAGGAGGCCAGCGAGGGGACCTTCGCCGCCTGCCTGCTGCTCACCGCGGCCGCCGCGCTGCTCACCTTCGCCGCGCGCGACGCGATCCTCTTCGTCGTCGGGCTCGAGTGCGTGCTCGTGCCGATGTGGGTGCTCATCACCCGCTACGGCGACCCCCGCTCGCGCCGCGAGGCGGGCTGGCTCTTCGTGCTCGCCACCGGGCTCGGCTCGGTCGTGCTGCTGCTCGGCGTGCTCCTGCTCGTCCGGCTGTCCGGCACCTCCGACCTCGAGATGCTCGCGGCGACGGCCGGCAGCGGGCTGACGAGCGGTCAGCAGCTGCTCGTCGCCGGTCTGCTCACTGCGGGGCTGGCGATCAAGGTGCCCGTCTGGCCGCTGCACTCCTGGCTGCCCGTCGCCCACTCGAGCGCACCGACCGCCGGGTCGATGCTGCTCGCGGCGGTGCTGCTCAAGCTCGGCACCTACGGGCTCGTCCGGCTGCCCCTGGCGAGCGTGCCCGACGGCTTCGCGCAGATCGCCCCGGTGCTCGGGGTCCTCGGCGTCGTCGGCATCCTCTGGGGCGGTCTCGTCTGCCTCGTCGAGCTCGAGCTCAAGCGGCTCGTCGCCTGGTCCTCCGTCGCGCACATGGGCTTCGTCGTCCTCGCGCTGTCGACCGGCACCCGCACGGGCGTCGTCGCCGCGGTGCTCGGCAACCTCGCGCACGGGGTGGTCTCGGCGCTCCTCTTCGCCGTCGTGGGGGTGCTGCGCTCGGGGTGGGGGAGCGGCCTGCTGCGCGACCGGGCCGCCCTGCGCGACACCCACCCCCGGCTCGGGGTGCTCCTCCTCGTCGGGCTCGCCGCCGGTGCCGGCCTGCCGGGGCTCGCGCCCTTCTGGGGCGAGCTCGGGGCACTCGTCTCCGCGTGGCAGCCCGCGACCGACCGGCCCCAGGCCGCCTACGACGTGCTCGCCGTCCTCGCCGCTGCGGGGGCCGCCCTCGGCGGCGCCTACGCCGTGCGCGTCGTGCGCGCCGTGTGGCTCGGCGACGCGAGCCACGGCGCGAGCGCGACCGGGAGCGACCCGGAGGGCGCGGGCGTCGTCGTGCCGCGCGCCGACCTGCTCGTGCTCGTCGTCCTCGCCGTGCTCACCGTCGTGCTCGGCGTGGCGCCCGGCGTCGTCACCTCGCTCACCACGCCCGTCCTCGACGCGCTGCCCGGGGTGGTCCGATGAGCGTCGAGATCTCCTGGCTGCCCCTCCTGCCGGTCCTCGGGCCGGCGCTGGCCGCCGTCCTCGTCCTCGTCGTCGACCTCCTCCTGCCCGGCCGGCGCGGCCCGCTCGGCGCGGTCGCGGGCCTCGGTCTGCTCGTCGGGGTCGCGGGTGCCGTCGTGGGCCGGCTCGCCGACGACGCCCGCAGCCTCTGCCCGCCACCGGGCGCGGGCGCTGCAGGCAGCATGTGCCTCGTCGACGTCAGCCCGGCGGGGAGCACCCTCCAGGCGGTGACCCTGCTCGCCGCGGGAGCCGCGCTCGCGCTCCTGCTGGCAGCGCGGGGAGCGGGGGACAGCCTGAGCGACGACGCGAACGACGACGCGAGCGACGACGTCGCGGTCGTCGCCGGGGTGCTCGCCGGCGCCGCCGGTGCGGCCGTCACCCTCGGGGCCCGCGACCTCGGCAGCTGGCTCGTCGGTCTCGAGCTCGCCACCCTCCCCTTCGTCGCCGTCCTCGCCCTGCGCTCCGTGCGAGCGCGCGGCTCGGCGGCGCTCGACCTGCTCGTCACCGCTGTCCTGTCCTTCGCCCTCGCGGCGCTGGGTGCCGGTCTGTGGGTCGTGAGCACCGGCACCCTGCTCCTCGACGGCACGACCTCCGACGGGACGTCGCTCGGCGCTCTCGCCGAGCCCGAGCGCGCTGCGCTCACGGCGGCGAGCGTGCTGCTCGTCCTCGCCGCCGGCTTCAAGCTCGCGCTCGTGCCCGTGCACCTCTGGGCGCCGCTGTCCTACGAGCGGGGCGGACCCGCGGTCGCGACCGCGCTCACCGGGGTCTCCGTGACCGGTGGTCTCGGCGCGATCCTCGTCGTCGTCGAGGCGGTCGGACGGGCGGGCCTGCCGGGCCCGCGCCTGGCCCTCTGCGTGCTCGCCGCGGTGAGCCTCGTGCTCGGCGCCGTCATGGCGTGGCGGCAGGACGACCTCCTGCGCCTCGTCGCGTGGTCCGGCGTCACCCAGGGCGGGTGGGTCGCCGCCGCCGCGTCGGTCGGCGGGAGCGCCCCGGCGGCGGGGTACCTCGCCGTCTACGTCGTCGCGGTCGTCGCCGTGCTCGCCGCGGTCGCCGCCACGGGCACCCGTCTCGTCGACCACACGGGCCTGCTGCGCCGTGACCCTCTCGTCGGTCTCTCCCTCGCCGCCGGGCTGCTCGCCCTCGCCGGTCTGCCGCCCGCGCTCGTCGGCCTGCTCGCGAAGGTCGTCGTCCTCGACGCCGTCGTCACCGCCGGGTCCTGGTGGCTCGCGGGCGCAGCCGTCGTCGGTGCCGTGGTCGCCCTGGCCGTCTACCTGCGCTGGCTCGCGGTCGCCCTTCGTCCGGTGCCGACCTCTCTCGTGCGGCCCGACGGCGCAGAGAGCGACCTCGCCGACGACCTCGGTGACGACGCGGTCGAGGTCGTCACCGGTCGGCGCGGTGCCGCGCCGGTCGTCGCGCTCGTCGCGGCGGCGCTCGTCGTCGTCACCTCGCTCGCCCCCGGGCTGCTCCTCTAGCCGCCCCACGCACGACGACGCCCCGGACCACCTGGCCCGGGGCGTCGCGTGTGCTGGGTCGTGCGCGGTCAGGCCGCGGTGCGACCCTCCGGCAGGACGCTCGGCGCCGGCTTCGCGGGCTTGCCCGACTTGCCGTTGCTGCGCTTGCCGTTGATCTTCTCCGTCGACTGGGCGAGCGTGATCGCGGAGTGCGCGATCGCGTCGCTCATGATGTCGAGCGCGCGCCGGTTGACGTTGGTGATGTCGTCGGCGGGCGTGTGGTAGTTCGGGTCGTAGATGACGCCGGCCGTGCCGCCGAACTTCTCGACCTCGGCCGGGGTCTTCGTGCCGTCGGCACCGGTGAAGAGGCCCGAGGCGGGGATGCCCGCGTCGATGAAGGCCTTGTAGTCGCTGCGGCCCGAGAACTCGGTGTCCACCCACGGCTGCTTGACGCTGTCGAAGTAGTCGGTGAGGACGTCCTCGGTCTCGATCGAGCCCGGAGGCACGACGCCCGGCGCGGGGTAGGTCGACTGGTCCGCGTCGTACACGCCGATGATGTAGTTCGGCGAGCCGATCATGTCGAAGTTGAGGTACGTCGCGATGTTCTTCAGCTCCGCGGGGTCGTTCTCCTGCAGGTCGGCGACGTACTCCGTCGAGCCGAGCAGCCCGAGCTCCTCCGCGCCCCAGAAGGCGACGCGCACCTTGTTGTTGAGCTTGTTGACCTTGCCGAGCTGGATGGCGGTCTCGAGGACGCCGGCCGTGCCGGAGCCGTTGTCGTTGATGCCCGGGCCGTCCTCGACGCTGTCGAGGTGCGCGCCCATCATGACGACGTTGTCGTCGCGACCGGTCGGGGTCTCGGCGATGACGTTGAAGGTCTGACGCTCCTCGATCGTCTTGTCGAGGACGAAGCGCATGGTCACCGGACCGCGCGCCATCTTCGCCAGGATCGCCTGGCCCTCGGCCTGGGTGACACCGGTCGCCGGGGCCGTCGTCGGGTCGATCCCGCCGAGCGTGCCGTTGAGCGCGCCCGTCGTGTTGTTGTAGATGATGATCGCGCTCGCGTTGACGCTCTTGGCGACCTGGGCCTTCTGGGCGAAGGAGCACCCGGCGCCACGGCTGACGACCGCGATCTTGCCCGTGAGGTCGGCCCCGGCGTAGTCGCCGACGACGCACCCGGTGGCCACCGAGGGAGCCGCGAGCTGACCGGTGACGCCGCCGACCGGGGTGGGCTGGCTGTACGACATCGGGATGTTCTCGACGGTGCGGGCGTCGGGCGAGATCTCCGTCAGGCTCGTGCTGCGGGTCTGCTCGTAGACGAAGGGGAAGTACTGGCGCTCGGTGGTCCAGCCGGCCGCGCGGAGCTTCTGCTCCACGTACCGACCGCTCGCCTCGTAGCCCGACGTGCCGGCGCCGCGGTTGCCGCCGTTGGCGTCTGCGATGTCCTGGAAGGCTTGGAGATGACGCATCACGCCGTCGACGGTGACGGCCTGGCGCATCTTCGCGGAGTTGTTCGGGTTCGCCGCGCCCTGGGCCGGTGAGGCCGCGAAGCTCGAGACGGCGAGTGCTGCAGTCGCGGCGGCCGCGGTGACGGCTGCCTGTCGTGCTGATCTCACGATGATCTACCTCTCGGTGGGTCGACCGGGCCACGCTGACCTGTCGTGGCTCGGAAGGTAGTGGCGCACGAGGGGGGCCACCACACCGGTCGGCGATCGTGACCTCCTCGTGACCTGACGACGGGGACCGGGGAACTTTACGCCGGTCGAGCGGCGTTGACCGGGTATGCACAAGCACTACAACGGGCTGAAGACCGCCGCCCTCTTCGGCGTGATCTGGGCGCTGCTGCTGCTCATGGGCGGGCTCGTCGGGGGCGGCCGCTTCATCTGGCTCTTCGCGATGGTCGGCGTCGTCATGACCTTCGTCGGGTACTGGAACTCCGACAAGATCGCCATCCGCTCCATGCGCGCCCGGCAGGTCTCGCCGCAGGAGGCCCCCGAGATGCACCGCATCGTCGCCGAGCTCTCGCAGCGCGCGAATCAGCCGATGCCGCGTCTGTACATCTCGCCGACGGCCGCGCCGAACGCCTTCGCCACCGGCCGCAACCCCAAGAACGCCGCCGTGTGCTGCACCGAGGGGATCCTGCACCTCCTCGACGAGCGCGAGCTGCGCGGCGTCCTCGGCCACGAGCTCATGCACGTGTACAACCGCGACATCCTCACCGGCTCGGTCGCCGCGGCGCTCGCCGGGGTCATCTCCTCGGTCGCGCAGTTCGCCCTCTTCTTCGGCGGTGGCGGCAGCGACGAGGACCGGCCCAACCCGATCGCGATGATCGCGATGGCGCTGCTCGCCCCCTTCGCCGCGATGCTCATCCAGATGGCGATCACCCGCACCCGCGAGTACGACGCCGACGAGGACGGGGCGCGCCTCACCGGCGACCCGCTGGCGCTCGCCTCGGCGCTGCGCAAGCTCGAGTCCGGCGTCGCCCAGGCCCCGCTGCAGCCCACCCCGCAGCTGCAGAGCAGCTCGCACCTCATGATCGCCAACCCCTTCCGCGCCGGCGACGTCTCGCGCTTCTTCGCGACCCACCCCCCGATGAAGGACCGCATCGCGCGGCTCGAGGCCATGGCCTACGGGCACGACATCCGCTGATGGGCTACGACAGCGCGTACTTCGACGAGCAGGCCGCGCAGTGGGACCAGCCCGACAAGGTGGCCCGCGCGCAGCGGGTCGCCGAGGCCGTCGTCACGGCGGTGCCGCTGCGCGGGGACGAACGGCTGCTCGACTACGGCGCCGGCACCGGGCTGCTCGGCCGCGCCCTGGCCGACCGGGTCGCCTCGATCACCCTCGCCGACGCCTCCGAGGGCATGACGCGGCTCACCCAGGAGCGGGTCGCGACGGGCGAGATCACCGGTGACGTCCGCGCCGTGCGGCTCGACCTGCTCACCGACCCCGTGCCGCACGAGCGCTACGACGTCGTGGTCAGCCTCCAGGCCCTGCACCACGTGAGCGACGTGCCGGCCGTGCTCCGCGCGCTGCGCGAGCTCACCGTGCCCGGCGGGTGGCTCGCCGTGTCCGACCTCGACCGCGAGGACGGCAGCTTCCACGGCGAGGGCTTCGCCGGTCACACCGGCTTCGAGCGCGCCGAGCTCGAGGCGACGGTCCGCGAGGCCGGCTTCGTCGAGGTCTCGACGAGCACCGCGACGACGATGACGAAGGGGGAGCCGGGCCACGAGCGCGAGTACCCGCTCTTCCTCCTCGTGGCGCGCGCGCCCGCCTGACCCGCGCCCGCCTGACACGATGGGCCCGTGCCCTCGCTGACCCTCGCCGAAGCCCGAGACCGCGCCGACCTGCTGCAGGTCACCGACATGGAGGTCGACCTCGACCTCGACCAGGGAGCCGAGCACTTCGGGTCGGTCACCCGGCTGCACCTGCGGGCGAGCGGCGACGGGCAGACCTTCGTCGACGTCGACCCGGTGAGCCTGCACGCGATCCGGCTCGACGGCGTCGAGCTCGACGTCGCGCTCCAGGGCGAGCGCCGCTACCCGCTGACCCTCACCGCCGGCGACCACGTCGTCGAGGTCAAGGCGACGATGGCCTTCAGCCACGACGGCGAGGGGCTGCACCGCGCGACCGACCCGGCGGACGGGCAGGACTACGTCTACGGACACCTCTTCCTCGACGCGGCGCCGACGGTCTTCGCGTGCGTGGACCAGCCCGACCTCAAGGCTCCGTACACGATGACGGTGCGCGCCCCGCACGGCTGGAGCGTCATCGGCAACGGCCGGGCGACGCTCGTCGAGGGGGTGTGGCACCTGCGTCGCACCCAGCCGCTCGCGACGTACTTCGTCTCCGTGTGCGCCGGGCCCTACGCCAGCGTCACGGCCGAGCACGACGGCATCCGGCTCGGCCTGCACGGCCGCGCCTCGCTGCGCGCCGAGCTCGAGCGGCACGCCCCGCAGATGCTCGAGGTGACCCGCGCGAGCTTCGACTACTTCCACTCGATCTTCGGCATCCGCTACCCCTTCGACGACTACGACCAGGTCTTCGCGCCCGAGTTCAACGCCGGGGCGATGGAGAACCCGGGGTGCGTCGTCTTCCGCGACTCCTACCTCTTCCGGGGCGCCGCGAGCCGCAGCGAGGTCCTCACCCGCTCGAACACCATCAGCCACGAGATGGCGCACATGTGGTTCGGCGACCTCGTGACGATGCGGTGGTGGGACGACCTGTGGCTCAACGAGTCCTTCGCCGAGTACATGGCGCACCGCTGCCTCGTCGCCGCGACCGACTTCGAGGACGCCTGGGTCGACTCGACCGCCACCCGCAAGGCGTGGGGCTACGCCGCCGAGCGCTCCCCGTCGACCCACCCGGTCGCCGGGTCGCCCGCCCCCGACGCCCGCTCCGCGCTCGCCAACTTCGACGGCATCTCCTACGCGAAGGGGGCCGCCGTCATCCGTCAGCTCATCGCCTACATCGGCGACGACGCCTTCCTCGCGGGGATCCGTGACTACCTCGGTGCCCACGCCTTCGGCAACGGCGAGCTCGCCGACTTCCTCGCCGCGATGGAGCGCGCGTCGGGCCGCTCGCTCGCCGACTGGGCGCAGGCCTGGCTGAGCACCGCCGGGGTCGACGCGCTCGCCGTCGACAGGGCCACCGCGCAGCTCGTGCGCACGCCGCCCGCCGAGCAGCCGGCGCAGCGCCCGCACGCCCTCGACGTCGCGACGTGGAGCGGTGGGTCGCTCACCTCGCGGGTCGAGCTCACGGCGACCGACGACGCGACCCCGCTGCCCGGTCTCGACACGCCGGCGCCGCTCGTCGTGCCCAACGCCGCCGACCTCACCTGGGCGACCGGGCTGCTCGACGAGCGCAGCCTGGCGGCGCTGACGAGCGAGCTGCCGGCCGTCACCGACGCGCAGACCCGCGCGGTCGTCTGGGTCGGGCTGCGCGACCAGCTCGCGCTCGGCCTCGTCGACCCGCGCCTGCTCGTCGACCTCGCCGAGGTCGCCCTGCCGCACGAGAGCGACGACTCGGTCCTCGCCTCGGTGGGCATGCACCTCACCGGCACGGTCGTGCGCTCCTACCTGCCGCCGGCCGAGGAGGCCCCGGCCCGTGCCCGCATGGCCGCTCTCGGCGAGCGCATCCTCGCCGACGCCGAGCCGGGCAGCAGCCGCGCCCTGCACGCGGCCCGGCTCGTCGCCCGCACCACCGACGACGTCGAGGGCCGGCTGCGCCCGTGGGCCGACGGCGAGGGCCTGCCGCAGGGGCTCGAGGACGACGCCGACCTGCGCTGGGTGGTCCTCGGCCAGCTCGCCCGCCGAGGCCTGCTGGACGCCGACGGCGTCGCGGCAGCCCGGGAGCAGGACCGCACGATGTCGGGCAACCTCGGTGCCCTCACGGCGCGTGCGGCGATCCCGACCCCGGAGGCGAAGGCGCAGGCCTGGGCGTCCCTGACGACCGACCGCTCGCTGAGCAACTACGAGCTCGTCGCGGTCGCGTCCGGCTTCTGGGGGCCGGCGGACCGCTCCCTCGTCGAGCCCTACGTCGCGCGGTACTTCGAGGACGTGCCGGCGATGGCCGGCCACCTCGGCGACAGCGCGCTCGCCCGGGTCGCCTCGATCGCCTACCCCTCGCGCTTCGGCACGCCCGAGACCCTCGCCCTCTCGCAGGCCTGCCTCGCGCGCGACGACCTCGACCCGACGGTGCGGCGCGCGGTCGTCGACCAGCAGTCGCAGCTCGAGGAGGTCGTGCGCTCCCGGGCGCGCTACGGCGCCTGACCCGGCTCAGGGCACGACGACGGGGCGCCCGCTCGTCGTGCCGCCGGCGATCGCGGCGAGCGCCTGCGGCACCTCGGCGAAGGGGTGAGCCGTCCCGACGAGCGGGTCGAGGTGGCCGGCGTCGGCGATCTCGACGAGCGCGGCGTGGCATGAGCGCACGACGTCGGGCAGCTCCTCGCGGTAGCGACCGATGTTGAGCCCGAGGACCGAGTACCCCTTGACGAGGGCGTGGTCGAGCCGTGCCCGCTGACGCGTGCCGGAGGCGAAGCCCACGACGAGGATCCTGCCCTCGAGCGCCACGCAGTGCGTGCTCGCCTCGAAGGCCGGCCCGCCGACCGGGTCGTAGACGACGTCCGCGCCGTGCCCGCCGGTCGCCTCGAGCACGGCGGCCGCGACGTCCTCGCTGCGCCGGTCGACGACGACGTCGCACCCGACCTGGCGGGCGAGGTCGGCCTTCTGCGGCCCGCCGACGACCCCGATGACGTGCGCGCCGGCCGCCCGACCGAGCTGGACCGCGGCCGACCCGACGCCCCCGGTCGCGGCGTGCACGAGCAGGTGCTCGCCGGGTCGGATCGCCGCGCGCCGGTGCAGCGCGAGCCACCCGGTGTGATGGCTGATGACGAAGGCTGCCGCCTGGGCGTCGGTGAGCGAGGCCGGGGCCGGGTAGGCCGTCGACGCGTCCATGAGCGCCTCGTCGGCGAAGCCCCCGTGCGGCAGCGCGGTCATGCCGAGGACGCGGTCCCCGACGGCGGGGGTGCTCACCCCTTCGCCCACCGCCGTGACGACGCCGCACACCTCGAGGCCCGGCACGAAGGGCAGCTCGGGGCGCACCTGGTACTCGCCCGAGCACAGGAGGGTGTCGGCGAAGTTCACCGCCGCGGCGCGCACCGCGACCCGCACCTGACCCGGCCCGGGGTCGGGCACGGCCACCTCTCCGAGGTGTAGCGCCTCCGCCGGGGTGCCGTGCCGGACGACCTGCCACGCGCGCATGCTCATGGGCCGCGACGCTAGCCGCGGCGACCCCGCCGACGCCCCCGGGCGCGGTCGATCTCACACATCCGGGCCGGCGGACGTCCTGGGGGCATGATCACCACCATGACCACGACGGGGCAGGTGCGCCACGAGCTCGTCCGGACCGGTCTCGGCGAGCTGACCGTCGTCGTCGACACGGTCGCCGACGGCACCGCGGGCGAGCACGACGTGCTGCTCGGCATCTACTTCCCGGGGCACTGGACCCTGCCCGACGTCGCGACCTTCGGGCCGCGCCGCACGGGCGAGCCGCTCGTCGCCGAGACGGCGCGCCAGCTGCAGGAGTACCTCGCCGGGGAGCGGCGCGACTTCGACCTGCCGGTCGAGCTGCGCGGCGGCGACTTCTCCCAGCGGGTCTGGGCGGTGCTGCGCGAGATCGGCTACGGCGAGCGGACGACCTACGGGCAGATCGCCGCCCGGCTGGGCACCTCGGCTCAACCGGTCGGCCGGGCCGTCGGGGCCAACCCGGTCTCCGTCGTCGTCCCGTGCCATCGCGTCGTCGGCAGCGACGGCAGCCTCACCGGGTACGCGGGCGGCATCGAGCGCAAGCGGGCGCTCCTCGAGCTCGAGGAGCCGGGACCGGCGTCGCGTGGGGCACTCTTCTGACCATGGCGACCACCCCCTTCGAGGCCGTCGTGCGCGAGCACGGCCCCCACGTCCTGCACGTCTGCGCCGCGATCGTCGGCGGCAGCGAGGCCGAGGACGCGTGGAGCGAGACCTTCCTCGCGGCCCTGCGGGCCTGGCCCGACCTGCCCGACGACCTCGACCCCCGGGCCTGGCTCACCGTCGTCGCCCGCCGCAAGTGCCTCGACCAGCTGCGCGCCCGGGCCCGCCGGGCGGCGCCCTCCGAGCGGCTGCCCGAGATCGCGCTGCCGCCCGTGGAGCCGCGGGACGAAGGGGTGTGGCGTCACGTCGCCGAGCTGCCGACCAAGCAGCGCCAGGTCATCACCTACCGCTACCTCGGCGGTCTCGCCTTCGCGCAGATCGCCTCTCTCACCGGCGGCACCGAGGCCGCGGCCCGGCGGGCCGCCTCCGACGGGCTGCGCTCGCTGCGAGCCAAGGAGATCCGATGAGCACCACCCCGCACGTCGACGACGAGACGATGGACCGTCTCCACTCGCGTCTGGTCACCCGCGCCGGTCGCACGGGCGACCTCGACGTCGCCTACCGCGTCGTCGACAGCCGGCTCGGCCCGCTCGTCCTCGCCGCCACCCCGCGCGGGCTCGTGCGGATCGGCTTCGGTGCGACCGAGGGCGAGGAGGCCGTGCTCGTCGACGTCGCGACACGGGTCAGCCCCCGGGTGCTGCGCAGCCCGGGGCGTCTCGACATCGCCGCCCAGCAGGTCGAGGAGTACCTCGACGGGCGGCGCGAGGTCTTCGAGCTCGCGCTCGACCTCTCGCTCGCGACCGGCTTCCGCGGCGAGGTCGTCTCGGCCCTGCCCCGGATCGGCTACGGCCGGACCGCGTCGTACGGCGAGGTCGCCGGCCTCGTCGGCCGGCCGCGGGCGGTGCGGGCGGTCGGCACGGCGTGCGCGACGAACCCGCTGCCGCTCGTCCTGCCCTGCCACCGGGTGGTGCGCTCCGACGGAGGCATCGGTCGCTACCGCGGCGGCGAGCAGGCCAAGCGCGACCTGCTCGCCCTCGAGGCCTGAGGCTCAGCGCCCGAAGACCGGGGGACGCTTCTCGACGAAGGCGCGTGCCGCCTCGACGTGGTCGGCGGTCAGCCCCGTCTCCTTGTGCCGACGCACCTCGGTGCGCATGGCCTCGGTGAGGGTCTGGGTCGGCACCTCGCGCAGGTTGCTGCGGATGTGGGCGAGGGCGAGCGTCGGCCCGTCGGCGAGACGCCGGGCGAGCTGCGCCGTCGCGGCCTCGAGCTCGTCCTCGGGCACGACCTGAGTGAGCAGCCCGAGGTCGGAGCAGGCCTGGGCGTCCAGGCGCGGGTTGAGCAGCATGAGCTCGCGGGCGTGCGCCGGGCCGACGAGCCGGTCGAGCAGCCACGCGACCCCGAAGTCGCCCGAGAGCGCGACGGTGGCGAAGGCGGTCGCCATGACGGTGCGCGGGGTGCCGATGCGCAGGTCGGCGGCCAGCGCCAGACCCAGTCCCGCGCCGGCGGCCGCGCCCGGCAGCGAGGCGATGACCGGCTTCGCGTAGGCGTGGATGCGCCCGACCGTGGCCTCCTGGTGGCGGATCTGCGCCGCGACGGCCTCCTCGTCGACCTCGCTCGCGCCGCCCCCTTCGCCGCCGTCCTCGTCGAACTGCTGGACGTCGCCGCCCGCGCAGAAGGCGCGCCCGGCGCCGGTGAGGACGACGACGCGGACCGCGGGGTCGGACTCGGCCTGCTCGAGCAGCTCGCCGAGCCGCTCGATCATCGCCGTCGACATCGCGTTGCGCCGGTCGGGCCGGTTGAGGGTGATCGTCGCGACCCCGTCGGCGAGGTCGAGCAGGACGTGGTCGGTGTCGGTCTGGGTCACGAGATCTCCTGGGTCGGGGAGGGGTCGGCGCGCGGCGGGTCCGCGGGCCGGTCGGGTCGGGCGGTGGGCAGGGTGGCGAAGGCGAGGGCGGCGCTCAGCGGCAGGACGGTGACGACGAGCAGGGCCCAGGTGAGCCCGATCGCGTCGCCGAGCCCGCCGACGGCGGCCGCGCCGAGGCTGCCGCCCATGAGGAAGACGAGGGTGAGCAGCCCGAGGGCGCCGCCGCGCGAGGCGAGCGGGACGGCGTCGGCGACGAGCGTCGTCATCGCGGGCTGGCCCAGGCCGAAGGAGACGATGAGCACGACGGTCGCGGCGACGAGCGGGGCGGGGGAGACGAGGCCGACGCCGAGCGTGGCGAGGAGCAGCGCGAGGGCGGTGCCGAGGGTCGCGACGAGCTGGGCCCGGGCCGGGCCGAGACGCACGAGCGCCGGCCCGGTGATCCGCGGGGCGACGAGGCCGGCCGCCGCGCACGGCACGAGGAGCAGCCCGACGGAGACGCCGGACCACCCCTCGCCGACGAGCGTCGTCGGGACCGCGACGAGCATGCCGAACCACGCCGACGACAGGCTCATCGCGGTGATGAGGCTGCGCCGCGAGGCGGGGTCGGCGATCATCACGGCCGGGACGATGCCGTCCGGGCGTCGCCGTGAGCGCAGGACGACGACGGGCAGCGCGACGACGAGGCAGACCAGCCCGACGAGGGCGACGACGACGCCGAGGGTCGCGGCCTGGAGCGCGAGCACGGCCCCGACGGCGGCGACGGCGACGAGCGCGGCCCCTGCGGCGTCGAGGGTGGCGCCGGGCTGGCGGCGGGTCGGCAGGTCGCGCCAGACGACGGGGAGCAGGAGCAGGGTGGCGACGGGGATCGCGACGACCGGCCGCCAGCCGAGCGGCTCGACGAGCATCGCGCCGACGACCGGACCGAGGGCGTTGACCGTCGCCCCGACGGCTGCGTAGGTCGCCATCGCGCGGGCCCGCGAGTCCCCCTCGAAGACCGCCTGCACCGCGGCGAGCGTCAGCGCCGGGACCGCGGCGGCGCCCAGGCCCTGCAGCGCCCGGGCCGCGACGAGGGCGGGCAGCGAGTCGGTGAGGGCCCCGGCGCACGCGGCGGTGACCATGATCGCGATGCCGACGACGAGCGGCCCGCGGATGCCGAGGATGTCGCCGAGGCGGCCGTACACGGCGCTGCCCACGGCGAGGGCGAGGGAGTAGCAGCTGACGACGAGGGTCGCCCGGCCCGGGGTGAGGTCGAGGTCCGCGGCGAGGACCGGCAGGACGACGGCGACGGCCGCGCTGCCCAGACCGGTGACGCCGAAGAGCACGGCGAGGGCCGTCGCCAGGCCGTCACGGCGCGCCGGCACCGACGTCGAGGGCTCGACGCTCACCGCACCTCCCGCAGTTGAATCTGAATCAGAGTTCAAGTATACCTTGAGTCACCTCACCGCGAAGGAGACACGATGACGAGCGCCGCGACCACCCCAGGCGTCCTCGACGAGGGCGTGACCCGTACCGCCCTGCTCGTCGACTTCGGCGGCGTGCTCACCAGCCCCGTCCTCGACGCCTTCGCCGCGCTCAGCCAGGAGTGCGGGCTGGCGGAGGGGGAGGCCCTGCGCCTGCTCACGCAGGACGAGCAGGCGCGCAGCGCGCTCGTCGAGCACGAGGAGGGCCGGCTCGACGACGCCGGCTTCGAGGAGGCGCTCGGCGCCGCGGTCGTGCGCGCCGGCGGGCACCTGCCCGACCGCAGCCTGCTCGCCACCCTCGACGCCCACATGGAGCTCGACACCGCGATGATCGACCTCGTCCGCGAGGTCCGGGCCGCCGGCATCCCCGTCGCGCTCGTGTCGAACTCGCTGGGCAGCGGCTGCTACGACCGCGTCGACCTCGACGAGCTCTTCGACGTCGCCGTGATCTCCGGCCGGGTCGGTGTGCGCAAGCCCTCGCGGCGGATCTACACCATCGCCTGCGAGCGGCTCGGCGTCACGCCCGAGGAGTGCGTGCTCGTCGACGACCTCGAGCACAACCTCGCCGGCGCGGCCCGCCTCGGCGTCCTCGGCGTGCACCACCGCGACGCCGCGCTCTCCGCCCCGCAGGTGCGGCGCAGCCTCGGGCTGCCCGTCCCGGCGACCCCCTGACCACGCGACACCCCTTCGACGCCCCCTTCGACCCACCACACCCAAGGACGGTCACGATGTTCGAACTCAGCGAGCGCGGCCAGGAGTACCGCGACAAGCTGCTCGCCTTCATGGACGAGCACGTCTACCCGGCCGAGCCGGTCTACCGCGAGCAGATGGCCGCGTCCGGCGACGCCAACCACCACCCGCAGGTCCTCGAGGACCTCAAGGCCGAGGCGCGCAGCCGGGGGCTGTGGAACCTCTTCCACCCCCACCCCGAGTGGGGCCCAGGCCTGACCAACCTCGAGTACGCCCACCTCGCCGAGATCACCGGCCGCAGCCTCGAGATCGCGCCCGAGGCGATCAACTGCAACGCGCCCGACACGGGCAACATGGAGGTGCTCACCCTCTTCGGCACCGACGAGCACAAGGAGCGCTGGCTGCGCCCCCTCCTCGACGGCAAGATCGCCTCGGCCTTCGCGATGACCGAGCCGGCCGTCGCGAGCTCGGACGCGACGAACATCGAGACCTCGATGGTCCGCGACGGCGACGAGTACGTCATCAACGGGCGCAAGTGGTGGACCTCGAACGCCCTGCACAAGAACTGCAAGGTGCTCATCGTCATGGGCAAGACCGACCCGGACGCCCCGACGCACCGCCAGCAGTCGATGATGGTCGTCCCCCTCGACACCCCCGGCGTGCGCGTCGTGCGCGGGCTGCCCGTCTTCGGCTACATGGACCGCGAGGGTCACGCCGAGGTCGTCTTCGAGGACGTCCGCGTGCCCCGCGAGGCGCTGCTCGCCGGCGAGGGCGACGGCTTCATGATCAGCCAGGCCCGTCTGGGCCCCGGCCGGATCCACCACTGCATGCGCGCCATTGGCGTCGCCGAGCGGGCGCTCGACATGATGATCGACCGGGCCCAGTCGCGCGTCACCTTCGGCCAGCCGGTCGCCGACCGCGGCAACGTCCAGGACTGGGTCGCCGAGTCGCGCATCGACATCGAGATGGTCCGTCTGCTGACGCTCAAGACGGCCTACCTCATGGACACCGTGGGCAACCAGCAGGCCCGCACCGAGATCGCCGCGATCAAGGTCGCCGCCCCCAACGTCGCCCTCAAGGTCCTCGACCGGGCGATCCAGGTGCACGGCGGCGGTGGCGTGAGCGACGACTTCCCGCTGGCCATGTGGTACGCCCACATGCGTACGCTGCGTCTGGCCGACGGGCCGGACGAGGTGCACAAGATGACCATCGCGCGGCGCGAGTACCGCCGGCGCAGCCCCGAGTGGGGTCGGAAGCGCTGAGGCGCAGGACGAGAGGGACGCGATGAGCGAGCACGCCGAGGTCGAGGGTCTCGACGCCGAGGCCGTCGGACGGTGGCTGCAGGAGCGGGCGGGGGTGACCCCGCCGCTGGAGGTGGCGCGGGTCGGTCTCGGCCAGTCCAACCTCACCTTCCTCGTCACCGACGCGACGGGGGAGCGGGTCGTCCTGCGGCGCCCGCCCCTCGGCGAGCTGCTCGCCTCGGCCCACGACGTGGCCCGTGAGCACCGGATCCTCTCGGCGCTGCAGGGCACCGACGTGCCCGTGCCCGTCGTGCACGGGCTGTGCGAGGACCCGGCCGTCGCCGACGTGCCGGTGCTCGCCGTGTCCTTCGTCGACGGGGCGGTCCTCGACGACCGCTCCGACGCCGAGCTGCTCTCGCCGCAGGCGCGTCACCGGGTCGGTCTCAGCCTCGTCGAGACCCTCGTGAGCATCCACGAGGTCGACCTCGAGGCCGTCGGCCTGGCCGACCTGGCCAGCCACAAGCCGTACGGCGCGCGTCAGCTGCGCCGCTGGTCGCAGCAGTGGGAGCTCTCGCGCACCCGCGAGCTGCCCGAGCTCGAGTCGCTCACGCAGCGGCTGGTCGAGCGCGACCCCGGCCCGGGCGAGGTGGCGCTCGTCCACGGCGACAGCCACCTGCGCAACGTCATCATCGACCCGCAGGACGCCGCCGTCCGCGCGATCCTCGACTGGGAGCTGTGCACGCTCGGCGACCCGCTCGCCGACCTCGGCACGCTGCTCGCGTACTGGCCGATGCCGGGCGACCCGCCGACGATGCGTTTCGACGCCTCGACGGTGCCGGGCTTCGCCACCCGTGACGAGCTCGTCGAGCACTACGCGGCGCGCAGCGGGCGCGACGTGAGCGCGGTGACCTTCTGGCACGGGCTCGGGCTGTGGAAGCTCGCGATCATCCTCGAGGGCGTGCGCCGCCGTCAGCAGGACGACCCGCGCAACCTCACCGCGGCCGGGGCGATCCCCGCCCAGACCGTCGACGAGCTCGTGAGCTACGCCCACCTCGTGCTCGACGAGGAGCACTAGGGTGGTCGCCATGCCCGGCGACAGCGACACCGGCACCGAGGTGCCCGACCTCGTCGACCCGCAGCGCCTGGGCACCCAGCCGCAGACCGCGCGTGGGCAACGCACCCGCGACAACCTCGTGCGGGCGGCGCGCACGGTCTTCGAGCGCGACGGCTACGTCGACTCGCGCCTCGTCGACATCGTCGCCGAGGCGAAGTGCTCGATCGGCAGCTTCTACACGTGGTTCGACAGCAAGGACGAGGTCTTCGCGGCGGTCCTGCACGAGGCGCAGAGCGACATGCTCCACCCGGGCACCGGCCGGATCGAGATGAGCGACGACCCGGTGGCGATCATCGGGGCGAGCAACCGCGCCTACTTCGAGGCCTACCGCCGCAACGCCCGGCTCAACCAGCTGCTCCAGCAGGTCTCGGCCGTCGACCCCCGCTTCCGCGAGATGCGCCGGGCGCGGTCCGCGGCCTTCGTCACCCGCAACGCCCGCGCCATCTCCGACCTCCAAGCCCGCGGCCTCGCCGACCGCCAGGTCGACCCGGAGATGGCAGCCAAGGCCCTCTCGGGCATGATCGCCCGCCTCGCCTACGACGTCTTCGTCATCGACGACGAGGAGCGGGTCGACGACCTCGTCGAGACCGCCACCCGCCTGTGGACCAACGCCCTCGGTCTCACCTCCCCCGAGCTGCGCGCCGACTGAGACCTCACCTGTCTCAAGTTTCTCGGGCCACCCGATAAACCCCGGGTCCGCATGAGAAAGAAACCCTTGCGGAGCCGGGGTTTCTTGTGCTGAGCGGCCACCCGGACGCACGAAGGGGGTCCGCCGAGCCGGCGGACCCCCTTCGTCTCGTCGTCAGCGGTTGATCGTCACGCCGCCGTCGACGGTGAGGGTCTCGCCGACGACGTAGTCGCCGGCGTCGGAGGCGAGGTAGACCGCGGCGGCGGCCATGTCCTCGGGGCGGCCGATGCGGCCCGAGGGGATCTGGCCGGCGACCTCGTCGCCGTGGTCGCGCGCCTCCTTGTTCATCGAGGACGCGAAGGCGCCGGGCGCGATGGCGCTGACGACGATGCCCTCGGGGGCGAGGCGTACGGCCATCCGGCGGGTGAGGTGGATGAGGCCGGCCTTGCTCGCGTGGTACGAGTACGTCTCGAGCGGGTTGAGCGACTGGCCGTCGATCGAGGCGATGTTGATGACCTTCGCGAGGTGGCCGCGGGCGTGCCCGGCGAGGAGCAGCTCCTTGGCCGCCTGGGTGAGGAAGAAGGGCGTGCGGACGTTGAGGTCCATGACCTTGTCCCAGCCGCTCTCGGGGAACTCGTCGAAGGGCTCGGCCCAGGCCGCCCCGGCGTTGTTGACGAGGACGTCGAGGTGGTCCTCGTGCTCGCGCAGCTGCGCGAGCAGACCGGCGATGCCCTCGGTCGTCGAGACGTCGGCGGGCAGCGCGACGCACCGGCCGTCGCCGTGCTCGGCGCTCAGCTCCTGCGCGGCGGCCTGCGCCGCCTCGGCCTTGCGTGCGGTGATGTAGACGGTCGCCCCCTGCGAGAGCAGGCCCTGGGTGATCATCAGGCCGATGCCGCGCGAGCCGCCGGTGACGAGGGCGACGCGACCGTCGAGGGAGAAGAGCGAGGAGAGGTCCATGGGCGTCCTTGGGGCTGGGCAGGTGCGCGTGCGCGCCGGTCACGGGGACCGTAACCCAACCTGAATCGGGGTTCAAGGATCAGTTGAACTCGGGTTCAGATTCTGCGAGGGTGAGCGCGGGCCGCCGTCCGGCGCCCGTCCGACGCATCGCAGGAGCCGACATGACCTGGTCCTCGCAGGAGGTCCGCCTCGCCCAGCGCCCCGCCGGGCGGCCCGACGACAGCACGTGGGAGATCGCGACCACCGAGGTCCCCGACCCCGGCCCCGGCGAGCTCGTCGTGCGTCTCGAGCTCATCTCGCTCGACCCGGCGATGCGCGGCTGGCTCAACGACGTGCGCTCCTACATCCCGCCCGTCGGCATCGGCGAGGTCATGCGGGCCTTCGCCGGGGGCACGGTCGTCGCCAGCCAGCACGAGGACTTCGCCGTCGGCGACACGGTGACGGGCACCTTCGGCGTGCGCGAGCACGCGCTCTCCGACGGCCGCGGGGTGACGAAGGTCGACCTCGACGTCGCGCCGCTCGCCACCTGGCTCGGCGCGCTCGGCATGCCGGGCATGACCGCCTACTTCGGGCTCGAGGACGTCGGCCGGGCCCAGCCCGGCGAGACCGTCCTCGTCTCGGCCGCCGCGGGAGCGGTCGGCAGCGTCGTCGCCCAGCTCGCCCTGGCGAAGGGGTGCCGCGTCATCGGCGTCGCCGGCGGACCGGACAAGGTCGCCTGGCTGCGCGAGCTCGGCCTGCACGAGGTCATCGACCGTCGTGACGGCGACCTGCTGCGCCAGGTGCGCCGGGCCGCCCCGGACGGGGTCGACGTCTACTTCGACAACGTCGGCGGGGAGCTGCTCGACGCCGCCCTGGCCAACCTCGCCCGCGGCGCCCGCATCGCGATCTGCGGCGCGATCTCGACGTACAACGAGGAGCGCCTGCCCGAGGGCCCGCGGCGCTACATGTCGCTGCTCGTCTTCCGCGCGACGATGCAGGGCTTCCTCGTCATGGACTACCTCGACCGTTACCCCGAGGGTGTCGCCGCGATCTCGGAGCTCATCCGCGAGGGTCGGCTCGTCGCGACGGAGACCACCCTCGACGGTGGAGTGGCCGGCTTCCCGCAGGCCCTCCTCGGCCTCTTCGACGGGGTCAACACCGGCAAGCTGCTGCTCGCCGTCTGACACCCGCCCGACCGACCGACCGACGACAGGACACCCCATGCGCGCGATCCACATCTCCACCCTCGAGGGCCCCGACGCGATCGAGGTCGTCGAGCTGCCCGAGCCGCACGACGAGTCGATGGTGCGCATCCGCGTCCACGCGGCCGGCGTCGCCTTCCCCGAGCTGCTCCAGACCCGAGGTCTCTACCAGGTCAAGCCCGACCTCCCCTTCGTCCCCGGGGCAGAGGTCTCCGGCACGGTGATCTCCGCCCCCGAGGGCAGCGGGCTGCGCGAGGGCGACCGGGTCGCCGCGCTCACCCTGCTCGGTGGCTTCGCGCAGGAGGTGCTCGCCCGCCCCGACCTCACCTTCGTCCTGCCCGACGAGGTCGGGCTCGACGCCGGGGCGGCCTTCCTCTTCAACTACTGCACGGCCTACTTCGCGCTCGTCGAGCGCGGACGCCTGGCGAAGGGGGAGAGCGTGCTCGTCCACGGCGCCGCCGGGGGCATCGGCACCGCGGCGATCCAGGTCGCCAAGGCCTTCGGGGCCGGCCGCGTCGTCGCCGTCGTCTCCACCCCCGAGAAGGGCGAGGTCGCGACCCGTGCCGGCGCCGACGAGGTCGTCCTCGCCGACGGCTTCCGCGAGGCGGTCGGCCGCACCGTCGACGTCGTCGTCGACCCGGTGGGCGGCGACCGCTTCACCGACTCGCTGCGGGTGCTGCGCGAGCAGGGTCGCCTGCTCGTCATCGGCTTCACCGCCGGCGAGATCCCCACCGTCAAGGTCAACCGCCTGCTGCTCAACAACGTCGACACCGTCGGCGTCGGCTGGGGCGCCTACGCCCTGGCCCGCCCCGGCCACGTCGCGACGGAGTGGGAGGCGATGCTCCCGCACCTGCGCAGCGGCGCCCTCGCCCCGCTCGTCGGCTCGACCCACCCGCTCGACGACGCCTGCGCCGCGCTGCGCTCGCTCGAGACGCGCCAGGTCGTCGGCAAGGTCCTCCTGCGGCCATGAGCGTCGTCGCCCGCCCCGCCGTCGAGGACGTCCTCGCCCTGCCGGCCGCCCTCGTCGAGGTCGCGCCGCCGGAGTGGCAGGACGGCAACGGCCACGTCAACGTGCGCCGCTTCTACGACCTGCACATGCGCGGCGCCCACGCAGCGCTCACCGCCATCGGTCTCGACGACGACTACCGGTCCTCGACCGGCCAGAGCGTCTTCAGCGTCGAGCAGCACATCCGCTACCTCGACGAGGTCCACGTCGGCGACGAGGTGAGCGTGCACCTGCGCTGGGTCGCCCGCGGCGACAAGGTGCTCCACGCGATGTCCTTCGTCGTCGACCGCACGGCCGGCCGGGTCGTCAACGTCCTCGAGATGCTCGAGGCCCACGTCGACCTCACGACCCGCCGGGCGTGCTCGTGGGCCCCCACCCTCGCCGTCAGGATCGACGACGCGGTGAGGGCCCACGAGGAGCTGCCCTGGCCGGCCCCGACGAGCGGGGCCGTCGGGGTCAGGCGCTGAAGCGACCGATCGACTCGGCGACGAGGATCGGCTTGTCGATGCCCTCGGCCTCGACGGTCAGCGTCGTCACGACGTTGACCTGACCGGGCTTGGTCTCCTCCACCTTCGTCAGCTCGGCGTGCAGCCGGATCCGCGAGCCGACGGGCAGCGGGTGGATGAAGCGCACCCGGTCGTAGCCGTAGTTGAGGCTGTGCGCGAAGCCGTCGAAGGCCATGAGCTCCTCGAGGAAGGCCGGGGTGCGCGACAGGCTGTAGAGCCCGTGCGCGATCGTCGAGCCGAAGGGGCTGTCGGCCGCGCGCTCGGGGTCCACGTGGATCCACTGGTGGTCGCCGGTGAGCTCGGCGAAGGCGTCGATCTTCGCCTGGTCGACCGTGTGCCACTGCGTCGGGCCGAGGGTGACGCCGAGGAGGTCCTTGAGGTCCTGCACGGACGTCGGGCGGCGCTGGGCGATGTCGGTCATGTGTGCTCCTGGAGGGGGTCGAGATGCCGATGGATGATGACGCCAACGTAATTGAACATGAAGACGGGTTCAAGTATGCTGCGAGAGCAGCAGTCGTCGATCGAAGGAGCTCGTATGACCACCCCGCAGCAGCGCGTCGCCGTCGTCACCGGTGCGGCGCGAGGCATCGGCGCCGGCATCGCCCGCCGCCTGGCCTCCGACGGCCTGGCCGTCGCCGTCCTCGACCTCGACGAGTCCGCCTGCCAGGGCGTCGTCGAGCAGATCGAGGCCGACAGGGGACGGGCCCTGGCCGTCGGTGCCGACGTCAGCGACCCCGAGCAGGTCGAGGTCGCCGTGCGCCGCGTCGCCGAGGAGCTCGGCGCCCCGACGGTGCTCGTCAACAACGCGGGCATCATCCGCGACAACCTCATCTTCAAGATGGAGCTCTCCGACTGGGACTCCGTCATGGCGGTCCACCTGCGCGGCGCCTTCCTCATGACCAAGGCCTGCCAGGGCTACATGACCCAGGCGAGATTCGGCCGCGTCGTCAACCTCTCCTCGACCTCCGCCCAGGGCAACCGCGGCCAGGTCAACTACTCCGCGGCGAAGGCGGGTCTGCAGGGCTTCACCAAGACCCTCGCCATCGAGCTCGGCAAGTTCGGCGTCACCGCCAACGCGATCGCCCCCGGCTTCATCGAGACCGAGATGACCGCCGAGACCGCGGCGCGCATCGGCATGGACTTCGAGGACCTCAAGAAGGCCGCCGCCTCGCAGGCCGCCGTGGCCCGCACCGGCCGTCCCGAGGACATCGCCCACGCCGCCTCCTTCTTCGTCAGCGAGGGCGCCGGCTTCACGACCGGTCAGGTGCTCTACGTCGCCGGCGGACCCTGCGACTGAGGGGAGAGGACGACATGGAGATCTCCGGCACGAGCGCCGTCGTCACCGGCGCCGCGGGCGGCATCGGTGCCGCCCTCGCGCAGCGCCTCCTCGAAGGGGGAGCCGCCGTCACCATCACCGACCTCGACGCGAGCCGTCTCGAGGCGAGCGCGCAGCGCCTGCGCGACCTCGGCCACGAGCAGGTGATCGCCGTCGCCGGCGACGCCTCGTCCGAGGACGACATCACGGCGAGCATCGCCGCCGCCGAGGAGGCCCACGGGCCCGTCGACATCTACGCGGCGAACGCCGGGGTCGGCGACGGCTCCGGCCTGTCGGCCACCGAGGCGCAGTGGGACCTCGCCCTCGACGTCAACGTCCGCGCGCACGTGCGCGCCGCCCGCCAGCTCGTGCCCGGGTGGGTCGAGCGCGGGCAGGGCTGCTTCGTGAGCACCGCCTCGGCCGCCGGCCTGCTCACCCAGCTCGGGTCGGCGACGTACTCCGTGAGCAAGCACGGAGCCGTCGCCTTCGCCGAGTGGCTCGCCATCACGTACGGCGACCAGGGCGTGCACGTCAGCTGCCTGTGCCCGATGGGCGTCGACACCGAGATGCTGCGCACCGGCATGTCGCCCGACGCCGGCGACGGGGGAGCCCTCGCCGCCGCGGCCGTCACCGGTGCCGGCGACGTGCTCGACCCGCTCGTCGTCGCCGACGCGGTCGTCGCCGCGCTCGCGGACGAGACCTTCTTCGTCCTCCCGCACGCGGAGGTCGCCGAGTACCAGCGGCGCAAGGTCGACGACCACGACCGCTGGATCCGTGGCATGCAGCGCTACAACCGCACCCTGGAGGGCCGATGAGCACGCAGAACGCCGCCTCGCTCGTGTGGGCCGGGGCGCAGGAGCGCCCCGACGCCGTCGCCCTGCGCGAGGGCGAGCGGTCGTGGACCTTCGCCCAGCTGCGCGAAGGGGTCCGCGGCGCCGCCGCCGAGCTCGCCCGCCGCGGGGTCCGGCCCGGGGACCGGGTCCTCGTCGTCGTGCCGACGAGCGCCGAGTTCGTCCTCACCTACCACGCGCTCCTCGCGCTCGGCGCGACCGCGGTGACGGTCAACCCGCTGTGCACGCCGCGCGAGCTCGAGCACTTCGTGCGCGACGCCGGGTGCACCTACGCCCTCGGCTGGCACGAGGGCGCCGAGGCCGTGACGCGCACCGCCGCCGACACCGACATCCCGCTGTGGGTCCTCGAGCCGGGCGCCGTGCCCGGCGAGGGCCCGGAGCTCGACCCGGCCGCCGTCGGCGTCGACGACGCCGCGGTGCTGCTCTACACCTCGGGCACGACCGGCACGCCGAAGGGCGCCGTCCTCACCCACGGCAACCTCCTGTCGTGCGGTGCCGCGCTCGCGGAGGCGCTCGACCTCACGGCCGAGGACCGGATGGGCACGGCGCTGCCGCTCTTCCACGTCTTCGGCCAGGCCGCGGTGATGTTCACGACGTGGACCGCCGGCGGCAGCCTGTCGCTGCTGCGCCCCTTCGAGCCGAGAGCCCTGCTGCGGATGGCCGCCGACCAGCGCCTCACCGGGGTGGCCGGGGTGCCGACGATGTGGAACGCGATGCTCCACGCCGACACCGACGTCACCGCGGACGACCTCGCCGACCTGCGCCTGGCCTGCTCCGGCGGTGCCGCCCTGCCGCTCGAGGTCGCCAAGGCCTTCCGCGACCGCTTCGGCGCGATGGTCCTCGACGGCTACGGGCTGAGCGAGACGACGGGCGCGGCCACCTTCAACCGGGCCGAGCACCCGCGCAAGGAGATGAGCGTCGGCCGGGCCCTGCCCGGGTGCGCGCTCGCGGTCCTCGACGACGACCGTCGCCCGTTGCCCCCCGGCGAGACCGGCGAGGTCGCCATCAGCGGCCCGGTCGTCATGCGCGAGTACTGGGGCCGGCCCGAGGCGACCGACGAGGTGCGCTCGGGCGAGTGGTTCCTCACCGGAGACATCGGCCGGATGGACGAGGACGGCGACCTGTGGATCGTCGACCGCAAGAAGGACCTCGTCATCCGCGGCGGCTACAACGTCTACCCGCGCGAGGTCGAGGAGGTCCTCTACGGCCACCCCGGCATCCGCGAGGCCACCGTCATCGGGGTGCCCGACGAGCGGCTCGGCGAGGAGCTGGCCGCCGTCATCTCCCCGCAGGACGGCACGACCCTCGACCCCGCCGAGCTGCGGGCCTGGCTCGAGGAGCGGCTCGCCGCCTACAAGGTGCCGCGCATCTACCAGCTCGTCGAGGAGCTCCCGAAGGGGGCCACCGGCAAGATCCTCAAGCGCGACATCGACCGGACCGACATCGCCCGGAGCGGCCAGCGCCCCTCCCGCGCGAGCACACCCACCGCCTGACCGACCGAAGGGAGCCGTCGTGGACTTCGCCCTCGACGAGACCACCACGAGCCTGCGCGAGCGGCTCGTCGACTTCATGGACGAGCACGTCTACCCGTCCGAGGCCACCTACCAGGAGCAGCTCGACGCGGCCCCGGACCGGTGGTCGCCCCCGCCGGTCGTCGACGGGCTCAAGGAGGAGGCGCGCAGCCGAGGGCTGTGGAACCTCTTCCTGCCCGGGCAGGAGGGAGCGGGGCTGACCAACCTCCAGTACGCCCCGCTGTGCGAGGTGCTCGGCCGCAGCCTGCACATCGCGCCGGTCGCGACGAACTGCGCCGCGCCCGACACGGGCAACATGGAGGTGCTGCACATGTTCGGCACCGACGAGCAGAAGGAGCAGTGGCTGCGTCCGCTGCTCGACGGGCAGATCCGCTCCGCCTTCGCGATGACCGAGCCGCGGGTCGCCAGCTCGGACGCGACGAACGTCGAGACCTCGATCGTGCGCGACGGCGACGAGTACGTCATCACCGGGCGCAAGTGGTACATCTCCGGCGCGATGAACCCCGACGCCAAGGTCTTCATCCTCATGGGCAAGACCGACCCGGACGCCGACCGGCACCGCCAGCAGTCGATGATCCTCGTCCCGCGCGATACCCCCGGGGTCGACGTCCGGCGTGGCATGAAGGTCTTCGGCTACGACGACCGCGACCACGGCGGCCACGCCGAGATCGACTTCGCCGAGGTGCGCGTGCCGGCGAGCAACCTCATCGGCGGCGAGGGCGAGGGCTTCGCCATCGCGCAGGCCCGCCTCGGCCCCGGCCGCATCCACCACTGCATGCGCCTCATCGGCATCGCCGAGCGCTCGCTGGAGCTGATGATCGACCGCGCCGCCGAGCGGGTCGCCTTCGGCAAGCCGCTCTCCGACCAGGGCGTCATCCGCGAGTGGATCGCCGAGTCCCGGGTGCGCATCGAGCAGCTGCGCCTGCTCACGCTCAAGGCCGCGTGGCTCATGGACACCGTGGGCAACAAGGGCGCGCACACCGAGATCCAGGCGATCAAGATCGCCGCGCCCAGCACCGTCGAGTGGATCGTCGACAAGGCGGTCCAGGTGCACGGCGCCGGCGGGCTGAGCCAGGACTTCCCCGTCGCCGAGTGGTTCGCCCAGGTGCGCACGCTGCGCTTCGCCGACGGGCCCGACGAGGTCCACAAGAACGCCCTGGCCCGTCACGAGATCCGTCGCAGGAGCGCCCGTGCCTGATCTGCAGCAGCGCGTCGAGGAGCTCCTCGCCGCGCACGACCCGGGCACGACCGACACCACGACCTTCCTCGGCGCGCGCTTCGACGCCGGGCTGGCGTGGGTGCACTTCCCCGAGGGGCTCGGCGGTCTCGGGCTCCCGCGCGGCCGGCAGGTCGAGGTCGACGCGATGCTCTCCGCCGCCGGCGCCCCCGAGCCCGACCTCGGCCGCAACAGCATCGGGCTGGGCATGGCCGCGCCGACGATCCTCGCCTTCGGCACGCAGGAGATGCAGCAGCGCTACCTGCGCCCGCTCTTCACCTGCGAGGAGATCTGGTGCCAGCTCTTCAGCGAGCCCGGCGCCGGCTCCGACCTCGCCGCGGTCGCCACCCGGGCGGTCCGTGACGGCGACGGCTGGGTCGTCGACGGGCAGAAGGTGTGGACGTCGGGCGCGCACAACGCCCAGCACGCCATCCTCCTCGCGCGCACCGACACCTCCGTGCCCAAGCACGCGGGCATGACGTACTTCGTGCTCGACATGAGCGACCCGGGCGTCGACGTGCGACCGCTGCGCCAGATCACCGGCGAGGCGGAGTTCAACGAGGTCTTCCTCACCGGGGTCCGGGTGCCCGACCACGACCGCGTCGGCGCGGTCGGCGAGGGCTGGCGGGTCGCGACGACGACGCTCAACAACGAGCGCGTCGCCATCGGCGCCGGCGCCGAGCGAGAGGCCGGGCAGATCGGCGTCGTCACCCGCCGCTGGCGCGATGACCCCGAGGTCCGCACGCCCGAGGCGCAGAGCGAGCTGCTGCACTGGTGGGTCGAGTGCGAGGTGACCCGCCTGGCCGGCGAGCGCCTGCGCCAGCAGCTCGAGGCCGGTCAGCCCGGCCCGGAGAGCTCGGCGATGAAGCTCGCCTTCGCCCAGCAGGCGCAGCAGGTGAGCGGGCTCGCCCTCGAGATCGCCCCGGAGGAGGGGCTGACCTACGACGACTGGACGATGCGCCGGTCCGGCTCGGCCTCCTTCCTCGGCCGCGGCCCGGGCTTCCGGTACCTGCGTGCGAAGGGCAACTCCATCGAGGGCGGCACGAGCGAGGTCATGCGCAACGTCGTCGCCGAGCGCGTCCTCGGCCTGCCCCCGGACCACCGCCCCGACAAGGGCATCCCCTTCAAGGACGTGCCGCGATGACCGACCTGCTCTACACCGACGTCGAGGAGTCGCTGCGCGACAGCCTGCGCTCGACGCTGCGCCGGGCGCTGCCCGACGACCTGCCCGCCCGGGTCTACGACGAGCCCGGCACCGACGTGTCGGCGCTGTGGCGGGCCGTCGCCTCCGACCTCGGTCTCGCCGGCCTGCTCGTCCCCGAGGAGCACGGCGGTCTCGGCGCCGGGCCCCGCGAGGTCGCCGTCGTGCTCGAGGAGCTCGGCCGCACCGTCGCCCCGCTGCCCTACCTCACGAGCGCCGTCGTCGCGACGACCGCGCTCGTGCGCGTCGGCGACACCGAGAGCCTGCCGGCCCTGGCCGACGGCGAGCAGGTGGCCGCCCTCGTCCTGCCGTGGACCGCCCGCCGCGGTGCGTGGCACGCGGTCGACCCGAGCACCCCCGTCGAGCCGGTCGCGGGCGCCCTCGTCGGCGGGCGGACGGCCGACCTCTTCGTCGTCCCCGTGCTGCGCGACGGGGCGACCTCCCTTCGCCTGCTCTCCCGCGACGACGTCGAGGTCGAGGCGATCACCTCGCTCGACATGACCCGTCCGCTCGCCCGCGTCCGTGCCACCGGCGAGGGCCGCGAGATCGCTCGCGGCGTCGAGGCGGACGCCGCCGTCGACGCCGCGCTCGGCGCCGGGCAGGCGCTGCTCGCCTCCGAGCAGCTCGGGCTGGCCCAGTGGTGCCTCGAGACGACCGTCGAGTACGCGAAGACCCGCGTGCAGTTCGCCCGTCCGATCGGCTCCTTCCAGGCGATCAAGCACCGCCTCGCCGACCTCTACCTCGTCGTCGTCGGCGCCCAGGCCGCGGCCCGCTACGCCGCCGCGACGCTCGCGCAGGACGACCCGGACGAGCACGTCGCCCAGGCCCTCGCCCAGGTGAGCTGCTCCGACGCCGCGGTCCGCGCGGCAGAGGAGGCGCTGCAGCTGCACGGCGGCATCGGCATGACGTGGGAGCACCCCGTGCACACCCGCCTCAAGCGGGCGAAGTCCGACCAGCTCGCCCTGGGCACCCCGCAGCGCCACCGCGCCGACCTCGCGGTGCTGCTCGACCTCACCCTCTGACGACCCGACCACCCCGACATCCCGCACAGACCAGGAGATCCACCCATGCGCGAAGCCGTCATCGTCTCCACCGCCCGCACGCCCATCGGGCGTGCGTACCGCGGAGCCTTCAACGACACCCAGCCCCAGGAGCTCGTCGGCCACGCCGTGCGCCACGCGGTCGAGCGGGCCGGTGTCGAGGGGGCCCAGGTCGAGGACGTCGTCATCGGCGCCGCCCTCCAGCAGGGCGCGGGCTCGATGAACATCGGCCGCCAGGCAGCCCTGCGCGCCGGCCTGCCCGTGAGCGTCGCCGGCATGTCCGTCGACCGCCAGTGCGCGAGCGGGCTCATGGCCATCGCGACCGCCGCGCGCCAGGTCGTCCACGACGGCATGGACGTCGCCGTCGGCGGCGGCGTCGACTCGATCTCGCTCGTGCAGAACGAGCACATGAACACCTACCGGATGAAGGACCCGTGGCTCGTCGAGCACGTGCCGGCCACGTACATGTCGATGCTCGAGACCGCCGAGGTCGTCGCGAACCGCTACGGCGTCTCGCGCGAGGCGCAGGACGAGTACGCCCTGGAGTCGCAGCGCCGCACCGCGGCCGCGCAGGAGGCCGGCCGCCTCGACGAGGAGATCGTCGCGCTGCCCTCGGTGATGAAGGTCGCCGACAAGGCCACCGGTGAGGTGAGCTCGCGCGAGACGACCCTCACCCGCGACGAGGGCAACCGCCCCGGCACGGCCATCGAGGACCTCCAGCGGCTGCGCCCGGTGCTCGCCGGCGAGGCGACCGAGGGCTTCTCGATCACCGCGGGCAACGCCTCGCAGCTCTCCGACGGCGCCTCCGCGGTCGTCGTCATGGAGGCCGCCGAGGCCTCGCGCCGCGGGCTCACCCCGCTCGGCGCCTTCCGCGGCATGGCGGTCGCCGGCTGCGAGCCCGACGAGATGGGCATCGGCCCGGTCTTCGCGGTGCCGAAGCTGCTCGAGCAGCACGGGCTCACCGTCGACGACATCGACCTGTGGGAGCTCAACGAGGCCTTCGCCGTGCAGGCGCTGTACTGCCGTGACCGCCTCGGCATCGACCCCGAGCGCTACAACGTCGACGGAGGCGCGATCTCCATCGGCCACCCGTACGGCATGAGCGGGGCCCGCATGACCGGTCACGTCCTGCTCGAGGGTCGTCGTCGCGGCGCCCGCTACGGCGTCGTGACGATGTGCGTCGGCGGCGGCATGGGGGCGGCCGGCCTCTTCGAGATCTACTGACCCGTATCGACGAAGGGAGGGCGAGCCCGATGTCGGTCCTCGTCGCCAACCGTGGGGAGATCGCGGTCCGTGTCGTGCGGGCCGCCCAGGAGGCCGGCCTGCCCGCCGTCGTCGCGGTGACCCGCGACGAGACGGACTCGCTCGCCGCGCGCCTGGCCGGCACCGTGCACGTCCTGCCCGGAGAGGGGCCCGGGGCCTACCTCGACGCCGCCGCGCTCGTCGCGGCGGCGCGCGAGCACGGCTGCACGCTGCTCCACCCGGGCTACGGCTTCCTCAGCGAGCACCCCGACCTGGCCCGCGCGTGCGAGGAGGCCGGGGTGACCTTCGTCGGCCCGGCGTCGCACCTACTCGCCCTCTTCGGCGACAAGGGCGCCGCGCGCCGCGCGGCCCAGGAGGTCGGCGTGCCGGTCCTGCCCGCCACCGCGGTGGGGATCGGGCAGGACGAGGCCGTCGCCTTCGCCGCCGCGCAGCACCCCGCGGGCGTCATGGTCAAGGCGGCCGCGGGCGGCGGCGGGCGCGGCATGCGGGCCGTGCCCGCGGGCGAGGACGTCGCCGAGGCCTGGCGGCGGGCGGGGTCCGAGGCCGAGCGCAGCTCGGGCTCCTCGGCCCTCTTCGCCGAGCTCTACCTCGAGCGGGCCCGGCACGTCGAGGTGCAGGTCGTCGGCGACGGCACCGGCGCCGTGACCACCCTCGGCGAGCGCGACTGCACCCTGCAGCGGCGCTTCCAGAAGGTGCTCGAGGTCGCCCCCGCCCCGGATCTGCCCGAGCAGGTGCGCACCCATCTCGCCGAGGCCTCCGCGGCGCTGCTGCGCGGCCGCGGCTACCGGGGGCTCGCGACCGTCGAGCTCCTCCTCGACGCCGACGACCCGACCCGCTGGTGGTTCATCGAGGTCAACCCCCGCCTGCAGGTCGAGCACCCCGTGACCGAGATGGTCACGGGGGTCGACCTGGTCCTCGCCCAGCTGCGCCTCGCGCAGGGCGCGAGCCTGGCCGACCTCGGCCTGCAGACCCCGCCCGTCGTGCGTGGCAGCGCCGTCGAGCTGCGCGTCGCGGCCGAGCGCGTCGGCGCCGCCGGCGAGTCCTTCGCCGCGCAGGGCGTCGTCGACGAGCTCGTCCTGCCCGCCGGGCCGGGCACGCGCGTCGACACCCACCTCCTGCCCGGGACCCGTCTCGAGGGCACCTTCGACTCCCTCGTGGCGAAGGTCGTCACCCACAGCCAGGTCGACCTCGCCGCCGCGCTGGGCAAGGCCCGGCAGGCCGCCGAGCAGATGGTCGTCGGCGGGGTCGAGACCAACCTGCCCGTCCTGCGGGCCGTGCTCGACCACGACGACCTCGCCGCGTGGCGGGTGACGACCCGCTGGATCGAGGGCAGCGGGGTCCTCGACGGCCTCGGCGGCACGCACGAGTCCGGGGACGGCCGGGTGCTCGCGGAGACGACCGGCACGGTCGTCGACCTCCTCGTCGCCCCCGGCGACCGCGTCGAGCCGGGAGCCCCCCTCCTCGTGCTCGAGGCGATGAAGATGGAGCACGTCGTGACCGCGCCCGCCGGCGGCGTCGTCACCGCGATCCGCCCCGAGCGCGGGACGACGACCGCGGCCGGCGACCTGCTCGTCGAGATCGCCGTCGACGACCTCGGGGGTGGGGAGCGCGCCGAGCAGGAGGTGCTCGACCTCGACGCCGAGCGCGACGACTTGCGCCGGCTGCGCGAGCGCGCCGAGCGCCGTCTCGACGCGGCCCGGCCCGACGCCGTCGCCCGACGGCACGAGCGCGGTCAGCGCACCGCGCGCGAGAACGTCGCCGACCTGTGCGACGAGGACAGCTTCGTCGAGTACGGCGGGCTGGCCCGCGCCGCCCAGCGCGCGCGCCGCAGCGAGGAGGACCTCATCGCCTCGACGCCCGCCGACGGCATCGTCACTGGCATCGGCCGGGTGAGCGCGTCCTCCGGGGCGCAGGACACCCGCTGCGCCGTCCTGGCCTACGACTACACCGTGCTCGCCGGCACCCAGGGCTACCTCAACCACAAGAAGACCGACCGCGTCCTCGAGATCGCCCGGGCGCAGCGCCTGCCGGTCGTCCTCTTCGCCGAAGGGGGAGGCGGTCGCCCCGGCGACACCGACACGACCGTCGCGAGCGGTCTCGACGTCGGCACCTTCGCGACGATGGGCAGCCTCAGCGGGCTCGTCCCGACGGTCGGCATCGCCGCCGGACGCTGCTTCGCCGGCAACGCCGCGCTGCTCGGGTGCTGCGACGTCGTCATCGCCACCCGTGACTCGACGATCGGCATGGGCGGGCCGGCGATGATCGAGGGCGGCGGCCTCGGCGTGCACCGCCCCGAGGACGTCGGCCCGATCGAGGTGCAGGGCAGCAACGGCGTCGTCGACGTCGTCGTCGAGGACGAGGAGGAGGCCGTCGACGTCGCCCGGCGCTACCTCGGGTACTTCCAGGGCACCCACGACACGTGGTCCGCCCCCGACCAGCGCCTGCTGCGCCACGTCGTGCCCGAGAACCGCGTGCGCGTGTACGACGTGCGCCGGGCCGTCGAGGCGCTCGCCGACGAGGGCTCGGTGCTCGAGCTGCGAGCCGGCTTCGCGCCCGGCATGGTCACCGCGCTCGTGCGCGTCGAGGGCCGGCCGATGGGGCTCGTCGCCAACAACCCGGCGCACCTCGGCGGGGCGATCGACACCCCGGCGGCGGACAAGCTCGCGCGCTTCCTCCAGCTGTGCGACGCCCACGGCCTGCCGGTCGTCTCGTTGTGCGACACCCCGGGCTTCATGGTCGGGCCGGAGCACGAGCGCACGGCGGCGGTCCGGCACTTCGCGCGCCTCTTCGTCATCGGCGCCCACCTGCGGGTCCCGATGATCACCGTCGTCCTGCGCAAGGGCTACGGGCTCGGCGCCCAGGCGATGGCAGCCGGCGGCTTCCACCGCCCCGCGGCGACGATCGCCTGGCCGACCGGCGAGATCGGGGGCATGGGGCTCGAGGGGGCCGTGCGCCTGGGCTACCGGCGCGAGCTCGAGGCGATCGCTGACCCGGCCGAGCGGGCCGCCCGTGAGCAGGCCCTCCTCGACGACCTCTACGAGCGTGGGCGGGCCGTCGCGGCGGCCTCCGTCGTCGAGCTCGACGACGTCGTCGACCCCGCGGACACGAGGCGGTGGGTCCTCACCGCCCTCGCGTCCGCACCCGTCCCCGACGTGCCGGGCCGGTACGTCGACACCTGGTGAGCGAAGGAGCCGTCGTGGACTACGACGAGGCACTGGTCGAGATCCGTCGTCGGCAGGAGAGGGTGCGCCCCCCGGGCGTGCCCCGTGACGTCGTGCACCCCCTCGGCGAGCTCACCGTCCCCGAGCACGTCGACGCCTGGGCGAGGACGAAGGGGGAGCAGCCCGCCGTCGTCCTCGACGGGCGCGTCCTCACCTACGCCGAGCTCGCCGACGAGCACGCGCGGTGGGCCGGCTGGCTGCGCTCGGCCGGGGTGGACCCCGGCGAGCGCGTGGCGGTGCACCTGGGCAACGTGCCGGACTTCGTCGTCGCGATGCTCGGCACGCTGCGCGCCGGGTGCGTGCACGTGCCGGTCAACCCGATGTTCCAGCACGCCGAGCTCGTCCACGAGCTCGGCGACTCCGGCGCGGCGGTCGTCGTGACGAGCGCCGACCTCGCGCAGCGGGCCGCGACGGCAGCGGCGGAGTCCGGCGTCGGCGCGCTCGTCGT
Organism: Janibacter sp. UYMM211; assembly: GCF_040547045.1. Taxonomy (NCBI): domain Bacteria; kingdom Bacillati; phylum Actinomycetota; class Actinomycetes; order Micrococcales; family Intrasporangiaceae; genus Janibacter; species Janibacter sp. UYMM211. The sequence continues at coordinate 900,486 of NZ_JBEPOY010000001.1, read as the reverse complement.
CGTCGGCGACGGCCCGCTGCCGCAGGAGCCGGGCCTGAGGGTCCTGCGCTGGTCCGAGGCGGTGGCGGCGGACCCCCTTCGCGACCCGGCCCGTGATCTCGACGCGCTCGCCGCCCTCAACTACACCGGGGGCACGACCGGGGTGCCGAAGGGGTGCGAGCACACCCAGCGGCACATGGTCTACACGGCGGTGAGCGCGGCGGGGGCCAACGGCTTCCTCGGGACCCACGTCGTGTCGTTGTGCTTCATCCCCGTCTTCTGGATCGCGGGGGAGGACCTCGGCATCCTCATCCCGCTCGTCATGGGCGGGACGTCGGTGCTCCTGCAGCGGTGGGACGCCGCGCGCGTCGTCGACCTCGTCGAGCGGCACGGCGTGACGACGACGGCCGCCACGGTCGAGAGCTATCTGGAGATCCTCGAGGTGCCCGGGGTGGCCGAGCGCGACCTCAGCAGCCTCACCGCCCCGATGACGATGTCCTTCATCCGCAAGCTGACGCCCGAGGTGCGCCGGCGGTGGGCCGAGGTCGTCGGTGCCGGGTCGGTGCTGCGCGAGGGCTCCTACGGCATGACGGAGAGCCACACCGTCGACGTCGTGCCGTTCGGCTTCCACGAGGGCGACCACGACCTGCTCGCCGAGCCGGTCTTCTGCGGGCTGCCCGTGCCCGGCACCGACGTCCTCGTCGTCGACCCCGTGAGCGCACGGCCCCTCGACGTCGGCGAGCACGGCGAGATCCTCCTGCGCAGCCCCTCGATCATGACCGGCTACTGGCGCAACCCGCAGGCGAGCGCCGAGCAGCTGCGCGACGGCTGGCTGCACACGGGGGACACCGGCTATCTCGACGAGGACGGCTGCCTGCACTACCTCGCGCGCACGAAGGACATGATCAAGGTCAAGGGGATGAGCGTCTTCCCCGCCGAGGTCGAGATGCTCCTCGTGCGCCACCCCGACCTCGCCTCGGTGGCCGTCGTGCCCGCCGACGACCCGCGGACCGGCCAGCGTCCGGTCGCCTTCGTCACGGCGCGCGAGGGGTGCTCCGTCGACGCCGAGGACCTCCAGCGCTGGGCGGGGGAGCAGATGTCGTCCTACAAGGTCCCCGTGGTCCACGTGCTCGACACCTTCCCCCTCACCGACACCGGCAAGATCCGCAAGGGCGAGCTGCTGGGCCGCGCCCAGGACCTGCTCGACGCCCGCGGCTGACCGCCTTCGCCGGGGTCACCGCCCACAGGTCGGGCCGGCGACGTCCACGGCGGTGCCCGAGGTGTTGACAAGACCTGAACCTGGGTTCAACATGAACTCGAATGTTCATTCACCTAAGGAGCGGGCAATGACATCACCAACAGCGTCGTCGGACCTGATCCACGAGCGGGCCACGAGGAAGGCGCTCACGCGCCTCGTGCCGCTGCTCATGGCGGCGTACTTCATGGCCTTCGTCGACCGGACGAACGTCGGCCTGGCCAAGACCTCGCTCGAGGTGGACGCCGGCATCGACGCCGCCGCGTACGGGCTCGGCGCCGGGCTGTTCTTCATCACCTACGCCTTCCTCGAGGTGCCGAGCAACCTCATCCTCCACCGGGTCGGGGCGAAGGTCTGGATCAGCCGGATCGCGGTGACGTGGGGCCTGCTGACGATGTCGATGATGTTCATCTCCAACCCGACCGTCTTCTACGTCCTGCGCCTCCTGCTCGGCGCCGCCGAGGCCGGTCTCTACCCCGGGATCATGTACCTCATCACGATGTGGTTCGCGCAGAAGGACCGCGCGAAGGTCGTCGGCCTCATCCTCACCGCGTCCTCGGTCGCCTTCATCGTCGCCAACCCCATCGGCGGCGCGATCATGACGCTCGACGGTCTCGGCGGTCTGCACGGCTGGCAGTGGCTCTTCGTCCTCGAGGGCATCCCGACGGTCCTGCTCGGCGTCTACATCTTCTTCCGCCTGCCGAACTCGCCGCAGACGGCGACCTGGCTCGAGCCGGAGGAGGCCGCCGAGCTCACCCGGCGCGCCGTCGGCGACGAGGGCCACGTCGTGGAGACCCCCGGCGCGATCATCCGCAACGCGATGTCCAAGCCCTTCCTGCTCACCATCGCGGCGATCTACTTCATGAACCAGATCGCGACCTACGGCGTCGTCTTCTTCGTCCCCTCGATCGTCGAGTCGATGAACGTCTCCGACCCCTTCATGATCGGTCTCATCGCCGGCTCGGTCGGGATCGGTGCCGTCGTCGGCGTCATCGCGATCCCCCGGGTGCTGGCCCGCACCGGCAACGAGGTCGTGCTCATCGCGATCGCGACCGCCGCGGCGATCGTCATGGCTCTCATCTTCGTCGCGGTCGACCAGCCGGTCGCCCGCATGGTCATCCTCAGCGCGACCATGCTCTTCATCGTCGGCGTGCAGCCGCTCTACTGGTCGGTCCTCATGGCCCGGCTCGGCGGCGTCGCCGCGGCGGCCGGTCTGGCCTTCGTCAACACCATCGGTCTCACCGGCGCCTTCGTCGGGCCGTACGCCTTCGGTCTCACCGAGAAGGCGACCGGCTCGCCGTCCTCGGGGCTGTGGGTCCTCATCGCCGCGACCTGCGTCGGCCTGCTGTGCGTGCCGCTGCTGCGCGTCCTGCTCACCCGCCACGACCGCACCCACGCGGTGCGCCCGGTCGAGGAGTCGGTCCCGAGCGCGATCTGACCACCCGCGCCGGACGCGACGGCCACGACCCCACCGGGTCGTGGCCGTCGTGCGTGCCGGGGTGCCGGGCCGGCCGTGACCTGCGATGCTGCTCGCTCAGCAGCAGGGGAGCACGTCATGAGCATCGAGACCCGGGACTCGCACGTCCCGCAGCCCGCCACGCCCGAGGGCGACGGGGTGTCGCCGGACCGCGCACGTCGGTCGGCCCGAGTCGTCGGGCACGCGATCATCGGCATGTGGCTCGTCCTCGCTGCGCTCGCATGGGCCGGCGGGGCGAGAGTCGTCACCCTCGACCAGCTCGAGCGCGACGTCTCCCACGACACGGTGTCCGCGCTCGGGGACGAGCGCTACGTGCCCGGCTCCGCCTGGTGGAGCTGGTTCCCGATCGACGCGAGCGGAGGGGTCGACCCGGCAGAGCTCAGCGGCCAGCCCGGTGCCGTCGTGTACCAACGTGACGACAGCCTGGTGCGACGCACCTACGTCGTCCTGCCCTCGTCGCGCGGGGAGGGCGACCAGGCCTGGGACGGGCTGTCGGTCGCGAGGGACGAGTGGCGAGGTGCCGAGCGCGAGCGGCTGGAAGCCGTCATGGTCCAGCTCGACGACCAGCGTCCCCAGGCGCGTGCGGGTGACCTGCCGTCGCGGTGGCTCACCGAGGGGGGCTTCGTCGCCGTCATGGTGGTCGGGTCGTTGGCCGTGCTCTCGGTCCTGCTGCGCCTGCGCCCGACGCACGGCAACCGGTGGTACTGGTTCTGGGTCCTCCTCGCCCTGCCCGGCGGTGTCGGTTGGCTGCTCTACGCCCGGCGTGAGCACCTCGACCCCAGCCCACGGGTGCGCCGGTACGGCGGGTGGTCAGGTGTTGCCTCGGGCATCGCCTACAGCTTCCTGCTCGCGGTCGGGATGCTCGTGCTCGTGAGCGCGACCGGCATGACCGTCATCCCGCGCTAGGCGTCGACGCGCAGGTCGATCGGGGTGCACCGCCCGTTGTTCGACTTCTCCGCGGAGCAGGCGGTGACGCCGACGAGCAGGTCCATCTCGGCGCGCACGACGAAGCGGTCGCCGGGCACCGTCGGCGGCGGGTCGATGTGCAGCTCGCCGTCGAGATCGGTCCACACGTCCATGAAGACGTTGAGCGTCGTCGAGATCCGGTCCGGCGAGATGCCGTGCGGCGCGAAGGCCCCGGCGAGGTTGGCGAAGCAGCTCGGGTGCTCGGCCCCGCCGAGGTCGGGGTAGAGGATGTCGAAGGTGTCCTGGCTGCACGGCGTGAGCGTGAGGTCGTGCACCCCGACGCTGTCCTCGACGACGGTCGCCATGACGCGCGAGCGGTTGCTGTAGAGGCTGCTGCCCGGCCCGACGTAGATCGTGTTCGCGTAGTCGGTCGTGCGCCCGCTGGAGAACCACTCGTCGTGGTCCTCGGCGGCGAAGAGGAAGAGGTCGCTCACCTGCTCCCCGCACGGGTCGACGACGGTGAGGGTCGCCCCCTTCGGCAGCCGCACGGCGGTGCCCGTCTGCGGCGCGAGACGGGTGAAGCCCTCGGCCGGTGCGTCCTCGCTGCCGACGTAGGCGCGGCGGGCGTCGGGCGCGGGCGTGCGGGGGTGCTGCGAAGGGGGAGTCATCACGGCTCTCTCGGGGTGAAGGGGGCGTGCCAGTCGTCGTCGACCCTACGGCCGGAGTACTGGCGCGCCTCCGAGGACGACCCGTGGTCGGCGACCATCGGGTTGGTCGTGCCCTGCACGGCGGTGTCCCGGCGGCGGATCGTGTCGCGCATGCGCTCGTAGGAGCCCTGGCTGCGCAGGGTCTCGAACTGCTCGTGGAGGTTGAAGACGAGCATCGGCAGCGGCGCACGGCGGGCGACGCGCGAGGCCTGCGGGTGCAGCCCGACGATGAAGTACGCGACCCCCGCCTGGCTGAAGGCGAAGTGCGCCTGGTCGGGCTCCTGGTCCACGCCCGACGCCCACGGCACCTCGTCCTCGTCGTGCAGCGTCTGCAGCACCTGCCACAGCATCTGCTCGAAGTGGCGCTCGTCCTCGACGTCCGGGCCGCGGAAGACGGCGACGAAGGAGACGAAGGGCCCCGCGGGGTCGGCGCTGCGGCCGTACTCCGCCAGCGCCCGGGCGAGCTCGCGGACGTCGTGCGGCGAGGACATGTCGTCGAGGACGACGACGGTCGCGTCGTCGCGGCGGAAGACCGAGCGCGCGCCGAGGCACGGGTACTCCGGGTGGGCGATCATCGCGCCGACCGCCGCGACGACGTCATCGCTGCCGGCCTCGGCCAGGCCGGCGTCGGCCTGCTCCTGGAGGTGGTGCTCGAGAGAGCGGGGAGCGGTCTCGGGCACAGTCATGGCCTCGACGCTAGGTCGGCGGGGAGGCCGACGATGCCTCCTTGCGGGTGTGAGCCCCATCTGCCCCACGAGCCCCGGCAGGCCCTAGGATCGCCCGCCGTGAGCGATCGATCCCAGACGCAGCCCGCCGTCACGGTCAACCCCGAGGCCGGGGAGCACCGCGTCGTCGCCGACCCCGAGCTGCTCGCCGCGTGCGAGCGCGCCATCGAGGTGACCTACGAGCGCCACCCGTACTACACGGCGCGGTACTCCGAGCGGGGCCGACGCTTCTCCTCCAGCGACTCGGGCTGGCTCGCCCGGCTCGGCACGGCCGACCCCGACCACGCGTGGGGCCAGGTGTCGTGGCTGGCGCAGGTCCTCGCGGCGCGGGGGATGCCCACGGTCCTGCTCGAGGAGCACCTCGCGCTGCTCGCGGACCAGATCCGGACGGTCGAGGGAGAGCAGGTCCGCGCGGACGGGCTCGCCGGCCTCTCGCGGCGGCTGCGCCGGGCGCGGCTCGGTTCGCTCGACCACGACACCTTCGTCGAGCTCGAGCGCGACCTCGAGGTGCGGACGGCGGGGGAGAGCACCCAGCTGCCCCGGGCCGGTCTGCTCGTCGTGTCCGCCGTCGCGGACGAGCTGCGCGGGCTCGAAGGGGTGGAGTCCTCGCTCCTCCAGTGGCTGGCCGACCCCGAGGTCTTCTCACCCACGTGGGCCCGCGCGGTGCGGACCACCGCAGACCGAGCCCGCGCGGCGGCGAGCCCGGTCGGAGTCGGTCAGCGGTAGTTCGTGTACTGCAGCGCGACCTCGAGGTCCTTGCCCTTGAGCAGCTGCTGCACCGCCTGGAGGTCGTCGCGCGACTTGCCCGAGACGCGCAGCTCGTCACCCTGGATCTGGGCCTTGATCCCCTTCGGGCCCTCGTCGCGGATGATCTTGGAGATCTTCTTCGCGTTCTCCTGGTCGATGCCCTCCTTGAGCGGGCCGGCGAGGACGTGCTCCTTGCCCGAGGGCTTGGGCTCCTTGTCGCCGAAGTCGATGTTCTTCAGCGAGACGCCGCGCCGCACGAGCTTGGTCTCGAAGACGTCGAGCACCGCGAGGACGCGCTCGGCGGTGTTCGCCTTGATCGTCACCGACTCGCCGCTCCACTCGATGGAGGCGCCGACGCCCTTGAAGTCGTAGCGCTGGGCGACCTCCTTGGCGGCCTGGTTGAGGGCGTTGTCGACCTCCTGCTTGTCGACCTTGCTGACGATGTCGAAGCTGCTGTCGGCCATGCTGGGTGCTCCTGGGGTGCGGGTCGGGGACGGGGTGCACGCGCACGATTTAGCCTGCGTGCCGCGGCTTGCTATCCTTCCACGCGCACGGCGGGTTGCCCGAGCGGCCAATGGGAGCGGACTGTAAATCCGTCGCGAAAGCTTCGAAGGTTCGAATCCTTCACCCGCCACCCGTGCAGCGAAGGCCTCGGACCAACACCGGTCCGAGGCCTTCGTCGTCCGGCCGTGACCGCCTCCTGGAGGGACCGCTGATGACCGACCGACCGATGATCACCCGGGGCGGGGTCGCGCTCGCGGCCGCGTCCGGCCTGGTCACCGCCGCCCTGAGCGCGCAGGAGCACCCCCGTCTGCTGCGCGGGGTCACCCTCGTCGTCGCGGCCGGCGCCGGGGTCGCCGTCGCGACCGGTGCGGCGGCCGGGTGGCGCGAGGGCAGCCCCGAGCCCGCCGACGGGCCCCGGCAGCGCGTGCCCCTCCCCGTCTCGCTCGGCCTCGGGACCTTCGCCGCGGTGACCTTCGCCGCCGGCGGCGAGCTCGGGCTGCGCGGTCAGGCTGCCGTCGAGCGCTGGGCGCAGCGCACGACCCGGCACCCCCGGCTCGTCCTCGGCCTCGGCGGCGCCGCGATCTCGCTGCTCGCCACGGCGCTCGACCCCACCCCGCAGGACGAGGGCGAGGACCCCCGGTGAGCGACCTCGTCGTCGGCGAGGACGGGCTGGCCCGCCCGCCCTGGGCGAGCACCGACCCACTGCTGCGTGCCTACTACGACACCGAGTGGGGCATGCCGGTGCGCGACGAGCGCGGCCTCTTCGAGCGGCTGAGCCTCGAGGCCTTCCAGTCCGGGCTGTCGTGGGCGACGATCCTGCGCAAGCGGCCCGCCTTCCGGGCGGCCTTCGACGACTTCGACCCCGAGCGCGTCGCCCGCTACGGCGACGCCGACGTCGCGCGCCTCATGGCCGACGCCGGCATCGTGCGCAACGCGCGCAAGGTCGCCGCGACGATCATCAACGCCCGCGCCACCCTCGAGCTGCGCGCCGACGGCGGGCTCCCCGGGCTCGTGTGGTCGCACCAGCCGCAGACCACCCCCGTGCCGACCACCCAGGCCGAGGTGCCGACGACCTCGCCGCAGTCCGTCGCCCTCGCCCGAGAGCTCAAGGCACGCGGCTTCGCCTTCGTCGGCCCGACGACGATGCACGCGCTCATGGAGGCGGTCGGCGTCGTCGACACCCACCTCGTCGGCAGCCACCGGCGCGGGACGTCCGGTCTGTGGCGAGAGGATGGCACCCGTGCCTGACCACCCCTTCGTCACCGAGGTCCCGACCCGCTGGCTCGACAACGACCAGTTCGGCCACGTCAACAACGCCGTGCACTACCAGGTGATGGACACGGTCATCAACGACTGGCTCCAGGCCCAGGGCTTCGACCCCTCCGGCGACGTCGTCGACCTCGTGCCCGAGAGCGGCTGCCGCTACCACGCCGAGATCTCCTACCCCGACCGCTTCGTCGTCGCGCTGTCCGTGGCCCGTCTCGGGCGCACCTCGGTGACCTGGTCGCTCGAGCTCTCCCGGGCGAGCGACGGCGTCGCCGTCGCGACCGGTCACGTCGTCCACGTCTTCGTCGACCGGGCGACCCGCACCCCGGTGCCGCTCGAGGGCTCCCTGCGCGCCGCGATGACCTCGATCGCGCGGTCCGAGCAGGCCTAGGAGCGGGGCGAAGGGGGAGCCTGCGGGCCCCGATTTCCGCCCCGACCGCCTCGCCGTGTAATCTCTGCGAGGCGCCGCGCACACGTGTGCGGCACGCCCCCTTAGCTCAGTCGGCAGAGCGTTTCCATGGTAAGGAAAAGGTCGTCGGTTCGATTCCGACAGGGGGCTCGGTATGGCATCGCCGGCTCGTCCGGTCGGTGCCGCACCGCACGGCGGGGTAGCTCAGCTGGTTAGAGCGCACGACTCATAATCGTGAGGTCGCGGGATCGAGTCCCGCTCCCGCTACGAGCACCGGTGCCGGTGGCATCCGCAGCGCGGATTTCGCCGTCCTCGGTGCGTGCCCTATCCTGGTATGTCGATGGCCGCCGCCCAGGGCGCGTGTGCCGACCAGATCGTCTCCACCCCCGTTCCGAGAGCAGGTTGTCCCGTGGCTAGCAAGAGCGCCGACGTCCGTCCCAAGATCACGCTGGCGTGCACGGAGTGCAAGGAGCGCAACTACATCACCAAGAAGAACCGTCGCAACAACCCCGACCGCATGGAGCTGTCGAAGTACTGCCGTCGCGACGGGCGCCACACGCTGCACCGCGAGACCCGCTGAGCGTCCCGCACCGCGCACCTCGACGCCGCCCCGGCCACCGGCCTGGGGCGGCGTCGCGCTGTCCCGGCGCGGCACTAGGGTGAGGCCCATGGCTGTCAACGAGTCCTTCGTCGGGCGCACGTACCCCCCGACCGAGCCCTACCAGGTCGGCCGCGAGGCGATCCGCGACTTCGCCGACGCCGTCGGCGCGAGCTCGCCGCTGCACCGCGACCTCGAGGCCGCCCGGGCGGCCGGCTACCGCGACCTCGTCGCGCCGCCGACCTTCGCGGTCATCGCCGGTCAGCGCACCGACCGCCAGTTCGTCACCGACCCCGAGGCGGGGGTCGACTACTCCCGCGTCGTCCACGGCGAGCAGCGCTTCGTCCACCACCGCCCGATCGTCGCCGGCGACGAGCTGCGCGGCGTGCTGACGATCGACTCCGTGCGCGCCGCCGGCGGCCACACGATGGTCGTCATGCGCAGCGACCTGCTCGACCCCGAGGACCAGCCGGTCGCGACGTCGCTGTCCACGATCGTCATCCGCGGGGAGGAGTCGGCATGAGCGTGCGCACCCACGACCAGGTGAGCGTCGGCGAGGAGCTGCCGGGCCTGACCCTCCACGTCGACAGGGCCACCCTCGTCGGCTACGCGGGCGCCTCCGGCGACCGCAACGTCATCCACTGGGACGAGCGCTTCGCGCGCTCCGTCGGCCTGCCAGACGTCATCGCCCACGGCATGTGGACCATGGGTGCGGCCGTCGAGGTCGTCACCTCGTGGGTCGGCGACCCCGGCCGGGTCGTCGACTACGGCACCCGCTTCACCCGTCCGGTCGTCGTCCCCTACGAGGAGGGCGCCGACGTCGAGGTGAGCGCGAAGGTCACGAGCCTGGACGAGCAGACCCGCCGGGCCGTCGTCGACGTCACCGCGACGTGCGCCGGCGAGAAGGTGCTCGGCCGCTGCCGGGTCACCGTCCAGCTCGACTGATGCGCACCGACCACGACGCCCCGATCGCCCCGCTGACGACGATGCGGGTCGGCGGCCCCGCCGCCACCCTCGTCACCGTCGAGTCGGCCGACGAGGCCGTGGCCGTCGTGCGCGAGGTCGACGCCGCCGGGCGCGACCTGCTCGTCGTCTCCGGGGGCTCCAACCTCGTCGTCGCCGACGAGGGCTTCGACGGCGTCGTCCTGCGCATGGCCAGCCGCGGCATCACCGTCGAGTCGCAGGACCTGTGCTCGGGGGCCTTCGTCACCGTCGCCGCCGGCGAGCCGTGGGACGACCTCGTCGCCCACGCGGTCGCCTCCGGGTGGTCGGGCATCGAGGCGCTCAGCGGGATCCCCGGGCTCACCGGGGCGACACCGGTGCAGAACGTCGGCGCCTACGGCCAGGAGGTCGCCCAGACCCTCGCCCGGGTCCGGGTGCTCGACCGCACGACCGGCCAGGTGCGCACGATGGCGGCGGCCGACTGCGGCTTCACCTACCGGCACTCGGTCTTCAAGGGCACCGACCGCTTCGTCGTCCTCGACGTGAGCTTCCAGCTCGCCCTCGCCGACCTCTCCGCACCGGTCGCCTACGCAGATCTCGCCCAGCAGCTCGGCGTCGAGCTGGGGGAGCGGGTCCCGCTCGCCGACGCCCGCGAGGCCGTCCTCGCCCAGCGCCGCCGCCGCGGGATGGTGCTCGACGAGGCCGACCACGACACGTGGAGCTGCGGGTCCTTCTTCACCAACCCCGTCCTGCCCGCCGCCGACCACGACGTCCTCGTCGCCCGGGCGGCGGAGCGGCTCGGGCCGGACGCACCGCCGCCGCCCCGCTTCGACGCCCCCGGCGGCCAGGCGAAGACGAGCGCCGCGTGGCTCATCGAGCGGGCCGGCTTCGGCAAGGGCTACGGCATGCCGGGCCCGGCCGCGCTGTCGACGAAGCACACGCTCGCGGTGACCAACCGCGGGTCCGCGAGCGCCGCCGACGTCGCCGCGCTGGCCCGCGAGGTGCGCGACGGCGTGCGCGAGGCCTTCGGCGTGACCCTCGTCAACGAGCCGGTCTTCGTCGGGCACGCGCTCTAGCCGCTCCCCTCGCACGCAGCAGGGCCCGGCACCCCTTCGGGTGCCGGGCCCTGCCGCTGCTGCTGCGGTGGGTCAGCGCACGGCCGCGGCCGCGTCGACCACACCCTGGCCGTAGTAGCTGTTCTCCGAGGCGTCACCGACGCACGGCGCACCGGCCGCGGTCGTTGAGCACGGGGTGTCGGTCGCCTGGGCGCGGATGCGCTCGACGACCTGCGAGGCGCTCAGCTCGGGGTGAGCCGAGCGCATGAGGGCGACGACACCGGCGACGTGCGGGGACGCCATCGAGGTGCCGCTCTTGTAGCCCCAGCCGTTGTTCGTGACGATCGTCGACAGGATCCGGCTGCCCGGCGCCGCGACGTCGATCGAGCCGAGGCCCCGGTTGCTGAAGGACGACAGCTTGCCGGCCTGGTCGATCGAGGAGACGGTGAGCACGTCGTCGAGCTCGGTCGGGATGTCCTTGCACGAGGAGTTGATCGTGCGGTTGACCGCCGTGCCGTCGTTCGGGCTCGAGGCGTTCGTCGTCTTGTTCGACAGGTCGTAGGAGCTGTTGCCCGCCGCGGCGACGTGCACGGTGCCCTCGTCCTGCGACCACTTCACCGCGCGGCGCACGGCCTCGAGGGCCGGGGCCTGCTCGGGCTGGTCACCGCACCAGAACTCGAAGGGGTCCACGTAGTAGCTGTTGTTCGTGACCTCCATGCCCTTCTCGCCGGCCCACATGAAGCCGCAGATCGCGTACTCGGGGTAGATGTACCCCTCGTCGCTGACGACCTTGACCGAGGCCATCTTCACGCCCGGGGCGACGCCGACGATGCCGACGCCGTTGCGGGCGGCACCGATGGTGCCGGCCACGTGGGTGCCGTGGTCGCTCGTCGTCGGGGCCCAGCCGGTGGCCGAGGTGTCGGGACGACCGCCGGCTGTGCAGTTGACGGACTGCGCGACGTCGATCTGGCTGGCGAGGTCCGGGTGGTCGGGGTCGATGCCGCTGTCGAGGACGCCGACGGTGACCTTCGAGGAGCCGGTCGTCGTCTTGTGGGCCTCGGGGACGCCGATGTTCTTCATGTCCCACTGGAGCGACTCGTACTGCTCCGGGACGCCGGTCGCCGGGGTGGTCGGGCCCTCGACGGGGTCCTCGGCGCGGGGGATCGCCTTGATCTGGCCCTTGCCCGGGCCCCAGGGGGCCTGGACGCCCTCGGGGGTGCCCTCGAGGACGGCGGCGGTGCGGGTCGGGCCGGCCGACGCGACGGCGCCCTTGGCCTTGGTGACGACCTCGGTGCGGAAGTCGCCGTTCTTCGAGTGGGCGACGACGACGCCGATCTGGGGCCAGGACTGCACGACGACGCCGCCGGCGGCCTCCACGGCCTTCTCGACCTTGCGGACCTGACCGGGGTTGACGATCTTGGCGTTGACGACGTAGCTCGCGAGCTGACCGTCCGGCGTGCTCACGGGGACCGGGGTCGACGGCGGCTCGGCCGCGCTGCTCGAGCCGGCCGCGGACTGCGAGCCGACGAGGGTGAGACCGATCGCGGCGGTCGCCACGATCCAGGGGGTGGTGCGCTTCCTCGTTGAAGCCATGGGGGAGTTTCTCCTTCGGGCTGCCCCGCCGACAGGGTGCGCGGCGGGCTCCGGCGATCCTGGCAGGCGGGGCTCCCCCGCGCCAGACCCCTGCGGGTCACGCCTTCGTGACGGACCGCGTCACAAGAAGGCCCGGCCCTCCCCGCGGTAGGTCGGCACGCTCTGCACGACCTCGTCGCCCTCGACGAGGTGCAGGACGTCGACGTGCTCGCTCAGCTCGCCGGCCTTCGTGTGGCGGAACCACACCCGGTCGCCGATGCGCAGGTCGTCGACACCCCGACCGGTGAGCGGCGTCTGCACCTCGCCGGCGCCCTCGGCCCCGATGAGCCGCAGGCCGGGTGGGTGCACCGGGAGCGGGAGCCGGTCGCGACCGGTCGCGCCGGAGGCGACCCAGCCGCCGCCGAGCACCGTCGCGTGCCGGGGGGAGGGGCGGCGAACGACCGGCAGGACGAAGTGGGCGGCCGGGCGGGGCCGGAAGCGGGTGTAGTGGTCGAAGAGGTGCGGGCCGAGCAGCCCGGACCCCGCCGCGACCTCGGTGACGGCGGCCTCGGCGGACGTCGTCTCGAGGCTGCCGGTGCCGCCACCGTTGACGAAGTCGAGCGGGGCCACCTCGCGCACCGCGGCGACGGCCTCGGCGCGACGCTGCGCGAGCTCGGCCACCGAGCGCCGCTGCACCGCGCGGACGGCGAGGCGACGCAGCCCGGGCTGGTCGTCGCCGACACCGGCGACCTGGCCCTCGTAGGCCATGAGCCCGACGAGGCGGAGCCGTGGGTGGTCGTGGACCGCCCGGGCCAGGGCGGCGACCTCCTGCGGGGTGTGCGCGGGCGAGCGGCGCGCCCCGAGGTGCACCCGGCCCCCGGCCAGCCGCAGCGACGCGTCGAGCTCGACGCACACCCGCACCGGTGGGCCGTCGGCCCCGACGTGGGCGGCGGTGAGGTCGAGGTGCTCCGGGCTGTCGACCATGAGGGTCACCCGGGCGGCCAGGCGCTCGTCGGCGCCGAGCCGGGCGAGGGCCGCGCGGTCGACACTGGGGTACCCGACGACGACGTCCTCGACCTCCTCGGCGAGCCACAGGGCCTCGGGCAGGGTGTAGGCGAGGACCCCGGCGTACCCGGGGGTCACCAAGGTGCGCCGCACGATCTCGCGGCACCGCACCGACTTGCTCGCGACCCGGATCGGGGTGCCACCGGCCCGCCGGACGAGGTCGGCGGTGTTCGCGCGCAGCGCGGCGAGGTCGACGACGGCGAAGGGGGGCTCGAGGTGCGCGGTGGCGCGGGCGAGGGCGTCGTGGTCGACGGGGCGGGCGCGGGGGCCGCCGCTCATGGTCCGAGCACCCGCTCGAGGTAGGGGTTGGCGAAGACCCGTCCGGGGTCGACCTCGTCGCGCACCGCGAGGACGTCGTCGAAGCGGGGGTAGAGCGGGCGCAGGGCGCTCGCGTCGAGGCGGTGAATCTTGCCCCAGTGCGGCCGCCCGCCGGCCGCGCCGAGCACGTCCTCGCACACCGAGAACCACCGCTCGTGCGGCATGCGGTGGTACTGGTGGAAGGCGACGACCGCGCTCTCGCGCTCGTGCGCCGGCGAGAGCCAGATGTCGTCGCTGCGCACGAAGCGGATCTCGAAGGGGAAGGACACCGGCTCGTCGTGCTCCTCGACCCACCGCCACAGCTCGCGCAGGGCCGGCACGAGGGCGTCGCGGGGCACGAAGTACTCGCCCTCGCGGAAGCGCACGTCGCGTCGGGACGCGAAGACCTGCGGCGCGAGGTCGGTGAACTCGCGGGCCGAGATCGCCCGGGTGACGAGCGAGGTGATGCCCGGCACGAGGCGTGGCACCCGGGTGCCGACCCGCAGCAGCGCCTCGAGCCCGACGTTCGTCGCGATCTCGTCGTCGAGCAGCCGGGCGAGGGTGCTCATCGGCCGCAGCGGGGCGTCCCCCGGCAGCCGCTCGAAGCGTCGGGTGAGCGCGGTCGAGGTGTGCGGGAACCAGAAGAGCTCGAAGTGGTCGTTCGTCGCGGCGAGCTCGTCGACCTCCTCGAGCAGCTGCTCCATCGGCATCTTCGCGTCGACGGCGTGCAGCGCGTAGAGCGGCACGCACTGGAGGGTCACGCTCGTCACGACGCCGAGGGCGCCGATGCCGACCCGGGCCGCCGCGAAGAGCTCGGGGCGCTGCGTCGGCGAGCAGGTGACGACGCTCCCGTCGCCGAGGACGAGCTCGAGCGCGCGCACCTGCGTCGAGATGCTCCCGAACCTCTCGCCGCTGCCGTGGGTGCCCGTGCTCACCGCACCGCCGACGGTCTGCCGGTCGATGTCACCGAGGATCTCCAGGGCCAGCCCGTGCTCGGCGAGCAGGGGGGTGAGCCGGTGCAACGGCATCCCCGCCCCGACACGCACCAGGCCCGAGGCGCGGTCGACCTCGTGCACCGCGTCCAGCCGGTCGGGCAGCAGCTGCACGCCCGGGGCGACGGCCGCGCCGGAGAAGGAGTGACCGGCACCGACCGCCTTGACCCCGAGCCCGTCGCGCACGGCCGCACGGACGGCGTCGCAGACCTCCTGGGTCGACGACGGCGAGACGACCCGGGCCGGGTCGGCCCGCTCGGTGCCCGCCCAGTTCTGCCAGGTCACGAGCCCGACCCGTCGCCGGGGTCCTGCGCGAGCCACGCGTCGACATCGGCCTCGGCCTGCCGGCGCACCTCCTGCGGCGCACGGCTCATGGCGAAGGAGGCGCGGGCGAGGTCGGCCAGCGCGGCGTCGTCGAGCCCGAGATCACGGGCGGTCTCGTACTGGTCGACGAGCCGGGAGCCGAAGAGGAGGGGGTCGTCGGCGCCGAGGGCGACCTGGGCGCCGGCGTCGACGAGCCGGCGAAGGGGGACCGCCCCCGCCTCGGGGTAGACCCCGAGCGAGACGTTGCTCCCCGGGCAGACCTCGAGGCCGATGCCGCGCTCGACGACGAGGTCGAGGACGCGGGGGTCCTCGACGGAGCGCACGCCGTGACCGAGTCGCTGCGGGCCGATGGCCTCGACGGTCGTCTCGACGGCGGTCGGCCCGAGCAGCTCGCCGGCGTGCGGCGTGAGGAGCAGACCGGCCCGCTCGGCGATGCGGAAGGCGGGGGCGAAGTCGGCGGTGTCACCGCGCCGCTCGTCGTTGGACAGCCCGAAGCCGACGACCTCGCCGGGTCCGTCGCCGGCGTGGTGGGCGGCCAGACGGGCGAGCGCGCGGGCCTCGAGCGGGTGGCGCACCCGGCTCGCCGCGACGACGATCGCGACCTGGGCCGAGCCGGTGCGCCGCGCGTCGCGCGAGACCGCCCGGGCCTCGTCGAGGACGATCTCGATGGCCGGGGTGATCCCGCCGACGAAGGGGGCGTACGACGTCGGGTCGACCTGCAGCTCGAGCCAGCGCGAGCCCTCCGCGCCGTCGTCGGCCGCAGCCTCGCGCACGATCCGCCGCATCTCGGCCTCCCCGCGCACGCAGTGCCGCGCCGCGTCGTAGAGCCGCTGGAAGCGGAACCACCCGCGCTCGTCGGCGGCCGAGAGCTCGGGCGGGTAGGAGCCCGGGGCGAGCGCGCTCGGCAGCCGCAGCCGGTGCTCGACGGCCATCTCGCGCACGGTCTCGACCCGCATCGACCCGGTGAAGTGCAGGTGGAGGTGCGCCTTGGGCAGGGTGGCGAGGTCGCGCCGGGGCACCGCCCCTACCCCTGGTCGCCCGGGTCGGAGACGCCGCTGGGTCGGTCGCGACCGCTGCCGGCGGTCGCGTGCTCCACGGCGGCGAGCAGGACGCAGGTCGCGACGACCTCCATCGCCTCGCGCACCTCGTCCAGGGGCGGCATCGTCGGGGCGAGGCGGATGTTCTCGTCCTGCGGGTCTCGGCCGTAGGGGAAGGACGCCCCGGCCGGGGTGAGGGCGACGCCGACCCCCTTCGCCAGCTCGACGACCCGGCTCGCGGTGCCCGGCACGACGTCGAGGCTGACGAAGTAGCCGCCGGTGGGGGAGTTCCACCGGGCGATCCCGAGCCCCCCGAGGCGCTCGCCGAGGACCCGCTCGACCTCGGCGAACTTCGGCGCGATGATCGCGGCGTGCTCGCGCATGTGCGCCCGCACGCCCTCGGCGTCGCCGAAGAGCTCGGCGTGGCGCAGGTGGTTGACCTTGTCCGGGCCGATCGAGCCCTTGCCGAGGTGCTGGAGGTACCACGCCACCTGCTCGGTCGAGCTCGCGAGGAAGGCGACGCCGGCCCCGGCGTAGGTGATCTTGCTCGTCGACGCGAACATGACCGGCCGGTGCGGGTGGCCCGAGGCCGCGGCGAGGCCGAGGAGGTCGGCGCTCTTGGCCTCGTCCGGCCCGAGGTGGTGCACGGCGTAGGCGTTGTCCCAGAAGATCTTGAAGTCCGGCGCGGCCGTCGGCATCGCGGCGAGCTCGGCGGCCACCTCCTGGCTGCACACGGCCCCCGTCGGGTTGGCGTACGTGGGCACGAGCCACATGCCCTTGACGCCCGGGTCGTCGGCGACGAGCGCGGCGACCGCAGCCGCGTCGGGCCCGTCCTCGCGCATCGGCACCGTGACCATCGAGATGCCGAGCTCCTCGAGGAGGGCGAAGTGGCGGTCGTAGCCCGGCACGGGGCACACGAAGGTGATCGACTCCTCGTCCTTCCACGGCCTGGGGGAGTCCACGCCGCCGAAGAGCAGGAGGTCGACGAGGCACTCGCGCATGAGGGTGAGCGACGAGCTGCCCCCGGCGACGAGCTGGGGGACGTCGACGCCGAGCAGCTCGGCGAAGATCTCGCGGATCTCGACGAGCCCGGCCAGGCCCCCGTAGTTGCGCACGTCGGTGCCGGAGCGGTCGGTCGTCGTCGTCGGCAGGCGGAGCAGCGCGTCGGAGAGGTCGAGCTGGGCGGCGCTCGGCTTGCCGCGGGTGACGTCGAGGGCCAGGCCCTTCGCGCGCAGCGCCTCGTAGTCCTCGCGCGTGCTCGTCAGGAGGTCGTCGAGCTCGTCGGGGGCGAGGTCGGGCAGGGGGCGAGGGCTGCGCTGGGCGGTCACGAGCGCCAGTCTGGCACCGCCGTGGTCGGCGCGGGCGGGGGCGTCCCGCCGGCTGCGGGGCGGCCGCCTCGGCGCCGGTTCGCGCCCGGGCCGCCGGCTCACGTATGGTGGTCCCTTGGTTGACCTCGACCAGAGTCTCCGCCATGCCCCCGGGCAGGCCTGACGAAGGGGGTCGACCGCGGGACCCGGACCCAGCCCGGGGCCCGTAGGGCAGTGGCTCAATTGGTAGAGCACCGGTCTCCAAAACCGGCGGTTGGGGGTTCGAGTCCCTCCTGCCCTGCGTTACGCGGTACCCACCGCGCAGCATGGTGTCCCCGACGACGAGAGAAGTGACGACGTGACCGAGCTCGGTGCGCAGCCGTCGAAGGCTCGACGTCAGGAGCCCAAGGGCGGCAACCCGGTGTCCCGGTTCTTCGGGTCGATCGGGCTCTTCATCACCCAGGTGCTCGACGAGCTCCGCAAAGTCGTCCGCCCGACGCGCTCGGAGCTGGTCAACTACACGCTCGTCGTCATCGTCTTCGTCACGGTGATGATGCTCTTCGTGTCGCTGGTCGACTTCGGCTTCACCAGGCTCGTGATGTGGGTCTTCGGCGGCTGACCCCGCCCCCGCACGACCCGTACGTCCTGCGGCGCCCCGCGCCGCCCGTCCACAACACGTGAGGTAGCACCAGGCCATGTCCGACCAGCCGACCAGCCCCTTCGCCGGCTCCGACGACGAGCTGACGCCTGCCCAGGCCGAGGCCGCCGCCAGCGGCCTCGCCACGCCCGACCTGCCCAGCGCCGACGAGGTCGAGGCAGAGCGCGCGCTCGACGCCGACGCCGACCTCGCCCTCGACGCATCCTCCGACGAGGACGGCGCGAGCGAGGACGACGCCACCGAGGACGTCGACGTCGAGGTGAGCGACGAGAGCGCCCCCACGACGGACGAGGACGGCGACCTGCTCCCTGAGGACCAGGCCGACCCGGTCCAGGCCTTCAAGGACGACCTCGCGAGCAAGTTCGGCGACTGGTACGTCATCCACAGCTACGCGGGCTACGAGAACCGCGTCAAGCACAACCTCGAGACGCGCGTCGCGAACCTCAACATGGAGGACTACATCTTCGAGGTGGCCGTCACGATCGACGAGGTCACCGAGATCAAGTCCGGCCAGAAGAAGACGCGCAAGCAGCCGCGCATGCCCGGCTACGTCCTCGTGCGCATGGACCTCACCGACGAGTCGTGGGGTGCCGTGCGGCACACCCCGGGCGTCACCGGCTTCGTCGGCAACGCCCACGACCCGGTCCCGCTGAGCCTCGACGAGGTCTACACGATGCTCAAGCCCGCCGACCTGGAGAAGTCCGCCGCCGGCGCGACCTCCGGCGGGGGAGCGAGCAAGGGCGCCGACGGCTCCGGCCAGGGCGCGACCCTCGACTTCGAGGTCGGCGAGTCGGTCACCGTCACCGACGGCCCCTTCGAGACCATGCCGGCGAGCATCGCCGAGGTCCACCCGGACACCCAGAAGCTCAAGGTGTTCGTCTCCATCTTCGGCCGGGAGACCCCGGTCGAGCTGTCCTACAGCCAGGTCGCCAAGATCTGAGCGCAGGACGGCGGCCGGTCTGACACCTCGGACCGGCATGCAACCGGGTCATCGCCCATGGCGTCGGCCCACGATCATGTGAGGAGCTTGGGATGCCTCCCAAGAGCAAGAAGGTCTCCGGCCTCATCAAGCTGCAGATCCAGGCCGGTCAGGCCACCCCCGCGCCCCCCGTCGGCCCCGCGCTGGGTCAGCACGGCGTCAACATCATGGAGTTCGTCAAGGCGTACAACGACGCCACGGCGGACAAGCGCGGCAACGTCATCCCCGTCGAGATCACGGTCTACGAGGACCGCTCGTTCACCTTCATCACCAAGACCCCGCCGGCCTCCGAGCTCATCAAGAAGGCCGCCGGCGTCCAGAAGGGCTCGGGCGAGCCGCACAAGACGAAGGTCGCCAAGCTCAGCGTCGACCAGCTGCGCGAGATCGCCGAGACGAAGATGCCCGACCTCAACGCCAACGACGTCGAGGCCGCGATGAAGATCATCGCCGGCACGGCGCGTCAGATGGGCATCGAGACCGAGCAGGTCTGATGCAGACGAAGGCGAGGTCGGCGGTGAGGTACGAGCCGCCGGCCGAGCCGGAGTCGAATCAGATCCGCGGCAGGCAGACCGAGCAGGTCTGATCCCACCCGCGGGACCCGGGCCTGACGGCCCGGGTGCCGCACCCCCTCGTGGGAGGGCCGGCGCTGGCCCGCACCACACCTCCACCATCACCACCAAGGAGAGATCCATGAAGCGCAGCAAGAGCTACCGCGCAGCGGCCGAGGCCGTCGACCGCGACGCCATGTACGCCCCGCTCGAGGCCATCCGCCTGGCCAAGCAGGGCGCGAAGGGCACCTACGACGAGACCGTCGAGGTCGCCTTCCGCCTGGGCATCGACCCCCGCAAGGCCGACCAGATGGTCCGCGGCACGGTCAACCTGCCCCACGGCACCGGTAAGACCGCCCGTGTCCTCGTCATCGCCAACGGCGACAAGGCCGAGGCCGCCCGCGAGGCCGGCGCCGACCACGTCGGCTCCGACGACATGATCGAGAAGATCCAGGGCGGCTGGATGGACTTCGACGCCGTCGTCGCCACCCCGGACCTCATGGGCAAGGTCGGTCGTCTCGGCAAGGTGCTCGGCCCCCGCGGCCTCATGCCGAACCCGAAGACCGGCACCGTCACGATGGACACGGCCAAGGCCGTCACGGACATCAAGGGCGGCAAGATCGAGTTCCGCAACGACAAGCACGCGAACCTCCACTTCATCATCGGCAAGGTCTCCTTCGACGAGAAGAACCTCGTCGAGAACTACGCCGCCGCGCTCGAGGAGATCACCCGCCTCAAGCCGTCCGCGAGCAAGGGCCGCTACATCACCAAGGCCGTGCTCAGCACGACCATGGGCCCCGGCATCCCGCTCGACTTCACGCGCACGAAGGACCTCCTCGAGGAGTCCGCGCCGGCCAGCTCGGCCGACGTCGCCGCGCAGTGACCTCACGCGCCCGGTGATCCGAGGCGCACCGCACGACGGGGGACCGGGCCAGCCCGGTCCCCCGTCGTCGTCCCCCGGGACGATTTGGTCGTGCGGGCGAGCGCCCGTACGCTGGTCCCGACCGATGACCGCCGGTTTGCCGGCCGACCCACCCGGGTCGACCAGCCGAAGGTCCTGCCACGAGCAGGGCGACCAGCGCAGGACGAACCGATCGACCACTCGCCTCAGGGCGATGCTGTGCGAGCCCCGGTGCGCCCTGCGCCGGGGCTCTTCTCGTGACCGGGGCCGGACGCCGGGGGTGATCGCCCCACAGAAATCACGAGAAGGAGGCCCGCATGGCGAACGCTGAGAAGACTGCCGCCATCGCCGAGCTGACGGACAAGTTCCGCAGCTCCAGCGCGGCCGTTCTCACGGAGTACCGCGGTCTGACCGTGGCCCAGCTCGCCGAGCTGCGCACCAACCTCCGTGGCAACGCCACCTACTCCGTGGTGAAGAACACGCTGACCGAGCTCGCCGCGAAGGAGGCGGGCGTCGAGTCCGCCTTCGAGGGCCAGCTCGTCGGGCCGAACGCCATCGCCTTCGTCGAGGGCGACCCGGTCGAGGCCGCGAAGGCTCTGCGCAACTTCGCCAAGGATCACCCGCTCCTCGTCATCAAGGGTGGTGTGCTCGACGGCAACACCCTGAGCGCCGAGGACATCAACAAGCTCGCGCTGCTCGAGTCGCGCGAGGTGCTCCTGGCCAAGCTGGCTGGCGCCATGAAGGCCCAGCTGACCCAGGCCGCCTACCTCTTCAACGCGCCGCTGGCACAGACGGCTCGCGTCGTCGACGCCCTGCGCGCCAAGGTCGAGGAGCAGGGTCCGGCCGACACGGCCGCCCCCGCTGCCGAGGCCGAGGAGGCCCCGTCCGAGGCTGCCGCCGAGGACACCCAGACCGTCGCCGAGGGTGGCGACGAGAGCTGAGGCCCGCCCCCTCGGGGGAGAGCCCGGCTCGACTACACACACACGCCACTCACGGCTGAAACATCTGTAGAAAGGACGCCCATCATGGCGAAGCTCAGCACCGACGAGCTCCTTGAGGCCTTCAAGGAGATGACCCTCATCGAGCTCTCCGAGTTCGTGAAGCAGTTCGAGGAGACCTTCGAGGTCACCGCTGCGGCCCCCGTGGCCGTCGCGGGCGCCGCCCCGGCCGGTGGCGGCGACGCCCCCGCCGCGGAGGAGCAGGACGAGTTCGACGTCGTCCTCACCGCTGCTGGTGACAAGAAGATCCAGGTCATCAAGGAGGTCCGCGCGCTGACCTCCCTCGGCCTCAAGGAGGCCAAGGACCTCGTCGACGGCGCCCCCAAGCCCGTCCTCGAGAAGGTCGACAAGGCTGCCGCGGAGAAGGCCAAGGAGGCCCTCGAGGGCGCCGGCGCCACCGTCGAGCTCAAGTGATCTCGACCCCTTCGGGGGTCATCTGATCCACGCAAGGGCGGGTCGCACCTCACGGTGCGGCCCGCCCTTCGCCTGTCCTCAGGTGCGACGCACGAGCCTCGGAGGGCGCCGCCCGGGCCTCAGGGCTACAGGAGGGGGCGGTAGGGGGAGAGCAGACCCTCGGCGAGGCGGGAGACGAAGGGGCGCTCGACCCACTGCGCGAGGGTGATCTCGGTGCTGTTGAGGGCGTCGGCGGCGAAGACCTCCTCCATCTGCGCGGCGACGTCGGCGTCGAGGATCTCGAGGTTGATCTCGTAGTTGCCGGCCAGGCTCAGCCGGTCGATGTTCGCCGTGCCGAGCGTCGTCCACCGCCCGTCGATCGTCGCGGTCTTCGCGTGGACCATGGCGTTCTCGTAGCGCAGGATCCGCACGCCCCCGCTCAGCAGCTCGGTGTAGCTGCGCCGGCTCAGCCAGTCGGCGACGACGTGGTTGCTGAAGTGCGGCACGAGGATGCGCACGTCGACCCCGCGGCGGGCGGCCTCGACGAGGGCACGGGTGAGCACGTCGTCGGGGATGAAGTACGCCGCGGTGAGCAGGATCCGCTCGTCGGCCCGGTCGATCGCCTCGAGGTACATGTTGCGGATCGGGTAGACCATGTCGGTCGGGATGTTGCGGTGCACGCGCATGGTGGTCGACCAGGTGCGCGAGTCGGGGTGCTCCAGGTGCGGCGAGCAGCGCCCCGGGGCGACGTTCCAGTAGTCGACGAAGGCGTTCGCCAGCTCGACGACCATCTCGCCGCTCACCCGCGCGTGCGTGTCCCGCCAGCGGTCGGCGTAGAGGCTGCCGACGTTGTAGCCGCCGAGGTAGGCGGCGCGGGAGTCGACGACGAGGAGCTTGCGGTGGTTGCGCCCGCTCTGGCGCGGGGTGACGAAGGGGAAGCGGCCGAGCAGGGGGTGGCGCTTGACGTGGATGCCGTCGGGCAGGCCGGCGAAGAAGGACCGGGGCACGACGAGGTTGGCGAACTCGTCGAAGGCGACGAAGACCTCGACACCCCGCTCGTGGGCGCGCACGAGGGCGTCGCGGAAGGCGTGCCCGATCTCGTCGCCCTTCCAGATGTAGGACTCGAAGAAGACGCGGTGCGTCGCGGCGTCGATGTCGGCGAGCATGTCGTCGAAGAGGGACTCGCCGGAGGTGTAGATCCGCAGGTCGCCGCCGGGCACCGGCACGTCGTGCGGCTCGACGCGGGGCAGACGGCGCGAGGGGCGGTCGCGCTTGCGCCGCGAGTCGACGAAGAGCAGGGCCGCGACGGTGGTCGCCTGGGCCGCGAGCGTCGCGGCCAGACCCTGGCGGATCGTGCGACGCGGCGAGAAGCGGGACATGGCCGTCACCCTAGGGGAGCCGAACCCCGGACACGCGGGGCTGCTGCCTTGACGTCGCCGTGGGCGATGGCGCACCATCATGGCGTCGCTTCGCCACGGCCTGGCTCACGTCAGGAGAGCGCGAGACCACCGTCAGGTCGTCGCACTTGACCGGGCTGGACAGTCATGCCCTTTATCGACTAACGTAGCCGTTTGCGCTGCCCTTTCTCCTCCGTCCCCAGCTCGCACGTCCTTCGCTCCCACCGCTGTGGGTGACGACGACGAGCCGAAGGACGGGTCGACGGGGACCCGCGCCGCCCGACCAACACGGCCCGTGGAAGGACCCATCCTTGGCTGCCTCGCGCACCGCTTCCCCGATGTCCACCGCTCGGACGGCTTCTGGCCGTCTGTCCTTCGCGAAGATTCGCGAGCCCCTGGAGGTCCCCGACCTCCTCGCCCTGCAGACCGAGAGCTTCGACTGGCTGCTGGGCAACCAGCGCTGGCAGGAGCGGGTCGCCGCATCTGAGGCGTCCGGGCGCGGTGAGCTGTCACGCAAGTCCGGCCTCGACGAGATCTTCGAGGAGATCTCCCCGATCGAGGACTTCTCCGGCTCGATGTCCCTCTCCTTCTCGGAGGGTCGCTTCGAGGACCCCAAGTACTCCACGGACGACTGCAAGGAGCGCGACCAGACCTACTCGGCGCCGCTCTTCGTCACCGCGGAGTTCATGAACGCCGAGACCGGCGAGATCAAGAGCCAGACCGTCTTCATGGGCGACTTCCCGCTCATGACCGACCGCGGCACCTTCATCATCAACGGCACCGAGCGTGTCGTCGTCTCCCAGCTCGTGCGCAGCCCCGGCGTGTACTTCGAGCGCAGCGCCGACAAGACCTCCGACAAGGACATCTACTCGGCGAAGGTCATCCCCAGCCGCGGTGCGTGGCTCGAGTTCGAGATCGACAAGCGCGACATGGTCGGCGTGCGCGTCGACCGCAAGCGCAAGCAGCCGGTGACCACCCTGCTCAAGGCGCTCGGGATGAGCGAGGCCGAGATCCGCGAGGAGTTCGGCCAGTACGAGTCGATGAACCTCACCCTCGAGAAGGACCACCTCGAGAGCCAGGACCAGGCGCTGCTCGACCTCTACCGCAAGCTGCGCCCGGGCGAGCCGCCGACCCGTGAGGCCGCCCAGAACCTCCTGGACAACCTCTACTTCAACGGCAAGCGCTACGACCTGGCCAAGGTCGGTCGCTACAAGATGAACCGCAAGCTGGGTGTCGAGGTCGGTCTGGACGCCTCGGTCCTCACGCTCGACGACATCGTCGCGACGCTCAAGTACCTCGTCGCCCTCCACGCCGGCTCCGCGACCCTGCCCGGGACGCGCAACGGCGAGGCCGTCGAGGTCCCCGTCGAGACCGACGACATCGACCACTTCGGCAACCGTCGCGTCCGCAGCGTCGGCGAGCTCATCCAGAACCAGGTCCGCACCGGCCTGTCCCGGATGGAGCGCGTCGTGCGCGAGCGCATGACGACCCAGGACGTCGAGGCGATCACCCCGCAGACCCTGATCAACATCCGCCCCGTCGTGGCGTCGATCAAGGAGTTCTTCGGGACCAGCCAGCTCTCGCAGTTCATGGACCAGAACAACCCGCTGTCGGGCCTGACGCACAAGCGTCGCCTCTCGGCGCTGGGCCCCGGCGGCATCTCGCGTGACCGCGCCCAGATGGAGGTCCGTGACGTCCACCCGTCGCACTACGGCCGCATGTGCCCGATCGAGACCCCTGAGGGCCCGAACATCGGTCTCATCGGCTCGCTCGCCAGCTACGGGCGGATCAACTCCTTCGGCTTCATCGAGACGCCGTACCGCAAGGTCGAGGACGGGGTCGTCTCCGACGACGTCGTCTACATCTCCGCGGACGAGGAGGACAAGTTCGTCGTCGCCCAGGCCAACGCCGAGCTCGACGACAAGGGCCGCTTCGTCGGTGACCGCGTCCTCGCCCGCACCAAGGGCGGCGAGGTCGACCAGATCCCGGCCGAGGACGTCGACTACATGGACGTCTCCCCGCGCCAGATGGTCTCTGCGGCCACCGCGATGATCCCCTTCCTCGAGCACGACGACGCGAACCGCGCGCTCATGGGCGCCAACATGCAGCGTCAGGCCGTCCCGCTCGTGCGGGCCGAGGCCCCCTTCGTCGGCACCGGCATGGAGTACCGGGCGGCGCTCGACTCCGGTGACGTCGTGCGCTCCGAGAAGGCCGGTGTCGTCACCGAGGTCTCCGCCGACCTCGTGACCGTCACCCACGACGAGGGCGGCAGCCGCTCGTACAAGATCATGAAGTTCTCCCGCTCCAACCAGGGCAACAGCTACAACCAGCGCGTCATGGTCGCCGAGGGCGACCGCGTCGAGGCCGGCCAGCTCATCGCCGACGGTCCCGCGACCGACGGCGGCGAGATGGCGCTGGGTCGCAACCTGCTCGTGGCCTTCATGCCCTGGGAGGGCTACAACTACGAGGACGCGATCATCCTCAGCCAGCGTCTCGTGCAGGACGACGTCCTGTCCTCGATCCACATCGAGGAGCACGAGGTCGACGCGCGCGACACCAAGCTCGGCCCCGAGGAGATCACCCGGGACATCCCGAACGTCTCCGAGGAGGTCCTCGCCGACCTCGACGAGCGCGGCATCATCCGCATCGGCGCCGAGGTCCGCGACGGCGACCTGCTCGTCGGCAAGGTCACGCCGAAGGGCGAGACCGAGCTCACCCCGGAGGAGCGCCTGCTCCGCGCGATCTTCGGCGAGAAGGCGCGCGAGGTCCGCGACACCTCGATGAAGGTCCCCCACGGCGAGACCGGCACGGTCATCGGCGTCAAGGTCTTCGACAAGGACGAGGGCGACGAGCTCCCCCCGGGCGTCAACCAGCTCGTGCGGGTCTACGTGGCGAACAAGCGCAAGATCACCGACGGCGACAAGCTCGCCGGTCGCCACGGCAACAAGGGCGTCATCTCCAAGATCCTCCCGGTCGAGGACATGCCCTTCCTCGAGGACGGCACCCCCGTGGACGTCGTGCTCAACCCGCTCGGCGTGCCCGGTCGTATGAACATCGGCCAGATCCTCGAGCTGCACCTCGGCTGGGCGGCCAGCCGCGGCTGGGAGATCGAGGGCAACCCCGACTGGGCCCGGATGATCCCGCAGGACGCGCGAGCGGCCGAGCCGAACACCCGTGTCGCCAGCCCCGTCTTCGACGGTGCGGGCGAGGACGAGATCCGCGGTCTGCTCGACTCGACGCGGCCCACCCGTGACGGCGTGCGCCTCATCGACTCCAGCGGCAAGGCGAGCCTGTTCGACGGTCGCTCCGGCGAGCCGTACCCGGACCCGGTGTCCGTGGGCTACATGTACATCCTCAAGCTGCACCACCTCGTGGACGACAAGATCCACGCGCGCAGCACGGGTCCGTACTCGATGATCACCCAGCAGCCGCTCGGTGGTAAGGCCCAGTTCGGTGGCCAGCGCTTCGGCGAGATGGAGGTGTGGGCCCTCGAGGCCTACGGCGCCTCCTACGCGCTGCAGGAGCTGCTCACCATCAAGTCCGACGACGTCAACGGCCGCGTGAAGGTCTACGAGGCCATCGTCAAGGGGGACAACATCCCCGAGCCGGGCATCCCCGAGTCCTTCAAGGTGCTCATCAAGGAGATGCAGTCCCTCTGCCTCAACGTCGAGGTGCTCAACTCCGAGGGCGGCACCATCGAGATGCGCGACTCCGAGGACGACGTCTTCCGCGCTGCCGAGGAGCTCGGGATCGACCTGTCCCGCCGCGAGCCCGCCTCGGTCGAAGAGGTCTGAGCCGATCGGCCGAAGGGGTGAGATCTCACCCCTTCGGCCGGCCGGACGGCCCCACCACCCCCACAGACCTCTACGACCCACACGACTTCTCGACACCACCATCGAGAGAGACGAGAGAAGGACACACGTGCTCGACGTCAACTTCTTCGACGAGCTGCGCATCGGCCTCGCCAGCGCCAACGACATCCGTACCTGGAGCCACGGCGAGGTCAAGAAGCCGGAGACCATCAACTACCGCACCCTCAAGCCCGAGAAGGAGGGTCTGTTCTGCGAGCGCATCTTCGGACCCACCCGGGACTGGGAGTGCTCCTGCGGCAAGTACAAGCGCGTCCGCTTCAAGGGCATCATCTGCGAGCGCTGCGGCGTCGAGGTGACCCGCGCCGGTGTGCGCCGTGAGCGGATGGGCCACATCGAGCTCGCCGCCCCCGTCACCCACATCTGGTACTTCAAGGGCGTCCCGAGCCGTCTCGGGTACCTCCTCGACCTCGCCCCGAAGGACCTCGAGAAGGTCATCTACTTCGCGGCCTACATGATCACCAGCGTCGACGAGGACGCCCGCCACGAGCAGCTGCCCTCGCTCGAGGCCGGCATCGAGACCGAGCGCAAGGCGATGGAGAACCGTCGCGACGCCGACGTCGACGCCCGGGCCAAGAAGCTCGAGCAGGACATCGCGGCCCTCGAGGCCGAGGGTGCCAAGTCCGACGCGAAGCGCAAGGTCCGCGACTCGGCCGAGCGCGAGATGAACCAGATCCGCAAGCGCGCCGACCAGCAGATCGAGCGTCTCAACCAGGTCTGGGACCGCTTCAAGAACCTCAAGGTCCAGGACCTCGAGGGCGACGAGGTCCTCTACCGCGAGATGCGTGACCGCTTCGGCATGTTCTTCGAGGGCGGGATGGGCGCCGCGGCGATCCAGAAGCGTCTCGAGACCTTCGACCTGCAGGCCGAGCAGCTCGCGCTGCGCGAGATCATCGCGACCGGCAAGGGCCAGAAGAAGACCCGCGCCCTCAAGCGCCTCAAGGTCGTCACGGCCTTCCTCATCACCGACAACGAGCCGGCCGGCATGGTCCTCGACGTGGTCCCGGTCATCCCCCCGGACCTGCGCCCGATGGTCCAGCTCGACGGCGGTCGCTTCGCGACCTCGGACCTCAACGACCTGTACCGCCGGGTCATCAACCGCAACAACCGCCTCAAGCGACTGCTCGACCTCGGCGCGCCCGAGATCATCGTCAACAACGAGAAGCGGATGCTGCAGGAGGCCGTCGACAACCTCTTCGACAACGGCCGTCGCGGTCGCGCCGTCACCGGCCCGGGCAACCGGCCGCTGAAGTCGCTCTCCGACATGCTCAAGGGCAAGCAGGGGCGCTTCCGTCAGAACCTGCTCGGCAAGCGCGTCGACTACTCGGCCCGTTCGGTCATCGTCGTCGGCCCGCAGCTCAAGCTCCACCAGTGCGGTCTGCCGAAGGTCATGGCGCTCGAGCTCTTCAAGCCCTTCGTCATGAAGCGGCTCGTCGACCTCGACCACGCGCAGAACATCAAGTCCGCCAAGCGGATGGTCGAGCGTCAGCGCTCGGTCGTGTGGGACGTCCTCGAAGAGGTCATCACCGAGCACCCCGTGCTGCTCAACCGTGCGCCCACGCTGCACCGTCTGGGCATCCAGGCCTTCGAGCCGCAGCTCGTCGAGGGCAAGGCCATCCAGATCCACCCGCTCGTCTGCACCGCCTTCAACGCGGACTTCGACGGTGACCAGATGGCCGTGCACCTCCCGCTCTCCGCGGAGGCCCAGGCCGAGGCCCGCATCCTCATGCTGTCCTCGAACAACATCCTCAAGCCGGCGGACGGCCGTCCCGTGACCATGCCCACCCAGGACATGATCATCGGCCTCTTCCACCTCACCTCCGCCCTCGCGGTCGAGGACGAGGAGGCGCCGCTGCGCTCCTTCTCGACGGTCGCCGAGGCGCGGATGGCCTACGACGCCGGTCAGATCCAGGTCGGCACGCCGATCCGGGTCCGCCTCGGTGACGTCGTGCCGCCGCTCACCGCCGAGCTGCCCGAGGGCGTCGAGCGCGACGAGGACGGCGCGGTCGCCGTCTGGACCGCCCCGACCACCCTGGGTCGCGCCCTCTTCAACGAGGCGCTGCCGGTGCACTACCCCTTCGTCGACGAGCCGGTCGACAAGAAGCGCCTGTCGACGATCGTCAACGACCTCGCCGAGCGCTACTCCAAGGGTCAGGTCGCGGCGTCCCTCGACGCGCTCAAGGAGGCCGGCTACTACTGGGCCTCCCGCTCCGGCACGACGGTCGCGCTGAGCGACGTCGTCACCCCGTCGCGCAAGCCCGAGATCCTCGAGGGCTACGAGACGAAGGCGACGAAGGTCCAGACGCAGTACGAGCGCGGTCTCATCACCGACGACGAGCGCCGTCAGGAGCTCATCGAGATCTGGACGCAGGCGACCAACGAGGTCGCGGCGGAGATGCAGCAGAACTTCCCCAAGGACAACCCGATCTACCGCATGGTGAGCTCGGGCGCCCGTGGTAACTGGTTCCAGCTGCGCCAGATCGCCGGCATGCGTGGCCTCATGGCCAACCCGAAGGGCGAGATCATCCCCCGCCCGATCCGCACGAACTTCCGTGAGGGTCTGTCGGTCGTCGAGTTCTTCATCTCCACGCACGGCGCCCGCAAGGGTCTGGCCGACACCGCGCTGCGGACGGCCGACTCGGGCTACCTCACCCGTCGTCTCGTCGACGTCTCCCAGGACGTCATCGTCCGCGAGGACGACTGCGGCACCGAGCGCGGCCTGCCGATGCTCGTCGCCGCGTACGACGAGACCACCGGCACCCGCCGGCTGCACGACGACGTCGAGTTCACCGCGTACGCCCGCTGCCTGGCCAGCGAGGTCACCGGCGAGGACGGCTCCGTCCTGGCCGCCGCGGGCTCCGACCTCGGCGACGTCGTCATCGGCCAGCTCTACGAGGCCGGCGTCGACGAGGTGAAGGTCCGCTCGGTCCTCACCTGCGAGTCGAAGGTCGGCACGTGCGCGAAGTGCTACGGCCGCTCGCTGGCCACCGGTCAGCTCGTCGACATCGGCGAGGCCGTCGGCATCATCGCGGCGCAGTCGATCGGCGAGCCCGGCACCCAGCTGACGATGCGCACCTTCCACACCGGTGGTGTGGCCGGTGACGACATCACGCAGGGTCTGCCGCGCGTCGTCGAGCTCTTCGAGGCACGCACGCCCAAGGGTGTCGCCCCGATCGCGGAGGCCAACGGCCGCATCACGATCGAGGACACCGACAAGGCACGCCGTCTGCTGCTCACGACGGACGCCGACGGCGAGGAGCACGCCTACCCGGTGAGCAAGCGCGCGCGCCTGCTCGTCGAGGACGGCCAGCACGTCGAGGTGGGCACCCAGCTCGTCGTCGGTGCGATCGACCCGAAGCAGGTCCTGCGCATCCTCGGCCCGCGGGCGACGCAGAAGCACCTCGTCGACGAGGTGCAGCACGTCTACCGCCAGCAGGGCGTGTCGATCCACGACAAGCACATCGAGGTCATCGTGCGCCAGATGCTGCGTCGGATCACCGTCCTCGAGTCGGGCGAGACGGGTCTGCTCCCGGGCATGCTCGCCGAGCGCGCCCGCTTCGAGGAGGCCAACCGCCGCACCGTCGCCGAGGGCGGTCGTCCCGCCGCGGGTCGTCCCGAGCTCATGGGCATCACCAAGGCCTCGCTCGCGACCGACTCCTGGCTCTCCGCCGCCTCCTTCCAGGAGACGACCCGCGTCCTCACCGAGGCCGCGATGGAGGGCAAGAGCGACCCGCTGCTCGGCCTCAAGGAGAACGTCATCCTCGGCAAGCTCATCCCCGCCGGTACGGGCCTGGCCCGCTACAACAACACGACGGTGGAGCCGACCGAGGAGGCCCGCGCGGCGATGTACACGCTGCCGAGCTACGACGAGTACGCCTACCCGGTCTTCGGCCCGGGCAGCGGCGAGGCCGTCCGCCTCGACGACGCAGAGCTCGGTCTCGACCGCCTCTGAGTCACCGCGTCGCCTCGAAGGGGGACCTCCCGCGCACGTCGCGGGGGGTCCCCCTTCGTCGTCCGCAGACCCTCCGGGGGAGCAGAAGCCCGAGAAATGGGGGGACACGCCCTGCGTGCTGGTTCGCCAAACCCGCACCGACGTGGTGGAGTAAGAGGGTTCGCGACGCACCACCGCACAGAACGGGAGATCCCACATGAACAAGTCCGAGCTCGCCAGCGCCGTCGCCGAGAAGGCCGGCGTCTCCGCCTCCTCGGCGGCAGAGGTCATCACCGCCCTGCAGGAGGTCCTCTCCACGCAGGTCGCCAAGGGCGAGAAGGTCACGGTCCCCGGCTTCTTCAGCCTCGAGCGCGTCGAGCGCGCCGAGCGCAAGGGCCGCAACCCGCAGACCGGCGCCGAGATGACCATCCCCGGTGGCTACGCCGCCAAGCTCTCGGCCGGCTCCGCCCTCAAGGCTGCCGCCAAGGGCTGATCGCCACCGCGACCGCGCAGGGCGCGTGCCCGGGCTCACCGCCCGGCACGCGCCCTGCGGCGTCCCCGGGTGGCGCGCGGGGGAGCCGGGTGGCGCCGGGGGAGCGCCGCGGGCGAGGATGAGGGCGTGGTCGACGAGCGCAGGCGCGAGGAGGTGGCGATGAGCGTGCGCGCCAGCGCCGCCCGATGGGCTCTCGGCGCCGTCCTCGCGGTGGGGGCGCTCGTCCTGCTCCTCAAGCCCGGTGGCATCTCCAAGCTGCTCGGGCTGGCCCTCGGCGTGGCGGCCGTGAGCGTGCTCGTGCGGCGCGACCGCAGCAGCGCGACGATCCTCGCCGTCGCCCTCGGCCTCATCGCCGCCTTCTTCGTCCTCGCCTTCCTCACGGGCAACTCCGCATGGATCACAGACAGGTACACCCGATGACCCTCGACCAGCGTGCCCTGCGCGACCGGCTCGTGCTGCGCCAGGCGACGCCCGGCGACGACGACGCGATCGGCGCCCTCACCGACGCCGCCTTCGTCGCGGTGGGGGAGGAGAGCGTCGAGCGCCGGCTGCTGCGCGAGCTCGCCGCCGACGGGGACCTCGTGCCCGAGCTGACCGTCGTCGCCGAGGTCGACGCCGAGCTCGTCGGGCACGTCGCCTGCTCGTGGGGCACACTCGGCGAGCAGCGCGCGATCGGTCTGGGCCCGATCAGCGTGCGCCCCGACCTCCAGCGCCGCGGCATCGGCGGCACGCTCATGAGCGCGGTCGTCGCCACCGCCGACCAGCGCGGCGACGCCGTCGTCGTCCTGCTCGGCGACCCGGCCTACTACGGCTACTTCGGCTTCGTGCCGGCGAGCACGCTGGGCATCACCTCGCCCGGGCCCTGGCGCGACGCCTACTTCCAGGCCAAGCCGCTGCGGGCCTGGCGACCCGAGATGGCCGGCGCCTTCCGGTACGCCCCGGCCTTCGAGCGCATCGAGGGCTAGCACGAGCAGGCGCGTCCGCGGGGGACCTCGACGGGGCGATTTGTGACGGTGTGCACCCCGCCGGTATCGTGGGTCTTCGTGTGCATGCGCCGCCGTGAGGTGGCAGGTGCCACCGCCGGTGCGGCGAAGGTCCTCAGACCCGGACCGCACCACCCCTCTCGCCGGGCGCCTCGCACGGCCTCCTGCTCGCAGGTGAGCCGCCGGGGAGTGCAGGGGAGAGCACCGCTCGACACTCCCGACCTCGGGGGCTGGGCGGTAGTCCAAGGAGCGTGACGTGGCCCCGGCCGCCCACGCAAGAACATCAACCCGTACGGAGACATCAGGTTGCCTACCATCAACCAGCTGGTGCGCAAGGGCCGGCAGGACAAGGTCACGAAGACGACCACGCCTGCCCTCAAGGGCTCGCCGCAGCGCCGTGGTGTGTGCACGCGCGTGTACACCACCACCCCCAAGAAGCCGAACTCCGCCCTTCGTAAGGTCGCCCGCGTGCGCCTCACGTCCGGCATCGAGGTCACCGCCTACATCCCGGGCGTCGGTCACAACCTCCAGGAGCACTCGATCGTGCTCGTGCGTGGCGGCCGTGTGAAGGACCTCCCCGGTGTCCGCTACAAGATCGTCCGCGGCTCCCTCGACACCCAGGGTGTCAAGGGTCGCCAGCAGGCTCGTAGCCGCTACGGCGCCAAGAAGGAGAAGAAGTAATGCCTCGCAAGGGTCCCGCCCCGAAGCGCCCCCTGGTCATCGACCCGGTCTACAGCAGCCCGCTCGTCACCCAGCTCGTCAACAAGATCCTCCTCGACGGCAAGAAGTCCATCGCCGAGTCGATCGTGTACGACGCGCTCGAGGGCGTGCGTGAGAAGACCGGCACCGACCCCGTCCAGACGCTCAAGCGCGCTCTCGACAACGTCAAGCCGAGCCTCGAGGTCAAGTCCCGCCGCGTCGGCGGTGCGACCTACCAGGTCCCGATCGAGGTCAAGCCGAACCGCGCGACGACCCTGTCGCTGCGCTGGCTCGTCGGCTACGCCCGTCAGCGTCGCGAGAAGACGATGACCGACCGCCTCATGAACGAGATCCTCGACGCGAGCAACGGTCTCGGCGCCGCGGTGAAGCGTCGCGAGGACACCCACAAGATGGCCGAGTCGAACAAGGCCTTCGCGCACTACCGCTGGTAATCAGCGCCCCTGCGAAGGGGGACCGGACCGGTCCCCCTTCGCCTCCGGGCCGACCGGCCCACCCCAGAGCTTGACCCCCCGCACGAGCGAGAGAGACATACGTGGCACAGGACGTCCTGACGGATCTGAACAAGGTCCGCAACATCGGCATCATGGCGCACATCGACGCCGGCAAGACGACGACGACTGAGCGCATCCTCTTCTACACCGGTGTCAACCACAAGATCGGTGAGACCCACGACGGTGCGAGCACCACCGACTGGATGGAGCAGGAGAAGGAGCGCGGCATCACGATCACGTCCGCCGCGGTCACCTCGTTCTGGGAGGGCACCCAGATCAACATCATCGACACCCCCGGGCACGTCGACTTCACCGTCGAGGTCGAGCGCTCGCTGCGCGTCCTCGACGGCGCCGTCGCCGTCTTCGACGGCAAGGAGGGTGTCGAGCCCCAGTCCGAGACGGTCTGGCGCCAGGCGGACAAGTACGACGTCCCCCGCATCGCCTTCGTCAACAAGATGGACAAGCTGGGCGCCGACTTCTACTTCACCGTCGACACCATCAAGGACCGCCTCGGCGCGGAGCCGCTCGTCATGCAGCTCCCCATCGGTGCCGAGAACGACTTCGTCGGTGTCGTCGACCTCATCTACATGCGCGCTCTCGTGTGGCCCGGCGACGCCAAGGGCGACGTGACCATGGGCGCGGCCTACGAGGTCCAGGAGATCCCCGCGGACCTGCTCGAGAAGGCCGAGGAGTACCGCAACCACCTCGTCGAGCGCGTCGCCGAGGCCGACGACGAGCTCATGGAGAAGTACCTCGGTGGCGAGGAGCTCACCGTCGAGGAGCTCAAGGCCGGCATCCGCCAGCTGACGATCACCTCGCAGCTCTACCCGATCTTCTGCGGCTCCGCCTTCAAGAACCGCGGTGTGCAGCCGGTCCTCGACGCCGTCAAGGACTACCTCCCCAGCCCGCTGGACGTGCCCCCCATGCACGGTCACGCCATGGGCAAGGAGGACGTCGAGGTCGTGCGCAAGCCGAGCAAGGACGAGCCCTTCTCGGCGCTCGCCTTCAAGGTCGCGTCGCACCCCTTCTTCGGCACGCTCACCTTCATCCGGGTCTACTCCGGGCACATCTCCTCCGGCACCGGGGTCATCAACTCGACCAAGGGCAAGAAGGAGCGCATCGGCAAGCTCTTCCAGATGCACGCCAACAAGGAGAACCCGGTCGACGAGGCGATGGCGGGCCACATCTACGCCGCCATCGGTCTCAAGAGCACGACGACCGGTGACACCCTGAGCGACGTCGACAACCCCGTCGTCCTCGAGTCGATGACCTTCCCCGAGCCGGTCATCCAGGTCGCCATCGAGCCCAAGACGAAGAGCGACCAGGAGAAGCTGGGCACCGCGATCCAGAAGCTCGCCGAGGAGGACCCGACCTTCCAGGTCTCGCTCGACGAGGAGACCGGTCAGACGATCATCGCGGGCATGGGCGAGCTCCACCTCGACATCCTCGTCGACCGCATGAAGCGCGAGTTCAAGGTCGAGGCGAACGTCGGCAAGCCGCAGGTCGCCTACCGCGAGACCATCCGTCGCGCGGTCGAGAAGTACGACTACACGCACAAGAAGCAGACCGGTGGCTCGGGCCAGTTCGCGAAGGTCCAGGTGACCATCGAGCCGCTCGACACGACTGAGGGCGAGCTCTACGAGTTCAAGAACGCCGTCACCGGTGGTCGCGTGCCCAAGGAGTACATCCCCAGCGTCGACAACGGCATCCAGGACGCCATGCAGTACGGCGTGCTCGCGGGCTACCCGCTCGTCGGCATCAAGGCCACGCTGCTCGACGGCGCCTACCACGACGTCGACTCCTCGGAGATGGCGTTCAAGATCGCCGGCTCGATGGTCCTCAAGGAGGCCGTCCGCAAGGCCGACCCGGTCCTGCTCGAGCCGATGATGGCCGTCGAGGTGCGCACGCCCGAGGACTACATGGGCGACGTCATCGGCGACATCAACTCCCGCCGTGGCCAGATCCAGGGCATGGAGGACATCTCGGGCGCGAAGATCGTCCGCGGTCTCGTCCCGCTGTCGGAGATGTTCGGCTACGTCGGCGACCTGCGCTCCAAGACGCAGGGCCGGGCGAACTTCTCCATGGAGTTCGACTCCTACGCGGAGGTCCCCAAGGCCGTCGCCGAGGAGATCATCAAGAAGACCCGCGGCGAGTGACGGGTAGCATTACCCGAAACCCGGCGCTCACCAGCACCACCACGTACGACGCCATGTCCTGCCGGACCAAGGCGTAACCCGAAGAAGAAAGTCCTGAGGAGGACAAGCAAGTGGCGAAGGCAAAGTTCGAGCGGTCCAAGCCGCACGTCAACATCGGCACCATCGGTCACATCGACCACGGCAAGACGACGCTGACGGCCGCGATCTCCAAGGTCCTGCACGACAAGTACCCGGACCTGAACGAGGCGTCCCCGTTCGACTCGATCGACAAGGCGCCCGAGGAGAAGCAGCGCGGCATCACGATCTCCATCGCGCACATCGAGTACCAGACGGAGAAGCGTCACTACGCGCACGTCGACTGCCCCGGGCACGCCGACTACGTGAAGAACATGATCACCGGTGCCGCTCAGATGGACGGCGCGATCCTCGTGGTCGCCGCCACCGACGGCCCGATGCCGCAGACGAAGGAGCACGTCCTCCTGGCCCGCCAGGTCGGCGTCCCCTACATCGTCGTGGCCCTCAACAAGGCCGACATGGTCGACGACGAGGAGATCATGGAGCTCGTCGAGATGGAGGTCCGCGAGCTGCTGTCCTCCTACGAGTTCCCCGGCGACGACGTCCCGGTGGTCAAGGTCTCCGCTCTCAAGGCCCTCGAGGGTGACGAGAAGTGGGGCAACTCGGTCGCCGAGCTCATGGACGCGGTGGACGAGTACATCCCCGAGCCCGAGCGCGACATCGACAAGCCGTTCCTCATGCCCGTCGAGGACGTCTTCACGATCACCGGTCGTGGCACCGTCGTCACCGGTCGTATCGAGCGCGGCATCCTCAACGTCAACGAGGAG
The DNA here is from genome assembly GCF_040547045.1 of Janibacter sp. UYMM211. Classification (NCBI taxonomy): domain Bacteria; kingdom Bacillati; phylum Actinomycetota; class Actinomycetes; order Micrococcales; family Intrasporangiaceae; genus Janibacter; species Janibacter sp. UYMM211. The sequence continues at coordinate 863,963 of NZ_JBEPOY010000001.1, read as the reverse complement.
ATCGAGATCGTCGGCATCAAGGACGAGAAGACCACCACCACGGTCACCGGCATCGAGATGTTCCGCAAGCTCCTCGACGAGGGTCGTGCGGGCGAGAACGTCGGCCTCCTGCTGCGCGGCACCAAGCGCGAGGACGTCGAGCGCGGCCAGGTCATCTGCAAGCCGGGCTCGATCACCCCGCACACGCAGTTCGAGGGCCAGGTCTACATCCTCGGCAAGGAGGAGGGCGGCCGTCACACGCCGTTCTACGACAACTACCGTCCGCAGTTCTACTTCCGCACCACGGACGTCACCGGTGTCGTGGACCTGCCCGAGGGCACCGAGATGGTCATGCCCGGCGACAACACCGACATGAAGGTCGAGCTCATCCAGCCGATCGCCATGGAGGAGGGCCTGAAGTTCGCCATCCGCGAGGGTGGTCGTACGGTCGGCGCCGGTCGCGTCACCAAGATCATCAAGTGATCTCCCGCTGACCTCGGTCAGCACACCGAAGGGGCCCTGCCGCACGGCAGGGCCCCTTCGTCGTCCCCGCAGGTGGGGGGCTCGCGCCTAGGCTGACGGGCAGCCCATCTCAACCTAGGAGCACCCTCATGGCCACCGCAGGCGAAGCCGCCGCCAAGGAGTCGACCGCACCCGAGCCGGACGCCCCGAGCAAGCCGTCCTCGCCGGCCCGGTTGACGAAGCAGACCTGGCGCTACTCGCTGAAGAACGCCCTCGCGGAGTTCCAGCGCGACAAGTGCACCGACCTCGCGGCGGCGCTCACCTACTACGCCGTCCTCTCGCTCTTCCCGGGGCTGCTCGCGCTCATCTCGCTGCTCGGCGTCGTCGGGCAGGGGGAGTCGACGGTGCAGACCCTGCTCGACCTCCTGCGCGGCATGGGTCAGGGGGATGCCGCCGAGCAGCTCGAGCCGGTCATCACGAGCATGGTCACCGCCTCCGGGGCGGGCCTGGGTCTCGTCGTCGGCATCGCCGGCGCCCTGTGGTCGGCCTCGGGCTACGTCGGCGCCTTCGGGCGGGCGATGAACACCGTCTACGACGTCGACGAGGGCCGCCCGGTGTGGAAGCTGCGCCCCCAGATGCTCCTGCTCACCGCGGGCCTGGTCGTCCTCGCCGCGATCGTGCTGCTCGGCCTGGTCGTCTCCGGTGGAGTCGCCGAGGCGATCGGCTCGGCCATCGGGCTGGGCGACACCGCCGTCCTCGTGTGGGGCGTGCTCAAGTGGCCCGTCATCCTCGCCATCGTCGTCGTCATGGTGAGCCTGCTGTACTACTTCACCCCGAACGTGCGCCAGCCGAGCTACAAGTGGATGAGCCTCGGGGCGGCGATCGCCATCGGCGTCGCGGTGCTCGCCTCCGTCGGCTTCGGCTTCTACGTCGCGAACTTCGGCTCGTACAACAAGACCTACGGCTCGCTCGCCGGCGTCATCGTCTTCCTGCTGTGGCTGTGGATCATCAACAACGTCCTGCTGCTCGGTGCGCAGGTCGACGCCGAGGTCGAGCGCGGCCGCCAGCTGCAGGCCGGGATCGAGGCCGAGGAGACCCTCCAGCTGCCGCCGCGCGACAGCTCGGGGTCGCAGAAGGCCGCCGAGAAGCTCGAGGAGCAGGTCGAGGAGGGACGGGCGCTGCGCTACGAGGGCGTGCGCACCCGCGGCGGGTCGCTCGCCGACGAGGCCCCGCCGCGCGACGAGCGCGGCTGAGCGGTCCCCCTTCGCCCCGGGCGCGACGCGCCACGCACGACGTGGTGCGGGCGCCGGCGAAGGGGGAGTGCTAGGTCGATTTGGCCGCCTCGCCCCGCCTCTGGCACACTGGGTGGGTTGCTTGATGCACGCCGGGTACTCACGTGCCCGTCGTGGACCCTGGTGAAACGCATCGAACCGCTGCACGACGGCGGGGCGACACACCGGATGGATCAAGTTCCGGCTCGACCGGACTGCCGACTCGGACGTCATACCTATGGGATGACGTGCGCCGCGGAACGGGTGCGACACACCCGACCGCGTGGGTCGGACGCCCGGGCGAGACGAACCACAGACCACTGCACGACGGCGAGAAAGAGACAAGGCTCAGATGGCCGGACAGAAGATCCGCATCCGACTGAAGTCGTATGACCACGAGGTCATCGACAGCTCGGCGCGCAAGATCGTCGACACGGTGACCCGTGCCGGCGCCACCGTTGTTGGCCCTGTGCCGCTGCCCACGGAGAAGAACGTCTTCTGCGTGATCCGGTCGCCGCACAAGTACAAGGACAGCCGCGAGCACTTCGAGATGCGTACCCACAAGCGCCTCATCGACATCATCGACCCGACGCCGAAGGCCGTCGACTCGCTCATGCGACTCGACCTGCCGGCGGACGTCAACATCGAGATCAAGCTCTGATCGCAGGGACGACGTTATGACTACTGTTATCGACAAGACCGTCAAGGGTGTCCTCGGCGAGAAGCTCGGTATGACCCAGGTCTGGGACGACGAGAACCGCCTCGTCCCGGTGACCGTCATCCAGGCTGGCCCGTGTGTCGTCACCCAGGTCCGCACCACCGGCACCGACGGCTACGACGCCGTCCAGATCGCCTACGGGTCCATCGACCCGCGCAAGGTGAACAAGCCGGAGGCCGGGCACTTCGCCAAGGCCGGGGTCACCCCGCGCCGCTACAGCATCGAGATGCGCACGGCTGACGCCTCGCAGTACTCGCTCGGCCAGGAGCTGACCGCCGAGACCTTCGCCGGTGGCGAGAAGATCGACGTCACCGCGACGACCAAGGGCAAGGGCTTCGCCGGCGTCATGAAGCGTCACGGCTTCCACGGCGTGAGCTCCTCGCACGGTGCGCACAAGAACCACCGCAAGCCGGGCTCCATCGGTGGCTGCGCCACCCCGGGCCGTGTCTTCAAGGGCATGCGCATGGCCGGCCGCATGGGTGGCGTGCGCCAGACCACCCAGAACCTGACGATCCACGCCGTCGACGCCGAGAAGGGTCTGCTGCTCGTCAAGGGCGCCGTCCCCGGCCCCCGCGGCAGCGTCGTCCTCGTCCGCAACGCGGTGAAGGGAGCCTGACGTGCCGACCATCGACATCCTCAGCCCGGCCGGCCAGAAGTCCGGCACGGTGGACCTGCCCGCCGAGATCTTCGACGTGCAGACCAACGTCCCCCTGATCCACCAGGTGGTCGTCGCCCAGCTCGCCGCGGCGCGCCAGGGCACGCACTCGACGAAGACCCGCGGCGAGGTCCGCGGCGGTGGGCGCAAGCCGTACCGCCAGAAGGGCACCGGCCGCGCCCGTCAGGGCTCGACCCGCGCGCCGCAGTTCGCCGGTGGTGGCGTCGTCCACGGCCCGCAGCCGCGTGACTACAGCCAGCGCACGCCCAAGAAGATGAAGGCCGCCGCCCTGCGCGGGGCCCTGTCGGACCGGGCCCGCCACGGCCGCATCCACGTGATGTCCGCCCTCGTCGAGGGCGACGCCCCGTCGACGAAGTCGGTCGCCGGCGTCCTCGGCTCGCTCTCGGAGCGCAAGAACCTCCTCGTGGTCCTCGACCGCTCGGACGTCCTGTCGACCAAGAGCGTGCGCAACCTCGCCGACGTCCACGTCCTGTGGGCCGACCAGCTCAACACCTACGACGTGCTCTGCGCGGACGACGTGGTCTTCACCCAGGCCGCGCTCGACGCCTTCGTCGCCGGTCCCGCCACGAAGACCGAGGAGGTCGCCAAGTGAGCACCACCGTCAAGGACCCCCGCGACATCCTCATCCGTCCGGTCGTCTCGGAGAAGTCGTACGCGCTGCTCGACGAGGGCAAGTACACCTTCCTCGTCGACCCGCGGGCCAACAAGACCGAGATCAAGATCGCCGTCGAGCAGATCTTCGAGGTCAAGGTCGACTCGGTCCACACCATGAACCGCCCGGGCAAGACGCGCCGTACCCGCTTCGGGATCGGCAAGCGCAAGGACACCAAGCGTGCGATCGTCACCCTCCGCGAGGGCTCGATCGACATCTTCGGTGGCCAGGGCTGAAGGTAGAGGAACGTAACCATGGGTATCCGTAAGTACAAGCCGACCACGCCCGGTCGCCGCGGCAGCTCCGTCGCCGACTTCGTCGAGGTGACCCGGTCCACGCCGGAGAAGTCCCTCGTCCGTCCGCTGAGCAAGTCCGGTGGCCGCAACGCCAGCGGTCGTATCACGACCCGTCACATCGGTGGTGGCCACAAGCGCGCCTACCGTGTCATCGACTTCCGTCGTCACGACAAGGACGGGGTGCCGGCCAAGGTCGCGCACATCGAGTACGACCCCAACCGCACCGCGCGCATCGCGCTGCTGCACTACGCCGACGGCGAGAAGCGCTACATCCTCGCGCCGAACAAGCTCAAGCAGCACGACCCGATCGAGGCCGGCCCTGGTGCCGACATCAAGCCGGGCAACAACCTGCCGCTGCGCAACATCCCGACCGGTACGACGATCCACGCGGTCGAGCTGCGTCCGGGCGGCGGCGCCAAGCTGGCCCGCTCGGCCGGCACGAGCATCCAGCTCCTCGGCAAGGAGGGCCCCTACGCCACGCTGCGCATGCCCTCCGGTGAGATCCGTCGCGTCGACGTGCGCTGCCGCGCCACCGTCGGCGAGGTCGGCAACGCCGAGCAGAGCAACATCAACTGGGGCAAGGCAGGCCGCATGCGCTGGAAGGGCAAGCGCCCGACCGTCCGTGGTGTCGTCATGAACCCCGTGGACCACCCGCACGGCGGTGGCGAGGGACGCACCTCTGGTGGCCGTCACCCCGTCTCCCCGTGGGGCCAGCCGGAGGGCCGGACCCGACGTCCGGGCAAGGCGAGCGACAAGCTCATCGTCCGCCGCCGTCGTACTGGCAAGAAGCGCTGAGTAGGAGCCTGAGACATGCCTCGTAGTTTGAAGAAGGGCCCCTTCATCGACGACCACCTTCAGAAGAAGGTGGACGCTCAGAACGAAGCGGGCAGCAAGAACGTCATCAAGACCTGGTCTCGCCGATCGGTCATCAGCCCCGACATGCTCGGGCACACCTTCGCCGTGCACGACGGCCGCAAGCACGTCCCGGTGTTCGTCACCGAGGCGATGGTCGGTCACAAGCTCGGCGAGTTCGCACCGACCCGCACCTTCCGCGGTCACGTGAAGGACGACAAGAAGGGACGGCGTCGCTGATGGCTACCGACACCACCCAGACCCCCGCCCTCGAGGCCCGGGCTGTCGCGCGTCACACGCGCATCACCCCGATGAAGGCCCGACGGGTCGTCGACCTCATCCGTGGCAAGGACACCCAGACCGCCATCGCGACGCTCATGTACGCGCCGCAGGCTGCCTCGGAGCAGACCCTCAAGGTCCTGCAGTCCGCCATCGCGAACCTGCGCGTCCGCTCGGACGAGCTCGGTGAGCCCTTCGACGAGCGCAACCTCGTCGTCTCGGCCGCCTTCGTGGACGAGGGCCCGACGATGAAGCGGTTCCGTCCGCGTGCGCAGGGTCGCGCCGGCCGGATCAACAAGCGCACGAGCCACATCACCGTGGTCGTCACCGCGAAGCCTGAGAAGGCCGCGAAGGGAGGGACCCGCTGATGGGTCAGAAGATCAACCCGCACGGCTTCCGCCTGGGTATCACCACCGACCACAAGAGCCGCTGGTTCGCCGACTCCAACAAGGAGGGGCAGCGCTACCGCGACTACGTCAAGGAAGACGTCGCGATCCGCAAGCTGCTCTCGACGGGCATGGAGCGCGCCGGCATCGCCCGCGTGGAGATCGAGCGCACGCGTGACCGCGTCCGCGTCGACATCCACACCGCGCGTCCGGGCATCGTCATCGGTCGCCGCGGCGCCGAGGCCGACCGCATCCGCGGCGAGCTCGAGAAGCTCACCGGCAAGCAGGTCCAGCTGAACATCCTCGAGGTCAAGAACCCCGAGATCGAGGCTCAGCTCGTCGCCCAGGGCATCGCCGAGCAGCTCGCTGCTCGCGTGACCTTCCGTCGCGCCATGCGCAAGGGCATCCAGTCCTCGCAGCGCGCCGGTGCCAAGGGCATCCGGATCCAGTGCTCCGGTCGTCTCGGCGGCGCCGAGATGTCCCGCAGCGAGTTCTACCGCGAGGGTCGCGTGCCGCTGCACACCCTCCGCGCGAACATCGACTACGGCTTCTACGAGGCCCGCACGACCTTCGGCCGCATCGGCGTCAAGGTCTGGATCTACAAGGGCGACATGACGGAGAAGGAGTTCGCCGCGCAGCAGGCGTCCGCCGCCCCGCGTGGCCGCGGCCCCCGCCGTGACCGCGACGACCGTCCCGCCCGTGCCCGTCGCAACGACCAGGGCTCCGCCCCGCAGGCCACCGAGGCTCCCGCCGAGGCCCCGGCCGCGTCCGCCCCGAGCACCGAGGGAGAGAACCGCTGATGCTCATTCCTCGTCGAGTGAAGCACCGCAAGCAGCACCACCCGAAGCGTTCGGGGATGGCCAAGGGCGGCACGACGATCGCCTTCGGTGACTACGGCCTCCAGGCTCTCGAGCCGGCCTACGTCACCAACCGCCAGATCGAGTCTGCTCGTATCGCCATGACCCGCTACATGAAGCGTGGCGGCAAGGTGTGGATCAACATCTACCCCGACCGTCCGCTCACGAAGAAGCCTGCTGAGACCCGCATGGGTTCCGGCAAGGGTTCGCCCGAGTGGTGGGTCGCCAACGTCAAGCCCGGCCGCGTCATGTTCGAGCTCTCCGGCGTCTCGGAAGAGGTCGCCCGCGAGGCCATGCGTCTGGCCATGCACAAGCTGCCGATGAAGTGCCGCTTCATCGCGCGTGAAGGTGGTGACATCTGATGGCAGTCGGATCCAAGGACCTGACTCCCTCGGACCTGCGTGAGCTGGCCGACGACCGTCTGGTCGACGAGCTGCGCAAGGCCAAGGAGGAGCTCTTCAACCTCCGTTTCCAGTCGGCCACCGGCCAGCTGGAGTCCCACGGTCGGCTGCGCGCCGTCCGCAAGGACATCGCCCGGATCTACACCGAGATGCGTGAGCGCGAGCTGCGCATCGGTCAGGGCCCCAGCACGACGGACGGGACCGGTGAGAGCAAGTGAGCGAGAACGTGAAGGATGAGACCGTGACCGAGGCGCGCAACTACCGCAAGGCCCGCCGTGGCTACGTCGTCAGCGACAAGATGGACAAGACCGTCGTCGTCGAGGTCGAGGACCGCGTCAAGCACGCGCTCTACGGCAAGGTCATGCGCAAGAGCCACAAGGTGAAGGCGCACGACGAGGCGAACGCCGCCGGTATCGGCGACCATGTCCTCATCATGGAGACCCGCCCGCTGTCGGCGACGAAGCGCTGGCGCCTCGTCGAGATTCTGGAGAAGGCCAAGTGATCCAGCAAGAGTCCCGTCTCCGGGTGGCCGACAACACCGGCGCCAAGGAGATCCTGTGCATCCGCGTGCTCGGCGGCTCCGGCCGTCGCTACGCCGGCATCGGCGACACCATCGTGGCGACCGTCAAGGACGCGATCCCTGGCGGCAACGTCAAGAAGGGTGACGTCGTCAAGGCCGTCATCGTGCGCACGACCAAGGAGCGTCGCCGCGTCGACGGCTCCTACATCAAGTTCGACGAGAACGCCGCCGTGATCCTCAAGAACGACGGTGACCCCCGTGGCACCCGCATCTTCGGCCCTGTCGGCCGCGAGCTGCGCGACAAGAAGTTCATGAAGATCGTGTCGCTGGCGCCGGAGGTGCTCTGAGCCATGGCGAAGATGAAGATCAAGAAGGGTGACCTCGTGCAGGTCCTGTCCGGCAAGGACAAGACCAAGCAGGGCAAGGTCATCGCCGTCCACACCGAGACGCAGCGCGTCGTCGTCGAGGGCGTCAACCGCGTCACCCGCCACACCAAGGCGGGCGTGGGTGGCCAGGCCGGCGGCCTCGTCGTCCAGGAGGCGCCGATCCACGTGAGCAACGTGGCGGTCGTCGACCCGGAGGACAACAAGCCGACCCGGATCAAGACCCGCGTCGAGAGCGTCGAGCGTGACGGCAAGACGAAGACGAGCCGGACCCGCGTCGCGGGCCGCTCGGGCAAGGACCTCTGAGATGACTGAGACCATCGAGACCCCCGCGACCTCGGTCGCCCCGCGCCTCAAGACGCGCTACCAGGACGAGATCAAGGGCGCCCTGCAGGAGCAGTTCGGCTACCCGAACGTCATGCAGATCCCCGGTCTGGTCAAGGTCGTCGTCAACATGGGTGTCGGCGACGCGGCCAAGGACAGCAAGCTCATCGAGGGCGCGATCCGCGACCTCACCGCCATCACCGGCCAGAAGCCGCAGGTGACCAAGGCCCGCAAGTCCATCGCGCAGTTCAAGCTGCGCGAGGGCATGCCGATCGGTGCGCACACGACGCTGCGCAATGACCGCATGTGGGAGTTCCTGGACCGCCTCGTCTCCGTCGCCCTGCCGCGCATCCGCGACTTCCGTGGTCTGTCGCCCAAGCAGTTCGACGGTCGTGGCAACTACACCTTCGGCCTCACCGAGCAGTCGATGTTCCACGAGATCGACCAGGACAAGATCGACCGGGTCCGCGGCATGGACATCACCGTGGTCACCACGGCGACCAACGATGACGAGGGCCGCGCCCTGCTCAAGCAGCTCGGCTTCCCCTTCAAGGAGAACTGACATGGCGAAGACTGCCCTGGTCAACCAGGCCAACAAGAAGCCGAAGTTCAAGGTGCGGGGCTACACCCGCTGCCAGCGCTGCGGCCGTCCCCACTCGGTCTACCGCAAGTTCGGCCTGTGCCGGATCTGCCTGCGCGAGATGGCGCACCGCGGCGAGCTGCCCGGTGTCACCAAGTCGAGCTGGTGACCACCCCGGCCGGAGGGCCGAGGTGAGACACCTCGGCCCGCCGGCCACCGCGGCACCCGCCGCAACCCCCGACGTTCTACATCGCAGGTCGCCCGGAGATCCCCTCCGACCGTGAAACCGCGATGAGGAAGGGCAAGAGAAGCCCATGACCATGACCGACCCGATTGCGGACATGCTGACCCGCGTGCGGAACGCCAACTCGGCGCACCACGACGACGTCTCCATGCCGTACTCCAAGCTCAAGTCGCACATCGCGGAGATCCTCCAGGCCGAGGGCTACATCGCGGGCTGGACCGTCGCCGACGCGACCGTCGGCAAGACGCTGACGATCAACCTCAAGTACGGCCCGAACCGCGAGCGCTCCATCGCCGGGGTGCGCCGGGTGTCCAAGCCCGGTCTGCGCGTGTACGCCAAGTCGACCAACCTGCCGAAGGTCCTCGGTGGCCTGGGCGTCGCGATCATCTCGACGTCCTCCGGTCTCCTCACGGACAAGCAGGCCGCTAGCAAGGGTGTGGGTGGGGAAGTCCTCGCCTACGTCTGGTAAGGGAGAGCAACATGTCGCGTATCGGACGACTCCCGGTCGCCATCCCCAGCGGTGTCGACGTGACCATCGACGGCCCGACGGTGACCGTCAAGGGCCCCAAGGGCGAGCTGAGCCACGTCGTGGCCCAGCCCATCTCCGTCGAGAAGGGTGAGGACGGGGTCGCCGTCACCCGCCCCGACGACGCTCGCGAGTCCCGCAGCCTGCACGGGCTGACCCGCTCGCTCATCAACAACATGGTGGTCGGCGTGACCGAGGGCTACACGAAGAAGCTCGAGATCCACGGCACCGGTTACCGCGTGCAGAACAAGGGCGGTTCGCTCGAGTTCGCGCTCGGCTACAGCCACTCGATCACGGTCGACGCGCCGGAGGGCATCACCTTCGCCGTCGAGAACCCCACCCGCTTCTCGGTGCAGGGCATCGACAAGCAGCTCGTCGGTGAGGTCGCCGCCAACATCCGCAAGCTCCGCAAGCCCGACCCGTACAAGGGCAAGGGTGTCCGCTACGAGGGCGAGCACATCCGCCGCAAGGTCGGAAAGGCTGGTAAGTAAGCCATGGCTATGACTGTCAAGCGCGCCAAGGGCAAGGTTGCCGCGCGAGGCCGCCGCCACCTGCGCGTGCGCAAGAAGATCACCGGTACCGCGGTCCGTCCGCGCCTGGTCGTCAGCCGCTCGAGCCGGCACGTCTTCGTCCAGGTCGTCGACGACACCGTGGGCAAGACCGTCGCCTCCGCGTCGACGATGGAGGCCGACGTCCGCACCGTCACCGGTGGCAAGACCGAGCAGGCCAAGAAGGTCGGTGAGCTCGTCGCCGAGCGCGCCAAGGCTGCCGGTGTCGAGGCCGTCGTCTTCGACCGTGGTGGCAACAAGTACCACGGCCGCGTCGCCGCGATCGCCGACGGTGCCCGCGAAGGTGGGCTGGCCCTGTGATGTCGCAGAAGCAGACTGTCGAGAAGAGGAACATCTGATGCCCGGACCCCAGCGTCGAGGCGCCGGTGCCGCAGGCACCAACGAGCGCTCCAACAGCCGCGGTGACAACCGCGGGGGCCGCCGCGACGGCGGCCGCGACAACCGCGCCGCCGAGAGCCAGTACCTCGAGCGCGTCGTGACCATCAACCGCGTCTCCAAGGTCGTCAAGGGTGGTCGTCGCTTCAGCTTCACCGCTCTCGTCATCGTCGGTGACGGCGACGGCACGGTGGGCGTGGGCTACGGCAAGGCCAAGGAGGTGCCCGCGGCGATCGCCAAGGGTGTCGAGGAGGCCAAGAAGTCGTTCTTCAAGGTGCCCCGCATCCAGGGCACCATCCCTCACCCCATCCAGGGTGAGGCCGCCGCGGGTGTCGTCCTGCTCCGTCCCGCCTCGCCCGGTACCGGTGTCATCGCCGGTGGCCCGGTGCGTGCGGTGCTCGAGTGCGCCGGCATCCACGACGTCCTGAGCAAGTCGCTCGGGTCGGACAACGCGATCAACATCGTCCACGCGACGGTCGCGGCCCTCAAGGGTCTCGAGCGTCCGGAGGCCGTGGCCGCCCGCCGCGGTCTGCCGCTGGACGAGGTCGCCCCGGCCGCGATGCTGCGCGCCCAGGCCGCCGGTCGCCAGGAGGCCCGTGAGGCCGCCGACGCGAAGGCAGGTGCCTGATGCCGCGGCTGAAGGTCACCCAGACCCGTTCCGAGATCGGTGGCAAGAGCAACCAGCGTGACACGCTGCGCAGCCTCGGTCTGAAGCGCATCGGCGACGTCGTCGTCAAGGAGGACCGCCCGGAGATCCGGGGCATGGTCCGTACGGTCGCGCACCTCGTGGCCGTCGAGGAGGTTGACTGATCATGGCTGACGCCAAGAAGACCACCGAGAACGAGGCCTCGAGCCACGCTCTCAAGGTCCACCACCTGCGTCCCGCCCCGGGCGCCAAGACCGCGAAGACCCGTGTCGGTCGCGGTGAGGGCTCCAAGGGCAAGACGGCCGGTCGCGGTACGAAGGGCACGAAGGCCCGCTACCAGGTCCCGGCCGGCTTCGAGGGCGGGCAGACGCCGCTGCACATGCGTCTGCCGAAGCTCCGCGGCTTCAAGAACCCCTTCAAGACGGAGTACCAGGTCGTCAACCTCGACCGCGTCTCCGCTCTCTTCCCCGAGGGTGGTTCCGTGACGGTCGACGACCTCGTCGCCAAGGGCGCGGTCCGCAAGGGCCAGCTCGTCAAGGTCCTCGGCTCCGGCGAGATCAGGGTCGCGGTCGACATGACCGTGGACGCGTTCTCCACGAGCGCCAAGGAGAAGATCGAGGCTGCCGGCGGTTCCATCACCGGCGCCTGATCCACCACGGCCACTGACGAAGGGGTCCGACGGGCACAGCCTGGCGGACCCCTTCGCCGTCGGTCACGACGTGTGACGCGTCACCCCTCACGCCCACCCCGTTCGCCCACCCCGGGTGCGCCGGGTATCGTGCTTCAGTCTTCGCCCCCCGCCACCGGAGCACCCGTCGATCACGGGTGGACCCGGTGAAACCTGGAGGATCAGGTGCTCTCCGCCTTCACCCGTGCGTTCCGTACGCCGGACCTGCGTCGCAAGCTGCTCTTCACGCTGGGCATCGTCGTGCTCTTCCGCCTCGGGTCGCACGTGCCGACCCCGAACGTCGACGCGGCCGCCGTGCGCGCCTGCGTCGCGGGTGCCCGTGACGACGCGAGCTCGACCTTCCTCGGGATGGCCAACCTCTTCAGCGGGGGAGCGCTGCTCCAGCTGTCGATCTTCGCGCTCGGGATCATGCCGTACATCACGGCGAGCATCATCGTGCAGCTGCTGACGGTCGTCATCCCGCGCTTCGAGGCGCTGAAGAAGGAGGGCCAGCAGGGTCAGGCGAAGATGACCCAGTACACGCGCTACCTGACGATCGCGCTGGCCGTGCTGCAGTCGGCGACCTTCATCACCTTCGCCCGCAACCCCAGCCAGCTCTTCGGCAACGCGAACTGCACGAACATCCTCTACCGCGAGTCGATGCCGAGCATCCTCATCATGGTGCTGACGATGACCGCCGGCACGGGCCTGATCATGTGGCTCGGCGAGCTCATCACGGACAAGGGCGTCGGCAACGGCATGTCCCTGCTGATCTTCACCTCGATCACCGCGACCTTCCCCGGCTCGCTGTGGGCGATCCAGCAGCGCGAGGGCCGCTGGGACATCTTCTTCCTCGTCATCGGCATCGGGCTGCTCATCATCGCGGCCGTCGTCTTCGTCGAGCAGAGCCAGCGCCGCATCCCGGTGCAGTACGCGAAGCGGATGGTCGGGCGCCAGATGTACGGCGGGACCTCGACGTACATCCCCATCAAGGTCAACATGGCCAACGTCATCCCGGTGATCTTCGCCAGCTCGATGCTCTCGCTGCCGCTGATGATCTCGCAGTTCCGTCAGGACCCCGGCGGCAACACCGCCGGCTGGGTGACCTGGCTGCAGACGCATTTCAACCCCTCGCAGCCGACGTGGGTCTACATCGCCGTCTTCACCGGGCTGATCTTCTTCTTCACCTTCTTCTACGTCTCGATCACGTTCAACCCCACCGAGGTCGCGGACAACATGAAGAAGTACGGTGGCTTCATCCCAGGGATCCGGGCCGGGCGACCCACGGCCGAGTACCTGAGCTACGTGCTGACCCGGATCACCGTCCCGGGCGCCATCTACCTGTCGTTGGTCTCGCTCATCCCGCTCATCGCCCTCGTCCTCGTCGGCGCCAACCAGAACTTCCCCTTCGGCGGCACCTCGATCCTCATCATGGTCGGTGTCGGTCTGGAGACGGTGAAGCAGATCGAGTCCCAGCTCCAGCAACGTGAATACGAAGGGTTCCTCCGCTGACATGCGACTGATCATCTTCGGCCCGCCCGGGGCCGGCAAGGGCACGCAGGCGACCCGGATCGCCGAGCGCTACGGCATCCCCGCCATCTCCACCGGTGACATCTTCCGCGCCAACATCAAGGCCGAGACCCCTCTCGGCCTGCAGGTCAAGGAGATCACCGCGGCGGGCGGCTACGTGCCCGACGACGTGACGAACGCGATCGTCGAGTCCCGTCTCGACGAGGCCGACTGCGAGCCGGGCTTCCTGCTCGACGGGTACCCCCGCACGACCGGTCAGGTGAGCGCGCTCGACGCGATGCTCGCCAAGCACGACCGGGCCGTCGACAAGGTGCTCATGCTCACCGTCGAGACCGACGAGGTCGTCGCGCGGCTGCTCAAGCGCGCGCAGACCGAGGGTCGCGCCGACGACACCGAGGACGTCATCCGCGAGCGTCAGGCGATCTACACCCGCGAGACCGAGCCCCTCGCCGCGGTCTTCCGCGAGCGCGGCCTGCTCGTCGAGGTCGACGGCATGGGCGAGGTCGACGAGGTCAGCGAGCGCATCGCCGCGGCCCTGCAGGCCTGAGCGCAGGTCGTCGGATGGGCTGGATGGGGCGCGAGCGCGTCGTCGCGAAGACCCCGGAGCAGATCGCGCTCATGCGCGTCGCCGGGCTCCTCGTCGGCCGCACCCTGGAGATGCTGCGCGGCGAGGTGCGCGAGGGCGTGACGACCGCCCAGCTCGACGCCCTCGCCGAGCAGCACATCCGCGACCACGGCGGCATCCCGAACTTCCAGCTCGTGCCGGGCTACTCGCACACGCTGTGCACCTCGGTCAACGAGGAGGTCGTCCACGGCATCCCCGGCGAGCGGGTCCTGGTCGCCGGAGACCTGCTGAGCATCGACTGCGGTGCCCAGGTGCAGGGGTGGAACGGCGACGCGGCGATGACCGTCGTCGTCGGCGGCGAGGAGGCGGCGCGCCCCCGCGACCTGCGCCTGTCCGAGGCCACCCGCGTCTCCATGTGGGCGGGCATCGCCGCGCTGCGTGCCGGGGGGCGGATCAGCGACGTCGGCGCTGCCGTCGAGGACTCGATCATCGCCTCCGGTCAGGAGCACGACCACGAGTACGGCATCGTCCTCGACTACGTCGGCCACGGCATCGGCGAGGACATGCACATGCCGCCGCAGGTCCCGAACTACCGGCACACCGGGCGCAGCCCGGCGACCCCGGTCGGCACGACGATCTGCGTCGAGCCGATGGTGACCCTCGGCTCGCAGGACAACCACGTGCTCCCCGACGACTGGACGATCGTCACCGACGACGGCTCGCGGGCCGCGCACTGGGAGCACTCCGTCGCGATCACCGAGCGCGGCCTGTGGGTGCTCACCGCGATCGACGGTGGCGAGGCCGAGCTCACGGCGGCGGGCGCTCCCTTCGGCCCGCTCGACTGACGGCTACGCCGACCCGGGGCGCATGACGCCCTGGCCGGTCGTCGGGTCCCACGGGACCGACTCGTGCTGGTGCACGACCAGCCAGCGTCCGGCACGCCGCTGCAGGACCGCCGTCGCCCGCACCCGCATGTCGACCTCGTCGCCCGAGCGCAGCGTGCCGCTCACGGCGTAGACGAAGGTCGCGACCGCGAGGTCGCCGTCCGCGCGCACCTCGAGCTCGTGCACCGCGTACCCGATGTCGGAGGCGTACCCGGCGAACCACGCCTGCAGGCCGGCCGCCATGGCCTCGCGACCCCGGACCCGGTGCGGCGGGGTGACGCCGAAGCTGTCGAGCTCGTCGGCCATGCGTGCGAGCAGGGGAGCGGGGTCCTTCGCGGCGACCGCGGCGACCCGCTCGTCGAGCAGCGCCCGCACCTCCTGCTCGGAGCTCATCGCGTGCTCCCGCCGACGACGTCGTAGACGAGGGCGACGACGCCGCTCGCGAAGCGCTCGGTCTCGCGCAGGCGCAGCTCGAGGAGCAGACCCTCGGGCACGAAGCGGCGCGACCCGGCGCCGGCCACCCGCGGCCCGACATACGCGCTCACCTCGTCCACGAGGCCGGCTCGCAGGGCGGCGCCCGCGAGGGTCGGCCCGCCGACCGAGACGTCGCCGTCGGCCTCGGCGACGAGGGCCCGCAGGCGGTCGACGTCGAGCTCGGGCCACAGGGTGGTCCGTGGCGCGTCGAGCGCTTTGAGCGTGCGCGAGACGACGACCCGGTCGGTGTCCTGCCAGGCCTGCGTGTACTCGCGCACGTAGGAGATCTCGAGGTCCTCGGCGGGCGGGTCCTGCCAGTAGCGCATCGTCTCCCACATCCGACGCCCGTAGACGTCGAGGACGAGCCGCTCCTGCATCCGGTTGAAGTGCTCGTGCAGCTCGCGGTCGGGCTCGGTCGCCTCGCCCGCGTCGTCGACGAACCCGTCGAGGGTGGTGGTCATCGCGTAGATCAGCCGTCCCATAGCGCTCTCCTGTCAGTGCTTGGTCACGAAGGTCAGATGGCTCACGCCCGAGGCGGGCGAGACCACGGTCTCGACGTCGTAGCGCTCCTCGAGACCCTCGAGCCCCTCCCAGAGGGAGACGCCACGGCCGAGCAGGATCGGCACGACGACGACGTGCATCCGGTCGACGAGGCCGGCGGCGACGAAGTCGCGCACCGTGCTCGGGCCGCCGCCGACGCGCACGTCACGCCCGTCGGCGAGCCCGCGGGCGACCTCGAGCGCCTCGGTGGGGGAGGCGTCGACGAAGTGGAAGCTCGTGCCCCCCTCGAGGTGCAGGGTCGGCCTCGGGTGGTGGGTGAGGACGACGACGGGGGTCTCGAAGGGAGGGCGCGGCCCCCACCACCCCTGCCACTCCTCGTCAGTCCACGGCCCGGTCTGCGGCCCGAACGTGCGCCGCCCCATGATCTCGACACCGACCGAGCCGTCCCACCCGAGCGCGGCGAAGGCCCCGTCGACGCCGTCGCGGGCGCGCCCGCCCCCGGGCTGGTCGGGCGGCATCATCCACTCGTGGAGACGGCCGGTGGCATGACCCATGGGCTGCTCGAGGGTCTGCGGCTCGCCCGTGGCGTAGCCGTCGAGCGAGACGCTCAGCTGGGTGACGACGACCTCGGACATGGCGCTCCTGCCGGTCAGGTGGTTGCGATGCGCAACCGCTCCTCACCGTAGAGTAGGGTGATTGCGCAGCGCAACCACTTGCCGGACGAGCGGGACGAAGGGGGACGATGCGCACCGAGCCGAGATCGGGCTGCCCGATCAACCGGGGGGTCGAGGTCCTCGGCGACCCGTGGAGCGCCGTCGTCCTGCGTGACATGATCTTCGGCGACCGCCGATACTTCCGAGAGCTGCTCTCCGGGTCGCTCGAGGGCATCGCGAGCAACGTCCTCGCCGCCCGGCTGCGCGACCTCGTCGCCGCGGGCCTGCTCGTGCGCGAGGACGCCGGGCGCGGTCACCGCGCCCGGTACTCCCTCACCGAGGCCGGCATCCAGACCCTGCCGGTGCTCGTCGCGCTCGGCACGTGGGGGCGGGCGCACCGCGAGACGGCGCCGGAGCTCACCGTGCGCCAGCGGCTGCTCGAGGAGGGCGGGCCCGGGCTCGTCGCCGAGCTCATGGACGAGCTGCGCGCGGCCCACCTCGGTGCCCCGCTGCCGTCCGCGACCGGGCCGCGAGCGAGCGAGCGGCTGCGCGCCGCCTACGAGGCCGAGGTCGCCCGTGGGCTCGCCGACGGGTGAGCCGGGCGGGTGCCGGAGGCGGGTGCCCCGCCGACCCGCCAGGGCCGTGCCGCTGTGCGGGATCTCTCAGTCTGGGCCGGCCTGCCCGCCGGTAGCCTGACGACGTCCCGCCGCTGCCCGGCATGCGCGCAGGAGCCGTCCGAGCCGCCCCCGAGGAGCGATGCGCACATGATGTCTGCCCGGCCGACCGAGGTCATGCCGCTGGCCGAGGGCTTCGCGCCCACCGACGAGGCACGCTGGCGCGAGCTGGCCGCGCAGGTCGTCGGCAAGAGCCGCGCCGAGGACGACGCGCTCGGACCCGACGAGGCGGTCGAGGCGCTGTCGACGACCCTGCCCGACGGCGTCGTCGTGCGCCCGCTCTACACCCGGCCCGCGCAGGAGCGACCGCTCGGCGTGCCCGGGGCCATGCCCTTCACCCGCGGCACCGGCCCGCGCCGGCCCGACCAGCCGTGGGACGTGCGCGCCCTGCACGAAGGGGGAGACGCGGCCGCGACGAACCGCGCGGCGCTCGTCGACCTCGAGCGGGGCGTCACCTCGCTGTGGGTCGCGGTCGGGGACGGCCACCTCGACCCCGCCGATCTCGCGAGGGCGCTCGACGGCGTCCACCTCGGCATGGCCCCCGTCGTCGTCTCCTCGACGACCGCCCAGCGGCCTGCGGCCGAGGCGCTGCTCGACCTCCTCGAGGCCGCGCCCGAGCTCGCCCCCGGCTCCGGTCTCGGGCTGGACCCGCTCGGCGCCGCAGCGGCGACCGGGGGAGCCGCCGACCTCGCCGGGCTCGCCCCCTTCGTCACCCGCGCGGCGGCACTGACCGACGTACGCGCCCTCACCGTCGACACCCGCGTCTACCACGACGCCGGGGCGCACGACGTCGAGGAGGTCGCGCTCGCCGTGGCCACCGCGGTCGCCTACGTCCGTGCGCTCGAGGAGCAGGGGGTCGGCGCCGCCGAGGCCTTCGCGAGCATCGACGTGCGCGTCGCCGTGACCGCCGACCAGTTCACGACGATCGCCAAGCTGCGCGCCCTGCGGCGGGTGTGGGCCCGCGTCGGCGAGCTCGCCGACGTGCCGGAGCGGGCCCGGGCGGCGCGCGTCCACGCCGTGACCTCGGGCCGGATGCTCACCGCGACCGACCCCTGGGTCAACGTCCTGCGCGGCACGATCGCCTGCCTCGGCGCGAGCGTCGGCGGCGCCGACGCCATCACCGTGCTGCCCTACGACACCCCGCTCGGGCTGCCGGAGGCCTTCTCCCGGCGTCTGGCCCGCAACACCCAGAGCCTGCTCGCGCTCGAGAGCCACGTCGCGGCCGTCGCCGACCCCGCCGGTGGCTCCTGGTACGTCGAGGCCCTCACCGACGAGATGGCCGAGCGCGCCTGGGCGCGGCTCGGCGAGCTCGACGCGTCCGGGGGAGTGGCGGCAGCGCTCGCCGACGGCTCGCTCGCCCGCGGGCTCGAGGCGATGTGGCAGGAGCGCCTGCGCGGCCTGTCGACCCGGCAGGTCCCGCTCACCGGCACCTCCACCTTCCCGCTCGCCGGCGAGACGCCGCTGCAGCGCGCACCCCGCCCCCAGCCCCCGTCGGGGGGTCTGCCCCGCCACCGCGACGGCGAGGTCTTCGAGCGTCTGCGCGCCCGGGCCGCCCGGCTCGACGACCCGACGGTGCTCGTCGTCAGCCCCGGCAGCCGCCGAGACTTCGGGGCCCGTCAGACCTTCGCGACGAACCTGCTCGCCGTCGCCGGCATCGGCGCCCGTCTCGTCGACGGCGCCGACGCCGACACGGCCGCTGCGGAGGTCCGCGACAGCGCCCTGCCGGTCGCCGTCCTCGCGACCTCGCCCCGGCTCAACGCCGAGCACGGGCTCGAGGTCCTCGCCGCGCTGCGCGGGGCCGGCGTCGAGCACGTCGTGCTCGCCGGACGGGCGGGCGAGCTGGGCGAGGGCGACCACGGCGTCGTCGAGGCCCGTGAGGGCGTCGACGTCGTCGCCCTCCTCTCCGACCTGCTGACCCGGCTCGGGGCCGGGGACGACGTGACCATGACGACGGATGGAGACGCCCGATGAGCGCGATCCCCGACCTGTCCACCGCCTCGCTCGGCGAGGGCCTGCCCGGCGAGGACGCCGCCGCCCGCTGGGCCGAGCTGCTCGAGCAGGTGCCCGGCGCGGCCGACGGGTGGCAGACCCCCGAGCACATCACCGTCGCGCCCGTCTACACCGAGGCCGACACCGCGGGCCTGGACTTCCTCGGCACCGTGCCCGGCGCCGCGCCCTACCTGCGCGGCCCCTACCCGACGATGTACGTCAACCAGCCGTGGACGATCCGGCAGTACGCGGGCTTTTCGACGGCCGAGCAGTCCAACGCCTTCTACCGGCGCAACCTCGCCGCCGGGCAGAAGGGGCTCTCGGTCGCCTTCGACCTCGCGACCCACCGCGGCTACGACTCCGACCACCCCCGGGTCGAGGGAGACGTCGGGATGGCCGGCGTGGCGATCGACTCGATCTACGACATGCGCACCCTCTTCGACGGGATCCCGCTCGACCAGATGTCGGTGTCGATGACGATGAACGGCGCGGTCCTGCCGGTCCTCGCGCTCTACGTCGTCGCGGCCGAGGAGCAGGGGGTGAGCCCGGAGCAGCTGAGCGGCACCATCCAGAACGACATCCTCAAGGAGTTCATGGTCCGCAACACCTACATCTACCCGCCCGAGCCGTCGATGCGGATCATCTCCGACATCTTCGCCTTCACCAGCCGGCGGATGCCGCGCTTCAACTCGATCTCCATCTCCGGGTACCACATGCAGGAGGCCGGGGCGACGCAGGACCTCGAGCTCGCGTACACGCTCGCCGACGGCGTGGAGTACATCCGCGCCGGGCGCGACGCCGGGCTCGACGTCGACCGCTTCGCGCCGAGGCTGTCCTTCTTCTGGGCCATCGGGATGAACTTCTTCATGGAGGTCGCCAAGCTGCGGGCCGCCCGGCTGCTGTGGGCCCGGCTCGTGCAGGAGGGCTTCGAGCCGAGCAACCCCAAGTCGCTCTCGCTGCGCACCCACAGCCAGACCTCGGGGTGGAGCCTCACCGCGCAGGACGTCTTCAACAACGTCGTGCGCACCGGGGTCGAGGCGATGGCGAGCACCCAGGGCCACACGCAGAGCCTGCACACGAACGCGCTCGACGAGGCGATCGCGCTGCCGACCGACTTCTCCGCTCGGATCGCCCGCAACACCCAGATCGTCCTGCAGCAGGAGTCGGGCACCTGCCGCGTCATCGACCCCTGGGGCGGCAGCGCGTACGTCGAGCGGCTCACCCACGACCTCGCGCAGCGGGCCTGGGCCCACATCGAGGAGGTCGAGGCGGCCGGCGGCATGGCGAAGGCCATCGAGGCCGGGATCCCGAAGATGCGCATCGAGGAGGCGGCCGCCCGCACCCAGGCGCGCATCGACTCCGGCACCCAGCCGGTCATCGGCGTCAACACCTACCCCGTCGACGAGGACGAGCCGATCGAGGTGCTCAAGGTCGACAACGCCGCGGTGCGCGCGAGCCAGGTCGCGAGCCTGGAGCGCCTGCGCGCCGAGCGCGACGAGGAGGAGACGCAGGCCGCGCTCGCGGCGCTCACGCAGGCCGCCCGGGCCGACGGCGGCGACATGGAGACCAACCTCCTCGCGCTCGCCATCGACGCGGCGCGCGCCAAGGCGACGGTCGGAGAGATGTCGGCCGCGCTCGAGGAGGTCTACGGCCGCTACACCGCCCAGATCCGTACGATCTCGGGTGTGTACCGCGACGAGGCGAAGGGGAGCGGCTCGGTGCGAGAGGCCCAGGCCGCCGTCGAGGACTTCGAGCAGCAGGAGGGGCGTCGCCCGCGCATCCTCGTCGCGAAGATGGGCCAGGACGGGCACGACCGCGGGCAGAAGGTCATCGCGACCGCCTTCGCCGATCTCGGCTTCGACGTCGACGTGGGCCCGCTCTTCCAGACCCCGGCCGAGGTCGCCCGTCAGGCGGTCGAGGCGGACGTGCACGTCGTCGGGGTGAGCTCGCTGGCCGCGGGGCACCTCACCCTCGTGCCGGCGCTGCGCCGCGAGCTCGACGCCCTGGGGCGCCAGGACCTCATGATCGTCGTCGGCGGGGTCATCCCCGACCAGGACTTCGAGGAGCTGCGCGCCGCGGGGGCCGACGACATCTACCCGCCCGGGACCGTCATCGCCGACGCGGCAGTGCGTCTCGTCGCCCGGCTGCAGGAGCGTGCGTCGGGCGATGCCTGACCCGGTCGCCGACCTCGTCGCGGGCGTGCGGGCGCGCTCGCGCGCGCACGTCGCCCGGGCGATCACGCTCGTCGAGTCCTCGCGCCCCGACCACCGCGACCAGGCGCGAGCCCTGCTCGAGCAGATCGCGCCCGAGACCGGCGGGGGAGTGCGCGTCGGCATCTCCGGCATCCCGGGGGCCGGCAAGTCGACCTTCATCGACGCCCTGGGCACCCGGCTCGTCGAGCAGGGCCACCGGGTGGCGGTCGTCGCGGTCGACCCCTCGTCCTCGCGCACCGGCGGCTCGGTCCTCGGCGACCGCACCCGGATGGCGCGCCTGACGAGCACCGAGGACGCCTTCGTGCGGCCCTCGCCCTCGGGCCGCCACCTCGGCGGCGTCGCCCGGGCCACGCGCGAGTCGATGCTCGTGCTCGAGGCCGCGGGCTTCGACGTCGTGCTCGTCGAGACCGTCGGCGTCGGCCAGTCCGAGGTGGCCGTCGCCGAGATGGTCGACACCTTCCTCCTGCTCGCCCTCGCCCGCGGCGGCGACCAGCTCCAGGGCATCAAGCGCGGCATCCTCGAGATGGCCGACGTCATCGCGGTCAACAAGGCCGACGGGCCGCACGAGGGCGACGCCCGCGTCGCCGCCCGCGAGCTGAGCGGCGCGATGCGCCTCATGAACCCCGACCCCTCTGCCCGCCGACCCCCGGTCCTCACGTGCAGCGCCCAGACCGGCGCTGGTCTCGACGAGGTGTGGCAGGCGGTCCTCGACCACCGCGCCCACCTCACCGAGCACGGCTCGCTCGACGCCCGGCGCCGCGAGCAGCAGACGAGCTGGATGTGGGCGATGGTCGACGCCGAGCTGCGCGACGGGGTCCGGCGCAGCCCCGCGGTCCGAGAGGTCGTCGCCGAGGTGGGCGAGGACGTCGCCTCGGGTCGCGTGAGCGCCGTCGACGCCGCCCGCCGGGTGCTCGACGCCTACGCCCGCGACCTCGCGCCGGGCTGACCCGCGGGCTCACCTGCGGGCCCGGCGGCGGACGCGCCGCCGCCGCCCGGTCAGCGGCCCACCGGTGCTGCTCACCCGATTTCGTGGGTCCTCACCCGGTCCCGTAGGATGGGGCGTCGCTCTCGTGTGCGTGCTGCGCGCGCGGGGCGTCTCCGGGCGTCCTCATCCAGAGGGCCCCAATCACACGGATTGAGAGGATATGGCCAAGAAGGACGGTGTCATCGAGGTCGAGGGCACGATCGTCGAAGCACTCCCGAACGCGATGTTCCGGGTCGAGCTGACGAACGGTCACAAGGTTCTCGCCCACATCTCGGGCAAGATGCGTCAGCACTACATCCGGATCCTCCCCGAGGACAAGGTTGTCGTCGAGCTCAGCCCGTACGACCTGACCCGCGGCCGCATCGTCTTCCGCTACCGCTGACGGTCGGGCCGCCCGACCAGACGCATGTACGACCCGGCACCCATCTGGGGCTCGGGACAGATCGACCAAGGACGAGTTGGCAGTGAAGGTTCAGCCGAGCGTCAAGAAGATCTGTGACAAGTGCAAGGTGATCCGCCGCAACGGTCGGGTCATGGTGATCTGCGAGAACCTGCGCCACAAGCAGCGCCAGGGCTGATCGCGACCCACCCGGGCCCTCACGGGCCCAGCACCACGTCATAGAGCTTCACGACACGTACACACCGCACGCAGCACCCGACCCCTGAAGAAGGCCGCCTCGCGGCCGGATCTGGCGGCGCAGTCGCGCCGCGCAGGACGTCACCCTCGGCCCGGAGGCCGAGGACCGCAGGACCCCGCCCAGGTGCGGGGAGATCTCCTCGGACCGGTGCTGCACCACGACCTCCGGATGCACAGACAAGGAAACACCACAAGATGGCACGTCTTGTTGGAGTGGACCTCCCGCGCGAGAAGCGCGCCGAGGTCGCACTGACCTACATCTTCGGCGTCGGTCGCACGACCTCGCAGAAGGCCCTCGCCGCCACCGGCGTCGACCCGAGCACCCGCGTCAAGGACCTCGACGACACCCAGCTCGTCGCCCTGCGCGACTGGCTCGAGGCCAACTGCCAGCTCGAGGGTGACCTCCGCCGCGAGGTCGCCGCCGACATCCGCCGCAAGGTCGAGATCGGCACCTACGAGGGTCTGCGTCACCGTCGCGGTCTGCCCGTGCGCGGTCAGCGCACCAAGACCAACGCGCGCACCCGCAAGGGCCCGAAGCGCACCGTCGCCGGCAAGAAGAAGGTTGGTAAGTAATGCCCCCCAAGACCCGTTCCGGCGCCAAGGTGCGTCGCAAGGTCAAGAAGAACGTCGCCGTGGGCCAGGCCCACATCAAGAGCACGTTCAACAACACGATCATCTCCATCACCGACCCGACCGGTGCGGTGATCTCCTGGGCCTCCGCCGGCCAGGTGGGCTTCAAGGGCTCGCGCAAGTCGACCCCCTACGCCGCGCAGATGGCCGCCGAGGCCGCCGCGCGTCGCGCCATGGAGCACGGCATGCGCAAGGTCGACGTCTTCGTCAAGGGCCCGGGCTCCGGTCGTGAGACCGCGATCCGCTCCCTGACCGCTGCCGGCCTCGAGGTCGGCGCGATCAGCGACGTCACGCCCAGCCCGCACAACGGGGTCCGTCCGCCCAAGCGCCGTCGCGTCTGAGCACGGGAACCTAGGAGATATAGACCATGGCTCGTTACACCGGCCCCATCACCAAGAAGTCCCGTCGCCTCAAGCTCGACCTCGTCGGCGGCGACAAGAACTTCGAGCTCCGTCCCTTCCCGCCCGGCCAGCACGGCCGTCGCCGGATCCAGGAGAAGGAGTACCTCACCCAGCTCCAGGAGAAGCAGCGCGCCCGCTTCACCTACGGCGTCATGGAGAAGCAGTTCGTCCGGTACTACAAGGAGGCGGCCAACCGCCCCGGCAAGACCGGCTCGAACCTGCTGATCATCCTCGAGTCGCGCCTGGACAACGTCATCTACCGCACCGGTCTCGCCCGGACCCGTCGTCATGCGCGTCAGCTCGTGACCCACGGTCACTTCGAGATCAACGGCGTGCGGACCGACGTCCCCAGCCACCGCGTCGAGCAGTACGACATCATCACGGTGCGCAAGCAGTCCGTGGAGAGCTTCCCCTTCCAGCTCGCGCGTGAGACCTTCGGCGAGCGTCCCGTCCCGGCGTGGCTCCACGTCGTCCCGGGCAGCCTGAAGATCCTCGTGCACCAGCTGCCGACCCGTGAGCAGATCGACACCCCGCTCACCGAGCAGCTGATCGTCGAGCTCTACTCGAAGAACTGATCCTCGGATCTGCCGGGTGGCTCCCCCTTCGTCCCTGAGGCGAAGGGGGAGCCCCCGGTCCGAGGACCACCAGGGTCGTCGTCGCGGACCGATGCGCGACGACCAGCCGGGTCGCACCGGCAGCATCACGAGGCGTCATATAGCGGTCGCCCGTGGGAAGGAACAACCGTGCTCATCGCACAGCGCCCCACCCTCAGCGAGGACGTCGTCGCCGACAACCGCTCGCGGTTCGTCATCGAGCCCCTCGAGCCGGGCTTCGGCTACACGCTGGGCAACTCCCTGCGTCGCACCCTGCTGAGCAGCATCCCGGGTGCCTCCCTCACCTCCATCCGGATCGACGGCGTGCTCCACGAGTTCTCCACGATCCCGGGGGTCAAGGAGGACGTCACCGAGATCATCCTCAACCTCAAGAGCCTCGTCGTCTCCTCGGAGAACGACGAGCCGGTCGTCATGTACCTGCGCAAGACCGGCTCCGGCCCCGTCACCGCCGCGGACATCAACCCGCCGGCCGGCGTCGAGGTCCACAACCCGGACCTGCACATCGCGACGCTCAACGACAAGGGCTCCGTCGAGATGGAGCTCACCGTCGAGCGCGGCCGCGGCTACGTCTCGGCCCAGCAGAACAAGTCCGGCGAGCAGGAGATCGGCCGCATCCCGGTCGACTCCATCTACAGCCCGGTCCTCGCCGTGACCTACAAGGTCGAGGCGACCCGTGTCGAGCAGCGCACCGACTTCGACCGTCTCGTCGTCGACGTCGAGACGAAGAGCTCGATGACCCCGGCCGACGCCATGGCCTCCGCCGGCAAGACGCTCGTCGAGCTCTTCGGCCTGGCCCGTGAGCTCAACGTCGAGGCCGAGGGCATCGACATGGGCCCGTCGCCGACCGACGCCGCGCTCGCCGCGGACATGGCGCTGCCGATCGAGGACCTCGACCTCACCGTCCGGTCCTACAACTGCCTCAAGCGCGAGGGCATCCACACCGTCGGCGAGCTCGTCGGTCGCAGCGAGGCCGACCTGCTCGACATCCGCAACTTCGGCGCGAAGTCGATCGACGAGGTCAAGGCCAAGCTGCACGGCATGGGCATGGCCCTCAAGGACAGCCCTCCCGGCTTCGACCCGAGCCAGATCGTCGACAGCTACGGCGACGAGGACTACGAGGACGACCAGTCCTTCGTCGAGGACGAGCAGCTCTGACCCACCCGACGGCCTGACCCGTCCGGGTCGGCTTGCAACTCAAGGAGAATCACCATGCCCACCCCCACCAAGGGACGTCGTCTGGGTGGCGGCCCGGCGCACGAGCGCCTCATGCTCGGCAACCTGGCCCAGTCGCTCTTCGAGCACGACCAGATCACGACGACGCAGGCCAAGGCCAAGCGTCTGCGCCCGCTCGCCGAGCGTCTCGTCACCTTCGCCAAGCGCGGTGACCTGCACGCCCGTCGCAAGGTCATGACGGTCGTCAAGGACAAGGGTGTCGTGCACCGTCTCTTCACCGAGATCGCGCCCGACATGACCGACCGCGAGGGCGGCTACACCCGCATCACGAAGATCGCGCCGCGCAAGGGCGACAACGCCCCCATGTGCGTCATCGAGCTCGTGCGCGAGCCCGTCTCCGCCAAGCCCAAGCGCGCCGTCGTCGCCGAGGCCGAGGCCGCCACCGCGCGCTCGGCCAAGGACGAGGAGGCGCAGGAGGCCCCGGAGAGCACGGACGAGACCACCGAGACCGAGGCCCCCGCGGCCGAGGCCACGGACTCGACCGAGGCCACCGAGTCGACGGAGTCGACCGAGGGCGAGAAGGCCTGACCCAGGCCCTCACCTGACGAAGGGGTGAGCCTCCCGCAGCAGCGGGGGCTCACCCCTTCGTCGTGCCCGGGCGGGCCGCTCGGTAAAGGATTGTCCAAGAAGTCCGCGATCACCTGTCGCCGCAGGTCACGGCGGGCCTACGCTCCGCCCGACTGCCCTCGACGGCGAGGGCTACCCGCAAGGAGCACCCCATGGTCCGACGCCCCCACGCCGCAGCCCTCGCGATCGCCCTCGCGGCCGCCCCCTTCGCCCTGTCCGCACCCGCCAGCGCCGCCGAGCCGAGCAGCGTCACCCTCGTCGGCTCGTTGCAGGACGAGCTCGGCTGCGCCGCCGACTGGGACCCCGCGTGCGCGAAGGCCCACCTCGTCCAGGATGCCTCCGGGAAGACGTGGTCGGCGACGATCTCGCTGCCCGCCGGCAGCTACGAGTACAAGGTCGCCATCGACGACGGGTGGGCCGAGAACTACGGCGCCGGGGGCGTCAAGGACGGCTCGAACGTGCCGCTCGTGCTCGAGGGCCCGGCCCGGCTGCGGGTGAGCTACGACGAGACGAGCCACGTCACCACCATGACGCCGCTCGGCCTCGCCGGGGCGACGAGCAGCGCGGACAAGAAGGCCGCCGCCGACTCGCTGCGCGGGCCGCTGGGGCGCGAGCGCTTCTACTTCGTCATGGCCGACCGCTTCGCCAACGGCAGCACCGCCAACGACCGCGGCGGGCTCACCGGCGGGCCCCTCACCACCGGGTACGACCCGAGCGACAAGGCCTTCTACCACGGGGGTGACCTCAAGGGCCTCACCGGCAAGCTCGACTACATCAAGGGCATGGGGACGACCGCGATCTGGCTCACCCCAAGCTTCAAGAACAAGCCGGTGCAGGGCAAGGCCGGCGAGGAGAGCGCGGGCTACCACGGGTACTGGATCACCGACTTCACCCAGATCGACCCGCACCTGGGCACGAACGCCGAGATGAAGACCCTCATCGACGCCGCGCACAAGAAGGGGATGAAGGTCTTCTTCGACATCATCACCAACCACACCGCGGACGTCATCGACTACGAGGAGGGCGCGTACACGTACAAGAGCAAGAAGTCCTCGCCGTACACCGACACGAGCGGCACGGCCTTCGACGACCGCGACTTCGTCGGCAAGCCCGCCTCGCAGTGGCCGGCGATGGACCGCACGTCCTTCCCGTACACCCCCTTCGTGCGTCCCGCGGAGAAGGACGTCAAGGTCCCGGCGTGGCTCAACGACCCGCTGATGTACCACAACCGCGGTGACTCGACCTTCGCCGGCGAGAGCTCGACGTACGGGGACTTCATCGGTCTCGACGACCTCTTCACCGAGCGGCCCGAGGTCGTCGAGGGCATGGGCGAGATCTACAAGCAGTGGGCCGACTTCGGCATCGACGGCTTCCGGATCGACACCGTCAAGCACGTCAACCTCGAGTTCTGGCAGCAGTTCATGCCCGACCTGCTCACCCACGCGCAGAAGAAGAACGACGACTTCTTCGCCTTCGGCGAGGTCTACGACGGCAACCCCGCGGTGATGTCTGAGTACACGACCCGCGGCAAGCTCCAGGCCACCCTCGACTTCGGCTTCCAGCAGCAGGGCGTCGACTTCGCGAAGGGGAAGTCGGCCGCGACGCTCGCCGACTTCTTCGCCAAGGACGACTGGTACACCGACGCGGACAGCAACGCCTACCAGCTGCCGACCTTCCTCGGGAACCACGACATGGGCCGCGCCTCGATGTTCTTGAAGGACTCGAGCGCGGACGAGAAGCAGCACCTCGCCCGCGTGCGGCTCGCGCAGAGCCTGATGTTCACCACCCGCGGCAACCCGGTGACGTACTACGGCGACGAGCAGGGCTTCATCGGCACCGGCGGCGACCAGCTGGCGCGGCAGGACATGTTCGCCAGCAAGACCGACATCTACAACGCCGAGGACGTCCTCGCCGGGCCGGAGGGCTCGCGCGACCGCTACTCGCGCACCCACCCGCTCTACCGCCACGTCGCCGAGCTCTCCCGGATGCGCGCGAAGCACCCCGCGCTCGCCGACGGGGCGCAGGTCGCGCGGTACGCCTCCGACGACGCGGGCATCTTCGCGGTGTCCCGTCTCGACGCGTCGAAGAAGGTCGAGTACGTCGTCGCGGCGAACAACTCGACGACGACGCAGACCGCGAGCTTCGCGACGTG
Organism: Janibacter sp. UYMM211; assembly: GCF_040547045.1. Classification (NCBI taxonomy): domain Bacteria; kingdom Bacillati; phylum Actinomycetota; class Actinomycetes; order Micrococcales; family Intrasporangiaceae; genus Janibacter; species Janibacter sp. UYMM211. The sequence continues at coordinate 835,598 of NZ_JBEPOY010000001.1, read as the reverse complement.
GACGAAGGGGTCGGCCCGCCCCGGCAAGGGCCGCTACGACGGCGCGCTCTTCACGCCGGTGACCCCGGGCGCCCCGTCGGTGCGCCCCGGCGCCGACGGTCGCGTGAGCGTCACCGTGCCGCCGCTGTCGGTGCGCGTGTGGAAGGCCAACCGGACGATCTCGACCGGCACCGCGGCGCCGACGGTCGAGCTGAGCGCCGGCGCCGACCACGCCGTCGGCGGGCGCGCGGAGATCTCCGCCGACGTCACCACGGGGACCTTCGCCCAGGCGACCGTCCTCTACCGCCCGGTCGGCACGAAGACCTGGCGCACCGTGGGCACCGACGACAACGCGCCCTACCGCGTCTTCCACGACGTCGAGGGCATGGCGCTCGGGACGATGCTCGAGTACCGCGTCGTCGTCGAGGACGCCGCGGGCCGGGTCTCTGCCGACAGCGACTGGGCCAGCGTCGTCTCCGCCACCGGACCGGCGCCCGAGGCCGAGATCGGCGACCCGCCGGCCACCCAGCCCGGTGCCGTCGCCGTCGCGGGCACCCACAACTCCGAGATGGGCTGCGCCGCCGACTGGGAGCCCTGGTGCGACCAGGCGCAGCTGACCCTGGACCCGCAGGACTCGATCTGGAAGGGCAGCTACACGCTCCCGGCCGGGCCCTACGCCTTCAAGGCCGCGCTCGACCGGACGTGGACCGAGAACTACGGCGAGAAGGGGGAGCGCGACGGCGCGAACATCTCCTACGAGACCGACGGCCCCGTGAGCTTCTACTACGACCCGACGACGCACTGGGCGACGACGTCCGAGGACGGCCCGGTCGTCACCGCGCCCGGTGACTACCAGTCCGAGCTCGGCTGCGCGGCCGACTGGTCACCGGCGTGCATGCGCCCGTGGCTGCAGGACAAGGACGGCGACGGCACGTACACGTGGGCGACGACGAAGATCCCCGCGGGCACGTGGAGCTTCAAGATCGCCCACGACCTGTCGTGGACGACGAGCTACGGGGCCGGCGGGTCGCCGACGGGCGGCAACATCACCGTCACCGTCCCGGCCGACGGCGCGAAGACCGTCTTCTCCTACGACTCGGCCACGCACGTCGGCCAGGCGACGAGCAGCTAGGGGGCGCCCCCCTTCGCGTGGTTCGACGAAGGACCGTCACCTCGAGGTGACGGTCCTTCGTCGACCCGGCCGGGTCAGTTGATGATCTCGGCCTGGCTCAGCGCGGCCAGACGCTCGCGCCAGAGGTCGAGGGCCTCCGGCGTGAGCCGGGTCCACCCCGTGACCTCCTCGACGACGAGGACCGGGGCGCTCGTGCGGTAGGAGCGCGTGGGGTTGCCGGGGAACTTCTTGTCGGTGACGTTCGGGTCGTCGACGTAGGGACCGGTGGGCTCGACGCGGTAGACGTGCGGCTCGCTGCCCTCCGGCCCGAGCAGCACGGCGAGCTCGGCGGCCAGAGCGGCCCCGTCGACGAGCGAGGTGATGTAGACGTGGCGCATCGTCAGACCGGCTCGGTAGTTCGAGGGGCGTCCGGCGACGAGGTGGTCACCGGGGCGAAGGGGGGCTCGCGTGCCGTGGAAGAAGGGCCCCTCGTCGAGGGGGCGCTCGCCGGTCATGACCGCGGGGTCCGGTCGACGGGGTGCACCGCGAGGGTGACGGCCACGCGCTTCGCGCCCGGGGTGCCCGCGCCGATCCGCCGGTAGCGCTCGAGGGTGCGCATGACCTCGGTGCGCAGCGCGACGAGCTGCTCCTCGTCGACGAGCACGGCCTGGTCGTGCAGGCCGGCCTCCTCCTGCCACACGAGGGGCCACGTCGGCGCGGCGTCGACCCAGGCATGGGCGCGCGCGGCGAGGTGCTCGACGTGGTCGTGCGCCAGCCAGGCCTCGTCCTGCGCGCTCAGCGGGTCGTCGTCGTCCGTGCCGACACGGGTGACGACGACGTCGTCGTCGTCCTCGTCGGGCAGGGCCCAGACCCGGGTCTTGGCGTTGCCCAGACCGGTGTCCTCGACGAGCCCGCCCTCGGCGAGAGTGCGCAGGTGGTAGCTCGTGGCGCCCGAGTTCGTGCCGAGCGCCCGGGCCAGCTCCGCCGACGTCGAGCCGCCGTGCAGCCGCAGGTGCGCGAGGATGCGGGTGCGCAGCGGGTGGGCCAGCAGACGCCAGCCGTCGGGGGTGCCCGGGGTGCTCATGGATCGCACAATAAGTGTGCGATCCGCGGCGGGGCAAGCGCGTCGCGCCGGGCGGAGTCCGCCGGATCCCGCTCGCCCGTAGGGCTCCAGGGGGTGCGCCCGCGATTTCGGGCGGTGTGCGGCCCGCCCGTAGAATTGTCGGGTACCCCGAACGACACGACACAAAGGCTGCACCTGTGCGTACCTACACCCCCAAGGCGGGCGACATCACCCGTCAGTGGCACGTCATCGACGCCACTGACGTCGTCCTCGGCCGTCTCGCGAGCCAGACCGCGATCCTCCTGCGCGGCAAGCACAAGACGACCTTCGCCCCGCACGTCGACACCGGCGACTTCGTCATCATCATCAACGCCGACAAGGTCGCGCTCACCGGCTCCAAGGCCGAGCAGAAGCGCGCCTACCGCCACTCGGGCTACCCGGGTGGTCTGAGCTCGACCTCCTACACCGAGCTGCTCGAGAAGAACCCGGAGCGCGCCGTCGAGAAGGCGATCCGCGGCATGCTGCCCCGCAACTCCCTCGGCCGCCAGCAGCTGAGCAAGCTCAAGGTCTACGCCGGTGCGGAGCACCCCCACGGCGCCCAGCAGCCGACCCCCTACACGATCTCCCAGGTCGCGCAGTAAGCCGCGCGCAGAATCACGACGAAGGACTGACACGTGGCTGACACCACCGACACCACCGAGCAGCTCGGCGACGACGTCGAGCTCACCTCCTACACCTCCGAGTCCGACGGCCCCGTCGGCGACGCCGAGCCGGCTCGTCGTCCCTCGGCCTCGGCCCCCGGCGCCGGCACCGGCCGCCGCAAGCAGGCCATCGCCCGCGTGCGGATCGTCCCCGGCACCGGCGAGTGGAAGATCAACGGGCGCACGCTCGAGGAGTACTTCCCAAACAAGGTCCACCAGCAGATCGTCGCCGAGCCCTTCACGGTGCTCGAGCTCGACGGCGCCTACGACGTGCTCGTCCGCGTGCACGGCGGTGGCCCCTCCGGCCAGGCCGGGGCGGTCCGCCTCGGCGTCGCCCGCAGCCTCAACGGCGTGGACCCCGAGCTCAACCGCGACACGCTGAAGAAGGCCGGCTTCCTCACCCGTGACGCCCGCGTCCCGGAGCGCAAGAAGGCTGGTCTGAAGAAGGCGCGCAAGGCGCCGCAGTACTCCAAGCGTTGATCGAGAGCGCTTCCGGCGAAGGGCCCCACCATGCGGTGGGGCCCTTCGTCGTGCGTCTGCGCCTCGACCTCGCCTACGACGGCGGGGGCTTCGCGGGGTGGGCCGCCCAGCCCGGTCTGCGCACCGTCGAGGGCGAGCTGACGAGCGCGCTCGAGACGATCTGCCGCACCTCGGGGGTCCGTGTCGTCGTCGCGGGGCGCACCGACGCCGGGGTGCACGCCGCCGGGCAGGTCTGCCACGTCGACCTGCCGCCGGAGGCGCTCGAGGCCGCACGCGGCCGTCGCGAACGCAGCCCGCAGGAGGCCCTGCTCGCCCGGCTGCGCGGGATGCTGCCCCCGGATGTCGCGCTGCACGCCGTGACCCGGGCGCCCGAGGGCTTCGACGCGCGCTTCTCCGCCCTGCAACGGCGCTACCGCTACCTCATCGGCGACGACCCGGGCCGCCGCGACCCGCTGCGACGTCACGACGTCGTCGCCCTGCGCGAGCCGCTCGACGTCGCGGCGATGGACGAGGCGGCCACGGCGATGCTCGGGCTGCGCGACTTCGCCGCCTTCTGCAAGCGGCGCGAGGGCGCGACGACCACCCGCACACTCGTCGAGCACTCGTGGCGGCGCACCGAGGACGGGCTCGTCGAGGGCCGCGTCGTCGCCGACGCCTTCTGCCACTCGATGGTGCGTGCTCTCGTCGGTGCCGTCGTGCCCGTCGGGCAGGGCCGGCAGGGGACCGGATGGCCCCTCGAGGTGCTCACCGCCGGGGTGCGGGACCCCCGCGTCAAGGTCATGCCCGCGCACGGGCTGAGCCTGGTCGAGGTCAGCTACCCCGACGACGACCGGCTGGCCGCGCGCGCCCGTGAGGCCCGCGCCCGCCGGGACTGACAGGTCCCCCGTCGGCCCGCGTCCCCCTTCGCCCTCGGTCAGGCGGGGCCGGGTCGACCCGGCTGCCCGGCGCGCAGCTCGTCGACGAGGGAGCGGGCGACCCCGACGAGGGTGCCCTCCTCCTGCGCGACGCGCAGCTGGCGCTGGTAGCTCGCGCCGGTGCGGGTGATCTGCTCGACGTCGGCGAGCTCGGTCTCGCAGCCGAGGCGGCGGGCGACCGGGGCGAGGCGCTCGAGCAGGTCGGCGAGGTCCTCGGTGACGAGCCGCTCGCGGTTGCGGTCGTCGCAGATGATGATCGAGTCCATGCCGTAGCGCGCGGTGCGCCACTTGTTCTCCTGGACGTGCCACGGCGGCAGCGTGCGCAGGGTGCCGCCGTCGGTGAGCCGGTCGTCGAGCCACACCACGAGGCACTGGACGAGCGCGGTGATCGCGGCGAGCTCGCGCAGCGTCGGGATGCCGTCGCAGACGCGGATCTCGAGCGTGCCGAGGTGGGGCGCCGGGCGGATGTCCCAGCGGATCTCCTTGAGCTCGTCGATGACCCCGGTGACCATGAGGTCGTCGACGTAGCGCTCGTACTCCGGCCACGTGTCGAACTGGAAGGGCAGCCCGGCGGTCGGCAGCTGCTGGAACATCTGGGCGCGGTTGCTCGCGTACCCGGTCTCCTCGCCGGCCCAGAAGGGCGAGGACGCCGAGAGCGCCTGGAGGTGCGGGGCGTAGGTGAGCATGCCGTTGAGGATGGGCAGCACCTTCGCGGCGTCGGTGATGCCGACGTGGACGTGGACGCCGTAGATGACCATCTGGCGGCCCCACCACCGCGTGCGGTCGATGAGGGTGGCGTAGCGCTCGCCCTCGCTCACCTGCTGGCTCTGCCACTGGGCGAAGGGGTGGGTGCCGGCGCACATGAGCTCGAGACCGAGCGGGTCGGTGACCTGGCGCAGCGCGCGCAGCGAGGAGTCGAGGTCGGCGCTCACCTGCGGCACGTCGTCGCAGATGCCGGTGACGATCTCGACGGTGTTGCTCAGCAGCTCGCGGTGGACGCGGGCGGAGACGTGCTCGTCGTCGAGGGCCTCGGCCACGCCGGCGACGACGTCGTCGGCGCGCGGCACGAGGTCGAGGGTGTCGCCGTCGACGAGGGCCAGCTCCCACTCGACGCCGAGCGTCGGGCCCGCGGAGGGGCGGAAGTCGATCACGGGCGGAGCCCTTCCTGCTCGTCGGCCCACCTGCCGTGGGTCGCGGAGGACTCCAGCCTAGGTCGCGGGTATCGTGCTGCGAGCCGCAAGGTCCTCACGCCGGCTGCCTGCCGGGGGGCCGATCCCCAACTGGAAGGCACCGAGAGCGACATGGCACGAATCTTCGGCACTGACGGCGTGCGCGGGCTCGCCAACGGCGACGTCATCACCGCGGACTTCGCCCTCTCCCTCGCACAGGCCGCGGCCGTCGTCCTGCGACGGCGCGACCACGAGCACGGGCACCGCCCCCGCGCCGTCGTCGGCCGCGACCCGCGGGCCTCCGGTGAGTTCCTCTCCGCCGCCGTCGTCGCCGGGCTCGCCTCGGCCGGCGTCGACGTCTACGACGCGGGCGTCCTGCCGACCCCGGCGATCGCCTACCTCACCGCCGACACCGACGCCGACTTCGGGGTCATGCTCTCGGCGTCGCACAACGCGATGCCCGACAACGGCATCAAGTTCTTCGCCCGGGGCGGGCACAAGCTGCCCGACGCCGTCGAGGACGAGATCGAGGCCCGCATGGGCCAGGAGCCGCTGCGCCCGACCGGCGCCGAGGTCGGCCGCGTCCAGGTCATGGCCGACGGCGGGGCGCGCTACATCCGCCACCTCCTCCTCGCGGTCCCCGGCTCGCTCGAGGGCCTCACGGTCGTCCTCGACGCGGCGCACGGGGCGGCGAGCGAGGTCTCGCCCGAGGTCTTCCGCCTCGCCGGCGCGACGGTGCACGTCATCGGCGCCAGCCCGGACGGGCTCAACATCAACGACGGCTACGGCTCGACCCACCTCGAGCAGCTGCAGGAGGCCGTCGTCACCCACGGCGCCGATCTCGGCATCGCCCACGACGGCGACGCCGACCGCTGCCTCGCGGTCGACGCGACGGGTCAGGTCGTCGACGGCGACCAGATCATGGCGGTGCTCGCGATCGCGCTCAAGGAGCGCGGCCGGCTCGCCGACGACACGCTCGTCGCGACCGTCATGAGCAACCTCGGTCTGCTCAACGCCATGCGCGAGGCCGGCATCGCCGTGAAGCAGACCGGCGTCGGCGACCGCTACGTCCTCGAGGAGATGCGCCGCGGCAGCTACTCGCTCGGCGGCGAGCAGTCCGGGCACGTCATTATGCTCGACCACGGCACGACCGGCGACGGCGTGCTCACCGGTCTGATGATCGCCGCGCAGGTGGCCGCGACCGGGCGCCCGCTCGCCGAGCTGGCCTCCGTCATGACCCGGCTGCCCCAGGTGCTCATCAACGTCGGGGGCGTCGACAAGTCCCGCGTCGACACCGACGAGGGCGTGCGCAGCGCGGTGCAGGAGCACGAGGCGGGCCTCGCCGGCTCGGGTCGTGTCCTCATGCGCAAGTCCGGCACCGAGCCGCTCGTGCGCGTCATGGTCGAGGCCCCGACGCAGGAGCACGCGCAGCAGGTCGGCGAGGCGCTCGCCGGGGTCGTCCGGGAGCGCCTCGCGCTCTGACCCTGGGGGTCGGGGCGGCTGCCCCGGGCCCGGTCAGACGTGCTGCTGCAGCAGCCCGCTGTCGACGTCGTAGATGAAGCCGCCGACGCGCACGCGCCCGGCGACGAGGGGGTGCGCGCGCACCGCGGCGACGTCCTGGCGCAGCGTCTGCACCTGGTCGGTGACGACGTTGAAGGCCTGCCACGACGCGTCCATGCCGGCCGAGGCGGCGACGGCCTCGCGCAGCTGCTCCTCCGTCGAGGAGGCGACCGCGCACCGCGTGTGCGGCACGACGAGGACGCGCTCGACCCCGAGCAGGTGCACGGCGAGGACGATCGCCTCGAGCGCGGCGGCGGTGACCCGCCCGCCGGGGTTGCGGAAGATCTTCGCGTCGCCGGGGGACAGGCCGAGCATCCCCAGGGGGTCGATGCGGCTGTCCATGCACGTGACCACGGCGACGCCGGCCCGGGCCACGCCGTCGAAGCCGGCGAGGGCGAAGTCCTCGGCGAAGTCGCGGTTGGCCTGGAGGAGGTCGTCGAAGGCGTGGTCGGTCGCGCCGAGGTCGACAGGGCTGGTGCTCATGCTCTCTTGCGTCACGGCACCAGCCTACGACCGGCAGGATGGCCCCATGGAGCGATACCCCGTCATCCCGCCCGCCGATCTCGCCGCCCGGCTGCCCGCCGGCTTCCGACTGGGAGCCGCGACCGCGTCGTACCAGATCGAGGGGGCAGTGGACGAAGGGGGACGTGGCCCCTCCATCTGGGACACCTTCAGCCACACCCCGGGCATGATCATGGGCGGCGACACCGGCGACGTCGCGTGCGACCACTACCACCGGTGGGAGAGCGACGTCGCGCTCGTCGCCGACCTCGGTCTCGACGCCTACCGCCTCTCCGTCGCCTGGCCGAGGATCGTGCCGACCGGCTCGGGAGCGGTCAGCCAGGAGGGGCTCGACTTCTACAAGCGGGTGCTCACCGGTCTGCGCGAGCGCGACGTCGACACCGTCGTCACGCTCTACCACTGGGACCTGCCGCAGCCGCTGGAGGACGCGGGCGGCTGGCCGGTGCGCGAGACCGCCGAGCGCTTCGCCGAGTACGCCGGGGTGCTGGCCCGCGAGCTCGGCGACCTCGTCGGCACGTGGACGACCCTCAACGAGCCGTGGGTGTCGGCCTTCCTCGGCTACGCCTCCGGCGTGCACGCGCCGGGTCGCACGGAGCCGGCCGCCGCGCTCGCCGCCGCCCACCACCTCAACCTCGGCCACGGCCTCGCCGCCCGGGCGATCCGCGCCGAGCTCGGCGACGACGCGTCGGTCATGGTCACCCTCAACCACCACGCGATCCGCCCGGCCGACCCGAGCAGCGCGGCCGACGTCGACGCCGCCCGCCGGCTCGACGCCGTCGGCAACCGGATCTTCACCGGGCCGATGCTGCGCGGCGCCTACCCGCAGGACCTCTTCGAGGACACCGCCCACGTCACCGACTGGTCCTTCGTGCGCGACGGAGACGAGGCGCTCGCGCACGTGCCGGTGAGCGCGCTCGGCATCAACTACTACACGCCGACGATCGTGCGCGGTCTCGCCGAGGGCGAGGAGCCGAGCAGCAGCGGCGGCCACGGCGAGGGCTCGGCCACCCCTTGGGTCGGGGCGACCGGCGTCGACTTCGTCGAGCCCGAGGGGGAGCGCACCCGGATGGGGTGGCTCGTCGAGCCGTCCGCGCTGTCGGGCATGCTGCGCCGCCTGCGCGACGACTTCCCCGGTCTGCCGCTGATCATCACGGAGAACGGCGCCGCCTACGAGGACGAGGTGAGCACCGACGAGGACGGCGGCCGTGCCGTCCACGACCTCGACCGCACGAGCTACTACTCGGGGCACGTCAGCGCCGTCGCGGACGCGATCGACGACGGGGTCGACGTGCGGGCCTACTTCGCCTGGTCGCTGCTGGACAACTTCGAGTGGGCCTTCGGCTACGACCGCCGCTTCGGGGTCGTCCACGTCGACTTCGAGACCCAGGAGCGCACGCCGAAGGACTCGGCGCTGTGGCTGCGGGACCTCGCGAGGTCGCACCGCGACCGGCGCTGAGGAGGTGAGGAGGGCCCGGCGGCCACGGCCGCCGGGCCCTCTCGCGTGGGCTCGTCCCCCCTTCGTGCGTCGACCGGGTTACCGGATCGTTACGGCGAAGTTGGGGCGATTCCGTGGCGCACCTCCTGCGGTGAGCGGTTCACTGTCACCGCAGGTCTGCGGGGGGAGTCGGCTCGCCGCGTGGACCGCTCGACCACCCGTGGTCGGTGGCGCCGTCGAGGTCCGTCGGTGCGACGAAGAGCAAAGGGATCCACATGTCCTTCAACACCTCGCGCCGGGCGCGCGCCTCGGTCGGCATCGCCGCGCTCGCGGTCGTCGGCCTCGCAGCCTGCGGCGGGTCGTCCTCCACGGAGGAGAGCGGCGCCGCCATGGACACCACGGACTACTCCAAGTGGTGCGACATGAAGTCCGAGCTCCAGGGCAAGACCGTCTCCATCTACACCTCGATCGTCACCCCCGAGGACGCCCCGCACAAGGAGTCCTACAAGGAGTTCGAGGAGTGCACCGGCATCACCATCAAGTACGAGGGTGACAAGGACTTCGAGAAGAACCTCCCGCAGCGCGCCCAGAGCGGCAACCTGCCCGACATCGCCTTCATCCCGCAGCCGGGCCTGCTCGCGACGATGGCCGACACCGGCAAGATGGTCCCCGCCCCCGAGTCGACCGCGAAGATGGTCGACGAGCACTTCGGCGAGGACTGGAAGAAGTACGGCACCGTCGGCGACACCTTCTTCGCCGCCCCGCTCGGAGCCAACGTCAAGAGCTACGTCTGGTACTCCCCGAAGACCTTCACCGACAAGGGCTACGAGGTCCCCGAGACCTGGGACGACCTCATGACCCTCACCGAGAAGATCGCGGCCGACGACTCCAGCGCCAAGCCCTGGTGCGCCGGCTTCGGCTCGGGCACCGCCACCGGCTGGCCGGGCACCGACTGGCTCGAGGACACCCTCCTGCGCACGGCGGACTCCGAGACCTACGACAAGTGGGTCGCGCACGAGATCCCCTTCAACGACCCGAAGGTCGCCGAGGCCCTCGCCGCGGACGCGAAGATCCTCAAGGAGAGCAAGTACGTCAACGGCGGCTTCGGCGACGTGAAGTCGATCGCCACGACGACCTTCCAGGACGGCGGCCAGCCGATCCTGAAGAACAAGTGCTACATGCACCGTCAGGCGTCCTTCTACGCCGCCAACTGGCCCAAGGGCACGAAGGTGGCCGAGGACGGCGACGTGTGGGCCTTCTACCTGCCGAGCAACGGCGAGGAGAAGCCGGTCCTCGGTGGTGGCGAGTTCGTCGCCGCCTTCCGTGACGCCCCCGAGGTCAAGGCCTTCCAGACCTTCCTCGCCTCGCCCGACTGGGCCAACGCCAAGGCCAAGGCCACGACGAGCGGCGGCTGGGTCAGCGCCAACAAGGGTCTCGACCCTAAGAACCTCGTCAGCCCCCTGGACCAGCAGTCCGCGGAGATCCTCCAGGACCCCAAGGCCGTCTTCCGCTTCGACGGCTCGGACATGATGCCCAGCGCCGTCGGTGCCGGCACCTTCTGGTCGGAGATGACCAACTGGATCAACGGTCAGGACGACAAGACCACCCTCGACAACATCGAGAAGTCCTGGCCCTCCAGCTGATCTGACGTCGCCCTGATGCCTCGGCGGGCGGGTGCCCACCCGCCCGCCGGGGCATCGTCATCCCCGCACCAAAGGAGGTGCCCGTGCTCCACGCCCTGATCCTGCCCGCGGCGACCGCCGGCGAGACGTCCGGCAAGTTCGTCACCATGCTCGTCGGCCTGGCGGTCTTCGGTGCCGTCTTCCTCGGCATCCTGCTGCTCGCATCGGTCTTCAAGGGGCGGGTGGGCGAGCGCGTCCAGGCCGCCGCCTTCGTCGGGCCGACGCTTCTCTTCATCGCGATCGGCCTCATCTACCCGGCGATCCTCACGATCCGCCGGTCCTTCTACAACGGCAAGTTCTTCGACATCAACTTCGGCGGGTACACCTCGAGCAAGCCCGAGTTCGTCGGCTTCGAGAACTTCGCCAAGCTGTGGACGACCCCCGGTCTGCCCGAGGTCATCCGCAACACCTTCCTCTGGGTCATCCTCGTGCCGCTCGTCGCGACCGCTTTCGGCCTGCTCTACGCGGTGCTCGTCGACCGGGCGAAGGGCGAGGCCGTCGCCAAGGCGCTCATCTTCATGCCCATGGCGATCTCCATGGTCGGTGCGACCCTCATCTGGAAGTTCGTCTACAGCTACAACGGCGGCGGCGACACCCAGATCGGTCTCATCAACGCGATCCTCAACGCCGTCGGGCTGCCGATGGTCGACTTCCTGCGGGCACCCGACGGGGCGATCCCGACGAACACCCTGGCCCTCATCGTCATCATGATCTGGATCCAGGCCGGCTTCGCGATGACGATCCTCTCGGCGGCCATCAAGGGCATCCCCGACGACATCATCGAGGCCGCGAAGATGGACGGCGTCTCGGGCATGAAGCTCTTCCGCTTCATCACCCTGCCGAGCATCCGCCCCTCGATCGTCGTCGTGCTCACGACGATCTCGATCGCGACGCTCAAGGCCTTCGACATCGTCCAGGCCACCGACGGCGGCACGCAGGGCAACTCGGTGCTCGCCAACGAGTTCTACCGGCGCTCCTTCGTCACCCAGGAGCCCGGTCTCGGCGCGGCCATCGCGCTCGTCATCTTCCTGCTCGTCATGCCGATCATCATCTTCAACGTCATCCAGATGAGGAAGGACGCCTGATGAGCACCCTCACCCCCGCCATCGACCCGGCGGACACCCCGGACCCGAAGCACGCTTCTCCCGAGGCGGCGGGCGCGCGTCGGCGCAAGCGTGGCGGCGCCGCGGGCAACGCCGCCCGCGCGGTGACCTCGCCGTGGGGCTCCTTCTTCGCCGTCGTCCTCGCCATCGCGTGGACGACCCCGACGGTGGGCCTGCTCGTCACCTCCTTCCGCAACCAGGAGGACATCCAGAGCACCGGCTGGTGGTCGGCCCTGTGGAACGGCGGCTTCACGCTGCAGAACTACAAGGACGTCCTCGGCGGCGGCGCGGAGATGCCGGTGTCGATGACGGACTTCGTCATCAACTCCATCGTCATCGCGATCCCGTCGGTCATGCTGCCGCTGCTCCTCGCCTCGCTCGCGGCGTACGCCTTCGCGTGGATGGACTTCCCCTTCAAGAACGCGCTCTTCGTCGCGGTCTTCGCGCTGCAGATCGTGCCGCTGCAGATCGCCCTGCTGCCGCTGGTGCAGATGTACCAGCAGATCAAGATCGGCAGCTGGACGATGGGCGGGTCCTTCTGGGCGCTGTGGATCTCGCACGCGATCTTCGCGCTGCCGCTGGCGGTCTACCTGCTGCACAACTTCATGAAGGACATCCCGGCCTCGCTCATCGAGGCGGCCCGCGTCGACGGCGCCGGGCACGTGCGGATCTTCTTCAAGATCATGCTGCCGCTCATGGCCCCGGCGCTCGCGTCCTTCGGCATCTTCCAGTTCCTGTGGGTCTGGAACGACCTGCTCGTCGCGATCACGATGCTCGGCGGCTCGCCGGACCGGGCGCCGCTGACGATGGAGCTCAACCAGATCTCGGGCACCCTCGGTGGCCGCTGGTACCTCCTGTCGGCCGCGGCGTTCATCTCGATGGCGCTGCCGGTGATCGTCTTCCTCGCCCTCCAGCGCTACTTCGTCCGCGGCCTGCTGGCCGGTGGCACGAAGGGCTGACCCGGGCTCGACCGCAGACGGCCGGCACCCCCTTCGGGTGCCGGCCGTCTCGCGTGCGGTGGGCGCCCCTGACCCGCTCAGCATGACTAACCCCGGCTTCGCACGAGTCTCAGACTCATGCCGAGCCGGGGTTTATCGGGTCACCCGAGAAACGTGGGGCGCGTGAGGTCGTGGGCGAAGGGGGGGAGGGGGGCGAAGGGGGTCAGAGCTCGGAGCGGTCGGGGGCGTAGGCCCCGGGGCGGCCGACGGTGATCGCGCTCGTCGTCAGCGCCCGGTCCAGAGCCGGGGCGAGGGCCGCGTCGTCTGCGGCGTGCAGGGCCTCGCGGGTGGCGGGACCGAGCAGACCCGCGTCGAGCAGGCCGGAGAGCAGCCCGGCCATGAAGGAGTCGCCCGCGCCGACGGTGTCGGCCACCTCGGGCGCTCGGGTGGGGGCCGAGCCGGACGCCCCGGACGCCGCCCGCCAGACCACGCCGTCGGCCCCGCGGGTGATGACCACGAGACCGGCGCCGAGCCCGAGCCAACGGGTCATGACGTCGTCGAGGTCGACGTCGCCGTAGAGCTCGCGGACGTCCTCGTCGCTGCCCTTGACGACGTCGGAGAGGGCGATGACCTCCTCGACGCCGATGCGGTGGTCGCCCTCGCCGACGACGGCGGGGCGGATGTTCGGGTCGTAGGAGATGCTCGCGGCCTCGCGCCGCTCCCGCACGAGCGCGACGACGTCGACCGCACCGGGCTCCAGGACGGTCGCCAGAGACCCCGTGTGCACGTGCCCGGCCTCGCCGAGGCCGTCGAGCGTCGGGTCCCACTGGATCTCGAAGGTGTACGTCGCCGAGCCGTCGGGCGCGAGCAGCGCTTGGGCGGTCGAGGTGCGCCCGGGCCGCACGGTGCCGTGGCTGAGCTCAACGCCGTGCCCGGTGACGTGCTCGACGACGACGTCGCCGCGCTCGTCGTCACCGACGCACGCGGCGAGGACCGTCGGGTGGCCCAGCCGGGCCAGGCCCATCGCGACGTTGGCCGGGCTGCCGCCGACGTGCTCGGAGCGAGACCCGTCGCGGTCGACGACGTCGACGAGCGCCTCGCCGACCACGAGCACCCGGTGCACGGCGCTCAGCCCTGCGAGGACGGGCCGAGCGCGGAGTACTGCTCGACCTTCGTCAGGCGGTGGTGGCCCTCGATCGTGCGGATCGTGCCCGAGCGGCTGCGCATGACGAGCGAGTGCGTCACCGCGCCACCGCCGCGGTAGCGCACCCCGCGCAGCAGCGAGCCGTCGGTGATGCCGGTCGCGACGAAGAAGCAGTTGTCGGTGCGCACGAGGTCATCGGTCGTGAGGACCGCGTCGAGGTCGTGCCCGGCGTCGATCGCGCGCTGGCGCTCCTCGTCGTCGACCGGCGCGAGACGGCCCTGGATGATGCCGCCGAGGCATTTGATGGCGCAGGCCGTGATGATGCCCTCGGGGGTGCCGCCGATGCCGAGGAGCAGGTCGACGCCGCTGTCGGAGCGGGCGGCGGTGATCGCCCCCGCGACGTCGCCGTCCGAGATGAACTGGATGCGGGCGCCGGCGTCACGCACCTCGCGGGCGAGCGCCTCGTGGCGAGGGCGGTCGAGCATGACGACCGTGACGTCCTCGACGTCGGACCCCTTCGCCTTGGCCACGCGGCGCACGTTCTCCGCGACGGGCAGGCGGATGTCGACGACGTCGGCGGCCTCGGGGCCGGTGACGAGCTTGTCCATGTAGAAGACGGCGCTCGGGTCATACATGCTGCCGCGGTCGGCGACGGCGAGCACGGAGACCGCGTTGGGCATCCCCTTCGCCGTGAGGGTCGTGCCGTCGATCGGGTCGACCGCGACGTCGCACTCGGGGCCGGTGCCGTCGCCGACCTCCTCGCCGTTGTAGAGCATCGGGGCGTCGTCCTTCTCGCCCTCGCCGATGACGACGGTGCCGCGCATCTGCACGGTCGAGATCATCGCGCGCATCGCCTCGACGGCGGCGCCGTCGGCGAGGTTCTTCTCGCCGAAGCCGACCCAGCGGCCTCCGGCCATCGCGGCGGCCTCGGTCACCCGGACGAGCTCGAGGGCCAGGTTGCGGTCGGGGGTCGTCGTCGGGCTCATCGGCCGGTCCTCACTGTCGTGGCGCGTCGTCGTGCGGGCGCGGGGCGCCTGCGCCGAGCCTATCGAGGGCGCGGGGGTGGGGGTGCACCCGACCACGGGTGGTCGGCGCGGTCAGGTCGGGATGCGACAATCTCGAGCATGAGTCAGAGCTCGGTCAGCCACTACGCGAAGGGGTCGGTGGCCAACGTCATCCGCTCCCTGCTCGTCGTCGGCGGGCTCACCGCGGTGATCTTCTTCGCCGTCGCCCGCACGAGCTCGGTGACCGCCGAGCAGGTCGACGTCGTCGCCGCCGCCGAGCAGCGCGCCCAGCAGTCGGGGGTCCCGTACGAGTACGCGGAGGACCTGCCGGAGGGGTGGACGCCGGTCTCGCAGCGCTTCGTGCGCAGCAAGGACGACGTGCAGATGTGGAGCGCGACGTGGACGACGCCGGACGGCGCGTACGTCGCCGTGCAGCAGGCCGTCGACGCGACCGACTCATGGGTCGACACCCAGACCAACAACGGCGCCCGGGTCGGCACGGTGACCACCGACGACGGCACCACCTGGGTCAAGCGCGACCGCGAGGGCAAGGTTCAGCGCAGCCTCGTCGACCGCCAGGAGGGCACGGGCGAGCTGACGACGCTCGTCACCGGCACGGGGACCTTCGAGCAGCTCGAGACCTTCGCCGACCACCTCGTCGCGGCCCCCGTCAACCGCTGACCCACCCGCGGGGCGCGAGCGCCCCGAGCGAGCCGCTCAGTCCTGCTCGGCGTCCTGCGCCGACCCGTCGTCGTCCGACCCGTCCTCGCCGAGGCTGCGCTCGGCGCGGTCGAGCCACGTCGTGCAGTGGGCAGCGAGCTCCTCGCCGCGCTGCCACAGCCGCATCGACTCCTCGAGCCCGCTGCGCCCGGACTCGAGCGTCGCGACGAGGGCGACGAGCTCGTCGCGGGCCTGCTCGTAGCTCAGCTCGGGCACCGGGCGGGGCTCGGTCTGCTCCTGGCTCATGGCCGCCACCCTACGACCCGCCACCGACGGCCTCGACGGCGAAGTCGCCGTCGCCGACGGTGACCCGCAGCAGCTCGCCGGCCTCGACGTCTCCGCGCGACTGGACGACCGCGCCGCCGCGGTGCTGGACGATCGCGTACCCCCGGTCGAGCGTCGACTGCGGGGACAGCACCCGGGCCTGGGCCCGCAGGTGGGCCACGCGGTCGCGCTCGCGGTGCAGCATCGACTCCGTCCGCGAGCGGGCGCGGTGCTGCAGCGTCGCGACGACCTCGCGCTGGGCCCGCACGAGCGCGGTCCGGTCGGCGAGCACCGGCCGCGACGTCAGCTGCACGAGCGCACGGCGCTCGCGGTCGAGGCTGTTGCGTGCCTGCCCGCGCATCCGGCTCAGGGCGGTCGCGACCGTGCGCA
The DNA here is from genome assembly GCF_040547045.1 of Janibacter sp. UYMM211. Classification (NCBI taxonomy): domain Bacteria; kingdom Bacillati; phylum Actinomycetota; class Actinomycetes; order Micrococcales; family Intrasporangiaceae; genus Janibacter; species Janibacter sp. UYMM211. The sequence goes on along the minus strand of NZ_JBEPOY010000001.1, from coordinate 819,419 downwards.
GCTCGGCGTCGTGGTCGGGGCAGACGAGCGAGGCGGCGTCGGTCGGGGTCGAGGCGCGCACGTCGGCGACGAGGTCGAGCAGGGGACGGTCGACGTCGTGGCCGATCGCGCTCACCACGGGGGTGCGGGCCGCGCTCACCGCGCGCAGCATCGACTCGTTGCTGAAGGGCAGGAGGTCCTCGACCGCCCCGCCGCCCCGAGCGATGACGACGACGTCGACCTCGGGCATCGCGTCGAGCGCCCGGAGCGCCTCGACGACGTCGGTCACGGCCTGCGCGCCCTGCACCGCCACCTGCCGGATCTCGAAGTCGAGCCCCGGCCACCGGCGGTGGGCGTTCTCGACGACGTCGCGCTCGGCCGCGCTGGCCCGCCCGCAGATGAGCCCCACGCGGCGGGGCAGGAAGGGCAACGGCTGCTTGCGGTCGGCGTCGAAGAGCCCCTCGGCGGCGAGGTGCTGACGCAGGTACTCGACGCGGGCGAGCAGCTCGCCGATGCCGACGGGACGGATCTGGCGCACGTCCATCGACAGCGACCCGCGCTGGCTCCAGTAGCTCGGCTTGGCCTGGACGACGACGCGCGCGCCCTGGCTCAGCGGGGTCGCCATCGCGTCCAGCGCGGTGACGCGCACGGAGCACGACAAGGACATGTCGACGTCCGGGTCGCGCAGGGTGAGGTAGGCGGTCCGGGCGCCGGGCCGCCGGGTCAGCTGGACGACCTGGCCCTCGACCCAGGTGACCGACATCCGCTCGACGTAGTCCTGGATCTTCATCGACAGCACGCGCACCGGCCACGGCTGCTCGGCCGTCGTGTCGGCAGCCTTCTCCGGCAGGGCGCTCATGGGGGTCACTGTAGGTCGCACCGGTGACGACGCCCCGGCGGGCGGACGGCTGGGCCGGGCGAAGGGGGGCGTGGCAGGGTGGCCGCTCATGACCCCTTCGCCCGAGCAGCCCGAGCAGACCGAGCAGCCCCGCGATCCCGCCGGCGGGGTCGTCGTCCGCGAGGCCGCCCTCGAGGACGTGCCGACGATCGTCGCGATGCTCGTCGACGACCCGCTGGGGCAGTCCCGTGAGGACCCCGCAGACCTCGCGCCGTACGACGCCGCCTTCGTGCGGATCGCCGGCGACCCCGGCGAGGTGCTCGTCGTCGCCGAGCTCGACGGGCAGGTCGTCGGCACCCTCCAGCTCTCCGTCCTGCCGTCGCTGTCGCGGCGGGGTGCGCTGCGCGGCCAGCTCGAAGGGGTCCGCGTCGCCGCCGACATGCGCGGCGCCGGGGTGGGGGAGCAGCTCGTGCGGTGGGCCCTGGAGCGGGCCCGCGCCGAGGGGTGCGAGCTCGTCCAGCTCACCTCCGACAGCAGCCGGACGGGTGCGCGCCGCTTCTACGAGCGCCTCGGCTTCACCGCGAGCCACGTGGGGATGAAGCTCGCGCTGCGGTAGGGCGCCCTTGCCCGTCTCGGCCACCGCCGCACAGGGCGCGCCCAGGGCGCTCGCCTACGATGAGCACATGTCTGACAGCCCGCGCGTCCTGCTCGCCGCCCCCCGTGGCTACTGCGCCGGCGTCGACCGCGCCGTCGTCGCGGTGGAGAAGGCCCTCGAGCTCTACGGCCCGCCCGTGTACGTCCGCAAGGAGATCGTGCACAACAAGCACGTCGTCACGACGCTGGAGAAGCGCGGCGCGATCTTCGTCGACGAGACCGGCGAGGTGCCCGAGGGCGCGACCGTCGTCTTCTCGGCGCACGGCGTCGCGCCGGTCGTCCACGAGGAGGCCAAGGCCCTGTCGCTGAAGACGATCGACGCGACCTGCCCGCTCGTGACGAAGGTCCACCGCGAGGCCGTCCGCTTCGCCGCCGACGACTTCGACATCCTCCTCATCGGCCACGAGGGTCACGAGGAGGTCGTCGGCACCTCGGGCGAGGCGCCCGAGCACATCACCCTCGTCGACGGCCCCGACCACGTCGCCGAGATCGAGGTCCGCGACCCGGAGAAGGTCGTCTGGCTCTCGCAGACGACCCTCTCGGTCGACGAGACGATGGAGACGGTGCGCCGCCTGCGCGAGAAGTTCCCCGCGCTGCAGGACCCGCCCAGCGACGACATCTGCTACGCCACCCAGAACCGCCAGCTCGCCGTGAAGCAGATGGCCGCGCAGTGCGACCTCATGATCGTCGTCGGCTCGCGCAACTCGAGCAACTCCGTGCGTCTCGTCGAGGTCGCGCTCGAGCACGGCACCCGTGACGGGCACCTCGTCGACTACGCCGAGGAGATCGACCCGGCGTGGTTCGAGGGCGTGCGCACCGTCGGTGTCACCTCCGGCGCCTCTGTGCCCGAGATCCTCGTGCGCGACGTCCTCGCCCTGCTCGCAGAGCACGGCTACGCCGACGTCGAGCCGGTCGTCGCCGCGGAGGAGAGCCTGCTCTTCGCCCTGCCGATGGAGCTGCGCCGCGACCTCAAGGCGGCCGGCATGGACGACAAGATGCGCCACGACGCCGGCTCCCTCGAGGACGCCGGACAGCTGCGCTGACCTGCCTGGACGCACCGGGCGAAGGGGTCGGATTCTGACCCCCCGCCGTCACCCCCTCTCAGCCGACTCCCAGGCGTAACGTCCCCTTCGGTGCTCGACGCGACGGTGCGCCGGGCCGGTGGTCTTGGGAGGTTTGGATGTCGACAGCTGAGGCGACCGAGCAGGAGAAGCCGGTACGCAGCCTGATCCCCGCGCGCATGCACGACATGCCGTGGTCGAAGTTCCACTGGATGGTGATCTTCGGTCTGGGGACCGCGTGGATCCTCGACGGGCTCGAGGTCCAGATCGTCGCCTCGGGCGGCTTCGAGAAGTCGCTCGGCATGGACGCGACCGACGTCGGTCTCGCCGGCACGGTCTACCTCATCGGTCAGGTGACCGGTGCCCTGCTCTTCGGGCGGCTCACGGACACCCTGGGCCGCAAGAAGCTCTTCGTCATGACGCTGGCGCTCTACCTCATCGCGTCCGGCCTCGCGGCCTTCTCGCCGAACATGTGGGTCTTCTTCGCGCTGCGCTTCGTCGCCGGCATGGGCATCGGCGGTGAGTACTCCGCCGTGAACTCCGCGGTCGACGAGCTCATCCCCGGGCGCTTCCGCGGACGCGTCGACCTCGCGATCAACGGCACGTACTGGTTCGGTGCCGGCATGGGCGCCTTCGCCTCGTACTGGCTGCTCAACCCCGACATCGTCGGCGAGAACATCGGCTGGCGGATCGCCTTCCTCATCGGCCCGGTCCTCGGTCTCGGCATCATCTACCTGCGGCGGCACATCCCCGAGAGCCCTCGCTGGATGGTCACCCACGGGCGCGGCGAGGAGGCCGAGCGGGTCGTCTCCGCGATCGAGGAGAAGGTCCGGTCGGAGGGCAAGACCCTGCCCGACCACGACGAGGAGAAGGACGGCATGTGGATCAAGGCCCGCGAGGGCCTGACCCCCAAGCAGCTGTCCTACGTCTTCTTCCAGATGTACCCGACGCGCACGGTGCTCGGCGCGACGTTGATGATCACGCAGAGCTTCCTCTACAACGCGATCTTCTTCACGTACTCCCTGGTGCTCCAGAACTTCTACGACCAGACACCCTCGAGCGCCGCGCTGTACTTCTTCCCCTTCGCGCTCGGCAACCTGCTGGGGCCCCTCCTGCTCGGGCCGTTCTTCGACACCGTCGGCCGGCGCAAGATGATCGGCGGGTGCTACGCCTTCGCGGCGGTCGTCCTGGCGATCTCGGCCTTCCTCTTCAACGCCGACGTGCTCAGCCCGCTCACCCACACGATCTTCTGGTGCGTGGCGTTCTTCTTCGCCTCCGCGGGCGCCTCGGCCGGCTACCTCACGGTCTCGGAGATCTTCCCGCTCGAGGTGCGCGGCCAGGCGATCTCGTACTTCTTCGCCATCGCGCAGGTCTTCGGCGCCATCGGCCCGGTCTTCTACGGCTGGCTCATCGGGGACGGGGGCGACCGCGGGCCGATGTTCGTCGGGTACCTCATCGCCTCCGGGATCATGCTCGTCGGCGCGCTCGTCGCGGCGGTCTGGGGCGTCGACGCCGAGGGCAAGTCCCTCGAGGAGATCGCCCCGCCGCTCACGAGCTACGACGAGCACGGCAACGAGACCGTCAACCTGCCGGTCTGAGGGAGGACGACATGACCGAGATGCGTCCGGACGCGGGAGAGCGTCCGTACACCGTCGTCGTCGGCGTGAGCGCGACCTCGAAGTCGCCGACCGCCCTGCGGTGGGCCGCCGGCCAGGTGGCCGCGAACGACGGCCACCTCGTCGCCGTGCGTGCCTGGCGGGTGGGCGCCCCCCAGGCGAGCACCGCGGGGGTCATGGCTGCGGCCGGGCCGACCGAGGGCGAGCTGGAGGGTGCCGAGCGCACCGCCCTCGAGCGCGACGTCGAGGAGGTCCTCGGGCCCGACCACCACGCCGAGGTCCGGCTCGTCCGGGGCAGCGACCGTCAGGTCCTGCTCGACACGGCCGTCGGGGCCGACCTCCTCGTCATCGACGCCCCTCGCGCGCTCACCGGGGCTCCGCTCTTCGCGCAGCGGCTCATCTACGACGCGAGCTGCCCGGTGGTCGTCATGCCGCCGCACATCTCGGGCCAGGAGCCGGGGCTCGTCGAGCGCGCCGGCCGCGCCGTCGGGCGGGCCGCGGTCCGCTCCGCCGGCACGGCCGGGCGGCCGGGCTACCGCCCGCCCGCCCGGCACTAGGGGTCAGGGGTGACCAGGGCCGCCGGTCAGAGCCGGCGGCACTGGTCCTCCTTGTTGCCGCGCACGGTGTTGTTCCACCCCTTCGGCGCCGGGGTGTTGCTCTTGCACTGGAGGTTGCCGTCGACGGAGTTGTCGTAGACGTACTTCGTGCCGGAGGGGTTCGAGAAGAGCTGGATGTCGCCCTTGACCCGGTTGCGGATGACGTTCTGCGTCGAGCGGTTGCCCTCGAGCTGGATGTTGCCGTCGACCGTGAGGCCGCGCAGGTGGTGCATGCTGCCGCCCTCGAGCTGGACGTCGCCGTCGACCCGGCCCCACGTGTTGCGCACGTAGCGGTGGCCCTCGGACTGGATGTTGCCGTCGATGCTGTTCTGCCAGCCCTGCAGGGTCGCGCCGCGGCGCACGACGACGTTGCCCTTGACGACCGACTTGGTGAGCTTGCACGTCGCGCCGGCCGGCACGACCACGTCGTCGTCGATGGTGCGGCCGGTGATCGTGCCGGAGCACGTCCGGTCGGCGTGGGCGGGCACCGCGACGGCGACGAGGCCGGTCGTGGTGAGCGCGGCGGTGGCGAGGGTGCTGATGATCCGGGTGGTCGACATGCTGGTCTCCTCGGTGAGTGGCAGCGGCGCCGGTGCGCCGCGAGAGCAACGCTGCCGGGTCCGCGTGAGGCCACGGTGAGCCGTCGATGAGAGGGGGCTCATCAGCCGGCCACCTCCTCGTCAGGTGGCAGGGGACCCGAGCCGGCGGTGGATCGTCGTGACCGAGCGGCGAAGGGGGGCGAGCAGCTCCTCGAGCCCCGTCACCGAGCCCTCGGGGTAGGTGAGGGCGACGGCCGCGAGCGGCTGACCCGTGCGGTCGAGGACGGCGAGAGCCACGGAGGCCAGGCCCTGCGTCACCGACCCGCTCTCGAGGGCGTGACCGCGGCGGCGCACGGCGACGAGCTCACGGCGCAGGGCGGACGGGGTGGCCGGTGACCCGGCGCTCGCGACGACCGAGGCGGCGTGGGGGTAGAGGGCCGTGACCTGGCGGGCGGGCAGGGCCGCGAGCATCGCCAGCCCGCTCGCGGTCGTCGTCGCCGGCAGCCGGACGCCGACGTCGGAGACGAGGAGGGGGCGCCCGGGCGCGCGCTCCTCGACGACGTAGAGGACGTCGCGGCCGTGCAGGACGGCGAGATGACCGTTGTGCGTCGTCTCGTCGACGAGGCGCTGGAGGACCGGGCGGGCCAGACGCTGCAGCGGGCTCTGCCGCTGGTAGCCGCTCGCGAGCTCGAAGGCGGCCACGCCCAGGCCCCACCGGCGCTCGTCCGGGTAGTGGGTGACGTACGAGTGCTCGGCCAGCTCGGCGAGCAGGTGGTAGGTCGTGCTGCGGGGCAGGTCGAGGTCCCGCGCGAGCTGAGCCGCGGGGACGGGCTCGACCCGTCCGGCGAGGTAGGACAGCAGGCGCAGTGCGTGGCCGGCGGCGGGGACCTGGGGCACCGGCCGAGCCTATGCCCATGTCTCGGATCCGAGACGGTAGTGGTGCGTGCGCGGTGGTCGCAGGGGCTGTCGGCGCGCTGCAATAGATGCATGCCGCACCTCGCAGATCTCGACGCACCGCACACCACCGTCCGCCTCGGCGACCGCCCGCTCACCGTCGAGGAGGTCGTCGCCGTGGCCCGTCACGGGGCGCGGGTCGAGATCAGCGACGCCGCGTGGGAGCGCGTGCGTACGTCGCGCACCGTCGTCGAGGACCTCGCCGAGGACACCGTCGCCCACTACGGGGTGTCGACCGGCTTCGGCGCGCTCGCGACGACCCACATCCCGCACGAGAAGCGCACGCAGCTGCAGCGCTCGCTCGTGCGCAGCCACGCCGCGGGCATGGGTGACCCCGTCGAGGAGGAGGTCGTGCGGGCCCTCATGCTGCTGCGCGTCCAGACCCTCGCGACCGGTCGCACCGGTATCCGCGAGGAGACCCTGCGGCTCTACCTCGCGCTCCTCGAGCACGGCATCACCCCGCTCGTGCTCGAGTACGGCTCGCTCGGCTGCTCCGGCGACCTCGCCCCGCTCGCGCACTGCGCGATGGTCCTCATCGGCGAGGGCGAGGTCCTCGTCGACGGCGCCCCGCAGCCCGCGGCCGAGGCGCTCGCCGCCGCCGGTCTGCACCCCGTCGTCCTGCACGAGAAGGAGGGCCTGGCCCTCATCAACGGCACCGACGGCATGCTCGGCATGCTGTGCCTGGCGATCCACGACCTGCACGTGCAGCTGACGACCGCCGACATCGCCTGCGCTATGAGCGTCGAGGGGCTGCTCGGCACCGACGACGTCTTCGCCGCGGACCTGCAGGCGCTGCGCCCGCACCCCGGGCAGGCGCAGTCCGCGGAGAACCTCCGCGCCGTGCTCGCCGGCAGCCCGATCCGCGACAGCCACCGCGACCCGCACGCGTGCACCCGCGTCCAGGATGCCTACTCGCTGCGCTGCGCCCCCTCGGTGCACGGAGCCGCGCGTGACACCCTCGCCCACGCCCGCCGGGTCGCCGACGCCGAGCTCGCCTCGGCGGTCGACAACCCCGTCATCACCCTCGACGGCCGGGTGGAGTCGAACGGCAACTTCCACGGCGCGCCCGTCGCCTACGTCCTGGACTTCCTCGCAATCGTCGCCGCCGACGTCGCGAGCATGAGCGAGCGCCGGACGGACCGCTTCCTCGACGTCTCCCGCTCGCACGGGCTGCCGCCCTTCCTCGCCGACGACCCGGGCACCGACTCGGGCCTGATGATCGCGCAGTACACCGCGGCCGGGATGGTCTCGGAGATGAAGCGTCTCGCGGCGCCCGCGAGCGTCGACTCCATCCCGAGCAGCGCGATGCAGGAGGACCACGTGTCGATGGGCTGGGCCGGCGCGCGCAAGCTGCGGCGCTCGGTCGACGCCCTGACCCGCGTCCTCACCGTCGAGCTCGTCACCGCTGCCCGGGGCATCGCGCTGCGCGCGCCCCTGCAGCCCGCCGCCGCCACCGCGGCCGTCATCGCCGATCTCGACGCGCTCGCCTCGACCGCCCCCGGTCCGGACCGCGACCTCGGCCGCGACCTCATGGCCTGCGCCACGACCGTCCGCGACGGCGGCCCGGTCCTCGCGGCCGAGTCCGTCACCGGCCCCCTGCACTGATCTTCGGAGTGCGCTGATCACTCGCACTGACCCCCCTTCGCCCGACGACCACCGACCCGACCCACCCGAGGAGCACCCCATGGACGGCGCCCGTCCCGTCCGCGCACCGCGCGGCACCGAGATCACCGCCCGCAGCTGGCAGACCGAGGCCCCGCTGCGGATGCTCATGAACAACCTCGACCCCGAGGTGGCCGAGCGCCCCGACGACCTCGTCGTCTACGGCGGCACCGGTCGGGCGGCGCGCAGCTGGGAGGCCTTCGACGCGATCGTCGAGACGCTGCGCGACCTGCAGCCCGACGAGACCCTCCTCGTGCAGTCCGGCAAGCCGGTCGGCGTGCTGCGGACCAACGAGTGGGCGCCGCGCGTGCTCATCGCCAACTCCAACCTCGTCGGCGACTGGGCGACGTGGCCGGAGTTCCGCAAGCTCGAGGCCGAGGGCCTGATGATGTACGGCCAGATGACCGCCGGGTCGTGGATCTACATCGCGACGCAGGGGATCCTCCAGGGCACCTTCGAGACCTTCGCCGCGGTGGCCCGTGGCCGGTTCGACGGGACCCTCGCCGGGACGATCACCCTCACCGGCGGGTGCGGCGGCATGGGCGGCGCGCAGCCGCTCGCGGTCACCCTCAACGGCGGCGTCTGCCTCGTCGTCGACGTCGACCGCTCGCGTCTGGAGCGGCGCGTCGCCAAGCGCTACCTCGACGAGATCGCCGACGACCTCGACGACGCGGTCGCCCGTGCCGAGCGGGCGAAGGGGGAGCGACGCGCCCGCTCGATCGGCGTCGTCGGCAACGCGGCGGAGGTCTTCCCGGAGATGCTGCGTCGGCACCGGGCCGGCGAGATCCGCGTCGACGTCGTCACCGACCAGACGAGCGCGCACGACCCGCTGAGCTACCTGCCCGCCGAGATCGCCGTCGACGAGTGGCAGCGCGAGGCCGAGGCCGACCCCGAGGGCTTCACGAAGAAGGCGCGCGAGTCGATGGCCGCCCAGGTGCAGGCGATGGTCGAGCTGCAGGACGAGGGCGCCGAGGTCTTCGACTACGGCAACAGCATCCGCGACGAGGCGCGCCAGGCGGGGTACGCCCGGGCCTTCGAGTTCCCCGGCTTCGTCCCGGCCTACGTGCGCCCGCTCTTCTGCGAGGGGCTCGGCCCCTTCCGCTGGGTCGCGCTCTCGGGCGACCCTGAAGACATCGCGGTCACCGACGCCGCGCTCAAGGAGCTCTTCCCCGACGACGAGCACCTGCACCGCTGGCTCGACGCGGCCGCCGAGCACGTCGAGTTCGAGGGGCTGCCGGCGCGGATCTGCTGGCTGGGCTACGGGCAGCGTCACCGGGCCGGGCTGCTCTTCAACGAGCTCGTCCGCGACGGCAAGGTCAAGGCGCCGATCGTCATCGGGCGCGACCACCTCGACTCCGGCTCGGTCGCCTCGCCGTACCGCGAGACCGAGTCGATGCTCGACGGCTCCGACGCGATCGCCGACTGGCCGCTGCTCAACGCGCTCACCGCGGCGAGCTCGGGCGCCACGTGGGTGTCGATCCACCACGGCGGGGGCGTCGGCATCGGCCGCTCCATCCACGCCGGTCAGGTGGGCGTGGCCGACGGCACCGACCTCGCCGCCGCGAAGCTCGAGCGCCTGCTCACCAACGACCCCGGCATGGGCGTCCTGCGCCACGCCGACGCCGGCTACTCGCGCGCCGTCGAGGTCGCGCAGGAGCGCGGCGTGCGGGTCCCGATGACCCCGGTGGTCCGCGACGGGGAGGGGGCGTGACCCCCTTCGTCTGGAAGGGGCGCCACGACGGACCCGGTCCCGAGCACCGTCGGCTCTGGCACACGGTGAGCGAGCCCGGCGGGCCCGCGGACGCCGCAATCGTCGGCTTCGAGAGCGACGAAGGGGTGCGCCGCAACCGTGGTCGGGTCGGTGCGGTGGAGGGCCCGGCGGCGCTGCGCACGGCGCTGGCCTCGCTCGCCGTCCACGACGACCTCACCCTCGTCGACCACGGCGACGTCACGGTCGAGGACGACGACCTCGAGGGCGCCCAGCGCCGGCTGGGCGAGGCCGTGGCCCGGGCGCGACGTGACGCCCCGCTCACCGTCGTCCTCGGCGGCGGGCACGAGAGCGCGTACGGGAGCTATCTCGGGCTCGGGCACCCGCCGCGGCTCGGGGTGATCAACCTCGACGCCCACCTCGACCTGCGCGAGGCGGACCGGCCGACGTCGGGCACGCCCTTCCTCCAGATCGCCCGCGACCGACGTGAGCGCGGGCTCGACGTGCGCTACGTGGCGATCGGGGTGAGCACCGCGAGCAACACGACGGCCCTCTTCGACACCGCGCGCGAGATCGGCGCGCAGTGGGTGCTCGACGACGACTGCCAGGACGCGGAGGCGCCGCTCGAGCTCGTCTCCCGCTTCGTCGCCGACGTCGACGAGGTCTACCTCTCCATCGACCTCGACGTGCTGCCAGCGTCCGCGGCCCCCGGGGTGAGCGCTCCGGCCGCTCTCGGGGTGCCCCCCGTCGTCATCCAGGCGATCTGCGACGCGGTCGTCGACAGCGGCCGCCTCGTCCACCTCGACGTCACCGAGCTGTGCCCGAGGCTCGACGCCGACGCCCGGACCGCCCGGGTCGCAGCCCGGCTGATCCACCGCGTCATCACCCGCGAGACCGCCCGGCGGAGGGGCGCATGAGCGCCGGCTCGACCCTCGTCACGGGCATCGGCGAGCTCGTCACGTGCGACGGCACGGGTGACGGGGGAGCCGGAGTGCGCCGCGACCACGCGCTCGTCGTCGAGGACGGACGCGTCGCGTGGGTGGGACCAGCCGCGTCGGCGCCGTCGGCGGACGCCGTGGTGGACGTCGAGGGCCGGTGCGTGCTGCCCGGCTTCGTCGACAGCCACGCGCACCTCGTCTTCGCCGGGGACCGGTCTGCGGAGTTCGCCGCCCGGATGGCCGGCGAGCGCTACGACGGGGGCGGCATCGGGGTCTCGGTCGGGGCGACCCGGGCAGCGGGTGACGACGAGCTGCGGGCGCTTCTCGCGGGCAGGGTCGCCGAGATGCGCGCCCAGGGCACGACGACCGTCGAGGTGAAGTCCGGCTACGGGCTCACCGTCGCCGACGAGGTCCGGGCGCTGCGGCTGGCGGGGGAAGTCACGCAGGAGACGACCTATCTCGGGGCGCACGTCGTGCCCGAGGAGATGCGGGCCGACCGGTCGGCCTACGTCGACCTCGTGACGGGCGAGATGCTCGCGGCCTGCGCGCCGCACGCCCGGTGGGTCGACGTCTTCTGCGAGCCTGCGTCGCCGCACGCCTTCACGGGGGAGGAGTCGCGCGCCGTGCTCGTCGCCGGTCGGGACGCCGGTCGCGGGCTGCGGGTGCACGGCAACCAGCTGGGTCACGGCCCCGGCGTGCAGCTGGCCTGCGAGCTCGGCGCGGCGAGCGTCGACCACTGCACCTACCTGTCGACCGCCGACGTCGACGCGCTCGTCGACAGCGCGGGGACCACCACCGCGACGCTGCTCCCGGGCGTGGAGTTCTCCACCCGCTCGCCGTACCCGGACGCCCGGGCGCTCCTCGACGCCGGGGTGTCGGTCGCGCTCGCGAGCGACTGCAACCCGGGGACGTGCTTCTCGAGCTCGATGCCCTTCGTCGTCGCCCTCGCGGTGCGTGAGATGGGGATGACGCCGAGCGAGGCCGTCGTCGCGGCCACCCGGGGCGGGGCTCGCGCCCTGCGGCGTGACGACATCGGCCGGGTCGAGGTCGGGGCGCGGGCCGATCTCGCGGTCCTCGACGCGCCGAACCACCTGCACCTCAGCTATCGCGCGGGCGTGCCGCTCGCGCGGGTGCTCGAGGTCTGAGGGCGGTCGCGCCCCGGTCCTGCTCCGGGCCTGACGGGTGCCGCCGTCCTCCGCGCCGGCGGGCGGGGTCTGCCCCGCCTGGCTATGCTCGTCGCGCGCACCAGCCAGGGGGTGCCGCGCATCCGCAGGACCCCGACCCTGGCCCCGCACCAGGACCGAGGGACCCCATGCGCCACCCCCGCCGCACCGCCACCACGACCACCCTCCTCACGGCCGCTGGTCTCGTCGCAGCGCTGGGGCTGGCAGCTCCCGCGACCGCCGACCCCGCGCCGGCCCGCGTGCCGGCGCAGGCGACGACACCGCCGGACCCCGGCGGCAGCGGCGAGCACAGCGAGACGACGACGGGAGTGGTCCCTCCCTTCGTCGCCCCGTCGCACACGGGCCCGGCCCGCAGCGTCGACGGCACGGCGCGCTCCACCGCGGGCCTGCCGGCGAGCGGCCTGCCGACACGGCTCAGCTCCCGCAGCACGAGCTTCGGGTCGAGCTTCAGCGGGTCGGTCTTCGACACGAGCACCGGGTCGCGCATCTGGAGCAAGCAGGCGACGAAGGCGCTGCGTCCCGGCTCGACGATGAAGCTGCTCACCGCGACGACCGCGCTGCGCACCTTCGGCACCCGGCACCGCTTCGTCACCCCGGTGCTGCGGGCCGGCAGCCGCGGGGACTACGTCTACCTCAAGGGCGTCGGCGACCCGACGGTGAGCAGCTACCGCCTCGACCAGATGGCGGCGTCGACCGCCTACCAGCTGAAGAAGCGGGGGATCCGCTCGATCTCGCTGCGGGTCGACGACACGCTCTTCCCCGCACCGCGCAACGCGACCGGGTGGGAGGCCTCGGACGTCGGGCAGTGGGTGACGCCCGTGCGTGCGCTCGTCTACGACGGCCGGATGGTCTCCGACACCTCGATGGACGCGGGCGACCGCTTCCGCTCCGAGCTGCGCTCGCGGGGGATCAGCGTGCGCGACCTGCGCCGCGGCGCGACCGCGTCGGGTGCTCAGCAGATCGCGTCCGGCCGCTCGCCCGAGCTGCGCACGATCGTCGGCGACATGCTGCGCGTCAGTCACAACGACTACGCCGAGAAGCTGCTCTGGGCCTCCGGCATGAAGGCCGGCACCTCGCGCACCTGGGCCGGTGTCACGTCCTACTCGCGCTCGCAGGTGGCCGGGTACGGCGTGTCGACCTACGGCTCCGTCATCGCCGACGGCTCCGGACTGTCGCGTTCGGACCGGCTGACGAGCCACACGCTCGCCCAGCTCGTCCTCGCGCTGCGCAAGCACCCCTCGCTCGGACCGGTGATCTTCGCCGACGCCTCCCTGCCGATCGCGGGCCGGACCGGCACGCTGCAGAACCGCTTCGAGACCGCGCCGGCGTCGTGCGCCGTCGGTCGGGTGCGGGCGAAGACCGGGTCGTTGCGCGACGCGGGCGCCATGGCCGGCATCGCGAAGGGCACCGACGGCAAGGAGCGCGTCTTCGCGGTCGTGAGCAACGGCCAGCCCTACGACGCCGACCTGCGCGGGCGCATCGACGCGCTCGTCGCGACGACGACCCTGTGCATGTGACCACCGTGCGCATGTGACGACCGCGCGCGTGTGACGACCGCGCTGAGACCGGCGTGCGGGCGGGCCGGGGACGGCCTGCGGCGTCGGGTCAGCCGGCGTCGGCCACGTCCGGACGGCTGTCCCGTCGGGTCCGTGGGGCGAGGTCGAGGTCCAGCTCGGCGCGGCCGAGATCGCCGGCGGCGGAGTCGAGCTCCTCTCCCAGCGAGCGCGGTCGGGAGTCATCGGTGCCGACGAGCTCGGGCGCGCTCAGCGGGCGGGGGGCCGCCGTCGAGGGCTCGAGCTCGTCGATCGCCTGGGTCGACAGGCCCAGCTCGGCGATCCGCCGGGCGGAGACGAAGACCCTCGTCTCGAGGGTGCCCACCATCGCGTTGTAGCTCTCCACGCTCTTCGTCAGCTGGCGGCCGAGCGCGCTCGTGCGCTCGCCGAGGGTCGACAGGCGCTGGTAGAGCTCGCGACCGAGGGCGAGCAGGTCCTGCGCGCTGCGCGTCAGCGCGTCCTGCTGCCACCCGTAGGCCACGGTGCGCAGCAGGGCGAGGAGCGTGCCGGGGGAGGCGAGCACGACGTGCGCCCGCATCGCCTCCTCGTGCAGACCCGGGTCGCGGGCCAGGGCCGCCGACAGGGTCGCCTCCGACGGGACGAAGCACACGACCATCTCGGGCGAGGGCTCGAAGGCCGACCAGTACTGCTTGCCGGACAGGACGCGCACGTGTCCTCGCAGGGCGGCGACGTGCCGACGGAGGAGCCGCTCGTGCTCGGCCGGGTCGACACCCTCGCCCTGGGCCGCGAGCCAGTCGCTCATCGGGGCCTTCGCGTCGACGACGAGGTGCTTGCCCCCGGGCAGGCGCACGACGACGTCGGGGCGCACCGCGCCGCCGTCGGGGGTCGTGCCCCGGGCCTGCTCGTCGAAGTCGCAGCGAGCGAGCATGCCGGAGACCTCGAGGACCCGGCGCAGCTGGGTCTCGCCCCACGCGCCGCGCACCGACGAGACGCGCAGCGACGACGCGAGCGAGCTCGCCTCGTCGGAGACGCGCCGGGTGCTCGTCTCGACCCGGCCGAGGACCTCGCGCACCGTGGCGAACTGGTCGACCCGGTCGCGCTCGAGGGTCTCGACCTGGGTCGCCACGCGGCGCAGCGCGTCCTGCATCGGGCGCAGGGTCGCGGCGGTCTGGGCGTCCTCGGACAGGCTCGCCTCGAGGTCGACGACGCGTGCTCGCAGCACGTCGCGCTCCGCGCTCGCGGCGGCCAGGCCCTCGCGGGTCGCCGACCCGTCCTCGGCCGCGCGGGCGCGCACGCCGGCCACCTCGGAGCGGGTCAGGCCCCAGAGGGTCGCCGCACCGAGGAGCACGCCGAGCACGGTGCCGAGGAGCAGGGCGGTGATGTCCATGGCGTCACCCAACCACCGCCCTCCGACAGCCGGGGTCCGCCCGGGGCGCGACGCGCCGGCGCGGGTAGCCTCGCAGCATGACTCGTGACGAGCCCCGCGAGGAGGAGGTGAAGGCCTCCGCCCCGCGCCCCGACCTCAGCACGGAGTCCGGTCAGCTCGCCTTCATCCAGGTCCTCAACGACCGGCTGCCGACGAAGCGGCTCATCGCCCAGGGCCTGCTGCGCAACGAGCGCGGCGAGGTGCTCCTGTGCGAGCTCGTCTACAAGAGCGCGTGGGACCTGCCCGGCGGGGTCGTCGACCCGGGGGAGTCCCCTGCCACCTGCGTCCATCGCGAGGTCACCGAGGAGCTCGGTCTCGACCTGCCCGTCGGGTCCCTCGCCGCGGTCAACTGGCTGCCGCCCTACCGCGGGTGGGACGACGCCCTGCTCCTCCTCTTCGACCTCGGCACCGTCGACTCCGCGCTCATGGAGCGTGCGGTGCTCCAGCCCCGCGAGATCCGGGCGGTCCACTGGGTAGCACCGGACGACCTCGCGGACCACGTCGCGCCGTACACGGTCGAGATGATCCGGCAGGTCGCGACGCCCGGCCCGACCCGCTACCTGGAGAACTCGCAGGACCGCTGAGGACGCCCTCGGGCGACCCCGACCGAGGGCCGCACCGGCCCCGGCGCGAAGGGGTGGGCAGGACCTCCCTTCGCCCGCCGGTAGACTCCTGTCCCCGTGGCACTCACCATCGGAATCGTCGGTCTCCCCAACGTCGGAAAGTCGACGATGTTCAACGCTCTGACGAAGAACAACGTCCTCGCCGCGAACTACCCCTTCGCGACCATCGAGCCGAACGTCGGCGTCGTCCCTCTGCCGGACCCCCGGCTCGAGCGGCTCGCCGAGATCCACGGCTCCGAGAAGATCCTCCCCGCGACGGTCTCCTTCGTCGACATCGCCGGCATCGTGCGCGGCGCGTCCGAGGGCGAGGGGCTGGGCAACAAGTTCCTCGCGAACATCCGTGAGGCCGACGCGATCTGCCAGGTGGTGCGCGCCTTCGAGGACGGCGACGTCGTCCACGTCGACGGCAAGGTCTCGCCCGAGTCCGACATCGAGACGATCCACACCGAGCTCATCCTCGCCGACCTCCAGACCCTCGAGAAGGCCGTCGTGCGCCTCGAGAAGGAGGCCCGCATCAAGAAGGAGTCCAAGCCGCTCCACGAGAACGCGCTCGCCGCGCAGAAGGTCCTCGAGGAGGGCAAGACCCTCTACGCCGCGGGCGAGGCCGCCGGCGTCGACCTCGACGAGGCGCGCTCGCTCGGGCTGCTGACGACCAAGCCCTTCATCTACGTCTTCAACCTCGACGAGGACCAGCTGACCGACGACGCGCTGAAGACCTCGCTCGCCGAGCTCGTCGCGCCGGCGGACGCCGTCTTCCTCAACGCCAAGCTCGAGATGGACCTCATGGACATGTCCCCCGAGGACGCCCAGGAGATGCTCGAGGGCTTCGGCGCGACCGAGTCGGGTCTGGACCAGCTCGCGCGCACCGGCTTCCACACGCTGGGGCTGCAGACCTACCTCACGGCCGGCCCGAAGGAGTCGCGCGCGTGGACGATCGGTCAGGGCTGGACCGCGCCGCAGGCGGCTGGGGTCATCCACACCGACTTCCAGCGCGGGTTCATCAAGGCCGAGATCGTCTCCTTCGCGGACCTCGACACCCTCGGCACGATGCAGAAGGCCAAGGAGGCCGGCAAGGTGCGCATGGAGGGCAAGGACTACGTCATGCAGGACGGCGACGTCGTGGAGTTCCGCTTCAACGTCTGATCCCGTCGATCGGGCGAAGGGGGGAGGATCGGCGCATGCCTGAGGTTCTCTTCTCCCGTGGGACCTGGATGCCGGCCGTCGTCGACGACGACGGCCGCCTGCTCCTCGACGTCGTCGGCGGGGCCGACGCGCTGCACGGCCCGCGGACCTTCACCGTCCCGGTGACGCACGAGCACGCCGAGGTCGTGCGCACGAGCGTGCGCCGTCACCTGCTGCTCTACGCCGCCCTGCTGCCGCTGTGCTACGACGCCGGTGTCGCCGGGCCGTGGGACGAGGAGGCGGCGGCAGCGCTGCTGGATCCCGTGCTGCTCGGCACCCCGCAGGAGGTCGACGAGACGCTGCGCCGGGCCCGGGTCGACCGGCGCGTCCTCGTCGCCCATCACGTGAGCCTGCGGCTGCTCAAGTCCCGTCGCTACTACGAGGCGGCGCAGTCGGCGACGGCGGAGTCGGACTGGGCCAGGGTCCGCAAGCACCTCGGCGTCTGAGACCAGCGGCGCTCGCGGACCAGCCGCCTCAGAAGGGTGGGTCCGCCCCCGGGACGGGGGGCGAGGCCAGGGCGAGCTCGTCGTCACCTCGCCCGCCCGCAGGTGCCTCGTGGGCAGGGGTCCCTGGTGTCGAGGCCCCCGGTGCGGTCGGCTGTCGTGTCACGGGCTCTGGTGACGCCTCTGGCGCTCCGGGCTCCAACTCCGAGGCCCACGGCTCCGATCTCGCCGGTCTCGATCTCGCGGGTCTCGATCTCGCGGGCGCCGGTCTCGCAGGCGCCGGCCTCTCGACCGCCCAGGTCCGGGGCCACGTCGCGCGGCTCGTCCCACCCGGCGCCGTCCAGGTCGCTCGGCCCTCGGCATCGAGCTCGTAACCCCACCGCGGGTGCTGCTTGAGCCGGTGGTGGCGCCGGCACAGGGAGCCGAGGTTGCGCGACGACGTCGGGCCGAGGGGCCAGGCCTGCGCATGGTCGAGGTCGCACTGCACCGCGGGGCGGGTGCACCCCCACATCCGGCGGGTCCCGTCGCGGGTCTGCACGAGCCGGCGCAGCCCCGGACGCGGGACGTACCCGGGCTGGGGCTGCCCGGAGGCGACGACATGACCCTCGTCCGCGTCGAGGAGCACCCGCCCCAGCTCGTGGTCCTCGCTCCGACGGATCCCGTCGACGACGTCGGCCGGGATCCAGCCCGCACCTGGCACCTCGACGCCGCCCAGTCGAAGGCCGCGGGCGCCCTCGCCGTCGAACCGCTGGCCGTCGAGCCGCCCGCCGCCGACCTCCGGATGGCCGGGCCGTCCACCGGAGGTGGACCCTAGAGCGGACCCGGCGGGCATGCCCCCTCCGGCTTCCTCGCCCCCGCTGGCGGGGGCCGACGCCGTGAGGTCCGCCGCGCCCCGCCGGTCCGTGATCACCGGCACGGTGAGGTCCAGCCGCGTACGCACCTCGACCCCTCGAAGTGCGAGGTCGACGAAGCCCTGAGCCCGCGCTGCGCCGAGGCGCAGTCCCGGCTCGTCGCGCACCGCCCGGGCGGCGAGGTCCTCGACCGCTGCATAGACGACGACGGCGAGCTCCGTCGGCAGGACCGCCGAGATGACGCTCGTCCCGAGTGGTCCGGGGTCGAGGTGCACGTCGGTGCGGTCGCGACGGTTCTGCGCCGCGCGCCGCTCGAGGATGCCCTCGTCGACGTTCATCAGCACCCGGCGACAGGCCCGCGCGAGCTCGCGGTGCTCGAGCGCGACGAGCCGCGAGTGCTCGCTGCCGCGCTTCTGGGCGAGGACGTGCGCGACGACGGCCGCGACGGCCTCGGGTGACGCGTCGCGCGTCTCCGTGGCGACGAGCTGCACGGTCCGCTCGGGCACCTCGCCCGCCACGAGAGGCGCGACGAGAGCCGCGAGGTCGCTCGACAGGCGCGCAGCCAGGCGGCACCTGCGGTCGGCGACGGCGATCGAGCAGTCGAGCGTCATCGCGGCCTCGTCGCCGCAGAAGTCGGCGGTCGTCCCGTCGGGCAGCCGGATCTCACCGGCTCCCGGACGGGTCCCGCTCGCGCCGGGACAGCTCGGCGAGCAGTGCGAGCTCGGCCGCGTCGGCAGCACGCCGGGCGCGCTCGACGGCGACGAGCATCTCGGCGAGATCGGGGGTCGCGATCGACCCGCCGACCACCTCCGCCGTCGCCGCGCACGCCCCGAACCCCAACCGGGCCTGCTCCGCGAATCTCATGGCGTCGTCGAACATGTGTACGAATATACGAGCCCCCACCGACAGCCCACGGCAGCCCAGGGCAGCCCACCGACAGCCCACGACGCCGCCCGCCGCCGACCGTGGTCAGCCCTACCCCCTGTCCCCACCCGCCCCTACGCTGAGCCCATGACCGACCTCGTGCTCACCGTCACCGCCGACGACCGCGCCGGCCTGGTCTCGCGCCTCGCCCAGGTCGTCGCCGACCGCGGCGGCAGCTGGACGACGAGCTCGATGGCCCATCTGGCCGGCACCTTCGCCGGGGTCGTCCTCGTCTCCGTGCCCGCTGAGGGCGTGGCCCCCCTTCGCTCCGCCCTCGAGGGTCTGGCCGCCGACGGCATCACGGTCGTCGTCCGCGAGACCCAGCCGCAGCCGGCCACGGCGGGGGAGCCGACCCTGCTCCACCTCGTCGGCCAGGACCGCCCGGGCATCGTCGCCCAGGTCTCCGCCGCGATCGCGTCCGCCGGCGTCGGCATCGAGGAGATGCAGACGGCGACGAGCGAGGCGCCGATGGCGGGCGGTCTGCTCTTCGAGGTCCGGGCGCGGCTCGTCGTCCCCGAGGGGGCCGGCGCCCCGCTGCGCGAGCGCCTCGAGGCCATCGCCGACGAGCTCATGGTCGACCTCGACCTCGCCGACCCCGTCACCACCTGACGCCGACCCCGTCACCACCCTCCGCCGAGACCCGACTGGCCTTCTGCGCCCCGGCCCGGCACCGTAGGAGGCGAGCCGCGCACCGCGGCGACCGGACGAGGTCACGTACCCGGATCGCGACAAGACGTGTCGTCGAAGGAGTCGTGCCATGCCCTGGGTCGTCCTCATCATCTCCGGTGTCCTCGAAGCCGTCTGGGCCACCGCTCTCGGCCGCTCGGAGGGCCTGAGCAAGCCCGTCCCGACGACGGTCTTCGCCGTCGCACTCCTCGCGAGCATGGGCGGTCTCGCCTACGCCATGCGCGACCTGCCGACGGGCACCGCCTACGCGGTGTGGGTGGGCGTCGGCGCCTCCCTCACGGTGATCTACGGCATGGCGACCGGCGCAGAGACCGCCTCGGTCGCCAAGATGCTGCTCATCGCCGGCCTCGTCGGCTGCATCATCGGCCTCAAGCTCGTGAGCGACGGCGGCCACTGACCCGACCCGGGGCGAAGGGGTGGCCCCCAGCCCCGCGGACGGGTTGACTGAGCCCATGAGCCAGCCCCAGGTGATCTCCGCCAGCCGCGAGATCGACGCCCCCGCAGCCACCGTCTTCGAGCTCGTCGCCGACCCCGCCCAGCACGCGAGCTGGGACGGCAACGACAACGTCGTCGAGCTCGTGCGCGGCGGCCGGGTCCGGGCGACCGGCGAGATCTTCGCGATGCGCACGACGAAAGGGAACGTCCGGGACAACCGCGTCGTCGCCTTCGAGGAGGGCCGGCTCGTCGCGTGGCGCCCGGGTGACGACGGCGGCGAGCCCGCCGGTCACGAGTGGCGCTGGGAGGTCGAGCCGCTCGGCGACGACCGCTGCCGCGCGACGCACACCTACGACTGGCGCGAGCTCACCGACGAGCGCCGCCGCGCGCGAGCGGAGTCCACGACCGAGCGCAACCTCAGCGCCTCGCTCGACAACCTCGCGCGGCGCGCCGAGGCCGCCGGCGGCACGCCTCAGGCCTGACCGGACTCCACGAGCTCGGTCCACAGGTCCTGCCGGGCGGCGGGGTCGGTGAGCAGGTGCAGGTCGAGCTCGCGGCTCATCCGCTCGAAGACCGCGCGCCCGCGCGTGCTCGTGCCGTGCCGGTCCAGGCGCGGAGAGTACGTCGCGAGCCCGAAGCGGCCGGGGATCGCGCCGACGAGGACGCCGGAGACCCCGCTCTTGGCGGGGATGCCGATCTCCGACATCCAGTCACCCGCGGAGTCGTACATGCCGCACGTCGTCATGACGCTCAGCGCCTGGCGGCTCGAGGC
This sequence comes from Janibacter sp. UYMM211, assembly GCF_040547045.1. Classification (NCBI taxonomy): domain Bacteria; kingdom Bacillati; phylum Actinomycetota; class Actinomycetes; order Micrococcales; family Intrasporangiaceae; genus Janibacter; species Janibacter sp. UYMM211. The sequence continues at coordinate 798,833 of NZ_JBEPOY010000001.1, read as the reverse complement.
GACCGAGAGCACGCGCTCGCCGGTGATCGGCTGGCGCCCGCCGGTGGCCAGCGTCGCCGCCATGACGGCGAGGTCGCGCGGGGTGACGAGCACCGAGCACTGCCGGATGTAGCCCTGCACGACGTCGCGCGGGTCGTCCTCCATCACCCCTTCGCCGCGGAGCATGTGCGCGATGGCGAGGTTGCGGTGGGCCGCGGCGAGCTCCTCCTCCGCGGCCTGCTCGTCGAGCGAGAGCTCACGCCCGGCGAGCCGGGACAGGCCCTCGAGGACGAGCCGGTCGCGGTCCTCCCAGCTCGAGCTCGGGCCGCCGACCATGCCGTGCACGACGAGGGCGCCGGCGTTGATCATCGGGTTGCGCGGGCGCTTCGTCTCGGGCTCGACGGAGAGCACGTCGAAGGCCTCTCCGGAGGGCTCGACGTCGACCCGCTCCATGACCTCCTCGACGCCGTACTCGTCGAGGACGAGCGCGTAGACGAAGGCCTTGGCGACGGACTGGATGGTCATCTCGTGCTCGGAGTCGCCGGAGTCGAAGATCTCGCCGTCGGTCGTGCACAGGGCGACGCCGAGACGGTCGGGGTCGGCCTCGGCGAGCGCCGACGGGACCCCGTGCACCTCGCCGCCTGAGTCCTCCCGCACCGCGTCGAGGGTGGAGGAGAGGTATTCGGCGAAGGAGCGGGTCACCGGCCCCACACTATGCGCGGGCCTGCCGGGTCCCCCCACCGCACTAGCCTGCCCGCCATGAGCGTGCAGCCAGCCACCGTCCCCGGGTGGGACGAGTACTTCCTCGGCATCGCGACGGCTGTCGCCGCCCGGGCGAAGTGCACCCGGCGCCGGGTGGGCGCCGTCCTCACCATCGAGCACCGGATCATCGCGACCGGCTACAACGGCGCCGCGCCGGGGGAGCCGGACTGCCTCCAGGGGGCCTGCCCTCGGGGCGCGCTCGACTACGAGACCGTGCCGGGCCTGGGCGACTACGACCGCCCCGGCACCCCCGGCTTCTGCATCGCGATCCACGCGGAGGTCAACGCGCTGCTCTTCGCCACCCGTGACACGAAGGGGGCGACGGCCTACATCACCGACCCGCCGTGCCCGGGCTGCCGCAAGGCGCTCGCCGCGGCCGGGATCGTGCGCGCCGTCTGGCCCGGGGGAGAGCACGACAGAAACTCGCTGACAACCTGGGCGTGAGCCGCCCACCGGTGCCACCATGAGGCATGAGCACCGCAGCAGAGCACCAGAGCACTCCAGCAGGCGCCGTCGTCGTCGCGGTCGACGGCACGAGCAAGGACGAGGCGGTGCTCGCCTGGGCGGCCCGCTCCGCCCAGCGACGAGGCACGTCGTTGCACGTCGTGAGCGTCGCGGACATCGGGGTGTCCGCCTTCGGGGGACCTGAGTCAGCGGGGGCGGGGGCGGTCGTCGACCAGCTCCTCGCGGGTGCCGACGCGACCGTCACCGACGCCCTCGAGCGCATCGCCCAGATCGCCCCGGACGTGCCCGTCACCTCGCAGTCGCTCACCGGGAGCCCCTCGCGCGTCCTCGTCGACGCCGCCGAGCAGGCCGCCATCGTCGTCGTCGGGTCGAGCCGGGCGAGCCGCCTCGAGCGGGTCGTCCTCGGCAGCGTCTCGGCCGCCGTCATCCAGCACGCGAGCGCTCCCGTCGTCCTCGTCCCCGAGGGCTCGGGCGCGGGCCCGGCCCGCGTCGTCGTCGGCGTCGACGGCAGCTCGCACTCCCGGGCCGCGGCCCGCTCCGCGCTCGACGTCGCCCGGCACGCCGGCGCCCCGGTCCTCGTCCTCACCGCCTGGCGGGTCGAGGTCGTCGACGGAGTCGTCGTCACCGAGCCCGGCACGCCCGCGTGGGAGCAGGTGGAGACCCGGTACCGCAAGGTCGCCGAGGGCGTCCTCGCCGAGGCCCGCGCCGACGTCGAGCACGGCATGACGACGGCGCCGGGCATCGAGGCCAAGGCCCAGGGGATGCCCGAGGTGAGCGTCGAGGTGCGCCGCGGGCGCGCCGCCGACGTCCTGCTCGACGAGGTGTGCGACGAGGACCTCATCGTCGTCGGCACCCGCGGGCGCGGCGGCTTCCGGGGTCTGCTCCTCGGCTCGGTGAGCCAGCGGGTGCTCGAGGCCGCGCCCTGCCCGGTCCTCGTCACCCGCGGCTGAGCCGACGGCGAAGATCGTCGGTGTGTTTCGTCCTCGCGCGGCGTCCCATCGGACATCGTGGGCGTCGTGAGTGACACCCTGCCCTCGGACCTCGTCGACCTGGCCCACGCGAAGGGGGTCTCGACCGAGTACTGGGACTGGAAGGGCGTGCACACCCACATCCCGCAGGACGCCCTGCGCCAGGTGCTCACGGCGCTCGGCGAGGACGTCTCCGACGACGACGCGGTGCGCGGCTCCCTTCGCCGGACCCGGCAGGCGCCCTGGCGGCGCACGCTGCCCGCGACGGTCGTCGCCCGTACGTCGCACCCCTACCGACTGGCGGTCCACGTGCAGCACGGCCGCGCGGTGCGGGTGCACGTCGAGCTCGAAGGGGGAGGCCGTCTCGACCTCGACCAGGTGCCCCACGACGTGGCGCCGGTCGAGGTCGACGGGGTGCTCGTCGGCGAGGCCGCCTTCGAGATCCCCGCGGGCCTGCCCCTGGGCTACCACGAGCTCGTGGCCGAGGTGGAGGGCGAGGACGCCCTGCCGGACCCGACGACCCGACGGGCGACCTTCGTCGCCGTCCCCGACGCCCTCGAGATGCCGGCCGGTCTCGACGAGCGGGCCGCGACCGGTCTGACCACCCAGCTCTACCAGGTGCGCTCCGAGACCTCCTGGGGCCTGGGCGACCTCGGGGTGCTGCGCGAGCTGTCGCGGTGGGCCGCCCGGGAGCACGGTCACGACTTCGTCCTCGTCAACCCGCTGCACGCGGCCGAGCCGGTCGCGCCGGTCGAGCCCTCGCCGTACCTGCCGACCTCGCGCCGTTTCGTCAGTCCCCTCTACGTCGACATCGCGACCCTGCCCGACCTCGACCGGCTCGAGCCCGGGACGCGGGTCCGGATCGACGACCTCGCCGCCGAGGCGGCGCCGCTCAACCGCACCGACGTGCTCGATCGCGACGCGAGCTGGGCGCTGCGCCACCAGGCGCTGCGCATCGCCTACGCCGAGCTCGGCCCGCTGCACGCGCAGCGGATGCAGCCCTGGTACGAGGCCGAGGGCGAGGGGCTGCTCCTCTTCGCGACGTGGTGGGTCATCGCCCAGGTGCACGGGCCGCACTTCGCCACCGACTGGCCGGCCGAGCTGCGCGACCCGGCCTCGCCGGCGGTCGCGGACTTCCAGCGGGCGCACACGGGCGAGATCAGCTTCGCCTGCTGGGTCCAGTGGGTGCTCCAGGAGCAGCTCGCGGCGGCCCAGGAGGCCGCCGTGGGGGCGGGCATGCGGCTCGGGGTGGTCCACGACCTCGCCGTCGGCATCCACCCGAAGGGGGCCGACGCGTGGGCCCTCGGCGACGCGCTCGCCCGCGGGGTGACCGTCGGGGCGCCGCCGGACCAGTTCAACCAGCGTGGCCAGGACTGGTCGCAGCCGCCGTGGCGCCCCGACCGTCTCGCCGAGCTCGGGTACGCGCCCTACCGCGACATGATCCGCGCCGTGCTGCGCGACGCCGGGGGAGTGCGGGTCGACCACGTCATCGGGCTCTTCCGTCTGTGGTGGATCCCCGTGGGCCACGCGCCGACCGACGGGGCCTACGTGCGCTACGACCACGAGGCGATGATCGGCATCCTCGCGCTCGAGGCGCACCGGGCCGGCGCCGTCGTCGTCGGCGAGGACCTCGGGGTCGTCGAGCCCTGGGTGCGCGAGTACCTCCTCCAGCGCGGGGTGCTCGGCACGAGCATCGTGTGGTTCGAGCAGGGCGAGGACGGACGTCCGCTCCCGCCGCAGGACTACCGCCGCCTCTGCCTGGCCTCGGTGACGACGCACGACCTGCCGCCCACGGCGGGCTACCTCGAGCTGCGGCACGTCGAGCTGCGCGACGAGCTCGGGCTGCTCACCCGGTCGATGGAGGAGGAGCTCGCCGCCGAGCGCGACACGGTCGCGACGATGGAGGAGGCGCTCGTCGAGGCAGGGCATCTCGCCCCCGAGCGCCGGGGCGACGTGCCCGAGGTCGTCGCCGCGCTCCACCGCTGGCTGGCCGCCACCCCGTCGGTCCTGCGCGGCGTCGCCCTCACCGATCTCGTCGGCGACACGCGGACGATCAACCAGCCCGGCACCGACGAGGAGTACCCGAACTGGCGGCTCCCGCTCGCCGACGCGCAGGGCCGCCCGCTGACCCTCGAGGACGTCATCGCCGGGGCCGGCGATCCTGTCTGACGAGCCACCCCTGAGGGTGACGGACGGGTCACAGTTGGGTCTCGACACCTCCACGACCGTGGCGCAACCGACTTCTCATCAGTTGAGATTGCCCCTGCAGCGACGACCGTGCTGCGACCAAGACCGGACTCGGTCCGGGGAGTCCGCCAACGTGGCGGCTTATTCGTAGGAGGACATCTATGCGAGTCAACTCTCGCGCGATGGCCATTGCCGGAATCTCCGCAGCCGCGCTCGTCGCGACTGCGTGCGGCGGTGGCGAAAGCAGCACCGAGGGTGGCAGCGGGGGCGAGGGTCAGGCCGGCGGGTCCTTCTCGATCCACGGCTGCACCCCGCAGAACCCGCTCGTGCCGGGTAACACCAACGAGACCTGCGGTGGCAACATCCTCGACGCCGTGACGGCGAAGCTGGTCCACTACAACCCCGAGACCGCCGAGCCCGAGAACGACCTCGCCGAGTCCATCGAGACCGAGGACAACCAGACCTTCACCGTCAAGCTCAAGGAGGGCCGCAAGTTCTCCGACGGGACCGACGTCACGGCCAAGAGCTTCGTCGACGCGTGGAACTGGAACCGCGCCGGCAAGAACGCCACCCTCTCCTCCTACTTCTTCGACGTCATCGACGGCGCGGCCGACATGGACTGCGGCACGAAGAAGGAGAAGGACAAGGAGTCCGGCGAGATGGTCGACGTCCCGGACTGCGAGGGCAGCCCGGCCAAGGCCGACGAGATGTCGGGCCTGAAGGTCGTCGACGACACCACCTTCACCATCAAGACCACCGAGAAGGTCTCGAACCTCCCGGTCCGCCTGGGCTACACCGCCTTCGCGCCGCTCCCCGAGTCCTTCTTCGAGGACGACGGCAAGGCCTTCGGCGACAAGCCGGTCGGCGCCGGCCCGTACATGGTCAAGACCTACGACAAGGGCCAGCAGGTCGTGCTCGAGAAGAACCCGGAGTACACGGGCGACTTCGCGGGCAACGCCGACGAGGTGACCTTCAAGTTCTACCAGGACACCGACGCCGCCTATAAGGACGTGCAGGCGGGCACGCTGGACATCCTCGACCAGCTCCCCACCTCGGCTCTCGCGGGCAAGAAGTACGAGGGCGACCTGCCCGACCGCACCGAGCAGAAGGCGACCGGCGTCTTCCAGTCGATCAGCTTCCCCTCGCCGAAGGCCGACAAGACCTTCGAGGACAACCTCGAGCTGCGCAAGGCCATCTCCATGGCCATCGACCGCGACACGATCATCGACAAGATCTTCGCGGGCACCCGTCAGCCGGCCACCGGCTGGGTCTCCCCGGCCGTCGACGGCTACAAGGAGGGTGCGTGCGGCGACGCGTGCACCTACGACAAGGCCAAGGCCAAGGAGATGTTCGACCAGGCCGGCGGCTACGACGGCACGATCACCATCTCCTACAACGCCGACGGTGACCACAAGGCGTGGGTCGACGCGACCTGCTCCTCGATCACCGACGCCCTCGGCGTGAAGTGCGTCGGCAAGTCCTACCCGGACTTCGCCACGATGCGCGCGCTCGTCACCGACAAGAAGATGAAGGGCCTCTTCCGCACCGGCTGGCAGATGGACTACCCGTCCATCGAGAACTTCCTCGCCCCGCTGTACGGCACGGGCGCCGGTTCCAACGACGGTGACTACTCCTCGGAGAAGTTCGACACCCTCCTCAAGGAGGCCGCTGCCGGCGAGGACGCCGAGGCCGCGAACACCAAGTACCAGGAGGCGGAGGCCGAGCTGGCCAACGGCTTCCCGGTCATCCCGCTCTGGTACGGCCAGGCCATCGCCGGCTGGAGCGACAAGGTGGACAACGTCAAGCTGACCCCCTTCGGCACCATCGACGTGGCGACTGTCACGGTCAAGTGACGTAACCTGCGGCGGCGTCCCCCACACCCGGGGGGCGCCGCCGCAGGCGCGCCCTCGCTGACGCGGGCGCGCCGAGCACAGGAAGAAGAGACGATGACGAAGTTCGTCCTGAGGCGACTGCTGCAGATGCTGCCGGTCGCGCTCATCGCGATGTTCTTGATCTACTGGATGGTCTTCGCCCTACCGGGTGATCCCACGGCCAACAAGTGCGGAGACAAGCCGTGCTCGCCAGAGTTCATCGCGCAGTTCCGCAAGGAGAACAACCTCGACGACCCGTTGCTGCTGCAGTACGTCAAGTACCTCGGCAACGTCGTCCGCGGTGATCTCGGCACCACCTACCAGGACCTCGACGTGGCCTCCGAGCTCGCGAGCCGCTTCAAGGTGACCGCCAAGCTGGCCCTCATCGCGCTCGGCTTCGAGTTCGTCGTCGGTGTCCTCGCCGGCGTCCTCGCCGGCATCCGCAAGGGCGGCTTCGTCGACAGCCTCGTGCTCGTCTCGACGCTCTTCGTCATCGCGATCCCGAGCTTCGTGCTCGGCTCGGTCGCCCAGACGGCCTTCGGCGTGAAGCTGCAGATCTTCCCGGTGACCGTGAGCTCGCAGGCGACCTTCTACGAGCTCCTCCTGCCCGGCCTCGTCCTCGGGTCCCTCTCGCTGGCCTACGTCGCGCGACTCACCCGCACGAGCCTCGTCGAGAACCTGCGCGCCGACTACGTGCGCACCGCGACCGCGAAGGGCCTGACCCGCAACCGCGTCATCGGCGTCCACACCCTGCGCAACTCGCTCATCCCGGTCGTCACCTTCGCCGGCGCCGACTTCGGCGCCCTGCTCGGCGGCGCGATCGTCACGGAGGCGATCTTCAACATCCCCGGTGTCGGCGGCTTCATCGCGAACGCGGTCCGCGTCCGTGACGGCGTCTCCGTCGTGGGGTCGGTGACCGCGCTCGTGCTCGTCTACCTGCTCATGAACCTGCTCGTCGACCTTCTCTACGGCGTGCTCGACCCGAGGATCAGCAATGACTGAGGCCACTCACGAGATGCTCGTGCGCCAGGACACCCCCGAGGGGGGCGACGTCGGCGAGTCCCGCTCGCTGCTGTCCGACGGCTGGCGTCAGCTGCGCCGCAACTGGATCTTCTGGGCCTCGCTGGTCCTCATCACGGCCTTCATCCTCATGGCCGTCTTCCCCTCGCTGCTCACCAGCCAGGACCCGGGCGCCTCCGGCGCGCTCAAGGACAGCCACCTGCCCCCGAGCAGCGAGCACCTCTTCGGCACGAACCTCCAGGGCCGTGACGTCCTCGCCCGGTGCATCTACGGCGCCCGCGCCTCGATCCTCGTCGGCGTGCTCACGACGCTCGCGACCCTGACCGTCGGCTCGGTCATCGGGATCCTCGCCGGCTACTTCGGCGGGATCTTCGACACGATCTTCATGCGGGTGACGGACATCTTCTTCGCCATCCCGCTGCTGCTCGGCGGCATCCTCTTCATGTCGACCTTCCCCAACGAGGTCGACAGCGGCTACTTCGCCGTCGTCATGAAGGTCGTCATCGCCCTGTCGATCCTCGGCTGGCCGAGCGTCGCCCGCCTCATGCGCGGCTCCGCGCTGCAGGTCAAGCCCAACGACTACGTCCAGGCCGCCCGCGCCCTGGGCGCCAGCCCCTGGCGGATCATCCGCTCGCACGTCCTGCCCAACGCGATGGCCCCGGTCATCGTCGTGTCGATGATCAACCTCGGTGCGTACATCGCCGCCGAGGCGACCCTGTCCTTCCTCGGCATCGGCCTGGCCGAGCCCGCGGTCTCCTGGGGCATCGACATCTCCGGCTCGCTGGACTACATCCGCGTCGCGTGGTGGCCGCTCGTCTTCCCCAGCCTCTTCCTGAGCCTGGCCGTGCTGGCCTTCATCATGCTCGGCGACGCCGTGCGCGACGCCTTCGACCCGAGGAGCCGATGACCATGGCCCGTACCCGTACCGCCCCCACCACGGGGAACGACTTCACCCCTGTCGACGGCAAGCTCCTCGAGGTCGACGACCTCCACGTCGAGTTCGTCACCGACGACGGCGTCGCCAAGGCGATCAACGGCGTGAACTTCAGCCTCGAGGCCGGCAAGACCCTCGCCATCCTCGGCGAGTCCGGCTCGGGCAAGTCCGTGACCGCTCAGGCGATCATGGGCATCCTCCCGATGCCCCCGGGCCGCATCGCCGGTGGCGCGATCCGCTACTGCGGCGAGGACCTGCTGACCATGCCGGAGGACCGTCGCCGCAGCACGCGCGGCCCGGAGATCTCCATGGTCTTCCAGGACGCGCTGAGCGCGCTCAACCCGGTCTTCCCGGTGGGCTGGCAGATCGGCGAGATGTTCCGCAAGCACCGCGGGATGAACAAGTCCGACGCCTACGACGAGGCCGTGCGCCTCATGGAGCGGGTCAACATCCCCGCGGCCCGTGAGCGCGTCAAGGCCTACCCGCACCAGTTCAGCGGCGGCATGCGCCAGCGCATCATGATCGCCATGGCGATCGCGCTGGACCCCAAGGTGCTCATCGCCGACGAGCCGACGACCGCCCTCGACGTCACCGTCCAGGCGCAGATCATGGAGCTGCTCGAGGAGCTGCAGGCCGAGTACAACATGGGCCTGATCCTCATCACCCACGACCTCGGCGTCGTCGCCGACGTCGCGGACCGCATCGCCGTGATGTACGCCGGGCGCATCGTCGAGGAGGCGGACGTCCACGACATCTACGCCAACCCGGCGCACCCGTACACGAAGGGCCTGCTGGAGTCGATCCCGCGCCTGGACCAGAAGGGCCAGGAGCTCGCGGCGATCGGCGGCCTGCCGCCGAACCTCATGCGGATCCCGAGCGGCTGCGCCTTCCACCCGCGCTGCGTGCTCGCCCGGGAGAACTGCGTCCAGGAGCGCCCGCCGCTGGAGCCGGTCGGCCTCAACCGGGCTGCGGCCTGCCACTACTCGCAGGAGGTCCTCAATGCCTGACGACAGCGACATCATCCTCAAGGCCCGAGGCCTGAAGAAGCACTACCCGATCAAGGGCGGCGTCCTGCAGCGCACCGTCGGTGCGGTCAAGGCCGTCGACGGGGTCGACTTCGACCTGCGTCGCGGCGAGACGCTCGGCATCGTCGGCGAGTCCGGCTGCGGCAAGTCCACGCTCGGCCGGCTGCTCATGCGTCTCGAGGAGCCCACCGAGGGCACCGTCGAGTTCGAGGGCGTCGAGATGCACTCGCTCAAGGGTGCCGCGATGCGCAAGATGCGTCGCGACATCCAGATCGTCTTCCAGGACCCGTACACCTCGCTCAACCCGCGGCGCACGGTCGGCGACATCATCGGCGAGACCTTCGACATCCACCCGGACGTCGTGCCGAAGAAGGGGCGCCGGGCGCGGGTGCAGGAGCTGCTCGACCTCGTCGGGCTCAACCCCGAGCACATCAACCGCTACCCGCACCAGTTCTCCGGCGGTCAGCGTCAGCGCATCGGCATCGCCCGCGGCATCGCGCTCAACCCGAAGGTGCTCATCTGCGACGAGCCGGTCTCCGCGCTCGACGTGTCGGTCCAGGCGCAGGTCATCAACCTCATGGAGAAGCTGCAGCGCGAGCTCAACCTCTCCTACGTCTTCATCGCCCACGACCTCTCGGTCGTGCGGCACATCTCGGACCGGGTCGGGGTCATGTACCTCGGCCGCATGGTCGAGATCGGCGACGAGGACGAGGTCTACAGCCGGCCGACGCACCCGTACACGCAGGCGCTGCTCTCCGCCGTGCCGGTGCCGGACCCGACCCTGCGCGGCAAGCGTGACCAGATCACCCTCACCGGTGACGTGCCGTCACCGGCGAACCCGCCGAAGGGCTGCCACTTCCACACGCGATGCTGGCGTGCCCAGGACCTGTGCCGTGAGGAGACCCCGCTGCTCGAGATCCGTCCCGACGGCGAGGGCGGCCACCTGTCGCGCTGCCACTTCGCCGAGGTCCGCGAGGTCATCGCCACCGAGGACGTCCGTGCGAGCGAGCACTCGACGCTCTTCGGCACCGGCATCGTCGACGTCGACCCGGACGACCAGGCGGGCATCGCGCCCGACCGCGACGAGCCCGACACCCCGCGTGACGACGTCGACCGCGACCCTGCACGGGTGAACGAGCGGCCCGACTCGGACTCGCGAGAGCTCGGCGCCTGAGAGTCGACCTCGCCTCGCACGAGCGAAGGGGGCCGGTCACCGTGAGGTGACCGGCCCCCTTCGTCGTGCTCGGGGGAGACGTCCTACGAGAAGGGGATCTCGTCGGTGATCGCGGCCGCCTCGGCGTCGCGGAGGGCCTGGGGCTTCTCCTCGACGACGGTCTCGACGGCGTGGCGCTGGATCTCGCCGCGCTCGATCTCCTCGGCGAAGTGGCAGGCGACCTTGTGCCCCGCGGGGACGCCGTCGACCTCGACGACCCGCAGCTGCGGCCGCTCGTCGTCGCAGCGGGTCTCCTGGCGCCACGGGCAGCGCGTGTGGAAGCGGCAGCCGCTCGGCGGCGCAGCGGGGGAAGGGAGGTCGCCGCTGAGCAGGATCTGCTCGCGGGAGTCCTCGACGACCGGGTCCGGGACGGGCACGGCCGACAGCAGCGCCCGCGTGTACGGGTGCAGCGGCTGGGCGTAGAGGTCGTCGGCGTCGGCCTCCTCGACGAGACCCCCGAGGTACATCACCCCGACGCGGTCGGAGATGTGCCGCACCACCGCGAGGTCGTGGGCGATGACGAGGTAGGTCAGGCCGTACTCCTCCTGGAGGTCGGACAGGAGGTTGATGACCTGGGCCTGCACGGAGACGTCCAGCGCCGAGACCGGCTCGTCGGCGACGACGAGCTCGGGGTTGACCGACAGCGCCCTCGCGATGCCGATGCGCTGGCGCTGACCGCCGGAGAACTCGTGCGGGTACTTCTTCAGCGCGGCGGCGGGCAGGCCGACGTCGGAGAGCAGCTGCTTCAGGCGCGGAGCCGCCTCCTTCGCGTCCTTGACGATCCCGTGCGCCTGCATGCCCTCGACGAGGAGCGACTCGACGCTCTGCCGCGGGTCCAGGCTGCCCATGGGGTCCTGGAAGACCATCTGCAGGTCCTGGCGGCGCCGGCGCAGCGCGTCGCCGCGCAGGTCGGTGAGCGCCTCGCCGTCGAAGGTGACGGTGCCCTCGGTGATCTCCTCGAGCGCGAGGATCGCGCGACCCATCGTCGACTTGCCGCAGCCGGACTCGCCGACGAGCCCGTAGGTCTCGCCGCGCCGGATCTGCAGGTCGACCCCGTCGACGGCGTAGACGTGCCCGACGGTCTTGTCGAAGATCACCCCGCGCTTGATGGGGAAGTGGACCTTCAGGCCCTGGACGTCGACGAGGACGTCGCCGTCCTTCCCCTTCGTCCGGGTGCCGTCCGTGCTCGTCGTGGACCGCGCGCTCATCGGGTCACCTCCGTCGTCTGCTCCGCCGGCGAGGGCTCGCCGTGGAGGGGGTTGAAGCAGCGCACGACGCGGGCGTCGCGCTCGGCGAGACCGGGGGTCTCCTCGCGGCACCGGTCCACGGCGTTGGAGCAGCGCGGCGCGAAGGCGCACGCACTCGTCCACGGCAGGTTGTCGGCGACCGAGCCGGGCACCGGGTTGAGCCGCTCGCCACGGGCGCTCTCGAGACCGGGGACGGACGCGAGGAGGCCACCGGTGTAGGGGTGGCGCGGCTCGGCGAAGAGCGGGTGCCTGTCGCCGCGCTCGACGAGCCGGCCGCCGTAGAGGACGTTGACCTCGTCGCACAGGCCGGCGACGACGCCGAGGTCGTGGGTGATCATGATGAGCGCGGTGCCCATCTCCTGCACGAGGTCGCGCAGCAGGGTGAGGATCTGGGCCTGGATCGTCACGTCGAGGGCCGTCGTCGGCTCGTCGGCGATGAGCAGGCGCGGCTCGCAGGCCAGCGCCATGGCGATGAGCGCGCGCTGGCGCATGCCGCCCGAGAGCTGGTGCGGGTACTCCGAGAGACGCCGGTCCGGGTCGGGGATGCCGACCTTGTGGAGCATCTCCCTCGCGAGCGGGCGGGCGGCCCTCTTCGACATCCCCTTGTGCCGCTCGAGGACCTCGGTGACCTGGCGCCCGATCGGCACGACGGGGTTGAGCGAGGACAGCGGGTCCTGGAAGATCATGCCGATCTCCTGGCCGCGCCGGTCGCGCATCGCCTTGTCCGAGAGCGTCAGCAGGTCGGTGCCCTCGAAGTCGACCGTGCCTGTCACGGTGTTGCCGCGAGCGGGCAGCAGGCCCATGATCGCCAGCGAGGTCACGGACTTGCCGCAGCCGGACTCGCCGACGAGGCCGACGGTCTGACCGGGGGAGACGTCGAAGCTCAGCCCGTCGACCGCGGTGAAGGGCTGCTCGCCGGAGCGGGTGAAGGTCACGGTGAGGTCCCGCACGGACAGCAGCGGGGTCGCGCCGCCACCGGTGGGGCGGGGGTGCTGGGTGCTCGTCGCCGTCATGGCGTCACCTCCGGGTCTTGGGGTCAAGGGCCTCGCGCAGCGACTCGCCCATGAGGGTGAAGCCGAGCGCGACGACGATGATGCAGATCGCCGGGTAGAAGGCGAGGTGCGGGTAGTCGTAGAAGTACTTCTGCGACGCACCGAGCATCTGGCCCCATTCCGGGGTCCGGTCGTCGGGGTTGCCGAGGCCGAGGAAGGACAGCGCGGCCGCGTCGATGATCGCCGTCGCGAGGACGAGCGTCGCCTGGACGATGACCGGGCCGAGCGAGTTCGGCAGCATGTGGCGCAGGACGATCGCCGAGCGCTTGACGCCGAGGGCCCGGGCCGCGAGGACGTGGTCCTTGCTGCGCTGGGCGAGCATCGCGCCCCGCAGGAGCCGGGCGAAGATCGGGATCTGCACGATGGCGATCGCGATGATGAGCGTCCACTGGCTGGGCCGGGCGGCGAGCGCCGAGATCGAGAAGGCGAGCAGCAGGCTGGGGATGGAGAGCATGACGTCGACCGCGCGCATGATGACGCTGTCGACCCAGCCGCTGAAGGCTCCCGCGAGGGTGCCCAGGACGACGCCGCCGGCGAGCCCGATGAGGGTGGCCATGACACCGACGACGAGGGTCTGCCGGCTGCCGACGATGAGGCGGGAGAGCAGGTCTCTGCCCTTGTCGTCACCGCCGAGGGGGAAGCCGTCCCGGGGAGCGGGGACCGGGTCCTTCTGGGCGCTCACCTTGAGCAGCCACTCGGTGGGGTCGTTCGGCGCCAGCAGCGGCGCGAGCAGCGCGATGAGGACGAAGACCGTCGTGATCGCCAGCCCGACGAGGAAGACGGGGTTGCGGCGCAGCCGTTTCCACGCCGAGGCGATGAGGCTCGTCCCGGGGGAGTCGGAGACCGCGCCGGCCTCGGCGAGGGCGTCGATGCGGGCCCGCTTGCGGTCGCCGGGACGCGGCATGGGACGCGGCGTGCCGGGCTCGGGGGTGCTGGGAGTCGTGCTCATCGGGTCCTCACTCGGGGGTCGATGACGGCGTAGAGGACGTCGACGACGAGGTTGACGAGGACGTAGACGATGGCCGCCGCGAGGATGATCACCTGCAGGACGGCGAAGTCGCGGCTGCTGAAGGACTGCGAGAGCGCCTGGCCGATGCCGGGGAAGTTGAAGACGGTCTCGGTGAGCACCGCACCGCCGAGCAGCGCGCCGGTCTGCAGGCCGACGGCGGTGACGATCGGCAGGAGCGCGTTGCGCATGACGTGCCGCCCGCGGATGACCCGCGAGCCCAGGCCCTTGGACTGGGCGGTGCGCACGTAGTCCTCGTCGAGGACGTCGAGGACGCTCGCCCGGGTGATCCGGAAGATCATCGCGAAGGGGATCGAGGCCAGGGCGATGCTCGGCAGGACGAGGTGCTTGAGGGCGTCGAGAGAGGCGTCCCACTCGCGGGTGAGGATGCCGTCGAGGACGAAGAAGCCGGTGACCCGGGTCGCGTCGCCGACGTCCTGACGACCGGAGACCGGCAGCCAGCCGAGCTTGATCGAGAAGTAGTACTTCAGCAGGAAGGCGAGGAAGAAGACGGGGACGGCCACGCCCACGAGCGAGCCGACGACCGAGACGTTGTCCAGCGCGCTGCCGCGCCGCCGGGCGGCGACGTAGCCGAGCGGGATCGCGAGGAGGAGCGCGATGAGCATCGCGCCCAGGGCGAGCTCGATCGTCGCGGGGAAGCGCTCGAGGAATACCTCCATCGCGGGCCGGCCGACCTGCACGGAGGTCGAGGCGCCGAAGTCGCCCTGGAGGGCGCGCTGGAGGAAGCGCCAGTACTGCACGGGGAGGGGGTCGTTGAGCCCCAGCTCGGCGGTGAGAGCGGCGCGGCTCTCGGGGGTCGCGCGCTCGCCGAGCATCGCGGAGACGACGCCGCCGGGCAGCGCGCGCAGCCAGGCGAAGAGCAGGATCGACAGGACGAAGACGACGAGGACCAGCTGGAGCAGCCGGCGGACGATGAATCTCAGCACGGGTAGGTGCCTCCTAGCGCTCGACAGGCGGTGGGGCCGCCTGGTCCGGGGGTGACCCGGAGCAGACGGCCCCAGCCTGGGTGTCGGGACAGATCGGCCGACGTAGGGCTTACTTGCCGCCCTCGACGGTGACCGTGTCGAACTGCTCGGCCGTCAGCGGGCTCGCGGTGAGACCCTCGACGCCCTCGCCGACGACGAGCGCGGGCGGGCTGTGCGAGATCGGCAGCCCGGGGATGTACTCCTCGGCGATCTTCTTGTTCAGCTCCTCGTACATCGTCGTGCGCTCGGCCTCGTCGACCGTCTGGTCGGCCTCCTTGAGCTCCTTGCTCAGGTCGGAGCCGAAGTCGGTCGCCGAGGTGTGGAAGTCGTTGCTCTTGAGGTTGCCGAAGAAGGTGCCGATGAAGTTGTCGGCCGAGTCGTAGTCACCGGTCCAGCCGAGCAGCCACGCGTCGAACTGGCCGTTGTCGACGCCGTCGAGGTACCCGCCGTTCCACGGCTTGGTGACGACCTTGACCTTGATGCCGACCGCCTCGAAGTCGCGGCGGATGGCCTCGTGGATCTTCTGCGGGTTCGGCATGTACGGCCGGGTGACCTCGCTCGGGTAGGCGAAGGTCAGCTCCATGCCCTCGGCGCCGGCCTCCTTGAGCAGCTTCTTGGCGCCCTCGACGTCCTTCTTCATGGGCTGCAGCTCGGAGTTGTAGCCCTTGACGGTGTCGGGCATGAACTGCGACGCGGCGACAGCGCCCTCGGGCAGCTGGGAGGTCACGAGGTTCTCGCGGTCGACGGCCATGGACAGCGCCTGGCGGACCTTGAGGTCCTTGAGCTTGGTGTTCTTCTCGGGGTTGAGGCCGACGTAGAGGATGTTGAAGGCGGGGCGGACCTCGACGGTGTTGCCGGAGTCCTCCAGGCCCTTCCAGTCCACGGGGTTCGGCAGGTCGTAGCCGTTGATCGAGCCGGCCTCGAGCTCCTGACGACGGGTCGACTCGTCGGGGATGATCTTGAAGACGATCTCGGCGTTCTTGGCCTTCTCGCCCCAGTACTCGTCGTTGCGCTTGAGCGTCACCGTGCTGTTCGCGGTGTCGTACTTGTCCAGCGTGTACGGGCCGGTGCCGACGGGCTCCTGCGCGTTCTTCGGGTAGGCGAAGCCCTCGCCCTGCTTCTTGACGTTGTTCGCGTCGCCGGACTCGAGCGCCTTGGGCGACTGCATCGCGAAGGCCGACAGCGAGAGCATCGCCGGGAACTTCGAGGTGGCGCGAGAGATCTTCAGCTCGACGGTCTTGGCGTCGGTGGCCTTGCAGGAGCGGTAGAGCGAGTCCTCGCCGAAGCCCTCCATGGAGTAGGCCCAGTACTCGGCCGGACCGGCCTGCGCGGTCTCGTTCTGGTCGGCCATGCGCTCGAAGTTCGCGCAGACGGCCTCGGCGTCGAAGGTCTCGCCGTCGGTGAACTTCACGCCCTCGCGCAGGGTGAAGGTCCAGGTCTTGCCGTCCTCGCTGGGCTCCCACTTCTCCGCCAGGCCCGGGCCGATCTCGGCGCTGCCGGGCTTGACCTCGACGAGGCCCTCGAACATCTGGCGGGTGACGCGGAAGGTCTCGCCGTCGCTGGCGTAGAAGGGGTCGAAGACCTCCGGCGCGCCCGCGGCGCCGAAGGTGAAGGTGGCGTCGGTGGCGGCGGAGTCGCCGCCGCTGTCACCGCTGCCGCTGTCTTCGCGGTCGCTCTGGGCACAGGCGCTCATGGTCAGAGCGGCCGTGGCCAGGAGGACCACGGGAGTGGACTTCCGCATGGACATCGTCTACCTCGCTGGTGTGGCGTTCGGTCGACCGAGGAGTCGGTGACCCTCGGCAGCCACCCTGTGACGCGGTCACCCGGAGGAGGCCGACGCGCCATGGACGCGGCTGGTTGGTGAACCTAACCGAGTGAGCACCCGCTGGGTAGGCCGTCGGCGACGCCTTTACCGGTCTGAGACCGAGCGGGCGAAGGGGGTCCCCCTTCGCCCGGAGGGTCGGGAGCGGGCCATGGGCGCGACCGCGGATTTCCGGCATCGGCGCTCCTGCTGAGACAATCGCGCTCATGCCCATGAAGACCCGCTCAGACGTGCGCAACGTCGCCATCGTCGCCCACGTCGATCACGGCAAGACCACCCTCGTGGACAAGATGCTGTGGCAGGGCGGCACCTTCGGCGAGCACGACAAGAGCGGCTCCGTCGACCGCGTCATGGACTCCGGTGACCTCGAGCGCGAGAAGGGGATCACGATCCTCGCGAAGAACACCGCGATCCGCTACACCGGTCCGTCCGCCTCCGACTTCGACGCCCCCGAGGGCGTCACCATCAACATCATCGACACCCCCGGCCACGCCGACTTCGGCGGCGAGGTCGAGCGCGGCCTGTCGATGGTCGACGGCGTCGTCCTGCTCGTCGACGCGTCCGAGGGCCCGCTGCCCCAGACCCGCTTCGTCCTGCGCAAGGCGCTCGCCGCGAAGATGCCGGTCATCTTGTGCATCAACAAGGTCGACCGCCCCGACAGCCGCATCGCCGAGGTCGTCGACGAGGCCTACGAGCTCTTCATGGACCTCGACGCCGACGCGGACCAGATCGAGTTCCCCATCGTCTACGCCTCGGCGAAGGCGGGAGCGGCCAGCCTCAACCGTCCCGAGGACGGCGGGCTGCCCGACAACGGCGACCTCGAGCCGCTCTTCCGCACGATCATGGAGACGATCCCGGCGCCGGCCTACGACGACGAGACCCCGCTCCAGGCGCACGTCACCAACCTCGACTCGAGCAACTTCCTCGGTCGCCTGGCCCTGCTGCGCGTCTTCAACGGCGAGATCCGCAAGGGCCAGCAGGTCACGTGGTGCCGTCACGACGGCTCGCAGGAGCGCGTGAAGATCACCGAGCTGCTCATGACCGAGGGCCTGGAGCGCAAGCCGCTCGAGGACAAGCCCGCGCGCCCGGGCGACATCATCGCCATCGCCGGCATCCCCGAGATCATGATCGGCGACACCATCGCCGACGCCGAGAACCCCGTCGCGCTGCCCGTCATCACCGTCGACGAGCCGGCCATCTCGATGACCATCGGCACGAACACCTCGCCGCTCGTCGGCCGTGGCGCGACCCGCGGCACGAAGGTCACCGCCCGCCTCGTCAAGGACCGGCTCGACCGCGAGCTCGTCGGCAACGTCTCACTGCGCATCCTGCCGACCGAGCGTCCCGACGCCTGGGAGGTCCAGGGCCGAGGTGAGCTCGCGCTCGCCATCCTCGTCGAGCAGATGCGCCGCGAGGGCTTCGAGCTCACCGTCGGCAAGCCGCAGGTCGTCACCCGCGAGGTCGACGGCAAGACCCACGAGCCGGTCGAGCGCCTGACGATCGACACCCCCGAGGAGCACCTCGGCGCGATCACCCAGATCCTCGCCTCCCGCAAGGGGCGCATGGAGCAGATGACCAACCACGGCACCGGCTGGATCCGCATGGAGTTCCTCGTGCCCAGCCGCGGGCTCATCGGCTTCCGCACGGAGTTCCTCACCGAGACGCGCGGCACCGGCATCGCCCACCACGTCTTCGAGGGCTACGAGCCGTGGTTCGGCACGATCACCACGCGCATCTCCGGCTCCCTCGTCGCCGACCGCAGCGGTCCCGTCACCGCCTACGCGATGGTCAACCTCCAGGAGCGCGGCACGCTCTTCGTCGAGCCGACGACCGAGGTCTACGAGGGCATGATCGTCGGCGAGAACTCCCGCGCCGACGACATGGACGTCAACATCACCAAGGAGAAGAAGCTCACCAACGTGCGCGCCAGCTCCGCGGACAACTTCGAGAAGGTCGTGCCCCCGCGCAAGCTCTCGCTCGAGCAGTCGCTGGAGTTCTGCCGCGAGGACGAGTGCGTCGAGGTCACCCCCGACGCCGTGCGGATCCGCAAGGTCGAGCTCGACCAGGTGCTGCGCAACCGGCTGGCCCGCTCGCGCAGCTGAGCCCCAGGACGTCCCCAGGAGGACCTCACCGATGACCCCCACCCCCCGCCGCGCCGCGGCGCTCGTCACGACGAGCGGCCTGCTGCTCGTCTCCGCGTGCACCTCGGCAGACGGCGGCGGGGGAGGGGGCGCGTCGGGCGCGAGCACGACGCCCCTCGCGGGCCCGGAGCAGCAGCTCACGGTGCTCTCCCAGGGCCCGGTCCTCTCCTGGGACCCCCAGCGGATCACCTCGCGCCAGCAGTCGGCCTTCGCCGGCCGCACCTACCTGCGGACGCTGACGACCTACGCGCCCGCGACCGACCTCGCCGGGCAGAAGGAGCTCGTCGGCGACCTCGCGACGAGCACCGGCCGGGCGAGCAAGGACCAGACGCGGTGGTCCTTCACCCTGCGCAAGGGCGTCAGCTGGCAGGACGGCTCGCGGATCACCTGCGGCGACCTGCGCTACGGGGTCTCCCGCTCCTTCAGCAAGGACACCGCCTCCGCCGGGTACGCGCTGACCTATCTCGACATCCCGAAGAAGCCGGACGGCAGCTCGCGCTACCCCGGCCCCTTCGGCAGCGCGGGTCGCAGCGCCGGGGCGACGAACCTCATCCAGGCCGCCGTCACGTGCTCCGGCGACACGATCACCTACCGGCTCAGCGAGCCCGTCGCCGACTTCGGCGAGGTCGTCTCCACCCCCGAGTTCGCCCCCGTCAAGCGCAGCACCGACAAGGGCGACGACTCCGCCTACCTCGCCTACTCCAACGGCCCGTACAAGCTCGAGGACGCGTGGCAGCCCGGTGAGGGCGGCACGTGGGTGCGCAACGAGGAGTGGGACGAGCAGAGCGACCCGGTGCGCGAGCCCACCCTCGAGCGCATCGTCCACCGCGAGGGAGTCGAGCCGGTCGAGGCGGTCGAGACGATCACCGACGGCGACGACGGCTCGCGCTCGGTGCTCCTCGACCCGCTGCCCGACGGGCTGCAGCAGCCCGTGGCCGACGCCGCCGACCAGGTGCAGAGCGTCACCAGCGACGGCCAGATCGTCGACTACCTCGCCCCGAACCACACGAGCGAGGTCATGCGCAGCGCCCGGGTGCGCACCGCCCTGGCTCTCGCGACCGACCGCGAGGGCTACGCACGGGCCCTCGGCGGCCAGGCGGTCGCCACCCCGGTGTGGTCGCTGCTCAGCACCGCCCTGCCCTCCGCCCACGAGCCGGTCCTCGACCGTGGCCCCACCGGCGACCCCGCGGCCGCCCGCGCCCTGCTCACCCGGGCGAAGCAGGAGAGCCCGCGCATCCGGGTCGCCTACCGCTCCGGCGAGCAGAGCGACGCGGCGATGGCCGCGCTGAAGTCCGGCTGGGAGAAGGCCGGCTTCGTCGTCGAGCTCGAGGGCCTCGGCGAGGACTACTACACGACGATCGCGCAGCCGGCCTCGGCCAAGAAGTACGACGTCTTCTGGTCGAGCTGGGGCGCGGACTACCCCTCGGCGGCGACGGTGCTCCCGCCGCTCTTCGACGACCGGATCAACATCACGAGCGCCTCCTCCGGGCGCGACTACGGCTACGTGCGCGACGACGCGGTCAACGCGGCGATGGACAAGGCGATGGCCGTCGCCGACGCCGACCGGCGAGCCGCGGCGTGGACGAAGGTCGACGCCACCCTGCTCGAGCAGGGCAGCTACGTCCCGCTCGTGCAGCACCGGTCGACCTTCGTCGCCGGCCAGGAGGTCACCGGGCTGAGCAGCAACGCCGTCTTCGGGGGCACCCCGGAGATGGGCACGATCGGCGTGGCTCGGTGAGCCTGCGCCTGCTCCTCGTCCACGCCCACCCCGACGACGAGAGCATCGCCACGGGGGTCTGCCTCGCCCACCACGTCGCCGCCGGTGACGAGGTGCACGTGCTCACGTGCACCCTCGGCGAGCAGGGCGAGGTCATCCCGCCCGATCTCGCCCACCTCGACGCCGATCACGACGACGCCCTCGGGCCCTACCGCCGTGAGGAGCTGCGCCGCGCGATGAGCGCGATCGGCGCGCAGCACCGCGTCCTCGGCGAGGGAGCGGGCACGCTCTCGCGCTACCGGGACTCGGGCATGGTCGGCACCCCCTCGCAGGACGACCCCCGCGCCTTCGCCCGGGCCGACGTCGCCGAGGCGGCGGCCCTCGTGCGCGACGTCGTCGAGGAGGTCGACCCCGACCTCGTCATCACCTACGACCCGCAGGGTGGGTACCGCCACCCCGACCACGTCCAGACCCACCGTGTCGTCTGCGCCGCGGTCGCCGCCCTGCCCGCGGCCGCCCGGCCGGCCGTTCTCGCCGTGCTCACCCCGCGCAGCTGGGCCGACGAGGACCGGGCCCACCTCGCGCAGCACGGCCCGGCGCGCGCCTCGTGGACGCTGCCGACCGGCGAGCACCCGCCCCAGGTCGTGCCCGACGAGCTCGTCGCCTTCGAGGTCGTCGACCCGCAGGCCGTCGCCGGCCAGGTCGCCGCGCTGCGCGAGCACCGCACCCAGGTGAGCGTCGAAGGCGATCAGTACGCGTTGTCCAACGACATCGCGGCCCGGCTCTCCGGACGCGAGGGCTACGCCGAGCTCGACGTCGAGACCGGGGCGCTCGTCCCCCCTTCGTCCCCCGCTCGCCGACCCCTCGCCGAGGCGGTGCGCCGATGAGCCTCGAGCCCAGCGCCGCCCTGCGCCAGGCGATGAGCCGGCTCGCGACGGGTGTGTGCGTCGTGACGACGACCGTCGACGGCCACGACCACGCGATGACCGCCAACGCCTTCACGTCCGTCTCCCTCGAGCCGCCGCTCGTCCTGCTCTGCGTGCGTCTCGACAGCGGGTTCCAGGACGCCGTGAGCACGGCGCGTCGGTGGGGCGTGAGCGTCCTCGCCGAGGAGCACCGTCGCATCGCGAGCTGGCTGAGCACCCCGGGGCGCCCCCTGCAGGGCCAGCTCACCCGGGTCCCGCACCACCGCGGCGAGTCCGGGGTCGTCCTGCTCGACGGAGCCCTGGCCACCATGGAGTGCGAGACTGTCGAGGAGCACGTGGCGGGCGACCACGTCATCGTCGTCGCCGAGGTCATCAGGGCCGACCACGCCGACAGCGGCAGCCCGCTGGTCTACTACCGCAGCACGTACACGAGCACGAGGTGAACGCATGAGTGACCGCCGCGACGACGGCCGCCTGACGGACGAGGAGCTGGACGGCCAGGGGCCGCGCCGCCGCGGCCGTGGGGTCCTCGCCGGGCTCTTCGTGCTCCTCGTCCTCGGGGCGCTCTACGTCGGCACCGCGGTGTACTTCGGCGACCGGGTGCCCGCGAGCACGACCGTCGGCGGCGTGAGCATCGGCGGCATGGACGAGTCGGAGGCGCGTGCCGCCCTCGAGCGGGGCACGAAGGACGCCGTGACCCAGCCCCTGCAGGTCGAGGGCGCCGGCTCGAAGACCCGCATCGACCCGGCGAAGGCCGGCCTGACCGTCGACTACGACGCGTCGCTGGCCGGGCTCACCGGCTTCAGCCTCAACCCCGCCGACGTCGTCGCCCACGTGCGCGGCGGCACCTCGCGCGACCTCGAGGCCGACGTCGACGACGACGCGCTGACCCGCGCCGTCGCCACGGCCGCGAAGACCTTCGAGAAGAAGCCCGTCGAGGGGTCGGTCGCGGTGACTGACGGCGAGGTCGTGACGAAGAAGTCCGCCACCGGGCGCGCGGTCGACCGTGACGCGCTCGTCGAGCAGATCTCCTCCGGCTGGCCGCAGACCCGGACGTACTCCGCGAAGACCTCGACCCTCGAGCCGACGCTCGCCCAGGACGAGATCGAGCGCTTCACCACCGAGGAGCTCGAGCCCCTCGCCGACGGCCCGGTGAAGATCACGACGACCGACCCGGCGGCGAAGGGGGCGGCGCGGAGCGTGAGCTTCAGCGTCCCCGCGAAGGAGCTCATGAAGGCGGTCACGGTGTCGGCCGACAAGGGCGAGCTGTCCTACGACGTCGACGAGGCCAAGGTCTCCGCGGCGGTCGTCGCTGCGGGCACGAGCTCGGGCACCCTTCGCCCGGCCAAGGACGCCGAGGTCGTCCTCAGCGGCTCCCAGGACTTCTCGGTCACGCCGAGCCAGTCCGGCCTGAGCCTGAAGAAGGACGGGGTAGCCGCGCCCGTCGTCGCCGCGATGGCGAAGTCGGGCGACCAGCGCACCGCCGCCGTGCCCTCCGAGGCGACGAAGCCCGAGGTGACGACCGCGATCGCGCGCAAGACCATCCCGAAGGAGGAGATCTCCACCTTCACGACGTACATGTCGACCTACGGGCCCCGCGTCGAGAACATCAAGCTCGCCGCGAGCCGGCTCGACGGCGCCTACGTCGGCCCGGGGCAGACCTTCAGCCTCAACGACCATCTCGGGCCGCGCACCGCGGCGAAGGGGTACAAGTCGGCGGGCGTCATCATGAACGGTCGCCTCGCCGAGGACTACGGCGGCGGCATCAGCCAGCTGTCGACGACGCTCTTCAACGCCGTCTTCTTCTCCGGGGCGCGGATCGAGGAGTTCCACCCCCACTCCTTCTACATCTCGCGCTACCCCGAGGGCCGCGAGGCGACGATCAGCTACCCGGACGTGGACAACCGCTTCACGAACAACACCAAGGGCGGCATCCTCATCCGCGCGAACGCCACGAACTCGCAGGTGACGGTGAGCTTCTACGGCGTCAAGACGTGGGACGTCGAGGCGAAGAAGGGCCCGCGGCGCAACGTCGTGCAGCCCAAGACGATCACCGACGACTCGAAGGGGTGCGTGCCCCAGGCGCCGACCCCGGGCTTCGACGTCACGGTGACGCGCGTGCTCAAGCCCGTCGCCGGCGGTGCCGCGACGACGAGCACCTTCGACACGCACTACATCCCTGAGGACGACGTCACCTGCACCAACCCGTGACCTCCCTCGTGCGGTGGCTCGCGGTCGCCGACGTCGACCCGGGCTGGCGCTCGGTGCTCGACGACGGGGAGCGCGAGCGGCTCGCGGCCAAGTCCGCGCCCGAGGAGCAGGCGCGCTTCGTCGGGGCCGCCGCGCTCATGCGGCGGGTGGTCGGGGAGCTCGCGGGCTGCGACCCGGCCGACGTCGGCCTGCGGCGTGACTGCCCCGACTGCGACCTGCCGCACGGCCGGCCCGTGCCCACGGGAGCCGCGCAGGGGTGGCACGTCAGCGCGTCGCACTCGGGCCCGCACGTCCTCGTCGCCGCGTCCGCGCGGCCGGTCGGCGTCGACGTCGAGCTCGTCCGGTCGCGCCCGCCGTCGACGGCGCTCGTCGCCCGGGTGGTCTCGCGCGGCGAGCCCGAGCCTGCCGACGCCGAGGGCTTCGCCCGGCTGTGGGCGGCCAAGGAGGCCTACCTCAAGGCCCTCGGGACCGGTCTGGCCCTGCCGATGTCGTCGGTGCAGGTGGCCGAGGACCGGGCCGTCCTGCTCGACGGGAGCGCGCCGCAGGGCCGCCTCGAGCGGCTCGACGCCCCCACGGGCGCCGTCGCGTGGGTGTGCCTGACCTGAGCTAGAGCAGGCGCAGGTACGCGTAGTGGTGGTGCCGGCGCAGCCCGAGGTCCTCGTAGAGACGGACCGCGGGCAGGTTGTCGGTCTCGACCTGGAGGTAGACCAGACCGGCGCCGCGCTGCGCCCCGGCGGCGGTCGCCGCCGTCGTCAGCCATCGCCCGACGCCCAGACGTCGGGCCCGCTCGGCGACGTGCACCGAGTACACGCCGGTCCACCCGTCGTCGATGCTCGCCCGCCCGACCCCCAGCAGCTCGCCGTCGGCGTCGCGGGCGTGGAGGAAGACCTGCTCCCGGGGCGCGCCGAGCACGGCTCGTGCCGCCTCGCGGTGGTCGGTGATGCCCGCCCCGCTCGCCGAGAGCCACGCGTCGTCGATGCTGTCGCGCTGCTCGAGCCGCCACCCCGGCGGCGCCGGACTGGCCGGGACGGCCCGCCCGGTGAGCACGAGGGCGGGGGTGATCGGGGTCCACCCCTGGGCGAGGAGCCGCGCGGCGAAGGGGTCGTCCGCCAGCTCGACGTGGAGCGGCAGCGGCACCTGCAGGCGCGGCACGAGGTCGCGCTCGCGGTACCAGGCGACGACGTGCTCGACGGCCTCCTCATCGGTCGTGCCCGGGTCGCCGAGGGGGAGCGCGGAGTTGGCGCGACCGGTGAAGCCGAGCCCGGCGCGCAGCATCCAGCCCCGCCCGGGGGTGCCGAGCCACGCGACCTCGAGGCCGGGGTTCCCCTTCGTCATGACGCGGTGGAGGTCCTCGATGCCGATCGCCCGCTCCGGGGCGCCCCGACGGGTCGGTCGCGGCGGGATGACGCGGGCGGCGACGACGGACCCGAGGGGCAGCGCCACCTCGCCGCGGCGGGTGGCCAGGACGACGCTCTCGTCGTCGACGGCGAGCACCTTGCCGACCGTGTCGGTGAGGGTGGGGGAGCCCGGCAGGTCGGGCGCGCCCGCCGGGATCCGGGTCCGGATCGCCATCCGCGAACCTAAGGGGTACCTCACCGCCGACGCCGTCACGAGCGGCATAGTATTGCCGCCATGACGTACGTGATCGCCCAGCCCTGTGTGGACCTCAAGGACAAGGCCTGCATCGAGGAGTGCCCGGTCGACTGCATCTACGAGGGTGAGCGCAGTCTCTACATCCACCCCGACGAGTGCGTCGACTGCGGTGCGTGCGAGCCGGTGTGCCCGGTCGAGGCGATCTACTACGAGGACGACACCCCCGAGGAGTGGGCCGACTACTACAAGGCCAACGTCGAGTTCTTCGACGACCTCGGCAGCCCCGGCGGCGCCGCCAAGATGGGCATGATCAAGAAGGACCACCCCCTCATCGCCGCGCTGCCCCCGCAGGAGCACGACGAGTGACGACGGCGTCCGGGCTCTCCGGCCTGCCGGACTTCCCCTGGGACTCGCTCGCTCCGCTCAAGGAGCGGGCGAGAGCCTTTTCCGGCGCGGACCAGGCGCAGGGCGACGGGCTCGTCGACCTCTCCGTCGGCACCCCCGTCGACAGCACCCCGGCCGTCGTCCAGGACGCGCTGCGCGCGGCCGCCGACGCCCCGGGCTACCCCCAGACGTACGGCACCCCGCCGCTGCGCGAGGCCGTCGCCGCGTGGTTCGCCCGGCGTCGCGGTGCGCCCGACGTCGACCCCGACGGGGTCCTGCCGACGATCGGCAGCAAGGAGCTCGTCGCCTGGCTGCCGACGCTGCTCGGCATCGGTGCCGGTGAGTCCGTCGTCTTCCCGACCGTCGCGTACCCGACGTACGACGTCGGCGCCCGGATCGCCGGGGCGACCCCGGTGCCGGCCGACGCGACGACCGCGCTGGGGCCGGTGAGCGGCGCCTCCGCCCCGCGCCTCATGTGGCTCAACTCCCCGAGCAACCCGACCGGGCGCGTCCTCGGGGTCGAGCACCTGCGCAAGGTCGTGCGCTGGGCGCGCGAGCGCGGTGTCGTCGTCGCCTCCGACGAGTGCTACGCCGAGCTGGACTGGCGCTCCGAGGAGGAGCGCGGCCAGTCCTACGACGAGCTGCCCACCACGCCGAGCATCCTCGACCCGCGCGTGTGCGAGGGCTCCCACGAGGGCCTGCTCGCCGTGTACTCGACGAGCAAGCAGTCCAACCTCGCCGGGTACCGCGCCGCCTTCGTCGCCGGAGACCCGATCCTCGTGCGCCGCGTCCTCGAGGTCCGCAAGCACGCCGGCATGATCGTGCCCGCCCCCGTCCAGTCCGCCCTCGCCGCGGCGGTGTCCGACGACGCCCACGTCGCCGAGCAGCGGGCCCGCTACGCCGCCCGCCGCGACGTGCTCCTGCCAGCCGTGCAGGCCTTCGGCCTGCGCGTCGAGGACTCCGCGGCCGGGCTGTACCTGTGGGCGACGGCCGACGAGCCGGCCGCGACCACCCTTCGCCGTCTGTCCGACCGGGGCGTGCTCGTGGCGCCGGGCACCTTCTACGGGGCGGCCGGCGCGCACCACGTGCGCATCGCCCTCACGGCCACCGACGCCCAGATCGCCGCTGCCGCAGCCCGGCTCACGGCCTGAGCGCCGGCGTTCCCCAGGGTGGGCCCGTGTGGATCGGGCCGCGACGGCTGGGGTAGTTTCGGACGAGACCACGCGGTGCGTCTGCCCTCACCCGGGCGTGACGGGCCAGGCGTCACGACTGCGAAAGGGCAGGAGTTCTTCTTATGACTGACAGCGCCACCTTCTCCGCCGGGGGCAAGGACCTGAGCTTCCCGCTGATCCCCGCCGCCGAGGGCAACAGCGGCTACGACATCTCGAGCCTGATGAAGGAGACCGGCAACACCACGCTCGACGTCGGCTTCGTCAACACCGCCTCGGCCGAGTCGAAGATCACCTACATCGACGGCGACCAGGGCATCCTGCGCTATCGCGGCTACCCGATCGACCAGCTGGCCTCGAAGTCCACCTTCACCGAGGTCGCCTACCTGCTCATCTACGGCGAGCTGCCGACGACCTCCGAGCTCGAGGACTTCGAGGAGCGGATCAGCCGCCACACGATGCTCCACGAGGACCTCAAGGCCTTCTTCAACGGCTTCCCGCGGGACGCGCACCCGATGCCGGTGCTCTCCTCGGCCGTCTCGGCGCTGGGCACCTTCTACCAGGACAGCCTCGACCCCTTCGACCACGAGCAGGTCGAGATCTCGACGATCCGCCTCCTCGCGAAGCTGCCGACCATCGCCGCGTACGCGCACAAGAAGAGTGTCGGCCAGCCCTTCCTGTACCCGGACAACTCGCTCTCGCTCACCGAGAACTTCCTGCGGATGACCTTCGGCTTCCCGGCCGAGCCCTACGACCTCGACCCCGAGATCGTCAAGGCGCTCGACCAGCTCTTCATCCTCCACGCCGACCACGAGCAGAACTGCTCGACGTCGACCGTCCGCCTCGTCGGCTCGGCCCACGCGAACCTCTTCAACTCGGTCTCCGCCGGCATCCACGCCCTGTCCGGCCCGCTCCACGGCGGCGCCAACCAGGCCGTGCTCGAGATGCTCGAGCAGATCCAGAAGTCCGACGACGGCGCCGAGACCTTCATGAAGAAGGTCAAGAACAAGGAGGACGGCGTCCGCCTCATGGGCTTCGGCCACCGCGTCTACAAGAGCTACGACCCGCGCGCGGCCATCGTCAAGGACGCGGCGCACACCGTGCTCGAGAAGATGGGCGGCGACGAGCAGCTCGAGATCGCGATGAAGCTCGAGGAGATCGCGCTCAAGGACGACTACTTCGTCGAGCGCAAGCTCTACCCGAACGTCGACTTCTACACCGGCCTCATCTACACGGCGATGGGCTTCCAGCCCAAGATGTTCACCGTGCTCTTCGCCATCGGCCGCCTCCCGGGCTGGATCGCCCAGTGGCGCGAGATGATCGAGGACCCGAAGACCAAGATCGGCCGTCCGCGCCAGATCTACATCGGCGAGACCGAGCGCGACTACGTCGGCATCGACGAGCGCTGACCTCGGGGTCGAGCGAAGGGGGACCACCCGGCCGGGTGGTCCCCCTTCGTCGTGCTCGGGGCGGGTTCGGCGTGGGGCGGGTCAGCCGTCGGCGAGGGTGATCCGGACGGTCGAGGCGTCGACCGGGTCCGGTGCTGCCGACCAGCTGGACCCGTCCTCGCGGGTCCACACGCGGTCGCCGACCTGCACGGAGGTGACGCCGTGCCCCTTCGCCGTCGCGACCGCCCACGCCCCGACACCCCACGCGCGACGCTCCTGCGAGGCCCGGACGACCACGACGCCGTCCCCGGTGTCGGCGCGGTACCCGGTTTCGGTCCGCAGGCTCTCGACGAGACGCTCGCGGTCGCCCGCGCCCGTCGGCGGGTCGAGGCGGCAGACCAGGCCTTCGGGGGAGTGGCCGGAGATCGCCGAGGCGATGGTGCGGCCCTCGTGCTCGTGGTCGGCGTAGGCCTCGGGGTAGGCGCTGCGCTGGACCTCCTGGGCGATCTCGGTGATCCGCATGTCCTGCCAGCCGTCGACCTTGACGAGCGCGTCGTAGAAGGCGTTCGTCGAGTAGCGGGGATCGAGGATCTGCTCGACGGTGCCCCAGCCCTGGCTCGGGCGCTGCTGGAAGAGGCCGACGCTGTCGCGGTCGCCGTAGGTGATGTTGCGCAGCTTGCTCTCCTGGATCGCCGTGGCGACCCCGATCGAGCCGGCACGGGCGGGCAGGCCGCGGCGCTCGGCGACCTGGACGATCGTCGCGGCGTTGTGCATCTGCTCGGGGGTGAAGCTCACGTCCTGCTCGAGCGCGGTGGCCTCGCAGGACTCGCTCCACGGGGTGATGACCTTGTCGCGCACCCACCACGCGGCTCCGCCGAGGAGCCCGAGCACGGCCACGCTCGCGACGAGCGCGCGGTTGCGGCGCACCCGGGCGCGCGAGACCGCCCGTTCCTCGGCGAGGGGCGGGCGGTCGGCGGTGGGACGGCGGGGCGGCATGGCTAGTTCGTGTGGAGGGCCTCGTTGAGGGCGACGCCGTCACCCGTGCGGTCCTTGGCCTCGACGGCGCCGGTGACCGAGTTGCGCAGGTAGAGCAGGCCGCTGCGGCCGGAGAGGTCGCGCGCCTTGACGACGGTGCCGTCGGGGAGGGCGACCTTCGTGCCGGCGGTGAGGTAGAGCCCGGCCTCGACGACGCAGTCGTCGCCCAGGGCGATGCCGACGCCGGCCTCGGCGCCGACGAGGCAGCGCCGGCCGATGGCGACGCGCTGGGTGCCGCCGCCGGAGAGGGTGCCCATCGTCGAGGCGCCGCCGCCGATGTCGGAGCCGTCGCCGACGACGACGCCCTGGCTGATCCGGCCCTCGACCATCGAGGTGCCGAGGGTGCCGGCGTTGAAGTTGACGAAGCCCTCGTGCATGACGGTCGTGCCGCTGGCGAGGTGGGCGCCGAGACGCACGCGGTCGGCGTCGCCGATGCGCACGCCGGCCGGGATGACGTAGTCGACGAGGCGCGGGAACTTGTCGACGGAGTAGACGGTCACCTGGCCGCGGGTGCGCAGCCGGGCGCGGGTGGTCTCGAAGCCCTCGACCGCGCACGGGCCGTGGTTGGTCCACACGACGTTGGTGAGCACGCCGAAGAGCCCGTCGAGGTTGATCGAGTTGGGCTCGACGAGGCAGTGCGAGAGCAGGTGCAGGCGCAGGTAGGCGTCACTCGCGTCCTGCGGGGCCGCGTCGAGGTCGATCGCGACGGTGACGACCTCGGTGCGCACGCCCCGGGCCTCGTCCTGCCCGACGAGGGCGGTGAGCTCGGTGGGCACCTGGTCGGCCTCGGGGGCCTCCCCGAGCCGCGGCTGCGGGTACCACGTGTCGAGCACCGTGCCGTCCGTCGTCGTCGTGGCGATCCCATGGCCCCAGGCTGCGCGCGTCGTCATGCCCCGGAGTCTACGAACTGCTGCCCGTTGCCCCGAACTCGCTTGCCGTCTCCCCGTGGTCGCCTGGCCCGGGAGCGACAAAACCCTGCTGGCTGGGTCTTGATGGGCCAGCCGGGTCTCGACAGGGTCCTGGCACATCAAGAGGCTGCTGGCAGGGTCTTGTAGGCCGGCGGGGTGTGCCCGAAGAGGCTGACTAGAGGGGGTGGTGGCGAAGGGGGGTCAGGCGGCCAGGGCGAGGGCGCGACTGATCTTGGCCCGTGCGATCGTCGGCTGCCTCAGGTCGCGCCACATGAGCCGCACCACGACGTACCCCCGGGCACGCAGGTCGTCCTCGCGGGTCTTCTCGTCGACGAGGACCTGGCGGTCCGTGTACTTCAGCGCGCCGTCGAACTCGAGGATCACCCGGGTGCCCGCGATGAGGAAGTCCACGCGCCACGGGCCGATGTCGACCTGGGGGATGAGCGGCACGTCGAGCAGGTCGCACACCAGCGCGGTGAAGCTCTCGCCCGGTGACTCGCGCCGGCGATCAGCGAGCCGAAGCGCATTCCTCACGGCCCCGATGCCGCGCGTCCCCCGTGGGACGCGGGCCACTGCCGCCTCGAGGTCGGCAGGCTCGACGAGCCCCGCGTGCAGGGCCGCATCGGCGGCGGCGAGCGCGGTGACGGGGTGCCCGGTCAGACCTGCGGCGACCGTGGCGTCCGCCGGCCTCACGGTGGGGACCGGGGTCGTGACCAGCGGGTGGCGGTCCGAGGTCATGACGTCCCGCCGATATGTCCGCAACGTGTAGCCCTTCTCGAGCCGGGTCGACGCCGCCTCGGCCCTCACGAGATGGACGAGCCCAAGGTCGGCCTCGACGACCGGCAGGTCGTGCAGCAAGAGGGCCGATACCGAGTCGGCGGCTGTGCGGCGGGTCAGACGCGACAGGTACGCCACGGTGCGCAAGACATGCATGTCGGCGGGATCCGCGGGAGGCGAGATGCTCCAGACGCCCCGGACCACCTGGGTGATGAGACCGGCCCGACGCATCTGCTGCAGGACGAGGCGATGCACGCCGGCCCTGCCGGCGGCCCCGGTGGTGAAGACGCCGTTGACCTCGATCGCGGCGAGCAGCGGCAGGGTGTCCTCCATCGCCGAAGTCTGGCGCGGATCCCCCTTCGCGCCGATCGTCTCTCCACAGCCCGGCTCGTACGAAACACTGCCAGCAGCCCTTTGATGTGGCAGGACCCTCTCGAAACCCTGCTGGCTCACCAAAGGGCAGCCAGCAGGGTTTTGTCACGGGTCGGAGGGGGGTTTGTAGGGTGCGGGGCATGGGCCTGGACCTCAGCACGGACATCGTCACCCTCACGGCAGCTCTCTGCGACGTCGAGTCGGTGAGCCTGGGGGAGGAGGCGATCGCCGACGCGATCGAGGAGGCGCTGCGCGCGCTGCCGCACCTCACGACGACCCGCCACGGGCACACCGTCGTCGCGCGCACCGACCTCGGGCGGGAGGAGCGGGTGGTGCTCGCCGGGCACATCGACACGGTGCCGCTCATTGACCCGCCGAACCTGCCCGTGCGACGCGAGGTCGTCGACGGCGAGGAGGTCCTCTACGGCCGCGGGACCGTCGACATGAAGGGCGGGGTCGCGGTGCAGCTGCGCCTGGCCCACGAGGTGCGCGAGCCCTCCCGCGACATCACCTTCATCTTCTACGAGGCCGAGGAGATCGAGGAGAGCCACAACGGGCTCAAGGCCCTCGGCGACACCCGCCCCGACCTGCTCGCCGCCGACCTCGCCGTGCTCCTCGAGCCCACCGCCGCCGCCGTCGAAGGGGGGTGCAAGGGCACGATGCGCGTCGAGATCCGCACGAAGGGGATCGCCGCCCACTCCGCCCGCCCGTGGAAGGGGCACAACGCGATCCACGACGCCGCCGACGTGCTGCGCCGCCTCGGCGAGCACGAGGAGCGCTCGGTCGAGGTCGACGGGCTGACCTACCACGAGGCCCTCCAGGCGGTCGCCATCACCGGCGGCATCGCCGGCAACGTCATCCCCGACGCGTGCACGATCACGGTCAACTACCGCTTCGCGCCGGACAAGAGCGCCGACGACGCGCTCGCCTACGTGCAGACCGTCCTGCCCGGCTACGAGCTGACGGTCACCGACCTCGCCGAAGGGGCCCGCCCGGGTCTGGACCGGCCCGCCGCCCAGTCCTTCGTCGCCGCGCTCGACGTGCCCGTCGGCCCGAAGGAGGGGTGGACGGACGTCGCCCGCTTCTCCGCGCTGGGGGTGCCGGCGGTCAACTTCGGCCCGGGCGACCCCAACCTCGCCCACCACGACGAGGAGCGCTGCCCCACCGCGCAGCTGCGCGAGGCGGAGGCCGCCATGATGCGCTGGCTCGCGTAGGGTCGGCGGCGTGAGCCAGCGGCACGAGGACAGCGAGCGGGCATACCACAAGGGGCCGGTCGTCATGCGCGGCGCCCAGGTGCCCAGCTCGACCACCGACCAGCGTCTCCTCGACACCCGGGGCACCGCCGACTGGGTCCACACGGACCCGTGGCGCGTCCTGCGCATCCAGGCGGAGTTCGTCGAGGGCTTCGGCGCGCTCGCCGAGCTCGGGCCGGCGATCAGCGTCTTCGGCAGCGCCCGCACCAAGCCCGGCACCCGCGAGTACGCGATGGGCGTCGAGGTCGGTCGCCGGCTCGCGCTCGCCGGCTACGGCGTCATCACCGGCGGCGGGCCGGGCGCGATGGAGGCGGCCAACCAGGGGGCGCGCGAAGGGGGAGGCGTCTCCGTCGGTCTGGGGATCGAGCTCCCCTTCGAGGCCGGGCTCAACCCCTACGTCGACCTCGGCGTGAACTTCCGCTACTTCTTCGCCCGCAAGACGATGTTCATCAAGTACGCCGAGGGCTTCATCGTCCTGCCCGGCGGCTTCGGCACGCTCGACGAGCTCTTCGAGGCCGTCACCCTCGTCCAGACGCAGAAGAAGACCTCCTTCCCCATCGTCCTGCTCGGCACCGACTACTGGGGCGGGCTGCTGGACTGGTTGCGCGGCACCGCGGTACCGGCCGGCACGATCAGCGAGGTCGACGTCGACCTGCTCCACCTCACCGACGACCCGGCGCACGCCGTGCGCATCGTCAGCGAGTACGAGGACGAGCGCCCGCACCCGCACTTCACCCAGCAAGGACCCGAGTGATGGTCTGGGTCTTCCTCATCGGTGTCGCGATCCTGCTCGTCGTGGGCCTCGGGTCGCTCGTCGTCGGCCGCGCGAGCGTCGACCCCGTACCGCCCCCGGTCTCGACGACCCCGTCGACCGGCCTGGGCGCCGACGTCCACGCCGCGGACATCCACGACATCCGCTTCGACACCGCGCTGCGCGGCTACCGGATGGACCAGGTCGACGACGTCCTCGACACGCTCCACGCCCGCATCGCCGAGCTCGAGGCGCAGCAGCCCGTGACGCCCGCGGGGGAGGCGGCTCCCCCTTCGCCCCCGACCACCACTCGCCCGACCACCACGCCGCCGACGACCGAGCCCTCCACCACCCAGGAGCCGGCATGAGCGCCGTCACCGAGCGTCGCCGCGTCGCGGCCGACGTGCAGGAGGTGTGGGACCGCGTCACCGACATGGCGGCCCACGGCCGGCACGTCCCGCTCACCCGGATCACGCGGCAGGAGGAGCTCGCCCTCGGCGGCACCTTCGTCATGCGCACCTCGCTCGGGCCGCTCGGCTTCGACGACCCGATGACGGTCACCGGCTTCGACCCGCCGCCGGCGCAGCCCGCGCGGCTGCGGCTGGTGAAGTCCGGACGGCTGCTCTCCGGCTGGGCCGAGATCGTCGTTCGTCCTGTCGACGGGGGGTCCGAGGTCTCCTGGACCGAGGAGGCCGTGCCGACCTCGGCGCTCCTGCGCGCCCTCAGCCGACCGGCCGACCGGCTCTCGCGTCGCGCCACCTCCGAGCTGCTCACCCGCATCCTCGACGGGACCCTCGCGGGCCTGCCGGCGCTGCCGCCGGTCCCGCCCCACGGCAGGGGCTGATGAGCGGGCTGTCCTTCGCCGCCCGCGAGCGGTGGAGCACCACCGCGCTGCGCCACCCCGTGCGGACGCTGCTCGCCGTCTACGTCGTCTCGCGGCTCGTCGCCTTCGCCGCCATCTGGGTCGCCGCCCGGTACTACCAGGCGCCCGCCGGCGTCGGCCATCTCGACCCGACGCTCACCGACATGCTCCAGCTGTGGGACGCCGAGTGGTACGAGCGGATCGTGCGCGAGGGCTACCCGGTGCCGCTGCCGGCGGACCCGACGACGGGCCAGATCACCTACAGCCAGTGGGCCTTCTTCCCGGTCTTCCCCCTCCTCGTGCGGTTGCTCATGACGACCGGGCTGGGCTTCACGACCGCCGCCGTCCTGCTCAACCTCGTCCTCGGGGCGCTCGCGGTCGTCCTCGTGTGGAAGGTCCTGTCCTTCCCCGTCCACGCCGGCTCGCAGCCCGCCCGCGAGCGGCTCGCCCTCGTCGCCGCCGCGCTGTGGTGCCTCTACCCGGCGACCGGCGTCATGGTGCTGCCGTACACCGAGGCGCTCGCCGCGTGCCTCATCGCCGGGGCGCTGCTGCTGCTCATGCGCCGGCAGTACCTCGCCTTCGCCGTCGTCGCCCTCGTCCTGGGCTACACCCGCGCCGTCGCGCCGGCGCTCGGTCTCGCCGTGCTCGTCCACCTGTGGCTTCGGTGGCGCGAGGACCGTGCGGCCGGCACGGCCCCCCTTCGTCACGACCGCCCGCAGGTCGTCGTCATGCTCCTGGCCACCGCCCTCTCGGCGGTCGCCTGGCCGCTCACGGTCGGCTACGTCTCGGGCCTGCCGGGCGCCTTCTTCGACGTCCAGGCGGCGTGGGGGCAGCGCCCCGACCAGGGCCCCTTCGTCCTGTGGTTCAGCTGGGCGTGGGGCGAGCACGGCCTCATCTCGGTCCTCGTCATGGTCGCGCTCGTCGCGACCTACGTCGCCCTCGTCATCGGGCGGCACGGCGCGTGGATGCCGCTCGAGGTGCGCATGTGGGCCATGGCCTACCCGCTCTACCTCTTCGCCGTGGTCCGCCCGATCACGAGCATGTGGCGCTTCCTGCTCCTCGACTTCCCGCTGGCGGCGCTCGTCGCGTCGGTGGCGATGCGCACCTCGACCGGTCGCGAGGTCGTGCGGCACTGGCGGCTGCGGGTCGCGGTCGTCGCCGTCTGCCTCGTCGGCGGCATCCTCGCGTGGTCGTGCGGCCTGCTGCCGTACGTCCCGTGGCACGTCACACCTCCGTGAGCACGGGCGACGGGGAGCGACGCGCCCACGTCGGATTAGGAGTGATCCGGATCGCCTGGGATAATGGCGGGTAACGTACGGCGGCGCGACGGGCGCCGTTGCCACCACCCGGTGGTCGGGCGGTGACGAGAAGGGATTGCATCATGGCGGCAATGAAGCCTCGGACCGGCGACGGACCCCTTGAGGTCGTGAAGGAAGGACGGGGGATCGTCCTGCGCATGCCCCTCGAAGGTGGCGGCCGTCTCGTCGTCGAGATGACCCCCGACGAGGTCAGGGCCCTGGGCCAGGCCATCGACAGCTGCGAGGGCCTGAAGTAGGACCCGCCGAACGGCCCCCGACGCACCCGCGTCGGGGGCCGTCGTCGTCCCCGCAGGGCGCAGGCGAAGGGGTGGCCCCTCACCGCCATGGGGCGCCCGGATGATGACATCAGGCTGACGGTCCGGCAGGCCGCGGGCTACGGTGCACGCTCCTGACACCCCTGACGGCTGGGAGGCCTCATCCATGAACGCTGGCTACGGGCTCGCCGTGCGCTGGTCCCTCACCGAGACCTCGCCGGAGGTCGCGCAGGAGCTGCGGGAGTACGTCGTCGGCACGTCGATGGCGAGCTTCATGTTCCTCGACGGCCTCGCCTTCAAGACGTGGCGGATGCGCGAGGGCGAGTGGTTCGAGGGGACCTACGTCTTCGGCGAGGAGAAGGCCCGCGACGACTTCCAGGCCGACTTCGCCGGCCGGGCGGCGCAGTCGCCGGGCAGCGCGATCATCGGGTCCGCGCCGCTGAGCATCGAGGCCTTCGAGGTCGTCGCCGTGGCCGAGGGCCCGGCGCAGTTCCGCCGCGGCGCCGGCCCAGGCACCCTCTGACCCGCTAGCGCTTGACGGCCGCGAGCAGGCCGTCGCCCACCGGCAGCAGTGCCGGCAGGAGGCGGTCGTCGTCGCGCAGCGACTTGCCGAGGTCGCGCAGCACGCGCGTCGTCTCGTCGCGCTGGGCCGGGTCGGCGACGCGGTCGTGCCAGAGCATGTTGTCGAGCGCCAGCACGCCGCCCGGGCGCAGCAGCCGGATCGCGTGCTCGACGTAGGCGGGGTAGGCGCCCGTGTCGGCGTCGACGTGGACCATGTCGTACGCGCCGTCGGTCATCCGGGGCAGCACCTCGTCGGCGCGGCCGACGATGACGCGGGTGCGCTGCGAGGGGATGCCCGCGTCGGCGAAGGCCCGTCGGGCCGCCCGGGCGTGCTCGGGCTCGAGCTCGATGCTCGTGAGGACGCCGTCCTCGGGCATGCCGGCGAGCAGCCACAGGCCCGAGGTGCCCGCGCCCGTGCCGATCTCGACGACGTGCTGGGCCCGGCTCGCGGCGGCGAGCAGGCGCAGCGCGGCACCTGCCCCCGTGCCGACCGGGGTGGCGCCGAGCTCCTCGCCCGAGCGGCGGGCGGTCTCGGCGATCTCGGGCTCGGAGACGAAGTCCTCGGCGTAGACATAGCTGTTCAGGCGCGATCCGCTCATGGCGGGCCAGCCTAGTCGCAGCCACGGGGCGGTCCGGGGTCGCCTCCACGCACCGCAGGCCTGGACAGCGCTCAGGCTTTCCCCAGGTGAGTGGCCCAAGATCGTCGTGTCGGCAGATGCGAGGTCGGCGGGACCCGCCGCCGCGCGCAGCACGCACAGGAGGCGACGTGAGCACCCAGGAGTCGCTCGACTGGACCCCGCCCACGTGGCACGAGGTCGTCGAGCAGCACGGCCCGCAGGTCTACCGGCTGGCCTACCGCCTCACCGGCGACCACCACGACGCCGAGGACCTCACCCACGACGTCTTCGTGCGCGTCTTCCGCTCGCTGGACTCCTACAGCCCCGGCACCTTCGAGGGCTGGCTGCACCGCATCACGACCAACCTCTTCCTCGACCGTGCGCGCCGCTCGCAGCGGCTGCGCTTCGACGTGATCGGCGAGGGCCTCGCGGCCCGGCTGCGCACGACGAGCCCGGACCCCTACGAGGTCTACGAGCGCACCCACCTCGACGCCGACATCCAGGCCGCCCTCGACGCCCTGCCCCCGCAGTTCCGCGCCGCCGTCGTGCTGTGCGACCTCGAGGGGCTGACCTACGAGGAGGTCGCGGACGTCCTCGGGGTCAAGCTCGGCACGGTGCGCTCGCGGATCCACCGCGGCCGGGCCCACCTGCGCGAGTCGCTCGCCCACCGCCAGCCCGCCGAGCGCCCGAGCGCCCCGCGCCGCACCGGCGGCGGACGCCGCGGTCGGCCCACGGTGTCCGGCTTCCCGGTCGCCGCCCCCGTGCAGTGACGGCTGCCCGCCCCGGCAAGGCAGAATCGACGACATGACGCAGAGCAGCGACCACCCGGAGACCCCCGAGCGGGCCGACGGCACCCAGCCGCTGCCCGCGGCGGAGGACACCCAGGCGTTGCCGCCCCAGCAGCCGGTGTCGCCGCAGCAGGACGCGCTACCCTCCGAGCAGCACGAGGGCGCCTCGCAGCCCGCGCAGGACGCTGCCGCGCCGGCGGGCGCGCAGGAGGCTCCCGCGCAGGCGGGGGACAACCCCTTCGCCCCCGGGTGGTCCGCAGCGCAGCCGGGCGACCAGTCCGCGCCCGACCCGTACGCCGGGCCGCACGACCCCCAGCACGACCCGCAGGGCGACCCGTACGCCGCGCCGCAGGCGCAGCACGACCCCTCCGCGGGTCAGCCCCAGCACGACCCCTACGCCGCGAGCTACGGCTACGGGCAGCCGCAGCAGCAGGGCTACCCCGCGTGGACCGCGAGCGCCCCGCAGCCCGGCCCGGCCCCGGTGGCCGCGGCGCCGCGGCGCGAACGGCGCAAGGTCTCCTTCCTCGGTGCCGCGACCGCGGTCGCCGCGACCGCGCTGCTCGCCGGCACGGTCGGTGGCGCCATCGGTGGCCTCGCGGCCGACCAGCAGGCAGGGACGGGCGTCGTCACCCTCGACGGCCCGCCCGTCGAGCGCCCGGAGGGCTCGGTCGCAGCCATCGCGGGTCGCGCGGTGCCGAGCGTGCTGACGATCCGCGTCGGCAGCTCCGGCCGCGGGGGCACGGGCTCGGGCTGGGTCTACGACGGCAAGGGCCACGTCGTGACGAACAACCACGTCGTCTCCGCCGCCGGTGACGACGGCACCATCGTCGTCGAGCTCGCCGACGGCACCCGGCGCGACGCCGAGCTGGTCGGCCGGGACGTCAGCTACGACCTCGCCGTCCTCGAGGTCGACCCCAAGGGCCTGAAGCCGCTGCCCGTCGGCAACTCCGACGACGTCGTCGTCGGCGACCAGGTCGTCGCCGTCGGCTCGCCGCTCGGCCTCGACAGCACCGTCACCGCGGGCATCGTCAGCGCGCTTGAGCGACCCGTCGCCGCGGGCGAGCAGGGCGACCAGTCCTACATCAGCGCGATCCAGACCGACGCCGCGATCAACCCCGGCAACTCCGGCGGGCCGCTGCTCAACGCCCGTGGCGAGGTCGTCGGCGTCAACTCGGCCATCGCGCAGATCCCCGGGGGTGCCCGCGACTCGGCGTCGGGCTCGATCGGCGTCGGCTTCTCGATCCCGAGCACCCAGGTGCGTCGCACCGTCGACCAGCTCATCAGCACCGGTGAGGCCGTGCACCCCGTCATCGGGGTGCACCTCGACACGCAGTACTCCGGCGAGGGCGCCCGCGTGCTGCCCGACGCGGTCCAGGGCACCGAGCCGGTCGTGCCCGACGGGCCGGCCGACAAGGCCGGTGTCGAGGCGGGCGACGTCATCACGAAGATCGACGGCCGACGGGTCAGCGACAACGACCAGCTGGTGGTGCGCATCCGGGCCAAGGCCGTGGGCGATACGGTGCAGCTGACGGTCCAGCGCGACGGCAGGGAGCGTCAGCTGACCATGACGCTCGAGGCCGCGGAGGAGGACTGAGCCATGCCGATGAACGGCTGGGAGTTCATCATCCTCATCGTGCTCGCGGTGGTGATCCTCGGACCCGACCGCCTGCCCGAGTACGCGCAAAAGCTGGCACGCTTCGTCGTCGGCGCCCGCCGGATGGCCAACGACGCGCGGGGCCAGCTCCAGGACCAGCTCGGCCCGGAGTACGAGGACATCGACTGGCGTCAGTACGACCCGCGCCAGTACGACCCGCGGCGGATCGTGCGCGAGGCGCTCCTCGAGCCGATCGAGGACTCGGTGCGCGACGTGCGCGAGATCGGCACCTCCACCCGCGCGGACATCGACGGGTTGTCCCGTCGGCGTCGTGACCGCGACGAGGACGTGCGCCACGACGACGCCGCGCCGGAGCCCCTCGAGGGCACGCCCTACGACCTCGAGGCGACCTGACGCAGCACGCCTGCCACCCTGGGCCCGACCCGCCCGGTCACGACGAGGGCCCCCGACCGCATGCGCGGCGGGGGCCCTCGTCGTGGGTGACCTCGGTGGGTGACCCTGCGCGGGTCAGCGCCCGGTGGGGCTCAGCCCGAGCGAGCGGCCGGCGAGGCCGCGGGAGCGGGAGGCCAGCCCCTTCGCCACGCCACGGATCGCGACCGCGGCCGCGCTCTCCGGGTGGCCGAGGACGACGGGGGTGCCGCCGTCGGAGCCCTCGCGCAGGGTGACGTCGAGGGGGATCTGCCCGAGCAGCGGCACGGGGGCGCCGACGGTGCGGGTGAGGCTGTCGGCGACGGACTGGCCGCCACCGGAGCCGAAGATCTCCTGGCGGGAGCCGTCGGGCAGCTCGAGCCACGACATGTTCTCGACGACGCCGACGATGCGCTGGTGGGTCTGCATCGCGATCGAGCCGGCCCGCTCGGCGACCTCGGCGGCCGCCTGCTGCGGGGTGGTGACGACGAGGATCTCGCTGCTCGGGATGAGCTGGGCGATGGAGATCGCGATGTCGCCGGTGCCGGGCGGCAGGTCGAGGAGCAGGACGTCGAGGTCGCCCCAGAAGACGTCGGCGAGGAACTGCTGCAGCGCGCGGTGGAGCATCGGGCCGCGCCATACGACGGGCTGGTTGCCGGGGACGAACATGCCGATCGAGATGACCTTCACGTCGTGCGCGACGGGCGGCAGGATCATGTCGTCGACCTGCGTCGGCTGGTGGGTCACGCCGAGCATGCGCGGGATCGAGAAGCCGTAGATGTCGGCGTCGACGACCCCGACCTTGAGGCCCTGCTGCGCGAGCGAGGCCGCGAGGTTGGCGGTGATCGAGGACTTGCCGACGCCGCCCTTGCCCGAGGCGATGGCGTACACGCGGGTGAGCGAGCCGGCCTTGGCGAAGGGGATCTCGCGCTCGGCCGTGCCGCCGCGCAGCATCTGGCGCAGCTCGGCGCGCTGCTCGTCGGACATGACGCCGAGCGTGACGGTGACGTCGGTGACGCCCTCGACACCGCGCACGGCGCGCTCGGTGTCGGTCGTCAGGGTGTCCTTCATCGGGCACCCGGAGACGGTGAGCAGGATCGTCACGGCGACGTGCCCGGAGGCGTCGACCTCGGCGGACTCGATCATGCCGAGCTCGGTGACCGGCTTGCGGATCTCGGGGTCGATGACGGTGCTCAACGCCTCGCGGAGCATCTCGTCGGTGATCGTGGGGTGGGTCGAGGGCATTGCTCCATGCTAGGCGCCGTCGGCGACACCGCCGTCATCGCCTCCGGCGTCCGGGGCGAAGGGGGAGCGAGCTCACCCCTTCGAGGCGGGGCCCTCCGACTGCTCGCGCAGGCGCACCTCGAGACCCTTCTCCTCCATCTCCTCGAGCAGCGAGCGCAGCTCGCTGCGTACGAAGTCTCGCGTCGCGGCGTCGCGCAGCGCGATCCGCAGGGCGGCGACCTCACGGGTGAGGTACTCGGTGTCGGCGAGCGCCCGCTCGGCCTGCACGCGGTCCTGCTCGAGCGCGACGCGGTCGCGGTCGTCCTGCCTGTTCTGCGCGAGGAGGATGAGCGGCGCGGCGTAGCTGGCCTGCAGCGAGAGGATGAGCGTGAGCAGCGTGTAGTTGAGCGAGCGCGGGTCGAACTGCGCCGCCTCGGGCACGAAGGTGTTCCACGCGAGCCAGGCGACGACGAAGACCGACATCCACAGCAGGAAGGTCGGGGTGCCCATGAAGCGGGCGAACTTCTCCGAGAGCACGCCGAAGGACTCGGTGCTGAGGTTCGAGGGGCGCCGCAGGGTGCGCCGGCTCAGCTCGCGCGGCTGGTCGACGCGCACGTCGGAGCGGGCGTCGGGACGCCGCTGACGGGGCTTGCCGTCGCGCTCAGCCATCGGTCACCTCGTGCCGCTCGTCGCGCCAGTCCTCGGGGAGGATGTGGTCGAGCACGTCGTCGACGGTGATGACGCCGATGAGACGCTGCTGGTCGTCGACGACGGGCACCGAGATGAGGTTGTACGTCGCGAGGGTGCGCGTCACCTGGCCGAGCGGCGCGTCGGCGCGCAGCGGGTCGACCCCGGTGTCGAGGAAGGACCCGACCGAGGCGTGCGGGGGCTCGCGCAGCAGGCGCTGGATGTGGAGCATGCCGAGGTACTTGCCGGTCGGCGTCTCGTGCGGCGGGCGGCAGACGTAGGCGGTCGCGGCCAGGCCGGCGGCGATCTCCTCGCGGCGCACGACGGCCAGCGCCTCGGCGACGGAGTCGTCGGGGCCGAGGACGACCGGCTCGGTCGTCATGAGACCGCCCGCGGTGTTCTCCTCGTAGGTGAGCAGCCGGCGCAGGGGGGCGGCGTCGTCGGGCCGCATGAGCTGCAGCAGCCCCTCGGCGCGCTCGGGCGCGAGGGCGGAGAGCAGGTCGGCGGCGTCGTCGGGGTCCATCGCCTCGAGGACGTCGGCGGCACGCGACTGCTTGAGGGTGCCGATGATCTCGGACTGCTCCTCCTCGTCGAGCTCCTGGAGCACGTCGGCGAGGCGCTCGTCGTCGAGGGCGGCGACGACCTCGGCGCGCCGCTTCGGGGTGAGGTCGGTGACGACCTCGGCGAGGTCGGCGGGCTTGGAGTCCTCGAACTGCTCGAGGAACTTCGCGGCCGACTGGTCGGCGTCGCTCGTGTGCAGCCCGGTGACGTCCTCGAAGGGGACGGTGAAGGTCTCGCCGCGGCGTCGGGTGAGCAGCCCCCGCGTGCTGCGTCGGCCGGCGCGCACGAAGACGCGGGTGACCATCCAGTCGCGGTTGCTCGCCTGCTCGACGCCGATGTCCTCGACCGTCGCCTCGACCGGGCCGTCGTCGGTGCGCACGCTCACGGTGCGCTCGAGGAGCTCGGCGAGCACGAGGGTCTCGTTGGCGCGCTGCTCGAAGCGGCGCATGTTGACCAGCCCGGTCGTGATGACCTGCCCGCCCTCGACGGAGGTGACCCGGGTCATCGGGACGAAGACGCGGCGGGCACCGGGGACCTCGACGACGAGGCCGATGACGCGCGGGCGGCGACCGGAGCTGAAGGTGACGACGACGTCGCGCACCCGGCCCACCTGGTCGCCGAGCGGGTCGAAGACGTTGAGGCTCGCCAGCCGGGCGACGAAGAAGCGGGACGAGGCACTCACGCCGACCACAGTAGTGGCCGACCCGTCGTGCGGCTTAGCCGCCGTCGAGCCTCAGCGACGACGGGTGCGCCGACCCCCGAGGTGCCAGGGTCGACGGACCTGAGGGGCGGCGGCGCTCGGACGCACGGGGGCCGCGACGAGCTCGGTCGAGGGCGCGGCCGCCGGGGAGTCGAGGGGCTGGCCGAAGGGGGAGAGCAGCCACAGCGTCGCGCCCTCGCGCCAGCGCTCGAGGGTGCCGTCGGAGGCGTTGAGCCGGGCGGCAAGGGCGGTCTCGGCGGCGGGCTGCCAGCGCTCGTCGGCCGGGTCGAGGGCGAGCGCCCGGGCCTGCAGGACGAGCAGGCGGCGGCCGTCCCCCCT
Organism: Janibacter sp. UYMM211; assembly: GCF_040547045.1. Taxonomy (NCBI): domain Bacteria; kingdom Bacillati; phylum Actinomycetota; class Actinomycetes; order Micrococcales; family Intrasporangiaceae; genus Janibacter; species Janibacter sp. UYMM211. The sequence goes on along the minus strand of NZ_JBEPOY010000001.1, from coordinate 755,736 downwards.
CGAGCGCAGGACGAGCTCGACCGGGTCGGGCAGCGCCCCGAGGTCGGGCTCGCCCCCGCCGCTCACGAGGAGCACCGAGCCCTCGGGCAGGTCGGTGCCCGCGCCGATCACGGCGAACCACGTCGCGCGCTCGCGCTCGGGGGTGCGCAGCCACAGCAGGTCCGACTTCGAGAGCGCCTCGCTCGTCACCGCGCTGAGGTTGACCATGGGCCCGATCCTCGCAGGAGGGCGGGTGTCGTGCGTCATAACCGGGCCGGGGCGCCCGCTGGTACGTTCGCGACCGACTCGCCCTGCCCCCTTCGGAAAGGACCTGCACCCCGTCATGCGCAGCGCCAAGGACTTCTTCGCCCCGCTCGCCGTCGGGGCGCCCGCCCCGGTCCGCGAGGTCCCCGCCCGACCCAGCCGGATGATCCACTTCTTCGACCCGAGCAACCCGAAGATGGCGGCGAAGGTCCCCGGCATGGTCGGCACCGTCGACGTCCTGCTCGGCAACCTCGAGGACGCGGTCAAGGCGGAGTCGAAGGAGGCCGCCCGCCAGGGCCTGGTCGACATCGCCCGCGCGACCGACCTGGGCGAGCACACCCAGCTGTGGACGCGGATCAACAGCCTCGACAGCCCGTGGGCGCTCGACGACCTCACGACCCTCGTGACGCAGATCGGCGCGAAGCTCGACGTCGTCATGGTCCCGAAGGTCCAGGGCGCCGAGGACATCCACTACGTCGACCGCCTGCTCGCCCAGCTCGAGGCCAAGGCCGGTCTGACCCGCCCGATCCTCGTCCACGCGATCCTCGAGACCGCGCGCGGCATGGCCAACGTCGAGGAGATCTGCGGGGCGAGCCCGCGCATGCAGGGCATCAGCCTCGGCCCGGCCGACCTCGCCGCGGACCGGCGGATGAAGACGACGCGCGTCGGCGGCGGCCACCCCGGCTACCTCGTGCGCGAGGACCCCTCCCGCGACCTCGGCGAGGGGGTCGACCCCGTGACCGCGCCGCGCTCGGTCCACCAGCAGGACCTGTGGCACTACACGATCGCCCGGATGGTCGACGCGTGCGCGATGCACGGGATCTTCCCGTACTACGGCCCCTTCGGCGACATCAAGGACGTCGTCGCGTGCGAGGACCAGTTCCGCAACGCCTTCCTCCTCGGCTGCGTCGGCGCGTGGTCGCTGCACCCGGTCCAGGTCGACATCGCCAAGCGCGTCTTCAGCCCCTCCGCCGAGGACGTCGCGCACGCGCGCCGCGTCAAGGAGGCGATGGGCGACGGCACGGGCGCGGTGATGCTCGACGGCAAGATGGAGGACGACGCGAGCCTCAAGCAGTGCCTCGTCATCCTCGAGCTCGCCGACCGCCTCTCGGCCGGCGACCCCGAGCTCGCCGAGCTCTACGCGACGCAGGAGGCCTGAGCGATGAGCGAGCTCGCCTACACCCCCCGCCGCTCGGTGCTCTACATGCCGAGCAGCAACGCCCGGGCCCTCGAGAAGGCCAAGACCTTGCCCGTCGACGCCCTCATCCTCGACCTCGAGGACGCCGTCGCACCGGCCGACAAGCCCGCCGCCCGCGACGCGGCGTGCGCCGCCGTCGCCTCGGGCGAGTACGGCGAGCGCGAGCTGACGATCCGCGTCAACGCGATCGGGACGCAGTGGCACGACGACGACATGGCCGCGGTCGCCCAGGCAGGTCCGGCCGGTGTCGTCGTGCCGAAGGTGAGCAGCGCCGACGAGGTCCGCCGGCTCGTCGCCGCCCTCGAGGCCGCCGGGGCGCCGGAGAGCACGCGGCTGTGGGCGATGGTCGAGACGCCGACCGCGGTGCTCGACGTGCGCGAGATCGCCCGTGCCTCGGACCGCCTCGCCGCCCTCGTCATCGGCAGCAACGACCTCGTCAAGGAGCTGCAGGCCGACCACGTGCCGGGCCGTGCCCCGCTGCTCACCGCCCTGTCGTGGTCGCTGCTCGCGGCCCGCGAGGCGGGCGTCGCGATCCTCGACGGCGTGTACAACGACGTGCGCGACGCCGAGGGCTTCCGCGCGGAGTGCGAGCAGGGCCGCGACCTCGGCTTCGACGGCAAGACCCTCATCCACCCCGGCCAGGTCGAGGTGTGCAACGAGGTCTTCGCCCCGTCGGCCGAGGCCGTCGAGGACGCGAAGGGGGTCCTCGCGGCCTGGGAGGAGGGCGCCGGCAGCGGCGTCGTCACCTACGGCGGCAAGATGGTCGAGCAGCTGCACGTCGACGTCGCGCAGCGGGTCCTCGCGACCCACGAGGTGATCTCCGCCCGCGGCTGAGGCCACGTACGTCGCGGCCGTCCCGGCGCGCCTGGGGACGAGTGCTCGCGGGGTGTTGACAGGTCGCAGTAGATTGTCAGCGGCTCGAGACAACCGGACGGGCCGGTGCGTCGTCGAAGCAGGGGGCACCACATCGGGTGCCGGCACCGATCAGTCCAGGGGAGCACGTACACATGTCTCGTTATCAGCCTCGTCACGCCGTCGGCACCACCCGCGTCGACATCGCACCGCTCGAGATCGCGCCGGTCGAGACCGCCCGGTCCGACCGCCGCACCGTCTTGCGTCTCGGGGCGGCCACCGTCGCCGTCGGCGCGACCGCGCTCGCCGCGCCCTCGGTGGCCGGTGCTGCCTCGCGCCCGACCCTCAAGCTCGGCTCGCGCGGCTGGCAGGTGAAGTCCCTGCAGACCAAGCTGCGGGCCAACGGCTACTGGTGCAAGGGCGCCAACGGCGTCTACGACAGCAGCACCCAGCAGGCCGTCATGGCGCTGCAGAAGATGCGCGGGCTCTCCCGCGACGGGGTCTGCGGCCCGAACACGTGGAAGGCCGTCGACACGATCTACCGCCCCGTCTCGCGGACGAAGAGCGGCAACATCATGGAGATCAACAAGGGCCGCCAGGTCATCCTCTTCGTGCGCGCCGGCAAGGTGAAGTGGGTCTTCAACACCTCGACCGGCAACGGCGAGCGCTACTGGTCCTCGGCCTCGGGGCGCTACCTCTACGCGACGACCCCGAGCGGGCGATTCGCCTTCCAGCGGGCCATCGACGGCATGCGTCGCGCGCCCCTGGGCAACCTGTGGCGCCCGCGGTACTTCAACGGCGGCATCGCGATCCACGGCTCGCCCTCGATCCCCGGCTACCCGGCCAGCCACGGCTGCGCCCGCCTGGACAACAAGGCGATCGACTACATCTGGTCGGCGGACCTCGCCCCGATCGGCAGCCGCGTCTGGGTCTACTGACCCCTCTCGTCCGCCACCACGGGCCGCGCACCTCACCGGGTGCGCGGCCCGTGGTCTGCCCGCAGGTCACGAGCAGGTCACGAAGGGCGCCCGAGGGCAACCGTCGTCGGGGTCGCCGCGTCCTAGGGGTGTGGCGGCGCGCAGGGGGCGCCGCCACACCAGCTTCTCGCCCTCGGGCGGTCAGGACAGGTGATGGTCGGCAGGGCGAAGGGGGAGCGCCGTCGCGCGACCGGGTCGGCAGCGCTCGTCGCCGGTCTCGTGCTCGGGCTGGGGGCCTGCGCCGGGGGCGGCACGAGCGACGCGGGCGGGCCCGCGAGCCAGACCTCCACCGGGCGGTCGACGACCGCGCCGAGCGCGTCGTCCACCAGCCCGTCGTCCGGCAGCACGTCGACGAGCGGCACCTCGTCAAGCAGCACGTCGCCCAGCAGCACGGGCTCCTCGAGCAGCGCGCCGTCCAGCAGCTCGTCGTCGAGCACCTCGACGCCCTCGCCGTCGGCGACGCCGCGGGACACCTCCCTTCGCCCGGGTGACTCCGGACCACGGGTCCGCTCGCTGCAGCGCTCGCTCACACGGCTCGGCTACTGGGGCGGCACGGCCGACGGCACGTACGGCGGTCTCACCGAGCAGGCGGTCCTCGCGCTGCAGAAGCAGGCGGGCCTGGACCGCGACGGCGTCGCCGGGCCGCGCACGCTGCGCGCCGTGGCCGACGGGACCCGGCCGACGGTCGGGGCGGGCGCGCCGGACCGCGTCGAGATCGACCTCGAGCGCCAGCTGCTCTACGTCGTGCGCGACGGCAGCGTGCGCTGGGCGATCAGCACGAGCACCGGCTCGGGCGAGACCTACGAGAGCTCCTACGACGGTCTCGCCGTGGCGGTGACGCCGCCGGGGACCTTCGCGGTCGGGCGGGTCTACGACGGGTCGGAGGTCGCGAAGCTCGGCACGCTCTACCGCCCGCGGTACTTCAACGGCGGCATCGCCGTCCACGGCGCCGCCTCCGTGCCCGGCTGGCCCGCGTCGCACGGGTGCGCGCGGGTGAGCGACCCGGCGATGGACCTCATCTGGTCGCAGGACCTCATGCCCGTGGGCAGCACCGTCGTCGTGCGCTGACGGATCTCACCCGAAGGCTGCCGCGCACACCTCGCCGACGAGCTCCTCGACGTCGACCTCGAGACCGCGGCGCACGAACCACGTGCACATCGTGCGCAGGTCCCGGTCGAGGAAGTCCATGCCGCGCGGGTTGCCGACGACGTCGACGACCTGAGGCCAGTCGATGACGACGAGGTCGCCGTCGCGGACGAGGACGTTGTACGGCGAGAGGTCGCCGTGGGTCCAGCCGAGCTCGACGAGGTCGAGCATGAAGCCCCGCAGCTGCTCGAAGAGGTCGGCGAGCTCGTCGGGGCCGGGGCGCAGCTGGACGAGGCGGGGTGCCACGGCGCCGTCGCTGCCGACGAGCTCCATGAGCATCTCGGTCTCGTCGAGCTGGACGGGGTAGGGGACCGGCAGGCCCTCGGCCCACAGCCGAGAGAGCGTGGCGAACTCCGCCATCGCCCACTGGCCGGCGATCATCTCCTTGCCGAAGGCGGTGCGGCGGGCCATCGCCCGCATCTCGCGGCTCTTGCGCACCCGGCGGCCCTCGAGGTAGCCGGAGTCGCGGTGGAAGAGGCGGTGGTCGGCGCTGCGGTAGCGCTTGGCCGCCATGAGGCACGCGCGACCGGTGCCGGGCACCCAGCGCCGCACGAGGTGGACGTCGGCCTCCTTGCCGGTCTTGAGCACGCCGAGATCGGCGTCGACGGCGCCGAGGTCGGTGACGACCCACTCGGGCAGCGGACCGGGGCCGTGGCTGGCGCGGTCCCACGAGGTCCAGCGCTCGCCCTCGGGCGGGGCGTCGGGCGCCGAGTCGACGGCGAAGGCGCCCGCCGGGGCGAGTCCCTCCCGCGCGGGGAGGTGGAAGGGTTGGTGAGCCATGCCGTCCAGGGAAGCGCTGCACCCCTTCGCCCGACAACCGAATTACCGGCTGCGGGCGGCTCGCAGCGTGTCCCATCCCACGCCCGGCGGGCCTGTCCCCGCGACGGTGCGCTGAGGCAGGATCGAGGAGTTCTCGCGCGCCCCGGCGTGCCCCCCAGACGCGAAGGCGGCTCATCGATCATGTCCCGACTGCAGACGACCGACGGCCTGAGCGAGGAGCAGCACGACCTGCTGGGTCTGGTGCGTGAGTTCGTCGACGAGCAGATCATCCCGGTGGCTCAGCAGCTGGAGCACGCGGACGAGTACCCGCAGGGGATCGTGGACCAGATGAAGGAGATGGGGATCTTCGGTCTGATGATCCCCGAGGAGTACGGCGGGCTGGGTGAGTCGCTGCTGACGTACGCGCTGTGCGTGGAGGAGATCTCGCGGGGCTGGATGCCGGTGTCGGGGATCATCAACACCCACTTCATCGTGGCGTACATGATCCTCAAGCACGGCACGACCGAGCAGAAGGAGCACTACCTGCCGAAGATGGCCACCGGGGAGATCCGGGGGGCCTTCTCGATGAGCGAGCCGGGGCTGGGCTCGGACGTGGCGGGGATCAAGACCAAGGCCGTGCGGGACGGGGAGTCCGACGACTGGACGATCACGGGTCAGAAGATGTGGCTGACCAACGGCGGCAGCGCCAACCTCGTCGCGGTGCTCGTCAAGACCGACCTGGGCGCGGACAGCGCGCACAAGAACATGACGACCTTCCTCGTCGACAAGACCGAGGGCTTCGGCGAGACCGCGCAGGGCGTGACGGTGCCGGGCAAGATCGAGAAGATGGGTTACAAGGGCGTCGACACCACCGAGCTCGTCCTCGACGGGCACCGCACGAGCACCGCGCAGATCCTCGGCGGGGAGCCCGGTCGCGGCTTCTACCAGATGATGGACGGGGTCGAGGTGGGCCGGGTCAACGTCGCGGCGCGGGCGTGCGGGCTGGCGATGCGGGCCTTCGAGCTGGGGGTGGCGTACGCGCAGCAGCGCGAGACCTTCGGCAAGAAGATCGTCGACCACCAGGCGATCCTCTTCCGCATCGCCGACATGGCCGCCAAGGTCGAGGCCGCCCACCAGCTCATGGTCAAGGCGGCGCGGCTGAAGGACAAGGGCGAGCGCAACGACCTCGAGGCCGGGATCGCGAAGTACATGGCCGCGGAGTACTGCGCCGACGTCGTGGGCCAGTCCTTCCGCATCCACGGCGGGTACGGCTACTCCAAGGAGTACGAGATCGAGCGCCTGTACCGCGAGGCCCCGATGCTCCTCATCGGCGAGGGCACCGCCGAGATCCAGAAGATGATCATCGGCCGCTCGATCCTCAAGGACTACCCCGCGAAGGGGTGAGCGGGGGGTCTACCCTCCTGCCAGCCGGGTCGCTCGGCCCGCCCCTCGAGAGGACACCCATGAAGCGCTCCACCATCGTCGCCGCCGCCGGTGCGGTGACCCTGCTCGCCGCCTCGCCAGCCGCGGCCATCAACACCTACAACGCCCAGCCCGCCCCGGAGCGCACCGAGGTCGGCGCCTACCTCGCGCTGTGGGACACGACCGGCGACGGCGTGCCCGACCGCTTCGACTGGCGGTGCAGCGGGACGATGGTCGACGACGACACCTTCCTCACGGCGGCGCACTGCACCGACGGCTCCCCGGCTGGCACCCGGACCTTCGTCTCGCTCGAGGAGGACGTGCAGAGCCTGCTCGACGAGCACGCCGACCTGTCGCCGAGCGCGCAGGCCGATCTCTTCCTCGCCAACGGCTGGGTCGTCGAGGGCGACCCGCACCAGGACGCGCGCTACCCCGGCCCGGCGAGCGACACCGCCGACATCGCCGTCGTCGACTTCGCCGGGCGCGACGTCACCCCGGCGGACGTCTGGGACTTCACGCCGGCGACGCTGCCGAGCGCGGGCCAGCTCGACCGGGTCGGCGGGACGACCCTGGCGCGCGCGCCGTGGACGGTCGTCGGCTACGGCACCGCCGAGGCGCAGAACGGGCCCGGCGGTCACACGCACCCCGGTGGCGGCGTGCGGCTCAAGGCCAGCGAGGGCTTCAACGCCCTGACGAAGAGCTGGGTGCGCCTGTCGATCAACGAGTCGAAGGGGTACGGCGGCGCCTGCTACGGCGACAGCGGCGGCCCGAACTTCGTCACCGTCGACGGGCGGCAGGTCCTCGCCGGGACGACGATCACCGGCGACGTGCCGTGCAAGGCGACGAACGTCGTCTACCGCCTCGACACCGCCCCCGCCCGGGCCTTCCTCGCCCCCTTCGTCACCCTGCGCTGACCCCGCGACGGGCCGTGCCCGGGTCGGGTGACCGGGGCGCGGCCCTCACAGCCCTCGTCCAGCGGACGGTGAGACAATCGCACCATGAGCCAGACCCCGCTGACCGCGGCCCGTCAGCAGATCCTGCACCTGGAGTTCCCCCAGTCGCTCGGCACGTACGACGCGTACCCCGAGGCGCAGCAGGCGGTCGACTTCCTCGCCGACCGTGAGTTCCCCGTGCAGGACGTCATGATCGTCGGGACCGACCTCAAGCAGATCGAGCGCGTCACCGGACGCCTCACGACCGGGCGCGTGCTGCTCGGCGGGGCGCTCTCGGGCGTGTGGATCGGTGTCTTCGTCGGGCTCGTCTTCGCCGTCTTCGAGGGCGGCGAGCAGTTCCTCGTGCGGATGCTCTCGACGATGATCATCGGTGCCTTCTTCGGGCTCGTGTGGGGCTGGCTGGGCTACAAGGCGACCGGCGGGCAGCGCGACTTCACCTCGGTGAGCCAGGTCGTCGCGACCCGGTACGAGGTCCTCGTCGAGCACCGCCACGTGCAGCAGGCGCGCGAGCTGCTCGCCGAGCACGACCCGATGCGTGCCGCCGTCGAGAAGGCCCGCATCATGCGCGAGGAGGCCGACCGCGCCGCGGCGGCCCGCGCGGCGCGCGAGACGCGCGACCACCCGCGCGCCTGATCCTCCCCGGGGGAACCAGAGCTGCGCCGACGGCGTCGAAGGGGGACCACCCCCGCCGTCAGGAGCCGTCATGGCATCTCCTCGTCCGACCATCGCCCTCGTCGTGGGCGGCCTGCTCGCCGCCGGGCTCGCCGGTACGACCGCCGCGTCGGCTCGTGCCGGTGACGGCTCGCCCGTGGCGACACCCCCGCCGCCCGCTCTGCTGAGCTGCCCCGCCCGTTACGACGGGACCGAGGACCGCCCTGTCGTCCCGACGTACGACGCGCCGGACGGCTTCGACCCGGGTGATGCCCTCGCACCGGCACAGACGCCGAGGCGCGCGCTCGTCTGCCTCTACGCGGCCGGGACGAACGCCGAGCCGGCCCCGCCCCCGCGTCCGCTCTCCGACGAGCTCGAGCTCACCGGCGGCCTGGCGCAGGTGGCGACCGACCTGTCCGGGGCGCCGGAGAGCGGCAGCTTCGACGGGTGCGGGGAGGTCGGCGGGCCGCTCACCCATCAGCTCGTGGGGCTGGAGTACCCGACCGGCACGGTGTGGGTCTCGGCGACCGACGAGGCCAACGCGTGCGTGCTCGGCTCGAACGGCGACTTCACGACCGACGGGGCGGTGGGTCGGCAAGTCGCGAAGGCGGTCGCCGACGGGGGCTGGGTCGTGCCGACGCAGGGCGAGCGGCCGGTGTGCGGCGCCACCGAGGCGGTGGGTCGTGCCGGGGTCGACTCCGAGCTCGTGCCGGCGGACCCGGTCGCCCTGTGGGTGTGCCGCGTCGACACCGACGTACCGGGCCGGAGCAGCGGGACCTTCGCGGTCCTGCGGGCCGACCGCCCACGCCTGCTCGCGGCGCTCAGGGCGCTGCCCACCCGCGCGGCGTCGGGCGACCTGCTGTGCGTCGACGACACCGCCGACCGCTGGCAGGTCGAGGCGCGCTACGAGCGGGGAGCCCCGGTCGTCCTCGACGTCACGACCGGCGCGTGCGGCCCCGGCGGGGTCGTGAGCAACGGCGCGCTCGAGGCCGACGTCTCGGGCGAGGTCGTCGCCCTCCTGCGCCGGACGACCACCCAGCCCTGACCCCCCTTCGCCCAGCTCTGACCCCCCTTCGCCCAGCTCTGACCCCCCTTCGCTGAGGTATGGCAATCCGTCGTCAGAGCGAGCCTCCGGCGACCGATCTCCATACCTCGGCGAAGGGGGAGGGGGCGGGTCAGCGGGTGAGGGCGGGGGCTGGGGCGTCCGAGCGGATCTGCGCGAGCAGGGCCTCGTGGGCGGCGGTGTCGCCGGTGAGCTCGGGGTGCAGCGAGATCGCGAGGACCGCGCCGCATCGCACGCCGACGACGCGGTCGACGCCGTCGACGGCCATCGTCGAGACGACCTCGACACCCGGACCGACGTCGAGCACCTCGGGGGCGCGGATCGCGGCGGCCCGGATGCGGTCGGGGCCGCCCGGCACCCGCCAGCTCGCCCACGTCTCGACGGAGTCGACCTGGCGCCCGAAGGCGTTGCGGCGCACGGTGACGTCGAGGACGCCGAGGCTGCGCTGACCGGGGGCGGGGTTCTCGACACGCGCGGCGAGCAGGACGAGCCCGGCGCACGTGCCGAGGGTGGGCAGCCCGCCGCCGACCGCCTCGAGCAGCGGTTCGCGCAGGCCGGCCACGTCGACGAGACGGTCGAGCACCGAGGACTCTCCGCCGGGGATCACGAGGGCGTCGAGCCCGACGACGTGCGCGGGGGAGCGGACCGGGACCGGCGTCGCGCCGAGACCGGCGAGCATCCGCTCGTGCTCGGCGACCCCGCCCTGCAGGGCGAGGACGCCGACCCGGGCCGCGCTCACCAGCCGCGGTCGGCGAGGCGGTGCGGCGCCGGGATGTCGGCGACGCTGATGCCGACCATCGCCTCGCCGAGCCCGCGCGACGCGGCCGTGATCGCCTCGACGTCGTCGTAGAAGGTCGTCGCCCGCACGATCGCCTCGGCGCGGGCGGCGGGGTTGCCGGACAGGAAGATCCCGCTGCCGACGAAGACGCCCTCGGCGCCCATCTGGCGCAGCATCGCCGCGTCGGCCGGCGTCGCGATGCCGCCGGCGGTGAACATCACGACGGGCAGCCGGCCGGTGCGGGCCACCTCGGTGACGAGCTGGATCGGCGCGGCGAGCTCCTTGGCGCGGGTGTAGAGCTCCTCTGGCGCGCTCGCGTGGAGCGCCTGCAGCTGGGCGATCTCGGAGCGGATGGTGCGGATGTGCCGCACGGCCTCGGAGACGTCGCCGGTGCCGGCCTCCCCCTTCGAGCGGATCATCGCGGCGCCCTCGGCGATGCGACGCAGCGCCTCGCCGAGATTCGTCGCGCCGCAGACGAAGGGGACCTCGAAGGCGTGCTTGTCGATGTGGTGCGTGTAGTCGGCCGGGGAGAGGACCTCGGACTCGTCGACGTAGTCGACCCCGAGGTGCTGCAGGACCTGCGCCTCGACGCTGTGGCCGATCCGGGCCTTGGCCATGACGGGGATCGAGACCGAGTCGACGATCTCGGAGATGAGGTCGGGGTCGGACATGCGCGCGACGCCGCCCTGCGCCCGGATGTCGGCGGGGACGCGCTCGAGGGCCATGACGGCCACGGCGCCGGCGTCCTCGGCGATGCGCGCCTGCTCGGCGGTGACGACGTCCATGATGACGCCGCCCTTGAGCATCTCGGCCAGACCGCGCTTGACGAGGTCGGTGCCGGCGCGGGGCCCGTCGGCGCTCGGGGTGGTCGGGTCGGTCGGGCGAAGGGGGGTCTGCGTGCTCATGCGGACAGCGTGCGTCGCGAAGTGGTCCAGCGAGAAGATCCAGAACGACGGATCTGAGATGGACCACTTCGAGTAGCGTGGGGGCGTGAGACATCCCCACGACGTCGACCTGCCGCTCGTCGTCGACCGCGGTGCCGGCACCTCGCTCGTCGTCCAGATCGCCGACGGGGTCCGACGTGCCATCGAGTCGGGTGCGCTGCGCGGCGGGGACGTGCTGCCCTCGACCCGCACGCTCGCCGAGCGGGTCGGGGTCTCGCGGGGCACGGTCGTCGCCGCCTTCGACCAGCTGCACGGCGAGGGCTGGCTCGTCGCCGACCAGGGGGCGACCCGGGTCGACCCCGGGCTCGCCGACCACCCGGTACCCGGCCGGGCGACCCGGCCGACCTCGACCTCATCGGCCAGATCTGGGCGTCGGGTCGGCGCGTCCGTGGCCGACCTGCGCCCGGGGCAGCCGGACGTCAGCGGCATCGTCGACCCGACGTGGCGGGCGGCGTGGCGCGAGGCCGCTGCCGGGGCGGGCACCCAGCACCCGCCGCAGGGCTCGCCCGCGCTGCGCGCCGCGCTCGCGGAGCACGTCCGGGTCGCCCGGGGGACGGCCGTCGACCCCGATGCGGTCGTCGTCACCGCCGGGGTCCGCGAGGGCCTGCAGCTCGTCCTCACGACCCTCTCGCGGAGGGCCGGGCGCCCCCTTCGCGTCGTCGTCGAGGACCCCGGGTACCCGGCGCTGCGGCGGGTCGTCGCCGCCCTCGGGCACGAGGTCCGACCGGTGCCCGTCGACGGCGACGGGCTGTCCGTCGAGCTCCTCGACGACGAGCCGGGGGCCGACGTCGTCCTCGTGACACCCGGCCACCAGTACCCCCTCGGCGGCGCGATGCCCGTCGCCCGCCGGCTCGCGCTCGTGGGCTGGGCGCGGGCGCACGGGGCCGTCGTCGTCGAGGACGACTACGACGGCGAGCTGCGCTTCACGGGCGAACCCGTGCCGGCGCTGGCCGCTCTCGACCGGCGAGGGGGCGAGGACGACGGGGTGGTCGTCACCCTCGGGTCGTTCGCGAAGGTCCTCGCCCCCGGCATCGGGGTCGGTCACGCCCTCGTGCCCGACGGGCTGCGCCCGGACGCCCTCGCGCTGCGCGGCGACCTCGGCTCGCCGGTGCCCGCCACGGTCCAGGACGCGCTCGCTCACTACCTCGACGCAGGGGCCCTGCGGCGGCGCACCGGGAGGATGCGCCGCCGCTACCGGGCGCGACGCGATCTCGCCGTCGCTGCCCTGTCGGACCTGCCCGAGGCGCGCCTGCGTCCTATGGACGGCGGTCTGCACGGGGTCGTCGAGCTGCTCGGCGCCGACGCCGAGCGCGAGCATGCCGTCGTCGACGCCGCGGCCCGGGCCGGGGTGCTCGTCGCCGGCATGGGTGACTACTGGGCGGACCCGGGAGGTCTCGTCGTCAGCGCCGACCTGCCCCGGCACGGGCTCGTCATCGGGCTCGGCTCGCCCCATCTGGAGCGCGGGCTGCGCCGGCTGCGCCCGCTGCTCGCCGGTGCCGAGTCACCCGCCCGATAGCGGCTCGCCGGACGAGCGGGATCCCTACGCTGGCGGCATGAGCGAGCCCGAGCTGCAGCCCCTGGACGAGGACGGGATCGAGACGGTCCTGTGCGTCGTCGCCCACCCCGACGACATCGAGTACGGCACGAGCGCCGCGGTCGCCCGCTGGACCGACGACGGCAAGAGCGTCTCGTACTACCTGCTCACCCGCGGCGAGGCCGGGATCGAGGGCATGGACCCGGTCGACGCGGCTCCGGCGCGCGCCGACGAGGAGCGGGCGAGCGCCGCGGTCGTCGGCGTCGACCGGGTCGAGTTCGCCGATCTCGCCGACGGCACGATCGAGTACGGCATCCCCCTTCGCCGGCTCGTCGCCGAGCAGATCCGTCGAACCAGGCCCGATCTCGTCGTCAGCCTCAACCGGCACGAGGTCTTCGGGCCCGGGCAGCTCAACCAGGCCGACCACCGCGCCGTGGGCCAGGCCGTCATCGACGCCTGCGCCGACGCGGGCAACCGGTGGATCCACCCGGAGCTGGCCGCCGACGGGCTCGAGCCCTGGCACGTGCGGATGATCGCCTTCGCCGCCTCGCCCGAGGCGACGCACTACGTCGACGTCACCGGGTACGCGGAGCGGGCCGTCGAGTCGCTCGAGGAGCACCGGCTCTACAACGCGGCGCTGCCGGAGAGCTTCCCCAGCCCGCGCGAGATCGTCGAGGGCTCGCTCGGCGGGGGAGCGGAGCGTCTCGGCGACCCGGACATCACGCACGCGCTGCTGCTCGAGGTCTTCACCCGCTAGCCGATCGGCTCGCCGGCCAGCGCCCGCGCGTCGAGACGCTCGACCTCGCTGGCCTCCCACACCTCGTGGGCGGCGTGCAGGGCCAGTGCGATGATCGCGCAGCCGAGGACGAGGTCCGGCACGCCGGAGCCGGTCGCGACGGTGAGCGCTGCCATTGCGATGATCGCGAGGTTGACGAGGACGTCGTTGCGCGCGGACAGGAAGGCCGCCCGGCTCAGCGAGCCCCCGTGGCTGCGCCACGAGAGCAGGAGCCACGCGGACACCCCGTTGACGACCACGGCGCCGAGGGAGGCGAGGACGACCGGGCCCGCGTCCGGCGCGACGGGGTCGCCGACGCGCTGCACGGCCTGCCATCCCGCGACCAGCGCGGGGACGAGGATGACCGCCGCCATCGCCTTGCCCGCTGCCGCTCGGCGGGCCAGCGGCCAGCCCAGCGCCAGCGCGACGAGCAGGTTGATCGACGCGTCCTCGAGGAAGTCGACGCTGTCGGCGAGCAGCGCCACCGACCCCGCCGCGAGGGCGACCGCGGCCTCGACGACGAAGTACGCGAGGTTGAGCCCCGCGACGACGAGGACGACCCGGCGCAGCCGGGCCCTGTCGGCTGTGCCGGTCAGCGCCCCTGCACCTCGGCGATCCACGCCTCGACCTCGGCGGAGGTGTGCGGCCACTCGCCGGTGAGGTTGCGCGAGCCGTCCTGGGTGACGACGACGTCGTCCTCGATGCGCACCCCGATGCCGCGGAAGCGCTCCGGGACGAGCAGGTCGTCGGCCTTGAAGTACAGGCCGGGCTCGACGGTGAGGACCATGCCGGGGGCGAGCTCGGCGTCCATGTACTCGGCGCGGGTGGCGAGCGCGCAGTCGTGGACGTCGAGACCGAGGTGGTGGCTCGTGCCGTGCACCATCCAGCGGCGGTGGTACTGGCCGTGCTCGGTGTCGAGGGTGTCCTCGACGGAGACGCCCTCGGGGAGCAGGCCCCAGCCGTGGAGGCGCTCGGCGATGACCCGGATGGCGGCGGCGTGGACGTCGGAGAACTTCGCGCCCGGGCGGATCGCGTCGATGCCGGCCTGCTGCGCGTCGCACACGGCGTCGTAGACCTCGCGCTGCGCGTCGGTGAAGGTGCCGTTGATCGGCAGGGTGCGGGTGACGTCGGCGGTGAAGAGGCTGTCGACCTCGACCCCGGCGTCGAGCAGGAGCAGCTCGTCGGGGGCGATGTCGCCGGTGTTCTTGATCCAGTGCAGGGTGTTGGCGTGGTCGCCGGCGGCGCAGATCGAGTCGTAGCCGACGCCATTGCCCTGGTGGCGGGCGTGGAGGCCGAAGACGCCCTCGACCCAGCGCTCGCCGCGGCCGCGCTCGGCGACGGTCGGCAGCTCGGCGATGACGGCGTCGAAGCCGACGCGGGTCGCGTCGACGGCGTCCTGCATCTGCCCGAGCTCCCAGTCGTCCTTGACCATGCGCATCGTCGAGACGCGGTGGGCGAGCTCGTCGTCGGCAGCGGTGAGGGCCTCGGGCTGCGCGCCGTTCTGGGTGCGCAGCTCGTCGACGCGCGCGGTGAGGCTGGCCTCGGCGTCGCGCACGACGCGCACGGTGACGGCGCCCGCGTCCTTGCCGACCGCGTCGGCGAAGCCGTCGACGTGCGCACCGGTGAGGCCCAGCTCGGCCTCGACGTCCTCGATGCTCGGGCGGGCACCTACCCAGAACTCGCCGTAGCGAGAGTCGCCGAAGAACTCCTCGGTGTCGCGGCCGGCCAGCGGGCGGAAGTACAGGACGGACTCGTGCCCGCCCTGCTCCGTCGGCTCCATGACGAGCACCGCGTCGGGCTCGCGGTCCGCACCGAGACCGGTGAGGTAGGCGAAGGCGGTGTGCGGGCGGAAGACGTAGTCGCTGTCGTTGGAGCGGACCTTGAGACCACCGGCGGGGATGACGAGGCGGTCGCCGGGGAAGGCGGCCGACAGCTCGTCGCGGCGCACGGCGGCGCGGCGGGCCGCCTCGGTCAGCTCCGGCAGCTGCGTCGAGCGCGGGGCCCAGCCCTGCGCGACGAAGGTGCGGAACTCATCGGTGGTCGGGCGGGCGCGGTTCTCGGGCTTGGTCTGCTCTTCGCTCACCGGCCCATCGTGGCACGACCCGCCGTCAGGGCACCCGGCGACGGCGAAGGGGGACCCGACCGCACGCGGCCGGGTCCCCCTTCGCCTCGTGTCACTGGTAGAGGTCGACCACGGCGACGCTGCTCACGGTGCCGCCACCGAGGACCGTCGTGTTGCGGCCGGTCGACAGGTCGTGGCGGGCGAGGCGGACGGTGCCGGGGCCGTCACAGCTGGCGCCGCTGGCGAGGTGGTACAGGCCGTCGCCGACGACCGTCTGGACCTCGGTGTGGTCGCTCGGGACGCCGAGCGCGATCTCCGGCTCGCCCGCGGTGAGGCGGTGGGCGGTGGCGGGGCCGCAGCCGTTGATGCTCAGCGCGACCGTCCCCTTCGGGTGAGCCCAGGCGTCCATCCATCCGATGCCCATGCCACCCGTCGTCGTCGTGACCCGCGAGGAGGTGCCGACGAAGGGGACGCGCAGCACCTGCTCGGTGCCCCGGAGCGACCCGCTCGTCACCGAGCACGTCGCGACGAGACCGGCCGTGCCCCACCAGCGGGTCGGGGCGCACGCCGTGTAGCCCGTGCGGCCGGAGAGCGTGCTGATGGTGGCGCCGGTCCTCGCGTCGACGCTGCGCAGACGGCCGGAGCGGTTGAGCACGACCTTCGAGCCGTCGGGGGTGCTGATGACGCTCGGCGCGTCCAGGGTGCCGCGGCGGGGGGTGTGCAGCGTTCGCACGAGGGTGCCCCCGGGGCTGCGGACCTCGACGACACGGTCGGTCTCCTCCCAGCCGCGGACGACGACGACCTTCGACCCGGCGGCGTCGAGGTACCGGACCTGCTCCAGCTTCGAGACGGCGAAGGTGGAGCGCGTCCCCGCCGTCGTGTCGTGGGCGACGACCCGGGGGTCGCCGCCGCGACGGTCCACGGTGAGCACGCGGCGCCCGTCGGCGGAGACGTCGACGACGCGCTCGCCCCGACCGACCCGGCCGAGGACGGTCTTCGAGGTGCCGCCAGGGCTCGACAGGACGAGGTCCTGGCCGCGCCACGACGGTGACCCGGTCGGCAGGTGGGCGCTGACGCTCCAGCCGGGCGAGGCGGTGGGCGCCGCGTCGACGGCGGCCTGGGCCGAGGTGGCGACGGGTGCGACGAGGGCGGCGGTGGCGACGGCGAGCGCGGCGCGGCGGGCGGTGGTGCGGGTCATGGTGGGTCCTCCCCTGAGGTGAGCCAGCCCCTGCGGTGGCTCTGCCCTTCTGACTCCGGTCACGACGAGTCGGTTGTCGGGTGTGATGTCACGGTAAGGTCTCGTGTCGCAGACCGGGTCACCCGTCGCGGACCGGGACGTCCGCCCCGGACCGGGATGCCCGCCCCGGACCGGGACATGTCCCGGGGCGTGCCCGACGGCCAGGTCCGCGCAGGGTTGCCCGGCACGGGCCTGTGGATGACGCCGCGGTCGTCGTCGCGTCCCTCGCCACGATGGCGGGATGAACACACGGCTCCAGGCGCTGATGATCGGGCAGGCAGGGGTGTGCACCTCCACGCAGGCGCGCCGGTGCGAGACGAGCGAGGCCGATCTCGCCGAGCTGGTGCGACGGGGAGAGCTCGTCCGCGTGCGGCGCGACGCCTACGTCGCCGGCGAGATCTGGTCGGCAGCGACCCCCGAGGCGCGTCTGGCGCTACGGGCGCGAGCAGTGATGCTCGGCCGACCGAGGTCGAGCGCCTCGCACCAGGCCGCCCTTGCGCTGCACGGTCTGCCGCTCTGGGGGGTCGACCTGAGCAGGGTCGACCTCGTCGTGGAGGTCGACCGCCTCCGTCACCGCGACGGGGTGCGGCTCCACCCGTCGCGGGCCGGCGAGAGCCCGGTCCGGGCCGGCGGCGTGCGCTGCGTGCCGGTCGCCGTGGCGGTCGCGCAGGTGGGTCTCGAGGCCGGGGTGGCCCCGGCACTCGTGCCGCTGGACCACGCCCTGCGCACGTCCGTGTGCACGAGGGAAGAGGTCGCCGAGGCGTTCGAGCGCCGGGCCTCGGGCCCCCTTCGCCGTGAGAGGGGGCGCTCGGTGCTGGCCCTGGCCGACCCGGCCAGCGAGTCACCCGGCGAGACGCGGACCCGTCTCCTGCTCACCGACATGGGGGTGCCCTTCGAGAGCCAGGTCGACGTGCGCGGTCCCGACGGCCGGCTCGTGGGTCGGGTCGACTTCCTCGTGTCGGGCAAGGTCGTCGTCGAGTTCGACGGCCTGGTGAAGTACGAGGGCGCCCAGGGGCGAGAGGCACTCGTCCTCGAGAAGCGGCGCGAGGACTCCCTTCGCTCGCTCGGTCTCGAGGTCGTCCGCCTCGTCTGGTCGGACCTGGACCACCCGTTGCGGGTCGCCCAGCTCATCTCCGCCGCGCTCGTCCGCTCCGACTGACCGGGCACACCGCTCCGGACCGGGAAACCCGGCGGGGGACCGAGATTTGTCCCGGCCCGTGGCGGGTTTCCCGGTGCGCGGCGGCCAGCCCGGTCCAGTCCGTCGCAGCGGGGTCGGCGACGGGGGGGGCGAAGGGGTCAGCGGCGGGGGACGAGGACGGTGTAGTCGAGGTCGAGGACGACCTGAGGGAGGTAGCGGCCGTCCTCGCCGCGGTAGGGGAAGTCGGCGCACGGGAGGTCCTTCGTCGCGACCGTGCGCAGCCGCAGGGCGCCGACGTCGGTGCGCCCGGGCAGCTCGAGGACGTCGAGCACCTCCGACCACGCGTAGATCGTGTCTCCCGCGAAGGTCGGGTTCGCGTGCGTCCCCGCGTTGATCGCCGCGACCATCTGCGCGTTGGCGAGCCCGTTGAAGCTCAGCGCCCGCGCGTGGCTGATGACGTGCCCGCCGTAGACGAGCCGCCGGCCGATGGTCGTCCCCGACTGCGCGTGCTGGTTGAAGTGGACCTTCGCGGTGTTCTGGTAGAGCCGGGTGGCGAGCATGTGCTCGCTCTCCTCGATGGTCATCGCGTCGACGTGGTCGATGCGCTCGCCGACCTCGTAGTCGTCCCACAGGTGGGGCGACCCGGCGAGGACGGTGTCGTAGGCCCCCGCCGCGATCTCGAAGGGGACGTGCAGGTCCTCCGGGGCGACCGCACCCGGCAGCTCCGGCACGACTGTCTCCGGCGCCGGGGCGTCGACGTCACGCTTGTGCACCATCACCCAGCGCACGTAGTCGAGGACGGTCTCGCCGTGCTGGTTCGTGCCCACCGAGCGCACGTGGACGACACCGGTGCGTCCGTTGCTGTTCTGCTTGAGGCCGATGACCGTGCTGCGCGTGCTCACCGTGTCGCCGGGGTAGAGCGGCACCCCGAAGCGCCCGCCCGCGTACCCGAGGTTGGCGACCGCGTTGAGCGAGATGTCGGGCACGGTCTTGCCGAAGACGAGGTGGAAGGCGAGCAGGCTGTCGACCGGCATCCGCTCCAGGCCCATCGAGGCGGCGACGGTCGACGCGCTCGTCGCGGCGAAGCGCGACCCGTACAGCGCCGTGTACATCGCGATGTCGCCCTCGGTCACCGTGCGCGGCGTCGCGTGGACGATCTCCTGCCCGACCGCGAAGTCCTCGAAGTAGTTGCCGGCGACCGTCTTGGTGGACATGCATGACCTCTCGGGCGGGGGTGGGTGCGGCGGTCATCCTCGCACCGGGTCGGTGGGCGGCTCACCCCTTCGTGAGCCGTCTTACAGCGCGAAGGGGGACCCGCCCGCCCCGTCGGGCGGTCGGCCCGGACCTGCTAGAAGTGCCCTATGACGAGTGCTGCGACGCCCCTCATCCGACTCGAGCGCCACGACGACGGCGTGGTCGAGGTGGTCCTGGACCGGCCGGAGGCGATGAACGCCGTCTCGACGGCTATGGCCACCGCTCTGCGCGAGGCCGGGGAGGAGCTGCGCGAGGACACCTCGGTGCGCACGGTCGTCCTGTCCTCGAGCCACCCGAAGGCCTTCTGCGTCGGCGCCGACCTCAAGGAGCGCAACGGCCTGAGCGACGACGAGCTGCGGGCCCAGCGGCCCGGCAACCGGGTGGCCTACCGGGCACTGCTCGACCTGCCCGTGCCCACGGTCGCGGCCGTCGGCGGCTTCGCGATGGGCGGGGGCTGCGAGCTGGCGCTCACCTGCGACCTCATCGTCGCGGGGGAGGGGGCGGTCTTCGCGCTGCCGGAGGTCTCCGTGGGGGTGATCCCCGGTGCCGGTGGCACCCAGCTGCTCGCCCGCCGGGTGGGCTGGTCGCGGGCCGCCGACGTCGTCTTCACCGCCCGCCGGCTCGACGCGCAGGAGGCCTACCGGATCGGGCTCGCCGACCGGGTCGTGCAGGACGCGCGCGACGGGGCCCTCGAGCTCGCCGCGGGCATCGCCCGGCACTCGCCGATCGGGGTCCGCAACGCCAAGGCCGCGATGCGCGTCGGGCTCGACCTGCCTCTCGACGAAGGCCTCGACGTCGAGGACGCGCGCTGGCACGACACCGCCTTCAGCGCCGACCGGGCCGAAGGGGTGCGCGCCTTCGCCGAGAAGCGCGCACCCCGGTGGCCCGGGCTGGGGTGAGGGTCAGCGACGCTGGTCGCCGCCTCCTCCGTGGACGACGCCGTCGGCGTCGGTCCACCTGAGGGAGGCGGTGGCGCGACGGTCGAGGTCGGGCGACGGCAGCTCGGCGAACCATGCCCGGCGGCCGCCCGACAGGGTGACGAGGACGGCGTCGGCCTCGCCGCCCGACCCGCCAGGAGCGCTCCACCGTGCCGTCGCAGACACCGCGTCGGCGCCCTCGGGGAAGACGCCGGCGGCGCGGATCGCCGTGTCGTCGCCCCAGGACAGCGCGACGAGGTCGGTCCCCGTCAGCGGCGCGCTGACGCCCCCGACCCCTCCCTCGACCCCGATGACCCCGAGGGCCTCGTCGACGTAGAGCACGGCGTCGTGACCGGGGACCGGCGCCGACTGCGCCGGGCCGGGCCGGCCGTCGGGGAGGGCCGAGAGCACGCGACGGGACGAGTTGTCGTAGGAGAGAGTGCCGACGACGTCGGCGGCCCGGACCGTGCGGTCGAAGCGGACGGCGAAGACCCGCAGACCGCTGCCGCCCAGCTCGGCCCGGCCGGTCGTCGAGCCACCCTCGAGGTCGTCGTCGGCCCGTCGCTGGATGATCACGCCGTCCACCGAGGTGCTCGCGACGACGACGTAGTCCCGTGGGCCCAGACGCCGCGTCACGCCGGCGGTGCCGACGACCTCGTCGGTCCGCAGGTCGACCTGCGTGCGGTGGCCGCCGCCGGTCACGGAGACCCGGTCCGAGCCGTCGGCTCCCGCACCGGGGTCGAGCCGGAGGTCGTAGGTGACGCCGGGGACTCGGGACCCCACGAGGTACATGTCTGCCACCTCCAGCGTCGTGCGGACGAGTGCCGTCGCCGCGCTCGTCGACGTCGGGGCGGCGGGGTCGGTGCTCGCGCGGTCGCGGCTGCCGGGCAGCCCGAGCCAGACCCCGCCCACGACGAGCGCGGCCGCGGTGACGCCGGAGACGGCGGCCACGCGGCGCCGGGTGCGGGTGCGGCGGGCGCCGCCGATGACGGTCGCGGTGTCGATCCCCATGTCGGGCACGGGTGCCGTGTGGAAGAGCGCCTCGAGGTCGCCCTCCCCGAAGTCGCCCCCACCGGGTCCTCGGGTGTCGATGTCACTGCGCACGGCTGGTCCCCTCCTCCTGCGTCATCTGCTCGCGCAACCTGGCCAGGCCGCGCGAGCAGCTGCTCTTCACGGTGCCCACCGAGCAGCCGAGCGTCTGCGCCGTCTCCGCCTCGCTGAGACCGACGTAGTGACGTAGGACGACGGCCTGGCGCTCGCGCGGCGCGAGCGTGGCGAGCATGCGGTGCAGCGCCCGGGTGTCCTCGGGCTCCGCGTCGGTGACCGGCCGCTCGGCCGGCACCTCGGTGAGCGCCTCGCGGCGGCGGCGCCGCCACGTGTCGGTGTGCTCGTTGACCAGGCAGCGCCGGGCGTAGGCGACGGGGTCGCCACCTCGCAGCCGCGACCAGCGCAGGTACACCTTCTCCAGCGCCGACTGCACGAGGTCCTGGGCCTGGTGCGCGTCGCCGCACACCCAGTACGCGGTGCGCAGCAGCCGGGGCGACGCCTCGCGGACGAAGTCCGCGAACTCTGCCTCCACGGCGCCTGCGGCTCGGATGCCCATGCGCTCACCCCTTCGTCCTCGGCCCGGTCGGGCCTGCTCACCTCTACGACGTGGCGACCGGCCAGAAGGTTGAGATGCCGTGGCATCCTGCCGTGTCGGCCCGCACAATGGCCCGACCACCCGCCCGAGGAGACCCATCCGTGACCGCACCGGCCACCCCTTCGCCCGCCCCGACGACCGACGTCGTCCTCGCCCTGGCCTGCGCCGACCGCCCCGGTCTCGTCGCCGCCGTCTCCGGGTTCGTCTTCGAGCGCGGCGGCAACATCACCGAGAGCCAGCAGTACGGCGACACCCTCACCGGTGACTTCTTCATGCGCGTCGACTTCGCGGACGAAGGGGGAGTGGGCCTGGAGCAGCTGCGCGAGGACTTCGCGCAGGTCGCCGAGCGCCACGCGATGACGTGGCAGATGCACGACGCCCGCCGGCCGCTGCGCACCCTCGTCATGGTGAGCCGCTTCGGTCACTGCCTCAACGACCTGCTCTTCCGCCAGAGCACCGGGTCGCTGCAGGTCGAGATCCCCGCCATCGTCTCCAACCACCGCGACCTCGAGGGGCTGGCCGCGAGCTACGGCATCCCCTTCCACCACGTGCCGGTGACCGCGCAGACCAAGCCCGAGGCCGAGGCGCGGCTGCTCGAGATCGTCGACGAGCACGACGTCGAGCTCGTCGTGCTCGCCCGCTACATGCAGGTGCTCTCGGACGGGCTGGCGCGGCGGATGGCCGGGCAGGTCATCAACATCCACCACTCCTTCCTGCCGTCCTTCAAGGGCGCCAAGCCCTACCACCAGGCGCACCGGCGCGGGGTCAAGCTCATCGGCGCGACGGCGCACTACGTCACCCCCGAGCTCGACGAGGGGCCGATCATCGAGCAGGACGTCGCGCGGGTCGACCACCGCCTCGCGCCGGACGCGCTCGTCACCGCCGGGCGTGACGTCGAGGCGCGGGTCCTCGCCCGTGCCGTCGGCTGGCACGCCGAGTCGCGGGTGCTGCTCCACGGCGAGCGGACGGTCGTCTTCAGCTGACCGCGCTGTCGGGGCCAGCACGTAGGCTGGCGCCGTGATCGACCTGCACACCCACAGCCTGGTCAGCGACGGCACGGACTCCCCGACGTCGCTCGTCGCCCAGGCCGCCGAGGGCGGGCTCGACGTCATCGCCCTCACCGACCACGACACGACGGCCGGGTGGGACGAGGCGGCCGACGCGGCCGCGCAGCACGGCGTGGGACTCGTCCGCGGCGCCGAGCTGTCGACGAAGCACGGCGGTCGCAGCGTGCACCTGCTCGCCTACCTCTTCGACCGCGACCACCCCGAGCTGCGGGCCGCGATGGAGCGGGTCGTCGACGACCGGCTGCCGCGGCTGCGCGAGATGGTCGAGCTCATGGCCTCCGACGGCATCGACATCAGCTGGCCCGAGGTCGACGCCCTCCTCGTGCCGGGCACGACGCCCGGTCGCCCGCACATCGCCGACGTCCTCGTGGCGAAGGGGGTCGTGCCCGACCGCAGCGCGGCCTTCGGGCGCTGGCTGTACAACGGCAGCCCGTACTACGTGCGCCACTTCTCGCTCGAGACCGCCGACGCGGTGCGGCTCGTGCGCGAGGCGGGCGGGGTGCCGGTGCTCGCCCACCCCTTCTCGATCACCCGCGGCAGCGTCATCGGGGCCGACGACGTCCGCGAGCTCGCCGCCGGCGGGCTGAGCGGCATCGAGGTCATGCACCGCGACCACGACGACGCGGGGCGGGCCCTGGCCGCCGACCTCGCCGTCGAGCTCGACCTCGTCCCTACGGGCAGCAGCGACTTCCACGGCGACGGCAAGCCCAACCGGCTCGCCGAGCACACGACCTCCGCCGAGTCGCTCGCACGTGTCGAGGCTCTCGCCAGCAGCCCCGTCGCGGTCCTGCGGGCCTGACCCCGATCGGCACCCCGGCCTGAGACGATGGCCGCGGTCCCCCGACCGAGCCCGCACCCGGAGGAAGCCCGTGCCACGCAAGAAGAAGGCCGCGATCATCGCTGTCGCCAACCAGAAGGGCGGCGTCGCGAAGACCACCACCGTCGCCTCCCTCGCCGCAGCCTTCGCCGAGCACGGCAAGCGGGTGCTGCTGATCGACCTCGACCCCCAGGCGAGCCTGACCTTCAGCCTCGGCATCGACCCCGACGTCGTCGAGCTCTCGACCCACGAGGTCGTCCTCGGCCAGGCCGAGATCGGTGACGCGCTCGTCGAGGCCGGCGAGGGCATCGACCTGCTGCCCGCCTCGATCGACCTCGCCGGGGCCGAGGCGCAGCTGCTCACCAAGCCCGGCCGTGAGTTCGTCCTCTCCTCCGTCATCGACGAGGTGCGCGCCGACTACGACGTCGTCCTGCTCGACTGCAGCCCGAGCCTGGGCGTGCTCACCCTCGCCGCGCTCACCGCGAGCACCGGGCTCATCATCCCGATGCAGGCCGAGATGCTCAGCCACCGCGGGGTGGGCCAGCTGCTCGACACGGTGCGCGACGTGCGCCGCCTGCTCAACAAGAAGCTCGAGGTCATCGGCATCCTGCCGACGATGTACGACGGCCGGTCCAACCACGCCCGCGAGGTGCTCGCCGACCTCGGGGAGCGCTACGGCCTGCCCGTGCTCAGCCCGCCGATCCCGCGCACCGTGCGCTTCGCCGAGGCCCCTGCGATCGGTCGCTCGGTCCTCGACACGGCCCGCACGAGCAAGGGCGCCCAGGCCTACCGCGACGTCGCCGCGTCGCTCCTGCCCCGCCTCTAGACCCCCTCGAGAAGCCGGCACGCGCCCGGGTTGCAACCAGCGCGGGTGCCATCATCTCGGGTCCTCCTCCCGGGAAGCCGGCACGCGCTCGGGTTGCAACCAGCGCGGGTGCCAAGATCTCGGGCGGGATGGCGTCAGCCGGCGCTGGCGTCCCAGGCGTCGATGATGCGCTGGGACTGGTCGGAGATCCGCTTGCCGTCGGCGTCCCCGTCGAGCGGGCCGATGTCGACGGCCGGGCCGGTCGCGCTGCTGCGCCAGCGCAGCTCGGAGCGGTCGCGGCCGAAGGACCGGTAGCCCAGGACGACATCGCCCTCCCACCCGGCGTCGCGCATCGCGCGGAAGGTGGTCTGCGGGTTGCCCAGGCGCCCGCGGATCGCGAGGTCGACGCCGTCGTGCTCCGACGCGCTGCCGGCCGTGACGTGCAGGCCCGGGGCGTGCGCGGCGAGGGCGAGCGGCGCGAGCCTGGAGCGCTGCGACGCCGTGCCCCCGATGCTCACGGTGCCGTTGGTGCCGGTGCCCGAGGACAGCACGACGTCGCCGTCACCGAGGTCGGCGGTGGCCGCGCTCGCGAGGTCGTCCGGCGAGCCCAGCGCGATGGTGAGCCGGTCGCGGTCGCGGTCCCGGTTGCGCAGGCTGGTCGGCTCCACGTCGCCGAGCCCGTCGAGCGCGGTGTGCATGGGCTGGGTGTCCACGCAGCCGAAGATCCGGGAGGCGCCGCTCGTGGTCGTCAGCGTGACGTCGGGGCAGACCGCCCGCGCGACGTCGTCGTGGGTGTCGAGCACCCGCTGCGGCGTGACGCCGCCGGAGGTGCCGCCCCCACCGATCTCGACGGTCAGCGCGTCGTCGCGCAGCCGGAGCACGGGGCTGAGGTCGCTGCTCTCCAGGGCGCCCCGAGCCTGCTCGACCTCGTCGAGCAGGCCGCCGATGCCCGGGGTGCCGAGCTCGACCTCGAGATCGAGGTCGCCGTCGGTGCCGCTGGTCGTCGTCGTGAGGCGCACCGGGTGGTCGCCGCCGCCCTGCAGGGCCCGGTCGCCGGTGGCCAGCGAGCGCATCGTCGCCATCGGGTCGTCGGTCATGACGCTCATCCGGGGCCGCGTCGACCACAGCAACTCGAAGCCGGTGACCGGGTCCCCTTCGCCCGACAGCCGCTCGACGTAGCCGGCGGCGCGGGGCAGGTCGTCCGACTCGCGGGGCACCTGGGCGCTGTCCTCGCCGCTGATGACGCTCACCTGGGCCTCGCTGCCGAAGATCCCCTTGCTGTCGTCGTCGCGGAAGTCCTGGTAGGCCTGCGCGACCCGCTCGTAGGCGGCGCGGTCGAGATCGCCGGACAGGGTCACCTCCGCCTCGACGGCGCGACTGAGGCCGGTGCTCGGTGTCGACGTCTCCACCGAGGCGACCCCCTGGACCCCCTGGAGGTCGCTCTCGAGCTGGGCCGCGCGCTCGGGAGCGCTGTCGCCGCACCCCGAGAGCCCGAGCGCTCCCGTCGAGAGCGCCACGACCGCTGCTGCCCGTCCCCACCTGCTCACCCCGCACACCCTGGCACAGCCCGCGCCGTGTCACGATGACGTGATGCGGGGAGCCCTCCCCGCGAGCGAGACCAGGAGGCACATGTGAGCAGCTCGGCCACCACCGACCAGCGCGACGGCAGCACCCCCTTCGAGACGGCGGCGCTGTCCACCCCGTCCGCCGGGGCCCCCTTCGAGGCGGTGCGTCTGCAGCGTCGCGCGCTGCGCGACGACGACGTCCTCATCGACATCGCGTGGGCCGGCATCTGCCACTCCGACATCCACACCGTGCGGGACGAGTGGGGCCCCGCGCACTACCCGATGACCCCCGGCCACGAGATCGCCGGCACCGTCGCGGCGGTCGGTGCCGCCGTCACCCGGTACGCGGTCGGCGACCGCGTGGGTGTCGGGTGCCTCGTCGACGCCTGCCACGAGTGCGAGCAGTGCAAGAACGGCGACGAGCAGTTCTGCGAGCGCGGTGCCGTCGGCACGTACAACGCGAAGGACTACCACGGCGAGATCACGCAGGGCGGCTACGCCCGGCAGGTCGTCGTCAGCGAGAGCATGGTCGTGCGGGTCCCCGACGCGATCGAGCTCGACGTCGCCGCCCCGCTGCTGTGCGCCGGGATCACCACCTACGTCCCGCTCAAGCGCTGGGGGGCCGGGCCGGGTCGTCGGGTCGCCGTCGTCGGCGTCGGCGGCCTGGGGCACATGGCGGTGAAGATCGCCGCCGCGATGGGTGCCGAGGTGACGACGATCAGCCGCTCGGACGCCAAGGCGCAGGACGCGAAGGACCTCGGGGCGAGCACGCACATCGCGACGAAGGACGAGGGTGCGCTCCGCGCGGCCAAGGGCTCCTTCGACCTCATCATCAACACCGTCAGCGCCGACCTCGACATGAAGGACTACGTGCGCCTGCTGCGTCCCCAGGGCGCGCTCGTCAACGTCGGGCTGCCCCCGGGCGACCTCGTCGTCGCGCCCGGCTCGCTCATCGTCGGCAACAAGGCGATCGCCGGGTCGAACATCGGTGGGATCCCCGACACCCAGGAGATGCTCGACTTCTGCGCCGAGCACGGCATCGCCGCCACGGTCGAGCACGTCGA
Organism: Janibacter sp. UYMM211; assembly: GCF_040547045.1. Classification (NCBI taxonomy): domain Bacteria; kingdom Bacillati; phylum Actinomycetota; class Actinomycetes; order Micrococcales; family Intrasporangiaceae; genus Janibacter; species Janibacter sp. UYMM211. The sequence continues at coordinate 728,873 of NZ_JBEPOY010000001.1, read as the reverse complement.
CGCCACGGACACGACGGCGGTCGACGCCGCCTACGAGCGCGTCGTCGCCGGCGACGTGCGCTACCGCGCGGTCATCGACACCTCCACCATCACCCCGGCCTGAGCGTGGCCAGCCTGCAGCGCGCTCGCACCCTCGCCGCGGGAGGGGTCCGAGCCGTCGTCAGCGGCGACCCCGCCGCGCGTCGGCGGGTGCTCCAGCCGCTGCGGGCACGGCTGCGCCCGACGCGTCTCGGCGACGTCGACCCGCTGCTCGCCGCGTACGCCCGGGCGGGCGAGCAGATCGGGGTCGACGACGTCGTCGCGACGGGTCTGCGGACGAAGGGGGCGCTGCTGCGCGACGTCGCCGGGCTCCTCGCCGAGCGCACCGGGTCGCCGAGCTGGCGCGCCGGGCACGCCGAGCTGCTCCTCGTCGGCGACGACGGGCAGGACGTCCGGGCAGGCGTCGACGTCGTCTCGCGGCTCGTCGCCGACGGCGCGGCCGACCAGCTCACCGGGCGCCAGGCCCTGCTCTACGCCCACGCGCTCCTGCGCGGGATGCGCGGCGCGGCCGAGCCGGGGCCGCTCGTCGTCGTCGGGCCGGGCGAGCAGCGGCTGCGCCGCGAGCTCGCCCTGCTCACGACCCTCTCCGCCGACGAGCGGGCCGACCTCGAGACCGATCTCGCGCACCCCGACCTGGGGGGCGACGAGGCGACCTGGTGGTCCGGCGTCACCCGCCGGTGGCGCGAGGCGGGGATGCTCGTGCCGCGGCTGCTCACCGACGACGAGCTCGCCGACGTCGTCGGCGCAGAGGCGGTCGCCGCCTTCGAGGAGCTGCCCGTGCTGGACCGGGTCGGCCCCGACCCGGCCGAGCTCGCCGTGCTGCGCGAGGGTCTGCCCGCGCGGGTCCGCGAGGCCGGTGGCGACCCCGCCGACCTCCCGCTCGTCAGCGTCGTCGTCACCGCCTACCGCCCCGGCCCGTGGCTGACGACCGCGATGCGCGCCCTGCTCGACCAGACCTGGCCGCAGGTCGAGGTCGTCGTCGTCGACGACGCCTCGGGCCCCGAGCACGCCGAGACGATCGCGCGGGCGGCGGCGCTGCACCCGCGGGCCCGGGTCGTCACCCGGGAGAGCAACGGCGGCGCCTACCGCGCACGCAACCACGGCGTCGCGGCGTCGACGGGGGAGTACGTCGCCTTCCTCGACGCCGACGACTGGATCCACCCCGAGCGGGTCGAGCGCGCGCTGCTGCCGCTCCTCGCCGACCCCGACCTGCCGATGACCCGCTCGCTCGCCCTGCGCGGCGACGACCGGCTCCACCTCGCCTGGCCCGGCTACCCCGCCGTCCGGCACAACGCCGCCGGCCCGATGCTGCGCCGCTCGACCCTGACCCTCGTCGGCCCCTTCGACGAGGTCCGCAAGAGCGCGGACAGCGAGTACGACGCGCGGGTCGTCGCGGTCACCGGGGTCGAGCCCCCGACGGTCGAGCCGGCGCTGCAGCTCACGCGGCTGCGGCCCGGGTCTCTGTCGCGCGCCGACTTCGGCGTCGGGTGGGGCGTCGGCGGCCGCCTGGCCTACCGCTCCGCCTACAAGGCGTGGCACCGCACCCTGCCGAAGGGGGAGCCCGTCACCCTGGGTGAGCGGGCCCCCTTCGCCGCCCCGCGCGCGTGGACGAGCGACGCACCGCACCCTCGCGTCGACGTCCTCGTCGTCGACGACGCGGCCGACACGATGGTCGACCCGGCGTCGCTCGCCGCAGACCTCGAGGCGCTCGCCGCCGGCGGTCTGACCGTCGCGCTCCTGCACCGGGAGAACCCCGCGAGGATGCGCCTGTACCGCAAGGGCCTGCAGGCCGCGGTGCGGCGTCTCGTCGACGCCGGGACGGTCACCCAGGTGCACCCCGAGGAGGCCGTCGAGGCCGTCGTCGTGTGGGTGCGCACGCCCGAGGTCGCCGTCGCGGGACGCCCGGCACCGCTCGTCAGCGCCGAGGCGGTGCTCGTCGGCGAGCCCGACGGCGCGCACACGCACCGGGTGACCCTGGCGTGGACCCGGGCCGCCGTCGAGGACGAGCTCGCGACGTGGGGGGTGCCCGCCCCGCGGTGGGTGCCGGCCGCCGCCGCCCGCGACGAGGTCGCGGTCCAGGTGCGCCCGCGCACCTGACATCCTGTGACCACCGCCTGCCCGGGACCGGGCGGCACTCACGCGTGCGAGGAGCATGATGGCCAAGGACCTGTCGACGAGCCTGCGGCGACCCGTGCAGCGGGCACGACGCCTCGTCGGTGACGCGACGGCCGACCAGCGCGCGGCCCGCGCGGCCCGCGCCCGTCACGCGCTCGTCGCGGCACCCCTCGACGAGGAGGTGCCGGCACCGCGCGCCAGCGCACCGCGGGCCGTCGTCCACGCCGGGGAGCGGGTCCGTCGCGGGCTCGCGCCCCTGCTGCGGCTGCAGGACGAGGTCGTCGGGGCTGACGTCGTGCTCCTCGAGGTCGACGCGAGCAGCGAGGTCGCGGCGCAGGCGCCGCTCGAGGACCAGGTCCGGCTCGCCGCCGCCGCGCACGGCTGCGGGATCCCCGTCGTGGCGTGGGTGACGGGCAGCCAGGCCGAGATCGCGGGCTCCCGTGCGCTGCAGCGACTTCGAGAGGCGGACCCGCGGCTGCGCGTGGCCGTCGACGACGCCGAGGCCGTCGCCGCCTACGCCGCCGAGCTCGGCGGCGAGGTCACCCATCTCGGGCCGGCTGCCGACCCCTTCGTCCACTCGCCCGCCCGCACCGGGCCCGCCCGCCGGCGCGAGCAGGCCGTCGCGATCACCGGGGACCCCGGTTACGACGTGACGCGGCTCGCGCCGGCGCAGCCCACCCGTCTCGACGTCCTCGGCGCCCAGGGCTCGGCCTCCGCACCCGACGGCGACCGGCCGATGCTCGCCCACTACCGGTCGCTCGCCGTCGTCGCCGACCGGCCGAAGGTGGGGTGGCAGGTCGTCGAGGCCGCAGCCTCCGGCACGCCCGTCCTCGCCACCCCCGAGGCCGCCGACCGGCTGCCCGCCGACATCGCCGAAGGGGTCGCGGTCGCCGAGGGCGACGACGCGATGCGTCAGCAGGTCGTCGCCGCGCTGTGGCAGGACGAGCTCGTCGACCGGGCCGGTCTCGTCGCCGGTCGCGCAGCCCGCGCCGGGCACACCTTCGCCGACCGGGTGAGCTCGATCTCCCGGCTCGCCGGTCTCGTCGACCCGCCCCGGCGCACCCCGCTCGGCGTGTGCGGCGACCGCGGGGTGAGCGCCGTCGTGTCGACGAACAGGTCGCACGAGCTGACGACCGTCGCCGACAACATCGCCCGGCAGGTGGAGACCCAGCACGGCAACGTCCAGCTCGTCCTCGTGCTGCACGGTCTCGACGACCGTCCCGCCGAGGTCGAGGCGATGATGCGCGACCGCGGGATCGAGGACGTCGTCGTGCGCCAGGCCCGCTCCGACCTCACGCTCGGGGCCTGCCTCAACCTCGGCGTCGACGCCGCGGACGGGCGCTACGTCGCGAAGGTCGACGACGACAACTACTACGGGCGGCACTACCTCACCGACCTCGTCGACGCCTTCGCCGTCTCCGGCGCGCAGGTCGTCGGCAAGTGGTGCCACTACACGTGGCTGCGCAGCACCGGCGCGGTCGTCCTGCGCTTCCCCAAGGACGAGCACCGGTACACGCGGCTCGTCCAGGGCGGCTCGATCCTCGTCGAGGGCGAGGTCATGCGGCGGCTGCGCTTCTCCGACCTGCCGAGGGCCGTCGACACCGACCTGCTCGACCGGGTGCAGGCGGCGGGGATGCGCACGTACTCCTCCGACCGCTTCGGCTACGTGTCGATCCGGGGGACCGACCGGCACGCGCACACGTGGACGATCGAGGACGCGCGCTTCATGAACGCCTCGGGGCGCGTCGCCTTCTACGGCGACCCGCGTGAGCACGTCGACGTCTGACGGCGCGTCTGCGCCGACGGGCTGCGACGGGTCTCTCGTGCCGCTAGCGTCCGGGCATGAAGCGTCCCGTCGTCGCGGCCCTGGCCGTCGTCGCCCTCGTGCTCGTCGCCGGTCTGGGCTGGTGGTCGACCGCGTGGTGGCGTGAGGAGCCTGCCGACGCCCTGTCGATGGGGTCCGGTGACAGCGAGAACTGGGTCTCGGTCACCGCCGAGGCAGGTGTCCCGATGTCCTGGTCCCTGAGTGACCTCGTCGCCGACCCCGACCGGGGACCCGTCACCGTGACCGACGTGACCGTGGATGCCGACGAGAGCATGACCTTGCTCGGGGTCGGGTGGATCGACACCCGCAGCCCGATGCGAGGGATGGTGACGACCGACTTCCCGCCCGAGTCCTTCTTCGAGGAGATCAAGGGGACTCGTGAGCACTACCACTCGGGCCTGCCCGCCGGCCCGCTGCCCCGAGGTGAGGTCGGGTGGACCCCGGTCCTCGGCCTCACGGTGGATCGGGCGGGGCCGTCGCGGCTGCGGGCCATGCACGTGACGTACGAGGTCGACGGCGAAGAGCACGTCCAGACCTTCGAGCTGCGGCACACGGTGTGCGCCTACGTCGGTTCGGCGAAGGACGTCGACTGCGACCCGGTGTTCGACAAGACCCCCTGACGTACAAGACCCTGCTGGCTGCCTCTTGATCAGTCAGGACCCTTTCGAAAGGGTCCCGGCTCGTCGAAGGGCAGCCAGCAGGGTTTCGTAGCCCGGGGCGAAGGGGGAGCGGCGGGGTCAGCGGTTGCGCAGGACGGCGTCGTAGACGGCCTGGTAGCGGGGGCCGTTGGCGCTCCACGAGCGCTGCGTGCTCACCCACTCGCGACCGGCTGCGGCGAGCTCGGCCCGCCGCGCCGGGTCGGCGTGCAGCCGGGCGAGGACGTCGGCGAGCGCGGTGCCGTCGCCGGCGGGGAAGGACTCGCCGCGCGCACCCGCCCCGGTGATCTCCGTGAGCGCGGGCAGGTCGGAGACGACGACGGGCAGGCCCGCCGCCATCGCCTCGAAGGGCTTGAGCGGGGTGACGAGCCGGGCGGCCTGCTCGTCGACGCGCGGGACGACGAAGACGTCCATGAGCGCGTAGTGGTCGAGGACCTCGTCGTGCGGGACCCGCCCGGTGAAGACGACGGCGTCGCCCGCGCCGACGGCCGCGGCGTGCGCCTCGACCTCGGCCCGTCGTTGCCCGTCGCCGACGACGAGGGCGGTGGCGTCGACCCCCTTCGCCCGCAGCGCCATCGCGGCGTCGACGAGCAGCTCCTGCGCCTCGCGGTAGTGGTCGAGGTTGGAGACGTAGCCGAAGACGAAGCGGCCCTCGAGCCCGTAGCGCTGCACGAGCTCGGGGCTCCGCTCGCGCGGCGAGAAGGCCTGCGCGTCGACGCCGTTGGGCACGACGTGCACCCGCTCGGCCGGCACCCCACGACCGACGATGTCGCCGCGCATCGACTCCGAGAGGGTGACGACGGCATCGGCGGCGAGCATCGCGCGGGTGTCGGCCGCGCGCCGGCGCCGGTAGGTCTCGGCCCCCTCGGCGTGCTCGGGGTCCGGGCTCCACGTCGCCTCGAAGAAGCCGCGCACCTCGTAGACCCACGGCAGCCCGAGTGCCTGGGCGACGGCGCCGCCGACGAGTGCGGCCTCGTACCCGCGGCCGCCGGAGTGCACGTGGAGCAGGTCGGGGGCGAGACCGGCGAGCACCGGCGCGAGCGCGCGGGCGTACGCGTCGAGGTGCTCGTCGTGGGTCTCGTGCGCCGGCACCTGGGCGCGCCGGAGGTGGTGGTGCGGCACGCCGTGGACGTCCTGCGGCGAGTCGTCCTCGGCGGCGAAGTCGAGCGCGGTGACCGCCACCGGGTCAAGCCCGGCCTCGACCTGGGCCGCGAGGTTGTACCGGGTGCGCACGGAGTAGCCGGACTGGCGCTGGGGGAGCGCGATCTTCAGCAGGTGAGCCGGGCGAAGGGGGAGACCCCCGCCCCGCTCGGCGCGGGCGCGGTCGAGCAGCTCGACGGCGCTCCTGACGACCTCGGCGGGCACGCCCGGCGCCCACGACGGGTCGGTCTCGCGCAGCCGGCCCTCGACCTGCCGGCGGGCGCGCTCGAGGCGCGCCCGGACCGGTGCCTCGAGCCGCGAGGTCGCGGCGAGCTGTGCGCGGACGACCTCGAGCTGGAGCGTCGGCTCGCCGGCGCGCGACGCGGCGCGGCGGGCGAGGTCGAGGAAGACGACGTCGCGGCCCAGCGCGTCGAGCTCACGGCGCACGAGGGCGACCGCGGCGTCACCGCGGCCCTCCTGCGTCAGCGCCTCGAGCTCGGCGCACACCGACGCGGCCGGGCGGCCGTCGGACGCGCTCGCCCGCGGACGCAGCCGCTGCGCGACGCGGTACCCGCGTCGCGCAGCACTGGTGAGCGCCCGTCGGGCGCGAGGGCCAGAGGGCACCGGCGGCAGTCCTCAGCCCTGGGCCGGGGCCGAGCCCGTGCTCGTCTGGCCGTCCTGCCCGCCGCGGGTGCGGCGACGGTTGCGGTTGCGGCGCGGGGCGCCCTCACCGGACGCCGAGGCGCCCTCGCGGCGCTCCCCGCCCTCGCGGGAGCCACGACCACGACCGCCATCGCCACGGCCACCGTCGCCACGACCCCCTTCGCCACGGCCGCGCCCGCCGTCGCGACCGCGACCGCCGTCACGACCGCCCTGGGGGCGACGACCGCCGGACTTGCCGGTCTCGCCGAGGTCCTCGAGGACCTCGGCCGACAGGCCCTCGCGGGTGCGCTGGGCCCGGGGCAGACGCCCCTTCGCGCCCTGCGGGATGTCGAGGTCCTCGTAGAGGTTCGGCGAGGAGGAGTAGGTCTCGACGGGCTCGGGGATGCCGAGGTCGAGCTGACGGTTGATGACCGACCACTTCGTCATGTCGTCCCAGTCGACGAGCGTCACGGCGACGCCGGTGTTGCCGGCGCGACCGGTGCGACCGATGCGGTGGACGTAGGTCTTCTCGTCGTCGGGGCACTGGTAGTTGACGACGTGGGTGACGTTGCTGACGTCGATGCCGCGGGCGGCGACGTCGGTCGCGACGAGGACGTCGACCTTGCCGTTGCGGAAGGCGCGCAGGGCCTGCTCGCGGGCGCCCTGGCCGAGGTCGCCGTGGATCGAGGCCGCGGCGAAGCCACGGTCGGTCAGCTCGTCGGCGACCTTCGCGGCGGTGCGCTTGGTGCGGCTGAAGATGATCGTCAGACCGCGGTCCTTGGCCTGCAGGACGCGGGCGAGCATCTCGACCTTGTCCATCGCGTGGGCGCGGTAGACGAACTGCTCGATCGCCTTGACGGTCTGGCGGTCCTCGCCGTCCTCCGTCATCGCGCGGATGTGGGTCGGCTGGTTCATGTAGCGACGCGCGAGGGCGACGATGGCGCCCGGCATCGTCGCGGAGAAGAGCATCGTGTGGCGGCCCGCGGGGGTCATCGCCATGATCTTCTCGACGTCGGGCAGGAAGCCGAGGTCGAGCATCTCGTCGGCCTCGTCGAGCACGACGGTGCGTGCGGCGGAGAGGTCGAGGTGCTTCTGCTGGGCGAGGTCGATAAGCCGGCCCGGGGTGCCGACGACGACGTGCACGCCCTCGCGCAGCGCCTCGATCTGCGGCTCGTAGGCCCGGCCGCCGTAGACGGTGAGAACCTTGATGCCGCGGCGCTTGCCGGCCTTCTCGAGGTCGCTGGCGACCTGGACGGCGAGCTCACGGGTGGGGGCGACGGCGAGGGCCTGGGGGCGGGTGTCGTCGGTCTCGGTGTCGATGCCGTCGAGGATCGGGACGCCGAAGCCGAGGGTCTTGCCGGTGCCCGTCTTGGCCTGGCCGATGATGTCGTGGCCGCCGAGGGCCACGGGCAGGGTCATCGCCTGGATGGGGAAGGGGTGGATGATCCCGCCGTCGGCAAGGCTCGCGACGATGTCGGGGTGGACGCCGAAGTCGGCGAAGGTGGGCTGCGGGGCGTCCTGCGCCACCGGCTCGACCGTCTCTTCCACGGTGGGGAGGGTCTCGGGCTCGGTCGCGGCAGGGGTCTGCTCGGTGATGTCGCTCATGTGGTGTGCAGAGGTCTCTCGATCAGCGGCGGGCACGTGGGGTCACGCCGTCGTGGCGGGCCGATCGGAGGTCTGCGGGCGGGGCGTCGTGCTGGGCGCCGCCTGCCGGTCCGTCGCGGACCGGCGAGAAGATGCGTGCCGACCGGGCACCGTGGTCCCTCCCATGGTAGCCGCCTGCCCCCGAGACGACGACTACGCTGAAGTCTCATGAGCGACAGCCCCTCGACGAGCGCCGCGAGCGCCGGAGCGCACCTCGGCGAGCGAGAGCGCGAAGGGGTGGTCGACCTCCTCGGCGCGATCGCCTACGGCACGATGTCGGGCTTCACCCGGATGGCCGCCGACAGCGAGCTCACCGACGACCTGCGCCTCAAGACCGCGGTCGCCGGGATGGCGGTCGGCGAGTTCCACAGCCACGAGCTGCTCGTCGGGCACATCCGCGCCCTCGGCGCCGACCCCGTCGCCGCGATGTCCCCCTTCGTCGAGGCCTTCGACTCCTTCCACGCGCGCACCGCGCCGCGCAACCTCGCCGAGGCGCTCGTCAAGGCCTACATCGGCGACGGGATCGCCGACGACTTCTTCCGCGAGATCTCCGTCTTCGTCGACGACGAGTCGCGGGCGATCATCGCCGCGGCCTCGGCCGACGACGGGCGCACCGACGTCATCGTCGAGGAGGTGCGGGCCCAGATCCGGGCCGACCGCCACCTCGCCGGGCCGCTCGCGCTGTGGGGGCGCCGGCTCATGGGTGAGGCGCTCTCGCAGGGCCAGCTCGTCGCGGCGCACCGCGAGGCGCTCGTCGAGCTCATCCTCGGCCAGAGCCACTCGCGGCCCGGTGCCGACCTCGGCGAGATGGGCGCGATCATGCAGCGGCTCACCGACGCCCACCAGCAGCGCATGGCGCGTCTCGGCCTCTCGGCCTAGCGCGGCCCAGCCCCGGCACGACGAAGGCCCCCGGCGGGAGCCGGGGGCCTTCGCGAAGGTTCGTGACGCTCAGACCTGCTTGCGTCCGGTGACCATGCCGTAGATGACGATGAGAGCCGCGGCGCAGACGACGCCGATGGCGTTGGCGATCCAGTCGATGCCATTGGTCTCGCCGCCACCGAGGGAGGCGTAGATCCAGGAGCCGATGAGCGACCCGAGGATGCCGAGGATGATCGTGACGACCATCGAGATCGACTGACGGCCCGGCAGCACGAGACGTGCGAGGGCACCGATGATGGCGCCGACGATGATGGCCACGATGATGGTCCAGAGCATGGGAGCCTTCCTTTCAAGATCCCGGCAGGGTGCGCCGGGGGGTGACTGGCCGGAGACCCGGCCATGCGCTCGATGCTAGGACACCTGAGGCACGAAATCGGGGACGGCGTCCAGGGATCCTGAGAGACCGCTGGACGCCGCCCCGTGACGTCAGCCAGGCTGCTGACCTGGGCGGACGACGTCAGGAGGCGCCGAAGCCCACCCGGCCGCGCGAGGGCTCGCCGAGGTCGACGTAGCCGAGGGCGCCGGCGGGCACGACGACGCGGCGACCGCGCTCGTCGCGCAGGTCGAGGGCCTGCCCGCCCAGCGCCGCCTCGACGGCGGCGACGATCTGGTCCTCGCTGCCCGTGGCGTCGATGACGATCTCTCGGGCGACGTTCTGGATGCCGATCTTGACCTCCACGGAGGGTCCCTTCTTCGCAGGTGCGGTGTACGAGCCGATCTTGTCAGGCGCCGCCGTCACCGCCGCCCGCGGCTCCCCCTTCGCCCGCCTCGGTGCCCGCACCGCCGCGCAGCGTCGCCTGGCTGGGGTAGGAGCTGAGGCCGCGCCACGCGAGGTGGCCCGCGGCCAGGGCCGCGTCGGCCTGCGGGATGGTCGCGCTGTGCGCGAGCCACGCCCGGGCGGAGACCTGCGACATGCCCGCCAGGGTCACGCCCAGCAGGTCGGAGAAGCTCTTGGGCAGACCGGTGTCCTGCGCGATGCGGTGGCTGATCGCGTCGCCGAGCTGTGCCTCGAGCGCGTCGATGCGGTGACGCACCCGCGAGTCGCCGGTGAGATCGGACTCGAAGACGAGGCGGAAGGCCTCGCCCTCGTCGCCGACGAACTCGAAGAAGGCCGCGATCGTCGCGTAGACCCGCTCCTTGTGGTCGTCGGTGCTGTCGAGGGCCTCGAGGACGAGGCTCTCGAGGCGGTCGCACTCGCTCTCCAGGAGCGCGAGGTAGAGCTCGAGCTTGCCGGGGAAGTGCTGGTAGAGGACGGGCTTGGAGACCCCCGCCTCGTCGGCGATGTCCTCCATCGCCGCTGCGTGGTAGCCCTTGCGCACGAAGACGGCCTGGGCGGCCTGCAGGAGCTGGGCTCGCCGCTGCGCGCGCGGCAGCCGCTGCACCCGGTGAGACGTGCTGGTCATGGGGTCCTCCCGCGTCTGAGCAGTGCCCTTCATCGTACCCACGGGTAGCCCCTGCGGCGGTCGTCGGCTGGCTGTCGGGCACGGGTGATGGGATGGGTGCATGACCACGACGCAGACGAGCGGACCGGGGGCGAAGGGGGCGACCCCCGTCGCCCTCGAGCGTCGCCCGAGCCCGGGGGCCAGCGGGGTCCGCCGGCTCGGCCGGGAGCGTCTCGACGACGACCAGGCCGCCGCGGTCGACGCGCGGGCCGAGGTGCTCGTCGTGCTCGGCGGGCCGGGCACCGGTCGCACGGTCGTCGCGGTCGAGTGCGCGCTGGACCGCGTGCGCACGGGCGAGTGCCGACCCGACGAGGTCGTCCTCGTCGGGGCCACCCGCCGCTCGGCGTCCGACCTGCGCGACGCGGTGACCTCGGGGCTCACCGGGGCCGCCGCGGTCCCCCTGGCCCGCACGGTGCAGAGCCTGGGCTTCGCCGTGCTCCGCGCGCAGGCCGCGGTCGACGGGCTGCCGCCGCCGCGTCTGATCTCCGGAGCCCAGCAGGACCTCGTCCTCTCGGACCTGCTCGCCGGCCACGCGGAGACCGGCACCGGGCCGCGCTGGCCGCAGCGCCTCCACGAGGCCCTGCCCACGCGGGCGATGCGTGACGAGCTGCGCGACCTGCTCATGCGGGCGGTGGAGCACGGGCTCACCGCCGAGGACCTGCGCGACCTCGGGGTGCGCCACGGGCGCCCGGAGTGGGTCGCCGCGGCCGAGGTCTTCGAGGAGTACGAGCAGGTCGGCGCGCTCGCGACGCCGGGTGCCTACGACCCGGCGTGGGTGCTCACCGCCGCGGCCGAGCTGCTCGAGGGCGATGCCGAGGCCCGGGTGCGCGCGCTGCGCTCCGTGGGCTGCGTCGTCGTCGACGACGCGCACGAGCTCACCGCCCCGGCGGCCCGGCTGCTGCGGGTCTTCGCCGCCTCAGGGGTGCCCCTCGTGCTCCTCGGCGACCCCGATGCGAGCGTCCAGGGCTTCCGCGGGGCCGATCCCGCGCTCTTCCTCGGCGACTGGGCAGGGCGGCGCGTCGAGCCGGTGGTCCTGCGCACCGGCTACCGGGTGCCCGCCGCGGTGGCCGAGGCCGACGCCCGCGTCGTCGCCCGCATCGGGGCGCTCGGAGGCGGTACGCAGCGCGGCGCGAGCGCGGCGCACGACGACGGCACGTGCACCGTGCGGGTGCTGCGCTCCCAGGCCCAGGAGGCCGGCTACGTCGCCCACGCCCTGCGCCGGGCGCACCTCGTCGACGGCGTCCCGTGGGACGAGCTCGCGGTCGTCGTCCGCGGGGCGGGGCGGCAGTCGACGCTGCGCCGGGTGCTCGCAGCCCGGGGCGTGCCCGTCACCTCGGCCTCGGCCGACGTCCCCCTTCGAGACCAGGCGAGCGTCGCCCCGCTGCTGCTCCTCCTGCGTCTCGTCGTCGACCTCCAGCGCGGGCACCGCGAGCTGCCCGACGTCGAGGAAGTCCTCGCCCTGCTCACCTCGCCGCTGCTCGGGGCCGACACCGTCGCCGTGCGCCGGCTGCGTCGCGCGCTGCGCGCGGCCGAGCTCGCCGACGAGGGCGGGCGCTCCAGCGACGAGCTGCTCCAGCACGGCACCGTCGACCCCGCCTGGGTCGACCACCTGCTCCTCGAGCGCCCCGACGTCGCGCCGCTGGCCCGGCTCGCCCGGGTCGTCGCCGCGGCCCGCGCGGCGGCCGTCGTCGAGGACGGACGGTGGGCGCAGGGCGTGAGCGGCGAAGGGGTGCTCTGGGCGGCGTGGGAGGCCGTGGAGGTCGCCGACCTCTGGCGCGAGCGAGCGCTCGCCGGCGGCGCCGGGGGAGCCCGGGCCGACGAGGCCCTCGACGCCGTCGTCGCGCTCTTCTCGGCTGCGGCGGCCCACGAGGACGCCCGGCCCGGCAGCGGACCCGAGTCCTTCCTGCTCTCCGTCGCCCAGGAGGAGGTCGCCGCGGACTCCCTGGCCGACCGCAGCCCCGACACCGGGGCCGTCGCCATCGTCACGCCGGCCGCCGCCGCGGGCCGGCAGTGGCGACGGGTCGTCGTCGCCGGGGTGCAGGAGGGCGTGTGGCCCGACCTGCGCCTGCGCGGGTCGCTGCTGGGCTCGACCGAGCTCGTCGACGTCGTCACCGGTCGTGCCGCGGTCGGCTCGGGACCGGGCGACCCGGGCGCCGACGACCGTGCCGAGGCGGCTCGCGCGCAGGTCCGCTACGACGAGACGCGGATGCTCCACGTCGCGATCACCCGGGCGAGCGAGCACGTGCTGCTCACCGCCGTGTCCTCCGAGGACGAGCAGCCCTCGCCCTTCCTCTCCGTCGTCGACCCGCTGCCGGCGGGGGTCGGTCGGCGCGAGACGCACGAGGCGCCGATGCCGCTCGACCTCGTCGGTGTCGTCGCCCGGCTGCGCCAGGAGCTCGCCGAGCCCGAGCGGGCGCACCTCGCGGCGACCCGGCTGGCGCACCTGCGCGAGGTCGGCGTGCGCGGCGCCGACCCCGACCAGTGGTGGGCGCTGCGCGACCGCAGCGACGAGCGCCCGCTGCGCGGTCCCGACGAGCTCGTCCGGGTCTCGCCCTCGCAGGTCGAGGCCTTCGACACGTGCGGTCTGCGGTGGTTGCTCACGAGCTCCGGCGGCGGGGGAGCCAGTCACGTCTCCGCCGACATCGGCACCCTCGTCCACGCCGTCGCCGAGGACCTGCCCGACGCCGACCACGCGAGCATCGCCGCCGAGATCGAGCGGCGCTGGCCCCAGCTCGGGCAGCCCCCGGGCTGGGTCGGCGAGCAGCACCTGCGTCGCGCCCAGGTCATGGGCCGGTGGCTCGCGGACTACTACGTGCGCGCCCGCACCGAGGGGTGGTCGCTCGCGGGGGTCGAGATCCCCTTCGCCGCCACCGTCGGCCGGGCCCGCATCGGCGGCAGGGTCGACCGGCTCGAGCGTCGTGACGCCGACGGGGCGCTGCGGGTCGTCGACCTCAAGACCGGCTCGACCAAGCCCACGGGCGACGAGCTCGCCGAGCACCGCCAGCTCGGCGCGTACCAGGTCGCCGTCGAGGAGGGCGGCTTCGGCGAGCACGGCTCGAGCAGCGCCGGCGCGGTGCTCGTGCAGCTCGGGCGGGCGGCGACGTCGCGCACCTTCGTCCAGGCGCAGGTGCCCCTGCGCGACGCCGACGACCCGCGCTGGGCGCACGACGCGGTCGTCGCGGCGGCCGACGGCATGTCGGCGGCGCACATGGTCGCCCGCCCCGAGGAGGCGATGTGCTCACGCTGCCCCGTGCGGACCTCCTGCCCGACCCATCACGAAGGGGGGACCCTGCGATGAGCGACCAGCCCAGCCTCTTCGACGACCTCGTCGACCTGCCCCCGGCCGGTCAGGCGAGCACGACCGCGGTCGCCGACGGGCCGCGCTACTCAGCGCTCGACGTCAGCCGTGCCCTGGGGCAGGAGCACGCCCCGACGCCGGAGCAGGCCGCGATCGTGGAGGCCCCGCTGCAGCCCCAGCTCGTCGTCGCCGGCGCCGGGTCGGGCAAGACCGAGACGATGACCGCGCGCGTCGTCTGGCTCGTCGCCAACGACCTCGTGCGCCCCGAGGAGGTCCTCGGGCTCACCTTCACCCGCAAGGCCGCGGGCGAGCTCGCCGACCGGGTGGGTGCACGGCTCGCGGCGCTCGCCGACTCGGGGCTGTGGTCGCCGCCCGAGCACGACGACGCCGGTGCGCTCGTGCTGCCCGGGGCGCCCACCGTGACGACCTACCACTCGTACGCGGGCGCGCTCGTGCGCGAGCACGGGCCGCTGCTGGGACGCGAGCGCGACGCGCGGCTGCTCACCGAGGCGGCGTCGTGGCAGCTCGCGCACGAGGCCGTCCTGTCCTACGACGGCCCGATGGAGGAGCTCGACTGGGTCGAGTCCACGGTCACCTCGATGGTGGTCGCGCTGTCCGGCGAGCTCGCCGAGCACCTGCGGGCGCCCGAGGAGGCCCAGGCCTACCTCGAGACGGTCGCCGACCGGTGGCTCGCCGCCGACGCCGCCGCGTCGAAGGGGCTCAAGGCCGTCCGGGACCAGGCGAGCGCCCTGCGGCGACGGGCGCTCGTGCTGCCCGTCGTGCGCCGCTACCTCGACCTCAAGCACGAGCGGGGGGTGCTCGACTTCAGCGACCAGATGGCGCTGGCTGCCCGGCTGGCCCAGGAGGTGCCGGTCGTCGGCGCCGGGGAGCGGGGCCGCTACCGCGTCGTGCTGCTCGACGAGTTCCAGGACACCTCCGAGGCGCAGCTCGTGCTCATGACGAGCCTCTTCGCCCCGGCGGGGCGCCCGTCGAGCCCGGTGACGGCGGTCGGCGACCCGCACCAGTCGATCTACGCCTGGCGAGGGGCGAGCGCGACGACGCTCGCGACCTTCCCCGAGCGCTTCGGCGGCGCGCCCGTGCTCCACCTGTCGCGCAGCTGGCGCAACGACGACGCCGTGCTCGAGGCGGCCAACGCCGTGGCCGAGCCGCTGCGGGCGGGGAGCGCCGTACCGGTGCTGCCCCTCGACGCCCGGCCCGGCGCGGGCCGCGGCCAGGTGTGGGCGGCGCGCGTGAGCGACGCCGCCGCCGAGGCCGACCTCGTGGCCCGGTGGGTGCAGGAGCGACGCGGCGACGGACGACGCTCGGCCGCGGTGCTGTGCCGCAAGCGCTCGCAGTTCACCGCGATCACGGCTGCCCTGGCGGCTCGTGACATCCCGCACGAGGTCGTCGGCCTCGGCGGTCTGCTGCTCACCCCCGAGGTCGCCGACGTCGTCGCCCTCCTCACCGTCGTGCAGGACCCTGCCCGCGGCGACCGGCTCATGCGGCTGCTCACCGGCCCCGTCTGCCGGCTCGGCGCAGCCGACATCGCCGCCCTCGCCGCGTACGCGCGGGCGAGCGGGCGTCCGCCCCAGCGCGGGGTCGGCCAGGACCTCGCCCCGGACTCTCGCGACGAGCTGACGATCGTCGACGCGCTCGACGACCTGCCCGACGAGCAGTGGCGGGGACCGGGGGGCGAGCACATCAGCGCTCGCGGCCTGTCGCGGCTGCGGGCCCTCGCCGCCGGGGTCGGCCGGCTGCGCCTCGCCGCTGGACAGCCCCTGCCCGATCTCGTCGTCGAGGCCGAGCGGGTCCTCGGCGTCGACGTCGAGGTCCTCGCCCGCCCCGGCTGGAGCGCCGGCGCGGCGCGGGCTCACCTCGACGCCTTCGCCGACGTCGCCGCGCAGTTCGCCGCCGGTGCCGACCGGGCGACGCTCGGCGGCTTCGTCGATTGGGTCGAGGCGGCCATCGCCGAGGAGCGCGGCCTCGACCGGCCCGTCGTCGAGCCGACTCCCGACGCCGTCCAGGTGCTCACCTGCCACGCGGCGAAGGGGCTCGAGTGGGACGTCGTCGCCGTGCCCGGTCTCGTCGAGGGCACCTTCCCCTCGCACGCGGCCCGGGCGCGCGCCGTCGACGGCGGCTGGGAGCTCGGACGGGTCACCGACCCGGGCTGGCTCGCCGCGACCGAGGGAGGGCTCCCGTACCCGTTGCGCGGCGACCGCGGGGGGCTGCCCGAGCTCGCCGAGCACGGTGCCACCCCGCACGAGATCCGCGACGACGTCGACGCCTTCAAGAGCGCGGGCGGTGAGCAGGTCATCACGGAGGAGCGCCGCCTCGCCTACGTCGCGCTCACCCGGGCCCGGCAGCACCTCCTGCTCACCTCGGCGGTATGGGCGAGCACCGGTCGCACCCCGCGCCTGCCCTCGCGCTTCTTCGACGAGGTCGTCGCCCTGCCCGGCGTGCACCAGATCGCCCAGGCCCCGATGCCCGAGCCCGGCGAGCCCAACCCCCTCCTCGAGCTCGAACGTGCTGTCGTGTGGCCGGCCCCCGTGACCTCGGAGGACCGGCCCGCGATGGAGCAGGCGGTGCCCGTCGTCCTCGGCGGGGCACCCGCGCTCGACCGCGCGACCGACCGGCACCCGCTCGACGACGAGATCACCCTGCTGCTGCGCGAGCGTGACGCGGCGCGGGCCCGCCGTTCGCCCCAGGTGGCCCTGCCCGAGCACCTGTCGACCTCGGCCCTGGTCTCCCTGGCCCGCGACGAGGCCGACTTCGCCTCGCGGCTGCGTCGGCCCATGCCCCAGGCGCCCTCCCCTCACACCCGGCGCGGCACCGCCTTCCACGCGTGGGTCGAGCAGCACTACGGTGCGGCGGCGATGGTCGACGTGCACGACCTGCCCGGCCGGGCCGACGCCGCAGCCGACGACCCGGGTCTGCCCGCGCTGCGCGAGCGCTTCCTCGCCAGCCCGTGGGCCGAGCGCACCCCCGTCGAGGTCGAGCTCAGCCTCGAGGTCGTGATCTCCGGGCGCGCCGTGCGCGGGCGGGTCGACGCGGTCTTCGCCGACCCCGATGGCGGGGTGACCATCGTGGACTGGAAGACCGGGCGCCCGCCGACCGGCGAGAGCGCGGCAGCAGCCGCGTTGCAGCTGAGCGTCTACCGCGTGGCGTACGCGCGGTGGACGGGTTTGCCCGCCGAGCAGGTGCGTGCCGCCTTCTACTACGGCGCGACGGGCGAGACCGTTGAGCCCCCGCTCGCCGACGAGGCCGAGATCGCCGCCCTGCTCGGCCCGGCCGACTGCTGAGGCCCGGACCTGGGCGGCTCGAGGTCAGCCGCGGACGGGCCCGCTGCCGGGCTCGACGGACCCGTCGGGCTCCTCGCCCGTGGGCCCGGCCTCCATCGGCTGGGTCTGCCCGACCTCGTCGACGTCGGTGACGTCGACGTGGACGGGCTCGTCGACAAGGTTGTCGAGCTGCTGGTCGTCGTCGAGGTCCGCGAGCCCTGCGGCAGGGCTCGCACCGGCCGGTGCCGCCCCGGAGGTCGCGGGTGCACCCGCGGACGTGTCGTCGGCCTCGTCCGGGCTGCCCGTCTGCTGCTCCAGGCGACGCATCGCGGCGGCGTGCTCCTCGGCCCGGTCGAGGTCTCCGGCCGCGACAGCCGCCATCATCTGCCGCACGAGCGTCATCTCGTACGACAGCCGGGCGCGCTCGAGCAGGTGCCGGTCGGGCCGGTCGACCCGCGTGTGCGCGTAGGCCTCCATGAAGGTGTCGAGGGCGTCCGGCTCGAGCCGACCGACGACCTCGGCGAGGTCGTCGGCGGGGTCGGCGACCCGTGCGTCCTCCCAGCCGAGCAGCCCGCGCACGACGAGCTCGCCCTGCTCGTCCTCGCCGACGAGGACCTGCTCGCCGGTGAGCCGCCCGACCGTCGCGGTCGGCTTGTAGCGCCATCGGCCGACGTCCTCGAGCTGGGACTCCCACCGCGCGAGCAGACCGGTCGGCACCCGGCCGGTCGCGGCGGCGCGGTCGAGGTCGGCCAGCCGACGGCTGCGGTAGACCTCGGTGTCGTAGGTCGCGGCGCCGGCCTCGTCGTAGATCGCGACGTCGAGGTTGTGCACCGAGGCCACGGCGCGTCCGAGGCTGGCGGTCAGACCCGGGCCCGGCCCGAGGAGCTCGAGCTCGACGGGGCGTCCGGCGAGGTAGTGGTGCACGGCGGCGCGTCCCCCTTCGGGCAGCGCCACCCATCCCTTGACGACCGGGACGGACAGGAGCAGGCGACGGGCGAGGAGTGCGGTCAGGGCCGAGGACTGCTCGAGCTGGGCCGAGGCGGCCGCGGAGCGCGGGCAGCGGATGACCCACCGGCGGTGCTCGGCGTCCTGCACGAGGGCGACGTCGTAGCGCGCTCCCGTCCCACCCGCGACGGGCTCGACGCTCACCGGGTCCAGACCGGGGACGGCAGCGCTGGCCAGCGCGGCGAGGGCGAGAGGTCCACGACCGGCAGGAGAAGTCACGGCCCCCACGGTACGGCGCGGGGCTCCGGGCGCGGGGGAGCGCCACGACGGATCTACAGTGGCGGGCATGGTGCACCCCTTCGACGAGCTCGTCTTCTCCGGGGCCGTGCTCGACCGTCAGGCGCACCTGCGCGCCGACCCCGACGCCCTCGAGACGCTGCGACGCGACCCCGCGGCCCGCGTCCTCGAGGCCGGCGGCATGGCCGTGGCGGTCGAGCGCTCGGGCGACGGAGCGCGGCTGGCCACGCGGCCGGTCGAGCCCGGCGACGCCGGACGCGACCTCGCCCTCCTCGGCCGCCTCGGTCCCCACCTCCTCCTCGCCGCGCTCGGCGGGGACGGGGGGACCCCCCTTCGCCAGGTCGCCGACCTGCTCACCCCGCAGGAGGCCGGGCACGCCGCGACGGCCGTCGCGCTCGACAACTGGCACCGCACCCACCCGCGCTGCCCGCGCTGCGGCGCCCAGACCGAGCTCGCGCAGGCGGGCTGGGTACGGCACTGCCCGCAGGACGGCAGCGACCACCACCCCCGCACCGACCCCGCCGTCATCATGGCCGTCGTCGACGCCGAGGACCGCCTCCTCCTCGCCCAGGGCGCGGGCTGGCCGCAGGGGCGGATGTCGGTGCTCGCCGGCTTCGTCGAGCCCGGCGAGACCCTCGCCGGCGCCGTCGCGCGCGAGGTGCGCGAGGAGGTCGGCCTCGAGGTCGTCGACGTCACCTACCAGGCCGACCAGCCCTGGCCCTTCCCCGGCTCGCTCATGGTCGGCTTCACCGCGCGCGCCACCTCCGCAGAGCTCACCCCCGACGGCACCGAGATCGCCGACGCCCGGTGGTTCACCCGGGCCGAGCTCGCCGAGGCCTTCGAGCACGACGAGCTGCGCCGCCCCGCCCCCGTGTCGATCTCGGCGCGGCTCATCGAGCAGTGGTTCGGCGGCCCGCTGACCCGCCCCTCCGACATCGGGGCTGTCCGCGCGCTCTGAGACCATGCGGTCGTGACCCCCTCCGCAGACGACGTCCTCGACGCCCTCGACCCCGAGCAGCGCGAGGTCGCCGCGCACCCGACGGGTCCGATGTGCGTGCTCGCCGGCGCGGGCACGGGCAAGACCCGGGCGATCACCCACCGCATCGCCTACGGCGTGCACAGCGGCGTCTACCAGCCCCAGCGCGTGCTCGCCGTGACCTTCACCGCCCGGGCCGCGGGCGAGATGCGGGTCCGGCTGCGCGACCTCGGTGTCGGCGGGGTCCAGGCCCGCACCTTCCACGCGGCGGCCCTGCGCCAGCTCCACTACTTCTGGCCCCAGGCCATCGGCGGCGCGGCGCCGGAGATCCTCCCGCACAAGGCGTCCGTCGTCGCCGAGGCCGCCTCGCGCCTGCAGCTGCGCCTCGACCGCACCGAGCTGCGCGACGTCGCCTCCGAGGTCGAGTGGGCGAAGGTCAGCCTGCTCACCCCCGAGACCTACGCCGCGGCGGCGCGGCGGGCGCGGCGCGAGCCCCCGGGCATGGACGAGAGCGGCATGGCGCGTCTGCTCGGGGTCTACGAGGAGGTCAAGGGCGAGCGCGGGGTCATCGACTTCGAGGACGTGCTGCTGCTCACAGTCGGCATCCTCCAGGACCGCGAGGACATCGCGGCGACGGTGCGCCAGCAGTACCGCCACTTCGTCGTCGACGAGTACCAGGACGTCAACGCGCTGCAGCAGCGCCTCCTCGAGCTGTGGCTCGGCGGACGTCACGAGGTGTGCGTCGTCGGCGACCCGATGCAGACGATCTACTCCTTCACCGGCGCCAGCCCGCGCCACCTGCTCGACTTCGGGCGCACGCACGCGGGGGCGCAGACCGTGCGGCTCGTGCGCAACTACCGCTCGACCCCTCAGGTCGTCGACCTCGCCAACCGCATGCTCTCGACCGCCCCGGTGAGCCGGCGCAGCGCCGGGGTCGAGCTCGCCGCGCAGCGCTCGGGCGGGTCCGCGCCCACGCTCACCGCGCTCGACGACGACCCGGCGGAGGCCGCCTGGGTCGCCGGCGAGATCCGTCGTCGGGTCGAGGCCGGCACCCCCGCGAGCGACATCGCGGTGCTCTTCCGCACCAACGGCCAGTCGGAGGCGCTCGAGTCGGCCCTCTCCGAGGTCGGCGTGCCCTACCTCGTGCGCGGCGGCGAGCGCTTCTTCTCCCGCCGCGAGGTCCGTGACGCCATCGTCCTGCTGCGCGGCGCCGCGCGCACCGACGACGGCGAGGCGGCCCTGGGCCATCTCGTCGCCGACGTGCTCACCGGTGTCGGCTGGCAGCCGGAGCCGCCGGCGAGCTCGGGTGCGGTGCGGGCCCGGTGGGAGTCGCTCAAGGCGCTCGTCGACCTCGCCGAGTCGCTCGCCGCGACGACCCCGACGACCCGGGTCGCCGATCTCGTGCGCGAGCTCGACGAGCGGGCCGCCGCGCAGCACGCGCCCGCCGTCGACGGCGTGACCCTCGCCTCGCTGCACGCGGCGAAGGGGCTCGAGTGGCCCGTCGTCCACCTCGTCGGCTGCTCCGACGGCCTCATGCCCATCGTCATGGCCGAGGGCCTCGACGAGATCGAGGAGGAGCGCCGGCTGCTCTACGTCGGGCTCACCCGCGCCCGCGACGAGCTGCACCTGTCGTGGGCCCGGGCGCGCACCCCCGGGGCGCGACCGAGCCGGCGGGTCAGCCGCTTCCTGGCGCCGCTGTCCGAGGTCCTCGGCGAGGGCGCCATCTCCGAGCCCAAGCGCGGCGGCGGGCGCGGCTCGGGCGGCGGTCGCACGACCCGCACCGCCCGGGTGCGGCACTGCAAGGGCTGCGGTACCGAGCTCGTCACCGCGACCCAGCGCGCCTCGGGGCGCTGCCCCTCCTGCCCGCCCACGTACGACGAGGCCCTCTACGAGCGGCTCGTCGCATGGCGCCGCGAGCTGTCGAAGACCCAGGCCGTCCCCGCCTTCGTCGTCTTCACCGACGCGACCCTCGAGGCGATCGCCGAGGCCGAGCCGAAGGACACCCGCGGGCTGCTCGCCATCAGCGGGGTCGGGGCGCGCAAGCTCGACCAGTACGGCGAGGACGTGCTCGCGATCGTCGCCGGTCGAGAGCCCTCGCAGACCCCCTGACGAAGACCGCTCGTTAAATAGGTTGTGGCCCCGATCGCGGGTGCCCTAACCTTCGGAAGGTCAGTCGGTCGCGCCTGGGCGTGATCGAGTCGCAGATCCCACGAGAGGAGGGCAGTGCACATGGAGAAGCAGATCGTCATCACCGTCGAGCTGGCGTCCCGCGCTGCCCACCTGGGTCTCGTGCCGTCCCTCGCCGGACGTACCCGTGCCCCCTTCGGCATCGTCGATCTCTTCGGCGCCGCCCCTCTCGATGACCCGCGACCTCCAGGACCGGGATCCCCCCTTCGCTAGACGAAGGGAGGACCTCTCGTCCTCGCCACACAGGCCGCGGCATCCATCGGATACCGCGGCCTTTTCTTGTCCTCCCGCAGATCACCCCCCAGGAGCACCCTCATGTCTGCCGTACCGACCACCCACCCACCGCATCAGCAGGTGCGTCTGCCGTCCTTGACGGGCAGCGCACCGTGCCTGACCGAGGAGCCGGAGATCTGGTTCGCCGACACCCCCGACGGTGTCGAGTTCGCCAAGGCTCTGTGCGCCACCTGCCCCGTGCGCCAGCGGTGCCTCGAGGGCGCCCTCGAGCGCCGCGAGCCCTGGGGCGTGTGGGGCGGCGAGCTCTTCGACGCCGGTCGGGTCATCCCCCGCAAGCGGCCGCGAGGCCGTCCCCGCAAGCATCCGCTGCCCGTCTGAGCCCCCTGAGAGGAGGTGCCCGCCGATGACCCCCGTCCAGCGCATCCTGCAGTCGCGCCGCCGCCACGTGCCGCAGCCGCAGCACGTGCTCTCCCGCCGTGAGCGGGTCGAGCTGCGTCAGCCCGTGCCGATGCACATCCGGATCCGATGACGGGCAGGTGCCCGTCGGACCGCGTGCCGGCCGCCCTCGTCGACCCCGTACCGACCCCCGGTGCGGGGTCGACCTGTACCCGGACCTACGCGGGGTCGGCGAAGCCGGGCAGGTAGCGCTCCATGATGGAGCGCGCCGAGACCCGTGCGCCGAGCTGGCAGAGCACGGCGGTGCTGCCGAGGAAGACGCGGTGGACGAGCACGTACTCCGGGGGCAGGTTGAGACGTGCGCCGGTGACGAACTCCCGGCTGCGCATGTCCATCGCCCCGGCGGAGACCTGCTGCAGCCACTCGCGGCTGAAGTGGTGGGTCTCGTGGCTCAACGGCTCGATAAAGGGGCGCAGGTAGCTCAGCAGGTCGTCGGCGTCGATGCGCACACCCGGCCGTACGAAGCCCTCCTCGCGCAGCCCCTCGACGAGGGCCGCGGCGTCGCCCTCGAGGGCGCGCCGGGCCAACCGGCCGACCGCCGGCGGCAGCCCGTCGGGCAGGTGGGCGACCGCCCCGAAGTCGACGACGCCGAGGCGGCCGTCGGGGGTGAGGCGGAAGTTGCCGGGGTGGGGGTCGGCGTGGAGCAGACCCGCACGGGTGGGGGAGCGTACCGCGAGCTCGAGGTAGAGGGTGCCGAGGGAGTCGCGCACCTCCTGGTCCGCCTCGCGGATGATCTGGCTGAGGGGCACGCCGTCGAGCCACTCGGTGACGAGGACGTGCTCGGTGTGCATGACGACGGCCGGGACGGCGACCTCGTCGTCACCGGCGTACGCGTCGGCGAAGGTCTGCTGGTTGCGGGCCTCGAGCGGGTAGTCGAGCTCCTCGTCGGCGCGCTCGAGCAGCTCGGTCGTCGCCGCCTTGACGTCCATGCCCGGGGCGAGGGTGCCCATGACGCGCGCGAGGCGGGCGAGCTGCTGCAGGTCGCTGCGCAGGGCGTAGTCAGCGCCGGGATACTGGATCTTCACGGCGACGGTGCGCCCGTCGTGCCAGGTGCCGCGGTGGACCTGCCCGATCGAGGCCGCGGCCACCGGCTCGGGCGTGAGGTCGCGGATCTGGGTCGTGCGCCAGTCGCGGCCGAGCTCGAGGTCGAGGATGCGGCGCACCTCGGCCTGGTCCATCGGGGGAGCGGCGTCCTGGAGGCGCACGAGCATCTCGCGGTAGGGCTGGACGAGATCCTCGGGCATCGCGGCCTCGAGGACGCTGAGGGTCTGCCCGACCTTCATCGCGCCGCCCTTGAGCGAGCCGAGGACCGCGAAGAGCTGCTCGGCGGTGCGCCGGCGCATCTCCTCGTTGACGACCTCGGCCGACTCCCCGCGGGCACGTCGACCCAGGCCGACGGCACTGCGCCCTGCTGCGCCGAGGGGGATGGAGGCGAGCCGAGCGGTCCGTCGGGCAGCGTTGCGCGGGATCTGAGACATCACGCCCATTGTGACTGCTGGACCTGAGATCCGGCCGCAGGAGAGGTGGCTGATGCGCAGCGCGGGCACGCGGGGTGTCGCTCCCAGTGCCGCCGCTCGAAGCTGGGCCCTGGCGAGCACGCGTCGAGGGACCACCCCGAGGCGCTCGGGCCGTGGGCGAGGACGTCGAGGGCGACCGACGCCGCGATGCCGACGACGAGGCTGCGCACGCACGCGTGCGTCTCGACGGGCACGACCGGTCCGACCCGCGGGCGGCTGATCTGCGCGCGGATCCACGGCCAGGCCGGGTCGAGGTGCACGCGGGTCAGCTCGAGGCACTGCAGGCACGGTCCTTCGCCAGGCACGACGAGCGGCCCGACGCTCGCGTGGTCGGGCCCGCACCACACGGGCAGGTGGGGCACCCGAGCGCGGCGCCAGGGCTCGCCGGCGCCGGCCGGCACGGGGACCGTGCTCGTGATGACGGCGAGGTCGGTGCTCGTCGGGTCGGCGTCCTCGACGCACCGCACGACCTCGCCGATGCCCGCCTCGCGCAGGACGTCGACGAGGTGGGCGGGCACGCTCCCGGCGCCGACGACGACGACGCGGCGCTCGAGCGGCTCGAGGACGCCCTCGGTGTCGAGCACGCCCTGCGCGGCGAAGGCGCGGACGAGCTCGCCCGCGCGCTCGGGGGTCAGCCCGTGCTGCGCCGCGTCGGCGAGGACCTGCTCCTCGCTGCGCGACCCGTCGAGGGTGGTGACCCAGCGGCACTCCGCCGCGCTCACGCCGGTCGCGACGAGCGCGCTGCCGGGGTCGAGACCGAGCTGGATGGACCCGTCGGGGCGCAGCAGGGGGTGGATCGGCCGGGTCAACCGGGGGTGGCGCTCCATGGGTCCTCGTCTCGCCGGGGTGGTTGTCGCAGACTGCCACCGGCCCCGCGCCCGAGGTCCGGGGTTGTCCACACCCCTCGCCCGCGCTGTCGCCGCCGGGCCCTAGGGTCGAGCCCATGGAAGGCTTCGCCGACGTCGAGATCCGCCGCAGCGCGCGCCGGCGCAAGACGGTGTCGGCCCACCGCGACGGCGAGAGCCTCGTCGTCCTCCTCCCGGCCGGCCTCGCCGACCGGGTCGAGCAGCGCTACGTGCGCGAGATGGGCGAGAAGGTCCTGGCCCGCGAGGCCCGACGCCGCCCGAGCGACGTCGACCTCGTCGAGCGGGCGCGTGACCTCTCCCGGCGCTACCTCGAGGGCCGAGCCGTGCCGACGAGCGTGCGCTGGGTGACCAACCAGGGCACCCGGTGGGGGTCGTGCACCCCGAGCCAGGGCACGATCCGGCTCAGCCACCGGCTGCAGGGCATGCCGGGCTACGTGCAGGACTACGTCCTCACCCACGAGCTCGTGCACCTGCTCGTGCCCGGGCACGGGCGCGACTTCTACGCGCTGCTCGACCGGTACCCGTCCTGCGAGCGCGCCCGGGGCTACCTCGAGGGGTGGTCCGGTCGCGACGAGACGGCGTGGGACGACGGGCCCGAGCCGGCGCCCGAGACCGCCGAGGGCGACGGGGTCAGCCCACCCGCCTGAGCGCGGCGGCGACCAGGGGGTCGAGCTCGCCGGCCGAGTCCGCCGGCATCGCCCGCACCGGCCACCACGCGAGGTCGAGCGACTCCTCGCTGCGGATCTCGCGCGCGTCCTGCGCGGCGACGGCGACGTAGCGCACGTCGAGGTGCTCGCGGCACCGCCCGAAGGACCCGACGAGCTCGTGCCGGTCGAGATGGACCGGCTCGGGGTGCAGGGTCAGCTGGTCGGCGGGCAGCCCGGACTCCTCGACCGCCTCGCGGAGCGCGCCGGCGAGCACGTCGGCGTCACCCGGCTCGAGGTGGCCGCCGAGCTGGAACCACCGGTGCGCCTTGCCGTGGAGCGTGAGCAGCGCCGAGGTGAGCGTCGCGTCGAGGACGAGCACGCCGACGGTGAAGTGCTCCGGCGGCCCGTCGCGCAGCACGGCGTCCGGGTGGGCGGCGAGGTGCTCGAGGTAGTCGCGGCGCAGCTGCTCCTGCGCCTCGTCGGGCGCCTGCCAGGTGCGCAGGACCCGCTCGAGGTCGGTCGCGAGGTCAGCCACCGGTGCGGCCGTCACCCTCGCCGTCGCCCTCCCCGCGGGTCTCGGCGTCGAGCAGGGCGGCGAGCTCGGCGTCCATGTCGATGCCACCGGTGACGTCCTGCGCCCCGGAGGTCGAGCCGGTGCTGCGCTCGACGTAGCCGAGGACGTCGTCGAGGTCGGCGCCCGTCGGGGCGACGTCCGGGTGGGCCCAGGCCGCGTCACGGGCCGAGGCGCCGCCGGCGTCCTCGAGGGCGGCGAAGAGGTTCGCCGCGTCGCGCAGACGGCGCGGCCGCAGCTCGAGCCCGACGAGGGTGGCGAAGGTCCGCTCCGCCGGCCCACCGGTCGCCCGCCGCCGGCGCACGGTCTCGGCGAGGGCGTCGGTGCTCGGCAGGTGCGCGCCGCCGGCCCGGGCGGTGACGACGTCGACCCACCCCTCGATGAGGGCGAGCCAGGTCTCGAGACGGGTGAGTGCGGCCTTCTGGGCCGGCGAGGGTGTCGGGCGGAAGAGGTCGCTGCCGAGCGCCTGCTGCATCCCGCCGACGTCCTGCGGGTCGAGCTCGGCGACCGCGCGGTCGATCGCGCTCGTGTCGATGGCGATGCCCCGGGCGTACTCCTCGACCGCGGTGAGGATCTGCGGGCCGAGCCACGGCACGTCGGTGAAGAGGCGCATCCGGGCGGTCTCGCGCAGGGCGAGGTGCAGCCACACCTCGTCGACCGGCACGTCGAGGCCGTCGGCGACCTGGGCGATGTTCGCCGGCAGGAGCGCGACGCGGTCGGTGAGCAGGGGGATGCCCACCTCCGTGCCGCTCACCGTGCTCGTCGCGAGCGCGCCGACGGCCTGCCCGACCTGGGCCGTGACGAGCGCGCTGCCCATCCGGTTGATCATCGGCGTGAGCTGCCCGGCGAGCGCGAGCGGGTTGGTGCCCGGGGGCACGCCGAGCGCGCTGAGGTCGGGGGCGTCCGGACCGGTCAGCTGGGCGGTCATCGAGTCGCGGATCGCGCCGGAGACGCCGTCGGCGACCGGCTCGACGACGCGCGCCCACGTGCCGATCGTCTCCTCGACCCACGTCGAGCGCGACATCGCGGTGCCGGTGAGGGCGGGCGCCTCGAGGTCGGTCACCTCGTCGAGCCACAGCTGTGCGACGCGGACGGCCTGCTCGGCCAGCGCGACCTCGCGCTCGCCGACGCTGACGTCGCCCTCGGCCCGGGCGGCCTCGCAGGCCGCCGCCGTCGCGGCGGCGAGGTCGACCCCCTTCGCCGTGGCGGTGGGGCTGAACATCGCGCGCATCTGGTCGGCCATCGCACGCACGGCCGACGGGTCGGCGTCGGCGATGCCCATGGCGTTGAGCTGACGGGCCACCTCGGGGGGCAGCGGGGCGCCCCCGGTGAGCTCGCGGAAGATCG
This sequence comes from Janibacter sp. UYMM211, assembly GCF_040547045.1. Classification (NCBI taxonomy): domain Bacteria; kingdom Bacillati; phylum Actinomycetota; class Actinomycetes; order Micrococcales; family Intrasporangiaceae; genus Janibacter; species Janibacter sp. UYMM211. Next base: position 701,812 of record NZ_JBEPOY010000001.1, on the reverse strand, counting down.
CGGCGATCTCCTCGGGCAGCTCGTCGTCGGGTCCGGTACCGGGGTCCACGGGGTCTGTCACGGTGCCTCCTTAGGATGGCGTCGACGTAGAACCCAACCACGGGCGCCGACCAAAGGTTCCCGCACCCCCTGACGATCCGGAGCCAGCATGATCGACACCCGACGCGTGGACGATCTCGCGTGGCGGGTGATGCGGTGGTCGATGGTGCTCCTCTGCGTCTCCCTCGTCCTCGCGACCATCCGCGTCCCGTACGCGATCGAGGCCCCCGGCCCGGTGAGCGACACCCTCGCCTCGCGCGGCGAGGGCAGCTCGGCCCAGCGCGTCGTCGACGTCGAGGGGCACCGGACGTACCCGACCTCGGGGCACCTCTACTTCACGACGGTCACCGTCCAGGGCGGGCCGGAGGAGCACATCACCCTGTGGGAGTGGGTGCTCGGCAAGGTCGACCGCGACGCGAAGGTCGTGCCCGAGCAGACCGTCTTCGGCACCGGGCGCTCCGAGGAGGAGATCCAGCAGCTCAACGCCGCCGAGATGCAGGGCTCGCAGAAGAGCGCGATCGCGGTGGCGCTGCGCAGCACCGGCGAGGACGTGCCCCAGGACAACGTCGTCGCCTCTATCGCGGGCGACCTGCCTGCCGACGGTCGGCTCGAGCTCAAAGACGAGGTGACCGCCGTCGACGGCGTCACCACCGAGCACGTGAGCGACGTCGTCGCGGCGATCTCGGACCGCGAGCCCGGCGAGGACGTGCGCCTCACCGTGCGCCGCAAGGGCGCCGAGCGCGAGATCACCCTGCGCACGGCCGACCTCGGAGGCGGGCGGGCCGGGATCGGGGTCGGTCTCGAGCCGCTCTTCGACTACCCCTACGAGGTGCGCATCGACGCCGGCGAGGTCGGAGGCCCGAGCGCGGGCACGATGTTCGCGCTCGCCGTGCGCGATCTCGTCACCCCGGGGGAGATGACCGGCGGGCGCTCGGTCGCCGGCACCGGCACGATCGACGACTCCGGCCAGGTCGGCCCCATCGGCGGCATCCGGCAGAAGATGATCGGCGCCCGGGACGCGGGGGCGCAGTACTTCCTCGCCCCGACGGACAACTGCGACGAGGTCGTCGGGCACGTGCCTGACGGGCTCACCGTCCTCGAGGTCGACGACTTCGACGCGGCGGTCGACGCCGTCGAGGGAGCGGCGAAGGGGGAGGTCGACGACCTCCCGTCCTGCGGCACCCGCTGAAGGTCGGTCCCGACGCGGCTGCCCTCGGGGGTCAGCCCTGCGGGCTTCAGTCCTCGAGCGTCGCGCGCAGCGCGTGGACGAGCCCGGGGGCGATGTCCTCGCCGGTGGCCACGCGGTCGTCGCTGTCGTTCGAGCGCTGACGCAGCAGGCAGATGGCACGTCCGTCACGGTGGACCGCGACGAGCAGACGGATGTCCTCGCGCTCGGGGTGCTGGGCCAGCTGCTCGGTCGCGGCGACGGGGTCCGAGGGCAGGTCGCGCTCGGCGCCCGCCGGGACGACGACACGCTCGAGGGCGATGGCCGCCCCGTGCACGGTCTCGGGCCAGGCGAGGCGGCCGAGGAGCGACTCGACGTCGCTCGTGCGGGCCACGCCCTCCTGCTCGATGGCGGTGAGCGAGCCGGGCAGCACGTCGGTGACGTCCATGGAGTCCCGCAGGCTCGGCTCGGCGGCGACGAGCTCGGCCGTCTCGACGAGCGCGAAGAGCCTCGGCGGCTGGTCCCAGCCGCCCTCGGCCACGTGGCGCTCGGTCTCGAGGGCGCACCGGGCGAGGGGCTCGGTCGTCGGCTCGGAGGGCTTGTCAGCGGTCGGCGAAGGGGTGTCAGGCACGGATGACATGCTGCCGCACGGGCGCCCAGGTCCGGTAGGTAGGTTGGGCCCCGCCACGACCGATGGGGTCGCGACGATCACGAGGTGACCGATGAGCACGCAGCAGCCACCCGAGGACGGGGACGCCCCGACCGGTCGTGAGGGCGGGGCCGCCGCGGCGCCCTCGTCGATGCGCACACGAGGCCTGAGGGTCCTCGCCGTCCTCGCCGCGCTCGTCGTGGCCGTGCTCGTCATCACCTCGATCTGGACCGAGGCCCTGTGGTTCGACGCCCTGGGCTACAGCGGCGAGTGGTGGAGCCGCATCCGCACGCAGACCCTGCTCTTCGTGCTCGGCGGGCTGCTCATCGCGCTCCCGCTGGCCGCGAGCCTCGTCATCCCCTTCCGCTCCCGGCCGATGAGCTGGCCGACGTCGCCGGGGGAGCAGGCGCTGTCGCAGTACCGCCAGGTCATCGCCCCCCTGCGCCGGCACATCGCCATCGGCGTGCCGCTGCTCTTCGGCCTCATGGGCGGCCTCACCGCCGCCGGGCAGTGGCAGCAGTGGCTGCTCTGGCGCAACGGCGCGGCGACCGGCGTCACCGACCCGCAGTTCGGCCGCGACCTCGCCTACTACCTCTTCGGCCTGCCCTTCTACTCCTTCGTCGTCGGCTACCTCACCGTCGTCGCGATCTGCTGCCTCGTGGCGGCAGCCTTCGCGCACTACATCTACGGGGGCCTGCAGCCGCCGGGCCGCGGGCGCTCGACGCGGGCCGCCTTCCTCCACCTCGCCGTCGTCGGCGCCGTCCTCGCGCTGCTGCGCGGCGTCTCCTACGTCCTCGACGCGCACTCCCTGACGACGCACGAGACCTCCGTGCTCACCGGTGTCGGCTACACCGACGCCAACGCCGTGATCCCCGCGAAGTACATCCTCGCCGTCGCGGCGGTCATCTGCGCCGGGCTCTTCTTCGCCGCGGTGCGCAGCCGCAGCTGGCGCCTGCCGGTCATCGGCGTCGCGACGCTCGTCGGCCTGTCGATCATCGTCGGCAACATCTACCCGGCGCTCGTCGAGACCTACCGCGTCACCCCGTCGCGCTCCTCGCTCGAGCAGCCCTACCTGCAGCACAACATCGACTCGACGCGCGCCGCGTACGACGTCGCCGGTGTCGAGACCGAGGAGTACGACGCCGTCTCCGAGATCTCCGCCGGTCAGCTGCGCCAGGACGCGGCGACGATCCCGGGCATCCGTCTGCTCGACCCGAACGTCGCGGCCCCGACCTTCCAGCAGCTGCAGGCCCAGCAGCCGTACTACTCCTTCCCCGAGGACCTCGACGTCGACCGCTACGACATCGACGGCGAGTCCACGGACACCGTCGTCGGGGCGCGCGAGCTCGACCTGTCGAAGCTCCCTGCGGACCGGCGCGACTGGGTCAACGACCACACCGTCTACACCCACGGCTACGGCCTCGTCGCGGCGAAGGGGTCCGAGGTCTCGGGCAGCGGGACCCCGGCGTGGTTCGACCTCTCCGAGGTCGAGGAGTACGAGCCGCGGATCTACTTCGGCGAGCGGATGAACCAGTTCTCCATCGTCGGCGGCGACGAGGGCGCACCCGCCCGCGAGGTCGACCGCCCGTCGGGCGGCGAGGAGGGGCGCTACACCTACACCGGTGACGGCGGCGTGTCCATCGGCTCCCCCCTTCGCCAGGCCGCCTTCGCGATCACCCATCGCGACCTCAAGTTCGTCCTGTCCGACGCCGTCGGCAGCCAGTCGCGCCTGCTCGAGCACCGCACGCCCAAGGAGCGCGTCGCCCGCGTCGCGCCGTGGCTCACGCTCGACAACGACCCCTACCCGACCGTCGTCGACGGCCGGATCCAGTGGGTCGTCGACGGCTACACGACGTCGCGCACCTACCCCTACGCGAGCCGCTTCAGCGTCTCCGGGGTGCAGGAGGGCACGGTCTCGTCCGTGGAGACCCAGCGGGCGGCGGCGATCAACGCCGACCGGATCAACTACATGCGCAACTCGGTCAAGGCCACGGTCGACGCCTACGACGGCACCGTGACCCTCTACCGCTGGGACGAGCAGGACCCGGTGGCCTCCGCCTGGGACAAGGCCTTCCCGGGGCTGATGAAGCCGCGCTCGGAGATCAGCGGCGACCTCATGTCGCACCTGCGCTACCCGGAGGACCTCTTCCGGATGCAGCGCGCGGTGCTCGCGGAGTACCACGTGACCTCTGCCGGCGACTTCCGCGCCGGTCAGGACCGCTGGCGCGTGCCGAGCGACCCGACGGTCCTCGCCGAGAAGAAGGTCGCCCAGCCGCCGTACTTCCTCACGATGGCGATGCCGAGCCAGCAGGAGGCCTCGTGGTCCCTCACCTCGACGTACATCCCCAATGGCGACCGCGACGTCATGGCGGGCTACCTCGCCGTTGACTCCGACGCCGGTGACATCGCGGGCAAGCCGGCCTCCGGGTACGGCCAGCTGCGGATGCTCGCGGTGCCGCGCTCGACGACGGTGCCCGGACCGGGGCAGGTGCAGAACGACATCGCGAGCAGCTCGGTCAAGGGCGCCGACACCGACCAGACGCTCACCGACTACCTCAACAACAACAACCGCGGGTCGAGCAAGGTGCTCCTGGGCAACCAGATGACCCTGCCCGTCGGCGAGGGCTTCCTCCACGTCGAGCCGGTCTACCTCTCCGGCACGAACGAGAACTCCTACCCCTCGATGCGCGTCGTCATCGTCTCCTTCGGCGGGCGGATCGCCTGGGCGCGCACGCTCGAGGGTGCGCTCGACCAGCTCTTCGAGGGCGACTCCGGCGCCGACGCCCCGAGCGGCGGCGACGACGGGGGCACGGAGCCGCCGAAGGGGGAGCAGGAGCCGACGGGTCCGCTCACCTCGAAGGAGCGGGCGCTGCGCGCGGCGATCGAGGACATGCAGGGCGCCTACCAGCGCGGTCAGGAGGCGCTGAAGAAGGGCGACCTCGAGGCCTACGGCAAGGCCCAGGCCGACCTGCGCAAGGCGCTCACCGAGGCCGCCCGCAACCAGCCCGGCGGCGGCTCCGCGACCCTCGACGAGTCCGCCGCGAGCTGAGTCCTCGCTGGTCGAGGTGCGAGCGCCGGCGAGCCGGTCTTCGCTGGTCGAGGTGCGAGCGCCGGCGAGCCGGTCTTCGCTGGTCGAGGTGCGAGCGTCAGCGAGCCTCGAGACCACCGCCTCGGACCTCGATTTGGCCCAGCGGACGCAGACGCGTAACCTTGGCAGAGCAACGACGCGGGGTGGAGCAGTTCGGTAGCTCGCCGGGCTCATAACCCGGAGGTCGCAGGTTCAAATCCTGCCCCCGCTACCACCCGCGAAGGGCCCGGACCATCTGGTCCGGGCCCTTCGTCGTGCTCCCGCGCCTCGCGGCACCGGGCGGTCAGACGGCGAGAGCCGTGGCGCCCGAGGCGTACGCGTGGCTGGCCTCGACGATCCCTCGCACGACGGCGAGCTCGGCCTCGTCACGCGGCCCGAAGACCACCATGAAGCCTGGCGAGAGCCGGGTGCCGGCCCACATGTGCGGGCGACCCCACCCCTTCGCCGAGACATCCGCGGCGAGATCGGCCGGGAGCACGAGGTGCATCGACCCGTCGTGCGCCGGGTGCAGGTGGGCGAACTCGCCGACCTCCGCCACGAGGTAGGCCTGCGGGTCGGCCGAGCCCTCGTGCAAGACGAGACCGCGGGCGCCGGGGACCGAGATCCGGGACGGGCCGGTCTCGACGCCGCGGAGCGAGCGCAGGTGCTCGTAGAGCCTCTCCTGCAGCTCGACCGGAGCCGTCTGCGACTCCTGCTGCTGCGGGATGGTCCAGCTCACCGCGGGGCGCGGGCCCGTGCGGTGGGGCAGCTCGCCGCCGAGGGTCGGCCAGGTCGGTGCCGGACGGGTGCCGGCCTCGACCTCTCCCTGGTGGATGACGTGTCCGAGCCGGTGGGCGACCCATTCGGCGAGCCGGTGCACGACCTCGGCGGTCAGCTGGTGGCCGCCGGGCTGGCGCAGCGCCACGGTCGGGGCGCCGGACTCGGACAGGAGGTACTGCCAGGTCCGGTCGAGCAGCTCGCCGGGGATGACGTGGTCCGCGTCCCCCTGCGCGACGAAGACCGGCAGGTGGGCGAGCTGGCCGGGGTCGGTGCTCAGGCCGGCGTCGAAGGGCAGGGTGCCGTAGAGGACCGCCGCGCCGGCGTACCGCGCCGGGTCGGCGAGCACGAGCGCGCCCGCGAAGGCCGCGCCCCCGCTGAAGCCGACGAGGACGACGGGGCGTCCGGCGGGGGCGACCTCGTCGAGCCACCGACGGAACCACGTGGTCGTCTCGCGCAGCGACCCGGCCTGGGGCCGCCCGATGCCGCGGTTGGCGAACCACGCGTAGCCGCCGCCCTCGGCGATGGGGGCGCGGACCGCCGCGTAGGCCACGCCGGTCGGCAGGTGCGGCGCCAGCGCGAGGATCTGCTGCTCGTCCGAGCCGCGGCCGTGCAGCAGCACGACGAGCGGGGCGGCCGGGTCGGTGGACCCGTGGGTCGCGACGACGGGAGGGGCGAAGGGGGTCGCGCTCACGCCACGTCCACCGGGACGAGCTCGGCGGCGGTCTGCACTCCCGCCCAGCGGGCGACGTCGGCGTCGAGGTCGAGGCGCTCGACCGGGGCGCTGTCCTCGAAGTCGCCCCAGCTCGCGCGGGGGAGCATCCACATGATCTCGAACTCGTTGCCGTCGGGGTCGGCGCCGTAGACGCTCTTCGTCGCGCCGTGGCTCGACTCACCGGTGTACGCACCGAGCTCCAGCAGCGTCGTGCGGGCCTGTGCCAGCTCGTCGATCGTGTCGAGCTGCCAGGCGAGGTGGTACAGACCGATCGACCCGCGGGGGCGGGGCGGCTGCTGCCCGACCCCGAAGAGACCGAGGTCGTGGTGGTTGCCCGATCGGGGGAGGCGCAGGAAGGCCGCCTCGGCGCGGGGCTCGCGGGCCATGACGACCATGCCGAAGGCACGGGAGTAGAAGTCGACGCTGCGCTCGAGGTCGGCGACGAAGAGCACGGCGTGGTTGAGGCGGACGGGGCTGACGGTCATGGTGCGGTCCTTCGGGTCGCTGACGGTTGTTGCTCTAACCAACAGCGTACCCGAAGAAGTTGTTCCTTCAACAATCACCGATTCGATCCGACCCGACCCGACCCGGCCCGGCCCGCTCAGTCGATGTCGAAGATCGAGCGGTGGTTGTAGAAGTGCAGGATGTGCGCGCAGCGGGTGCAGATCATCATCGTCACCTTGTGCGTCGTGAAGCCCCAGCGGGAGTCGCTCTTGGCGACCTCCTTCTGGAAGCTCGTGCCGCTGCACAGCGGGCAGACCAGCTGGGGTGGGTTCGTCGGGTGCTCGTGACCGATCTTCATCCCCGCATCCTGCACCGCTCGTCGGCCCCCGGAGGCGAGATCGGGTGACCTGGGCCACGATGGAGACCCCGCGTCATCACAGGAGCTGACATGGCCGAGATCTCCCGTCGTACCGTCCTCACCGCGACCGGGGCGGGCGCCGTCGGCGCGCTCGCCGCCCCCGCTGCGGGAGCCGCGCCGGCACCCCCTTCGTCCCGCCGTCACCGCCCCCACCACCCGCGGCCGGTCCCCGAGCCGCTCAAGGTGCCCGAGGCGATCGGGTCCGGGGGAGCGGTGTCGAGCGTCGACCCCTACGCGAGCGAGGTGGGCATCCAGGTCCTGCGCTCGGGCGGCAACGCCGTCGACGCCGCGATCGCCATGGCGGCCACCCTCGGCGTCACCGAGCCGTACTCGTGCGGGCTGGGCGGCGGCGGGTTCCTCGTCTACCACCAGACCCGCACCGGGCGGACGTGGACGATCAACGGGCGCGAGACGGCGCCCGCGAGCTTCACCGACACCTCGCTCACCGACGGGGCCGGCACCGCCCTCCCCTTCGACGCGACGGTGAGCTCCGGGCTGTCCGTCGGCGTCCCCGGCACCCCGCTGACCTGGGAGGTCGCGGCCCGCCAGTTCGGCCGGCGCAGCCTGCGCCAGCTGCTGCGCCCCGCCGAGGAGCTCGCCCGTCGCGGCTTCGTCGTCGACGCGTACTACCGCAGCCACACCGAGTCCAACGAGGAGCGCTTCCGCCGCTTCCCCGAGACCGCGCGGGTCTACCTGCCCGGCGGGCGGGTCCCCGACGTCGGCGACACGATGCGCAACCCCGATCTCGCCGACACCTATGCCCTCATCCGTCGTCACGGCGTCGGCGAGCTCTACCGCGGGCGGGTTGCCCGGGCGATCGTCGACGAGGTGCGCAACCCCACGACCGCGCCGGGCGTCGACGTCTACCGCGGGCAGCTGACGATGCGCGACCTCGAGCGCTACCGGGCGCCGGTCCAGGCCCCGACCCGGGTGCGCTACCGCGACCACGACGTGCGCGGCATGGACGTCCCGAGCTCGGGCGGCATCGCGGTCGGCCAGATCCTGCTCCTCATGCGCGCCTACGAGGAGCGCACCGGGCGACGGGTGCGCGACCTGCCCGAGGCCGACTACTACCACTGGTTCTCCGAGGCGAGCGCCACCGCCTTCGCCGACCGCAACCGCTACGTCGGCGACGTGCCCGGCGTCCCGGTCGACGAGCTGCTCTCGGCCGGCTACGCCCGCGAGCGCGCGCTGCTCTTCGACCCGCAGCGGGCGATGGCCCGGCCCGTCCCCTTCGGCTCGCCCGACGGCGACTACGACGACGCCCCCGGCGGGGGCGGCCGCCAGGGTCAGCCCACCCAGGGCCAGTCGACGACCCACCTCAACGTCGTCGACCGGTGGGGCGACGTCGTCTCGTACACGCTGACGATCGAGCAGACCGGCGGCTCGGGCATCACCGTGCCCGGCTACGGCTACCTGCTCAACAACGAGCTCACCGACTTCGACTTCGTGCCGCTCACCCCGGGCGTGCCCGACCCCAACCTGCCCGGTCCCGGCAAGCGACCGCGCTCGTCGATGAGCCCGACGGTCGTCCTGCGCGACGGGCGCCCGGAGGTCACAGCGGGCACGCCCGGTGGCGCGACGATCATCACGAGCGTCGCCCAGATCCTCCTGGGCTACCTCGACCGCGACCTCGACCTCGTCGACGCCATCGCGGCGCCCCGGCTCAGCTCGCGCAACGCCGCCGAAGGGGCGGACCTGGGTCTGGCGACGAGCCCGGTCGGGGTGGAGCTCACCGCCCGCGGTCACCGGCTCTCGCCGCAGCGCTGGATCGGCAACGCCTCGGGGGTGGCGGTCGAGGGACGCTCCCTCGTCGCGGCCGCTGAGACGGTGCGCGGGGACGGCGGGGCGGCCCGGGTCGTGCGCGGTCGTCGTGGCCACGGACGGCACTAGGCGGCCGACCGAAGGGTGGACAGCGAGGAGCCGCCGTTTCGTCGCCAGGAGAGGGAGGCGGGCACAATGGATGGGGTGAACGCACGTACTGGCCGGCACCGTGTCGTCATCATCGGATCGGGCTTCGGCGGTCTCTTCACCGCCAAGGCGCTCGCTCGCGCCGATGTCGACGTCACCCTCGTCTCGCGCACCTCCCACCACCTCTTCCAGCCGCTGCTCTACCAGGTGGCGACGGGCATCCTCTCCGAGGGCGACATCGCCCCGACGACGCGTGACGTGCTCGCCCACCAGGGCAACGTCGAGGTCCTGCTCGGCGACGTGCACGCGATCGACGTCGAGGCCCGCACGGTGACCCACCGTGCCGTCGGCCGGGACACGACGACGCCGTACGACAGCCTCGTCATCGCCGCCGGCGCGGGGCAGTCCTACTTCGGCAACGACCACTACGCGCGGCACGCGCCGGGCATGAAGGACATCGACAACGCGCTCGAGCTGCGCGGCCGGATCTTCGGGGCCTTCGAGCTCGCCGAGCTCGCCGAGGACCCAGCGGAGCGCGAGCGGCTGCTCACCTTCGTCGTCGTCGGCGCCGGCCCGACCGGTGTCGAGATGGCCGGCCAGATCGCCGAGGTCTCGCAGCGCACCCTCAAGCGCGAGTTCCGCCGGATCGACCCGCACGACGCCCGCGTCGTGCTCCTCGACGCGGCGCCGAAGGTGCTGCCGACCTTCGGGGACCGACTCTCCGAGAAGGCGCGCAGCAGCCTCACCAAGCGCGGCATCGACGTCCAGCTCGGGGCGAAGGTCGTCGACGTCGACGAGACCGGCATCGAGGTCGAGGACGAGGGTGGCGAGCGCCGTCGCATCGACGCCATGACGAAGGTGTGGGCGGCCGGCGTCTCCGGGTCCCCGCTCGGGCGCATGGTCGCCGAGCAGACCGGCGCCGAGGTCGACCGCGCGGGCCGCGTGCACGTCGAGGACGACCTCACCGTGCCCGGTCACCCCGAGATCTTCGTCATCGGCGACATGGTCAACCTCAAGGGCTACCCGGGCGTCGCCCAGCTCGCGATCCAGGGCGGGCGCTACGCGGCCGACCAGATCGTGCGGCGTCTCGAGGGCAAGGCGGCGGCCGACCCCTTCGTCTACCGCGACAAGGGCTCGATGGCGACGATCTCGAAGTTCTCCGCCGTCGCCTCCGTCGGCAAGATCAACTTCAGCGGCTTCATCGCCTGGATGGCGTGGCTCGCCGTGCACCTCATGGCGATGGTCGGCTTCAAGACGCGCGTGTCGACGTTGCTCAACTGGTTCATCACCTTCTTCGGCGACAGCCGCGGCGAGCGCGTCATGACGATGCAGCAGGTCTTCGCGCGCAACGCGATGGACGACCTCGGGCACGAGGCGGCCTACCCGCGCATGCCGCGCGTCGGTGAGGAGCGGGACGACCGCGACGGCCGCGCCGAGGGCGGGGCCGGCTCCGCCGCCTGAGCCCGGCCCGTCCTGGCGGGCGGGTGGCCCAGGGGCGGCGTCTAGGGTGACGCCATGCCCCTGGACTACCCGATCGAGACGAGGACGCTCGGCAACGGGCTGCGCGTCGTCGTCCAGCCCGACCACACGAGCCCGACCGTCACCGTCAACCTCTGGGTGGGCGTCGGCAGCCGCCACGAGGCGCCCGGCCGCACCGGCTTCGCGCACCTCTTCGAGCACCTGATGTTCCAGGGCAGCGCGCACGTCGCCGAGGGCGAGCACTTCCAGGCGCTCATGGGCGTCGGCGGGCGGCTCAACGCGACGACGTGGTTCGACCGCACGAACTACTTCGAGACGGTGCCGACGGGGGCGCTCGAGCTCGCACTGTGGCTCGAGGGCGACCGGCACGCCGCGCTCCTGGCCGCCGTGACGCAGGAGGCGCTGGACAACCAGCGCGACGTCGTCAAGGAGGAGAAGCGTCAGCGCTACGACAACCAGCCCTACGGGCAGGCGATGACGACGGTGTACGAGACGGTCTTCCCGCAGGGTCACCCCTACCACCACCCGACGATCGGGTCGATGGAGGACCTCGACGCCGCCTCGCTCGAGGACGTCCACGCGTTCTTCCGGGCGCACTACGCGCCGGACAACACCGTGCTCACGCTGTGCGGCGACGTCACGCCCGAGCGCGGCTTCGAGCTCGCGCAGCGCTACCTCGGGTGGGTCGAGCACCGCGCCGAGCCGCGAAGGGAGCCCCTCGCCCAGCTCGAGCCGCTCACCTCTCCCGTGCGCCACGAGATCACCGAGGCCGAGGTGCCCAACGACCGGCTGCACCTCGCCTTCCGGCTGCCGGCCGAGTCGGGGCGGTCCCGGCGGGACTTCCTCGCGTGCTCCGTCGCGCTCGACTGCCTCGCGGGCCTGAGCTTCTCGCCGCTGGAGCAGCAGCTCGTGCGCGAGCAGGGCAGCGCCAACCACGTGCAGTCGACGGCGATGGGCTTCGTCGACGGGGTGAGCCTCGGGCTCGTCGTCGCCGACATCGCCGACGGCGCCTCCCTCGACGAGGTCGAGACGAGCATCTGCGAGGAGCTCGAGCGCTTCGCGCAGGAGGGGCCGACCGCTGCGCAGATGGACGCCGTGCTGGCGCAGACGGAGCGGGCGTGGCTCTCCGCGCTCGCCGCGAAGGACGAGCGGGCCGACATCATCTGCCACTACACCTCGCTGCACGACGACCCCGAGCACATCAACACCTTCCTCGACGAGGCAGCGGCGATCACCGCCGAGGAGGTGCGCGCGGCGGCGGCCCGGTGGTTGCGACCGCAGGCGCGCGCCGTCGTCGCCTACCGCACGAGCGCCGGCACGGAGGTGGCCGCATGAGCACCGAGCAGACGAGTGCTGACCAGACGAGCACCGAGCACAGCACCCAGCAGCCGACCGCGCAGCCGGGGCGGCCCGAGGTCGCGGCCGCGGGGGAGTGGACCTTCCCCGAGCCGCGCGTGCGCGAGCTGCCCAACGGCCTCACCGCGCTCGTCCTCGACGTGCCCGGTCAGTACGTGACGTCCGTGCGCCTCACCCTGCCGCTCCCCCTTCGCGCCGAGCCGCGTGAGCTCGAGGGCGTCGCGTGGGTCATGGCCGGGCTGCTCGACGAGGGCACCCAGCAGCACGACCAGCGCGAGCTCTCCGAGATGCTCGAGCGGCTCGGCGTCGGGATCGGCGCGGGCATGAGCGAGGGCTCGCTCGGGGTCGACCTCGACGTGCCGCAGCGGCACCTCGGCGAGGCGCTCACCCTCATGACCGAGATCGTGCGCGAGCCGGCCTTCGCGCCGGGCGAGGTCACCCGGGCGGTGCGTACGCGGCTGCAGGACATCGAGCAGGAGCGCGCGTCGGCGCCGCACCGCGCGATGCGTCAGCTCGCCGCGACGTACTACGACCCGCAGACCCGTGCCAGCCGCCCCGGCGCGGGGTCGGCGCAGAGCGTCGCCGCGATCACCCGTGACGACGTCGTCGCCTTCCACCGCGAGCACGTCCACCCCCACGGCGGCACCGTCGTCGTCGCCGGGGACCTCACCGACGTCGACGTCGACGGCCTGCTCGAGGCCAGCCTCGGCTCGTGGACGACGCCCGGCCCGGCGCAGGAGTGGGAGCGCGTGCCCGCCCCGCGGTCGCAGGACGCCGCCCGGGTCGTGCTCGTCGACCGCCCCGGCTCGGTGCAGTCCGAGCTCATCCTCGCGACATCCGGCCCGGACCGCCGGGCACCGCGGTGGCCGGCCTTCCCGGTGCTCGGATACGTCATAGGCGGTGCCCCCAACGCCCGGATCGACGCCGTCCTGCGCGAGGAGAAGGGCTACACCTACGGCATCCGCAGCGGCTTCCGCCCGCGCCAGGTCGGCGGCACCTTCGTCGTCTCCGGGTCGGTGCGCGCCGACGCGACGGTCGACTCCCTCCGCCTGCTCGACGAGATCCTGCGCGGCGTCGCCGACGGGGTGACCCCGGTCGAGGCGACGTCGGGGGTGGACTTCATGACGCTCACCGCGCCGGGTCGGTACGCGACCGCCGACGCTCTCGCCGACGAGCTGGCCCATCTCGCGGCCGACGGGCTCCCGCTCACCTTCACCTCCGACACGGTCGCCGCGATGCGCCGGCTCACGCCGGAGGACCTCGACGCCGCGTGGCGCGAGGACGTGGGCAGCGACTGGACCGTCGTCGTCGTCGGCGACGCCTCGGCGTACCGCGACGAGGTCGAGGCGCTCGGCATCGGTCCCGTGAGCGTCGTCCCCGCCTGACGCCGCCTACCCCTCCGGCTACCACGCAGTACTGGTCGTGATCACCACCAGTACTGCGTGGTAGCTCGCGTTAGGACTCGTCGGGGGCGAGACGGTCGAGGTAGGCGTCGTGGAGCAGGCCGTTCGTCGCCAGCGCGTTGCCGCCCCACGGGCCGTCCTCGCCCTCGAGCGAGGTGAAGCGCCCGCCGGCCTCGGTGACGATCGCGACGAGCGCCCCCATGTCGTAGAGCTCGAGCTCGGGCTCCGCGGCGGCGTCGACCGCGCCCTCGGCGAGGAGCATGTAGGACCAGAAGTCCCCGTACGCCCGCGTGCGCCACACCTCGGAGGTCAGCCGCAGGAAGGACATGCCGCGTCCGGCCTCGCGCCACCCGTCGATCGAGGAGTACGAGAAGGAGCTGTCGGAGACCTCGCCGACCTTCGAGACGTGGATCTGCTCGGCCTTGGCCAGCGAGCGACCGGACCACGCGCCGGCACCCTTCGCCGCCCACCAGCGTCGGCCGAGGGCGGGGGCCGAGACCAGGCCCATGACGCACTCGCCGTCCTCGACGAGCCCGATGAGCGTGGCCCACACGGGCACGCCCCGCACGTAGTTCTTCGTGCCGTCGATGGGGTCGATGACCCACTGCCGCTTGCCGTGCCCGGTCGGCTCGAACTCCTCGCCGATGACGGCGTCGCGGTTGCGGTAGCGCGAGAGCTGGGAGCGGATCGTCGCCTCGCAGTCGCGGTCGGCCTGGGTCACCGGGGTGAGGTCGGGCTTGGACTCGACGACGAGGTCGCTGGCGCGGAAGCGCCCCATGGTGATCGGCTCGACCTGGTCGGCGAGCACGTGCGCCAGGCGCAGGTCGTCTCCGTAGGGGCTGGGATCCATGCCGGTCAACGTAGCCGACGGGCGGCCCCGTCCCCGGGACCCCTCAGTCCCCGGTCTGCGGCGTCCGCGCGCGCAGCAGGCGGCGGAAGGAGTCCAGCCGCTGCTCGCCGTTGGGGCCGGCGTGCCCCTGCTCCACCCACTCGTCGAGCCCGCAGTCGGGCTCGTCGTGCGTGCACCCGCGCGGGCAGCCCTCCTCGGCGCCCTGCGACAGCTCGGGGAAGTGCCCGATGATCCGGTCGGGCTCGACGTGCGCGAGACCGAAGGAGCGGATGCCCGGGGTGTCGATGATCCACCCGGACGACGGGGTGTCCTCGCCCTGGGCGTGCTCCACCCCGTCGAGGGGCGGCAGGCGGAGGCCGACGGCGGAGGTCGAGGTGTGGCGGCCGCGCCCGGTGACGTCGTTGACGTGACCGATGGCCCGACCGGCGTCGGGCACGAGCGCGTTGACGAGCGTGGACTTGCCGACGCCGGAGTGGCCGACGAGCACGCTCATCCGGCCGGCGAGCCGCTGCTGCAGGGCGGCGAGGCCCTCGCTGCCCGGCTCGAGCACTGCGGTCGTCACGTGCGGCACGTCGAGCGGGGCGTAGTGGGCGAGGAAGTCCTCGCCGCTCGCGAGGTCGGACTTGGTGAGGACGAGCAGCGGGTCCAGGCCCGCGTCGTACGCCGCCACGAGGCAGCGGTCGATGAGCCGCGGGCGCGGCTCGGGGTTGGCCAGGGCCGAGACGACGACGAGCTGGTCGGCGTTGGCGACGATCGCCCGCTCGAAGGGGTCGGTGTCGTCGGCGGTGCGTCGCAGCAGCGTGCGGCGCTCCTGGATGCGCACGATCCGGGCCAGCGACCCCTCGACGCCGGAGGTGTCGCCGACCATGCCCACCTCGTCGCCGACGACGACGGGGCTGCGCCCGAGCTCGCGCGCCCGCATGGCGATGACGACCCGTTCGGGCCCGGCCGCGTCCGCCGGCACGAGGGTCGTCCACCGGCCGCGGTCGACGGCCGTGACCATGCCGACGACGGCGTCGTCGTGGGCGGGTCGCTCCTTCGTGCGCGGGCGGGTGCCGCGGCGGCTGGGCCGGACGCGGACGTCGCGCTCGTCGTAGACGCGTCCCCGGCCCGGCATCAGCGCTGCCCGAGCATGTCCGACCACATGCCGGTGAAGCTCGGCAGGGTCTTGGCCACGGTGCCGGGGTCGAGGACGACCGTGCCGGGCGCGCGCAGCGCGAGGACCGCACCGGCCATGACCATGCGGTGGTCGGCGTAGGTGCGCATCGAGTGCGCCCGCAGCGGTGCCGGCCGGATGACGAGCCCGTCCTCGAGCTCCTCCACCCCGACCCCGAAGCCCTCGAGCTCGGTGCGCAGGGCGGCGAGCCGGTCGGTCTCGTGGCCGCGGATGTGGGCGACCCCGCGGATGCGGCACGGGCCGTCGGCGAGCGCCCCGAGGGCGGCGACGACGGGGGTGAGCTCGGCGGTGTCGTGCAGGTCGACGTCGAAGGCTCCGACCTGGCCGTGACCGGTGACCCGCAGGTCCTGGCCCTCGCGCACGACCTCGGCGCCCATGCCCGCGAGCAGCTCGCGGATCCGGTCGCCGGCCTGCGTCGTGTGCTGAGGCCAGTGCGGCACCCGCACCGTGCCGCCGCAGACGAGGGCCGCGGCGACGAAGGGGGCGGCGTTGGACAGGTCGGGCTCGACCGTGACGTCGAGCGGCAGCAGCTCGCCGGGCTCGACGTGCCACGTGCTCGGCTCGGAGTCGTCGACGACCGCGCCGGCGTCGCGCAGCGCCTCGACGGTCATCTCGACGTGGGGGAGCGAGGGCAGCGGGCCGCCCTCGTGCACGACGGTGATCCCCTCCTCGAAGCGGGACCCCGCGAGGAGCAGCGCCGAGACGTACTGCGAGGAGGCCGAGGCGTCCATGACGACCCGGCCGCCGCGCACCGACCCGGTGCCGTGGACGACGAAGGGCAGAGCGCCCCGGCCGTCGTCCTCGACACGGACGCCGAGGTCGCGCAGCGCGTCGAGGACGGCCGCCATCGGGCGCACCCGCGCGTGCTCGTCGCCGTCGAAGGCCACGGGCCCGTCGCACAGCGCCGCGACCGGCGGGACGAAGCGCATGACGGTGCCGGCGAGGCCGCAGTCGACCTCACCGCCGCCGCGCAGCGCCGACGGGGTGATGATCCAGTCCGGGGCGAGGGCGCCGCGGGCGGCGGTCGCGTCCTCGACCCCGGTCCCGAGCGAGCGCAGCGCCTGGGCCATGAGCTCGGTGTCGCGCGAGCGCAGCGGCGCGCGCAGCCGGGAGGTGCCGCTGGCCAGCGCGGCGAGGACGAGGTACCTGTTCGTCAGGGACTTGCTGCCGGGCAGGGCGACCCTGGCGTCGAGGGGACCGGCGCTCGCCGGTGCCGACCAGTCGGGATGATCCATGCGGGTCAGCTCAGGGCGCTCTTGGCGTTCGCGGCGGCGAGCCGGGCCTCGAGCTTGGCGGTGTGGGCGGAGCGGCCGAGGCTGTCGCCGGCCATCTTCGCGCGGTAGCCGAGACCGGGCTTGCCCTCGGTGTCGACCGCGGCGAGGAGCAGGCCGCCGGCCAGACCGAGGTTCTTGAAGAACTGGATCTGCTGCATCTGCTTGGCCTGCGGGTCGCTCTGCGCCCAGAAGTCGTGGGTGGCCGTCGTCGGGACGAGCGAGACGAGCAGGGCCAGGCTGGACAGGCGCGGGAGGCGGCCGATCGCGAGGAGGGCGCCGGCACCGACCATCACGGCGCCGTTGGCGCGGATGAGGGTCTCCATGTCGTCGGTCGGCACGCCGATCTTCTTCAGGAAGGGCTTGACGTTCTCGGTCATGGGCTCGTGGCCCTGCGCGTGGCGGAGGGCGCCGATGCCGCCGGAGATGAAGATGGCGCTGAGCATCGGACGGGCGAGTCGTCGGACGAGCATGGTCACTCCTGGGTCGCTGGACAGGTACGCGCCTACCGTATGACGTCTTGCGGGACCGGTGATCCTCGCGGGGTGCCTAGGCTGACCCGCATGTGCGGGCGTTACGCGGCATCGGCCGAGATGGAGGAGATCGTCGCTGCGCTGCAGGTCGAGCTCGACCGCACCGCGGAGCCGAGCCGCTCCGTGCTGAAGAACCCGCAGCAGCCGCCACCGGGCACCCCGGACTGGAACGTCGCGCCGACGAAGCAGGCCCGCGTCGTGCTCACCCGGGCGGTGCGCGAGGAGGACGGAACGAAGGGGGAGCCCGCCCGCCAGCTGCGCCTCATGACCTGGGGTCTCGTGCCGAGCTGGTCGAAGGACCCGTCCGTCGGAATCCGGATGATCAACGCCCGGGCCGAGACCGCGCTGGAGAAGTCGGCCTACGCGAGGGCGGCGACGAGCCGGCGGTGCCTCGTGCCCGCCGACGGCTGGTACGAGTGGCAGCGCTCGCCGGTCGCCCTCGACGCGAAGGGCAAGCCGCGCAAGCAGCCCTTCTACATCCACCGCGGCGACGACGCCCCGCTCGCGCTCGCCGGGCTCTACGAGTTCTGGCGCGACCCGGGTGTCGCCGACCCCGACGACCCGGCCGCCTGGCTGACCACCTTCGCCGTGGTGACGACCGCAGCCGACCCCGGGATGGACCGCATCCATGACCGCCAGCCGCTCGTCCTCGACCCGGACGTGTGGGACGACTGGCTCGACCCGCACCTCACCGACCCCGGTCACGTGCAGGAGATGCTCGACATCAGCGTGCCCGGGCGCCTCGCGGCCCACCCCGTCTCGACCGCGGTCAACGGCAGCGCGGGCAACGGCCCCGGACTCGTCGAGCCGATCCCGACCTCGCAGCTCGTCGGCGTCGTCGACCCCGAGACCGGCGAGGTGATCGGCGGATGAGGCAGCGCACCGTCGAGACGCCCGAGGGCCCGGCGCGGGTGCATCTCGGCCCGCGCGGTGATGCGGGGTCGGTCGTGCTCACCCACGGGGCGGGCGGCGGGATCGACGCCCCCGACCTCCAGGCGATCGCGCAGGCACTGCCCTCTCTCGGGTGGACCGTCGCCCTCGTCGAGATGCCCTGGCGGGTCGCCGGCCGGCGGGTCGCCTCGCCGCCGTCGCGGCTCGACGCGGCCTGGGTCCCCCTCCTCGGCTCGCTCACCCGGGGCCGCTGGGCGCTGCCCCGCCCGCTCGTCGTCGGCGGCCGCAGCGCGGGTGCCCGGGTCGCGTGCCGCACGTGCGTCGCGGTCGACGCCGACGCCGTCCTCGCGCTGTCCTTCCCCCTCGTGCCGCCCGGCAAGGACCTCGGTCACAGCCGGGTCGGCGAGCTCCTCGCCCCGGTCGAGTCCGGTCTGCCGCTCGCCGTCGTGCAGGGGCGCGCCGACCCCTTCGGCGGGCCGCAGGACGTCCGCGAGGCGCTCGGGGAGCGGGCGCGCTCCGCCGTCGTCAGCGAGGTGGCGGGCACCCACAGCCTCACCGCCCCGGTGCGCGACGTCGTGCCGGCGGTGACCGCCTTCGTCAGCTCGGTCGTGCGCTGAGGGCGAGGACGAGCTCGAGCACGGCGTCGGGGTCCTGCAGCCGGTCGCCGAGCAGCTCGCGCACCTGACCCATGCGGTAGCGCACCGTCTGCGGGTGCACGTGGAGCGCCTCGGCGACGAGCTCGCGCCGGCCCTGGAGCAGCAGCCAGGCCCGCAGGGTCTCGGCGAGCCGCTCGGCGCTGCCCTCGGTGAGATCGGCGAAGGGGGCGAGCGCCGACTCGCGCAGGTCGGCGAGGGTCTCGGGGTCGGCGGCGAGGACGATCTGGGCGAGGTGCGCGTCGCTGTCGAGGACGGTGCCGCTCTCGCGGGGGAGCACCGCGGCCCGCACCGCTCGGGCGTAGGAGCGGTCGGCCTCGGTCCACGGCACGGCGGGGCCGACGACGGCGTCGCGCCCGGAGAGCACGTCGAGCAGGGTGCTGCGGGCCCGACCGCCGGCGTCGGGCACGAGGAGGGCGGCGACGCGGTCCGGGGCGGGCAGCCCCCGCACCGGCGGCAGGTCCTCGCCGAGCGTGAGGGTGCGCGGGTCGAGCATGGCCGCGGTGTTGAGCGCGCGCTCGCCGGCGACGAGCACGACGGTCAGGGTGCGCGCCGGGGTCCAGCGCGCGAGCTGCGCGGCCTCGACGAGCCGGGTCTCCGGGGCGCCGACGAGCAGGCTGCGCACGAGCCGGTCGAGGTTGACGATGCGCGCGCGCTCGGCGGTGTGCGTCTCGGCGTTGTGCCCGGCGACGCTCGCCGCCGACAGCTCGTCGATGTAGGTGAAGACGACCTCGGCGAAGCGCCCGAGCGTCGCCGCCTCGGCGCCCTGGGCGACGGCCATGCGCGAGACCTCGCGCCATGAGACCCGGGCGCCGACGCGGTAGGCCGACAGCAGGGCGTCGACCGGTCGGCCGGCGCGGGCCTCGGCACGGCCGAGCTGCTCGGCGGCCTGCACCCCGACCCCGATCGAGGTCTGCTCGCCCGCGCGCGCGCCCGACGCCGCCGACGCCGCGTCGAGGAAGGAGTCGAGCGAGGTGCGCACCGCCTGCTCGATGACCCGGCCCATCCGGCCCTGGAAGGGCGCGCTGTAGGACGGGACCTCTTCGATGATCGCGGCGATGACCGACTCGGCGACCTCCGGCAGATGGGAGCGAAGGGAGCGAGCGGTCTGCTCGTCGAGGGCGAGCTCGGCCGCCTGGGCAGCGGTCCGGGTGGCCGCGGGGGGCGGGGAGGAGGGCGTCGCGCGGGGTCGCTCGCCACTGCCCTGAGAGCGGGTCTTGGGGGTGTCCGGCACCACATCCACCTCGATCTTGTTCGCTGCGCACAACATCTGGAGGTGAAGACTACGCCGGGTGGACAGTCCCGCATGGGGTTTGGGCCGACATCATGGATGTATGACCACTGATGCCCGACCCGACCGCGTGGCCGGCTCCCCCTTCGCCCGGTTGCGCACCTCCGCGACCCGCGTCGCCGAGGTCCTCGCCGCCCCGCTGCTGCCGACGGACTACCTCGACATGGTCGCGCCGCTGCGCGCCGGCGCCGAGCTGCGCGCCCGCGTCGTCGCCATCACCCCTGAGACCGCGGACGCCGCGACGATCACCCTGCGCCCCGGTCGCGACTGGGCCGGCCACCGTGCCGGTCAGTACATCCGCCTCGGCATCGACATCGACGGGGTGCGTCGCTGGCGCGCCTACTCGATCACCTCGCCGGCCGACCGCACCGACGGGCTCATCACCATCACCGTCAAGGCGATGGCCGACGGTCTCGTCAGCCGCCACCTCGTGCACGACGCCCGCCCCGGCACCCTCGTCATGCTCGACCAGGCCAGCGGCGACTTCGTCCTGCCCGAGGTGCTCCCGGAGCGCCTCCTCTTCGTCACCGGCGGCTCCGGCATCACCCCCGTCATGGGCATGCTGCGCAGCCACGACCTGTCGGGCACCGACGTCGTGCTGCTGCACAGCGCGCCGACGCCGGCCGACGTCATCTTCGCCGCCGAGCTGGCCGCCGAGCGCCCCGGCGTGCGGGTCGTCGTCCGGCACACCGACGACGAGGGCATGCTCTCGCCGCAGATGCTCGACGACGTCGTGCCCGACTGGCGCGAGCGGCAGGCCTGGGCCTGCGGCCCGACGCCGATGCTCGACGCCTTCGAGGAGCACTTCGCCGGCCACGGCCTCACCGAGGCCATGCACGTCGAGCGATTCCGCCCCGTCCTCGCCGTGACCGGCGACGGCGGCTCTGTGACGATGCTCGACACCGCCCGGCCCACGGCCAGCCCGACCTTCGAGGTCGACGGCGCCACGACCATCCTCGACGCCGCCGAGGACGCCGGCGTCCTCATGCCCAGCGGGTGCCGGATGGGCATCTGCATGGGCTGCGTCCTGCCCCTGACCGACGGCGCCGTGCGCGACCTGCGCACCGGCATCGTCACCGAGACCACGACCGACGACCCGCCCGTGAAGGTGCAGACCTGCATCTCGGCCGCCGCGGGCGCCTGCACGATCCAGCAGAAGGAGCGAGCATGACTGCCACCCTGGAGCGCACCTCCACCCGCACCGACGCCCGTATCACCGGCGGCCGGTCGGAGGAGATCCACACCGTCGTCAACGCGACGCCGAGCCCCATCTCGCACCTGAGCCCCGAGCAGATCGAGGAGCTCGGCCGCGAGCTCGACGAGATCCGCCGCGAGGCGATGGACTCGCTCGGCGAGCGCGAGGCCGCCTACATCCGCAAGGTCATCGCGACCCAGCGCTACCTCGAGATCGGCAGCCGCGGCGTCCTGCTCTTCTCCGGCAACCCGATCGCCTGGGTGGTCGGCACCGCCGGCCTGTCCGTCGCCAAGATCCTCGACAACATGGAGATCGGGCACAACATCATGCACGGCCAGTGGGACTGGATGCGTGACCCGAAGATCCACTCGAGCGTGTGGGAGTGGGACAACGTCTCGCCCTCGGAGCACTGGAAGCACAGCCACAACGAGGTCCACCACACGTACACGAACGTCGTCGGCAAGGACAACGACCTCGGCTACGGGATCATGCGCGTCGACGACGCCCAGAAGTGGTACCCGATCTACCTCGCGCAGCCGCTGCTCAACGCCGTCAACGCGACCTTCTTCGAGTACGGCATCGCTGCCTACGACCTCGAGCTCGGCAAGAACTGGAAGGGCCGCAAGTCCAACCCGGAGTTTCAGCGGGACGCGAAGGTCGTCGTCAACAAGATCAAGAAGCTCGCCGCGCGTGACTACGTGCTGTGGCCGCTGCTGTCCGGCCCGAACTTCCTGCCGACCCTCGCCGCCAACGTCGTCTCCAACGTCGTGCGCAACTACTGGACGCACAGCGTCATCATGTGCGGCCACTTCCCGTCCGGCGTCGAGACCTTCACGAAGACCTCGATCGACGGCGAGACCCGCGGCGAGTGGTACCTGCGTCAGATGCTCGGCTCGGCCAACATCAGCGGCGGCCGCGCGATGCACGTCATGACCGGCTACCTCAGCCACCAGGTCGAGCACCACCTCTTCCCGGACATGCCGAGCATCAAGCTCGCCGAGGTCCAGCCGAAGGTGCGCGCCCTCTTCGAGAAGTACGACCTCACCTACGTCGAGGGCAGCCTGCCCCGCCAGGTCGCCTCCGCGTGGTCGGAGATCTTCCGCCTCTCGCGCCCGAACGCGACGAGCTCGGCGCAGACCCTGAAGATCCTCGCCACCCAGGGGATGAAGGGCCTGAAGAAGCGCGCCCGCGCCACCCGGCACATCTACGCCTGACCCGACCCGCCCCCTTCGGGCTCGGTCCCCCCAGCCCGCCACCTCCGGGCTCGGGTCCCCCCAGCCCCGCCGAGGTATGGCAATCGGCCCTGATCCTGCGTGGATCAGGGCCGATTGCCATACCTCGGCGAGGGGCGACGGGGGAGCGCGGGGGGCGAAGGGAGAGCGCGGTCGGCCCTGGGGGGAAGCGGCGCGACCGGCCTCAGAGCAGGTGCGCCGCGAGCCGGGTGACGAGCTGGGCACGGCGAGCCGGGTCGACGAGGTGGATGTAGGTCATCTCGACGTACGTCCACCCGTGGTCCTCCAGGCGCGCGCGGCGATCTCGCTCGTACTGCCACGCGGTGCGATCCGTGCGGTGCTGGTCGCCGTCGTACTCCCCGACGACCTTCTGGGCGCGCCAGGTGAAGTCGGGGGTGGCGAGCCAGACGCCGACGTCGTCGACGATCTCGACGTTGAGCTCCGGCTCCGGCAGCCCCGCGTCGTGGAAGACCAGACGGGCCCGTGACTCGGTGGGTGACGCGGACCTCGCGCGGAGCAGGGGCAGCAGCTCGCGCATGGTCCGCACGCCGCGGCAGCCGCGAAGGTCGCTGACGAGCTCGCGCAGGTGCTCGTCACCGTGCTCGCGCACCAGGACGTCGCCGGCGGCGACGAGGGCTGCCCTGGACCAGCTGGCGGCCAGGTCGCACCACGTGTCGACGACCGTCGTCACCGGCAGGCCCTCGATCTCGGCGATGTCGCGCGTGCCGATGCCCTTGTGCGAGACGACTCCCCGCCGCACGACGGGGGGTCGGTGGATCGGTCGGATGACGTGGACCGGAGGGTCGGGCGTCGCGGCGCGAGCCGGGAGGGGCAGGCCCCAGAGCTCGGCCGCGGTGTCATGGGAGAAGGCGACGTCAGGTGGCAGGACCGAGCGCAGGAGCCGCAGCCGCTCGGGCAGCGTGAGCTCGACCCCGCGTCGCACCCGGATCCCGGAGGACGGGATGTCGAAACCGGAGCGGAAGGCGCCCGTGTGCTCCTGCGCCCGCGCGTGCTCGAGGGTGAAGGCGTCGCCGAGGGCGACCGGGAGGTCCATGGCTCGGTTCTCCCCCTTCGCCCGCCCCCGCGCGAGACGGGTCCGCCCGCCTGTGGACCGAGGACCCGGGCGCACCGCCCCTGTGGATCGCCGAGGTATGGAGATCTGCTCCCATCTGGTGGTCCAGGTGAGCCGATTGCCATACCTCGGCGAAGGGGGAGCGGGGTGCGCGCGGGCGGGGGAATGCCGGGTGGGGGAGGGATGTTGAGATGAGCGACCCTGTCCCGACTGCGAGAGGCCACCACGTGCTCGTGCTGCCCGCCGTCGACCGCACCAGCGCCCCGCTAGGCTGGAGCGCGATGACCAAGCCGATCACCCCACCGCTCAGCGACGAGGAGCAGGCTGCCGCCGATGCCGGCGTCGACGTCTCGTCCGAGTCGCCCGAGGAGCGTCGAGCCCGCTTCGAGCGCGAGGCCATGCCCCTGCTCGACCAGCTCTACTCCGCGGCCATGCGCACGACGCGCAACCCGACCGACGCCGAGGACCTCGTCCAGGAGACGTACGCGAAGGCCTACGCGGCCTTCCACCAGTACCGCCCGGGCACCAACCTCAAGGCGTGGATGTACCGCATCCTCACCAACACCTACATCAACACGTACCGCAAGAAGCAGCGCGAGCCCAAGCAGTCGAGCAGCCCCGAGGTCGAGGACTACCAGCTGCACCAGGCCGAGTCGCACACGAGCCGTGGGCTGCGCAGCGCGGAGGTCGAGGCGCTCGACCACATGCCCGACACAGAGGTGACGCGGGCGCTGCAGGACCTGCCGGACGACTTCCGCATGGCGGTCTACCTCGCCGACGTCGAGGGCTTCGCCTACAAGGAGATCGCCGAGATCATGGGCACGCCCATCGGCACCGTGATGTCGCGCCTGCACCGCGGGCGCCGTCTGCTGCGCGAGAAGCTCGCCGACTACGCGCGCGACCGAGGGATCGGTGGCGCGGCCCAGGAGACCACCGGACGCGAAGGGGGGACGTCATGAGCGAGCACGCCGAGGACCATGTCGACTGCTCCGAGACGATGTACCGGATCATGGAGTACCTCGACGGCGAGATGACCGAAGCCGACCACGAGCGGATCGCCGAGCACCTGCGCGGGTGCCAGCCCTGCCTCGACGAGCACGACCTCGAGCGCATGGTCAAGGCGCTCGTCAAGCGCTCGTGCGGTCGCGAGCAGGCGCCGGCCGCTCTGCGGACGACGATCATGCAGTCCTTCAGCACCTACTCCGTCGACGGCGGGGTCGTGCAGGAGTACACCGAGATCCGCTACGACGGCTGAGCGGATGCGCGTCCTCGTCACCGGCGGCGCCGGCTACATCGGCTCGCACACCGTCCTGTCTCTCCTCGCGGCCGGGCACGAGCCCGTCGTCGTCGACAGCTTCGTCAACTCCAAGCCCACGGTCGTCGCCCGGCTCGAGGAGCTCTCGGGCGCGGCGATCACCGTGTACGGCTTCGACCTGCGCGACGAGGACAAGACCGCCCAGCTCTTCGCCGACGAGCACTTCGACGCGGTGATCCACTTCGCCGGGCTCAAGGCCGTGGGGGAGTCCACCGAGCAGCCGCTCGAGTACTACGGCAACAACATCGGCTCGACCTTCTCGCTCGTGCGGGCGATGGAGCGGCACGACGTGCGCCGCCTCGTCTTCTCGTCATCGGCGACGGTCTACGGCGAGGGCGCCCCGGTGCCGATGACCGAGGAGCTGCCGACCTCGGCGACCAACCCGTACGGGTGGACGAAGGTCATGCAGGAGCAGATCCTCACCGACGTCGCCGCCGCCTCCCCTGGCTTCCAGGTCGCGCTGCTGCGCTACTTCAACCCCGTCGGCGCGCACGCGTCGGGCCGGATCGGCGAGGACCCGCAGGGCATCCCGAACAACCTCATGCCCTTCATCTCCCAGGTCGCCGTCGGCCGCCGCGAGCGGCTCGCCGTCTTCGGCGACGACTACCCGACCGCCGACGGCACCGCCGAGCGCGACTACATCCACGTCGTCGACCTCGCAGAGGGCCACGTCGCGGCGCTCGACCACCTCGCCGAGCACCCCGAGATCGGTGCGCGCGCCTGGAACCTCGGCACCGGCCAGGGCACCTCGGTGCTGCAGATGGTCGACGCCTTCGAACGGGCCAGCGGTGCGCAGGTGCCCTACGACATCGCGCCCCGCCGCGCGGGCGACCTCGCGGTCGTCTACGCCGCCACCGAGCGCGCCGAGCACGAGCTCGGCTGGCGGGCCACCCGCACCATCGAGGACATGTGCGCCGACACGTGGCGCTGGCAGTCGGCCAACCCCGAGGGCTTCCCCGGCTGAGCCGGCTCGAGCAGGGCTCGGGCATGACGAAGGGGGCGCCCCACCAGGTGGTGGGGCGCCCCCTTCGTCGTCCCCTGCGGGGACGGGCCGGTCAGGCGTTGGGCTTGCGACCGTGGTTCGCGGCCTTGCCCTTGCGGGACCGACGCTTGCGCGCGCGCTTGCTCATGGGGGACCTCCTCCGTCGTGCCGGACGGGACGCATCCGGTTTGGTGATTTCTTCAACTATCCCATACGGATTCATGACCCGCTGTGGCAAGATTACCGTGCGGACACGAGACCAGCGCACGCCACTGAGGCGCGGCTACGGTCCGCCCCCGGTCCCCTCCCGGGTTATCTCGAAAGTGTGGTGTGATCATGAAGCGCACTGTTGTCGCCTTCGCCCTGGCCGTCGCGGCCCTCATCGGTGGTGTCGCTGCCGCCTCGGCCGCTTCAGCGGACGACGCGTCCTCTGCTGCTCCGAAGATCGTCCGCGGTTTCGACTGGATCTGACGTCACGTCCCGCGCGTAGATGACCTCATCTGTCGAGCGCGGGACCAACCTGTACCTCGCGCTGCTGGCTGCTGCCAGCAGCGCGAGCGTCGTTCTGGCAGCCGTCACCTGGGGGCTACCGGACCGTCTGGGAGCGGCCGTTCCGCTGCTGCTCCTCGCTTTCGTCGCCCGTGCCATCCCTAATTTGCCGATCAGGCACGTGTCGATCCAGCTGCACTCGGTCGTGCTGCTCGCCTCGGTGCAGCTCGTCGGTCCTGCGGGGGCGATGCTGATCCATGGGATCTCGACGGCATGGGTCTACCGCCGCAGCGTCAGCCGGTTTGCCTTCAACGCGTCATGGCCTATCCTCGGCGTCTTCGTCGGGTCCGGTCTGGCGACGACCGTCCTGCCCGGGACCTTGTCGTCGGGCTCGTCACCGGCCTCTATCGCACTGGGGGCAGCGCTCCTCGCACTCGGTCTGGGCCTGACCAACCTGCTGAGCCTTGCAGGCATCCTGCGGATCACCGAGGGCACCCCGGTGAGCACGATCATCGCCGGGCTCTCGCCGCAGATCACGCCGGCCTACCTCGGGTACGGCATCACGGCGTACCTCCTCGTCCTGCTCTGGGACCCCGTCGGTCTCGGCTGGTTCGCCGTGGTGCTGCTGCTGCCCACGCTCGTCCTCGCGCAATGGGGCCTGATGCAGTACACGCGTGAGCACCAGGTCTACGAGACGATGCTCCAGGGTCTCGTCGAGGCGCTCGACATCCGCGCCCCGGGCGCACGCGCCGACGCCGAGCTGTGCGCCCGCGTCGCGACGGCCGTCGCCGAGGAGCTCGCGCTGTCGTATCGCGAGGTCGAGGCGGTGCGCTCCTCGGGTGCCCTGCATGACATCGGTCTGCTCTCGCTCGACCGCGCACGTCTGCTCGAGGAGCAGGTCGCGGCGCGCGACCTCGACACCCTCGTGCGTCACCCCGACGTCGCCGCCGAGATGCTCCACGGCGTGCGCCCGCTGCGCTCGGCCGTTCCTGCCGTCCTCGCCCACCACGAGCTGTGGGACGGCGGCGGCTACCCCTACGGCAGGTCCGGCGGCGACATCCCCCTCGAGGCGCGCATCGTCACCGTCGCCGACACCTGGGTCAGCCTCGTCCAGCCGCACGTCGGCGACGGGCTGAGCACGGCAGAAGCGCTGCGCCGGTGCGCCGAGAAGTCCGGCCGCAGCCTCGACCCCTACTGCGTCGAGGCCCTGACCACGATCGCCGAGCGCCACCCCTCCGTCCTCCAGCCGACGCGCGAGGGCGGGTCCCGCCCGGCTCCCGTCGACGACGACGAGCTGCACCTCATCACCCGGTCGTGGTCCGTCGTCGAGCAGGCCGATCCCGAGATGACCCGGTGGGTCGCCGCGAGCGCGAGGAAGCGCCGATGAGCGCGCCGAGCACCCACCCGTCGATCGGCCCGAGCCGACCCGGCGGTCGCGAGCGACGGCTGCGCCCGCCCCGCGCCCTCATGGTCGTCGGCCCCCGCATCGTCCTGGCCACCGCCGCCCTCGTCCTCGGCGTCGCCCTGCTCCTCGACCCGCCCGGGCTGTCCTTCCCGACGTGGTTCGTCCTCATCACCGGCGCGAGCATCGTCCTCGGCGAGGTCATGCCGAGCCTCATGGTCTCGCGGCACGCCGCCCCGATCTCGACGGCCGCGGCCGTCGCCCTGGCCATGACCCCGGCGGTGACCGCCGGTGACGGCTTCGCCTCTGCCGCCCGGGTCATCGCGATCCTCGGCGTCTTCTTCCTCGCCAGCCAGGTCATCGCGTGGCTCCTCGGCCGCCCGGTGCAGCTCGGCCCGGCGGCCGCACGCTTCCTCGGCGCGGCGGCCACGACGGTCGCCTGCCGGGGGATCTCCACGCAGGACCGCGGCACGCTGCTCCAGTGGGCCTGGGGCGGTGACCTGTCGAGCCCGGCCACGGCGACCCTGCTGCTGCTGTGCGCGCTCCTCGGCTGGCTCGTCGAGCGCACCGCCCAGGTGCTCGTCCAGGTGGGCTCGCGCGAGGTCGGCGCCCCTGGCGCCCAGCGCGCGCTCCTCCTCGACTCGGTGACCTCGGGCGCGGTGGCCGCCTCGGGGCCGCTCATCGCCGTGAGCTACCCGGTGCTCGGGCTGGTCGCCCTGCCGCTGTACGTCCTGCCGGTCACGCTCGTGCTGCTCTCGCAGCGGCGCTACCTCGCGGTGCAGCGCGCCCAGGGCGAGGCGCTCGTCGTGCTCTCGCGCATCCCGGCGATCGCCGCGGGCGGCCGCCCCGGGCACCCGCAGCGGGTCGCCGACCTCTCCGTCGAGGTCGGCCGCCGCCTCGGTCTCACCGAGCGCAGCCTGCACTCGGTCGAGCGCGCGGCGCTGCTCCACGACATCGGCCAGGTGGGTCTGGAGGTGCCGCTCGAGCACGGCATGACGATCGACGCGTCGCCGCAGTCGCTCGAGACCGTCATCGAGTCCTCGCGCCGGATCGCCCGGACCGCGCTCGACACCCCCGGTCTCGAGGAGGTCCTCGCCGCCGTCCACGAGCCCTACCGCCAGCAGCTCGAGATCGGCCGCGAGCTGCCGGTCGAGGCCCGCATCATCAAGGTCGTCAACGCCTACGACGACCTCACCGAGGGTGCCCACGGGCAGCGCGTCGTCCACCTCGCCCTCGAGCGGCTCCACCTCGGGCTGGGCTACGAGTACGACCCGGAGGTCGTCGAGGCGCTCGACGAGGTCGTCTCGCAGGGCTGAGCGCGCGCTGGACGACCCCGAGCACGACGAAGGGGGACCCGCGCGAGGTCGCGCGGGTCCCCCTTCGTCAGCGGGCCGAGATCAGGCCTGCTTGGTCTCCTTGAAGATCTTGTCGATCTCGTCGATCTTCGCGAGGAGCTCGTCGGCCTTGGCCTCGTCGAACTCGCCCTTGGTGCCCGAGGCACCGGCGAGCTTCGTGGCCTCGTTGACGAGGGTGTGCAGCTGCGGGTACTTCTCGAAGTGCGGCGGCTTGAAGTAGTCGGTCCAGAGCACCCACAGGTGCTCCTTGACGAGCTGCGAGCGCTGCTCCTTGATGACGACCGCGCGGGTGCGGAAGTCGGGGTCGTCGCTGTCGGCGACCTTCTTGATGATGGCCTTGACCGACTCGGCCTCGATGCGGGCCTGGGCGGGGTCGTAGACACCGCAGGGCAGGTCGCAGTGGGCGCTCACGGTGGGGATGTGCAGGAGGTCACGCAGACGCATGTCTGTCCTCTCGTCATGGTGGGCAGGTCCACGTCCAAACCTAGTCGCGCGCGGGCGCCGGACCTACTCGGCGGACCCGCAGATCCCACCTCCTGCAACGGACTTGCAGGATCACCCGTGCGTGGACGGCCTCCGGCGGCAGCGACCCGACCGTCGGGTCGAAGGAGCTCACCCCGGCGCGCGGGTCGTCGCTCTCGACCCACCAGCGCCCGGGGTCGTCGGGGTCGGTGCCGGTGACGCGCTTGACGGCGGTCGGGCGCGGCCGGCCCCACGGGTCGGGCGGCAGGTCGCACAGCACGACGTCACCGGGTCGCACGCTCGCCCCGCGCCGCGCGAGCAGGAGGTCGCCGGCGCGCAGCGTCGGCTCCATCGAGGCGCCGGTGACGCGGACGAGCGCGAAGGGGAGGGCCACGGTCAGCGGGTCACGGCGGCCGTGGAGTAGGTCGAGGTCGAGCCGGTGCTGTACCCCGAGCGTCGGGCGGTGACGACGACCTTGAGCCGGCGGCCGGCGTCGGAGGACGTGACCCGGTAGGTCTTGCCCGTCGCGCCCGAGATCGCCCGGCCGTCGCGGTACCAGCGGTAGGCGTAGCTCGTCGGTGACGGGGTCCACCGCCCGACCCGGGCCTCGAGGGTGCGCCCGACGCGCGGGTTGCCCGCGACGCTCGGCCGGGTCGTCGCGTAGATCGGGATGCCGACCGCGGCCGAGGTGCGGCTCGTCGCGAGCAGGCCCGGCCCGGAGACGACGACCCGCACCGAGAGGTAGCGGCCCGCGTCGGCGGTCGTCGGGCGGTAGGTGCGCCCGGTCGCGCCGCTGATCGGGGAGCCGCCGCGGTACCAGCGGTAGGTGTACGACGCGGGGACGGGGAGCCAGCCCCCTTCGCGCGCCGTGAGCGCCCGGCCGACGCCCCGGGTGCCGGCGACCCACGGGGCCGAGACGCGGGAGAAGGACGTCGCGCTCGAGGACGCCGTGATGTCGACGACCGCGGCGGTGCTCGAGGTCGAGACGGTCGTGACCCGGATGCGCCCGTCGTAGCTGCGCAGCGTGCGGCCGGCGGTGAGGCGCAGCTCGTCGTCCATGTCGCCCGTGGGCGTCGGGTCGAGCAGGACCGTCGTGCCGCTCGGGCCCATGCGCAGCACGCGGACGCCGGTGCGCTGGCCGAGGGCGTTGTAGCGGTCGCGGCCGGCGGGGGTGCGGTACTCGACCCAGTAGCGGGCACCGGAGTAGGAGCTGACGACGGTGGCGCCGCGGACCCCGGTGCGCCCGGCCAGCGGGCGCAGCGTGACCCGCGTGGTCCGACCGCTCGGCACCGAGGTGACGGCAGAGCGCTCGAGCAGCCCCAGCTGCCACGCGCGGGGGGTGGAGAGCATGCCCGAAGGACCTTCGCCGTCGAGGCTCATGATGTCCTGGCCGTCGGCGTACTCCCACTCGCTGCACCGGCTCGGCCACCGGCCGCGGCTGACCGCCGCGTCCTGCGCCCTCGTCTCGCAGGTGAGCACGTCGGCGTGGTCGAGCGACATGTTGTGCCCGATCTCGTGGGCGAGGAGGTCGACGGCCGTGCCCATGCCGTAGACGTAGCCGGGGCTGTTCGGGTCGTCGCCGATGGTGCCGAGACCGTAGCCGCATCCGAGCGAGGAGGGCAGACGCTCGGGCAGCACGAGCACGAGCGTCGTGTCCGCGCTGCCTGGCCATCCGAGCCGGGCGGCGGCGTCGTTCCACATCTTCCACGGCTCGTCGCACCCGTAGGAGGAGCGGAAGGACGGGGCGACCCGCGCCAGCGAGACCTTGAGGGTGCTGCGCGAGTTGGCCCGCCAGAAGGCGTCGGTGCCGCTCACCATGCTGCTGATCTCGGCGCGCGTCGCGGGGTCGGCGGTGCCGCCGCGCGGGACGACGTTGACGACCGTGACCCGGCGGGTCGCCGGGGTGTAGGCCGCGGCCGCCGCGGCCCGGGTCGAGACGACCTCCTCGACCGCGAGCGGGTCGGTGCCCGGGGCGATCGCCTGGTCTGTCGTCGCCCGACCGATGTCGGAGCCCGCGGTCGCGGGGGAGTCGTCGCTCGCGGCGTCGACGTCGGCGCTGCCGAGGTCATGGGTGACGGTCCGACCGGCGACCGTCGGCACCCGCAGCCGGTCGCCCTGCTCGGCGGCGTCGACGACGGGGTCGGGCACGCGCACGTCGAGGGTGACCCGGCTGCCGGAGGGCACGTCGGCGACGGCACCGGCGTCGACCGGCACGAGCCGGCCGGAGACCCGCACGGCGGCGTGAGCGGCGCCGGGCGTGACGGTGGACCCGTGGGCCGGCTCCACCGCGGTGGTCAGGAGCGTGCCGGTGAGCCGGACGAGCGGCGTGGTGCTGCTCGAGGACGACACCGCGGTCGACGGGCTCTGGGTGGCGGCGGCCGGGGCGGCCACGGCGAGGGCCGCGCACGCGGCCAGCGCGCCGACGACAGGTCGGTGGGTCATGGGGTCCTCAGCTGTGCGGTGCGTGACGTCGGGCCGCCGCCCTGAGGCCCGGGTCCGGCCCCGGGTGCAGCGTAGTGGCGGCCGGTGTCAGCCCCTCACGACGAGGAGGCGACGCCCCCTTCGCCCCCGCCCGACCCCCTCAGCGCGTCACCGCCGCCGTGTACGCCGTGTACGCCGACCCGCTGCTGTACCCGGTGCGTCGCGCGGTGACCCGCGCGCGGATCTTCGCCCCGACGTCGGAGGAGCGCACGACGTAGGTCTTCGCCGTGGCCCCGGAGATCGCCGTGCTGCCCCGGTACCACTGGTAGCCGTAGGTCGACGGCGTCGGCGTCCACGACCCGACGTACGCGGTGAGCGTGCGACCCACCCGGGCGGTGCCCCCGATGCGCGGCGCGGTCGTCGCGTAGATCGGGATGCCGACCCGCGAGCTCGTCGCCGTCGCGTCGCGGTACCCGAGGCGCCGGACGGTGACCCGCACGCTGAGGTACCGGCCGGCGTCGGCCGTGCGCGGGGTGTACGTGCTGTAGTAGGCCCCCGAGATCGCGACGCCGTCGCGCAGCCACCGGTAGCTCGTGCTGCTCGGCGTCGGGCTCCACGTGCCGCGGTTCGCGGTGAGCGTGCGCCCGACCCCGCGGGTGCCGCTGACCGACGGGCCGGCGCTCATCGTGAAGTCGCGCAACGTCACCGAGCTGACCACCTCGACGGTCGCGGACGTCGTGCCCGCCGAGACCGTGCGGAAGCGCAGGCCCCCGTCGTAGGTCGTCAGCGTCTCGCCGACGTCGAGCACCGGGTCGGCGTCGTCCCACGTGCCCGTCGGAGAGGGGTCGAGCAGGACGGTCTGGTTCGTGCTGTCGTAGTTCCACCGCAGCACCCGCACGCCGGTGCGGTGGCCCCAGGCGTTCTCGGCGTCGAGCCCGCTCGCCCGCCGGTACTCGACGTAGTACGTCACCCCGGTCGCGGGGTTGGTCACCCGTGCGGAGCGCAGCCCGGTCCGTCCCGCGACGGGCAGCAGGGTGACGCTCGACGTGCCGGTGCCGGGCAGCACGGTCGCCGCGCTCGCCTCGAGCATCCCCGTGCGCAGGGCCTGGGGCGTCGAGAGCATGGGCGAGGGCGAGCCGATGAGGTCGACGCTCATGATGTCCTGCCCGTCGCCGTAGGCGGCGAGCTCGCACGACGTGCCGAAGTCGTCCCACCCGAGCTGGCGGGCGTCGGCCGTCGGGCAGGCCAGCCGGTCCGCGTGCATGAGCGACATGTTGTGGCCGGCCTCGTGGCTGAGGACGTCGGGGCTGTCGCCCGAGTAGTACATGTAGCCCCCGCTGTTCGGCGAGCCGCCGATCGTGCCGAGCCCGTACGAGCACCCGGCGCTGCCGGGCAGCACGAGGACGAGCGAGGAGTTGTCGGCGTCGACGTACCCGGTGCGCCGGGCGGCCTCGTCCCACAGGGCGAAGGGGTCGGAGCAGTCGACCGACGCGGTGTACGACGGGCGCAGCGCGCCCGACATCGCCAGGCGCAGCTCGCCGCGGGACTGCTGCTGCCAGAAGGTGCTCGACGCGCTCACCTGCGTGGTGAGGGCGGGAGTGCCGATCGGGTCCGGGGTGGCTCCCCGCGGGGTGACGTTGACCATCGTCAGCGCGCGGGTCGCGGGCGTGTACGCCTGCGCGACCGGGGGAGTCGAGCTGACGACCCGCTGCACGGCGAGCGCGGGCGCGCCCTGCCGCGACGCGGCGTCGATGCTCGCGGCGACCCGGTCGCCCGACGGGCCGGCCGTCGGCGGGACACCGACGTCGACGGTGACCTGCGAGCCGGCCGGGGTGCGCTCGATGCCGGCACCGCTCGTCGCGACGAGCCGGCTGCCCACGCGCAGCCCCGTGCGGGCGGGCTGACCAGGCTCGGCCGGGGTGCGCAGGACGACGCCCGTCATCCGCACGGTGCCCGCGGCAGCAGAGGCGCCCGGCGGTGAGCCGCTGGCAGGAGCGGCGGCGCCGGCGGCCAGGACGACGGCGGAGAGGAGCGGGACGAGGATGCGGAGCGGAGCAGCCATGTCGACCTCGGGTGGCGCGAAGGGTGAGCCGGTGGTGCGACTCAGGGGAGCAGGGTAGGCCCGCCGACGGCTCCCCGGCATGACCCGGACGGACGGTTCGCAGCGCACCGTCCAGGGCGGCAGATGAGGCCGACACCACGCCCGGACGGCCTGCCCACCCCTTCGCCCCCTGTGCGAGGATCGCTCGCGTGAGCCAGCCCGAGCAGACCACCTCCTACGACCTCACGGCGCCCGCCTTCGCCGCGCACGAGGGCGGCAAGGTCGAGGTACGGGCGACGAAGCCGCTGCGCGGCTTCGAGGACCTGTCGCTGCTGTACACCCCCGGTGTCGCCGACGTGTGCCTCGCGATCGCGCAGGACCCCTCGCTCTCCCGCCGCTTCACCGCCCGCAACAACACCGTCGCCGTCATCTCCGACGGCACCGCGGTGCTCGGCCTGGGCGACATCGGCCCCCTCGGCGCGATGCCGGTCATGGAGGGCAAGGCGGTGCTCTTCAAGCACTTCGCCGGGGTCGACGCCGTGCCGATCACCATCGAGTCGGGCTCGGTCGACGAGCTCGTCGACGCCATCGCCCGGATGGCCCCGTCCTTCGGCGGGATCAACCTCGAGGACATCTCGGCGCCGCGCTGCTTCGACATCGAGCGCCGGCTGCGCGAGCGCCTCGACATCCCCGTCTTCCACGACGACCAGCACGGCACGGCGATCGTCGCGCTCGCCGGTCTCATCAACGCCTGCCGCGTCGTCGGCCGCGATCTGTCCTCGCTGCGCGTCGTCATTGGCGGCGCGGGGGCGGCGGGGGTCGCCGTGAGCGACCTCTTCCAGCTCGCCGGTGTCGAGGACGTGATCGTCGCCGACTCGCGCGGCATCATCGAGCCCGGTCGCACCGACCTCGTCGCCCACAAGCAGCGCCTCGCGGAGCAGACCAACCCGCGCGGCCTCACCGGCTCGCTCGGCGACGCCCTCGTCGGCGCCGACGTCTACGTCGGGGTCTCCGGCGGCACGGTGCCCGAGGAGCAGGTGGCCTCGATGGCGGAGGGTCCGATCATCTTCGCGCTGGCCAACCCCACGCCCGAGGTGCACCCCGACGTCGCCCACCGCTACGCGTCGGTCGTCGCCACCGGTCGCAGCGACTACCCGAACCAGATCAACAACGTCCTCGCCTTCCCCGGCATCTTCCGCGGGGCGCTCGACGCGGGCGGAGTGCAGATCACCGAGGAGATGAAGCTCGCGGCGGCCCAGGCCATCGCCGACCTCGTCCCCGAGCCGCGCGCCGACCTCATCATCCCGCCGGTCTTCCAGGACGGCGTCGCCGAGGCGGTCGCCGCCGCCGTCGCCGCCCACGCGGGCTGACCGAGGACGGGACGTCGAAGGGGGCGGTGCCGGGCGACCCGGCACCGCCCCCTTCGTCTGTCCTGCGCCGAGCCCCCTTCGCTCCCTGAGGTGCGAGCGCCAACGAGCCTCGAAGGGCGAGTCCCTCAGCCGTAGAGATCGGTGAGACGCGCCCGCTGCACGGCGGGGTCCATCGACGCGAGGAGGTCGCGGCCACCGGCGACCGCGGCCTGCCAGGCCTCGCCCCCGCGCAGCACCTCGAGCACGCGGGTCGTCGCGTCCTCGGGACCGGCGACCCGCACGAGCGGCGTCCCGGCGAAGGCCGAGATGTCGCGCACGAGCACCGGCAGCCCGCACGCGGCGGCGTCGAGCACGCTGAGCGGGAAGCCCTCGTACGCGGCGCTGTGCAGGTAGACCCCGGCGTCGCGCAGGGCGGCGGTGAGCTCGTCGGCCTGCAGCCACCCGGTGACCTCCACCCCGGCCGCGCGCAGCCGCGCCGCGAGGCGGGCGTCGTCGGGGCTCCCGAGCCAGCGCACCGACACCCCGGGGTCGAGCTCGCGCAGCCGGGTGGCGACGGCGACGAGGTACTCGGGGTCCTTCTGCGCGCTGACCCGCCCCGACATGACGACGGTGCGCGGCGGCGGCCCCGTGCGGCCCGGGTCGGTGACGACCGGGGCCGGTCGGGCCAGGCTCGGCACGTTGGGCACGAGCACCTTCGCGGCCGAGGGGGTGAGCCGCGCGGCGAGGGCGCGCTCCTCCTCCGACAGCACGACGACGGTGTCGGTGCGCGGGCCGAGCGCGCGCTCGACGAGGGCGACGGCGGCCCGGGCGGGAGCGGGCAGCGCCGGGTCGAGCAGCTTGTAGGCGTGCGGCTGGTAGAGCACGCGGGCGTCGAGACCGGTGAGGCGGGCGTAGACCCCGGCCCGGCTCGAGTGGGCGTGGACGATCTCGCTGCCGGTCCGCGCGACGCTCTCGCGCACCGCCCGCACCCGCTGGGGCAGCCCGCGGGGCAGCGGGTGCGTGCTCGCGAAGCCCACCCCGCTCGGGTCGTCCTCGCCGGCCCACAGCAGGTGGTGCTCGTGCTCGGGCGTCAGCGACACGACGGTGTCGATGGCCCGCCCGACGCCGGTGCTGTAGCAGTCGGTGACGTGGAGGATCCGGCGCATCACGACCTCGCCGCGTGGCCGAGGACTCGGTGAGCGGCGCGGCGCACCGCGGGTGCGGAGCCGAGGGCCCGCCGGGCGAGCGGGTAGACCCGGCTCAGCTTGAGCTCGAAGGTCCGCGCGGTGTCCGTCGCGTTGACGTCGACCCGGGGGATCGCGAGGCGCCCCGCCCCGTCGTACGTCGCGAGCGCGCACGCGAAGCCCGCGGCGGCGACTGCCTCTCGCGCGGCCGCGTCGTGGTGGCCGAAGGGGTAGGCGAAGGTCGCGACACGCTCGCCGACGAGCGAGTGCAGCTCGTCGCGAGCACGGACCGTGCACTGCTCGAGCTGCTCGGTGCTCATGCCCGGCATCGACTCGTGCGCCCACCCGTGGCACCCCAGGGCGACACCGGCCGCGGACAGCTCGCGCATCTGCGCGGCCGTCATGAGACGCGACTCCGGCGGCATCCCGGGCAGCGGCGCCTGCCCGTCGAGCCCCGGCGAGACGTAGCAGATCGCGCTCATGCCGCGTCGTGCGAGCTGTGGCGCGGCCCGCTCGAGCACGGAGACGTAGCCGTCGTCGAAGGTGACGAGCACCGAGCGCCGCGGGGTCGGCGCCCCGTCGAGCGCGGCGAGGTAGCCCGCCTCGTCGAGCACCGTCCAGCCGCGCGCGGCGAGGTGGTCGAGCTGGGCGGCGAAGGCCGCCTCGGGCACGTAGAGGTTGTCCGGGTCCGACGCCGCAGGGACCTCGCCGATGCCGTGGTACATGAGCACCAGCGGCGTGCGCCCGCTCATCGCTGCCGCCGCAGCAGCCACAGCCCGACGGCGAGCACGAGGATCGCCGACAGGCCGCACGCGAGGAGCAGCGGCTTCGGCGGGGTGACCCGGGTGTGGTCGGGGCTGGCCGTCGACAACGTCGTCGCGACGACCTGCGGGTCCTCCTCGGCCCGGGCCTCGGCGCTGCGCGCGATCCGGTCGGCGAGGTCGCTCGCCTCCTGCGGGTCGTCGGAGCGGGCGGCGATGCGCACGGTCGTTGTCTCCGGGTCGACCGTCGCCTCCGCGGTGCTCGTCGCGGGGATGCCGAGCTCGTCGACGAGCTCGTCGACCGCGGCCTCGTCGGACAGGGCGACCGAGTACTGCTGGGCGATGAGCTTGAGCTCGTCGGGCCCGGTCGTCGCCTGGCCCTCGCTCGCCGCCTCGCTGCGCAGCCCGACGACGGCGGTCGCCTCGTGCTGGGTCGGCAGGTAGTACAACCCGGCGACGAGACCCGCCGAGGCGAGGACGGCCAGCACGGTCGGCAGCAGCCAGGCCCGGCGGCGCCGGACCGGGGTCGGGTCGACGACCCGCTCGGGGGCGCGCTCGACGACCCGCTCGACGACCCGCTCAGGTGCGTGGTCAGTGGTCTCGGAGATGGGCGCGGCCTGGTCGTGGGCGCGCGTGGTCCTGGGGGTCACGGTGGGCCTCTCAGCTCGAGGTCGAAGGGGTCGGTGGACGTGGACCGCGGCGCCGGCGAGGAGCCAGGCGGTCGCGGTGAGGCCGGGGTTGCGCCACGGCATGTCGATGAGGCCGTGGACGGCGGCGCCGGCGAGACCGGCGAGCGGCGCGGCCACGAGCCACGAGGTGGTGCTCGTGGCGGCTCGCCAGAGCCCGTGCAGGAGCACGAGGGCGAGGGCGACGAGGACGAGGGCGCCGACAGCGCCGGTCTCGCTGAGCACGGTGAGCACGAGGCTGTGCGCGTGCAGCGGGGGCTCGAGGGTGAGGGCGGAGTCGGTGCGCGTCGCCCAGGTCTCGAGCCCCCCGGCCCCGACCCCGGTCACGGGTCGGTGCGCCGCGGCGTCGAGGGCCAGCTCCCAGATCTGCGGGCGGTGGTCGTCGGGGGAGCGCGACGGGTCGCCGAGCGAGCCGATGCGCGACAGGACGACCGCCGCTGGTCCGGTCGTGCCGAGCAGCGCGAGACCGAGCACGACCGTGCTCACCCCGCCGAGGGCGATGGCGACGGCGGGCACGAGCCGGGGGAGCACGAGGACGAGCACGGCTGTCGCGGCCGCGGCGCCCATCCACGCCCCGCGCGACAGGCTGAGCGCGAGCGCGGCGAGCACCGGCACGACGGCGAGGCCGAGGAGCGCGCGGGCCGCCCGGCTGCGCGGGCGTGCGGCGAGGGCGACGCACACGGGCAGCAGGAGCACGACGTAGGCACCGAGCTCGTTGGGCTGGGCGAAGGGGCCCTGCGCCCGGCCGTCGACGACGGACCCGCCGGCCCGGCTGGTCAGCCCGCCGAGGTCCGTGGTCGCCTGGGCGCTTACGACGAGGAGCGAGACGACGAGCGACCCGAGCACCGCCGCGCGCCGGCGCGGGGTCAGGGTCGCCAGGGCCGCGGCGCACGCCCACCCGAGGGCGCTCGCCACCGTGAGCACGGCCGAGCGCATCGGGTCGACGGCGGTGGGGACGGCGACGGCCTGGGCGAGCGGGATGCCCGCGGCGACGACGACGAGCGGGGGCAGGGCGAGCCGCCGCGTGTCGACGACACGCAGCCCCCACAGCACGGCGACGAGCAGGCTGACCGGCAGCACGAGCCCCGGCGCCCACGGTGCGCCGAGGGCGAGGACGACGAGCGCTCCGGTGATCGCGTCGGGCAGGGCGTACGGCGCTGCCGGGCCGACGGCACCGAGTGCACCGGCGGCCCGGTCGGTCGGCACCTCGCGACCGCCCCCGGCCACCGAGCCCTGCGACGTCGCCCCGGCCACCGGCCCCGGACGCGTCGCGACGGTGCTCATGACGCCCCCGACGTGAGCACCGAGCGCACGAGGTCATGGGTGGGTCGGTCCCAGCGCCGGCTCGCCAGCCACCACAGCCCGACGTAGACGACCCCGCCGACGAGCGCGGCGAGCACGACGTGCACCGGGAGCAGCATCGTCGCGCCGGCGATCACAGCCGCCCCGGTGCACACGACGAGCGCCCGGCGCACGTGCACCGGCGCCACCCGTCGGCGCAGGGCGATGACCACGACGACCGCCTGCACGGCGTACGCGGCGGTGGTCGCCGCCGCGGCCGCCGCCGGCCCGTAGAGGGGGATGAGCGCGACGTCGAGCGCGACGTTCGTCACGAGGGCGAGGGTGCTCGCGAGCAGCACGGCCGGGTCCGGCCGCAGGGCGAGCAGGGCGATGAGCGCCACCTGCGCGACCCCGAAGAAGAGCGGCGCCGGGGCGAGCCACAGGATGATCGCCCGCGACCCGAAGTCCTCGCCGAAGAGCAGCGCGACGAGCTCCTCGCCCCGGGTGAGCAGCAGCGCGGTGTACGGCAGGTACACCGCGGTGACGACGACGAGCGCCGTCGCGACCGTCCGCGAGCGCTCCACCGCCCGCAGCGAGGTGTCGGCCAGGGCCGGCAGGATGACGCGCGCAATCGACCAGCTGATGAAGAGCACGGTCTCGAGCAGGCGGTAGGCCGCCGTGTAGTAGCCGACGGCCACGGTGCCCGCGAGCCAGGCGATGATGACGACGTCGATGCGGAAGAGCGCCATCGAGACGAGGTCGTTGAGCCCCGTCACCCGCACCGCGACCACGTAGTCGCGCACGTGCCCCCGCGTCACGGCCGCGGGCGACGGCCGCACGTCGGCCCGCACCCGCGCGACGAGCGCCATGAGCACCACCCCGACGACCGACGCCGCGAGGTAGCCCACCGCCGCCCCCGTGATGCCCCCGCCGAGCTCGACCGCGGCGACGACGAGCCCGAGCGCGAGGAAGCGCTGGACGACGAGGACCACCGCCGGACCGCCCTGCACGTGCCGCGCGCTCGCCGCCGAGCGGAAGGCCTCGGTCACCCCGTCGCAGCACGCCGCCGCGACGAGGGCGAGGGTGACGTGCCAGCGCACGTCGTCGGCGACGGCGAGCGGCAGCACGACCGCGCTGAGCACGACGACCGCCGCTGCGAGCGAGAGCCGCACGGCGAGCAGCGAGGACAGCCGCGCGGACAGGCTCGGCGGATCGCCGCCCGTGAGCTGGACGAGACGCTGGTCGAGCCCGAGCGTCGTCGCCGATGCGAGGAGCAGCCCGAGACCGAGACCGAAGGAGAAGGCGCCGAAGTCGGCCACCCCGAGCGCCCGGGCGAGCAGCCCGAGCATGAGCAGGGTCGCCAGCTTGCCGAGCACCTCGCCGACGCTGAGCGTCACGGCTGCCCGGGTCATCCGACGTGCCTCTGCCTGTCGGGTCACGCGTCCCCGTCCGGGGGGTGGCGCAGGCCGTCGACCGCGCCGAGGACCTTCGCCCCGTCACGCAGCGCGCTCACCGGCGCGACGAGCAGGGTGGTGCGCACCGGCTGCGGCCCGTGGGCCGCGCGCAGGGCGGGGACGCTGAGGTAGATCGCGCCCGCGGCCAGCGCGAGCCCCCGCGCGGCACCACCGCGCGCGACGAGCGCGACCCCGACCGGGTAGGCGAGGGCGCGCACCGCGTCACGGGCGAGGAGCAGCGCGTCGCGCGAGTGCCCCGACCCCTGCCCGTAGCGGTAGTACATCCGCAGCGTGCTGCGCAGGGTCGGGCGCTGCTCCCACGTGACGAGCGCGTCGGTGACGAGCACCGCCGGCCGACGCTGCGCGACCGCCCGACCGAAGGTCACGTCCTCACCGGTCGCGAGGTGCTCGGGGAAGCCGCCGACCTCGCGCCACGCGTCCCGGTGCAGCGCCATCGAGCGCCCGGTCGGCATCGTCGGGTCGAAGGCGCGCCCGAAGAGCCGCCCGTGCAGCCGCGTGAGCGGCGTCGGGTGCGTCGACTCCTCGACGACGGGGTACCCGGTGACGGCGAGCGCGCGCTGCAGCGGCGTCGTCGCGGTGACGTCGTAGACCCCGGTGAGCAGCGCACCCGGGTGGTCCGCGGCCGCCCGGCGAAGGGAGGTCAGCCACCCCGTCGCCGGCTCGCAGCCGACGTCGGTGCACGCGACGAGGTCGTGCCGGGCGCGCTCGATGCCGATGTTGCGCCCGGCCGAGATGCCCGCGCCGGGCGAGACGACGACGGTGACCCGCGGGTCCTCCTGCGCGTGCGCCCGGGCGACGTCGACGGTCGCGTCGCGCGACCCGCCGTCGACGACGACGACCTCGTCGTCCGGCCCGAGCTGGGGGCGCAGCTGGTCGAGCAGCGTGCCCAGCCCCTCGGCCTCGCCGAGGACGGTGGTGATGACCGAGACCGGGGGACCGTCGACGCGGCCCGCACCGGGACGAAGGGCGACCGCCGCCAGGTGGCGCTCGAGAGCCTCGGCAGCGGCCTGCGGGTCCTCGCCCGCGACGACCTCCCGACCGGCAGCGCCCACCCGGGCGCGGACGGCGGCGTCAG
This sequence comes from Janibacter sp. UYMM211, assembly GCF_040547045.1. Lineage (NCBI taxonomy): Bacteria > Bacillati > Actinomycetota > Actinomycetes > Micrococcales > Intrasporangiaceae > Janibacter > Janibacter sp. UYMM211. The sequence continues at coordinate 659,946 of NZ_JBEPOY010000001.1, read as the reverse complement.
TCAGCCCGACGAGCGCGGCGGCCACGGCCGCCGGGTCGCCGGCGGGCACGGCGAGGCAGCCCTCGCCGAGGGTCTGCTCGAGCGGCGGGGTCGCGAGGACCGGCACGCCGCACGCGAGCGCCTCGTGCGCCGCCATGCTGTGCGACTCGCCCGTCACCCGGGCGTCGCGGTCGGCGCGGGTGAGCACGGCCAGCGCGTCGTGCGCGGCGAGGAGCGAGCCGATGCCGTCGACCGGGTCGTGCAGGTGCACCCGCCCGGCGACCCCGAGGCCCTCCGCGAGAGCGACGAGCCGCCCGCGCTCGCCCGGGTACGCCGCGTCGGCCACCCCGTAGACGTGCAGGGCCCACCCGCCGACCTGCGCGAGCGCCCGGATCGCGTCGTCGACCCCCTTGTACGGCGCGAGCCGGGTCGCCATCGCGACCCGGAGCAGCCCGTCGTCGACCAGCCCGAGCCGGGCCGTCGCCTCGGCGCGACCCACCGCGCCCGTCGGCAGCGGCGGCGGCACGACGAGACCCGCCGGCCGACCGGTCGTCAGCCGCTGCGCCGAGCTCACCCGGCCGTCGACGAGCGTGTCGAGCAGCCGCACGAGCCCGCCCTCGAAGGAGTCGTCGTGGCGCACCCACGCCGAGCGCGTCCCCGACATCGCCCCGGCGGCTGCGGCGACGAGCCCGGCCTTGACCCCGTGCCCGAGCACGAGGTCCGGACGGCTGCGACGCAACTGCGCGGCCACCCGAGCGACGGTGCGGGGCGCCCCCTTCGCCCGGGCGCCCGTGGGCACGACCGTGACGGGCACGCCGAAGCGGCGCCACTGCGCGGCCGCGTCGCCCTCGGCGAGCGCGACGACCTCGAGGTCGACGCGCGAGCCGGCGGCGGCGAGCCGCTCCTGCCAGATCTCGGCGCCCCCACGGGTGGCCGAGGGCAGCACGACGCACACCCGCAGGCGCGTGCCCTGGGTCTCCTGGGTGACGGCGGCCTCAGCGACCATGACGACCGATGACGCTGCGGACTGTCCTGACGATGATCTTCACGTCCTCCCACATCGACCAGTTGTCGATGTAGCTGTTGTCGAAGCTGGCTCGGTCGGAGATCGAGGTGTCGCCGCGCAGCCCGTTGACCGCCGCGTACCCGGTGAGCCCGACGGGCACCCGGTGGCGGTCCTCGTACCCGGGGTAGAGGTCGGCGTACTGCTCGACGAAGTGCGGACGCTCGGGTCGCGGCCCGACGATGCTCATGTCCCCGCGCAGCACGTTGACCAGCTGGGGCAGCTCGTCGACCGAGCTCGCCCGGATAAAGCGCCCGACCGGTCCGACCCGGTCGTCGTGCGCGATGCTCCACGTCGTCTCCGCCTCACGGCTGGCGGTGGGCTTGAGCGAGGTGAACTTGTACAGCACGAAGGGGTGACCGTCGCGCCCGATGCGCTCCTGGCGGAAGATCACGCCCCGCCCGATCTCGAGGCGCACCGCGAGGGCGACGACGAGCAGGAGCGGCGAGAGCACGAGCAGGGCGGTGCCGGCGACGACGACGTCGAAGGCCCGCTTGGCCCACCACCCGGGCCCGCTGAGCGGACCGGGCGTCACCGGCAGCACCGGGATGTCCCACAGCTGGTCGCTCACCCGCCCGCCGCGCAGCCGCAGGCTGTACCCGGCCGGCACGGTGAGCACCTTGAGCCGGCGTGGCAGCCGCCGCAGCGAGTGCGCGAGCCGCCACTCCGGCGCGCTCGCGTCGGTGAGGATCACCGCGTCGATCCGGCGCCGCTGCACGACGTCGGTGAGGTCGGAGACCCCGCCGAGCACCTCGACCTCCGGGGTCGCCGGCTCGCCGTCCGCCACCGCCCCCGCGATGACGACGCCCTCACCGGGGTGGGACTCGATGCGCTCGATGAGCTGCGTCGCCCTGTCGTCCTCGCCGACGACGAGCACCCGGGTCTGGCGCGCCGGGTGCCCCCCGACCCACCAGCGCAGCCCGGCGTAGACGAGCCCGCGCCCGAGCGGCAGCGCGATCGCGAGCTCGAGCAGGACGGCCCGCAGCCGGTCCGGGGTGGGCTCGCCGACGAGCAGCGGCAGCACCGCCGCGGCCCCGACGCCGACCGCGCCGGCCACGAGGATCCACGGCAGCTCGTCGAGCACGCTGTTGTGGAAGCGCCGGCGGTACAGGCCCGCCCAGCTGCCGATGGCGAGGATGCCGAGCGCCAGCCCGATCGCCGAGAGCCACTGGTCGGGGTGCGCCACGAGCGCGAAGACCGGCACCGCGAGATCGGCCGCGACGAGCAGCGCGAGCACGGTGACGTCGACCGCCCGCATCCACCCGCGCCGGCGCCGCGAGCGGATCCGCTCGGCCGCGACCCGAGCCGCCGGCACCGGGGCCGACACCGCCGTGGCGCCGCCGCCACCCCCGCCGACGAGCTCGCGCTCGCCGCCGCGCTTCACGACACGTCCCGGTGTGCTGCGCTCCCACCCGTGACGGCGGGGCGGCGGGCGCGGGCCCAGGTCTGGGCGCGGCGCCCGGCGTGCACGGCCCGTGCGACAGCGGGGGAGTGGTCGCGGGCGGCGCGCAGCGCCGACCGGGCACCCTCGACCGCCGCGGCACGCTGCTGCTCCAGCCGCGCCAGCGCCGGGTGCGACCACAGCACGATGGCCTCGGAGTCGATGTCCTGCGTGCGCAGCGAGCGCTTGAAGTTCGTCAGCCCCCGACCGAGGTCGACCCCGACGATGCTGGGGTCGGCGTGCCAGGCCTGCAGGGCGTGCCCGTGCAGGATGACGCCCGGCGAGAGGTCCTCGGCGTCGGGGTGGATCCGCCCGTCGACGAGCCGGATCATGTTGCCGTCGCGCGCCGCGAGCAGGTAGGCCCCGAGCATCCCGTCGACGTGCAGCTGCCACAGCTCGAGCACGCCGCGCGCGGCGAGGCTCTCGGAGAGCTCGACGTGGGCGGCCCGCTGGCGGGTGTCGGCGAGCGAGTCGCTGCGCCCCAGCTCTAGCTCGCGCTCGAGACGCAGGTCGAGGGTCGCCGGCAGCGCGGCGAGCACCTCGCTCGCCTCGGTGGCACGGGTCACCGACCAGTCGCGCCCGCTCTCGTCGGCCCGGCGCTGCGCGGTACGGGTGCGCTGGCGCGTCTTCTTCGCCGCCCACGTGCGCTCGGTGCGCTCGGTCGGCCAGATCACCTGCGGGGTCGGGTCGTCCGCCGTGGTCTGTGCGAAGGGGGAGAGCCGTGCCAGCTCGGCGACCACCGGGTCGCCGACGGGCAGCAGCTCGAGCTCGCAGCGCCATGCTGTGTGCCCGGCGAGCAGGTCGTGGATGCCCCCGGCGAGCGCTCGGGTGGCCTCGTCGTCGAGGGCCACGAGGCGCTGGTGGTCGAGGGTGGCATGCCCGGCAAGCCGGGCAGAGACGAGGGACCCGACCGGGGTCCGGCGCACGCGCACCTCGAGCAGCGCGGCCGCGACGGGCGCGCCCGTCTCGTCCTCGACGAGCACGACGGTGACGTCCTGCCCGACGGTCCGGGCCCACGCGAGCAGGTCGCGCGCGTGGGTGCGCAGGGGGACCCCGGCGAGGTCGTGGAGCCGGGCGACCGGCTCACCGAGCTCGGCGAGATCACCCGTGCGCACCGTCGGCGGTGTCGGCGCGTGCGCCGTCGCGCGCGCGGCCTCCGTCGTGCCTAGACCTGCCCCCATGACCCAGCCCCCTACGGCTCGTTACCCCCGAGTAATCCAAGGTGCATCGTGCCATGAGGGTGATCCTTCAATCACCGTTTGTCCAGGGTTGGTCAGCAAATCGTCAAGAGATGGTCAAGAAGCGCGTCAGGAGGAGGCCACCGCCTTGAGCCGGGCGAGGGCCGGCTTCGGGGTGAGATCGGCCCGCATGAGGCCGTACCCGTCCTCGTAGGGGTTGCCGCCGGTGCGGTCCCGCTCGCGGAACCAGATGATGCCCTTGACGTAGGGATAGGTGCTGCGGGTGAGCGCCACCGTCTCCTCGAGGAAGTCGGCCTGAGTGGCCTCGCTCACCGCCCGCTGCCAGGGCTGCGGGTTGGGGATCTGCCCGGTCGACCAGCCGAGCTCGGTGAACCAGATGGGCTTGGCCGCGTCGCCCTGGGCGACCATGACGGCGCGCACGTCACGCACCCGGGTCACGCCCCAGGGAGCCCCGCCGTCGCGGGATGGGGAGAAGTCCGAGGGCGCCGAGTACGGGTGGGTCGCGAGGATGTCGAAGCACCCCTTCGCCCCGGCCGTGTAGGTCTTCTTGACGAAGGCCGCGTCGTTGTACTGCAGCCCGCCGTAGACGACGGGGCTCGTGTCGGCCTTCTTGACCTCGGTGTAGGCCGAGCAGAGCATCTTCGTGTACGCGACCGGGTCGGCCGTGGTGAAGAAGTCGGGGTGGTTCTGCTCGTTCCACATCTCCCACGCGTCGACCGTGTGGCCCCACCGCTTGGCGGCCCAGCCGGCCGCGCGGCCGTAGGCGGTCGGGTAGCGCGGTGCGTAGCGCTCGCCCTTGCCGTAGCTGGCCCAGTCGGGCGTGAGCCAGAAGGTCACCATGGCCTTGAGGCCCCGGTCCTCGACCTCCTTGAGCACGGTGTCGACGAAGGGGACTCCCCACTGCATGTCGTACTGCTGGTGCTTGGGCTCGATCATCGCCCAGGAGACGTCGATGCGGACCCACTCGGAGCCGTTGGCGACGAGCTGGTCGAGGACCTTCGCGCGCATCGCCGGCGTCTGGTCCGACCACATGCCGTGGTACTGCACGCCGAGGGCTGGTCGGGGGTTCGTCGTGCCGGCCGCGGGGGCGGAGATGACGGCGGGCGAAGGGGATGTCGCCGTCGGCTTGGCGGTTGGTTTCGGGGTGCTCGTGGACTTGGGCTTGGCGGTCGGCTTCGGCGTGCTCGTCGGCTTCGGCTTCGCGGTGGTCTTCGGCTTCGCGGTGCTCTTGGGCTTTGCGGTCGTCTTGGGCTTGCTCGTCGGTGCGGGCTTGGCGGTGCTCTTCGGCTTGGCGGTGGTCTTGGGCTTGCTGGTGCCCGTCGGTGCGGGGGTGGGCTTCGACCCGGCAGCTGTCGAGGACGAGGCCTCGGCGTGTGGCGCTGCGGTGGTCGCCGTGACGACCAGTCCGGCGGCGGCGACGGCGGCGACGAGACCGGCCGTTCGACGCAGCAGATGGGCGGGGGTAGGGGGTTGCGTCATTCGCACAGCACGCTCCTCAGCGCGAGGCGGGCGGGGGGGGCAGGCCACACCGAGGGGGCGACGGGGCCTGTGCGAGAAAGGTATTGGCGCACATGTGACCCACGGCACCGTCTGTCGAGTCTCAGTTCAGATGCGTTTCGGCGTCGAAACGATCACGTGCCGGGACCCGACCCGCATAATCCCGACCCGCGCACCGCCGGCCCGCTCACGTGCGCCGATGAAAGCGGATCGTCACGGTGTCGTCGGGTGCGCGGTGGGTGGTGTGCTGCCAGTCGGGTCCGTCGATCATGCGGTGGTGGTAGCCGCATAGGGGGATGGCGTTGAGCAGGTCGGTCAGCCCGCCGTCTCGCCAGGCGTGGAGGTGATGGATCTCGGTCCACGCGAAAGGCCGTTCGCACCCGTGCGCGGCGCAGGTGTCGTAGCGCAGGGACAGGGCGAGGGCTTGGGCTTCGGTGAAGAGGCGCTTCTGGCGGGCGAGGTCGAGGGGCTGTGAGGGCCCGCCGAGGACGACGGGGATGATCCCGGCGGCGCAGGCCATGCGACGGATGGTGCCGGCGTCGAGGTGGTCGCCGGCGTCGGTGCTCCCGGCACGGCGCAGGTCGCCGGTGAGGTCGTCGAGTCGGGTGGTGACCAGGAGGGTGGCGGCGACCTTGCGGGAGAGGTGGTCGGTGGGGATCCGGCTGAGGAGGTCGGCGAAGGCCAGGCCGCGGCGGTGCTGCCAGTCGAGCTCGTCGACGCGGGTGTCGCCGGTGAGGCGCGCGAGGTCGCTGGGTTCGGTGATCACGGCGTCCGAACCGGGCTGGGTGCGGCGGCGGGGTGCGGTCATGGCGTCGATGACCTTGCCGAGGATGGCGCCGGCGGCCCAGGGGACGGTGAAGTGCCCGGTCATGGTGCCGTCGTGGTTGTCGCGGATCCAGAAGGCCGACTCGTCGCGGGCGTGGGCTTCTTCGGCGGCGAGGACGCCATCCTCGTGGGCGTCGACGACGTCCTCGTCGGGTTCGACGGCTTCGAGGACGCGCCTGGCGGCGATCCGCAGCTTGGCCGGTGCTCGGTTGACCGCGAGCAGCAGCAGCTCGGCCTCGCAGGCGTGGCGCTGCTCGGGGGTGAGGGTGTCGGGCAGGTCGGCCATGGCGTTGGTGATGACGCGGGCGTGGTCGGCGCTGATCCGCCCGTCGTCGAGGGCGGCGGCGGTGCGGGCCAGCTCGGCCTGCGGCGGTGCCGACGGGGTGCTGGGGGAGACGGAGCCGACGAGGGTGAGGCCGATCGGGGTCTGATCAGGGGAGTCATCCGGGGGCGGCGTGCTGGGTGCGGTCAGGGCGGTGGCGAGGCGCACGTCTCGTGAGGCGGGGCGTCGGTCGCCGTTGGTGGACTGGGCGACCCAGGCCCCGGTGTCGGTGTGCCCGGTGCGCTCAGCGACCCGCACGGTGTCCGCGCGGGCGACCAGGCGCAGCCGTGCGGCCTCGACGCGTCGGGCCAGGCGCTCGACCTCGACGAGATCAGCACGCAGCGCCCGCCCAGCGGTGCGCTGGTCGGCGGCGATCGCCTCTTGGAGGCTGTCGATGACGGCGTGGGCCTGGTCGAGCAGGGCTGGCACGCGGCTCTGGCCCGGGGTGCCCGGGTCGAGGAGCTGCGGCATCGTCGCCATGACCCCATGCTATCGAACAGGTGTTCGAACAGTCGATAGGTTGTCGACGAACGGTCAGTCGGTGGTTGAGGTGTGAGGAGCTCTGCGACGAGCCTCGAAACCAACGCAGCCTTCGTTGATCGAGGTGCGAAGAGCCCTATGGCTCGGGCCTCGGAATGACCTCTGAGGACGAGCTCAGAGCGCGTCTTGACCAAGTCTTTAAGACCTTCAGACGGAACCCTGAAGTTTGCACCGTGCGGACCGCATGACTGGCGTCACTACCCTCTCGCGTGTCAGCCCTGCTGACGTGGCAGGGACTCAGAGAAGGGGCTCTCATGAGGATTGCAGGGGTATTCATCACCATCGGCGCGACGGTTGTGCTTGCAGCGCCACCGGCTACGGCGGCGCCAGCGAGCACTGCGCGTGAGGTGGCCGCGAGCACGACGAAACCGGGCGTGGCCTACTCGGGCGTCGCCTACGGCTCCCAGGTCAACCTGCTCAACGGGAAGGTGACGTCCGGGGCGACGGCCAAGGCCTCGGTGGGCTGCACTCGGCAGGGAGGGCTGAGCAGCACGGGGTCCATCGCTGGCATCTCGATCCCTGTAGTCGGCAAGACCGGTGCCGTCACGACGCTGGCGAGGACGACCGAGACCAGCACCTACAAGCGCACCAACACCCAGTCGCAAGTCGGCAAGGTCAACCTGCTCGGCGGCAGGATCACCGCCGACGCGATCAAGACGAACTCGTCGGCCTACGCCAAGTCGGACGGCACTCGCAGCGGGGTCAACACGATGACCTTCACCAATCTCAAGATCGGTGGCAGGAGCATCTCGGCGAACGTCGCCAAGAACTCCAAGATCACCATCGCGGGTGTCGCCGACGTCACCGTCAATCAGCAGTCGCGCACCAAGAGTTCCACCGGGGCGTACACGGCGAAGACAACAGGCCTCATCATCAAGGTCCTGCCCGGTAACCCTCTCGGTCTCGCGACAGGGTCGACCATCCAGATCGCGTCGGCAACGGCGGCGGTCCAGGACCTCCCGGACAACCTCTTCTACTCCGGCACCGGGTTCAGCACCCGGGTCCGGGCCTTGAATGGGGCCGTGACCTCGAGTCCGACCGCCTTGCAGAACCTGCCCTGCGGTGGCGGCACGAGAACCACTGATGTCGCTGCCGTCAACATCCCGCTGCTCGCCAGCTCTGGTACGACGACGACCACGGCGGTCGGCAAGACCGATACCTCTCGCACCTACTCCAGGGTGACGAACACGACCGCATCGCCTCGTGTGCTCGGCGGCCTCATCTCCGCCGACGCGATCAAGGCGGAGACGACGACCTCGCGCTCACGGTCGACCGGCCAGTTCTACCGGTCGAACACCTCGACCTTCGCCGGGCTGAAGATCGGCGGCAAGTCTGTCGCGAGCGCCAACCTCAAGCCGAACTCAGTCGTCAACGTGCCTGGGGTCGCGAGGGTGACGATCAACAAGCAGGTCACCGGCACGAAGAGCATCACCGTCACGATGCTCCACGTCGAGCTCCTCCAAGGAGTCGCTGGGCTGCCAACCGGCTCTGTCGTCGAGGTGGGATACAGCAGCACTGGTCTGAAGTAGAGCGACTGAAGACGCAAGGGGTCTCGGCTGCGGCGGGACCCCTTGCGTCTTCCAAGGGCGTTAGATTGCGTAGTCCTCGCCGTGCGTACCCGAGATCATCCCGGCGCCCACGGTCGCACCGGTGGCGGGGTCGATGAGGATGAAGGACCCGGTCGACCGGATGTCGGCATATGGGTCGACGACGAGCGGCTGAGCGAGCCGCAGCGTCACCGAGCCGATCTCGTTGAGCTCGAGCGTGCTCGCGTCACGGTCGCGCTCGAGCGAGTTGATGTCGAGGCGAGAGCTCACGCCCTGCACGACGGCGCGCACGGTACGGGTCGTGTGCTTGAGGAGCAGCTTCTGACGCTCGTGCAGCTCGCCCGTCGCCATCCACGACACGGTGGCCGTCAGCTCTCGCGTCACCTCGGGCTCGTGCTCACCGGCCCCGGCGACGAGGTCGCCGCGCGAGACGTCGACGTCGTCCGCGAGCCGGAGCACGACGGACTGCGAGGTCACGGCCTGCTCGAGCTCTTCGCCGAGGACGTCTATGCCGGCGATCGTCGTCCGCATGCCGCTCGGCAGCACGACGACCTGCTGCCCGACCTCGAAGGTCCCCGCCTCCACTCGCCCGGCATACCCGCGGTAGTCCCGGTACTCACCCTGCTGAGGTCGGATGACGTACTGCACGGGGAAACGTGACGGCACGCCCCCTTCGCTGCCGAGGTCCGACGCCGTCTCGACGGTCTCGAGGTGGTCGAGCAGGCTGCCCCCGCTGTGCCACGGCATCGCGTCACTGGGGGTGACGACGTTGTCGCCGGCGAGGGCGCTGATGGGGAAGGCGCTCGTTGTCGGCACGTCGAGGCGGCCGGCGAAGTCCTCGAACTCGTCGCGGATCTGCGTGAAGACCGACTCGTCGTAGCCGACGAGATCCATCTTGTTGACGACGAGCGTGATGTGCGGGACCTGGAGCAGCGACAGGAGCACGGTGTGCCGGCGTGACTGCTCCGTGATGCCGTGACGGGCGTCGACGAGGACGAGCCCGAGGTCGGCCGTCGAGGCGCCGGTCACCATGTTCCGCGTGTACTGGGCGTGCCCGGGGGTGTCGGCGAGGATGAACTTGCGACGCGGCGTCGAGAAGTACCGGTACGCGACGTCGATCGTGATGCCCTGCTCACGCTCGCTGCGCAGGCCGTCTGTGAGCAGCGCGAGGTCGGTGTGGTCGTGACCCTTCGCGCGGCTCGTCGCCTCGACCGCCTCGAGCTGGTCCTCGAAGATCGCCTTGCTGTCGAGCAGCAGCCGTCCGATGAGCGTGGACTTGCCGTCGTCGACGGACCCGGCCGTCGCGACCCGCAGGATCCCGAGGTCCGCTTGGTCGTTGAGGTGCGACGAGCTCTGCGAGGAGCCTCGAAGCGGCCGGGCGTCGCCCTGCTCGTCGAGGTGTGAGGAGCCTCGAGGCGACGTGACGCTCTCGATGTCGATACCCATCAGAAGTAGCCCTCCTTCTTGCGGTCCTCCATGGCAGCCTCGCTGAAGCGGTCGTCGCCACGGGTGGCGCCGCGCTCGGTGAGCCGCGCGATGGAGATCTCGTCGATGATCTGCTCGACGGTGGCGGCGTCGGACTCGACGCACCCGGTCAGGGTGAGATCGCCGACGGTGCGGAAGCGGACTTGCCGCTCGGTGGCCTCCTCGCCGGGGCGAAGGGGGTTGTGCTCGCTCTCCGTCAGCAGCATCCCGTCGCGCTCGAAGACCCGACGACGGTGCGAGTAGTAGATCTCGGGGATGTCGAGGTCCTCGCGAGCGATGTACTGCCAGATGTCGAGCTCGGTCCAGTTCGACAGCGGGAAGACCCGCATGTGCTCGCCCTCGTGGATCCGGCCGTTGTAGAGCGACCACAGCTCGGGGCGCTGGTTCTTCGGGTCCCACTGACCGAAGTCGTCGCGGTGGCTGTAGATCCGCTCCTTGGCGCGGGCCTTCTCCTCGTCGCGCCGGCCGCCGCCGAAAGCTGCGGTGTACCCGCGCTCCTCGATGGCGTTGAGCAGCGTGCCGATCTGCAGGCGGTTGCGCGAGGTCTTGCCGTCGTCGACGACCGTGCCGTCGGCGATGGCCTCCTCGACGGAGGCGACGTGCAGCTCGACGCCAAGACGCTCGACCCAGCGGTCGCGGGTGGCGAGGACCTCGGGGAAGTCGTAGCCGGTGTCGACCTGCAGCAGCCCGAAGGGGATCCGGGCGGGCGCGAAGGCGCGCTCGGCCAGCCGGAGCATGACGATCGAGTCCTTGCCGCCGGAGAACATCAGGACGGGTCGCTCGAACTCCGCGGCAACCTCACGGATGATGTGGATCGACTCGGACTCGAGCACGTCGAGGTGCGTCAGCGCACGCGGGGGAGCGGTGGGGGGCACGAAGGGAGACCTCTCTGGGGACGACTCCCGAAGCATAACGACGCGTTATGCCAGCCCAAACTCGTGCTCAGGTGTTGGATGCCGGCGACGCGCACAGCGTGAGGACGATTCACGCCGCAGCATCCAGGTCGGGCAGAATGCCCGGCATGGGATGGGGGGCAGAGCTGTGCGCATCCTCTTGCTGACCCACCACTACCACCCCGAGATGGGTGCTCCCCAGCAGCGCTGGGCCGGTCTCGTCGAGAGCTTCGTCGCCGCAGGTCACCAGGTGGCCGTCCTCACCCCGCCGCCCCACTACCCGTCCGGCCAGGTCTGGCCGGACGAGGAGCGATACGCCCCCGGCGTGGTGCACCGCGGCGAGCACGGCGAGGTCGTCCACCGGGTGACCTACCGTCAGACGACCGGCGACGTCTGGTCGCTGCTCTCGGACCAGGTCCTCGCCGCTGTGCACTCGGTGCTGGTGGCTCGTCGCTTCCGCGGAGACGGCCGACCCGACGTCGTCGTGACCACAGTGCCCGCGCTCCCGTCCCTCGTCGCCGGTGTCGTCACGTCACGGCTGCTGCGTCGCCCTCTGGTCGTCGAGATGCGGGACGCCTGGCCTGACCTGCTCGCCGTCATCGACCAGTGGGACGGCGCTCCTGTCCGCCGTCAGCGCACGGTCAAGCGTGCCCTTGCGAGGATCGCTGCTGTGGGGACGAGCACCTTGCAGCGGCAGGCATCCGTCGTCGTCACGACCACCCACTCCTTCGCGGAGCGTCTGCGCGAGCGCCGCTTCCGCCACGTCCGCGTCGTGCGCAACGCCGCTCACCCCTTCACCGTCGACGGCTCGCACGACGTCGAGCCCGAGGACGGGGTCCTCAAGGTCGTCTACGTCGGCACGGTGGGTCGTGCTCAAGGGCTCGAGACGGCGGTCGCGGCCGTGCGTCTCGCCCGCCTGCGCGGCGTCGAGGTGGCCCTGCGGGTCGTCGGCGGCGGAGCCGGTCGGCGGCTGGTGCAGATGGCGGCGGCCCAGGCCGGAGTCGAGGTGGACGTACGTCATGCGGTGCCGCGCTCGGAGGTGCCGGACCACTACGCCTGGGCGGACACCGCTCTCGTGATGCTGCGGGACTGGCCGGGTCTGCACCTGACGATCCCGTCGAAGGTCTACGAGCTGATGTCCGCCGGGTTGCACATCACCGCGAGCGTCAGCGGCGAGGCCGCCGACGTCGTCCGGGACTCCGGAGCCGGCGACGTGGTCCCCGCGGCCGACCCCGACGCGCTGGCCGACCTGTGGGTGCGTCTGGCGCGTGCCAGCACGCGGCCGACGCCGTCGGAGCGCGCCGTCGACTGGGTGCGGACCCACGCGACGCGGGACGTCATCGGCGAGCAGTACCTCGCCCTGCTCGGCGACATGCACGTCGTGACCGGCGCTCGCGGGGTCGGCGCCCGCGGCCGCGCATCCACCCTGGCGCGCAACGTGGCGCTGCTCGCGCGCACCGGTGCTGAGCACCTCCACGACGACCCCGTGACGTTCGCCGTGCTCGTCAGCCGTCGGATGCCGCCGTCGATCCGAGGCTCGGTCGCCGACGCGCTGCTGCAGATCGGGTCCCGTCCCGATCTCACCGCGCTCGCCCACGTGCTGGCGGACCGGCCCGAGGACGCGAGGCAGGTCCTCGCTCAGGCAGAGCCCTCTCGCCTCGTCGACGAGCTCGAGCTGGTCGTCGACGGGACGACCCGTCGCCGAGGTCGGGCTCAGGCCCGTGCCCTGTGGCAGGCGGGCCACCTCAGCGAGGCGATCGAGGGGCTGACGGCCGGTCGGGGCGCCTCTGACCAGCGGTACGCGACCCGCCTCTGCTCCGAGCGGATGTTGCTGCAGCCGGGGCGGACGATCACCGTCGACCCCCCTACCTCACCCCGAGTCAGCGGACGACGCCTCTCCGTGACGCACGTCCTCACCAACTCGCTGCCGCACACGTCCTCGGGGTACGCCCTTCGCACCCACTCGATCCTGCAGGCGCAGCGCGCCGCCGGGATCGCCGCGCGCGGCATCACCCGGCCGGGATACCCCGTGACGATCGGGTCGGTCGCCGCGCCGGCCACGTCCTACGTCGACGCCATCCCGTACCACCGCGTCCTGCACAGCCGGCTCCCGCAGACGGTGGAGGGCCGGCTCGAGTTGTGGGCGGCCGACATCGCGTCGCTCAGCGCGCGGTCCGGCGCCGACGTCCTGCACGCGACGACTCACTACCCGAACGCCATGGCGACCCAGGCCGCCGCTCGGTCGCTCGGGGTGCCGTGGGTGTACGAGATGCGCGGCCAGCTGGAGAAGACCTGGGCTGCCTCGCGCCCCGGCGAACTCTCGGTCGAGGCGCTGGGGTCCGAGCGCTACCGGCTCTGGCGGGCCAAGGAGATCGAGATGGCGTGCGCGGCGGACGCCGTGGTCACCCTCTCGGAGTCGATGCGGGACGACCTCGTCAGCCGCGGCGTCCCGGCCGAGCGGGTCACGCTGGCCCCGAACGCCGTCGACGCGACCCTGCTCGTCGACGCGCCGCCCGCCGCGCAGGCACGAGAGCGGCTGGGGCTGCCGACGGACGGCGTGTGGGTGGGGACCGTGTCCTCCATCGTCGGCTACGAAGGCCTGCACACCCTCGTCGACGCCATTGCTCTGGCTCGCCGCGGCGGCGTCGACGTCCGGGGCGCGATCGTGGGCGACGGGGTTGCCCGCCCCGCGCTCGTCGAGCAGGTCCGCCGGCTCGGTCTCGAGGACCACGTCGTGCTCCCAGGCCGGGTGTCGCGAGGCGCGGCCCGGCTCTGGCACCAGGCGCTGGACGTCTTCGTCGTCCCCCGCGTGGACTCGGAGGTGACCCGGACGGTCACCCCGCTCAAGCCCATCGAGGCGATGGCCATCGGTCGCCCGGTCATCGCGAGCGACCTGCCCGCACTTGCAGAGATCGTCGAGGCGCCAGGGAGCGGGGTCCTCGTACCGGCAGGTGACGTCGACGCCCTGGCGCAGGCCGTCGACCGTCTGGCGAGAGACAGGGATCTGCGCGGCGACCTCGGTCTGCATGGCAGGCTCTTCGCCGAGACGCGGACGTGGAGCGCTCTCGCGCACCGCTACGAGGAGCTGTACCGGACGCTCTCGGGGAGGGAGGTCAGATGACTGCCGCAGACCCGGCGACCAGCCCCAGGACGTCGACGACCTACGTCGACGTCAGCGACCTGCATCCCGTCGGGGTCCGTCCGCCCCTGGGTCGATATGTCGCCGACCTCTGGCGCCGCCGCAGCTTCGTCGTCGCGGACTCGCGAGCGCGGACCTTCACGAGCAACCGCGACATGCTGCTGGGTAACGCCTGGCTCGTCGGCAAGCCGCTCCTCGACGGCGCGACCTACTTCGTCATCTTCGGGCTCCTCTTCGGGGCGAGGGAGGGCATCGAGAACTTCATCGGCTTCCTGCTCATCGGTGTCTTCCTCTTCGGCTACTCGTCGCGCTCGCTCACGACCGGCATCGGCTCGGTGGTGGCCGGCCGAAGCCTGATCCGCACCTTCTCCTTCCCGCGGGCGGCGATCCCCGTGGCGACATGGCTGCGCGAGACCTTCACCAGCCTGCCGATGGTCCTCACCCTGATCGTCCTCGTGCTGGCCATCCCACCCGGGGCGCCGGTGACCATGACCTGGCTGCTCTTCCCGGTGGTCCTCGCCCTGCAGGCGGCATTCAACCTCGGCCTCACCCTCTACGCAGCCCGGTTCGGCTCGCTCCTCCCCGACAGCAAGATCTTCGTCGGGGCCTTCAGCCGCCTGTGGATGTACGGGTCCGGCGTGATGTTCTCCATCGAGCGGCTGACGGCGGGCCATCCCCGCGTCATGGCCATCTGCGAGATCAACCCGCTGTACTGCGTCCTCGAGCTCGCGCGCGACACACTGCTATACGGGACTCCCGGGGATCTCAAGCTCTGGCTGGTCCTCGGGGTGTGGGCGGTCGTCACCCCGCTGCTGGGCTTCGTCTACTTCTGGCACGGTGAGGAGCAGTACAGCCGTGAGTGACAGCCCGACGCGGACCGACGACCCCCTGGTGACCGATGCGTGCGTCGTCGTCAAGGACCTCCGCATGACGTACCGCGTCATCTCCGACGAGGACGACGGGCATCGCAGCCGACGTCGGCTCTGGAAGCGCGCCCAGAGCGTCCACGCGCTCCGCGACGTCAGCTTCGTCGCACGCCGGGGCGAGGTCATCGGCATCGTCGGCCACAACGGGTCGGGCAAGTCGTCGCTGCTCCGCATCATCGCCGGTCTCGAGACACCGACCTCGGGGACTGTCCTCGCGACGAGCGACCCGACCTTCCTCGGGGTCAACGCCGCCCTCATCCCCGAGCTGACGGGCGCGAAGAACGTCCGGCTCGGTCTGCTCGCCATGGGGCTCGACCCCGCTCAGGCGGACGCAGCGGTCGACGACGTCATCGAGCTCGCTGCGCTGGGCGACGCCATCCAGCGCCCGATGAAGACCTACTCGTCCGGCATGGGAGCCCGGCTGCGCTTCGCGATCGCCGCCGCAGCCCAGCCCGACATCCTCCTCATCGACGAGGCGCTCGCGACCGGAGACGCAGCGACGAAGGCCCGCAGCGAGGAGCGCATGCGTCAGATCCGCGATCAGGCAGGCACGATCTTCCTCGTCTCGCACGCCGCGCAGACGATCGAGGAGATGTGCACGCGCGCCCTGTGGCTGCACGAGGGCGAGCTCATCGCCGACGGGCCGGCTCGGGAGACGGCCAGGATGTACCGCTGGTGGGCGTGGAACATCGCACAGGGCGAGGAGGAGAAGGCGGCGGATTACCTCACGGCAGTCCTTCGCAAACATGTGCAGACCCAGATCACCTTCTCGGTGCCCCGTCGTCGACGAGCACGCCTCCGCAGGGCGGACGGGTGACACCCGGGATCCGGCGATCGGCCATGTCGGACGACGTCGACTACAGCGCGCACGGCGAGGTCCGGCGCTGGTCCGATCTTGCCTCCTTCGCCGGGCAGGGCCTCGCGGAGCCAGGAGTAGACGTAATTCGACTGCCGTCCGGCGGTGCCGTCGAGGTCAAGGTCAGCGGAGCCGGTGGCCCGATCGACACGCGTCTTCCGATCTTCTTCACAGGTGCGGTGAGCGACCGACGCGGCAAACGACCTCCCTTCTTCTCAGGCGTGCAGATGGGTCGACTTGTCGGAGGTCAGTTCATCTCGATCGCAGATCCGCTCGTGAGCACCCACCACGAGGTCAACCTGGGCTGGTACGTGGGGAGGGCAGGTGACGACGTGCAGGAGACCCTCGCCGGGGTGCTCGAGCACCTCCACATCACGACCGGGCGGGAGCTCCTGCTCGTCGGTGGCTCAGGCGGAGGGTTCGCCGCGCTGGACCAGGTGCGTCGCGCCCGAGTGCCGATCTCAGCTCTGGTCTGGAACCCGCAGACCGACATCCTTCGGTACCTCCCGAGCGCGGTCGATACGTTCCTCGACGCGGCGCTGGGCGAGTTTGCGGATGGGCCGGTCCCCAGGGATGGTGCGGCCCGCCAGCGGCTCGCAACATTGGGTGGGCTCGACCTGCACGTCTTGAGTCGGCCGAACCGTCCGGATATCGCCCGCGCCGATACCCTCGTCCTGCAGAATGCGACCGACTGGCACGTGCAAGCGCACCTGGGGCCATACCTGGACGCCGGTGGGTTTGTGGACACCGGCCACGGGCTGTGGACCTCTGGCACGGGCGCCTGCCTGATCGCGGACTTCGCCAAGGGGCATGCGGTGCCACCCCGCCAGGTCCTCGAGGATGCTCTCCTCGCGATGGTGAAGGTGGGATCGGACGCCAGGGATGTCGCGGTCGAACTCAGGAACACTGGCATGGCTCCGAGTCCGCCCTCGGGCACCCTCCCGAGCGATCTTCGGGGGCGAGTTGTGGCTCCGTTGCGGTCGGCGGGGCCGCGCCTGACGGTCGACGAGTGCGGAGTCCGCAGGCTGTGGTTCAACGAACCCGCCCGGCTGCCTCCCGGGTCGGTCGCGGAGTTCGGACCCTCTGGGCGCACGCTTCCGGGCAGCCTGCCGTCCTCCGGATCGGCATGGCACGCGGACGACGGGGCACCCACCCGTGTCGCTCTTCGCGACGGGCTGGGCCACGTCATGGAGGAGATGGAGCTGCCCGCCTGCCCAAGCTTCGAGGAGCCGGCGCTGCTTCTCGTCGGCAGCTGCGTGTCGCGCGACCTCATTGGCTTCATGTCGCCTCCCGTCTCGCTTGTCGGCTATCACGCCAGGCAGAGCCTGATCAGTGCCTTCGCGCCGGGCCGTCCTGCACCAGCGGAGGTCGACCAGCTCGCGAGCTCCTTCCAACGGCGGATGCTCGCCGCTGACTTCCGGAGCGATCTGCCCGAGCGTGTCCGGGTGTCGGCGAGCAGCGTAGACGCGGTCGTCTGGGATGTCGTCGATGAGCGGCTCGGTGTCTTCGTGCATCCGGATGGCTCGGTGACCACCGACACGGTGGAGTGGCGTCGGCTGCATCCCGATGGACGTCCTCCCGCGGGCGCTCGAAGGGTCGCCTTCGGGACGGCGGAGCACAAGGCGCTGTACCGCGACGCGCTGCAGCTGTGGCGCGCGCTGCTCGTGGAGACTGGCCTCCTACGGCGCACGATTCTCCTTGCCCCGAGGTGGGCTGCTCGGACGACGAGCGGTCAGGTGGTTCCCCCCAGCTTCGGTGTCGAGGCCGAGGAGGGGAGCCGGGTGCAGTCCGACTACGTCGACATGATCCGCGAGATCGTCGGGGTGGCAATGGTCGGCACCGACGTCGAGACGGTAGCGGGCGACGACCACCGGTGGGGTGCGGCGCCATTCCACTTCGACGACCAGACCGAACGCGTCCTGGCCAGGTCGGTCCTCGACCACGTGCGCGACCGCAGTGCCCCGGGCGGGGTGACGCGGACCTCTGATGGCGTGGTCCTGAGCGTCGGACCCCACGGGACTGGGGGGATCGTCGCTGCGAGCATTGCGCCTCGCGGTGCGAAGGTGGCGTTCCACCTCGTCCATGACGGCGCCAGGGTCGATGCCACGACTTACGGACCCGCGCGGTCGCACACCTTCTGGGGGTGCCCTGATGGACGGTGCGTCGTCCGGATGTTCGTCCTGCGCCCGGATGGAACCCGAGAGTCCGTGGTCTCGGTGAGCGTCTGGGTCGGTGGGTCACGGTGAACAAGCCCTGAATTACAGTGTCGCCATGCGTACAGCACGTCGTCGCCTCTGCGGAGGGCTCGGCTCCTCGAGGACCGGGCAGGGGACGCGCACGTGACGTCCACCGAGGCGCTCGAGCGCCTGCACGAGGTCGTGCGCGACCGTCTCCCGAAGGGGGAGGGGGCAGCGAGGCGCAGAGCGCTCCGCTTCCTCGAAGAGCAGGTCGTCGAGTCACCGCAGTTCGGTGACATCCCTTACGACCGAGGATCCATGTGGGACGAAGGGATGAGCCGATCTCGGTCGCGATATGTGCACGGCTTCCTCTGGCTGGCTGACTGGCCGGCACTGGTCCGTGCAGACCCAGCCGCGGCGCGAAGGGCCTACGAGCTGTCCCTCGACTGGTACAGCAGATCGCGAGCCTGGCGTTCGCTCGACGCCCATATGGCCTTCCATGACGAGACCACCGCGCAGCGCCTGACGATGCATCTCGGAGTCATCGAAGCCCAGTCCGACTGGCTGACTCCCGCCGAGCTGGACGGTCTCCACGGAATTGTCGACAAGACCGCCGACCTGCTGGTTCGCGACGACTTCCACGGCGGTCTGAACAACCACGGGATGTTTCAGGACATCGCCCTGGTGAACTGGGCCGGTATGGCGTCGTGGGCTCCTAGGCGCAAGCGCGCGCAGTATCTCGACCTGGCTCTCGAGCGTCTGGCCAGCTATTTCAGTCATGCGTTCACTCATGAGGGCGTGCACATCGAGCACGCGCCGAACTACCACCTGATGGTCGTCCGTCATCTGCAGGCTCATCTCGATGTCGTCAGAGCAGTCGACGACTCCAGGTCGGGGGGGCTGAGTGAGCTGCTCGCAGGGACGCTCGCGTACGCCACGCACGCCGTCGGGCCCGACGGTCTGTACCCGCTCGTCAGCGACACCACGCGCCAACCGCTTACCGGGGCCGCACGGGGGCTAGGAGACCCGTCGCTCCTCTTCGCCGCGACCGGAGGCAAGCAGGGTCGAGCGCCTGTCGGCAGGACCCATGTCGTCCCGGCATCCGGGTACGCCATCCATCGCAGCGCCTGGGGGGACTCCGAGGCCACCTTCATCTTCTTCAGCTGCGCGTACAACGGGCCCTTCCACAAGCACGCGGACGAGAACTCGCTGCTGGTCCAGCATCGGGGGCTCGACCTGATCTCGGAGGCGGGTCCGAACGGATACTCATACGACGACCCTTTGACCCGATACGGCTACTCGCAGTTCGCGCACTCCACGCTGGTCGTGGACGGGCAAAGCGTGCCGCGGACCGGCGGACCGACGAGCACCGTCGACATGCGGGTTGGCCGTGAGCAGGACGGCTTCTGCGTGACGGGTCGCAACGGCCGACTCCGGGACGGGGTCGAGCACGAACGCACGGTCGACGTGCGCGACCATCCGGACGCCCCCACCATCGATGTCACGGACGTCGTCAGGGCGCCCGACCCGCACCGCTATGACATCCTCTGGCACGTCGGCGCGGACCTCGAGGTCGTATTGCACGGCCAGGGGTACGAGCTCCACCACCAGGGGCAGAAGGTGATGGACGTGACGTGGGAGGCGAGCACCGCGACCCGCGTCTCGATCCGCCGTGGGGAGGGCGGGTCGAGTCCGCAGGGCTGGCGGTTCCCCGTTATGGGTCGGGCCGAGGCGTCGGACGTTGTGGTTGTCAGTTTCGAGGGGACCGATGTCGAGCTCACCACCAAGGTCCGTCTGGCGGACTTCGCCTACCGCGACCGGCAGGTGAGTGGCCGGACGGGCTGGCGTCGGTGGTCTGGGTCCGAGGTCGGGCTCAACTACCTCCCCGTGCACGGGCGACGGGACCGGCTCGTCGTCGCCTTCACCTCCATGCACCAGGTCGGCGACTTCACCTCCAACTACAAGCCCACCGTGGATGCGGCCGGGGTGGAGGCGCGTTTCGTCCTTGACGACTGGGGCGACCAAGGGTGCTACTACCTGCAGGACCATGGAGATCGTGCGGTCTTCCGCTCCGTGCAGGCGTTCATCCGTCATGAGCTCGAGGAGCTGGGACTGACCCCACGGGATCTCCTCTGCATCGGCTCTTCGAAGGGGGCGACGGCAGCTCTGTTGCACGGGCTCTCGTTGGGTGCGGGAGAGATCTTCGTCGGTGCGCCGCAGACGCGTATCGGCAGCTTCCTCAGCAAGCCTCACCCGAATGTGCTCCGGTTCATGACCGGGCGCACCGACGAGCAGGCCATCGCTGACCTCGATCGGGTCCTCTACGACCTGGCGACCACGACGGCAGATACCTGGGCCGACTCGAAGATCACGGTCCTCGTCGGAGATCGAGACCATCACTATCGCAACCATGTCCTCCCCTTCGCCGCGCATGTCGCGGACCTCCCGGGTGCTCTCGACGTCGTCCCACTGCCGGGCCTCACTCACGCAGACATCGGTCCCGCCTATCGCGACGCGTTGGCTGCGCGTCTCAGACACCTGATGGCTGACGATCCCGAGGATGGTGATCTGACTGTCCGGTCGGTGGCGTCAGCCCGGCGAGTGACGGCGCTCGCGTTCGGGGGGAGTGGGACGGAGTTCGCCGCCAGACTCTTCAGGGGAGCCGATCATGTGCGCTCGGTCCCGTATTCCACGTCCCGGTCCATGACCTTTGGCGATGTGCCACCCGGCCGATATCGCGCCAGGGTTTTCGCACGCGACGAGGACGGCGACATCGTCGATGCGAAGACTTCGGACTGGGTGAACGTCACCTAGAAGATTTAGACGAGATGCGGATGCGCTCGGCGAGGAAGGCGTAGGCCGCGTCCGTGTAGTGAAAGGGACTCGTGCCCCACCTGTGGTGCAACGATGAGACCGCCAGATCGGCCGGCAGCTCCACGGTCTCGAAGAGACGCGAGAGCCGTTCGTGATAACGGCGGTACTGGTGGTTCGCCTCGTCCGGCGGCATCATCCAGGCCGGAATCTCTAGGCGCGCGCCGGTGTCGTCATGAGTGGCCCAAGGGGTCACGAGGACGACTGTGCGGTCCGTGAGGCCCAAGCGCCCGATCTCGGCCGCGATGCTTCCGATCGAGGATGACCACATTGCGAAGTGGGCGTCGGTGCCCAGCCGTAGGTGCTGGCCGCCCCCGGTCGCCCGCGCCCCTCCCGCGGACCACAGCTCGTGCAGGCGGGTGACGACGCCCTCGCCGACCCGCACAACCCCGGATCGCTCGTCGACTAGATCAATGACGAGCTGGTCAACTGAGGCCGCGTGGTCGGAGAGCTCGCTGAGGAAGTTGCCCTCGAGGTCGCCGAGGACCATCCGGCGCTGGAAGGCCGACTCGATGGGGTCGAGTCGCTCGGCGACCCCCACGGCGGGCCGTCCGACGCTGATCGCAGACTGCCGGGCGACGTAGCGCAAGACCTCGTGGGTCGAATGCATCGTGTCGAGCGTGTCCCGCGAGACGCAGCTGCCGTAGATGAAGGTCCGTACGAGCTCGGACGAGGTCGGGTCGCTCATCTCGCCGTGCCTGTGATGAGCTCGGTGAGCGCGGTCCGCGTCCGCTCGGCGGAGAACATCTCCCGTGCGCTGGACCGGTAGTCCTCGCCCGAGCGCTCCGTCGTCGCGATCCGCTCGATCAGCGACTCGACGTCGGCGCTGATCCACTCGCGCGGGTAGACGCGATCCGCGCCCGGCCACGCGAGCAGGGCCGGCAGCGCACCCGAGGCGGCACCGTCGGCGATCGTCAGGTGGAAGGACTCGAAGTCGCTCGTCGAGAGCGCGACGCCGACGCCCTGGTACCACTGCGCCATGTCGTCGCCGTGCCCGTCGAGCACGACGGCACCGGGTCGCTGCGCGTTGATCTGCTCGATCCGGGCGAACTGCTCGTCGTAGTACGACATCTCGTCGGGGCGCTGAGCCATCCATGGGTAGTCCGACGGCGTCTTGCCCTTGATCCGGAGCCGGTAGTCCAGTCCCCGGTCGTGGAGCCCCTCGAGGACGTCGAGCGCCCGGTCGAGCCGCTTGGGCCGGGCCACGATGCCGACGAGGCCGAGGGTGGTCTCCGCTCCCGGGTCCTTGGGCAGGTCGAGCGCGTCGACGTCGACGGCGTTGGGCACGACGTGCGCCTTGCCCTGGGGGACGCCGTGGCTGGCGACGGCCGCGTCGCGGATGAGGTCGCCGACGAAGACGTAGGCGTCGACCTTCGAGTGGTCGATGCTCGCGAGATAGGGCCGGCGCAGCTCCTGCGAGTGCACCCGGACGACGAGGCGCTGCCCGGGCAGGAGGTGCTGGCTGTACCAGACGGCGTTGCCCAGGCCCCACTCGCAGACGACGGTGTCAGCCCCCTGCAGCAGCTCGAGGGAGCGCTCCTCGTCGTGGTGGGCGTGGTCTTGCCACTCGTCGATCTCGACGTCGTGGCCCGCGGCCCGCAGGTCGCGGATCATCGCTCGGGCGAACTTCAGGTCGTGACCGGCGACGACGACGCGCTGCGCGCGCCGCACGGTCTCGACGGGGTCGGATGCCGCGTCGGTCGGCGGCGTCACGGGCAACGGCAGGGTGAGCCGCAGGCCCTGGGCACCGGGCGCACCGCAGGCGGCGCGGACCGGGTCGTCGGCGTCCGCGTGCTCGCGCAGCAGGTCGGCCCGGACCAGCGAGAGCCCGGTCGCCGGGTCCGAGGTCGGCACGGCGAAGGGAGACCCCGCCGCGTGCTCGGGGTCGGTCGCCCCAGCGATCCGAGACCAGTCGCCGTAGCTCGTCGCGTGGAGGAGGTCCTCGACGGTGGTGCGGCCGCCGATCGCCTCGTCGGCCCGGAGCACGAAGTCGGTCCCGGCCGCGCTGGCGAGGTCGCGCCCGTCCCAGTCCACGACGTCGACGCCGAGCGGGGCCAGGCGCTCGCGCGCCGAGGACGCGTCCCCGACGACGAGCACGCGGGCCGGCAGCACCGACTGGAGCGCCAGCGAGTCGAAGACCTCGGTGCGGAAGTCGTCCGCGACGACCGCGTAGGACGGCAGCATCTGCGCGCGCACGGGGATCCCAGCGGTCCGGGTGAGCAGGAGCATCGCGCTCGTGACGGTGTGGGAACGCAGGACGGTGCGCATCTGGCGCCAGGCCTCGCGGAGGCGGGCCTGCGGGTCGGTGGACCACAGCCCGAGCGAGGCGCGCCAGACGTCGCTGTCACCGGTCGCCGGGATGGTCGGCCCGAGCGACTCGACGATGCCGCGACCCGGCCCGGAGAGCACGACACCGCCGCAGGCGGCGACCTCGACCACTCGTCGGGAGAACATCGTCGGCGAGTCGCTGACCGAGTTGACGTTGAGACCGGCCAGGTGGGCCTTGTAGGAGTCGATGACCTCGTCGTAGGGGAGCGACCCGCGCACGTTGCCGCGGAAGATCGCGGGGAAGTGGTATGGGGAGTCGGGGATCGCGGCCTGCCGGTCGTAGATCGTCAGGCCGAAGGGCTTGGCGACGGTGAGCAGCCGGCTCAGCTCGGCTGACCGGGCGGGGTACCGCTCGCCGTAGTACGTGCCTGCGTACGAGACCGACGGGTCGTAGGCGCGGGCGCCGGGCAGCGGGTTGTGGATCTTGGGCTGGGCGTAGAAGGGCAGGCCCGAGGCGGTCCGGACCGTGCCGACCCCCGCCGCGAGGTACCGCGGCACGCAGCTCGCGTCGGTGGTAAAGACGTGGTCGCACAGCGAGGCCGTGGCGATGAAGCGCTCGATGTGGACCGGGTCCTCCTTGTTCCAGAAGACCGAGGGGATGCCGAGCTCGCGGGCTCGCTCGAGCAGGGCGACGACGTCGGCGTGCTCGTCGTCGTCGTAGCGGCCGATGCCGCGGTGCCACTGCCCGTCGTTGCCCTTCCAGGCCGACTCGACGAAGACGAGGTCGAGTCCGTCGAGCTGGTCGCGCCACCCGTGCCGGTCGAGCGGGACGAGGTCGAAGGTCGGCCGCAGGGTCTCGGTCGTGAACTCGTCGGCGATGATGCCGACGCGCAGCGAGGCGAGCTGGCGCTCGTGCGAGTCGTCGTGCGCGCGGACCGCCTCTGCGGCGCGGGAGTGCGCGTCGCGGAAGGAGTCCGCCACACGCAGCCAGGTCCGCTCGTCGACCGTCCAGAGCCGGCCCCGTCGGCCGAGGTCGGCGCGCAGGTCCTCGTCGGCGAGGAGCTGGCGAAGGGAGCCTGCCAGCGCCCGGGCGTCGTCGGCCGGCACGAGCAGGGCGCGCTCGCCGTGCTCACCGGCGAGCGTGCGGTGGGGGGAGACGTCGGAGAGGATGACGGCCTTGCCGCAGGAGAAGGCCTCGAGGGGCTTGAGCGGGGAGACCATCTCGGTGACGGGCAGGGACCGTCGCGGGCACGGCATGACGTCGAAGAGGCTGATCATGCGCTGCATCTCGCTCGCCGGGACGCGCCCGACGAAGCGGACCATCTCGCCCAGCCCGAGCTCGGCGACCTGAGCCTTGAGCCCCGGCTCGGCCGACCCGGAGCCGGCGAGGACGAGCTGGGTGTCCACCCCTTCGTCCCGGAGCATCGCGACGGCCTCGACGAGCAGGTCGAGGCCCTCGTAGGCGACCATCGACCCGGCGAAGCCGATGACCGGCACGTCCGTGCGCACGCCGTGGGTGCGGGCGTAGGCCTCGTCCTTCGGCAGGGGCATGAAGACGGTGGGGTCGACGGCGTTGGGCGCCAGCGAGATCTTCTCCGCCGGGACGCCGCGCCGGATGAGCTCCTGCCGGGTCTCCTCGGTGATGGCGAGCACCGCGTCCGCCTCGGACGCGACGAGCGTCTCGAAGTCGGCCTGCTGCTGGTAGCGCTCCGTCTCCTCCCACCCGGGCTTGGCCGAGGCCTCGGTGATCTCCCAGAGACCGCGGACCTCGTAGACGAAGGGCACCCCGACGCGTCGCGCGGCGATGAGGGCGGCGAGACCGGTCACGTGGTTGGAGGCGGACTGGATGAGCGAGGGCCGACGCAGCCGCGCCTCGCGGACGAAGGCGTCGGCGCAGGCGAGCACGTAGTGGTCAGCAGGGCTGGTCTCGAGGCCGGGGCCTGGGAGGTGGGTGTACTCGACGTCGTCGATGACGCTGACCTGACGTCGTCGCGGCGGTGCGGACCGGTCGGTCTTGGTGCTCCACGGGTAACCAACCCGCGCGGCGACGGCAACGTCGAGACCTGCAGCAGACAGACCGGAGAGCACACCCTGCGTGCGCGTCGAGTAGCCGTTCGTGTTGTAGGCGGGGGTGGAGTGCGCGCAGTACAGGATCCGTCCGGGCTCTGCCATGTACGCGCTCCCGCTGGCGCGCGGGGGGATCAGAACCCCGTTCCTCCGGAGCCGCTCAGCCGCTTCGACCCGTTCAGCTAGCTTGCGCGATGCCTCCGGAAGCGACGCCCGCAAGGTGCTATGGCGGACGAGCAGGTCGTGTGCACGTGTGATCGACCCCTGCTGGAACCATGCCGCATTCAGGGCGGCGGCCAGGGCCTGCGGTGACGGCTGGGCCGACATCGTCTTGAAGGGATCGGCGTCGACGGCAGCCCACCCGGTGTCTCGCCCGCTTTCTGCGGAGTGTGCGGTCGACCCCACGTCGGCGCTTCCTCGCGCCGCTTCGGAGAGGGGTTCGATCTTTCGGCTCGGAGTCATCCATCGGGCCGGCGAGGTCAGGGCTCTGCCGATCCGCATCGCACGCGAGGACCGGACTCGGCTGAGGTCGCTCTTCAGGCGCTGCGTCTCGGAGCGGTAGGCAGCCAGCGCGCTGTTCGCCGAACCCAGCTCGGATGTCAGCTTCTTGACCCGTGCCTGTGCCCCGGCGTTCTTCGTCTGGAGTGACCGGTGCTCGGTCTCGAGGCGTTGAAGCACGCGTGCTCGAGCCCGCAACCTCTGCAGCTCCGCGAGCACTTCGTGCGGGTGCGCAGCGACCTCGGCAGCGAGGTGGCGCGACAGGGCCTCGCTGTCCGTCTGCTCGTCGGGATGCAGATGTGTCAAGGTGCTTTGTCCTTCGGTGGGGTCAACCTGGTGTAGGTGGTGGGATAGGTCGGGAGATCCGCCTGCGCGAGCGCGTTCAGACTCGCATGCACGTCCTTGGAGACGACCTGACGCAGCCCGTGCGGGTCGAGCTCCCACCACCGGCTCGCGAGTAGCCGATCGCTCGTAACTGAGTCAAAACGTTGCTTGACGAGACGAGCCGGGCTACCCACCACGACGCCGTAAGCAGGCACGTCGCGCGTCACGATCGAACCCGCGCCTATGATCGCCCCGGTCCCGATCCGGATGCCAGACATGATGCGGACACCGTCTCCGATCCAGACGTCGTGGCCGATGATGACGCGGCGCTTTGGCTCCTCGTTCGCGAGTCTCATCTGGCTGCGATCCGTCGGGAAGGTGAACCAGGGGTTGGTGCTGATCACGGAGGAGTCGTGGTTCGCCAGGCCGATCGTCACGTCTCGGCCGATGGAGCAGTACCGTCCAATCTCGCAGTAGGACCGGATCAGCCCAGAGTTGATGTAGCTGGCGAAGCCGAAGAACACGGTGCCGAAGAGCTGGGTGTTGTTGATCCGGGCCTCTGCCTCACCGAAGACGGCCCAGCCCTGGCCGATGCTGGGGGAGATCTGAGGCGGACGGTAGGGCGACGTCAATTCGACTCCTTCGAACGTGCGACGATGCCGGCGAGCTTGAGATAGATCTGGCCAGAGGCGAGCTGCACCTCTTGGCTCTCGGCGCGGGTCCGTCCGGCCCTGCTGAAGGTGCGCCATAGGACCGGGTCGCGATACATCGCCGGGAGCACAGAGTTCAGCTGCTCCGGTCTGTCGACCTCGACCCCGGCCAGGCCGAGCGTTTCAGAGAGGGACTGCGGCATCTCCCGGAACACGATCGGGACACCAAGCGCCGCCACCTCCATCGGGACCATCTCGTAGGTCGCGTACTTGGTCGGTGCGACCATGAGCCGCACCGTTGAGAGGCGCTCAGAGAAATTGTCCTTCAGGAACGGCCAGACTTCGTCAAGCTCGAAGTCCGGGGTGAATCGCGGCTTGTACTGCTGCACACCGTAGACCGGGACCCCGGGAAGTGCGGCACGTATCGCTGCTACCCACTCGCGGCCGGAGCCACCGACGAGCGCTGGGTCTGCGAGCTTGGCGATATCCCCGACGAAGACACCGGAGGTGGTGCTGTACTCGGCGTATGGGGGACTGACCGGTGCCAACGTCTTCGGCACCTCCACAACAAGGTGGCGGATCGGCTCCATGCCGGGCATGTTCTTGGCCGCAGCAGTGAAGACCATGAGGTGAGCGTGACCGGGGCACTCGGCATCCAGCTCCTGCACAGAGCGGACGATGCTCTCGGTCCGTTCCGGGACGGACTGGAGCGACATGTTGATCACCACCTGGCGGCCCAACCTCATGTGGTGCTTGGCCACTGCTTCCGCCCGCGCGTAATCCGGACGATCAGGGTCGCCGGCGTAGATGACGACCACGTCTGGCACGAAGTCCTCGAGGCCGAACGGGTCGCCCGTCTCGATGTCGGCAAGGTGGCTGGTGACGCCAAAGCGGCGTAGCGCGGTCGCCATGAGGTGCGTGGACTTGAGGATGCCTCCCTTGCGCCATCGGTCGACGTCCGTCCTGCCGACGATGGCAACCTTGAGACTCGACCGCAGCGGAGTCTCGGTGGCCTCGTGGATGACCCACGGCTTGTGATCGGCCACCGTTCTGGTCACGGTCTCCCGGACGTCCAGGCGCTTGCCGCCGTCCTTCTTGATCGAGGCGTTCGAGATGGAAGGAGCGTGGCGGTCGATCGGGTCGGCCCAGCCCCGCTCGTGAGCAAGGACCACCATGGGCGTCCGGGACTTCTGAGCACGAAGGGCGAGCCAGACATCGGCCATGTTGGGAATCGTGAAGTCCTCGGAAGTCACCCTGAGCGTGTCCGTATGGAATCCCGCCGCTCCTGTCCCGAGCAGGTGGACCCCGGTATCAGCGCCTCGGGTGGAGTAGTACGCGAGGACCCGGCGGGACTCCGCGCTGTAGTAGTCGCTGAAGCCGTCGTGGAATATCGAGCCGTGCCAACCGACGACGGCCTTGCGGTCGTAGCGCTCGATGCCGTCGATGAGGTGGTCGACGTAGAAGTCCGGGTAGGCGATGTCGTCGTCGCACGTGAGGTAGTACCCCTCGTACTCGTCGACGAAGAGGAACTTGCCTCGGTCGCCATGATCGGGCCCTGTGTGGAAGAAGACGTTGTCGTAGGCCGGCAGCGACCGGGGGACCTCGTCCATCTCGTTCAGGTAGACGTGGATGTCGTCTGCCTGGGGTGCGAGGCTCTGCAGCACGATTGCCAGCCCCTCCTCGCGCCCGGGCATCGTGGCGATCCCGATGCGGACGTGGTCCTTGCGCACCTGGCGGTGAAGCAGAGGGCGAACGTCGGAGCTCGGAGCCGCACGGTTGAGGATCGTCGGAGGCTCGTCCCCTGAGAGCAGGGCGAGCGCCGTGTCCACGCCGACGGAGTGGTCCCAGGACCCTGGTACTGCAGACTCCAGGCGATCGGAGACGAGCTGGTAGCTCATCGCCATGAGGTCGAGGTCATGTCGAAGGTCGCCCTGAGCCCGGTGCAGAGACGAGGCGGACTCCCGGGCGGCAGCCAGCTCGACGATCAGCTCCTCGCGTTCCGCGGTGGTCTGCCGGAGCTCGTTGGCGAGGCGTTCGGACACGGCTTCGGCCTCCCGAAGTCGATGCAGTGCATCGTCAGTGGCCTGACTGGCGGCGCGGGCCTTGTTCGTCTGGTCATCGAGTTCCAGGCGGACCCTGGCGAGGGTGGTGCTCAGCTCGCTGACGGATCTCCGCCCGGCCTCCAGATGGCTGTCAAGGCCGCGGGTCCGCTCCTCGTGGACCTCCCGCGTGGCCGCCGCGTCCGCGAGTGCCGCGGCTAGCGCCTCGCGGGATGCCGCAAGCTCCGCCTTGAGATGAACGCTGCCGCCTGCCCCGGCCTCATCGGTGGATGCGTCGTCACCGGCGAGCCGGTGCTCGATGCGGTTCAGTCCTTTACTAATTCGCTGAGCAGCCCCCGCCGCGATCCGTTCGGAACGGCGGTCTCGTTCGACCTCGAGCCTTCGCCGCAGCTGGTGTAGGTCGCCCGCGTATGGTCCGTCGGGGTGGGCCAGCACTAGATTGTCAGACCGGCCCCCGATGAGTACGACCTCATAGCCGAGGGGCGCCAGGACGCCGTGGATGTCTCGGGACGCGATCGGGCCGTGTGCCTCGACGCAGATGATCGGATGTGAGCGCTCAAGCAGGTCCAGTGCGCCATTGAGGGCACGCACCTCGGCCCCCTCGAGGTCGAGCTTGAGCAGGTTCACGTCGAGGTCCGCGCACAGATTGTCCAACGTTGTGCCGACGACCTCTCGACCACCCGAGTCGACCACTCGCGTGAGTCCGCCGTTGTCGGGGTGCGGGTTGTCGATGGTCAGCGGCCCCTCGCCGTCCCACAGCGCGACGTCCTTGATCGTGACCCGGTCGGTCAGCGCGTTCTGGGCAACGTTGGCCCGAAGGATGTCGAGGTTGTCAGCGTCAGGCTCGATCGCCATCACCTTGGCGTCGAAGACCGTCGCGAAGTACACCGTGTGATTACCGATGTTCGCGCCGCCATCGACGATCCAACCTGGCCGACTCAGGGCGATGCCGGCGAGAGCCGCCAGCAGGTCTCCCTCGTAGAAGCCTGTCGACGACCGCACCTGCTCGAAGATGTACTCGCCCGGGCGGCCCAGCAGGCTGACCTCCGCCTCTCCCTCTTTGATGTCGACCCGACCAAGGGCGTGTTCGCTCACTTGTGAGCCCCGAGTTCGGGCGTGCTCGTCGACATGCGCACCAGCCCAATCAGGATGTTCGCGCGGACGCTCAGCTCAGTCGTCCCCGCTGCGAGGCTGTCCAGGGCGGTTCGCAGCTCCGCCATCTCTGCCGCGGTGCCTTGCACCGCCGTGGCGGTGGAGGACTCCAACGCGTGGATCCGAGCGCTGAGCTGGTTCTGCTGACGACCAAGGACGCCCATGGACTGCAAGAGCGCGTGCCGTACCTGAGCCAGGGTCAACTGCTCGACATCCGACGTCTCGCTGCGCGCTTCGTCGAGGTTGACGAGCATCGAGCGTGTGTCCGCGGCGTTACGCAGGTACGTCCGACGCAGAGACTCGATCGTCGCCGACACCCCGTCGACCTCAGCCCGCAGTGCGGTGATGTCTGCCTGCAGCGCCGTGAGCGGTTGCCCCGTGGGTGAGTGCTCAGAAAGGCGTGCCTGAAGACTGCGTGACGCGGTGCGAAGCTGAGACAGCGACTGCACGAGGACGAAAGCAACTCCGACCAGAGCGATGAGGAGCACGACCGTCCCCACGGCACTGGTCACCTCGGGTCCGGCTATCAGCGCGGCGCAGGCGACTGCCGCCACCCCGATGACCACACCGGCAGCGACGATCAGCTTGAGATTTCGCATCTACGACTCCTGAGGTGGACCGGTACGTGCTTAGGACGCATTGGGTTGCAGTCCGGTCGTGGTGACTTCGGCTCATACGCTAGTGCCTGGTCTCCGAGCGTGTTGCACGGCGGTCTACGGGGAGGGTGCTTGTGCGTAGGATCGGGCCCGGCGATCCGACGAGAACCTTCGCATCGCAAGACGAACACCTCGCTGAGCTGGATTCCCTGCCAGCGCGCCGGACAAGGAGTTCAGTGGTCAAGCTCATCATCTGGGACCTCGATGACGCATTGTGGGAAGGCGTTCTCACAAGCGCCTTCAGCCGAGGGCACTCCGAGGCTCAGATGCTCCGCCGGTCGACGCTTGGTGCGGGCTGAGGTATTCGATGTTCGAGGACCGGGCATTCCGCTGGCTTGCGACGATCGATAGCCCCGGCGGTGCTTTTGATCGCTACATCGAGTCGATGCAGCTCCATCGCCACGACATCACCGAGGGATTTCGGCGCGGCCACGACCTCTGGCTCGACCTCGATCGACTGGGGGCATACTGGGCGTCCTTCCCGGAGGAAGACGAGCTCGTGCTCTTTCTGGTGGATCGAGGGGAGTCGCCCAGTCTCGACCTCGACCGGCTCGCGTCGTTGCTCCCAGATCGGACGAGGGCGATCGTCGTCGCTCGGTCGTATCGCCGGGCCGCGGACGACCGAGTTCTCGTCATCGGAGCGCCCGTCGAGTCGGACGCCGACCTCGACGCCAAGTGCGGTGCCCACCTCGCGCGCTTCATCCGTCTCCAGCCCACCGGTAGCCCGCTCAACCCGGCGGCTAAGGCCTTCCCCGACGACGCGTGGACATTCGACGGGGTGGGGAGCTACGAGCCGGTCATCGACGGGCGCGGGACGGTGACCATCGAGGAGGATGGCCTCCGGTACGACTTCTTCAGCTCTCTCCGCTCAGGGAGTCGACTCCTCCTGGTCGTGGGTCAGAGCGCACTGGTGCGTAGCCAGGTCGTCCTGCCGGCGTTCCAGAGGTGGACCTGGTCTGAAGACATCCCGCACACCTCGGCGATGGTCCTCAACGACCCAATCCTCTATCTCGACGACACCCTGAACGCTGGCTGGTGGTTCGGAACTCGTGAGCGCGATACCGCGCGAGAGATGGCGGACATCGTCGGCCGGACGAAAGATGAGCTCGGTCTCGAGGCTGGTCAGGTCGTCTTTTACGGCGGTTCGGCGGGAGGATTCTCGTCGCTGCACATGGCCGCCTGCCTCCCCGGCTCGATCGCTGTCGTCGACATCCCTCAGATCGACATGCGGCGGTATCAGCAGGTCGGCGAAGCGGACCGAGCGGCGGCCGTCGCCTTCGACGTGACTCGGATCGCAGACACACCCCCGGAGCTCTGGCACCGGATCGACGTGACCGAGCGGTTCGCGCACGAGAGACATGTCCCAGATCACCTCTACCTGCAGAACGTCCGGGATCAATCGCATGTCGCCGACCACTACGGCTACTTCGTGTCCCGGGTCTCGGCGTTGGCCAAGGAACACGGCTGGGCACAGCATCGCGCGCAGACAGAGATGTACTCGCAGCTGAGCCTGGTTCGCGGGGGTCATTTCCCGCTGAACCGTGCTGACACCATGGAGCGCATCGCCGAGTTCGCCCGCATCGAGGTCGCACCGGGCGCGCCGCGCCGCCCCGGCTGGCTCTAGGGCTCGCGGGTAAGCGCACCCACCGAGATCCTGCGCGCGCCAGGACGACCGGCGTCCATCGGCTTGTCCCGACCCACAGCTAGTACGTCAGCATTCGCCAGCAGCTCGGCGTCGCTTGCCGACCACGTGTGGTCGTCGCCACCCCTTCGCACCTGCACGAAGCCGAAGCGGTCGGCGGAGTAGACCCGCCCACCACCGGCGATGACCCGGCGCAGGAGCTCGCTGTCCTCACCTACCCCGACATCGGGGAAGCGGTGCTGCGCCACGACCGACCGGGGGGCGACGATCGTCGGCCCGACGACGAAGTGCGTGAAGCGGTGCTCCTGCTCCGGGAAGCGCACGACGTGGGCTTCCTGGCTCTCGAGATACATCTGGTGCGCGTGCTTGCCGACGACCTCGGCTCCGGAGTACTCGAGCGCCTGCAGGCTGTCGAAGAGGTAGTGCTCGCCGTACAGGTCGTCGTCGTCCATCTTCGCGACGACGTCCCCGTCCGCCGCGTCGACGAGCCTGTTGAGGCAGGTGCCCAGCGGCACCGAGGCGTCTGCCTGCAGCACGACGACGTCCTCGAGCCTGTGCTCGGCCGCCAGGGCACGGACACGGGCCTCCTCGTCGAAGCCGTGCATGAGCAGGGCGAGCTGCACTGTGACGTCACGCTGCTGCCCGACCTGGGCGATGACGTGCTCGAGCTGGTGCGGTCGGTTGGTCGAGACGAGCGCGGTGACCATCCGGGGACGCCGTACGTGCTCGTCCAGCCCGACGGCGCGCAGCACCTCATCGACCCGCGCGGCGTACGTGTGATCGCGCCAGATGCGCCGCTGCGCGCGGTGGACGGTGCGGTCTCGCAGGAGCGGGCTGCGCACGAGCGCCCGGAGCATCCACCGGGCCTCGTCGGGGTCGTCGACGCGGACGACCTCATCGGGCGGGAAGAACGCGTCGAGCGCAGCGCTCGGAGTAGAGACGACCGGGGTGCCGCACGCTGAGATCTCGAAGACGCGTCGAGCGCACATGCTGGGGCTGCCGACCACCGAGTTGACGTTGAGGAAGACCTTGAAGGCGCGATAGGCGCTGAGTGTCTGCTCGTAGGTCAGACTTCCGACGACGCGCTGGTCCAAGGGCGCCGGGAACTGGTAGTTGGGATCTCCGCCCTGGAAGCGCGAGAAGATCTCGAGCCCGTGCTTCATGCGGGGCGAGACGTCGGCGGCCGCGCCGAGGAGCAGATCCATCTGCTCACGCCGCTCGGGATACTTGTGGGCGAAGTACATGCCGGCGAAGGCGATGTCTCGGCTCGCGTGCCCTCGGGTCGGACGGATCGGGTTGTGGATGCGCTCCTGCGCGGCGAACGCCATGACCGCGACGCGGTCATGGCCCAGCCGCTCTCGGTACCGCTCGACCATCTCGACATCGGTGGTGAGCACCCGGTCGAAAAGACGTGCTGTGTCGAGGAAGTCCTCGAAGTGGACCGGGTCCTCCTTGCACCAGAAGACCGTCGGGATCTCACGTCGACGGCACTCCTCGACGAGGGCCACGAGCTGAGGCGCGGGAGCGCTCGGTCCGGTGAGCTTGTAGCGCCATGCAGCGCCGTTGCCGTGCCACGCCGACTCGACGAAGAGCAGGTCGACCCCGTCGGCGATCTGGTCTGGCCACGACGTCGGGGTGATGTCGATCTGAGACCACTCCGGTGAGAGCGCGAGCCGGCTGAAGTCGTCGAGGATGGTCGCGACCCGCAGGTCGGGACGGCGTGGTTGGCGGTCTGGGATGGGCCATTCCGGGTAGCGATCCTCGACGATCGCGACACCGGTGGACGCCGCACCTTGTCGGCGCCGCCACGCGCGCACCTGATCCATCCCGCCGTGCCTAAGGTGCCAGAGCGCGGTGCGCACGGTGCGCGTTGACGGCATCAATCTCTCCCTGTGGTGACGTCGGACGACCCCCGTCCCAGCCGAGCCGATGTCTGATCCGGCGTCGCCGTGCGCGATACTACCCGGGTGAGAAGAGCAAGGCTGACCGGCGTCCTCGTTGGCATCGTCGTCGTGCTCCTCAACATCGGCGTCGTCGTCGGGATCGTGGTGGGGCTCGAGGGTGCGCCGTCGACGCGGGACTCCGCGACGAGTTCCTCCTCCTCGATCGATGCGGCACCGACGACGTCCGGCACCCCGACTAAGCGATCAAGGCCGAGTCCCCGTGAGGTGCTCTCTCGTCGTGAGAGCCCGACTGTGGTGGTTCTGGGTGGCGACGAGGGTGTGGGGGACGCTGGGTGGGTCGACCGGCTGAGCTCGGTCGCCGCCGAGGGAGGGCGCGCTGTCGACTACGCGCGTCTGTCGCCTGACGACCCCACCAAGTACTCGGATGCCGTCAAGTCCGGAGCAGGACGGCAGCTCGTACTGCGGAACGCATCTGTGCCAGGTTCTTCACCTTCCTACGCGAAGAACCGTTTGCCCTTCCTCGTCCCCAAGGACGCCGACGTCGTCCTCATCAGCTATCAGCCGGTGCGGGCCGAGGGGCTGAGCGCTCAGCTCAGCTCCCTGATGCGGGCGGTTGAGTCACAGGCGCCGAACGCCGTCATCGCACTGGTCGTCGGACCCGACCAAGGTGAGCCGTCCCACACACAGGTGCGGGCGGCACAACGTCGCTGGTCGTCGAAGCAGGACGTCCCCAGCGTGGACATCGGCAAGGCGTTCGACTCAGCTGAAGGCGTGTTGCTGGTTGACCCTGCGAGCCAGACCGGGCTAACAGCACCGGGCGCCGACGCGTGGGCCCAGGCCGTCGCTGATTTCCTCTTCGGGCGGGTCCCGGTCAGCCCTCCTGCGACGACCAGCCCGACCGCGGACGTCACGCCGGACGAGTCGACGTCGGTCACGTCAGAGACCTCCTCCCGACCGCCGGAGCCGGCGACGACCGACGCTCCGCCGCCCGTCGTCACGAGCACGCCGGCTCCGCCCGCACCCGGCCCGGCCGGTCCCGGCCCCGTCGGCACCAGCACCGGCAACCCGAGCTCCGATCCGCTCCCCAGCTCGACCAGCTCAGATCCTTCGGGCAGCCCCTCCGGGACCGAAGAACCCTCTGGCACGACTGACGGCACGGAGAGCACCACCACGAGCGAGTCCTCGACGTCGATGTCCGAGAGCACGAGCGACATCTTCGACGCGGCGACGACGTAGCACGCCGAGGACCTCGGGGGACGCGGCCCAGCCGCCGGAGAGGGCGACGGAGGCGACGATCGCCGTAGCCGGCGGGCACCGGCGGGCCACCGCGGACAGGACGAGCACCTGAGCAGCGTGCGCGACAGCCACCTGGCCGTGGGTCAGGCCCTGCTCGTGGACCAGGCGCTGGTAGGCGTGAGATCGGTGCGCCTGCGTCAGTGGCGCACCTGCGCTGGCTCGCCGCGTGAGCGTGACGAGTGCATCCGACACGTAGGGCGCGAGGGGGAGGATGGTCCTCAGACCGTCCTTCACCCCTCCGGTCGTCGCGGCAGCAGCGATCATCGACCCGATGAGATAGCTGCCCGAGTCCCCGAGGAAGAGGCGTGCGACGGGCGCGTTCCAGGGCAGGAAGCCCATGCTGACGCCGGCCACCAGCGTGCCATGGAGGGCGGTGCGCGGAGCAGCGGTCGCGTGCAGGCCCCAGGCGAGCCCGGTCAGGGCTGTCATCGCGTTGATGCCGTCCATGAAGTTCACGACGTTGACTGCGAGCACGTAGACCGGCGGACCTGCCAGGGTTGCCTGGGCACCGCATCCGCTCGCGACGAGCCCTGCGACGGCCTGGGCTCCGAGCCGGACGAAGGGTGGGACGTCGCCGAGGTCGTCGCCGAGACCCACCGCGGTCAGAGCCGCGACAGCGAGGATCTGACGCGCGCCCGGGGCTGCCGTGTCGCCGCGTGTCCTCGACAGGAGCAGACCGGCGGTGATCCCTGCGGCGCACGCCACGCCGCCTGCCCTGGGGACGGGCACGACGTGCGAGGAGCGGGAGTTCGGGTGGTCGAGCATGTCGGCCCGCACGAGAGCAGATCGGATCGGCAGCGCGGCTGCTGACGTCGTGACGGCCGCGACCGCACCGACGAGGCCAGCCGACCTGGCGCGACTCGAGATCATCGCCCCTGTCCGCGAGTCCAGCCCGCCGTCTGGTCGAGGACGACACCGGGCGGCTCCTCCATCCAGGTCCGCGCCTGCTCCGGGGTGGCCTGACGCAGACGCACGAGATGATCGCGGGCCATCGCCGGGGCGAGGACACGCGACACCCTCGGGTGGCCGGAGTCGAGGATGGCCTCGTCCTGTCCGAAGAGCTGCTCCCGGAGCTTCTCGCCGTCACGCAGACCGGTGTAGACGATGTCGATCCCGGTCCGCTCCGAGAGGCTGATGAGAGTTCTCGCCATCTCGTCGATCTTCGCCGGCGTGCCCATGTCGAGGACGAGCACGTCGCCGCGTCCGCCGAGTGCTGCCGCTTGCAGGACCAGCTGGCAGGCCTCGTCGACGAGCATGAAGTAGCGCTCGACGTCGGGGTGCGTGACCGTGACTGGCCCACCTCGCTCGATCTGGCTGGCGAAGACGCCGACGACCGAGCCCCGCGAGCCGAGGACGTTGCCGAAGCGCACGCTGACGAACGTGCCGCGTCCACGCCTGCCGTACGTGGAGGTGAGGCGCTCGGTCAGTCGCTTGCTGCGACCCAGGACGCTGGTGGGATCGGCCGCCTTGTCGGTCGAGATGTTGACGAAGGTGTCGACGTCGTGCTCACGTGCTGTCTCCAGGACGTTGAGCGTGCCGAGCACGTTCGTCTTCCACGCCTCGTCGAGAGAGCGCTCGAGGATCGACAGATGCTTGAGAGCGGCGGCGTGGAAGACGATCTCAGGCTGGTGAGCAGCGAAGACCTCGCGCAGTCGACCACGATCGCGGATGTCGGCGAGGACGACGTGATCACCCTCGAAGAGCCCGCGCCCGGTCATGCTCATCTGGGTCGCCTGCAGGGCGGTCTCATCACGGTCGAGCAGCACGAGAGCGGCGGGCGCGTATCGCTCGATCTGCCGGCACAGCTCGGAACCGATCGACCCTCCGGCCCCGGTGACGAGCACGCGCCTCCCCATGACGGTCCGGGCGACCGCTGCGGTGTCGAGCTCGACAGGGTGGCGACCGAGCAGGTCGCGCAGGTCGATGCTGCGCAGGTTACGGGTGCTGGGGCGGCCGACGATCTCCGACATCGGCGGGAGCACGAGGATGTCGAGCCCAGCCTCCTCGGCACGGTGCCTGAGGTCGACGAGCAGGTCGGGGGCGGCGCTCGGCACGGCGACGGCCAGCGTGGTCGCGCCCGCGCGGAAGGCGACCCCGGCGAGATCCTCGCGCCGACCACGGACCCTGACCCCGTCGATGCGCAGTCGCTTCTTGCGCGGGTCGTCGTCGAGGAGAGCGACCGGGAGGAGACCCTGGTCCGGGTCGCGGAGCATCGAGCGCACCAGCTGGTGCCCACCCTCGCCGGCTCCGAAGATGACGACCCTGCGCGAGTCGGGTGCATGATCGGCGGAGTCGAGCGAGCGGATGACGAAGCGGGCGCCGAACATGCCGACCAGCGCGATGGCGGCCGCGGTGACCGGGACCGTCCTGGGCACGAAAATCGGCTGCGCGAAGAAGTTGGCGACGAAGAGGACCGCCGCGACGAGCACGATCAGCTTCGTGAGGGCGTAGACCTCCTCGAACGAGCCGGACTGGTGGCGCACGAGGTACGGGCCGAGCACGAAGCCGAAGACCAGGTGGATGACTGCGGCGGCGAGCGCCGTGATGATGAGACGGTCGGTGTCGACCCGCCCGAGGTCGAAGTCGTAACGCAGGACGGTTGCCGAGACGATCGCCACCGACCAGATGCAGGTGTCCGTCACGACAGCCACGAGGCGTCGTCGGGGCCCTCTGCGGGCACGCGCACGAAGCGGGGCTGAATCAGGCACAGTCCGATCCTCCCCAGGTAGATGCTGTGCATATCGACCGGGAGTGATTGTGGCACACGTTGCAGAAGTGGTCTCCTGCTCAACGACTTTCGAGCAACCCCAAGAGGTACTGGCCGTAGCCGCTCTTGATCAGCGGCTCGGCGCGCTCGCGCAGACCGTCGTCGTCGATGTAGCCCATGCGCCAGGCGACCTCCTCGGGGCAGCCGACCTTCAGGCCTTGCCGGCCCTCCAGCGTGCGCACGTAGTTGCTCGCGTCGTTGAGCGAGTCGAAGCTGCCGGTGTCGAGCCACGCCGTGCCGCGGGGGAGGACCTCGACCTGCAGGCGACCCTCCTCCATGTACCCGCGGTTGAGGTCGGTGATCTCGAGCTCGCCACGCGCGCTCGGGCGCAGAGCGGCGGCACGGTCGACCACCCCTTCGTCGTAGAAGTACAGACCCGGCACCGCGAGGTCGCTCCGCGGACGGGTGGGCTTCTCCTCGAGGCTGATCGCCCTCCCTTCGCCGTCCACCTCGACGACGCCGTAGGCGGTCGGGTCGGCGACGCGGTAGCCGAAGATCGCAGCCCCGTCGATCTCGTGGTGGCGCCGTAGCTGGGTGCCCAGACCCGGCCCGTAGAAGATGTTGTCGCCGAGGACGAGGCCCGCCTTGCCACCGGCGAGGTGGTCGTGGCCGATGACGAAGGCCTGCGCGAGCCCGTCGGGGGAGGGCTGCTCCGCGTAGGTGAGGTTGATGCCCATCTGCGAGCCGTCGCCGAGCAGCCGGTGGAAGCCGTCGGCCTCGTGGGGGGTCGTGATGAGCAGGACGTCCTGGATCCCCGCGAGCATGAGCGTCGACAGCGGGTAGTAGACCATCGGCTTGTCGTAGACCGGCACGAGCTGCTTGCTCGTCCCGAGCGTGATCGGGTGCAGTCGCGAGCCGGTCCCCCCGGCCAGGATGATGCCGCGCATGACACCACCCTAGGTCGGGGGCGCCTATCGCAGGCTTACTTTCCTCAGCTCCTCACCCGCTGGGTAGAGCAGGTCGTCCCCGTCCACGACGAGCTGGGGCAGGGAGACCCCACTGTCCACGATGGTCTCTGACCGACCCGTCGCCGGGTCCACGGCGTAGATGCTGGTAGAGGTCTGCAGGTAGAGGGTCCCGCCGTGGATCACCAAGGCCGAGGAGTTGTACGTCAGCTCGTCTCGCTGTGGCTCGGTCGTGACGTCGACCCGCCTCTTCACCGCCCCGGTGAGGGGGTCCAGCTCGAAGAGAGTGCCGCCCTGAGCGGCCCAGACCGATCCAGACGGGTCGAAGACGACTGCTCCGAAAGCCTGTGCGCCCGGTGCAGGTGAGGTCTCCCAGATCTTGACCCCCCTAGCGGCGTCGTACGCGAAGACGGTCGCGCTGCTGGCAGAGGGCTGCGTCCCCAGACCTCCCCACCGTGACGTCCCACCGACGACGACGTCACCCATGGCCGACAGGCTCACCACTGACTGCTCGGGTACGACGTCTCGGACGAAGCGGACGGTTGCGTCGGACTCGATGATCCCGAGGCCACCACCGAGCACTCCGAACTTCGGGATTGTGCCGAAGAAGACACGGTCACCTCCAGTCGCCCACGCACGAGGTCTGTCCTGCTGAGCAGCGCCCCCGAGGTCTGCGATGACCTTTGGGTTCGTGCCGTCCACCCACTCACGGGTGCGGTCGTACTGGAAGACCTTAGCGCCGCTGTACGAACCCAGATATTGGTAGCGCCCGTGCGCCGCGGTGCCCTCGATCTCACCGATGATGCGAGCGCCGCCCTTGACGGGTCTCCGTGGAAACTGGCTCTTCGCGCCAGTGCGGAGGTTGACGATGGACAGGCTCCCTCCTCCGTACCCGCCGACGAAGATCCGGCCCGGGTCGCCGTTGGACACGGACTTGATCGTCATGGGCACAGGCAAGAGCGTGATCGGGTACGTGGTCGCCACCCCGGTCGAGGGATCGATGGAGGTGATCTCGTCGCGCCTGGGGTTGTAGACGAGGAGTCGGTCGCCTGTCGACCCACCCAGCGTCGTGTGAACCACGTGCGTGTCCCGCCCGCTGACATCAGCGGTTCGGTGGACAGGACGCGATTCACCCGACTGGGCGTCGACGGCGGTCATGCCGCCGCCGTTGACGTAGTAGAAGTCTCCCGAGCTGCCGACGGGGGATGGGGCCACGCGTGCATCATTCGACGGGACGGTCCAGGTGCGGCGCCACAGGTCGTACAGGCGGCGTTGCGGGGGCTGAGACAGGCCAGAAGTGGTCTTGCCAGCGGGGATCTCGACTGAGAGAAACCGTCCGAGCAGACGCATCTCCCCGATGATCCCGGTCTCGATCGGGTCCGGCAGCGGGATCTGCAAGCGATCAGCGGGGTCGTCGATCGAGATCCGGACGATCCCGGGTCTCGAAGGCCCGACCGCCACGTAGACGAAGCGGCCGTCTGCTACGACGCGGCGTGCGTACTGAGCGCTCGCTCTCACCTGACCGAGATTGGTGATCCGCGACGACTGAGGCTCCACACGCCAGAGCTCTGCGTGCGGGTAGCTCCCGCCCCATACGACGCCGTCGGTCCCCACTTCGAGGGTGAAGACGTTGCTTGCTCGGGGAGTCACCGGCCCCAGGTCGACAGCCGAGATCTGTCCGGGGGTGTAACGGTAGAGGTGCTCGGTGTTACCGCCTGCATATATGCGGCCCTGGCGGTCGACGACCAGCGCCTCGCCCGTCGACATCCCCGGTAACCCCACCGAGCTGTCGACGTGATTGCTCTCGACGTCGACGACCTGCAGGCGCGCAGGACTGCCCGAGACGACCACCGCGAGCTTGAGCCGCCCCTCGACGACGAGCGCTGCGCTCGTCTTGGTCTGCGGGACGGCGTCCACCGGGGTCTGCCATCCGTTGGCGATCACGGCAGTGGACTGCTGCATCGCGGGCCCAGTCGTTGATGCTCGTGACGCCCCGTAGGCCCCAAGTGCTACGACGACCGCTGCGGCGACTCCGAAGGTGGTTCGCCGTCGGGCGGAGCTGAGGCGCGCCACTACTCGATGCACGTCAATCTCCGTCGCTCGTAGTCCAGGCCCTGGAAGATGCTACGTGGACCACCACGCAGATGCGCCCTGCGTCCCGCGTGAAGGGGGAGGTCAGACCCGCTGGTCCTCGCGGGCCTCGTCGTCGCGGATGTCGCGGAAGTTGAGATAGCTGTAGACGAGCATCGCCGCGGCGATGACGCCGGAGGCGATGAGGGAGCCGCCGGTGCCCCAGCCGCCGGGGAGCCACCACTTGGCGTCGAGGGGCCACCACGACGGGACCGGGGGCTGCAGGCCCCACACGACGCCCGCGCCGACGAGGAAGACGATGAGCAGGCCCGACAGCGCGATCCGGCCCCAGCTCGAGACGCTGTCGGCCGCGGTGCGTAGGGCCGCCTTCTTCACCGGCTCGAGCCGGCGCTCCGCCCACTCGTACTGCGTCGCGAGCAGCGCCATGCCGGCGAAGAGGGCGAGCAGACCCGGGCCGGGCAGGAAGAGCGCGGCGATGCCGACGAGCACGAGCAGCCATCCGGCGATCTGGATGGCGACCTTCTTGATCACGGCCGGACCGGCCATCGTGAGCTCCTCGGGTGGGTGACGGGCTGGGGGGATCGTAAGCGCGTCAGCCGGAGATCAGGCCGTCACGCGCCCCGTCGTGCCTCGTCGAGCAGTCGGACGGCCCTCGGGCCGACCCCGTGCAGCGCGAGCAGCTCCTCGAGGTCCTCCGGGAGGTCGGCCTGGGAGC
Organism: Janibacter sp. UYMM211; assembly: GCF_040547045.1. NCBI lineage: Bacteria > Bacillati > Actinomycetota > Actinomycetes > Micrococcales > Intrasporangiaceae > Janibacter > Janibacter sp. UYMM211. The sequence goes on along the minus strand of NZ_JBEPOY010000001.1, from coordinate 618,191 downwards.
GGTAGCCCGCGTCGACGAGCGCCCCGGTCGCGGGCCGCCCGATGCGCACCCCGTCGAAGGTCGGTCCGCGGTCCTCGGTCATGCGCTCACGGTAGGACGGGCAGCCCTGCACCGCACGGGATCTGCCCGAAGCCCGGTGCGCGCACCTCGGGCACCCATACCCTGCAAGGCATGCACCGATTGCTCGTCACCGGGGGAGCCGGCTTCATCGGCAGCAACTTCGTCCACCACGTCGTCGCGACGACCGACGCCCACGTCACCGTCCTCGACAAGCTGACGTACGCCTCGAGCGAGGCCTCGCTCGCCGACCTGCCCGCAGACAGGGTGCGGCTCGTCGTCGGCGACATCGCCGAGGCCGAGACCGTCGACCCGCTCGTCGCCGAGGCCGACGCGGTCGTGCACTACGCCGCCGAGTCGCACAACGACAACTCGCTGGCCGACCCGTCCCCCTTCGTGCGGACCAACATCGTCGGCACGTACACGATCCTCGAGGCGGTGCGCCGCCACGGCACCCGGCTGCACCACGTCTCTACCGACGAGGTCTACGGCGACCTCGAGCTCGACGACCCGGCCCGCTTCACCGAGGCCACGCCCTACCAGCCGTCGAGCCCGTACTCCGCGACGAAGGCCGGCAGCGACCACCTCGTGCGCGCGTGGGTGCGCTCCTTCGGCATCCCCGCGACGATCTCGAACTGCTCGAACAACTACGGGCCGTGGCAGCACGTCGAGAAGTTCATCCCGCGCCAGATCACCAACCTGATCGACGGGGTCCGCCCGCGCCTCTACGGCGCCGGGGCGAACGTGCGCGACTGGATCCACGCCGACGACCACTCCAGCGCCGTGTGGACGATCCTCACGAACGGGGAGAGCGGCCGCACCTATCTCGTCGGCGCCGACGGGGAGCAGGACAACCTCACCGTCGTCCGCACGATCCTCGAGCTCATGGGGCGTGACCCCGACGACTTCGAGCACGTCACCGACCGGGCCGGGCACGACATGCGCTACGCCATCGACTCGACGCGGCTTCGCACCGAGCTCGGCTGGGAGCCGCGGTACGGCGACTTCCGCGAGGGGCTCGAGCGCACGGTGCAGTGGTACCGCGAGCACGAGGACTGGTGGCGCCCGCAGAAGGCGGCCACCGAGGCCACGTACGCGGCGAAGGGGCACTGACCGTGGCCGAGCTGAGCGTCGAGACCACCGCGATCCCGGGACTGCTCGTCCTGCGACTGCCCGTGCACGGGGACGCCCGCGGGTGGTTCAAGGAGTCGTGGCAGCGGGCGAAGATGACCGCGCTCGGGCTGCCGGACTTCGGGCCGGTGCAGCACAACGTCTCGTACAACGACAGCGCGGGCGCCACGCGTGGCATCCACGCCGAGCCGTGGGACAAGCTCGTCTCCGTCGTCACCGGGCGTGTCTTCGGCGCGTGGGTCGACCTGCGCGAGGGCGAGGGCTTCGGCACGACGGTGACCGTCGAGGTCGACCCGGGGGTCGCGGTCTTCGTGCCGCGTGGCGTCGGCAACTCCTACCAGGCGCTCGAGGACGGCACGGCGTACAGCTATCTCGTCAGCGCGCACTGGCAGCCCGGGCTCACCTACCCCGCGCTCGCGCTCGACGACCCCGATGCCGCGATCGCCTGGCCGATCCCGCTCGAGCGCGCGGAGATCAGCGACAAGGACCGGGGCAACCCGACCCTGGCGGGGGTCACCCCCTTCGCCCGGACCGCGCAGCGGGTGCTCGTCCTCGGGGCCCATGGCCAGGTGGGCCGTGCGCTGATGCGGGCGCTGCCGGACGCGCGCGGGCTGACCCGCGCCGAGCTCGACATCTCCGACCCGGCGGCGCTCGAGGCCTTCGACTGGTCGGGGGTCGACGTCGTCGTCAACGCCGCCGCGATGACCGCCGTCGACCACGCCGAGAGCGAGCCCGGCCGGCGCGAGGCGTGGGCCGCCAACGCGACCGCCGTCGCCCGGCTCGCCGCGCTCGCCGTACGCCACGACCTCACCCTCGTGCACGTCTCGAGCGACTACGTCTTCGACGGCACCGCCGAGGTGCACGACGAGGACGAAGGGCTGGCGCCGCTCGGCGTCTACGGGCAGAGCAAGGCCGCCGGCGACCTCGCGGTCTCTGTCGTCCCGCGCCACTACGTGCTGCGCACGTCGTGGGTCATCGGTGACGGGGCGAACTTCGTCGACACGATGGCCCGCCTGGCCGACGAAGGGGTGTCCCCCCGCGTCGTCGACGACCAGCACGGGCGGCTCACCTTCGCCGACGACCTCGCGGGGGCGGTCGCGCACCTGCTGGAGGTCGGGGCCCCTGCAGGGACGTACGACGTGACGAGCGGGGGAGCGAGCCGGTCGTGGGCCGACGTCGCGAAGGCGGTCTTCGAGCTGCGGGGGAGGTCCGGGTCCGACGTCACCGGCGTGAGCACGGCCGAGTACGCCGACGGCCGCCCCATGGCCCCCCGCCCCCGCCACAGCACCCTCTCGCTGGACAAGATCGCCGCCACCGGCTGGGAGCCGGTGGACCAGGACGAGAGGCTTCGAGCGCACCTCGCGCGGTAGGGGTGCGAAGGCCGCCAGGCCTGAGCCTCGAGGTCACCCTCGACCCTCGAGGTCGCCCCGCTCAGCCCTTGCGCTGCAGGCGGCGGGTGGCGCGGCGGGTGAGGGCTGCGCGGAGGGGGGCGACAAGGCGTCCCTCGGGCCTGCTCGAGCGCTCCGCGCTCCACGTGTGGCCGTCGCGGCAGATGTAGGTGGTCTTCTCGTGCTCGCCCTGGGCGTCGAAGCGGCGGTCGGTCACATCAGAGGCGCTGACCTGCCCGCAGCTCGGGCAGGGGGGTGCCTCTCGCTCGATCATGCTTACAAGTCTGCCACCATTCCTGAAATGCGCTGACTTACAGCGTAAACCGACGCATTTCAGGAGAAGCAGATGCAGAACGCGCTCGACCAGCTGTGGGTCGCCCTGGCCCTGTACGTCCCCAAGATCGTCCTCTTCCTCGTCATCCTCGTCATCGGGTGGATCGTGGCGAAGGTCCTCGGCAAGGCCGTCGACTCGATCCTCGAGCGCGTCGGCTTCGACCGCGCGGTCGAGCGGGGCGGCGTCAAGCGCGCCCTCGCGCGGTCGCAGTACGACGCCTCGTCGATCGTCGGCAAGGTCGTCTACTACACGCTCGTCCTCTTCGTGCTGCAGCTCGCCTTCGGGGTCTTCGGCCCCAACCCGATCAGCGACCTGCTCACGCGCGTCATCGCCTTCCTCCCGAGCGTCGTCGTGGCGATCGTCATCGTCGTCCTCGCCGCCGCGATCGCCACGGCGGTCCGCGAGCTCGTCGCCAACACCCTGGGCGGGCTGTCCTACGGCCGCGTCCTGGCCAACATCGCCGGCGCCTTCATCATCGGCCTCGGCATCATCGCGGCCCTCGACCAGGTCGGCATCGCCACGACGGTGACCATGCCGGTCCTCATCGCCGTCCTCGCGACCATCGGCGGCATCCTCGTCGTCGGTGTCGGCGGCGGGCTCATCAAGCCGATGCAGGCCCGCTGGGAGGGCTACCTCGGCACCGCCGAGCGCGAGGCGCAGAACATCAAGGACGAGGCGGCCAAGGCTCCCTCCGTCTCGCAGCAGGCCCACCAGGCCAAGGCCGCGGCGCAGGCCGCGGAGGCTCGTACCCGGCCGGCCGGCGGTGCCCAGCCGGCCGACGTCCCCTTCGACCGCGACCAGCGCTGAGCCGGCGCCCGTGGCCGTCGTGACCGGTGGATCACACCCCAAAGGAGGGGGTCCGCTCCACGGTCTGGACGTCCAGGGCGTCGTTACGTTTACGTTGTAAACCCATCGAACGACATGGAGGATCGCATGATTACTTCCGAGCAGGTTCGTACCCTCGCCACCGGCGGCGTCGTCGTCGACACGGCGGGCGACAAGGTCGGCAAGATCGGCCAGATCTACCTCGACGACTCGACCGGGCAGCCCGAGTGGGTCACCGCCAACACCGGTCTCTTCGGGACCAGCGAGACCTTCGTCCCCCTTCGCGGTGCCACCGTGCGCGGTGACGACGAGATCCAGGTGGCCTACGCCAAGGACGTCATCAAGGACGCTCCCCGCGTGGACGCCGACGGGCACCTCGACGCGGACGACGAGGCCGAGCTCTACCGCTACTACGGGATCTCCGACGACGGTGCCGAGGCTCCGGTGCAGGGCGGTCTGGACCGTGGCGGCGACCGCGACGACAGCCGTGACCGTGGCGTCCGCGGCGACGGCCACGACACGTCGGGTCCCAACACCGACGACGCGATGACCCGCTCCGAGGAGCGGCTCGACGTGCACACCGAGAAGGTGGCCGCGGGACGTGCCCGGCTGCGCAAGTACATCGTCACCGAGGACGTCACGACGACCGTGCCGGTGCAGCGCGAGGAGGTCCGCATCGAGCGCGAGCCGATCACCGACGCCAACCGCGGCGAGGCGCTCTCCGGTGGTGACCTCACCGAGGAGGAGCACGAGGTCACGCTCATGCAGGAGCGCGTCGTCGTCGACAAGGAGACGGTCCCCGTCGAGCGCGTCGCGCTCGGCACCGAGACCGTCACCGACGAGCAGCAGGTGAGCGAGCAGGTCCGCAAGGAGCAGATCGAGGCTGACCTGCCCGACGACGCCCAGCGCGGTCGTACCGACCGAGCCTGAGCACCCCCGTGTGAGCCCCCCCACGGCCCGTGGCCGTGGGGGGCTCGCGCAGCCCGACCACGAGAGGAGACGCACGATGAGCACGAGCATGGACGGCGGTGTGCCCGAGGGCAGCCGCGCACGACGCGCCGACGAGCACGGCCTCACCCGTCGGCACGACCCCAGGGCCGGCGAAGGGGGTCGGGACCGTCACGAAGCGACGGGCACGGCCGACCTGCGCGAGCGTCAGGAGCGCGCCTACGGAGGGATGAAGATCGGCGCCGCGTTCTTCGGGTGGCTCACCGCGGTCGGTCTGACCGTCCTGCTGGCCGCCGTGGTGGCCGCGACGGGGACCGCCATCGGCATGAGCACGAAGACCAGCGTCGACGAGGCTGTCGCCGACGCGAGCGGTGACCCGCAGGCGGTGGGCATCGCGGGCGTGGTGGCGACCCTGCTCATCCTGCTCGTCAGCTACTTCGCCGGCGGGTACGTCGCGGGCCGGATGTCACGCTTCGACGGGGCCCGGCAGGGTGTCGCCGTGTGGCTGTGGGCCGTCGTCGTCGCCGTCCTGGCGGCGGTGCTCGGCCTGGTGGCCGGCGACCGCTTCGACGCCCTGGCCCAGCTCGACGCGCTGCCGCGGATCCCGGTGGGGACGGGTGACGCCGTGACGACGGGGGTCATCGCGCTCGTCGTCGTCGCCGTGGTCACCCTCGTCGGCGCCGTGCTCGGCGGTCGCGCCGGCATGCGGTACCACCGCAAGATCGACGACACCGTGCTCGACGACATCGCGCTCGACGACTGAGGGGTTGGCCGCGCGGGTCAGCTGCGCAAGTGACGACGGGTCCGGCCTCCTGGGGTCGGGCCCGTCGACGCTGCGTGCGGCTACTGGGAGACGTGCATCTCGATGCGCTCGATGAGCGTCTCGAGGCCGATCTCGAACTCCTCCTTGGAGTGGTCCTCGCTCAGCGCCTCGCGCAGACGTGCGACGGTGGGGAAGTCGGCGAGGTCGAGCTCGGCGTCCCCCTCGGGGATCTGCGCACCCCCTTCGTCGAGTGGCTGGTCGACGGGAGAGGTCTCGGCGCCCTGGACCACCGACTCGAGCAGGAGGTGCCCGAGGAGGAAGCTGCTGAAGGAGCGGTAGGCGTGCACGGCGCCGCCCTCGGTGAAGCCGTGGCCGATGAGCGTGCGCAGGAAGTCCTCGACGAGGGAGAGGCTGCGCAGCGGCGGGCGCAGCCACGGGGCAGCCGGGTGCCGGGTGGCGACGAGGGGGAAGGCCAGGGGGTGATCGAGCGCGACCCGACGCACGACGTGGGCGAAGGTCTGCAGATAGCCCTGCCAGGTCTCGGAGAGCTCGGCGTCGAGGTCCTCCTCGAGGCCCCGGAGCAGCTCGGCGACGACGGCCTCGAGCAGGTCCTCACGGCCGGAGACGTGGCGGTAGAGGGACATCGCCTCGACCCCCAGCGCGCTGCCCAGCGATCGCATCGTCAACTTCTGGGCTCCCTCGGCGTCGATGTAGGCCAGGGCCGACCGCACGACGAGGTCTCGGCTCAGACGAGGCTTCGAGGACCCCTTCGCCGATGCGTCTGCTGCGCTCATGCACCTACCCCTGTCGCTGGCGAGCGGTTGGGTGGTGATCCTACGCGTCCGGGTCGATCGGTTTGCGGTCGGGCCGGGGGCCCCTGATGGTCGGCTTACAGTGTAAGCCGACCATTGTCAGGGGGGAAGCGACGCCCCGCTGACTCATCTGACCGCGCACTGACCTGGGCTGACGCACTCCTGACCAGACGATGGATCCCGATGGGGTGCAGGGGGATTGGGCTCGCTCCTAGCCTTCGAGCATGCGCCGAGCCCTCATCGCCACCGCCGCCGTCGCCGCGCTCACCGCGGTGGCCCCCACCGCCACGGCCGGGAACGCCCCGGCCCCCGAGCCCACCTCCGGCGCCCGCTCCGCGGGCATCACCGAGCCCGGTCAGGCCTACATGGGCTGGCGCGAGCGAGGCACCCCGCTCAAGGCCAGTCAGCTCGACACGAGCGCCGCGCGCGAGTCCGGGGTCACCGCGACCGTCAACGGCATCGACGTCTCGAACTGGCAGGGCCAGGTCGACTGGGCGGGGCAGTGGGCGGCGGGCAAGCGCTTCGCGTACGTCAAGGCCACGGAGGGCACGAGCTACAAGAGCCCGTCCTTCAACCACCAGTACACCGGCTCCTACACCCAGGGCTTCATCCGCGGCTCGTACCACTTCGCGCTGCCGGACCGCTCGAGCGGCACCGCCCAGGCGGACTGGTTCGTCAACAACGGCGGCGGCTGGTCGGCGGACGGCAAGACCCTCCCCGGTGCGCTCGACATGGAGTGGAACCCCTACGGCGCCACCTGCTTCGGCAAGACGCAGGCCGGCATGGTGACGTGGATCCAGGACTTCGTGAAGCGGTACAAGGCCCGCACCGGCCGCGCGCCGGTCATCTACACGAACACGAACTGGTGGAACCAGTGCGTCGGCCACGACACCCGCTTCGCCGCCGAGGTGCCGCTGTGGATCGCCCGGTACAGCACCGCCGCCGGCACCCTGCCGACCGGCTGGAGCTACTACACCTTCTGGCAGTACTCCGACACCCCCATCGACCAGAACGTCTTCAACGGCAGCCTCGACCGCCTCCGCGCGCTCGCGACCGGCTGACCCCTTCGTCCCCCTTCGCCTCCCCCTGACCGGGTCGAGGTGCTCGCGTGAGTCAGGGCTCGCTCGGGTACCTCGACCCGGCATCCACAGGCGAAGGGGGTACGCCCACGGCGTCCACAGCGTCCCGTCGACCACCCCACCGGGGCCTGGTCGGCGGGACGCTGCGGCGAGCGTCGCTGGTCGAGGTGCGACTGCCCGCCAGGGCGGGAGCCTCGAGACCACCGGCTGGACATGCAGCGCCCCCCGTCGCGCCGGGGCACGAAGGGGGTCGCAGCGGACCGGTCAGGCGATCCAGTCGCTCCAGCCATGGTGCAGGACGAGCCAGGCGATGAGTCCGTAGCCGGCCTGGCCGGGGTGGACGCCGTCGAGGCTGCTCGCCATGTCGGAGTCCCACTGCTCGTGGCCGGCGAGCGGCGCGAAGACGTCGACGAAGGGGACGCCGCGGCGCTCGCACACGTCGCGCTGCGCCTCGGTGATCTGCGTCAGCTGGGCGTCGACCTCCGCGTCGGCGGCGGGTGCCGGACCGACGACGAAGGGGGCGACGCCCCGGCTCGCGCACTCGTCGAGGATGTTCGCGAGGTTGAGCCGGTGACGCGCGAGAGAGACCCCGGTCTCGGCGTCGGCGCGACCGAAGGACACGACGAGACGACGGTCGCTCGCGCCCTCCCACCGCAGGGGCGCCTCGGTGAGCCAGCGCTGCGAGACGTCGCCCGAGGTCTGCCCGCCGACACCGAGGTTGTAGTGGGCGAGGTGGGCCCCGTCGAGGACCGTGCGGCCCATGACGCGACCCACCCAGCCCTGGGCCTTCGGGTCACCGACGCCGGCGACGAAGGAGTCGCCGATGAAGACGACGCTCACGCGCCGCTCTCCGTCGTCTCCGGGCGCGCTCGCGACGGCGGCGCTGGGGGTGAACTGCGGGTCGGTGCTCATGATGTCGCCAACCTACTCGTCGTCCAGCTCGTCGTCGTCGAGCCGCGCCAGCCACGAGGCCAGCCGCTCCACCGGCGTCTCGAACTCCGGGTGGAGGTCGACGAAGGTGCGCAGCTGGTCGCTGACCCACTCCAGGGTGACGGACTCGTCACCCCGGCGTGCGGTCAGCTCCTCGATCCCGCGGTCGGTGAAGTACACGCGGCCCCGATCAGCGGTCGAAGGCGGCCTGCATGAGCGCCGCCTGCTCCGCCGCGTGCTTCTTGGCCGTGCCGGCCGCGGGCGAGGCGCTCGCGGGACGGGCGACGACGCGCAGCGGGCGCTGCTCGCCGTGCTCGGCCAGGGCCTGCGGCAGGTTGAGCGCGAGGAAGGGCCAGCCGCCCATGTTCTGCGGCTCCTCCTGCACGATGACGACCTCGGCGTTCGGGTACTGCGCGAGCGCCTCGGCGAGCTCGGCGCCGGCGAGCGGGTAGAAGCGCTCGAGACGCAGGATCGCCGTCGCGTCGTCGCCGCGCTTCTTGCGCTCGGCCTCGAGGTCGTAGATGACCTTGCCGCTGGCGATGATGACGCGGTCGACCTTCTCGCCGGTGGGGCCGTCACGGTCGGGGAGCACCGGCTGGTAGCTGCCCTGCGTGAAGTCCTCCGGCACGCTGGCCGCGGCCTTGAGCCGCAGCATCGACTTCGGGGTGAAGACGATGAGCGGACGACGCGGCCGGCTGTACGCCTGACGACGCAGCAGGTGGAAGTAGCTCGCCGGCGTCGAGGGGTAGGCGACCGTCATGTTGTTCTGCGCGCACAGCGTGAGGAAGCGCTCGATGCGGGCGGACGAGTGGTCCGGCCCCTGGCCCTCGTAGCCGTGGGGGAGCAGCAGGACGACGGAGGAGTTCTGGCCCCACTTCTGCTCCGAGGAGGAGATGAACTCGTCGACGATCGTCGCCGCGCCGTTCCAGAAGTCGCCGAACTGCGCCTCCCACAGGACGAGGGCGTCGGGCCGCTCGACGGAGTAGCCGTACTCGAAGCCCATCGCCGCGAACTCGGAGAGCAGCGAGTCGTAGACCCAGAAGCGGGCCTGGCCGGCGCCGAGGTAGTTCAGCGGCGTCCACTCCTCCGCGGTGGCCTTGTCGATGAGGACCGCGTGCCGCTGCACGAAGGTGCCGCGGCGGCTGTCCTGACCGGTGAGGCGCACGGGGGTGCCGTCGAGGAGCAGCGAGCCGAAGGCGAGGAGCTCGCCGGTGGCCCAGTCGATGCCGCCCTTGTGCACGCTCTCGGCACGCTTGGCCATGGCCTGGGCGAGCTTCGGGTGCACGGTGAAGTCGCTCGGCGGGTTGGCGAAGATGTCGCCGATCGCGTGCAGGTCGGTCTCGGAGATCGCCGTCTCCGCAGCGGCGCGACGCGGGGCGTCGCTCGACTGCGAGGTCGGGCGCTCGAGACCGGCGTTGTCGTCGACCTCGGAGGAGGAGTCCTCGTCGCGCTCCTGGGCGGCGGGGGTGCCGGCCTTGAGGGCCTCCTTCGTCTCGACGAAGACGCGCTCGAGCTGGGCCTGGTAGTCCTTGAGCGCGGCGGCGGCCTCGTCGGAGGTGATGTCACCGCGACCGATGAGCGACTCGGTGTACAGCTTGCGCACCGAGCGCTTGGACTCGATGAGGTTGTACATGAGCGGCTGCGTCATCGAGGGGTCGTCGCCCTCGTTGTGACCGCGGCGGCGGTAGCAGACCATGTCGATGACGACGTCCTTGTGGAACGCCTGGCGGAAGGCGAAGGCGAGCTCGGCGACGCGCACGCACGCCTCCGGGTCGTCACCGTTGACGTGGAAGATCGGCGCCTGGATCATCCGGGCCACGTCGGTGGAGTACACCGAGGAGCGGCTCGAGGACGGCGCGGTGGTGAAGCCGACCTGGTTGTTGATGACGACGTGGATCGTGCCGCCCGTGCGGTAGCCGCGCAGCTGCGACTGCTGCAGGGTCTCGGCCACGACGCCCTGACCGGCGAAGGCCGCGTCGCCGTGGATGAGGATCGGCAGGACGGGGAAGTCCTCGCCACCGCGGTTGAGCCGGTCCTGCTTGGCGCGCACGATGCCCTCGAGCACCGGGTTGACCGCCTCGAGGTGGCTGGGGTTCGCGGCGAGGTAGACCTTGGTCTTCGAGCCGTCGTCGCCGGTGAACTCGCCCTCGGTGCCGAGGTGGTACTTGACGTCGCCGGAGCCCTGGACCGAGCGGGGGTCGAGCTGACCCTCGAACTCCCGGAAGATCTGGCCGTAGCTCTTGCCGGCGATGTTCGCCAGGACGTTGAGGCGCCCGCGGTGCGGCATGCCGATGCCGACCTCGTCGATGCCCTCGGTCGCGGCGTTGGACAGGATGCGGTCGAGCATCGCGATGACGGACTCGCCGCCCTCGAGCGAGAAGCGCTTCTGGCCGACGAACTTCGTCTGCAGGAAGGTCTCGAAGGCCTCGGCGGCGTTGAGCCGGCGCAGGATGCGCAGCTGCTCGTCGCTCGTCGCGCGCTTGTAGCCGACCTCGACGCGGTCCTGGATCCACTTGCGCTGCTCGGGGTCCTGGATGTGCATGTACTCGATGCCGGTGCTGCGGCAGTAGCTGTCGCGCAGGATCCCGAGGATCTTGCGCAGCTTGAGGAAGGACTCGCCGCCGAAGCCACCGGTGGCGAAGTTGCGCTCGAGGTCCCACAGGGTCAGGCCGTGGCTCGTGATGTCGAGGTCGGCGTGGCGACGCTGCTTGTACTCGAGCGGGTCGATGTCGGCCATGAGGTGGCCGCGCACGCGGTAGGCGTGGATGAGCTCCTGGACGCGGGCGACCTTGTTGATGTCGTCGTCGTGCGTGGCGGAGATGTCCTGGACCCAGCGCACCGGCTCGTAGGGGATGCGCAGGCTCTCGAAGATCTCGTCGTAGAAGCCGTGCTGCCCGAGGAGCAGCTGGTGGATGATCGCGAGGAACTCGCCGGAGCCGGCGCCCTGGATGATCCGGTGGTCGTACGTCGAGGTGAGGGTGAGCAGCTTGCTCACGGCGTTGCGCGCGATCGTCTCGGCGCTCGCGCCCTGCCACTCGGCGGGGTAGTCGAGCGCGCCGACGCCGATGATGGCGCCCTGGCCCTTCATGAGCCGCGGGATGGAGTGGACAGTGCCGATGCCGCCGGGGTTGGTCAGCGAGATCGTCGTGCCCTGGAAGTCCTCGACGGTGAGCTTGTTGTCGCGGGCCTTCTTCACGACGACCTCGTAGGCCGCCCAGAACTGGCTGAAGGTCATCGTCTCGGCGCCCTTGACAGAGGGCACGACGAGCGAGCGCGAGCCGTCCGGCTTGGGCAGGTCGATGGCGATGCCGAGGTTGACGTGCGCCGGGTTGACGAGGACCGGCTTGCCCTTCTCGTCGGTCGTGTAGCCGACGTTCATCGACGGCATCTTCGTCAGCGCCTTGACCATCGCGTACCCGATGAGGTGCGTGAAGGAGACCTTGCCGCCGCGGGCACGTCCGAGGTGGTTGTTGATGACGACGCGGTTGTCGATGAGCAGCTTCGCGGGGACCGCGCGCACCGAGGTCGCGACGGGCACCTCGAGCGAGGCCTCCATGTTGGAGACGACGCGGGCAGCGGCGCCGCGAAGGGGGACCGTCTCGTCCTCGCGCTGCGAGGGGGCCTCGACCGTGGGCTTGTCGGGGTCGCGCGGCGTGGGCGCCGCGGCCTCCTTGACGTCGGCGTTCTTCGCGCTGGCCGTCGGGCTCTTCGCGCTGGCCGTCGGGCTCTTCGCGGCGGGGGAGGCCTTGGGCTCGGAGGTGGCCGGCTCGGCCTTCTTCTCCGGGGCCTTGGCGGGTGCCTTGGCCGGAGCCTTCGCGGGTGCCTTGGCCTCCTGGGTCACCGGAGCCTTCGCCTCCTGCGCCGGGGCGGCGGGGGACTGGCCGTTGCCCCCCTTCGCCTCACCCGGTCGGTAGCTCTCGAAGTAGGACCACCACGCCTTGTCGACGAGGTTCTTGTCCTGCTTGTACTGCTCGAACAGCTCGTCGACGAGCCATTCGTTCGGACCGAAGTCGCTGAGGTTGGTGGGGCCATCAGGCTGGTCGGGCACGGCGGGTACGCCTCTTTCCACAGGTCGCGTCAGGTCAGCCCGCAGCCACGGGCCGCACCCGGCAAGCCTAACGCGAACGCCCCTCCAGGTCGGAGGGGCGTTCGCGCTTGGAGCAGGTCAGCTCAGGTGACGTCCTGGCGCGACGCGCGGAGCACGCCGAGACCGGCGAGGACGACCGCGTACGCGGTGAGCGTCAGGGCCCCGGCCCACCACGAGAGCGGCTCGGCCATACCCGGTCCGGAGACCGTCACCGGGTCGATCATCGCGTTCGTCGCCTGGCTCGGGAAGAACTTCACGACGTGCTCGTTGGCGAAGTCGTTGAAGGACAGCCCGAAGCCGACGAGAGGCTCGACGATCCACGCGGTGCCGATGCCGACGAGCAGCGCGGCGACCATGTTGGGGATGAGGATGCCGACGCCGAGCCCGATGAGCGCCCACAGGGCGAGGGCGAGCAGGCTGAGCGCGAGCGAGCGCAGGATCTCGACGTCGGGGAAGGGCTCGATGCCGCGCATGCTGAGGACGACGGCGCCGACGCTCACCGAGCCGAGGAGGCTGACGAGGCCGTAGCCGATGCCGATGACGACGAGGGCGAGGACCTTGCCGAGCAGGGCCTTCATCCGGCGCGGGGTGGCCAGGAAGGTGCCGGTGATCGTCTTGTGCCGGTACTCCGAGCCGATCTGCATGACGCCGATGGTCAGCAGGAGCAGGTAGCCGACGCCGAGACCCGCGGTGTACACGGTGTTGGCGACCTGGGCGTCGGTGCCGGTCATCACCGGAGCGCCGGTGCCCGGGTCGTCGATCGTGTAGACGACGGCGAAGAAGCCGGCGAAGACGGCGCCGGCGAGGAAGATGCCGAGGGCCATCGCCCACCACATCCGCGTCGTGCGCAGCTTGAGGATCTCCGAGCGGATGACGCTGATCATTCGTTCGCCCCTTCCTGACCGATGAGAGCGTCCTGCTCCATCGGGGCGTCCTGAGTCGAGTAGTTGCGGCTCGTGCCGTCGGTGAGCGCGAAGAAGAGCGACTCGAGGTCGCCGCTGCGGCTCGTCAGCTCCCACACCGGCAGGCCGGCGCGCAGGGCGACGTCGCCGATGAGGCGCAGGTCGTCGGTCTCGACGACGAGACCGCCGTCGGCGGGCTGCGCGGTGACGTCGGCGATGCGCAGCGCGCCGGCGAGCGCGTCGGCGTCGGAGGTGCGCACGAAACTCTTCGCCCCGCCCTGCACCTCTTCGAGCGTGCCGGAGCGCACGAGGCGACCGTTGGCGATGATGACGACGTCGTCGGCCGTCTGCTGGACCTCGCCGAGCATGTGGCTGCTCACGAGGACGGTGCGGCCCTCGCTGGCGAGGTGGCGCAGGAAGCCGCGCATCCAGCGGATGCCCTCGGGGTCGAGACCGTTGTTGGGCTCGTCGAGGAGGAGCACCTCGGGGTCGCCGATGAGGGCGCCGGCGAGACCGAGGCGCTGGCGCATGCCCATCGAGTAGCCGCCGGCCCGCTTGCGGGCGGCGGCGGGGATGCCGACGAGCTCGAGCAGCTCGTCGACCCGGGAGTCGGGGATGCCGGCCGTCGAGGCCATGACCCGCAGGTGGTCGCGGCCGCTGCGCCCCGGGTGGAAGGAGGTCGCCTCGAGGGCTGCACCGACCGTCGTCAGCGGGCTCGGCAGGTCGCGGTAGCGCGTGCCGCCGATCGTCGCCTGCCCGGCCGAGGGCTCGACGAGACCGAGCAGCATCCGCAGGGTCGTCGTCTTGCCCGCGCCGTTCGGCCCGAGGAAGCCCGTCACCCTCCCTGGTCTGACGTCGAAGCTCACGTCGTCGACGGCGGTGAAGCCCCCGAAACGCTTGGACAAGTTGCGCACCTCGATCGCGGTGCCGCGGTCGGCCATCCTGCTCTCCCTCTGGCGCACGCGCGCCGGGTCGTCACTACGGTCTCTCGGTCGAGACCCATCGAACCAGTGCCTCCTCACCCCGCACATCCACCCCAGGTCTGAGCCCCCCTCCCCCCGAGGGATGAGCCGTTGCCGGTGGAGGTGCAGGAGCTCTTGCTGGCCGAGGTGCGACGAAGGAGTTCTTGGTGGTTGAGGTGCGACGAAGGAGCCTCGAAACCACACAGCCGGGTTTCGAGGCTCAGGCCTGGCGGCCTTCGCACCTCAACCACCGAACGTCCCGCTGGTCGAGGTGCGGGGAGGAGCATTGCTGGTCGAGGTGCGACGGAGGAGCCTCGAGACCACGGCCCTTGTGGATGACTCACCGGCCGCGAGGCCGGCCTCTGCTGAGATCAGCCATGCCCCACGTCTACATGCTCCGCTGCGCCGACGGCAGCTACTACGTCGGCAGCACCCGCGACCTGCAGAAGCGTCTGCAGCAGCACGCGACCGGTCTGGGCAGCCGCTACACGAGCTCCCGCATGCCCGTCGAGCTCGTGTGGTCGCAGGAGACCGAGACGATCCCGCAGGCCTACGCCCTCGAGAAGCAGGTCCAGGGCTGGTCGCGAGCCAAGCGCGAGGCGCTGATCGCCGACCAGTGGGACGTCGTCGTCGAGAGATCACGGCGAAGGGGTGGCCGGCCCCCCGGTGGTTGAGGTGCGAAACCGCGCGGCGGTGGTCTCGAGGCTCGTCGCTGCGCTCCTCGCACCTCGACCAGCAAAGGGGGCGTTGGTGGTTGAGGTGCGAAGGCCGCCAGGCCTGAGCCTCGAAACCGCGCGGCGGTGGTCTCGAGGCTCGTCGCTGCGCTCCTCGCACCTCGACCAGCAAAGGATCCTGCACCTCGAAACCGCGCGTGGTCTCGAGGCTCCTTCGTCGCACCTCGACCAGCGAAGGCTCCTGCACCTCGACCAGCAACACCGCTCCTTGCACCTCGGCCAGCGAAGGCTCTCGCACCTCGGCCGGCGACGGCTTCCGCACCTCGACCGGCGGTGCGGACCGTAGGATCGCGACATCATGACGCCCTGGTTACTCCTGCTCCTCGGTGTGCTCCTCACGCTCGGCACGGCCCTCTTCGTCGCCGCAGAGTTCTCGCTCGTCGCCCTCGACCGCCCGACGGTCCAGCGGGCCGTCGACGCCGGTGACTCCCGGGCGCAGCCGGTGCTCATCTCCCTTCGCCGCCTCTCCACGCTCCTCGGTGCGTGCCAGGTCGGCATCACGATCACGACCCTCGTCCTCGGCTTCGTCGCCAACCCTGCGATCGGCGCGCTCATCACCCCGCTGCTCGAGGCCGCCGGGCTCGGCCCGCGCGGGGCGG
Source organism: Janibacter sp. UYMM211 (assembly GCF_040547045.1). NCBI lineage: Bacteria > Bacillati > Actinomycetota > Actinomycetes > Micrococcales > Intrasporangiaceae > Janibacter > Janibacter sp. UYMM211. Next base: position 602,640 of record NZ_JBEPOY010000001.1, on the reverse strand, counting down.
CGAACACCGCGAGCGTCATCGCGCTGCTCCTCGCGACGGGCTTCTCGATGATCGTCGGCGAGATGGTGCCGAAGACTCTCGCCGTCTCGGCCCCGCTCGGCACGGCGAAGGTCGTCGCCACCCCGATGCGCGTCATCGCCACGCTCCTGCGCCCGATGCTCTTCGTGCTCAACGGCTCCGCGAACTGGGTGCTCCACCGCCTGGGCATCGAGCCGCAGGAGGAGCTCTCCGCGGCCCGCAGCCCCGCCGAGCTCGCCTCGCTCGTGCGAACCTCCGTCGAGGCCGGCACGCTCGACTCCGGCACCGCCCGACTCGTCACCCGCTCGCTCGGCTTCGGCGAGCAGACCGCCGCGGACGTCATGACCCCGCGCAACCGCGCGACCTCCATCGACCGCACCGCGAGCGCCGAGGAGCTCGTCGCGCTCGCCCGCGCGACCGGCCACTCCCGCTTCCCCGTCACCGGCGAGGACTGGGACGACGTCGACGGCGTCGTGCACGTGAAGAAGGCCATCGCCGTGCCGCACGAGAAGCGCGCGGCCGTGCCGATCTCCGCCCTCATGGTCGCGCCGGTCATGGTCCCCGAGACCCTGCGCCTCGACCCGCTGCTCCTCCAGCTGCGCGACGCCGGACTGCAGTTCGGCGTCGTCGTCGACGAGTACGGCGGCACCGCCGGTGTCGTCACCCTCGAGGACCTCGTCGAGGAGATCGTCGGCGAGGTGAGCGACGAGCACGACCGCAGCCAGACCACCGGCCGTCAGCTGCCCGACGGGTCCTGGACCGTGCCGGGCCTGTGGCGCCCCGACGAGGTGCGCGAGCGCTTCGGCGCCGAGGTGCCCGAGGGGTCCGCCTACGAGACCGTCGGCGGCTGGGTCATGCACGAGCTCGGCCGCGTGCCCTCGGTCGGCGACGTCGCCACCCTCGACGGGTGGCAGGTCACCGTCGTCGACATGGAGGCGCGCCGGGTCGACCGGCTGCGCTTCACCCCGACCTCGACCGACGACCAGGCCACGACCGAAGGGGGTGAGCGCGCGTGATCACCGTGATCATCACCGTCGTCCTGCTGCTGCTCAACGCCTTCTTCGTCGGCGCCGAGTTCGCCGCGATGTCCGCCCGGCGCAGCCAGCTCGAGCCGCTCGCCGACGCGGGGGACAAGCGGGCCGCGCTCGCCGTCGAGGCGCTCCAGCACACCGGCGTCATCCTCGCGACCTGCCAGCTCGGCATCACCGTGTGCTCGGTCCTCCTCGGTGCGATCTCCGAGGCGGCCCTGCACCACGCCCTCGAGCCCGTGATGATCCGCCTCGGCGTGCCCGAGGGGCTCACCGACGCGACCTCGCTCGTGCTGGCGATCCTCGTCGTCGTCTACCTCCACGTCGTCGTCGGCGAGATGGTGCCGAAGAACATCTCGATCTCCGGCCCCGAGCGGGCGGCCCGCTGGCTCGTGCCGCCGCTCGTCGTCGTCATGCGCCTCACCCGCCCGATCATCGCCGGCATGGACTGGCTCTCGAAGGCCCTCGTGCGGGCGATGGGCATCGAGCCCAAGGACGAGCTCGCCACCGCCTTCACCGTCGAGGAGGTGCAGACGATCGTCGAGGAGTCGCACCGCGAGGGCCTCGTCGAGACCGACAAGTACGGCCTCGTCGGCGCCGCGCTCGAGTTCTCCGACAAGGACGCCGCCGACGTCGGCATCCCCGTCGCCGACCTCGTCACCGTCCCCGTCGACGCGACGCCCGACGACATCGAGCGGCTCGTCGCCCGGCACGGCTTCTCGCGCTACCCGACGGTCGACGGCTCCGGCGAGCTGAGCGGCTACCTGCACCTCAAGGACGTCCTCTACGCCGACGACGTCCAGCGCTCTCAGCCCGTGCCGGTCAAGCGGGTCCGTCGCCTGGCGACCGTGCAGCGCGCCGACGAGGTCGAGGACGTGCTGCGCACGATGCAGCAGACCGGTGCCCACGTCGCCCGGGTCATCGGCGACGAGGGGGCCACCCTCGGCGTCGTCTTCCTCGAGGACGTCATCGAGGAGCTCGTCGGCGAGGTCACCGACTCCACCCAGCGCTGACCCCCCTTCGCCCGGCGCGGTCTCAGCCCGCGACGCCCGCTGCGGGTGCCCCGACGTCCGTGGCACCGTGCGCGGTGCCGCGAGCCAGGTCGTCTGCTCGCGGTGCACCGACGAGGGAGTGACGTGAGCACCACCAGCAGCACCACCTCCGGCGAGCTCGCCGGGGCGTCCGAGAAGAGCGGCTTCGGCACCCGCAAGGCCTTCATCTTCGCCGCCATCGGGTCGGCGGTCGGCCTGGGCAACATCTGGCGCTTCCCGTACGTGGCCTACGAAGGGGGCGGCGGCGCCTTCCTGGTGCCGTACCTCGTCGCGCTGCTGCTCGCCGGGATCCCCATGCTCTTCCTCGACTACGCGATGGGGCACCGCTACCGCGGGTCCGCGCCGCTGGCCTTCCGGCGGATCTCGAAGCGGGGCGAGTGGTTCGGCTGGTGGCAGGTGCTCATCACCGTCGTCATCGGCATCTACTACCCCGCGATCATCGCCTGGGCGATCCGCTACACCGGCTTCTCGGTCGACAAGGCGTGGGGGAGCGACCCCGAGGCCTTCCTCTTCGGCGACTTCCTCCGGGCCGCGGAGACCCCCGGGCCGACGCTCGACGTCGTGCCGGGGGTGCTCATCCCGATGGTCGTCGTGTGGGTCGTGACGCTCGGCGTGCTCGCCCTCGGCGTGCAGGCCGGCATCGGGCGGACCGCGATCATCTTCATCCCCGCGCTCGTCATCGCCTTCGCGATCCTCGTCGTCGTCGCGCTGACGCTGCCGGGCGCGAGCGTCGGGCTCAACGCCCTCTTCAGCCCCGACTGGTCTGCGCTCGCCGAGCCCGGGGTATGGGTGAGCGCCTTCGGGCAGATCTTCTTCAGCCTGTCGGTGGGCTTCGGCATCATGATCACGTACGCGAGCTACGTCGGTCGCAAGACCGATCTCACCGGGTCCGGGGCGGTCGTCGCCTTCTCGAACTCGAGCTTCGAGCTGCTCGCCGGTGTCGGCGTCTTCGCCGTCCTCGGCTTCCTCGCGAGCAGCTCGGGCCAGCCGGTCGACGAGGTCGTCGCGCAGGGCATCGGGCTGGCCTTCGTCGCCTTCCCGGCGATCCTCAACGAGGCGCCCGCGGGCGTGCTCCTCGGCGTGCTCTTCTTCGGCTCGCTCGTCGTCGCCGGGCTCACCTCGCTCATCTCGATCGTCGAGGTCGGCATCAGCGCGATCCGTGACAAGACCGGCGCCGGCCGTGTCGCGGCGACCATGATCATCGGCCTGCCGATGGCCGTCGTCTCCTGCGTGCTGCTCGGCACGACCGGCGGGCTGTACGTGCTCGACACGGTCGACAACTTCATCAACAGCTTCGGCATCCTGCTCGTCGCCGCGCTGTCGATGCTCGCCATCGGGTGGGTGTGGCGCCGGCTGCGCCCGCTCGCCGACCACATGAACGTCCACAGCTCGATCCGGCTCGGCGCCTGGTGGCGGGTGCTCGTCGCCGTCCTCGTGCCCCTCGTCCTCGTCGTCATGCTCGTCCTCGAGCTCGTCGACAACATCGAGACGCCCTACGAGGGCTACCCGAGCTCGCTGCTGTGGACCTTCGGGTGGGGCCTCGTCATCGCGCTGCCCGTCATCGCGCTCCTGCTCGCGCGGCTGCCGTGGCAGCGGGGGATCGAGCTCGACGACCCGGGCAGCGACCAGCTCGCCGACGACCACGCCGACACGACCGGGGGTGCCCGATGACGACGACCGCGATCCTCATGATGCTGCTGGCCATGGGCACGATCTGGGGCGGCCTGGTCGTCTCGGTGATCTGGCTCGTGCGAAGCGACCGCCGGGTCGCCGCCCGCGAGGCGGCGCGCGCCGGTGGGACCGGGGCGGGGACCACGCGCGGGGAGGGCTGACCCCCTTCGCTGCCACCCAACCCCGCTAGACCCCCGGCTGCCACGCCGTACTGGTCGTGATCACGACCACTACGGCGTGGTAGCCCGCGTCGTCGGTGGGCGGGTCGGACCGCCGCGAAGGGGACGACCTGCCAGCGGGTCGGACGTGCTGGCGGGGTCCGTGCCGGGTGACTCCGCCGTTGCCCCGTACGTACGGGGCAGGGCTCTAGTCACGCGAAGAGGTGGAGGAGCAGCGCCCCAGGCCCGGCGATCTCGTCGCGGTCGGTGCTCGGTGCCCCCGTCGGCGCTCTCGCTGCGTTCGAGGCGCCTGTTGCTTCTGCCATGGGCTCCGCTCGGCGCCCGCGGAGCGGGCTGCCGATCGGTGCCCCCGGCAGGATTCGAACCTGCGGCCCCTGGTACCGGAAACCAGTGCTCTATCCCCTGAGCTACGGAGGCGTGCGCCCGACGGTGCGGGCGCCGGTGCAGGTTAGCACCGCGCGGGCCGGGGCCTCGCATCCGCACCACCGGGGCACCCGGCCGTGCTGGACACCCGCCCGGGCCCCGCGCCACGGCTCCTAGACTCCTGCGGGTGACCCCCGAAGAGCTCGCCACCGCGATCCGTCATGCCCTGACCGCTGCCGTCGACGCCGGTGACCTCGCCGTCGACGTCCCCGACGTCGTGCGCGTCGAGCGACCCAAGGCCAAGGGCCACGGCGACTGGAGCACCAACGTCGCGATGCAGCTGGCGAAGGGGGCCGGTCGGCCCCCGCGCGACGTCGCGACCGTCATCGCCGACCACCTCGGCCGCGCGGACGGCGTCGCCGAGGTCGAGGTCGCCGGTCCCGGCTTCCTCAACATCACCCTCGACGCCGCGAGCGCCGGCGAGCTGGCCCGCACCGTCGTCGAGGCCGGTGACACCTTCGGCCACGGCACGAGCGAGTCCGGGCGCACGATCAACCTCGAGTTCATCTCGGCCAACCCGACCGGCCCGCTGCACATCGGCCACACCCGCTGGGCCGCGCTCGGTGACGCGATGCGCCGTCTGCTCCAGGCCACCGGCGCCGACGTCACGGCCGAGTACTACATCAACGACGCGGGCGCGCAGATGGACAAGTTCGGCGCCTCCGTCCTCGCGAGCATGCGCGGCGAGCCCACCCCCGAGGGGGGCTACCCCGGCGCCTACGTCGACGACCTCGCCGCGACCGTGCGCGAGCAGCGCCCTGACGCCGCCGACCTGCCCGACGACGAGGCCCTGCCGCTCGTGCGCTCGCTGGCCTACCAGGCCCAGCTGCGCGACATCCAGCAGACCCTCGCCGACTTCGGCGTGCACTTCGACGTGTGGTTCTCCGAGGCCGAGCTGCACGACGGCGGGGCCGTCGACGGTGCGGTCGCCCGGCTGCGCGAGCAGGGCCACGTCTACGACGAGGGCGGCGCCGTCTGGCTGCGCACCACTGACTTCGGCGACGACAAGGACCGCGTCCTCATCCGCGCCGACGGCATCCCGACGTACTTCGCCGCCGACGCCGCGTACTACCTCAGCAAGAAGGACCGCGGCTACGACGAGAAGATCTACCTCCTCGGCGCGGATCACCACGGCTACATCGGGCGGCTCAAGGCCATCGCGGCGTGCGCGGGCGACGACCCGCAGCACAACATCGAGGTCAAGATCGGCCAGCTCGTCAACCTCGGCGGCGCGAAGCTGTCCAAGCGCGCCGGCAACATCATCGAGCTGCGCGACCTCGTGTCGTGGATCGGCGCCGACGCCGTGCGCTACAACCTCGAGCGCTACCCGGCCGACAGCCCCCTCTCGCTCGACGGCGAGGAGCTGCGCAAGCAGACCAACGACAACCCGGTCTTCTACGTGCAGTACGCCCACGCCCGCACGGCCAACGTCACGCGCCTGGCGATCGAGGACGGCGTGCTGCGCGAGGAGGGCTTCGCCCCCGAGCTGCTCGTCGACCCGACCGAGGCCGCGCTCCTGGCGATCATTGGCGACTTCCCCCGCGTCGTCGCCCAGGCGGCCGAGCTGCTCGAGCCGCACCGCGTCTCGCGCTACCTCGAGGACCTCGCCACCCGCTACCACAAGTGGTACGACACCTGCCGCGTGCGCCCCCTTCGCGACGAGGAGGTCACCGACACCCACCGCACCCGGCTGTGGCTCAACGACGCCACCCGCCAGGTGCTCGCCAACGGCCTGACCCTGCTCGGGGTCTCCGCACCGGACCGGATGTGACGTCATGGCTCTGAACATGCGCGCCCACGAGGCCGGCGCCCTCCACGCCGAGGGCTACGGCGCCGCCCCGCACTGGCTGCCCTACCCCAACGACGTCATGGAGCTGCTCCCGCAGCTGTGGTCGAAGGGGGTCACCCGCGGTGACGACGGCGTCCTCGCCGTCGCGGGGGTGCCCGTCACGCAGATCGCCCGCGACTTCGGCACGGCGGCCTACGTCGTCGACGAGGACGACTTCCGCGCCCGGGCCCGCGCCTTCGCCGAGGACTTCACCCGCCCCTTCGTCGCCGTCTGCGGCGGGGCCGACGTCTACTACGCGGGCAAGGCCTTCTTGTGCTCCGCCGTCGCGCGGTGGGTCATGGAGGAGGGGCTGAGCCTCGACGTGTGCAGCGGCGGCGAGCTCGCCGTCGCCCAGCGCGTCGGCTTCCCGCCCGAGCGGCTCGCGCTGCACGGCAACAACAAGAGCCTCGCCGAGATCCGCCAGGCCCTGTCCTACGGCGTCGGGCGCATCGTCCTGGACTCCCTCGAGGAGGTCGAGCGGGTCGCGCAGGTCGCCACCGAGCTCGGCGTCGTCGCCCCCGTCATGGTGCGCGTCACCGTCGGCGTCGAGGCGCACACCCACGAGTTCATCGCCACCGCCCACGAGGACCAGAAGTTCGGCTTCTCCCTCGCCTCCGGCTCCGCCGCCGAGGCGATCGAGGCCGTCCTCGCGCACGACGGCGTGCTCGACCTGCGCGGCGTGCACAGCCACATCGGCAGCCAGATCTTCGACGTCTCCGGCTTCGAGATCGCCGCCCGCCGCCTCGTCGGGCTGCACGTCGCCGTCCTGCAGGAGCACGGGCTGCACATGCCCGAGATGGACCTCGGCGGCGGCTACGGCATCGCCTACACCTCGGAGCACGACCCGATGACCCCGGCGCACCTCGGCGCCGACATGGCGGCCGTCTGCGACCGCGAGATGCGCGTGCTCGACGAGCTCGTCGAGGGCGACGCCCCCGCACCTCGCCCGCGCATCTCCATCGAGCCCGGCCGCGCCATCGCCGGCCCGAGCACCCTCTCGCTGTACGAGGTCGGCACCGTCAAGCAGGTGCAGGTCACCGGCGACGCCGTGCGCACCTACGTCAGCGTCGACGGCGGCATGAGCGACAACGTGCGCACCGCCCTCTACGGCGCCGACTACTCGTGCACGCTCGCCGGCCGCAGCTCCGAGGCCGCGCCCGCCGTGACCCGTGTCGTCGGCCGGCACTGCGAGAGCGGTGACATCGTCGTCATGGACGAGTACCTGCCGGCCGACGTCGGCCCCGGCGACCTGCTCGCGGTGCCCGGCACCGGCGCGTACTGCCGCAGCCTGTCGAGCCAGTACAACCACACCCCTCGTCCGCCGGTGATCGCGGTGCGGGACGGCCGGGCACGGGTGATCGTGCGTCGCGAGACTGTCGAGGACATCCTCGCGCTGGACGTCGACGAGTGATGGACCAAGGAGGAGCTGGCATGGACAGCGACAAGACCCCGATCCGGGTCGCCCTGCTCGGGTGCGGCACCGTGGGCGGCGCCGTGGCCCAGAAGCTCACCGGCAACGCCGCCGAGCTGGCGGCCCGCGTCGGACGCCCGATCGAGCTCGTCGGCATCGCCGTGCGGCGCGCCGGGCGCGACCGCAGCGAGCTCGGGCTCGACCCCGCGCTCTTCACCACCGACGCCGAGGGCCTGGTGACCCGCGCCGACATCGTCGTCGAGGTCATCGGCGGCATCGACCCCGCCCGCGGGCTCATCCTGCGCGCGATGGAGCACGGCGCGAGCGTCGTCACCGCCAACAAGGCGCTCCTCGCCGAGGACGGCCCGACGCTCTACGCCGCCGCCGACGCGGCCGGCGTCGACCTCTACTACGAGGCTGCCGTCGCCGGGGCGATCCCGATCCTGCGGCCGATCCACGAGTCGCTGGCCGGCGACGACGTGCGCCGCGTCATCGGCATCGTCAACGGCACGACGAACTTCGTCCTCGACGCCATGGACACGACCGGCGCGGGCTTCGGCGAGACCGTCGAGCGCGCCCAGGCCCTCGGCTACGCCGAGGCCGACCCGACCGCCGACGTCGAGGGCTTCGACGCCGCGGCGAAGGCCGCGATCCTCGCCTCCCTCGCCTTCCACACCCGCGTCTCGAGCGCCGACGTCTACCGCGAGGGCATCACCGACGTCACCGCGAGCGACATCCGCGCCGCCCGCGAGATGGGCTGCGTCGTCAAGCTCCTCGCCATCTGCGAGCGCACGAGCGAAGACGGCGGCACCGAGGGCATCTCGGTGCGCGTGCACCCGGCGATGATCCCGCGCACGCACCCGCTCGCCGCCGTCCGCGAGGCGTACAACGCCGTCTTCGTCGGCGCGGACGCCGCGGGCGAGCTGATGTTCTACGGCCAGGGCGCCGGTGGCGACCCGACGGCCAGCGCGGTCCTCGGCGACGTCGTCGCCGTCGCCCGCCACCACGTCTCCGGCGGCCGCGGCCCGGGCGAGATCGCCTACGCCGACCTGCCGGTCCTGCCCATGGGCAGCGCCCTCACGCGCTACCACATCAGCCTCGACGTGGCCGACCGCCCGGGCGTGCTCGCCGTGGTCGCCCAGGCCTTCGCCGAGCACGACGTCTCCATCGAGACCGTGCGCCAGCAGGTCGTCGTCGACGAGGACGGCGAGCCCGGGGGAGAGCCCACCTCTCACGCCCAGCTCATCGTCGTCACCCACATGGCGCCCGACGCCGCGCTCGCCGCGACCGTCGACGCCCTCGCCGCCCTCCCCGCTGTCGGCGATGTCACCTCGGTCATGCGGGTCGAAGGGAGCTAGCGCCGTGGCGCACCAGTGGCGCGGGGTCATCCGCGAGTACGCCGACCGTCTGCCGATGCTCACGGGGGCGCCGGTCGTCACCCTGCACGAGGGCGGCACCCCGCTCATCGAGGCCGAGCAGCTCTCCGAGCGCGTCGGCGCCCGTGTGCTCGTCAAGTACGAGGGCCTCAACCCCACCGGCTCCTTCAAGGACCGCGGCATGACGACCGCGATGTCGATGGCGGCGAAGTCCGGGGCAAAGGCCGTCATCTGCGCCTCGACCGGCAACACGAGCGCCTCCGCGGCCGCGTACGCGACGAAGGCCGGCATGACGTGCGCCGTCCTCGTGCCCGAGGGCAAGATCGCCATGGGCAAGCTGAGCCAGGCCATCGCGCATGGCGCGACCCTGCTCCAGGTCGACGGCAACTTCGACGGCTGCCTCGACGTCGCGCGCAAGCTCGCCGAGACCTACCCCGTCGAGCTCGTCAACTCCGTCAACCCCGCGCGCATCGAGGGCCAGAAGACCGCCTCCTTCGAGATCGTCGACGCGCTCGGCGACGCCCCGGACATCCACGTCCTGCCCGTCGGCAACGCCGGCAACATCACCGCGTACTGGCGCGGCTACCGCGAGTACGCCGAGCCGACCGAGGGCGTCTCCGGCGAGCTCGCCCCCGTCGCGACGCGCACCCCGGCGATGTGGGGCTTCCAGGCCGCCGGCGCCGCACCCCTCGTCCACGGCCACCCCGTCGACGACCCGGAGACCATCGCGACGGCGATCCGCATCGGCAACCCCGCGTCGTGGCACCAGGCCGTGCAGGCCCGCGACGACAGCGGCGGTCTCATCGACTCCGTCACCGACGACGAGATCCTCCAGGCGCACCGGCTGCTGTCCTCGACCGAGGGCATCTTCGTCGAGCCCGCGAGCGCGGCGAGCGTCGCCGGCCTGCTCAAGCAGCACGCCGCCGGCGCCGTCCCCCCGGGCGCGACGATCGTGTGCACCGTCACCGGCCACGGTCTCAAGGACCCGCAGTGGGCCCTGCGCACCGCCGACGGCGACGAGGTCGAGCCGGTCCGGGTGACCGCGGAGGCCTTCGAGGTCGCCCGCGCCCTCGGTCTCGACGGGTGAGCACCCCCGCGATGAGCACCGTGGGGACGAGCACCGCCGACGCCGCGGCCGGTGCGTGGCGCGAGCCGCGGGCGGGCGCGAGCGTCACCGTCCGCGTGCCCGCCTCGAGCGCCAACCTCGGCCCGGGCTTCGACAGCGTCGGCATCGCGCTCGGCGTCTGGGACGAGTGCACGGTCACCGTGACCGAGCAGCCCGGCGTCGTCGTCGAGGTGAGCGGCGAAGGGGAGGGGGCCGTCCCCCTCGACGCGTCGCACCTCGTCGTGCGCAGCCTCGCGGCGACAACCGCGCACCTCGGTCTGCCGACCCCGGCCGGACTGCACCTGCGCTGCACCAACGCCGTGCCGCACAGCCGCGGGCTGGGCTCCTCCGCCACGGCCATCGTCACCGGCGCCCTCGCGGCCGCCGCCCTGTGCTGCCCGCAGGCCACCCCCTTCGACGACGCGGCGGACCCCGACGTCCGCGCGCGGCTGCTCGACGTCGTCAACCAGGTCGCGAGCGCCCTCGAGGGTCACCCCGACAACGCCTCCGCGAGCGTCTACGGGGGAGCGACGGTGTCGGTGATGACGCCCGGTGACGCCGGGCCGCTCACCGCGACGACGCGGCTGCCCCTGCACGACGACGTCGCCGTCCTCGTGTGCGTGCCGAGCACCCGGCTGAGCACGGCCCTCGCACGCAGCGTGCTGCCGGAGTCGGTCTCGCTGTCGACCGCCGCGCAGAGCACCGCCCGCGGGGCCCTGCTCGTCCACGCGCTGACCAACGACCCGTCCGCGTTCATGGCGGGCACGGTCGACGTGCTCCACCAGGAGCACCGCCGCGCGAGCTATCCCGCGGCGATGTCGCTCGTCGACGAGCTGCGGGCGCACGGCCACGCCGGCGTCATCTCCGGGGCCGGACCGTCGGTCCTCGTGCTCACGACGAGCACCCGGGTCGAGCAGGCCCGCGTCGTCGCGCAGAGCACGCCCGGCTGGCGCGTGCTGTCCCCAGATGTGCCGGATGACGGGTGCGCCGTCGTCACGGTGATACATTGAAGCCAGTTCCACGAGCCCCGGCGCCTCCCGTGCGCTGAGCTGGGCGGAGCTTCTCACCACCTGCAGGTTCGCCCGGTCCTCGGGCGCGCAGCGGTGGCACTCCTTGAGACCCCGCACTTGACGGGGCGCACCTGGCCTGCCCCTGAGCAGGCACGAGCGAGGGGAAAGGATCCTTCGTGACCGACACCATCACCGGCGAGCCCGGCGCCACCGCCGAGCAGCCCCCGCGCCGATCCGGCGCCCTGAGCGCGATGCGCCTGGCCCAGCTCCAGCAGCTCGCGAGCAGCATGGGCATCTCCGGCACCGCGAAGATGCGCAAGAGCGACCTCGTCGCCGCCATCAAGACCAAGCAGTCCGGCTCCGGCTCGGCCCCCCAGGCCCCCGCGGCCGAGCAGGGCGAGACCCCCGCCGAGGCGAAGGGGGAGCGCGCCGAGCCGCGCCGCCGCCGCGCCGAGCGTCCCGAGGGCTCCGGCCAGGGCGCCGACAGCGCCCCCCAGGCCCGCGACGAGCAGCCGGCCCGCGAGGAGCAGACCCGCGAGCGTGCGCAGGGCGAGGACTCCCGCGGCGGCCGCGAGCAGCGCGAGAGCCGTCGCGACGACAGCCAGCAGGGCGAGCAGCGCGAGCAGCGTCGCGACCGCCAGCAGGGCGACCGCCAGGGCAACGACTCCCGCGGCGACCGCCAGCAGGGTGGCAACGACCGCCAGCAGGGTGACCGCCAGCAGGGCGGCAACGACTCCCGCGGCGACCGCCAGCAGGGCGGCAACGACCGCCAGCAGGGTGGCAACGACTCCCGCGGCGAGCGTCGTGACGACCGACAGGGCTCCCGCGACCAGGGCGGCGCGCAGGGCAACCGCGACCGTCAGCAGGGCAACAACGGCCCCCGTGACGACGACGAGGAGGGCGGCCGCCGCCGCCGCAACCGCGGGCGCAACCGCGGTCGCGACAAGCGCCGCGGCGGTGCCGGTGGCGGTCAGGACCAGGAGGAGGTGCAGGTCCACGACGACGACGTGCTCGTCCCGGCGGCCGGCATCCTCGACGTCCTCGACAACTACGCCTTCGTGCGCACGAGCGGCTACCTGCCCGGCAGCAACGACGTCTACGTCCCGCTCGGCATGGTCAAGCGCCATGGCCTGCGCAAGGGCGACGCCGTGACCGGCAAGGTCCGCACGAGCACCGACGGCGAGGGCATGCACACGGTCGGCGGCAAGAACAACCGCCAGAAGTACAACCCGCTCGTCAGCCTCGACACCGTCAACGGCATGACGCCCGACGACGCGCGCCGTCGTCCGGAGTTCGGCAAGCTCACGCCGCTCTACCCGCAGGAGCGCCTGCGCCTCGAGACCGAGCACAACGTCCTCACGACGCGGATGATCGACCTCGTCGCCCCCATCGGCAAGGGCCAGCGCGGGCTCATCGTCGCCCCGGCCAAGGCCGGCAAGACGATGGTCATGCAGTCCATCGCCAACGCGATCACGACGAACAACCCCGAGTGCCACCTCATGGTCGTCCTCGTCGACGAGCGTCCCGAGGAGGTCACCGACATGCAGCGGGCCGTCAAGGGCGAGGTCATCTCCTCGACCTTCGACCGCCCGGCCGACGACCACACGACGGTCGCCGAGCTGGCCATCGAGCGGGCCAAGCGCCTCGTCGAGATGGGCCACGACGTCGTCGTGCTGCTCGACTCGATCACCAAGCTCGGTCGCGCCTACAACCTCGCGGCCCCCGCGAGCGGGCGCATCCTCTCCGGTGGTGTCGACTCGGCCGCGCTCTACCCGCCGAAGAAGTTCTTCGGCGCCGCGCGCAACATCGAGGACGGCGGCTCGCTGACCATCCTCGCGACGGCGCTCGTCGAGACCGGCTCGCGCATGGACGAGGTGATCTTCGAGGAGTTCAAGGGCACCGGCAACATGGAGCTCAAGCTCGACCGTGGGCTGGCCAACCGCCGCATCTTCCCCGCCGTCGACATCAACGCCTCGGGCACGCGGCGCGAGGAGATCCTCCTCGCCCCCGAGGAGCTCAAGATCATGTGGAAGCTGCGTCGCGTCCTCGCGGCCCTCGACCAGCAGCAGGGCGTCGAGCTCCTCATCGACCGGCTGAAGAAGACCAAGACGAACTACGAGTTCCTCGTCCAGGTCTCGCAGAACAGCTCGATCAAGATGGACGACGACGAGATGGCCTGACCCGGGCCGACCCGACCCGGGTCTCGCCGGACGAAGGGGGGACCGTCACCGCGAGGTGGCGGTCCCCCTTCGCGTCCCGGCGCGTCGTGGTCGTCCGGTCGAGGGCGCACGGTTCGGCAGGTACGATCGCCGCATCCATCGCCCGACGCCACACCAGATCCGGGGAGCTCAGCACATGGCGGAGCAGACGGTCGTCGTCGCCGACGACGACGACGACATCCGCGACCTCGTCGCCTTCAAGCTCGAGAACGCCGGGTACGAGGTGATCTCCGTTGCGGACGGCGACTCCGCCTGGGACCGCGTGCGCGAGGTGCGCCCGACCCTGGCCGTCCTCGACGTCATGATGCCGGGCATGTCGGGTCTGGACGTGCTGCGCGAGATCCGCGCCGACGAGAGCCTGGCCGAGACGAAGGTCATCCTCCTCACCGCCCGCTCCCGCGACGTCGACGTCGACGCGGGCTTCAGCTCCGGGGCCGACGACTACCTCACCAAGCCCTTCAGCCCGCGTGAGCTCGTCCACCGGGTGAGCTCGCTGCTCGCCCGCGGCTGACATGCCCGACCTCGTCGTCAGCGCCTGGGTGCTGCGGCTCTCGCTGTGGATCATGGCCGTCACGGCCGTGCTGCTCGCCCTGACCATCGTCCTCGCCCGGATCCAGCGCCGCCGCAAGGCCGCGCGCGACCGCCGCCAGATCGACCCGATCCGCCGCGACGTCCTCACCATCGCCTCCGGCGACGACGAGGACGGCAGCTCCGTCCAGCGGCTGCTCTCCGTGCCGCTCAGCGGTCTCGACGCGGTCGACGGCTACCTCGTCTCCCTCCTGTCGAAGGTCCGCGGCGCACCGGCCCAGCAGCTCGTCGGCCTGCTCCAGCGCCACGGCGTCGTGCGCCGGGCCCGCGACGGTCTCGCCTCGTCCTCCGGGACCCGCCGTGCCCGCTCTGCGTGGGCGATCGGGCTCATGCGCGTCGAGGGGGAGGCCCGCTCCGTCGCGCCCCTGCTCCAGGACAGCGACCGCGGCGCGGCCGTGACCGCCGCCCGCGCGCTCGGCATGCTGCGCGAGGACGTCGCCGCCGGACCCTTGCTGCGCTCGGTCAAGCCCGCCCGCCGCGGCCGCGGCGCGCTACCCGCCTGGGTGGTCACCGAGGCCCTGGCCCAGCTCGGCCCGGGCACCGCCGACACCGTCGGCGCCGCCCTGCTCAGCGACGACCCGACGACCCGCGCCGTCGCCGCGCGCGCGATCGGCGTCGCCCAGCACGTCTCGCAGCGCGAGTCCCTGCGCTCGCTGCTCGCCACCGAGGAGGACCAGACCGTGCTCGCCGCCGTCGCCGAGGCCCTGGGCCGCGTGGGCCGACCCGACGACATCCCGTCGCTCGTCGACCTCGCCGCACCCGGCCACCACCAGACGGTGCGGCTCTCCGCCGTCCGCGCCCTCTCCGAGCTCGGCGGGCGCGCCTCCGTGGCCGCGCTCGCGGACCTGCTCTCCGACGAGGACGCCCGTGTCGGCGAGCTCGCCGCGCAGTCGCTCGTCGACCTCGACAGCCCCGGGATCGCCGCCCTCCACGAGGTCGCCGAGCGCACCTCGCCCGAGGACGACGTCACCCGCGCCGCGACGAGCTACGGCATGGCCCTGCTCGAGCTGCGCGCCGGCTCCGGGACCGGTGGTCGCTGATGGACTGGCTGGAACCCCTTCGCCCGGTCGTCGAGACGATCTTCTCCGTCATCGCGCTGCCGGTCCTCGTCTACTTCCTCATCATCAACACGAGCTATCTCGTGCTCGTCGTCATGTCGAGCCTGGAGTTCCGCCGCTCGATGCGCCAGCTGCCGTACGCGGGCCGCGAGGAGCTCGTCGGCTCCGGCCTCGTGCCCGGCGTCTCCGTCGTCGCCGCGATGCACAACGAGGAGATGGGCATCCGCCTCGCCGTGCAGTCGATGCTCGCGCTGCACTACCCGCGCCACGAGGTCATCGTCATCGACGACGGCAGCACGGACGACGGCTTCGAGGTGCTGCGCGAGACCTTCGACCTCGTCGAGATCCCGCGGCGCATGCCCGGCGACATCACCGTGCGCGAGCAGCCGACCTCGGTGCACGTGCCGCGCAACGGCCGGACCCGCCTGACCGTCGTCCGCAAGGCCAACTCCGGTCGCTCGGACTCGATGAACGTCGGCATCAACTACGCCTCGCAAGACCTCGTCGTCTTCGTCGACTCGGACTCGATCCTCGACCCCGACGCGCTGCTGTCGGTCGTCAAGCCCTTCGCC
Organism: Janibacter sp. UYMM211; assembly: GCF_040547045.1. Lineage (NCBI taxonomy): Bacteria > Bacillati > Actinomycetota > Actinomycetes > Micrococcales > Intrasporangiaceae > Janibacter > Janibacter sp. UYMM211. Next base: position 587,102 of record NZ_JBEPOY010000001.1, on the reverse strand, counting down.
GACGACCCGGTGCGCATGGTCGCCGCGGGCGGCGTCATCCGCGCGGTCAACGGCTGCCTCGTGCGAGGAGGTCGTGTCACCGAGGTGCGGATGCCGAAGAACTGGTTGGCCCGGATCCAGGTCGTCGAGTACCTGCGCGCCTTCCACCTCGGCCGCTCCGGCTGGTCCCGCCTGAAGTCGCTCATCCTCATCAGCGGGGCCTTCGGCATCTTCCGCCGCGACGTGCTCGTCGAGGTCGGCGGGCTCGACCCGAGCAGCATCGGCGAGGACTTCGAGCTCGTGCTGCGCGTGCACAAGCACCTGCGCCGGCAGAAGCGCGACTACCGCGTGCAGTTCATCAACGAGCCGATCTGCTGGACCGAGGTCCCCGAGTCGGCGAAGGTCCTGCGCAAGCAGCGTGCCCGCTGGCACCGCGGGCTGTGGGAGACGCTGTGGGCCTACCGCGGCATGCTCTTCAACCCGCGCTACGGCCGGGTCGGCATGATCGCGCTGCCGTACTACTGGCTCTTCGAGCTCATCGCCCCGGCGCTCGAGCTCTTCGGGCTCGTCCTCGTCGTCCTCGGCACGCTGCTCGGGGTCATCGACGTCTCGTACTTCCTGCTCTTCATGGCCGTCGCGTACGTCTACGCCGCGCTCGTCACGCTCGCCGCGATGACCGTCGAGGAGCTGAGCTTCCACAAGTACCCGCGCTGGCGCGACCTCGCGAGCACGCTCGCGGCCGCGGTCGTCGAGAACGTCGGGTACCGGCAGGCCACGGCCGTGTGGCGCATCGAGGGCTGGGTGCAGAGCCTCACCGGTCGCAAGCAGGTGTGGGGCACGATGACCCGCACCGGCTTCGACACCGGTGAGGGCAAGGGCTGATGAGCCCCCAGCACACCGTCGCGCGGGTCCTCGAGCGCCTCGTGCTCCTCCTGTCGTGCGTCATCCTCGCGATCTCGGCCCTGTCGGCCGGTGCGGTCGTCTACATCCGGCACGAGGTGACGACGACGGCCACCCGCTTCACCCCGCTCATCGACGGCTCGAGCCGGATGCGCGTCGCGATCACCGACGCCCAGTCGGAGTACCGCGGCTACCTGCTGACGAAGGACCGGATGTACCTCGAGCGCTACCGCGCCGACCGCGAGGAGTTCCGCCGGGAGACCGCGGAGTTCCGCGAGCTCGCCGGCGGCCAGGTGGGGGCCGAGGCGATGGACGAGCTCGTCGACGCGGGGGACCGGTGGTTCGCCGCCGTCGACGTGCAGGTGACGCGTGTCGCCGACGGCCGCGAGGGCGACATCTCGAGCACGGCGGCCACCTTCGACCGCGTCGAGGTCGCCCACGACGACCTCGTCGAGGAGGTGAGCGCGGCCCGCGAGGGGCGTCGCGACCGCTACCGCGCGGCCATGAGCATCTCGCTCGTCGCGATCATCCTCGCCAGCCTCGTCGCGCTCAGCGCGACCCTGCGCCAGAGCTGGAAGGTGCGGCGCTACCTCATCTCCCCCCTTCGCTCCCTGTACAGCACCGTCGTCAACCACGAGGCCGGCGCCGTCGCCGCCCGCGCCGACACGACCCGCGGCGCCCAGGAGGTCCGGGCCGTCGCGACCGCCTTCAACTCCCTCGCCGAGGTCAACGACTCGATGCGCCGCGAGCGCGAGCGACAGCTCGACCTCTACCGGCTCACCAGCCGGGTCGTCGGGCAGCTCTCCCGGCGCGACGACGAGGCCGACGGCACGTGGGACGACGCCTGCCGCGAGCTCTCGGCGCGGCTCGGCGTCGACGCGACGACGATCTACGAGATCGAGGGCGACGAGATCGTCACCGCCGGCAGCTACCGCTCGCCGTCGGCCGACTTCACCCCGCTGCTCGTCGACATCTCCGTGCCGTCGCTGCGCGAGATGCTCGCGGACGTCCCCGCCCTCTTCGGCCACACGCCGGACGAGATCTTCGCCCTCTTCCCCGACCGGCTCGCCGGCACCGCCGACCTCCACGGGGTGCGGGCCTGGGCGCTGCACCCGCTCGTCGTCTCCGGCGAGGTCGTCGGCATCCTGTCGATCGCCGCGATGCGCGAGCACCACTGGGAGGCCTCGGAGGAGCAGGCCATCCGGCGCGTCGCCGAGTACGCCGGGCACGCACTCGCCGAGCGGCGCGTCGTCGCCGAGCTCTCCGCGCTCGACGCGCAGAAGTCCGACTTCGTCGCGACGACGAGCCACGAGCTGCGCACCCCGCTCACCTCGATCGCCGGCTACCTCGAGCTCATCGAGGACGGCGACTTCGGGCCGCTGCAGCCCCGTCAGGCCCACGCGCTCGAGGTCATCTCGCGCAACGTCTCGCGGCTGCGCCTGCTCATCGACGAGCTGCTCCTGCTCAACCGTCTCGACAGCGGCGCCGCGGGCGCCGAGCGCCGGGTCCTCGACATGCGTCTGCTCGTCACCTCCGTCGGCGAGTCGATGAAGCCGGTCGCCGACGCCGCGGGCGTCGAGCTCGTCGTGAGCACCGGTACGCACTCGCAGCCGGTCGAGGTCGAGCGCGACCAGGTCGAGCGGGCCATCGGCAACCTCACGAGCAACGGCGTGAAGTTCACGCCGCGCGGTGGTCGCGTCGAGCTGCGCATCGAGGCCGACGACGCCTGGGTGCGCGTCATCTGCCGCGACACCGGCATGGGCATCCCCGAGGAGGACCAGGCCCACCTCTTCCAACGCTTCTACCGGGCGAGCAACGCCCGCGAGCAGCAGGTGCAGGGCACCGGGCTGGGCCTGGTCATCGTCGAGACGATCGCCCGCATGCACGGCGGCGACGTCGAGCTCACGTCGAGCGTCGGCGTCGGCACGACGGTGACGGTCATCCTGCCTCGGGCGGGCTCTGCTCACGCGTCAGCCGAGCCCTCATCTCCGGGAACTGTGACGCGGTGAAGCCCAACGCCTCGTACATCGGGGCGCCCTCGGCGGTCGCGTTGAGCGTGACGACGTCGACCCGCGTGGACTGCACGAACCAGTCGAGGACCCCCTCGACGCAGGCCTGCGAGAGCCCACGACGACGGTGGCTCGGGAAGGTCGCGACGTTCGTCAGCAGCCCGCCGACGTCACCGGGACGCGTGGGGGAGGGCATGAGGTCGACGACCTGGCCCATGGCGCACGAGACGACGGCGCCCCCGACGTCGGCGACGACGACGGCGACCCCGGCGTCGTCGAGGTGCAGCTGCAGCCACCGGGCGGCGTCGGCGCGCCACCGGGGGTCGTAGAGGTCCTCGTCCGGGGTGCCCATGGCCTCGAACATGAGGATGCGCAGCTCGATGACCGAGCCGATGTCGGCGGCGGTCGCGGCCCGCACGACCGAGCCCTCCACCGGCCCGGGGCGCTCCTCGAGGGCGGGTCGGCGGTCACGGCGCAGCGGTCGTCGAGCCATGCCCGCATGATGCCGCACCCGTCCGAGCGGCCGTCGGGGCGGTCGGGGAATGCCGCGCGGGCGGGCGCGGTTATGGACCACGTCAGATCCTCTGGCAGAATCACCCGTTGGACCGGTTCACGGCTGGCGCCTCGAGCGCAGGACCTGCACCGCACGCATCCCAGATGCGGTGGGCCCGCCGACCCGGATGAGATCCAAGGAGATCACGTGAAGAAGGACATCCACCCCAGCTACGCGGAGACCACGGTCTCCTGCACCTGCGGCAACGAGTTCACGACGCGCAGCACCGCCGACGGCGGCCGCATCCGCGTCGAGGTCTGCAGCGCCTGCCACCCGTTCTACACGGGCAAGCAGAAGCTCATGGACTCCGGCGGCCGCGTCGCCCGCTTCCAGAAGCGTTACGGCCAGACCGCCGCGAAGTAACGCCTCCGACGCGCCGGTCAGCGATCACGCTGGCCGGCGCGTCGTCGTCTGCGCACCCCTGTCGTCCACCTCCCGGAGGTCCCTGCCGTGCTCGACCCGTCGTCCTCTGGGCAGAGCCTCGTCGACGAGCACGCGGCCCTCGAGGCCCAGCTCGGCGACCCGGAGGTCGTCGGCGACCCCGAGCGGCTGCGCGAGATCAACTCGCGCTACGCCCGGCTCGGCCCGGTCGTCGCCGCGCACGCCGAGTGGGTCGGCGCGGGCGAGGACCTCGAGGCCGCCCGTGAGCTCGCGCAGGAGGACCCCTCCTTCGCCGAGGAGCTCCCCGCGCTCGCCGAGCGGCTCGAGCAGGCCGAGGACCGGCTGCGCCGGCTGCTCATCCCGCGTGACCCCGACGACGACCGCGACGTCATCCTCGAGGTCAAGGCGGGCGAAGGGGGAGCCGAGTCGGCCCTCTTCGCCGGAGACCTCCTGCGGATGTACCTCCGCCACGCGGAGAAGCACGGCTGGCGCACCGAGATCCTCGACTCCACCGAGTCCGACCTCGGCGGCTACAAGGACGTGCAGGTCGCGATCAGCTCGCGCGGCACGCCGGCGCCGGGGGAGGCCCCGTGGGCCCGCCTCAAGTACGAAGGGGGAGTCCACCGCGTCCAGCGCGTCCCCGTCACCGAGAGCCAGGGGCGCATCCACACCTCCGCCGCCGGTGTGTGGGTCATGCCCGACGTCGGCGACGTCGTGACGGTCGACATCGCGGCGAACGACCTCAAGATCGACGTGTACCGCTCGAGCGGCCCCGGTGGCCAGAGCGTCAACACGACCGACTCCGCCGTGCGGATCACCCACCTGCCCACCGGCCTGGTCGTCTCGTGCCAGAACGAGAAGTCGCAGCTGCAGAACAAGGAGTCGGCGATGCGCGTGCTGCGCGCCCGCCTGCATCAGCTGGCGGTCGACGAGGCCGCGGCCGAGGCGGCCGACGCCCGGCGCAGCCAGGTGCGCACCGTGGACCGCTCCGAGCGGATCCGCACCTACAACTTCCCGGAGAACCGGATCTCCGACCACCGCACCGGCTTCAAGGCGCACAACCTCGACAGCGTCCTCGACGGCGACCTCGACGCCGTCGTCGACTCCGCGGTCGCGGCCGACGAGGCCGCCCAGCTCGCCGCCCTCGACGGATGAGCCGTCCGCTGCGCGACGTCGTGCGCGCGGCCGAGGCCGAGCTCGCCGCGGCGGGCATCTCCTCCGCCCGCACCGACGCGGTCCTGCTCCTCGCCCACGTCCTCGACGTGAGGCGCGGCGAGGTCGAGCGCCGGCTGCTCCTGGGCTCCGACCTCGACGCCGGCGCGGGCGAGCGTCTGGAGGGGCTCGTCGCCGAGCGCGCCCGCCGGGTGCCGCTGCAGCACCTCACGGGGGTCGCACCCTTCCGTCACCTCGAGCTCGCGGTCGGCCCCGGGGTCTTCGTGCCCCGGCCCGAGACCGAGCTCGCCGTCGACCTCGTCCTCGCCGAGCTCTCCCGTCGGGAGGGCGAAGGGGGAGCCGCCCCCGTCGTCGTCGACCTGTGCACCGGGTCGGGCGCGCTCGCGCTCGCGGTGGCCGACGAGGCCCCCGGGGCGCAGGTCGTCGCGGTGGAGCTGAGCCCAGAGGCCGTGGCGTGGGCCCGGCACAACGTCGAGCGCACTGGGCTCCCGGTGCGCGTCGTCGAGGGCGACGCGTCCGCCGACCCGCGGTCGATCGACGAGGTCGCCGACCTCGTCGGCGCTGTCGACGTCGTCGTGAGCAACCCGCCGTACATCCCCGACGGTGCCGTGCCGGTCGACCCGGAGGTCGCCGAGCACGACCCGGGCATCGCGCTCTACGGGCGCAGCGCGGACGGACTCGCCGTGCCGGTCGCCGTCGCCGCGAGCGCGGCCGTGCTGCTGCGCCCCGGCGGGCTGCTCGTCATGGAGCACGCCGACACCCAGGGCGAGAGCCTGCCGCGCGCGATCGCGGCGACCGGGCTGTGGTCAGAGGTCGACGACGTCGAGGACCTCACCGGTCGGCCCCGGATGACGCGGGCCCGTCGTCTGCCCTGACCTGCCCGCAGACGCAACGAGGCCCCGCCGGCAGGGAGTTCGGCGGGGCCTCGTGGGGTCGCCCTCGCTCAGACGCGAGCGAGGATCCAGATGAGCAGCGCGATGATCGCGAGCACGCCGACGATGGTCCAGATGGTCCCGGAACCACGCATGAAGATCTCCTCTCGATGGGTGACGGGGGCGTCACGTGGCCCGAACCTAGAGGGTCGGCCGCGTCCGTGGGGCGAAGGGGGGAGGGGGCATCTGGGCGACGCCCCATAGGGTGTGGCCCATGAGCCCCGTCGTCGACGCCACCTCGCCGGACAGCCGCGAGGACGCCATCACGACGACCGCTGACGCGGTGCGCGCCGGAGAGGTCGTCGTCATCCCCACCGACACCGTCTACGGCATCGGCTGCGACGCCTTCTCGGCGGAGGCGGTCCAGGCCGTCCTCGACGCCAAGGGTCGCGGTCGTGACATGCCGCCGCCGGTCCTCGTGCCCGACCAGCGCACCCTCGACGGCCTGGCACGCGACGTGCCGGCCTGGGTCCGCGACCTCGTCGAGGCCGAGTGGCCCGGGCCGCTCACCGTCGTCGTGCACGCCCAGCCCTCCCTGCACTGGGACCTCGGCGAGACCCGCGGCACCGTCGCCCTGCGCATGCCCGACGACGAGCTGGCGCTCGCCGTCCTCGCCGAGGTCGGACCGATGGCCGTGACGAGCGCGAACCGCACCGGCGAGCCGCCGGCCCGCACCGCGGTCGAGGCCGCCTCGCAGCTCGGGGCGTCGGTCGCCGTCTACCTCGACGGCGGGCCCCGTCCCAGCGGCGAGCCGTCGACGATCGTCGACTGCACCGGCGACGAGCCGGTCATCCTGCGCAGCGGGGCGCTGCCGGCCTCGCGGGTGCGCCAGGTCTTCGCCGACGCCCAGCCGGCCGAGCCGCCCCCGCCGTCCGCCTCCGTGGACGACACCTCCCCGACCCATCTCGACACCAGCGACACCGACAGCGACACCGCAGAGAGCGAAGGACCCACGCGATGACCGACGACACCTTCTACGGCTCCGACTTCGGGGGCCTGCGCGCCTTCGACCCCGAGATCGCCGACGTGCTCCTCTCCGAGCTCGCCCGGATCCGCTCGGGCCTGCAGCTCATCGCCAGCGAGAACCTCTCGAGCCCCGAGGTGCTCACCGCGCTCGGCTCGACGCTGTCGAACAAGTACGCCGAGGGCTACCCGGGCCGGCGCTACTACGGCGGCTGCAGCGAGGTCGACAAGGCCGAGCAGCTCGCGATCGACCGGTGCAAGGCGCTCTTCGACGCCGACCACGCCAACGTCCAGGCGCACTCCGGTGCCAGCGCGAACCAGGCCGTCTACGGCGCCTTCCTCAAGCCCGGCGAGAAGATCCTCGCGATGTCGCTGCCCCACGGCGGCCACCTCACCCACGGCACGAAGGTCTCCTTCTCCGGCAAGTGGTTCGACGCCGTCCACTACGGCGTGCACCCCGAGACCGAGGACGTCGACTACGACGAGATGGAGCGCCTGGCCAAGGAGCACCGCCCGAAGGTCATCTGCGCCGGCGGCTCGGCCATCCCGCGCCTCATCGACTTCGAGCGGATCCGCGCCATCGCAGACGAGGTCGGCGCGATCTTCTGGGTCGACGCGGCCCACTTCATCGGTCTCGTGGCCGGCAAGGCGATCCCCAGCCCCGTCCCCTTCGCCGATGTCGTGACCTTCACGACCCACAAGGTCCTGCGCGGCCCCCGCTCAGGCGCTCTCGTCTGCAAGGCCGAGCACGCGGCGGCGCTCGACAAGGCGATCTTCCCGATGATGCAGGGCGGGCCGCAGATGCACACGATCGCGGCCAAGGCCGTGAACTTCAAGGAGTGCGCGAGCCCGGAGTACGCCGACTACACCCGGCGCGTCATCACCAACTCCCAGGCGCTCGCGGCCGGTCTGGCCGAGCGCGGCATCCGCCCGACGACCGGTGGCACGGACACGCACCTCGCGCTGCTCGACCTCCAGGGCGTGGGCGTCACGGGCAAGGACGCCGAGGCGCGCGCCGACGCGGCCGGGATCGTGCTCAACAAGAACGCCATCCCCAACGACCCGCAGAAGCCGGGCATCGCCTCGGGCGTGCGCGTCGGCACCCCGTGCGTCACGACGCAGGGCATGGGCGAGGCCGAGATGGCGACCATCGCCGAGCTCATCCACGTCGCCGTCACCCAGGGCGACGCCGACCCCGAGCACGCCGTGAGCCAGCAGGTGCGCGCAGGCGTCGACGAGCTCGTCACCGCCTTCCCCGCCTACCCTCGCTGAGCTGGGCCCGACCGGGCCCGCGGCTGACCACATCACGAGTGACGACGGAGGCGGCGCGTGCGTGAGTACCTGCTCGTCGTCCTCGTGGCGCTGGCGACGACCTACCTCTGCGTGCCCGCCATGCGGGCGATCGCGGTGCGGACCGGGGCCTACACCCCGGTCCGCAGCCGCGACGTGCACACCGTGCCGATCCCTCGCCTCGGGGGAGTGGCGATCCTCATGGGGTACGCCGCCGCGACGTTGCTCGCGTGGCGCCTGCCCTTCCTCTCACAGGTCTTCGAGACGCGAGAGCTCGTCGGGGTGCTCGCCGCCGGGGCGGTCGTCTGCCTCGTCGGCGCGATCGACGACGTCCGCGACCTCGACCCGGCGACGAAGCTGGGCGGTCAGCTCCTCGCCGCCGGGATCATGGCCTTCTCGGGGGTGCAGTTCTTCTCGTTGCCGCTCGGGGTCGTCACGGTCCTGCCGGCGCCGATCCTCGTCATCCTGACGATCTTCGTCGTCGTCCTCGCGACGAACGCGGTGAACTTCATCGACGGGCTCGACGGGCTCGCCGCGGGGACGGTCGCGATCGCGGCGGGGTCGTTCTTCGTCTACAGCTACATCATCTCGGCGTCGTACAACCCGCCGAACGTCTTCAGCTCGGCGACCTTCATCTCCGCCGCGATGCTCGGGTGCTGCCTGGGCTTCCTGCCGCACAACTTCTTCCCTGCCCGGCTCTTCATGGGCGACAGCGGGGCGCTCCTGCTGGGGCTGCTCCTCGCTGCGGCGACGATCAGCACGACCGGTGCGGTCAACCCGAACCAGGTGAGCGACAACCCGGTCGCGGCGACGATCCTGCCGCTGCTCGTGCCGATCGCGATCATGCTGCTGCCGCTGCTCGACGTGCTCTTCGCCGTCGTGCGCCGCACCGCTCGGGGCCAGAGCCCCTTCCACCCCGACGCCCAGCACCTGCACCACCGCATGCTGCGGATCGGCCACGGCCACCGCCGCGCGGTGCTCCTGCTGTGGTGGTGGGCCTTCGTCGTCGCCGCCGGCTCGGTGAGCTTCGTCGTCGTCCAGCCCGCTGAGCTCGCGGCGGCCGGGGTCCTCGCCCTGCTCGCCGTCGCCGTCGTCCTCACCGCGTGGCTCCCGCGCTTCTCCCGCCCCGGCCACCGCCCGAAGACCTTCGACCGCCACGGCCGCCGCCTCGACGCCTGACCGCCCCTGGCTGGTCGAGGTGCGAGCGTCAGCGAGCCCCGAGACCCTCGTCGCTGGTCGAGGTGCGACGAAGGAGCCTCGAGACCACAAACCCCTCGTTGGTGGTCGAGGTGCGACGAAGGAGCCTCGAGACCACGTCGCTGCTCGGGAAGTTGGCAGATGCTCGTGCTGCAACCGGTGCTGGTGCCAATTTCTCGGGGGCGGGTGGTCTCGAGGCTCAGGCCCGGGGGGCCTTCGCACCTCGACCAGCGCAAGGGCGTTGGTGGTCGAGGTGCGAGCGTCAGCGAGCCCTGAGACGACCCGTGTGCTCGGAAAGTTGGCAGATGCTCGTGCTGCAACCGGTGCTGGTGCCAACTTCTCGGGGGATGCGTGGTGCCGAGGCTTGGGGGGTGGGGGGCTTCGTGCCTCGACCGCCCGAAGGGGTGGGACGGCGGCCGCTCGTCGCGCTCGAGTCGCGGGGTCGGAGGCGCTTGTGATAACTTTCACAAGCGCCGACGACGGGCCGTGAGGGCCCGCTCGAGCCTCGACCAGATCCCGTGCCGAAGGACGCCATGACCGCCACGCGCACCACCCGCGAGCCCATCACGGGCATGCTTCGCGGTGTCGTGATCGCAGGCGTCGCCGGGTGCGTCGCCGCGCCGGTCATCGGGTGGCTCGCCGCGGGGGAGAGGGCCGGCTGGTCCGCCGTCGCCGGAGCCGCGACCGCCTCCGTCATCATGCTCGTCGGCCTCGTCGCGATGCGCCTCATCATGTCGGGAGACCCGGGCGCGACGATGGCCGGAGCCCTCGTCGTGTACATCGGTCAGCTCATCATCCTCGTCGCCGTCCTGCTCGCCGTGAGGGACCAGGAATGGCTCCACAGCGCGGGTTTCGCCGCCGCCACGGTCGCCCAGACCGTCGTGCTGCAGGCCGGCCAGATCGCCGGGTACGCCCGTGCTCGCCACGAGATCTACCCCGGAGGGGCGCGATGAGCCCCCGCCGCCACAAGACCGACACCCCTGCACCGCGCCTCGTCACCCGGCGCGAAGGGGTGGCCCCGGACGCACACCGCTGGTCCACCGAGACCGAGGGGCCGAGCCCCACCGCCCAGGCGGACGCGCTCGGCGCGACCGTCCTCGCCTACCTGGTCACCGGACCCGTGCTCTTCGGCGGCGCCGGGTGGCTGCTCGACCGATGGCTCGGCACGTCGCTGATCGTCGCGGTGGGCGTCGTGGTCGGGATGGGGCTGTCGCTCTACGTCATCTGGCTCCGGTACGGTACGTCTCAGGCACCCACGAGCGGCGGCGATACCGCGCTGCCCGGAGCCAAGCCACACAACGAGGAGAACCCGTGATCCTGACTGCGCCCGCGCACATCGCCGCGCTCGCGCCCATGGCCGCCGGCGAGGGCGAGGGCTACACGGCCCCCACGCCGGAGATCTTCTGGCAGCCCCTCTTCGAGGTCGGCGGTCTGACCGTCACCAACCAGATGGCCTGGGCCGCGATCGTCACCGGCGTGCTGTCCTTCGTGATGATCGCGCTGAGCCGCCGCGCGGCTGTCGTGCCCTCCAAGGGCCAGTGGATGCTCGAGGGCTTCTACAACCTCCCGCGCAACTCGGTCGCCCGCGACATGATCGGCACCAAGGAGTTCCGCCGCTTCGTGCCGCTCCTCGCGACGCTCTTCACGATGATCCTCTTCTACAACCTCATGGGGATCTTCCCGCTCGCGATGAACCCCGTCACGGGCAAGATCGGCTTCCCGATCGCCCTGACGCTCGTCGTCTACGTCGTCTACCACTGGATCGGCTTCCAGCGGATGGGCTTCGTCGGCTACTTCAAGCACATGGTGCCCCCGGGCCTGCCGGGCTGGATCGCCCCGGTGATCCTCGTCCTCGAGCTCGTCACCTACTTCATCACCCGGCCGCTCACGCTCGCGCTGCGACTCTTCGGCAACATGTTCGCCGGGCACATGCTCATCTACCTCTTCGTCACCGCGGGCGCGTACTTCCTGCTCGAGTCCGACGGTGCGCTCATGAAGGCGCTGTCCCTGCCGACCTTCCTCATGGCCGGCGTGATGATGCTCTTCGAGGCCCTGGTGCAGTTCCTCCAGGCGTTCGTCTTCACCCTGCTCGCCGCGAGCTACATCGCCGGCGCCCTCGCCGACGACCACTGATCGACGGCGCTACGAAGCTGCACCACCGCACAACCGAATAGCACCCCACAACTTCCCGGCGCCGCGTCGCCGGGGGAACCACAGAAACGGAAGAGGAAAAAGACTCATGGAAATCACCGGCTCCCTCTCGCTCATCGGTTACGGCCTGTCCGCGATCGGCCCGGCCATCGCCGTCGGCCTGATCTTCGCCGCGTACATCAACGGTGTCGCCCGCCAGCCCGAGGCCCGCAACCTCCTCCAGCCGATCGCCATCCTCGGCTTCGCGCTCGCCGAGGCCCTCGCGATCTTCGGTCTGGTTCTCGCGTTCGTCCTCTGACCTCGGTCAGACACCTCGTCAGAACCAGCTCGACGTCCCCTAGGAGTACTCCGTGCACATCACGGCAACCGCAACGTCGGTCGTGAGCCTCGCGACGGCGGGTGGAGAAGGCGAGACCATGCCTCTCATCCCGCACCTCGAGGAGCTCATCTTCGGGCTGATCATGTTCGCGATCCTGTACTGGGTCGTCGCGAAGAAGGTCGCCCCGAACCTCGAGAAGGCCTACGAAGAGCGCCACGCTGCCATCGAGGGTGGCATCGCCCAGGCCGAGAACGCCCAGGCCGAGGCCGAGGCGGCCAAGGCCCAGTACGAGGCCCAGCTCGCCGACGCCCGTGCCGAGGCCGCGAAGATCCGCGAGGACGCGCGTGCCGAGGGTGCGAGCATCGTCGCCGAGATGCGTCAGCAGGCTCAGGACGAGGCTGCCCGCATCACCGAGTCCGCTCACAAGCAGATCGACGCGGAGCGCCAGCAGGCGTCGGTGTCGCTGCGTGGCGAGGTCGGCCGGATGTCCACCGACCTCGCGGGTCGCATCGTCGGTCACGAGCTGAGCGACTCCGCGTCGCGCCAGTCGATCATCGACCGCTTCCTCGCCGAGCTCGAGTCGGGTCAGGTCCAGCCGGAGAAGGTCGGCGCCTCCTCGACGCCGACGCAGGGCACGCTCGACGTCGACGGTCAGGGTTCCTGATGCGCGGCAGCTCGCGCGGAGCCGTCCGGCAGGGACGGGCGGCCTTCGACGCCGCCCTGCCCACGGTGGCCGACAAGGCCGTCCTCGCCGACGAGCTCTTCGCGGTCACCGCGCTGCTCGACGAGAACGCCACCCTGCGCCGTGCCCTGGCCGATCCCTCTCGCGAGGGCTCGGACAAGGCCGCGCTGGCGCAGCGCCTCCTCGCGGGCAAGGTGTCCGAGGCCGCGTCGAGCATCGTCTCGGCGCTCGTCGCAGGGCGCTGGTCTGAGGAGCGCGACCTGTCCGACACCACCGAGCGGCTGGCCGTCGAGGCCTCGCTCGTCGGTGCCGAGCAGGAGGGCCGGATCGACACGGTGGAGGACGAGCTCTTCCGCTTCGAGCGGGTCGTCGCCGCCAGCCCCGAGCTGCGCGACACCCTGACCAACCGGCAGGGCGACGCCGCCGGCAAGGCAGAGGTCGTCTCGACCCTGCTGCGCGACAAGGCTGCGCCGGAGAGCGTGCGGCTCGCGCGTCAGGCGGTGCTCGCCCCGCGCGGGCGTCGCTTCGACACCGTGCTCGACACCTACCTGCGGTACGCGGCAGCCCGTCGCGAGCAGCTCACCGCGGTCGTCACGACCGCGGCGCCGCTCACGACGGAGCAGACCGGTCGCCTCGCGTCCGCGCTGCAGCGCATCTACAGCAAGCCGATCCTCGTCCAGCAGCTCATCGAGCCGGACGTCATCGGCGGCATCCGGGTCCAGGTCGGCGACGAGGTCGTCGACGGGACCGTCCTGCGGCGTCTCGACGAGGCCCGCCGCCACCTGGCCGGCGGCTGAGCCCCCTTCGGGCTCGACCGACGCACCCACCACCCCACGCACCACACACCGACCGCCGGCCCACCACAGCCGGCACCCGAGGAGAAGAGACAGATGACGGAGCTCTCGATCCGTCCGGAGGAGATCCGGGACGCCCTGGACGGCTACGTCCAGTCCTACAACCCGGGCGCGGCCTCCCGTGAAGAGGTCGGCCGCGTCACCGACGCCGGTGACGGCATCGCCCACGTCGAGGGCCTGCCCTCGGCGATGACCAACGAGCTGCTCGAGTTCGAGGACGGCACCCTCGGCATCGCGCTCAACCTCGACGTGCACGAGATCGGTGTCGTCGTCCTCGGTGACTTCGCGAAGATCGAGGAGGGCCAGGAGGTCAAGCGGACCGGCGAGGTCCTCTCGGTCCCCGTCGGCGACTCCTTCCTCGGCCGCGTCGTCAATCCCCTCGGTCAGCCCATCGACGGTCTCGGCGAGATCACCAGCGAGGAGCGCCGCGCGCTCGAGCTGCAGGCGCCGACCGTCGTCCAGCGCAAGTCGGTGCACCAGCCGCTGCAGACCGGCCTGAAGGCCGTCGACGCGATGACCCCGATCGGCCGTGGCCAGCGTCAGCTGATCATCGGTGACCGCCAGACCGGCAAGACCACGGTCGCGGTCGACACGATCATCAACCAGAAGCAGTTCTGGGAGACCGGCGACCCGGAGAAGCAGGTCCGCTGCATCTACGTCGCCATCGGCCAGAAGGGCTCGACGATCGCCGCGGTCAAGGGCACCCTCGAGGAGGCCGGTGCGATGGAGTACACGACCATCGTCGCGGCCCCCGCGTCCGACGCCGCCGGCTTCAAGTACCTCGCCCCCTTCACCGGCTCGGCCATCGGCCAGCACTGGATGTACCAGGGCAAGCACGTCCTCATCGTCTTCGACGACCTGTCCAAGCAGGCCGAGGCCTACCGCTCCATGTCGCTGCTGCTGCGCCGCCCGCCGGGCCGCGAGGCCTACCCGGGCGACGTCTTCTACCTGCACTCGCGTCTGCTCGAGCGGTGCGCGAAGCTCTCCGACGAGCTCGGTGCGGGCTCGATGACTGGTCTGCCGATCATCGAGACGAAGGCGGGCGACGTCTCGGCGTACATCCCGACCAACGTCATCTCGATCACCGACGGCCAGATCTACCTCCAGGCCGACCTCTTCAACTCCAACGTCCGCCCGGCCATCGACGTGGGCGTCTCCGTCTCCCGCGTCGGCGGTGCCGCGCAGATCAAGGCGATGAAGTCGGTCTCGGGTCGTCTCAAGCTCGACCTCGCCCAGTACCGCGCTCTCGAGGCCTTCGCGATGTTCGCCTCCGACCTCGACCCCGCGAGCAAGCAGCAGCTCGCCCGCGGCGCGCGTCTCGTCGAGCTGCTCAAGCAGAAGCAGGCCGACCCGCTGCCCGTCGAGCAGCAGGTCGTCTCGATCTGGGCCGGCACCACCGGTCAGCTCGACAGCATCCCGGTCGAGGACGTCCAGCGCTTCGAGGCCGACTTCCTCGACCACCTGCGTCGCACGAAGCAGGAGCTGCTCGACGCGATCCGCGAGACCGGCAAGTTCGAGGACTCGACCGAGTCCGCGCTCCAGTCCGAGATCGACTCCTTCAAGGCTGGCTTCCAGCCCCGGGGCGACGCGGGCACCACGGTCGAGAGCTCCGAGGACGGCGACGACGCCCTCGACTCCGACCAGGAGCAGATCGTCCGCCAGAAGCGCTGACCACGAGGTCCGGGCGAGCACCGCTCGCCCGGACCGGTCAGCCGGCCGCACCCGCGGCCACCCCCACAGACATCCCCTTCGCGACAAGACCCAGAGAGGCGGCAACGTATGGGAGCGCAGATCCGGGAGTACCGGCAGCGCATCCGGTCCGTCAGCGCGACCAAGAAGATCACGCGGGCCATGGAGCTCATGGCGGCCTCCCGCGTCGTCAAGGCGCAGCAGGCCGTGCGTGCATCCACGCCGTACGCCCGCGCGCTGACCCGCGCGGCCTCGGCCGTGGCGACCTTCTCCGACGAGGAGCACGCGCTCACCAGCGAGGCCGAGCAGGTCCGTCGGGCCGCCGTGCTCATCATCTCCGCGGACCGTGGCCTCGCCGGTGGCTACAACGCCAATGTGCTCAAGGAGAGCGAGCGCCTCGTCGCCCGTCTCCAGGACGAGGGCAAGGAGGTCGTCCCCTACCTCGTGGGCCGTCGCTCGGTGAACTTCTACAGCTTCCGCAAGCGCGAGTTCGCGGCGCAGTGGACCGGCTTCTCCGAGAAGCCGACCTTCGAGGACGCCCGCGAGATCGGCAGCCGCCTCGTCGAGGACTTCGTCAAGGACACCGAGGGCGAAGGGGGAGTGGACGAGGTCCACGTCGTCTTCACCCGCTTCGTCTCGATGGTCGCGCAGGAGCCCGAGGTCATCCGGCTGCTGCCCCTCGAGGTCGTCGACGGCGTCGAGGAGCCCGAGGAGTCGGAGATCTTCCCGCTCTACGAGTTCGAGCCGAGCGTGGACGAGCTGCTCGACGCGCTGCTGCCGAAGTACGTCAACGCGCGGATCTTCAACTGCCTCCTCCAGGCGGCCGCCTCCGAGCTCGCGGCGCGTCAGCGCGCGATGAAGTCGGCGACCGACAACGCCGAGGAGCTCATCAAGATGTACACCCGTCTGGCGAACCAGGCCCGCCAGGCTGAGATCACGCAAGAGATTTCCGAGATCGTCGGCGGCGCGAGCGCCCTCGCCGAGTCCAAGTAAGAAGGACAGGTAATGACTGCCACCATCGAGTCCACCCAGGACACCCCCCAGGCCGGCGGCGTCGGCCGGATCTCCCGCATCATCGGCCCCGTCGTCGACGTCGAGTTCCCGGCTGACGCGATGCCCGAGCAGTACAACCTGCTCACCAGCGAGATCGCGAGCACCGGACAGGGCAGCGAGAGCCGCACGATCAACCTCGAGGTCGCCCAGCACATCGGCGACAACATGGTCCGCGCGATCTCCCTGCAGCCCACCGACGGCCTCGTCCGCGGCACCCAGGTCCAGGACACCGGCGGCCCCATCACGGTGCCCGTCGGCGACGTCACGCTCGGCAGGGTCTTCAACACCACCGGCGCGGTGATGAACCTCGCCGAGGGCGAGACCCTCGACGTGCAGGAGCGCTGGGGCATCCACCGCAACGCCCCGGCCTTCGACCAGCTCGAGTCCAAGACGACGATGTTCGAGACGGGCATCAAGGTCATCGACCTGCTCACCCCGTACGTCCAGGGTGGCAAGATCGGCCTCTTCGGTGGTGCGGGCGTCGGCAAGACCGTCCTCATCCAGGAGATGATCGCCCGTGTCGCCCGCGACCACGGTGGTGTCTCCGTCTTCGCCGGTGTCGGCGAGCGCACCCGTGAGGGCAACGACCTCATGGTCGAGATGGAGGAGGCCGGCGTCCTCGGCCAGACCGCGCTGGTCTTCGGCCAGATGGACGAGCCGCCGGGCACGCGTCTGCGCGTCGCCCTGTCGGCGCTGACGATGGCGGAGTACTTCCGCGACGTCCAGAAGCAGGACGTGCTCCTCTTCATCGACAACATCTTCCGCTTCACGCAGGCCGGCTCCGAGGTCTCGACCCTCCTGGGTCGCATGCCCTCGGCCGTGGGCTACCAGCCCACCCTCGCCGACGAGATGGGTGTGCTCCAGGAGCGCATCACCTCGACGCGTGGTCACTCGATCACCTCGATGCAGGCCATCTACGTGCCCGCGGACGACTACACCGACCCGGCCCCGGCGACGACCTTCGCGCACCTCGACGCGACGACCGAGCTCTCCCGTGAGATCGCCTCGCTCGGCATCTACCCGGCCGTGGACCCGCTCACCTCGACGAGCCGGATCCTCGACCGCCGCTACATCACCGCCGAGCACTACGACACCGCGGTGCGCGTGAAGTCGATCCTCCAGCGCAACAAGGAGCTGCAGGACATCATCGCGATCCTCGGCATCGACGAGCTCTCCGAGGAGGACAAGATCCTCGTCAACCGGGCTCGCCGGATCCAGCGCTTCCTGTCGCAGAACACCTACGTCGCGAAGCAGTTCACCGGCATCGAGGGCTCGACGGTCTCCCTGGCGGACACCATCGAGGCCTTCACGAAGATCTGCGACGGCGAGTACGACCACGTCGGCGAGCAGGCCTTCTTCATGTGCGGTGGCCTCGACGACGTCGAGCGCCAGTGGGCGGAGATCCAGAAGAACCTCTGACCTCGCAGCACCGGTCAGCCAGAGCCCGTCCCCGACCTCGTCGAGGGCGGGCTCTCGCCGTGCCCGGCGCCAGATAGGATCACGCGCATGAGCATGCCTCCGCCGCCTTCCGGTCAGCCGCACGGATACCCGCAGGGACAGGGTCCCGGCCAGGGCCAGGGCCAGACGCCCGGCCAGGGCTACGGCTCCGCGCCGTCCTACCAGGCTCCCGGCGGTCCCGGTGGCGACGCCTCGCGCAGCCAGTACTACGTCTCGGCCATGGGCCAGGAGTACGGCCCGATGGGCTACCAGGACCTCGCCGGCATGGCGATGTCGGGCCAGCTCAAGGGCGACGCCCCGGTGCGCACCTCGCCGCAGGGCCAGTGGTTCCAGGCCAAGCAGGTGCCCGGGCTCTTCAGCAGCCGCGAGTGGATGACGACGCTGCTCCTGTCGATCTTCGTCGGTGGCTTCGGGGTCGACCGCTTCTACCTCGGGCAGACCGGTCTCGGCGTCCTCAAGCTCCTCACGTGCGGCGGGCTGGGCATCTGGTCTCTCGTCGACGTCATCCTCGTCGCCACCCGCAAGATGGTCGACGCCGACGGACGCCCGCTGCCGTGACCCACGCACCCGTGGGCGGACCGCCCCAGAACCCCCCGGGGCCTCCCGCCCCGCAGGGGCCGGTCCATCTCGCCCGCGGGTACAGCCTGAGCGCGCGCGCCACCGCGATCGCGCTCGGCGCCGTCGGCGCGGTCGGCATCGGCATCGCCGCCCTGTGGCCGGTCGGCGACGTCGACTCGGGCCGGCCCTCGTGCGTCTTCCGCCTCCTCTTCGGCATGCCGTGCCCCGGGTGCGGCATGACCCGTGCGTGGGTCCACGTCGCCCACGGCGACGTGGCGGGGGCCTTCTGGTACAACCCCTTCGGCCTGCTGCTCATGGCGATGGCGGCCTTCGCCGCGCTCTACGTCGCGTACGCGCTCGTGCGTCGCCGACCGCCCGAGCGGATGCTCGGCTGGATCTCGGCCAAGCCCGCGGTCGTGCTCTTCGGGCTGTGGATCGGCTGGTCGGTCTTCCGCGTGTGGAGCATCTCGCAGGGCCACGACACCTGGTCCGTCGTCGTCGCCTGAGACCGGTCGGGCGCACCCACGGGGCGCCGGTACGATAGACCCTGGACAACCCTCCCGACCCCGAAGGACTCCCACGTGAGCGCCCTGAACGTTGAGCTCGTCGCCGCCGACCGCAAGGTCTGGTCCGGCGAGGCCCGCATGGTCCGAGCCCGCAGCATCGACGGCGAGATCGGCATCATGCCGGGTCACACGCCCCTCCTCGGCGTCCTCGTCGAGGGTGACGTCGTCATCACGACCGAGGGCGGTGAGCGCACCGCGAGCGTCGACGGCGGCTTCCTCTCGGTCGACCACGACACGGTGACGATCGTCGCCGAGACCGTCTCCACGACGACTCGTTGATCTGACGACGTCGTGAGCGCGCTCCAGGTCGCCGAGCTGGTCCTGGGCCTCGCGCTGCTCCTCGTCGTCCTCCTCTTCGCAGGACTCGTCCTGCGCCGCCGGGCCATCTCCGGCGGCTACCCCCTGGCGCTCGCCGCGGTCAGCCGCGACGGGCGCCGGTGGCGTCTGGGCCTGCTGCGTCTGGGGCCCCAGACCCTCTCGTGGTACCCCGTCGTCTCGACCCGGCGCCGGCCCGGGCTCGAGTGGGACCGCGCCCACCTCGAGCTGTCGACCCCCGCCGAGGAGCGCGTCACCATCCCGGGTCTCGTCGGTGCGCTGCGCGTCGACGTCGGCGACCACACGACGAGCGAGCCCACGCCCCTCGCCGTCGAGCGCGGCATCTACATGGCCATGCGCTCGTGGCTGGAGTCCTCGCCCCCCGGGCGCGACGTCAACGTCGCCTGACCCGCTCGGGCTCCTGCGACCGGCCGCCGCCGGGTTGCCACAGCACGTCGCCGCCGGCGTCGAGGTTGGCCACCCGGGCGAGCACGAAGAGCAGGTCCGACAGGCGGTTGAGGTAGGTCACCGCGACGAGGTTGATCCCGCCGCTGCCCCGACCCTCGCCCGGCTCGGTGCCGTGCTCCTCGACCGCGGCCCAGGCCGAGCGCTCGGCGCGCCGCACGACCGTCGTCGCGACGTGGAGGTGGGCCGAGGCGACGCTGCCGCCGGGCAGGATGAATGAGCGCAGCGGCTCGAGCCGTTCGAGATAGGTGTCGCAGTCCGCCTCGAGCTCGTCGACCCACTGCTGCAGGACCCGCAGGGGCGGGTGCTCCGGGTCGGTGGCGAGCGGGGTCGAGAGGTCGGCGCCGCAGTCGAAGAGGTCGTTCTGCACGCGCAGGAGGGTCGCGTGCACGTCCTGCGGCAGCTCGCCCGACGCCAGCGCGACGCCGATCGCGGCGTTCGCCTCGTTGGTGTCGGCGTACGCGGCCAGGCGCGGGTCGGTCTTGCGCGTGCGACCGAAGTCGCCGAGCGCCGTCGTGCCGTCGTCGCCGGTGCGCGTGTAGATCTTCGTCAGGTGGACCATGTCGCCATCGTCGCAGAGCGCGCGACGGTCGACGGCGGCGATGTGACCCATGGGTCGTGACCCGATCGTGACGGCGAGGTGCCAACCGATCGGGCTGCTCACGCGTCATAGTTCGTGACAGGCGCCGCGGGGGCGGCGCCGGCAGGGAGCATGATGAGCAGCATCGCCAGCCTCGTCCCGGTCGGGGGCGGCAGCAGCCGTGTCCGGGTGCAGGTCCCGCTCTCGCGCGCGACGGCACCCGACGTGCGCGACGAGCTCGCCAGCCTCATCCGCAGCGGAGAGGGCCCGATCCTGCTCGACATGAGTGCCTCCGGGGTCCTCGACCCCGCCGGGATGGCCACCCTCGTCGCCGCCCACGTCCGCGCGGCCGAGCACGGTCGCCGGCTGCGCGTCGTCGGCGCCGACGAGCGCACCCGCCGCCTCCTGCTGCGGGCCGGCCGACGCCGGATCATCCTCGAGCAGACGGCCGCCGAGCGGCCTGTCGTGCCGGCCCGACGTCGGGCCGCCGCGGTCTGATGAAGCCGGGCTCGCCCCCTTCGGTGTGGTGCCTTTCACCGTCGGGAGGTCTGCCCACGCGCAAGCCGCGCCGGTAGTTTCGCGACATGCCTGACGCCACCGACGTGCCCACCCCCGCGGCCGCCCCCGCGCGACCCGAGCGGGACCGGCCGTGGGTGATGCGCACCTACGCCGGTCACTCCTCGGCCGCCGCCTCCAACGCCCTGTACCGGCGCAACCTCGCGAAGGGGCAGACCGGGCTCTCCGTCGCCTTCGACCTCCCGACGCAGACCGGCTACGACCCCGACCACGTCCTCGCCCGCGGCGAGGTGGGCAAGGTCGGGGTGCCGATCTCGCACATCGGCGACATGCGTCAGCTCTTCGAGGAGATCCCCCTGGGGGAGATGAACACCTCGATGACGATCAACGCCGTCGCGATGTACCTCCTCGCGATGTACCAGGTCGCCGCCGAGGAGCAGGCCGAGGCGAGCGGGGAGGACCCGGCCGACGTCGTCGCCCGGCTCGCCGGCACGACGCAGAACGACATCATCAAGGAGTACCTGAGCCGGGGGACCTACGTCTTCCCGCCCGGGCCCTCGATGCGGCTCATCACCGACATGGTCAACTACACGGTCACGACGATCCCGAAGTGGAACCCGATCAACATCTGCAGCTACCACCTGCAGGAGGCGGGGGCCACCCCGGTGCAGGAGATCGCCTACGCGATGAGCACGGCGATCGCCGTGCTCGACGCCGTGAGGGACTCCGGCGTCGTCGCCCCCGAGGACTTCGGCACGGTCGTCGCCCGGATCTCCTTCTTCGTCAACGCCGGGGTGCGCTTCGTCGAGGAGATGTGCAAGATGCGCGCCTTCGTCCAGCTGTGGGACGAGCTGACGCGCGAGCGCTACGGCGTCGAGGACGCCCGGCAGCGCCGCTTCCGCTACGGGGTCCAGGTCAACAGCCTGGGCCTGACCGAGGCCCAGCCCGAGAACAACGTCCAGCGCATCCTGCTCGAGATGCTCGCCGTCACCCTGAGCAAGGACGCCCGTGCGCGGGCGGTGCAGCTGCCCGCGTGGAACGAGGCGCTCGGTCTGCCGCGCCCGTGGGACCAGCAGTGGTCGCTGCGCATGCAGCAGGTGCTCGCCTACGAGACCGACCTGCTCGAGCACGAGGACCTCTTCACCGGCTCGCGCGTCGTCGAGGGCAAGGTCGCCGAGCTCGTCGAGGGGGCGCGCGCCGAGATGGCCCGGGTCGCCGAGCTGGGCGGGGCCGTCGCGGCCGTCGAGTCGGGCTACATGAAGTCGGCCCTCGTGGCCAGCCACGCGCTGCGTCGCCAGCGCATCGAGGACGGGCAGGAGGTCGTCGTCGGGGTCAACCGCTTCGAGAGCACCGAGCCGAACCCCCTGACCGCCGACCTCGACAGCGCGATCCAGACCGTCGACGCCGGGGTCGAGGCCGCGGCCGCGCAGGCCGTGCGCAGCTGGCGCGAGGAGCGTGACGCCGACGCCGAGCGCGGCCCGCGTGCCGCGGCCGCCCTGGAGCGCCTGCGGGCGGCGGCGGGCACGGAGGAGAACCTCATGGAGGCCTCGCTCGAGTGCGCCCGCGCCGGCATCACCGTCGGCGAGTGGGCCCAGGCCCTGCGCGACGTCTTCGGCGAGTTCCGCGCGCCGACCGGTGTCTCTGGGTCCGTCGGCGCGGCCGACGGCGGCAGCGCCGAGCTCGTCGCGGTGCGCGAGGCGGTGCGGGGCACCGAGGCCGAGCTCGGCGAGCGGCTGCGCATCCTCGTCGGCAAGCCCGGGCTCGACGGCCACTCCAACGGCGCCGAGCAGATCGCGGTGCGCGCCCGGGACGCCGGCTTCGAGGTCATCTACCAGGGCATCCGGCTCACGCCCGAGCAGATCGTCTCGGCGGCGGTCGCCGAGGACGTCCACCTCGTCGGCATCTCGATCCTCTCGGGCTCGCACATGGAGCTCGTCCCCGACGTCCTCGACGGCCTGCGGGACGCCGGCGCGGGCGACATCCCCGTCATCGTCGGCGGCATCATCCCCGAGTCCGACGCCGCCGCGCTCAAGGCCCTCGGCGTCGCCGAGGTCTTCACCCCCAAGGACTTCGGGCTCAACGAGATCATGGCCCGCTTCGTCGAGGTGATCCGCACCTCGCGCGAGCTGCCGGCGGGGCAGGCCCAGCCGGTCTGAGGTCAGGCGAGCGAAGGGGGAGGCGGGCGCCTCCCCCTTCGTGCGTCTGCGGACCGGCTCAGCCGTCGATCGTCGACATGTCGCCGTAGCGGTCGCCGGCGACGGCGTCGCGCGGCACGGCGCGCTCGAGCGCCTGCAGGTCGTCGTCGGTGAGCTCGACGGCGGTGGCCGCGAGATTCTCCTCGAGGTAGCGCACCCGCTTCGTGCCGGGGATGGGGGCGACGTCGTCGCCCTGCGCGAGGACCCAGGCGAGGGCGAGCTGGCCGGGGGTGCACCCCTTCGCCTGCGCGATCTCGCGGACCCGCTCGACGAGGGCGAGGTTGGTCTCGCGCGCCTCGCCCTGGAATCGCGGGAAGTACGCGCTCGTGCGGCTGTCGCCCTGGCCGGGCTCGGGCAGGGCGCCGGTGAGCATCCCGCGGCCGAGCGGCGAGTACGGCACGAGGCCGATGCCGAGCTCGCGCAGGGTCGGCAGGATCTCGTCCTCGAGGTCGCGGGTGAAGAGCGAGTACTCGGTCTGCAGGGCGGTCACGGGGTGGGTCGCGTGCGCCCGGCGGATGGTCTCGGGCGAGGCCTCGGACAGGCCGATGCGGCGCACCTTGCCGGCCGCGACGAGCTCGGCCATGGCGCCGACGGTCTCCTCGATCGGCACGGTGGGGTCGACCCGGTGCTGGTAGTAGAGGTCGATGTGGTCGACACCGAGCCGCTCGAGGCTGGCGTCGCACGCCTGGCGCACGTAGTCGGGGGAGCCGTCGATGCCCAGGCGCGCGCCGTCCTCGCCGCGCTTATTGCCGAACTTCGTCGCGAGGACGACCTCGTCGCGGCGCCCGGCGAGGGCGCGCCCGACGAGACGCTCGTTGGTGAAGGGCCCGTACATGTCGGCGGTGTCGAAGAAGGTGACGCCGAGGTCGAGCGCGCGGTGGATCGTCTCGATGCCGCCCTGCTCGTCGGGGGTGCCGTAGAACTCGCTCATGCCCATGCACCCGAGACCGAGGGCGGAGACCTCGAGGTCGGTGCCGTGGGCGGCCGAGCCGAGGGTGCGGCGGGCCAGGGGAGCGGTGGGGGTGTGCTCTGTGGTCATCCCCCTACGGTGCTCCCGTCCACCCGGGCGGCGTCAAGGGTGCGTCGAAGGTGGGGCGAGGGTGGGGCGGGGTGGGCTGGGCGGCTCCGCGGTCTCGACGCGACGGCACCCGGGCAGCGCCGCGCCCCGCCGTCCCGGGCGGGGACGACGGGGCGCGGCGGACGGGCTCAGGCGCCGAGGGCCTTGGTGATCTCCCGGTTGAAGGCCGGCAGGTCGTCGGGGTTGCGGCTGGAGATGAGGTTGCCGTCGACGACGACCTCCTCGTCGACCCACTGGCCACCGGCGTTGGTGATGTCGGTGCGCAGGCTCGGCCAGGACGTGATGCGGCGCCCGTCGAGCACACCGGCCTCGACGAGGGTCCACGGGCCGTGGCAGATGACGGCGACGGGCTTGCCCGAGGTGACGAAGTCGCGGATGAAGCCCACGGCCGCCTCCTCGGTGCGCAGGGCGTCGGGGTTGGCGACGCCGCCGGGCAGGACGAGCGCGTCGAAGTCGTCGACCGAGACCGCGTCGAAGGTCTGGTCGACGGGGAAGGTGTCGGCCGCCGTGAGGTGGTTGAAGCCCTGGACCTCACCGGACTCGACGGAGACGAGCACCGGCTGCGCGCCGGCGTCCTTGACGGCCTGCCACGGCTCGGTGAGCTCGACCTGCTCGATGCCCTCGGCGGCGACCGCGAAGGCCACCTTCTTCTGGTCAGCCATGTCGGCTCCTTCTTCGCTGGACGATCAGGGGGTGCAGCCACTGTAGGCAGACGAGAGCGCCTCGTAGGGTGCGGAGATGGCGCTCTTCTGCCCGGCGACGGTGCTCCTCGCGACGTGGGTCGCCGGCGACGTCGCGACGGTGTCCGCCCAGGTCAGCGGCGAGCGCGTCGCGGTGGTCCTCCACGGCCCGGCGGCCGACGGCGCGGGGGCGGCCCGGCTCGCCGAGGCCCTCGACGTGGGGGTCGAGCGCCTGCCTGCGCTCGACCCGGGAGCCCTCGGCGAGGTCGCCGACCGCTACCGCGGCGAGTGCGTCCTCGCGCTCGCCGGACCGGGCGAGGTCGCCTCGGTCGTCGGTGAGGAGCCGGCGGGCGAAGGGGTGGTCGCCCGCCTCGAGGTCGACGAGGACGGGATCACCCGGGTGCCGTGGCCTCGCCCGTCGTGACGGTCGGTGGGGTCGGCGCGAGCGGCCGTCAGAAGAGGCGGTGCTCGCTGGAGTCGATGCCGCGCAGCGCGTCGTAGTCGAGGACGACGCAGCGGATCCCGCGGTCCTCGGCGAGGGTGCGCGCCTGGGGCTTGATCGACTGGGCCGCGAAGATGCCGGTGACGGGGCGCAGGGCCGGGTCGCGGTTCATCAGCTCGAGGTAGCGGGTGAGCTGCTCGACGCCGTCGATCTCGCCGCGCCGCTTGATCTCCACGGCCACGTGGCCGCCTGCGGCGTCGCGGCACAGGATGTCGACGGGTCCGATGGCGGTCATGTGCTCGCGCCGGGTGAGCGTCCAGCCCTCGCCGAGAGTGGTGATGTGCTCGGCGAGCAGCTTCTGCAGGTGGGCCTCGACGCCGTCCTTGACGAGCCCGGGGTCGACGCCGAGGGCGTGCGAGCTGTCGTGGTGGACCTCGTGGATCTTCACCCGCAGCCGGTCCTCCGACTTCGCGTGCTGGACCACCCAGACGAGGCGCACCCCTTCGGCCGCCTCGGTCTCGTCCGGCTCGACCTCGGCCATCGCGCACGGCGGCGACATCCAGTTGAGCGGCTTGTAGGAGCCGCCGTCGCTGTGCACGAGGACGGATCCGTCGGCCTTGACGAGGAGCAGCCGGTCGGCCAGGGGCAGGTGCGCCGACAGGCGCCCGTCGTAGTCGACGCTGCAGGTCGCGATCACGAGTCTCACGGCCGACCACCCTACGTGCCGTGACGAAGGCCTCAGGTGGGGACCGTCACGCGGTCAAGGGCTGTCGGCAGGAGCGCCGGGTCCACAACACTTCCGTCATGTCAGCAACTGCCAGCCGCACGATCGCGGACACCCTCGTCTACCCCTACCTCAACCACGCCGTGGCCATGTACGAGGAGGGCTACGCCTCCCGCGAGGACATCGACGCCGGCATGCGCTTCGGCTGCGGTCTGCCGCGCGGCCCGCTCGCCGTCGTCGACGAGCTCGGGCTGGACCGGGTGCGCGACGCGCTCGCCGAGCTCTACGCGCAGACCGGCGACGTGCGTCACCAGCCCCGCCCCGTCCTCGACGCGCTCGTCGCGCAGGGCCGCACCGGTCGCGCGGCCGGCGCGGGCTTCTACACGTACGCCGCCCCCGGCTCCGACGAGGTCGTGCCCGACGAGAGCACCCCGGCACCCGCCGGGTCCGACGAGCACGTGCGCACCGTCGAGACGGTCGGCGTCGTCGGCTCCGGCACGATGGCGACCGGCATCGTCCAGGTCTTCGCCCAGGCCGGGTACCCGGTGACCTACGTCGCCCGGACGCAGGACAAGGTCGACGCGGTGCGCTCCTCGATCTCGCGGGCGCTGGACCGGTCGGTCGAGAAGGGGCGCACGACGCGCGAGGAGGCCGACGCGGTGCTCGGACGCCTCACGGGGGCGACGAGCCGCGACGCGCTCGCCGACGCCGACCTCGTCGTCGAGGCGATCGCCGAGGACATCGACGTCAAGACCGAGCTCTTCATCGACCTCGACCGGGTCTGCCGGGACGGGGCCATCCTCGCGACGACGACCTCATCGTTGCCGGTGGCCGACCTCGCCGCGGTGACGAGCCGCCCGCAGGACGTCGTCGGGATGCACTTCTTCAACCCGGCCCCGGTCATGCGACTCGTCGAGGTCGTGCGCACCGACCAGACCGCGCAGGACGTCCTCGACACCGTGCGCACGCTCTGCGCCCGCACGCGCAAGGTGCCGGTCTCGTGCGCCGACCGCTCGGGCTTCATCGTCAACGCGCTGCTCTTCCCCTACCTCAACGACGCGGTGCGGGCGCTCGAGGAGGGGCACGGCAGCGCCGAGGACATCGACGCCGCCGTCGTGGCCGAGCACGAGTACCCCATGGGCCCCTTCGCGCTGCTCGACGTCGTGGGTCTCGACGTCTCGTTGGCGATCCAGCGCGAGCTGCTCGCGGAGTTCGGCCACCCGGGTCTCGTGCCTGCTCAACGCCTCGTCGAGCACGTCGAGGCGGGCCGGCTGGGCCGCAAGACGGGCTCGGGATTCCTCACCTACGTGAAGTAGCTCGAATCTCTGCGGCTACCCGACACGATGTGCCAATCTGTCAGGTGTGAGGCCGAGGGCGCGAGCTCTCGGCCGCGGTGAGCCCCCACCCCTGGCCCGAGGTCAGCGTCTGGACGAGCCTGCCGACGCGGACCTCCGGGGGGAGGACACGAGGCCCGCACCTGCGACGCAGGTGCGGGCCTCATCCGCGTCCTGACGCATGATGGTCGGGTGCCCAGAGCCAACCGTCGCCGCCGTGAGGAGCCCTTGCCCCTGCCCGGCGCCGTGCACCGCGGCGGGCCGCAGCGGGTCACCTGGCTCGGGCGGGCATGGCTCGTGCGCCCGTTGTCGGGCCACAGCTCGACCCGCGCCTACCGCTGCCCGGAGTGCCACCACGAGATCGCCCCGGGCACCCCGCACGTCGTCGTCTGGCCCGATGACGCCCTCGGCTCGGTCGACGACCGCCGCCACTGGCACACCGTGTGCTGGCGCGCCCGCCGCGGCGGCTGACCACCCCTTCGCCCCCCGGGTCTGCAAAACCCTGCTGGCTGCCTCTCGACGTGCCAGCAGGGTGTCGAGACGCTGCTGGCACGCCGAAGGGCTGCTGGCAGGGTTTCGTACCCCACCGTGGCGAAGGGGGAGGAGGGGGCCTCAGGCGGCGCGGGCGGCGCGCAGGAGCTCTTCGCTGACCTCCCACAGCCGGGCGGCGACCTCGGGGTCGAGGGCGTGGGGGAGCACCCCGCTCAGCCCCTGGAGCTCCTCGACGACCTCGGCCTCCTGGCAGTCCTCGAAGTAGCGCCCCCCGACGCCGTCGAGCAGCGGGGAGGTCGCGACGAAGACCGAGGTGGCCGCGCCCTGCTCGGTGGTCTTCGTCCGGAAGGCCCCGGCTGCCTCGGCCTGCGCCGCCTGCTCCCGCGCCGCGGCCAGCCGCTCGGGCGACCAGTGGCGCTGCAGCGGGGTCCAGATCCCGCCGGGCATGAGCGCGTTGGCGGTGATGCCCTCGTGCGCCCACCGGCGCGTGGCCTCGACGGCGAAGAGGACGTTGGCGGTCTTGGACTGCCCGTAGGCCAGCCCCGGGTCGTACGGCCGCCGCTCGAAGAAGAGGTCGTCGAGCACGACGGGCGAGGCGGCGTGGCCGCTGGAGGAGACGACGACGACCCGGGCCTGGCCGACCTCGGCGGCCCCGGCCGCGAGCGCGTCGTGCAGACCGGTGGCGAGGGCGAGGTGGCCGAGGTGGTTCGTGCCGAGCTGGAGCTCGAAGCCCTGCGCCGTCGTGCCCTGCGGGGTGTCCATGACCCCGGCGTTGGCGACGAGCAGGTGCAGCGGCCCCGACCAGGCGGCCACGAGCGCGTCGACGCTCGCGATATCGGCAAGGTCGAGCGGTACGACCGAGGGCGCGGGGCGGCCGCTGCTCTCGGCGATGTCGGCGGCGACCCGCTCCCCGGCCTCCACGTCGCGCACGGCGAGCGTCACCTGCGCCCCGGCATGGGCGAGAGCGCGTGCGGTCTCGACACCGATGCCGGACGCGGCGCCGGTGACGACCGCCCGCCGCCCGGTGAGGTCGACGTCGGCGACGACCTCGAGCGCGGTGGAGCGGTCGTCGAAGGGGCTGCGGATGCGCGTCATGGCGTCACGCTAGCCGCGGCGGTCGTGCCGGGACGCCGACGCGAAGGGGGGCGCACCCGCCCGGGTGCACCCCCCTTCGCCCTCGGTCCGGTCAGACCCGGTCGCCCCGCTCAGACGTCCCGGAAGGCGTTGATCTGGCTCTCGAAGCGAGCCCGCTTCTCCGGGTTGCTCACGCCGAGACCGGCCTCCGGGGCGAGCGTGAGGACGCCGACCTTGCCCTGGTGGAGGTTGTGGTGCACGTCGAGGGCGGCCTGGCCGACCTGCTCGAGCGGGTAGGTCTTCGACAGCGTCGGGTGGATGAGACCGCGGTTGATGAGCTCGTTGGCCTCCCACGACTCGCGGTAGTTCGCGAAGTGGCTGGAGATGATGCTCTTGAGGTTCATCCACAGGTAGCGGTTGTCGTACTCGTGCATGTAGCCCGACGTCGACGCGCAGGTGACGATCTTGCCGCCCTTGCGCGCGACGTAGACGCTCGCGCCGAAGGTCTCGCGGCCCGGGTGCTCGAAGACGACGTCGACGTCGTGCCCGCCGGTGAGCTCGCGGATCTTCTTGCCCAGGCGCTGCCACTCCTTCGGGTCCTGCGTCGTGCCGGCCTCGTCCCAGAAGCGGTAGCCCTCGGCCCGCCGGTCGATGATGAGCTCGGCGCCCATGCGGCGGCAGATCTCGGCCTTGTCGGGCGAGGAGACGACGCAGATCGGCTCGGCGCCGGCGGCCAGCGCCATCTGGGTGGCGTAGGAGCCCAGACCGCCCGAGGCGCCCCAGATGAGCACGCGGTCGCCGAGCTTGAGGGCGGCGCCGTTCTTGGAGATCAGCTGGCGGTAGGCGGTGGAGTTCACCAGGCCGGGGGCCGCCGCCTCCTCCCACGTGAGGTGGTCCGGCTTGGGCATGAGCTGGTTGGCCTTGACGATCGCCAGCTCGGCGAGCCCGCCGAAGTTGGTCTCGAAGCCCCAG
The DNA here is from genome assembly GCF_040547045.1 of Janibacter sp. UYMM211. Lineage (NCBI taxonomy): Bacteria > Bacillati > Actinomycetota > Actinomycetes > Micrococcales > Intrasporangiaceae > Janibacter > Janibacter sp. UYMM211. The sequence continues at coordinate 557,528 of NZ_JBEPOY010000001.1, read as the reverse complement.
ATCCGCTGCTGCGGGTCCATCATCGTGTCGTCGTGGCCCTCGGGGTCCTCGAGCTCGACGGACAGGCAGTGCGCGACGACCTCCTGACCCGTGCGCCAGCGGCTCACGTGGCTCCCGGTGCGCAGGACGACGCCGGCGAGGTCAGAGCCGACGACGTGGTGGTCGCGGTCGTGCCGCTTCGACCACTCGTTGAGCCGGCCGTAGCGCTCGAGGAAGCCGAAGGTCGACACCGGCTCGAAGATCGAGGTCCACACGGTGTTGTAGTTGATCGCGCTCGCCATGACGGCGACGAGCGCCTCGTCCGGGGCGAGCTCGGGGATCTCGACCTCGTCGATGTGCAGCGACTTGCGGGGGTCCTTGTCGCGGCTGTCGAGCCCGGCGAACATCTCGACCTCGGACTTGCGCACGGTCGCGCCCCGGTAGGTCGTCGGTACCGCGAGACCCGCGTAGGTCTCCTCGCTGCGGTCGCCGGTCAGGATCGCGTCGCGGATCGCGTCGATCGACATGTGTGCTCCTCGGCCTCTCGGTCGGTCGGGGTGGACGGCGCCCGGCGGGCGCCTGGTGGTCAAGGTAGCCAGCGAAGAGGGAGCCACGGCGGCGGTGAGAGACCGGTCACGCGGTGACCTGGCTCTCACCGTCGTGCCGTGAGAGGCAGTGCCGTCGGCGCTGCCCGGCGGTGCTGCCCCGGGGGCGTCTACGGTGCTGGGACCGCCACCCCCTTCGAGGAGCCGACATGCCCGACACCCCCGACCCGACCCCGCGCCGCACCGCCCTGGTGACCGGCGCCTCGCGCGGCATCGGGCGCGCCGTCGCCGTCGCGCTGGCCGGTCGCGGCGACCGGGTCGCCGTGCACTTCGGCTCCGACCGGTCTGCCGGGCAGGAGACGATCGAGATGCTCGCGGGGGAGGGGCACGTCCTCGTCGGGGGCGACCTCACCGACGACGCCGTCGCCCAGCGGGTCGTGGGCGAGGCGGTCGACGCGCTCGGGCACCTCGACGTGCTCGTCAACAACGCCGCGGTCGCCCCGAGCGCCGCGAGCCACCACCGGGTCGACGACGTCGACTTCGAGACGTGGCAGCGCGCGTGGCGGGCGATGGTCGACGTCGACCTCCTCGCACCGGCGGCGGTCACCTATCTCGTCGCCCGCTCGATGATCGCGACCGGGACCGCGGGGGCGGTCGTCACCATCGGGTCGCGCGGGGCCTACCGCGGCGAGCCCGACCACCCGGCGTACGGGGCGGCGAAGGCGGGTCTGCACGCCATGGGGCAGTCGCTCGCCCTCGCGCTCGCCCCCCACGGCATCAGCGTGGCGACGGTGGCCCCGGGCTTCGTCGCCACCGAGCGCCAGGACGAGACGCTCGCCGGACCGCGGGGCGACGCGGTCCGTGCTCAGAGCCCCTTCGGCCGGGTGGCGACCCCGCTGGAGGTCGCCGAGGCGGTCCTCTACCTCACCTCGCCCCAGGCGCAGTGGGCCTCGGGCGCGGTGCTCGACCTCAACGGGGCGTCCCACCTGCGCCCCTGAGGCCCGGCCGCCGACGACGTGCCGGTGACGGCACTCCCTTCGCACCACGCCCGTGACATCGGGCCGCGACCGGGGAACCCCCGCGCCCCCGGGTCATTGCCCGGGTGCGCGAGGGTTTCCCGGGGCCGGGCTGGCAAGCCGGCGCCGGTGTCTCGTCAGTGAGGGGTGGCGGCGGGCTCGACGAGCTCGACGAGGATGCCGCGGGCGTCCTTGGGGTGGATGAAGTTGACCCGGCTGTCGCTCGTGCCCCGCTTCGGGGTGTCGTAGAGCAGGCGCAGGCCACGCTCGCGCAGGGTCGCGCACACGGCGTCGATGTCCTCGACCCGGTAGGCGAGCTGCTGGATCCCCTGGCCGTTGCGGTCGAGGAACTTCGCGATCGTCGAGGTCTCGTCGAGCGGCGCGAGGAGCTGGATGCACGAGCCGGAGGCGCCGACGCGCATCATCGCCTCGCGCACGCCCTGCTCCTCGTTGACCTCCTCGTGGGCCAGCTCCATGCCGTAGGTGTCCCGGTAGAAGGCGATGGCGTCGTCGAGGTCGGGCACCGCGACACCGACGTGGTCGATGTGGGTGAAGAGGTCGCCGTGCGGCTGGGGGCTGGTGCTGGGCGTCATGGGCGGAGCATAGGAGCGCCGGCGCGGGGCTGTCTGTGACCTGCCACCCAGCGGCCGCGACGCCGTCGGCGGGCGTGGCTAGAGTGCCTGGCAGTCGACGTCGACGTCGGCGACCCCACGAACCCCTCTGGAGGGCCTGGCATGTCTGACCGTCCCGTCTCCGTCATCGTCGCGGGAGCTCGCACCCCGATGGGCCGCATGAGCGGCTCGCTCAAGGGCTTCTCCGGCTCCGACCTCGGGGGCTTCGCGATCGCGGGCGCGCTCGAGCGCTCGGGCGTCTCGCCGCAGGACGTCGACTACGTGATCATGGGCCAGGTGCTCACCGCCGGCGAGGGCCAGATCCCCGCACGGCAGGCGGCCGTCAAGGCCGGCATCCCCATGACCGTGCCGGCGCTCACCGTCAACAAGGTCTGCCTGTCCGGCATCGACGCCATCGCGCTCGCCGACCAGCTCATCCGCGCCGGTGAGTTCGACGTCGTCGTCGCCGGCGGCCAGGAGTCGATGACCAACGCCCCGCACCTGCTGCCCAAGTCGCGCGACGGCATCAAGTACGGCGACGCGACCCTGCAGGACTCCATGGCCTACGACGGCCTCTACGACGTCCTCACCGGCCAGGCGATGGGCTCGCTCACCGAGACCGGCAACAGCTCGGGCGAGCAGCTCTCCCGCGAGGAACAGGACGCCTTCGCCGCGCGCAGCCACCAGGCCGCCGCGAAGGCGTGGGCCGAGGGCCGGCTCGCCGAGGAGGTCGTGCCGGTCGAGGTGCCCCAGCGCAAGGGCGACCCGGTCGTCTTCGCCCAGGACGAGGGCATCCGCGCCGACACCACCACCGAGAGCCTGGGCCGGCTGCGTCCCGCCTTCGCCAAGGACGGCACGATCACCGCCGGCTCGGCCTCGCAGATCTCCGACGGGGCCTGCGCGGTCGTCGTCATGAGCAAGGCGAAGGCGGAGGAGCTGGGTCTGGACTACCTCGCCGAGATCGGGGCGCACGGCGTCGTCGCCGGCCCCGACTCGAGCCTGCAGGCGCAGCCCGCGAACGCCATCGAGGCGGCCTGCGCGAAGGAGGGCATCAGCCCCGCCGACCTCCAGCTCGTCGAGATCAACGAGGCCTTCGCCGCCGTCGGCATCGCGTCGACGAGGCATCTGGGCATCGACCCCGAGATCGTCAACGTCAACGGCGGCGCGATCGCGATGGGGCACCCGCTCGGCATGTCCGGCGCCCGCGTCGTGCTGACCCTCGCCCACGAGCTCAAGCGCCGCGGCGGCGGTGTCGGTGCGGCTGCTCTGTGCGGTGGCGGCGGCCAGGGCGACGCGCTCGTCCTGCGGGTGCCCAGCGCCTGATCGTGCCCCGACCCGTCGACGTCCCCTCTCTCGTCGCGTCGGCGAGGGAGGGGACCGCGCGTGCCGTCGCGCGGCTCATCTCTCTCGTCGAGGACGAGCACCCGGCACTGCCCGAGATCGTCGCGGCGCTCGCGCCGCACGTCGGGGGAGCCCATGTCGTCGGGCTCACCGGTGCGCCCGGGGTCGGCAAGTCGACGACGACGAGCGCTCTCGTCTCGGTCCTGCGGGCGGCGGGGCGCCGGGTGGCGGTGCTCGCCGTCGACCCCAGCTCGCCCTTCTCCGGGGGAGCCCTGCTCGGCGACCGCATCCGGATGAGCGAGCACGCGGGTGACGACGGCGTCTTCATCCGCTCCATGGCCAGCCGCGGCCACCTCGGGGGTCTGTCGGCGACGGCCCCCTCGGCGATCCGCGTGCTCGACGCCGCCGGCTTCGACGTCGTCCTCCTCGAGACCGTCGGCGTCGGCCAGTCGGAGGTCGAGGTCGCCCGGCTCGCCGACACCTCGGTCGTCGTCCTCGCCCCGGGCATGGGCGACGGGATCCAGGCGGCCAAGGCCGGCATCCTCGAGATCGGCGAGGTCTTCGTCGTCAACAAGTCCGACCGGTCAGGCGCCGACGACACCGTGCGCGACCTGCGTCGGATGGTCAGCCTCGGCGACCGCACCGAGCCGCACCTGTGGCGTCCGCCGGTCGTGCGGGCCGTCGCCCTCGACGGCGCGGGCATGGGCGAGATCGTCGAGGCGGTCGACGCCCACCTCGCGTGGTCGCGCGAGCACGGCGGGCTCGAGGCGCGCCGTCGGCGGCGCACGGTCGACGAGATCGAGGCGCTCGCCCTCGCGGGGCTGCGTCGCCGCTTCGCCGGCGACGCCGGTGAGGACCGGCTCGACACGCTTGCCCAGGAGGTCCTCGACGGCGGGCTCGACCCCTTCGCCGCCGCGGACCGCCTGCTCGAGCAGGCGGGGCTCAGCTCGTCGAGATCGTGAGCCCGTCGTAGTCGGTGCCCTCGGGCACCGTCGACAGGCAGCTCGCCGTCGCCGACTCGCCGGGCTGGACCGAGCTCGTCGTGCACAGCGCGTCCTCGACCTCGGTGCCGCCCTTCGTGAAGTTGACGTAGAAGAAGTAGGTCTGCGCGGTCGACGTCGTGTTGGTGACCTCGATGCCCGAGGGCTCGAGGCCGAGCGCGTTGGACGTGATCTCCCAGCCCGAGGCGATGCTGCCGTCCGAGATCGTCACGGCCTGCCCCTCGGTCACCGGGGTGCCCGCGCTGCCGCTCGAGGACGAGGAGCTGTAGCTCTCGATCGCTCGGTCGGCCTGGTAGGCGGCGAAGCCGAAGAAGCCGAGCACGCCGCAGCAGCACAGGAGGACGACGGCACCGATCCCGCCGAGGACCCACCACAGGGTGTTGTCCTTCTTCGGGGCCCCGTAGGGCGACGGTGCGGCGCCCGGGTACCCGGGCTGCTGGTAGGACATGGTGCTCCCCTTGCTCGTGATGCTGACGGGGACAATCTAGGCCCCCGGCCCGGGGCCTGCGCGGGTGCCACGACGGGGCGGGGAAGGGGACGTGGGGCCACCGACGGCGCCGACCCACCTATCGTGGGGTCGGTGAGCGTCAAGACCACCGAGCCCGGACCGGGCCTCGTCGCCGGGCGGTACCGCACCGAGCGGCCCGTCGGGCGCGGCGGGATGGGCGTCGTGTGGCTGGCCCGCGACGAGCGGCTCGGCCGGCACGTGGCGATCAAGCAGCTCGGCGCCTTCCCCGGCGAGACCGACGACCGCACGAGCCGCGCGATGCGCGAGGCGAGGCACGCGGCCGCGCTCAACCACCCCAACGTCGTCGCCGTCTACGACGTCGTCCAGCACGACGGCGCCCCGTGGCTCGTCATGGAGTACGTCGACGGGCCGACCCTCGCCCAGGCGGTGCGCGCCCGGGGGCCGCTGCGACCGCGAGGCGCGGCCGATCTCGGCGCCCAGCTCGCCGCCGCCCTCGTCGCCGCGCACGCGGCGGGCGTCGTGCACCGCGACATCAAGCCCGCGAACGTCCTCATCGGCGACCGGCGCCCCAAGCTCGCCGACTTCGGCACCGCCCGGGCCGGCGCCGACGACCAGCTGACGAGCACCGGCATGGTGACGGGCACGCCGACGTACATGGCCCCCGAGGTGGCCGACGGGCACGAGCCGAGCGAGGCGAGCGACCTGTGGGCCCTCGGCGCGACGATCTACTTCGCCGTGGAGGGGCACGACGCGTACCGCTCGCAGGGCAACCCGCTGGCGACCCTGCGTCACATCGCGACCAACCCGCCCGAGCCGGCGACCTCTGCGGGGCCCCTGGCCCCCGTGCTCGAACGGCTCCTCGACCGCGACCCCGCGAGGCGGGGGAGCGCGGCGCAGGCCCGGGCCGACCTCCAGCGCGTCGCCGAGGGTCAGGGCGTCCCGGCGTCCTCGGCGCCCACGGCCGCGATGCGGCCGGTGGCTCCCCCTTCGCCGCCGTCGACCTCGACCCCGCCCTCCCGGGCGTCCGCGCCGCCCACCCGCTCTCACCTGCGCCAGGCGCGGCCGGCGCCGGTCCCGCCGCACCGCGGCGCGCACCGCTCGCCGCGGCGCCGGTGGGTGCCCTGGCTCGCCGTGGGTGGCGTCCTGCTCCTCCTCGCCGCCGGTCTGGCCCTCCTCGCGGGCCGCGACGACGGGGCCGGCGGGCTCCGCGACGGCGCGGGGGCGGCGTCGAGCTCGGTCGGCGGCGGGAGCACCGCGCAGCCCGCGGGCGACGCCCCGGCCTTCCCCGAGGACGAGGTGCGCACCTTCGTCACCGACCACTACTCCCGGCTGTCCTCGGACCCCCGTGCCACCTGGCGCTCGCTCACGCCGCAGATGCAGCAGGCCGCGGGCGGCGAGGCGGCCTACGTCGAGCTGTGGTCCGGCTTCTCCTCGACGAGCGCCTCGCAGGTCGAGGTCGACGAGGGCACCGGAGAGGTGAGCTTCACCCTCACCCGCGAGCACGACGGGACCCAGACGATGAGCGGTCAGAGCATCACGCTCGTGCGCGAGGACGGGGCCCTGAAGATCGACTCCGCCGGCTGACTGCCGGCTGAGAATCTCTTTACGATTTTGTGACCTTCGGCGATCTTTGCCACCCTGGATGGTCAGGCCGTCCCTCCGGCGGCCGTCGTCGAGCTGAAGGAAGCACATCGTGCACCGACCTATCACCCGTGCCCTAGGGACCGCCGTCGCGGTGCTCGGGCTCGTCTGCGCGCTCGTCGGCGGGTGGTTCGTGACCCAGCTCGGGACGTCCGGGACGGCCACCTTCACGGCCGCCCCCGGCGACTCGACGCTCGTCCTGCCGCCCGACGTGCTCAACCGCACGGACTCCGACGTCACCGTCCGCGCGACCGCCGACGGCGACGCCCCCGTGTGGATGGGCCTGGCCCGTCCCTCGGACGTCGACTCGGTGATGCAGGACGCGAAGGCCGCCCGCGCGCAGGGCGTCTCCGTCACGGGCTGGGAGCTCGAGACGACGACGAGCGGCTCCGGCAGCGCCGACCCGCAGACCTACGACCTGTGGCAGGGCGAGACCCGCGGCACGGGACAGGCCCAGCTGACGGTCACCCAGGACGCCGCGCCCCAGACGCTCGTCGTCACGGCGGGCGAGGACGCCCAGCTGAGCGAGGTGTCGATGACCGTCACCGACAGCGGCTGGTCCACCCGTGCGATCGTCCTGCTCGTCGTCGGCCTCGTGCTGCTCGTCGGGGGCGTCTACCTCGCCCTCCGCGGCGGGCGTGGCCCGCGCGCCGGCGGCCCGGTCGAGGACGGCCCCCAGAACGCCGAGACCGACGGGGCCGTCGAGACCGACGAGACGCAGGTGCTCGGCACGGCCGACGCGACGGCCACCCCTGACACGACCGACGAGACCGGGACGCCCGCACAGCCGGCAGACCCGACGACGAAGGAGACCCGATGACCCCCCGCCGCACCCGTCTGGCCGCCCTGGCCCTGGCCACCCCGCTCGCGCTGGGCGGCTGCTCCTCGCTCGCCGGCCTGCACGACGCCCCCGCCGAGGACACCCAGGGCCAGTCGATCTCCGACTCCGCCGGCGCGCAGGTCACCCAGCGGGTGCTCGGCGAGGTCGGCGTCGCGCTCGACGCCGAGGGCAAGGGCAGCGCGAAGGACCGCAAGACCGTGCTCACCGGCCCGGCCCTCGAGGCGGCCGACGCGAAGGTCGACGTCGAGCAGGTCGAGGGAGAGGGCGCGGCCCTGGCCCCCTCCGCCGAGCCGACCGTCATCGCCGTGAGCAAGGGGACGTCCTGGCCGCGCACGATCCTCGCGACCTCCCAGCAGGACGAGGAGCAGCACCTCCACGTGCTCGTCGCCGACAGCCCGCGCTCGCAGTACCGCCTCTACGCCTCGGTGCCGATGGCGGCGGGGGCTACCGTGCCCGCGCTCGCCGAGAGCGACGGCGCGGTCGAGGTGCCGACGAAGGTCGGCACGAACGACCTCCAGCCCGTCGCCCGGTGGGCGAAGGCCGTGTCCTACCCCGCGCCGAAGAGCGACCCGAAGGGCGTCGCCGTCGACGACCCCTTCTCGAGCGCGCTGCGCACGAACGCCGCGAAGCAGGCCAAGCGGCTCGGCGACCTCGCGAGCTACAAGGTCTCGCACCAGCCCTCCTCGGACGGGATGGTCTTCCCGCTCGCCGACGGCGGAACGCTGACGATCACGACGCTCACCCGCACGGACACCATCTCTGCCGGCGAGGACGCCAAGGAGCTCACCCTGCCCGACGAGCTCACCGACCTCGTCGGCGAGGACACCGTCGGTGACCGGCTGAGCGTGCAGCACCTCGAGACGGTGGCCGTCGTCGCGCCGAAGGGGGGCGACGTCACTGTCGTCGGCGCCTCCGAGCAGCTCTCCTCGGCCAAGGGATCCTGACCCCGGGGCCGTCTGCGAAGATCGGGGCATGACCGAACCGCACTCCTCGCTCCGCGGCGCCGTCGACCTCGGCGCCCTTGGCCAGCCCGCTCCCGCCCCTGCTGCAGGGGGTGGCGCCGGACCGACCGGGGCGGGTGGCGCGGGCGGTGCGGCCGCCGGGGGCGACCCCTTCGCCTCGCCGGTCGTCGTCGTCGGTGACGACGCGAGCTTCAACCAGCTCGTCCAGCGCTCGGTCAGCGTGCCCGCGCTCGCCGTCCTGTGGTCCTCGCAGAGCCCGCAGAGCCGCGCCGCGCTCGACGTCGTCGTGCCGGCCGCCGAGCGGCTGCAGGGTCGGGTGCAGGTCGTGAGCATCGACCTCGCCACCAACCCCGGCATCCTCCAGGCGCTGCGCCCGCCGCAGATGCCGATCACCATCGGGCTGCTCCAGGGCCAGGCGATCCCGCTCTTCCCGGACGTGCCGAGCGCGGAGGACCTCGACCGGGTGCTCGCCGAGTTCCTCCAGCTGGCCGTCAAGCAGGGCGTCACCGGTCGTGTCGAGGTCGGTGACCTCGTGGCCGAGCAGGTCGAGGAGGAGCTCTCGCCGCTGCACGTCGAGGCGTACGACGCCGTCGAGCGCGGTGACCTCGCGGCGGCGGCGGCAGCCTTCGAGCAGGCGCTGACTCAGAACCCGTCCGACGAGGACGCGCGCCTCGGCCTGGCTCAGGTCTCGCTCATGGCCCGCACCCAGGGCGTCGACCTCCAGCAGGCCCGCGAGGCCGCGGCCGCCGACCCCACCGACGTCGACGCGGCGATCATGGTCGCCGACCTGGACGTCCTCGGCGGGCACGTCGAGGACGCCTTCGCCCGCCTCGTCGACGTCGTGCGCGCGACGCAGGAGGACGAGCGCGCGCGCGCCAAGGCCCACCTGCTCGACCTCTTCGAGGTCGTCGGCGCCCAGGACGAGCGCGTCCGCCGCGGCCGCACCGCCCTCATGAGCGCCCTCTTCTGAGCGGCCTGCTCACTGTCCCGCCCAGGGCGGGAAGGTTCGACCTCGGGAAGGAACATTTCCTTCCCAACGTCACATGTTCCCGCCCTGGGCGGGAAAGTTGGGACTGCGGCCGTGACCTCGCCTTGACATCACCGTGACCTCTCCGTGACCATTGACGACGGCCGGCGCGGCCTGGATCCCCCTTCGCGGGTGGGTCGTGGGGGCGCCGTGCGCACAGCCCTCGGGTGATCCCGGGGGCTGCGTCGCGGTCCGGCCCGGCCGTGTCCCCGTGAGAAACGACCCCCTGTGCGCCATCTCAGCAAGACCTCCGCCATGCTCGCCGCCGTCGCCCTGGCTGCCACCGGCACCGCCGTGAGCGAGGTGCTCGCCCCCTCGAGCGCCTCCGCCAGCGACATCACGACCTCGCGCTCGAACATCTGGCAGTCCTACGTGCTCGCCAACAGCCGTGTCGGCGACACCCCGTACCGCTACGGCGGCACCTCGCTGTGGACGGGCGCGGACTGCTCCGGCTTCACCCAGACGGTCTACGACAAGCGCTCCGGGGCCAACCTGCCCCGCACCGCCGAGCAGCAGCGCCGCTCCGTGCGCGCGATCTCGAAGCGCTGGGCCCGCCCCGGTGACCTCGTCTTCTTCGGCGCCCCGGCGTACCACATGGGCATCTACGCGGGGAACGGCTACGTCGTCGACGCCTCCCGCTCCGGCTCCACGGTCAAGAAGCGCAAGATCTGGACCTCCGACGTGCGCTACGGCACGCTCCGCGCCTCCTGAGCGCACCCCGCCCACGACGAAGGGGGTGACCCGGCACCTGGCCGGGTCACCCCCTTCGTCATGCTCTCGGCGGGCCGCTCAGGCGCCGCCGACGCCGCCGATCGGCGGGTCCGGGGCCGGGCGGGGCGCCGGGGCGGCCGCCGGAGCCGGCGCAGCAGCGGTCTCGACGGAGCTCGCGACGGCCTCCTCGTCCTCGGCGTCCGAGGACGCGGCGACCGGGCGGAGGTAGATCGCGCTGAGCCGTGAGATGCGCACCTCGACCGAGCAGGGCTGGCCCTGCCACGGGTGCTCCTGCGCGGTGAGGACGACCCCGCCCTGGCTCGGCGAGCTGTGCTCGTCGAAGCCGGCGGTGTCGAGGACGACCTCCCAGTCGCCGCCGCGCGGCAGGCCGAGCCGGACGACCTCGCGGTCGGCGCCGCCGAAGTTCACCGCGACGGCGAGGACGTCACCGGTGCGGTCCCGCTCGCCGAAGCGCAGGAAGGACAGCGTGTTGCCGCCGTTGTCGTCGGCGTCCAGCCACTCGAAGCCTGCCGGCTCGGTGTCGAGCGCCCACATCGCGGTGCCGGCCGTGTACGTGGCGTTGAGCTCCTTGACGAGGTTGTGCACCCGGTAGTGCGACGCGTGGTCGAGCAGGTGCCACTCGAGCGAGCGTCCGTCGGCCCACTCGCTCGTCTGCGCGAACTCGATGCCCATGAAGAGCAGCTGCTTGCCGGGGTGGGCCCACATGTAGGCGAGGAAGGCGCGCAGCGTCGCGAGCTGGTCGTAGTCGCTGCCGGGGATCTTGCGGGGCAGCGAGCCCTTGCCGTGGACGACCTCGTCGTGGCTGATCGGCAGCAGGTAGCTCTCCGCGTACGTGTACATCATCGCGAAGGTCAGCAGGTTGTGGTGGTACTGCCGGTTGACCGGCTCCTCGCCGAGGTAGCGCAGCGAGTCGTTCATCCACCCCATGTTCCACTTGAGGCCGAAGCCGAGACCGCCCTGGTCGGTGGAGCGGGTGACGCCCGGCCAGGCCGTCGACTCCTCGGCGATGGTGATGACGCCGGGGACCCGCTTGTAGGCCGTCGCGTTGGCCTCCTGGAGCAGCCCGATCGCCTCGAGGTTCTCGCGGCCGCCGTGGGCGTTGGGCACCCACTCGCCGTCCTTGCGGCTGTAGTCGAGGTAGAGCATCGAGGCGACGCCGTCGACGCGCAGCCCGTCGACGTGGAACTCCTCGAGCCAGTACAGCGCGTTGGCGACGAGGAAGTTGCGCACCTCGAGCCGGCCGAAGTCGAAGACGTAGCTGCCCCAGTCCGGCTGCCAGCCCTTGCGCGGGTCGGGGTGCTCGTAGAGCGGCAGGCCGTCGAAGCGCACGAGCGCCCACTCGTCGGTGGCGAAGTGCCCCGGGACCCAGTCGAGGATGACCCCGATGCCGGCCTGGTGCAGCGCGTCGACGAGGTAGCGGAAGTCGTCGGGGGAGCCGAAGCGCGAGTTGGGCGCGTAGTAGCTCGTCACGTGGTAGCCCCACGACGGCGGGTACGGGTGGTCCATGACGGGCAGCAGCTCGACGTGGGTGAAGCCGAGATCGGCGACGTAGTTGACGAGGTGCTCGGCCAGCTCGCGATAGCTGAGCCCCTGGCGCCACGAGCCGAGGTGCACCTCGTAGATGCTCATCGGCCCGGTGTGCGGGTTGCGCTCGGCCCGCTGCGTCAACCACTCCTCGTCCTGCCACGTGTACGTGCTCTCGGTGACCACCGAGCTCGTCGCCGGGGCGACCTCGGCCAGCCGGGCCATCGGGTCGGCCTTGTGGCGCAGGACGTCGTCGGCGCCACGGATCGCGAACTTGTAGAGGTCGCCCGGGGCCATGCCCGGCACGAAGAGCTCCCACACGCCCGAGCTGCCGAGCGCGCGCATCGGGTGCGCCGTCTCGTTCCAGCCGTTGACGTCGCCGACGAGGCTGACCGCCTTGGCCCGCGGCGCCCACACGGCGAAGCTCACCCCTTCGACCTCGCCGAGCGGCCCGGAGTAGCGGCGCACGTGCGCGCCGAGGACGGTCCACAGCTCCTCGTGGCGGCCCTCGCCGACGAGGTGGAGGTCGAGGTCGCCGAGCGTCGGCGCGAAGCGGTACGGGTCGTCCTGCTCGACCTCGTGACCGCCCCACGTCGTGAGCACGCGGTAGTCCATCGTGCGCTCGGCGTCGGCGCGCGTGCCGGCGAAGATGCCGTGGTCCTCGTGCTCGAGGTCGATCTCGACGCCGTCCTCGAAGCGGACCCGCACGCGCTCGGCGAGGGGGCGCAGGACGCGGACCTGCAGGCCCTCGTCGAGCAGGTGCTGGCCGAGCACGTCGTGGGGCTGGCTGTGCCGCCCGTGCGCGAGCGCCCACAGGGCGCCGGGCAGGGCGGACTCGGGGATCGGGGTCACACGTCCTCCTGGAGGAGTCGGGTCACGGCTCGCACGGGGATCGCAAGCCAGGTCGGTCGGTTGCGCGCCTCGTAGACGACCTCGTAGAGGGCCTTGTCGAGGGTGAGCGCGGTGAGGACGGCGGCGTCGTCGCGGGCGTCGTGCCCGGCCTCGGCGTAGCCCTCGAGGAAGGCGCGGGAGGTCTCGGCCACCCAGGCCGCCGCTTCGGCGTCGGGCAGCCCGCTGGAGGCGCCCGCGTAGTCGATCGAGCGCAGCATGCCCGCGACGTCGCGAAGGGGGGCGTCGAGGGCGTTGCGCTCGGCGAGGGGGCGCAGCGGCTCGCCCTCGAAGTCGATGACGACCCACCCGCGGTCGGGCACGTGGAGCACCTGGCCGAGGTGGTAGTCGCCATGGATGCGCTGCATCGCCGGCCAGCGAGCGGCCCGGGCCCGGGTGAAGACGTCGCGGAAGGCCGGCTCGTGCTCGGCGAGGGCCGGCACCTCGCCGAGGGCGAGGGAGGCCCGGCGGCGCATGCCGGAGACCTGCGCGGCGACGAGATCGTCGTCGGCCGGCCGGGTCGGCAGCACCCGGGCGAGGGTGTGGTGGATGTCGGCCGTGACGACCCCGAGGGCGCGGGCCTCTTCGGCGAAGGGGGTGCCCGAGCTCGCCCGCTCGAGCGCCACCCGCCACGCGTCCCGGCTGCCGCGCAGGTACTCCTGGGCGACGGCGAGGTGGCCGAGGTGGGTCTGCCCGTCGGCGTCCCGCCACGCGCCGGCGACGTGGCCGACGGTCGCGGGGACGTACGGGCAGTTCGCCGCGCCGAGCGCGCCCTGGAGGGTGACGTCGGGGTTGTCGCCGGGGGAGAGGGTGCGGAAGATCTTGACGATGACCGGCTCGGCGCCGGTCTCGACGACGACCGAGGTGTTCGACTGCTCGCCGCGCAGGACCGAGCTGGTCACGACCTCGGGATCGCTCGTCCACGCCGGGTGCGGCGCCCCGGCGACGTCGGGCCTCGGGGTGTCGGAGACCGAGCCCTCCTGCGCCTGGGCCCGGCCCCGCACGAGGGCGAGCAGCTGGGAGACGTAGACCGGGTCGTGGGGGGCGTCGTAGACCCACCGGTGCCCGAGGACGGGGTGGTCGAGCTCGCCGACGAGGGCGTCGTCGGCCCCCGGCAGCGGGGCGCCGCGGTAGGTGAGGGGCACCTGGTAGGTGACGCCCGGCCCGCCGTCGGCGCCGGAGAGGTCCTCGTAGACGAGGGTCTCGATGCCGACCTCGCCGGCCGGGTCGTCGAGGCGCCACGAGTCGAGCCGGCGCAGCCGGGGGGTGCGCCCCTTCGCCTGGTACCAGCGCTGGGCGCCGACCCAGGCGAGGACGAGGTCGTCCTTGCCGGGGGTGAGGGTGACGTCGTGGACGGTGGCCATCAGCGCCCCCGCACCGCGAGGACGTGGACCGGCTCGCCGTCGGCGCCCAGGCGCACGAAGGCGTCCTGGCCCCACTCCCACACCGCGCCGGTCACGAGGTCCTCGACCTCGAAGCGCTCCCAGCCCTCCATGCCGAGCGCGCCCATGTCGAGGCGCACCGTGGACTCGCGGGTGCTGTGCGGGTCGAGGTTGGCCACGACGAGCACCGTGTCGGTGCTCCCGTCGGGCAGGGCCCGCGACTTGCTGAAGGCGAGGAAGTTCTCGTCGTCGACGTGGTGGCGGCGGTAGTTGCGCAGCAGCCGCAGCGACGGGTGGTCGCGCCGGATCCGGTTGAGCATCGTCAGCCACCCGGCGAGCGACTGCCCCTCGCGCGGTCCGCCGGGCTCGTAGTCCGACCAGCGCCGGTCCTTGTACTGGTACTTCTCGTTGTCGATCTGCTCCTCGGCGCCGGGGCGCGCGACGTGCTCCATGAGCTCGTAGCCGGCGTAGATGCCCCACGTCGGCACGAGGGTCGCGGCGAGCGCCGCGCGGACCTTCCACGCCGCCGGGCCGCCGAACTGCATGTACGGCGTGAGGATGTCGTGGGTCGTCGGCCAGAAGCTCGGGCGCATGTACGCCGCGGACTCGCCGGAGAGCTCGGTGAGGTACTCGTCGAGCTCGTAGGCGCTGTTGCGCCACGCGTAGTACGTGTAGCTCTGCTGGAAGCCGACCTTGGCGAGGGTGTGCATCATCGCCGGCTTGGTGAAGGCCTCGGAGAGCCAGATGATCTCCGGGTGGTCCTGGGCGACGTCGGCGATGAGCCACTGCCAGAACTCGACGGCCTTCGTGTGCGGGTTGTCGACGCGGAAGAGGGTGACGCCGTGGTCGACCCACACCTGGATGACCCGGCGCACCTCGGCGTAGATGCCCGCCGGGTCGTTGTCGAAGTTCACCGGGTAGATGTCCTGGTACTTCTTCGGCGGGTTCTCCGCGTAGGCGATGGTGCCGTCGGCGCGCGTCGTGAACCACTCGGGGTGCTCGGTGACCCACGGGTGGTCCGGCGAGCACTGCAGGGCGATGTCGAGGGCGACCTCGAGCCCCACCTCGCGGGCTCGGGCGACGAAGGCGTCGAAGTCCTCGAAGGTGCCCAGGTCGGGGTGGATCGCGTCGTGCCCTCCGTCGGGGGAGCCGATGGCGTAGGGCGAGCCCGGGTCCTCCGGACCGGCGTCGAGGGTGTTGTTCGGGCCCTTGCGCGCCGTCGTGCCGATGGGGTGGATCGGGGTGAGGTAGACGACGTCGAAGCCCATGCCCGCGATCGCCGGCAGCCGCTCGGCGGCGGTGCGCAGGGTCCCCGAGACCCAGCGCCCGGTCTCCTCGTCGAGGTAGGCGCCCTCGCTGCGGGGGAAGATCTCGTACCAGCCACCGGCGAGGGCGAGCTCGCGCTCGACGAGCAGGGGCAGGTCGTCGCTGGCGGTCACGAGCTCACGTAGGGGGAGCGTCACCTCGAGCTCGGTGCGCAGCTCGGGCGTCGACGCGGCGTGGAGCCGGGCACGCGGGCTGTGGTCGCCGGGGGCGGTGAGCGCCTCGAGGGCGTCGCGGACGAGCTGGCGACCGCCGGGGGAGCGGCCCGGCACGTCGAGGGCGCGCTCGAGGACGAGGACGCCCTCGGCGAGCATGAGCTCCTCGTCGACGCCGGCGTCGATCTTCACCGTCGCGTCGTGCAGCCACGTGCCCCAGGGGTCGGACCAGCCCTCGACCCGATAGCTCCACCAGCCGGGGCGGTCGGCGCTCACCTCGCGCAGCCAGTGGCTCAGGCCCGGGTTGACGCACGTCATCGGCAGCACGCTCTCGGCGCCGTCGGGGTCGGTGAGCACGACGCTCGCCGCGACGGCGTCGTGGCCCTCGCGGAAGACGGTCGCAGTGACGTCGAAGGGTTCGTCGACGACCGACTTCGCGGGTCGGTCGCCGTGGTCGACGCACGGGCGCACGTCGAGCACGGGGATGCGCCCGAGCGGCACCTGGGGCGCCTGGCTGCGTGGCACGCGCAGGCGCGAGGTCGTGGCGGGCGTGGGGTCGGGTGCGGCGTCGGTCCTCACCGTCGCGACGCTACCGGCCCGGTGGGAGCACGGACGAGGGAAGGGGCAGGTGCATCGCCGTGACCTGCAAGGTCACGTCATCGTTTGCAAGAACCTGGCGAAGGGGGAGCCCGTGCGCTTACCCTTGGGGTGTGAAGGCCATCCGTCGTTTCAGCGTCCGTACCGTCCTGCCCGAGCCGATCGCCGCCCTGGGCGAGATCGCGACCAACTTGCGGTGGAGCTGGTACAGCCCGGCCCGCGAGCTGTTCGCGAGCATCGACCCCGCGCGCTGGGACAGCGTGCGCCGCGACCCGGTCCGGCTGCTCTCCGCCCTCAGCCCGGCCGAGCTCCGCGCGCTCGCCGAGGACCCCGCCTTCGTCCAGCGGGTCCAGGAGGCCAAGGCCGACCTCGACCGCTACCTCGGGTCGCGCCAGTGGTACCAGGAGTACGCCGAGCGCACCGAGGGCGCGCCGAGCGCCATCGCCTACTTCAGCCCGGAGTACGGCATCACCGAGGTGCTGCCGCAGTACTCCGGTGGTCTGGGCATCCTCGCCGGCGACCACCTCAAGGCCGCGAGCGACCTCGGCGTGCCGATCGTCGGCGTCGGGCTCTTCTACAAGACCGGCTACTTCAAGCAGTCCCTCAACGCCGACGGCTGGCAGCGCGAGGACTACCCCGTGCTCGACCCGCAGGGCCTGCCGCTCTCGCTCCTGCGCGAGGACGACGGCACCCCCGTGACGATCACCCTGGCGATGCCGCACGGCCGCGAGCTGCACGCCCACGTGTGGCGCGCCCAGGTCGGCCGCGTGCCCCTCCTCCTGCTCGACAGCGACGTCCAGGGCAACGACGACGCGATGCGCCAGGTGACCAACCGGCTCTACGGCGGCGGCGGCGAGCAGCGCCTGCAGCAGGAGATGCTCCTGGGCATCGGCGGCGTCCGCGCCCTGCGCGCCTGGTCGCGGCTCACCGGCGCCCCCGCGCCCGAGGTCTTCCACACGAACGAGGGCCACGCCGGCTTCCTCGGCGTCGAGCGGATCAGCGAGCTCACCCAGCAGGGCTCGATGACCTTCGACGAGGCGATGGAGGCGACGAAGTCCGGCACGGTCTTCACCACGCACACCCCCGTCCCCGCGGGCATCGACCGCTTCGACGCCTCGCTCGTCGAGCTCTACCTCGGTGGCGAGCAGGCCCTGCCGGGCGTGCCGACCGAGCGTCTCCTCGAGCTGGGCGCCGAGACCTACGAGGGCGGCAGCCGCGGCGTCTTCAACATGGCAGTCATGGGCCTGCGCATGGCCGAGCGCGCCAACGGCGTCTCGCAGCTGCACGGCGTCGTCTCTCGCGAGATGTTCGACGGGCTGTGGCCGGGCTTCGACGACGTCGAGGTGCCGATCACCTCGATCACCAACGGCGTCCACGCGCCGACCTGGGTCGACGACCGGGTCTTCGACCTCGCCCGCGAGCACATCGGCGGCGCCGACCTCGAGACGGGCGACCGCTGGTCCGAGATCGGCGCGATCCCCGGTGACCGCGTCTGGGCGACGAAGCGCGAGATGCGCCAGCAGCTCGTCGACGAGGCCCGCCGCCGGCTGCGCTCGAGCTGGCTCAAGCGCGGCGCGAGCGAGGCCGAGCTCGGGTGGACCACCTCGGTGCTCGACCCCGACGTGCTGACGATCGGCTTCGCCCGACGCGTGCCGACGTACAAGCGCCTCACGCTCATGCTGCGCGACCCGCAGCGGCTCAAGGCCCTGCTCACCCACCCCGAGCGCCCGATCCAGCTCGTCATCGCCGGCAAGTCCCACCCCGCCGACGAGACGGGCAAGCAGCTCATCCAGCAGATGGTCCGCTTCGCCGACGACCCCGAGGTCCGCGACCGCATCGTCTTCCTGCCCAACTACGACATCGCGATGGCCAAGGACCTCTACCCGGGCTGCGACGTCTGGCTCAACAACCCGCTGCGCCCCTTCGAGGCCTGCGGCACGTCGGGCATGAAGGCCGCGCTCAACGGCGGTCTCAACCTATCGATCCTCGACGGCTGGTGGGACGAGTGGTTCGACGGCGAGAACGGCTGGGCGATCCCGACGGCCGACGGCGTCGAGGACCCCGACCGTCGTGACGACATCGAGGCCGCCGCGCTCTATGACCTCGTCGAGAAGCACGTCGCCCCGATCTTCTACGACCGCGACGAGCAGGGCCTGCCCGTGCGCTGGCTGGAGATGCTGCGCCACACGCTGAGCACCCTCGGCCCGAAGGTCCTCGCCACCCGCATGGTCCGCGACTACACCGAGCGGCTCTACACGCCGACGGCTCGTGGCAACGCCGCCGTGAGCGCCGACGGCCATGCCGGCGCGCGTGACCTCGCCGCCTACAAGGGCAAGGTGCGCGGTGCCTGGCCGAAGCTGAGCGTCGACCACGTCGAGGCCAGCGGCCTGTCCGACGACCCGCAGGTCGGCGAGACCCTCCACGTCGACGCCTACGTCTCGCTCGACGGGCTCGACCCGCAGGACGTCGACGTCCAGGTCGTCACCGGCACCGCGGCCATCGCCACGGACGACATCTCGGACTGGACCGCGAGCTCGTTGTCCTTCGTCGAGCGCTACGACAACGGCACGGCGAAGTACGCCGGGTCGGTCGCCATCGAGACCACCGGCCAGTTCGGCTACACCGTGCGCGTGCTGCCCACGCACGAGCACATGGCCTTCCAGTCCTCGATGGGTCTCGTGACCAACGCCTGACCCCCCCCCTCGCCGAGGTATGGCAGATCGGCCCCGGATCCGCGGATCCGGGGCCGATCGCCATACCTCGGCGGTGGTCCGGGGCGGCATCATCGGGTCATGGACCCCGCACGCAGCGCTGCCGCCCTCGAGCACGAGATGGCCCGGATCGAGGCGCTCCTGCGCGACGCGTCTGCGCACGACTGGAGCCGGTCGCTGACGACCTGCCCGCGGTGGGAGCTCGCCGACCTCGTCGGGCACCTCGGCGGCGTGCACCGCTGGGTCGTCGGCGCGGTCCGCGAGGGCCACGGGCGCACGGAGAGCACGCCACCGCCGGCGGAGGGGCTGGCCGGGTGGTTCGACGAGGGCGCCCGCGAGCTGCGCGAGACGATCGCCGGCGACCCGGCGAGACCTGCGTGGACCTTCGAGCGGGGTGACCGCACCGTCGGCTTCTGGCAGCGGCGGCAGGTGCACGAGCACACCGTGCACCGGGTCGACGTCGAGCTCGCGCTCGTCGGCGAGACGAGCCCGGTCCCCGTCGACGTGGCCGCGGACGGCGTGGCCGAGGTCGTCGAGGTCTTCGTGCCCCGGAGGCTGGCGAAGGGGTGGCTCGACCCGATCCCCGCGGCGGTCCGGCTCGTCGCCACCGACGCCCCGGTCGAGGTCGTCATCGGCGACGGCGACCCGGTCGCCCAGGTGAGCGCCCCCGCCGCCGACCTCTACCTCGCGCTGTGGCAGCGCGTCTCCCTCGACGACGAGCGCACGACGTACGCGGGCGACGAGGTCGTCGCCCGCGAGGTGCTGAGGATGCCCCTCACGCCGTAGCGAGGGCATGGGCGGTGGTCCTCGGTGGTCTCGAGGCTCGCTGGCGCTCGCACCTCGACCAGCAAAGGGCGCTGGCGCTCGCGCCTCACCAGCGACGGGTCAGGCGGGGGTGGCGACGTAGAGGCGGATGCTCGCGGCGGTGACGTCCACCCCTTCGCCCGCGGGCACGTGCACCCGCTCGCCCGCGTCGGGGCGCTCCCAGGCCGAGTCCCACCACAGCTCGAAGCCCGACACGCCCGGCGGGGCGGGCAGGACGACGCGGCCGTCGTGCCCGGCGCCGTGCAGCACGACGAGCGCGGACCGGTGCCCGAGCGGAGCGCCGTCGAGGTGCATCTGGAGGACCCGGCGCGAGGACTCGCCCCACTGGTGGGTCATCGCCGACCCGTGCTCGTCGTACCAGCCGACGTCGCTCGCCCCGTGGTCGTCGAGCGGGCTCCCCGTGTAGTGGCGGCGATGCCGCAGGGTCGCCAGCTCGTGACGCCAGCCGCTGAGGGCGCGGGTCGTCGCGAGCAGGTCCTCCTGCTCCGCCCCGAGCTCCCAGTCCAGCCACGTGAGCGGCCTGTCCTGGCAGTACGGGTTGTTGTTGCCCTGCGTCGTGCGGCCGATCTCGTCGCCCGCGGCGATCATCGGCACCCCGGTCGACAGCAGGAGGGTGGCCAGAAGGTTGCGCCGCGAGCGCCGGCGCAGCGCGAGCACCTCGGGGTCGTCGGTCGACCCCTCGACCCCGTGGTTCCACGACCGGTTGTGGTCGCTGCCGTCGCGCCCGTCCTCGCCGTTGGCCTCGTTGTGCTTGACGTCGTACGCGGTGAGGTCGGCGAGGGTGAAGCCGTCGTGCGCGGTGACGAAGCCGATCGAGCTCGCCGGGCCGCGCTCGCCGCTGCCGAAGAGGTCGCGCGAGCCGGCGAGCCGGGTCGCGATCTCGCGCACCCCGTGGGTGCTCGAGCCCTGGCGCGCGCCGCGCGCGACCGCGAGGTCGGAGAGCCAGAACTCCCGAGCCGCGTCGCGGTACCGGTCGTTCCACTCCGAGAGCGGCGGGGGCATCTGCCCCGTGCGCCACCCGTGCGGCCCGACGTCCCACGGCTCAGCGATGAGGTGCACGCCGCTGAGCACCGGGTCGGTTCGCAGCGCGGTGAGGAAGGGGTGGCCCGGGTCGTAGTCGTCGTGGGTGCCGCGGGCGAGCGCGACGGCGAGGTCGAAGCGGAAGCCGTCGACCCCGCACTGCGTCACCCAGTAGCGAAGGGAGTCGAGCACCATCCGCTGCGTCGTCGCGTCGCGCAGGTCGAGGGTGTTGCCGCACCCCGTGACGTCGACGTCACGGCCGCGCTCGTCGAGCCGGTAGGACGTGCGCCCGGCGAGACCCCGCCAGGACAGCGTCGCGCCCTGCACCGACTGCTCCGCCGTGTGGTTGTAGACGACGTCGAGGATGACCTCGATGCCCGCGGCGTGGAGCATCTTCACCATGCCCTTGAGCTCGTCGAGCGCGCCCTGCGGGTCCGTGGTCGACGCGTACGGCAGGTGCGGCGCGAAGAAGCCCAGGGTGTTGTAGCCCCAGTGGTTGACCAGCCCCCGGGCGAGCACCTCGGGCTCGGAGACGAAGTGGTGCACCGGCAGCAGCTCGACCGCCGTGACGCCGAGCGAGAGCAGGTGCTCGACGCACGCGGGGTGCGCCATGCCGGCGTAGGTGCCGCGGAGGTGCTCGGGCACCCCGGGCATCGTGGCGGTCATCTCGCGCACGTGCACCTCGTAGACGACGCTGTCGGCGAGCTCGCGACGTGGTCGGGGGTGCTCGCCCCAGTCGAAGCGCTCGTCGACGACGACCCCGAGCGGGGCGACGCCCGCGGAGTCGAGATCGCTGCGGACGGCGATGTCGGCGCGGCCGTCATCGCCGACGACATGGCCGAAGAGCGCGGGCGGGTAGGCGTCGAGCACCCGGTCGACCATCCGCGCGTAGGGGTCGAGCAGCACCTTCGCCGGGTTGTGCCGGTGGCCCGCCTCCGGCTCCCACGGCCCGTCCACCCGGTACCCGTAGCGCTCGCCGGCGCCCACCCCGTCGACCCGGCCGGACCACCAGCCGCGCCGCCGCTGGACGAGCCGCACCTGACGCTCCTGCGCGGGGTCTCCGCTGGGCCCGAAGAGGCACAGCGTCACCGCCGTGGCGAAGGGGGCGTGCACCGCCACCTCGAGCCCGCCGGCGACGAGGTGAGCCCCCGGCACCGGGGCGTGGTCGAGCGGGGTGGCGTCTCGACGCGGGGCTGCTGCCGCGACGTCGTCGAGGCGGGTGTGCGGCGGCATGGTCGCAACTGTAGGCAGTAGGTACGTTGGGGGGCATGAGCGATCCCACCGCACTGCCGAACTTCACCCCCAGCACCGGCGGCCCCGCCCAGGGCGGCGACGACGCCCCCGCCGAGGCCCCCCTTCGCGACCGTGTCAACGAGGCCCTCACCGAGCTCGGTGTCGAGTCCCGCATCGACGACGACGGTGACGTCGCCTTCGCCTTCGAGGACCAGCAGCTCTTCGTGCGCTGCGCCGACGACGAGTCCAACGTCCTGCGCGTCTTCGGCCAGTGGTCCCTCGAGGACCCGGTGCCCGCCGACGAGCTCGAGCGCCTCAAGATCAGCAACGACGTCAACGTCGCCTTCAACCTCGTCAAGGCCGCTGTCGCCAACGACACCCTCCTCGTGACGAGCGAGCACATCCTGCCCCGCGGCGCCGACGTGCGCGGGCTGCTCGGCATCGCCGTGCCCCTCGTCATCCAGGGCGTGCAGCTGTGGCACCAGCGCGCGACCGGCCAGGTCCCCGGCATGCAGCCGGGCGAGGGCGAGCCGGGCGCCGACGCCGCGGCCCCCGCCCCGGGCGAGGGCGAGCTGCCCCGGTGAGCGACTTCGTCACCCTCGAGGTCGAGGGCGGCATCGGGGTCATCCGGATCGACCGCCCGAAGATGAACCCGCTCAACGCCCAGGTGCAGCGCGAGCTCGTCGCCGCGGCCGAGGAGGCGACAGAGCGCTCCGACGTGCGCGCCGTCATCCTCTACGGCGGGGAGCGGGTCTTCGCCGCCGGCGCCGACATCAAGGAGATGCAGACGATGTCCTACACGGACATGGTCGACCACTCCCAGGCGCTGCAGGACTTCACCCGCAAGCTCGCTGGCATCCCCAAGCCGACCGTCGCCGCGATCGCCGGCTTCGCGCTCGGCGCGGGCTACGAGGTCGCGCTGTGCGCGGACTTCCGGGTGGCGAAGGTCGGGACGAAGGTCGGCCAGCCCGAGATCCTCCTCGGGGTCATCCCCGGGGCCGGGGGCACCCAGCGTCTCGCCCGCCTCGTCGGGCCGGCCAAGGCCAAGGACCTCGTCTTCTCGGGCCGCTTCGTCGACGCCGAAGAGGCGCTGGCGATGGGCCTCGTCGACCGGGTCGTCGAGGGCGACGTGCTCGAGGCGGCCAAGGAGATGGTGGCGCCCTACGTCACCGGCCCGGCGTACGCCCTGCGCGCCGCGAAGCAGGCCATCGACGCCGGTCTCGAGGTCGACCTGCAGACCGGGCTGGAGATCGAGCGGATGCTCTTCGCCGGGCTCTTCGCGACGAAGGACCGCACGACCGGCATGCGCTCCTTCGTCGAGGACGGCCCGGGCAAGGCGACCTTCGAGGGCGCCTGATGCAGCAGCCGGCGAGCGCGCAGGACGTGGAGCGCGCCTGGGAGGACAACACCCTCGCCCAGGTGCTCTACCACGACTGGGAGGCGCAGACCTACGACGAGAAGTGGTCGATCAGCTTCGACGAGCGGTGCACCGCCGTCGTGCGCGACCGCTTCGAGCGGGTCGTGCGTGGCCGGCGGCTGCCGGGCGAGGAGGTGCCCTACGGGCGCGCTCTCGAGCTCGGCGCCGGCACCGGCTTCTTCTCCTTGAACCTCGTGCTCGCCGGCCTCCTGCGGGAGGTCCACGTCACCGACCTCTCGCCCGGCATGGTCGAGGTGGCGCAGGAGAACGCGCGCCGGCTCGGTCTCGAGGCGCATGGCCGGGTGGCCGACGCCGGCTCGCTGCCCTACGACGACGACAGCTTCGACCTCGTCGTCGGTCACGCCGTGCTCCACCACATCCCCGACGTCGAGGCGACGCTGCGCGAGGTGCTGCGCGTGCTGCGCCCCGGCGGGCGCTTCGTCATCGCGGGGGAGCCGACCCGGATCGGCCACCGGTACGCCCGCGCGCTCGGTCGGGCGACGTGGGAGGTCGCGACCCGGGTCGCCGCGCTGCCGCCGCTGCGCGCCCGCTGGGCCCGACCGCAGGCCGAGCTCGACGAGTCCTCGCGCGCGGCCGCCCTCGAGGCGGTCGTCGACCTGCACACCTTCGACCCCGACGAGCTCGCCGAGACCGCCCGCCGGGCCGGGGCGGAGCACGTGGGCACCGCGACCGAGGAGCTCGCCTCGGCCGTCTTCGGCTGGCCCGTGCGGACCTTCGAGTGCGCGGTGCGCGAGGACGCGCTCGGGCTGCGCTGGGCGATCTTCGCCTACCGCGGCTGGCAGCGCCTCATGCGCGTCGACGACGTGCTCGCGCGGGTCGTGCCGCAGCGCTTCTTCTACAACGTCGGCGTCACCGGCGTGAAGCCGCGGTGAGCCTCGTCGCGCGGCTGCGCCGCCCGCCCCTCGCGGCGGGGGAGCACTGGGGCGCCGCGCGCTGGGTCGCCTGGGTCGTGAGCAACCGCGCGTGGACCCACCACCACCTCCTGGGATACCTGCGGATGATCCGCGCCCGCGCGGCCAACCCCGGTCTCGTCTTCGAGGGCCCGTGCTTCATCGGCCCGGACGTGCGCTTCGAGGTCCGGCCCGGCTTCGGACGGCTCGTCGTCGGCCCCTTCGTCCACATCGGGCCCCACTCCCGCCTGCGCGCCCACGAGGGCACCCTGCGCATCGGCGCGAAGACGGTCATCGGCACCCGCAACACCATCAACACCTGGCTCGACATCGAGATCGGCAGCTCGTGCCTCTTCGCCGACGACGTCTACGTCTGCGACTTCGACCACCGCACCGACTCGCTCGAGATCCCGATCAAGGACCAGGGCATCGTCAAGTCGCCCGTGCGCATCGGTGACGACGTGTGGGTCGCGACGAAGTGCGTCGTCCTGCGCGGCACCGACGTCGGCGACCAGAGCGTCCTCGCGGCCGGCACGATCGCCCGCGCGAGCTATCCCGCCCGCTCGGTCGTCGTCGGCGTCCCCGGACGTGTCGTGCGCACCCGGGGCGAGGACCCGGCCGCGCCGACGACGGGGTGAGCCGCCCCCTTCGTGCGTGGACGTGTGGTGAGGGTCATGGCGCCTCGATGGCCGCGTGGCGCGGGCAGAGGGATACCGTCGGGGGGAGTCGGCCTGCACCCGACCCGGGGCACACCCAGGGGCGAGGCGGGGCCGGCGGACACCAGACCCACACGAGGAAGAGGACGAGCCAGCGATGAACATCGTCGTCTGCGTCAAGTACGTGCCGGACGCACAGTCCGACCGCACGTTCACCGAGGACCACACCACCGATCGTGACGGTGTCGACGGGCTCCTCTCCGAGCTCGACGAGTACGCCGTCGAGGAGGCCCTGAAGATCGTCGAGGCCACCGGCGAGGGCGAGATCACCGTCCTCACCATCGGCCCCGAGGCGGCCGCCGACGCCGTGAAGAAGTCGCTGCAGATGGGTGTCGACAAGGGCGTGCACGTCCTCGACGACGCGATCGCCGGCTCGGACGCTCCCGCGACCTCGCTCGTGCTCGCCGAGGCGATCACCAAGCTCGGCACCCCCGACCTCGTGCTCACCGGCATGGCGTCGACGGACGGCACGATGTCGGTCGTCCCGGCGATGCTCGCCGAGCGTCTCGGCCTGCCGCAGGTCACCTACGCCTCCGAGCTCACCGTCTCCGAGGGCACCGTGACGATCCGCCGCGACGGCGACACCGCGAGCGAGACCATCGAGTCCTCGCTGCCGGCGCTCGTCTCGGTCACCGACCAGATCAACGAGCCGCGCTACCCCTCCTTCAAGGGGATCATGGCGGCCAAGAAGAAGCCGGTCGAGACGTGGAGCCTCGCCGACCTCGGCGTCGACGCCGGTCAGGTCGGCCAGGCCAACGCGTGGACCGAGGTCCTCGAGACCACGAAGCGTCCCCCGCGCGAGCAGGGCGAGATCGTCACCGACGAGGGCGAGGGCGGCAGCAAGCTGGCCGACTTCCTCGCCGCGCAGAAGTTCGTCTGAGCCGCGCCCAGGACCAGGAGGAAAGACACAACCATGGCTGAAGTACTCGTGCTCGTCGACCACGCCCAGGGCGTGGTGAAGAAGCCCGCCGCCGAGATGCTGACGATCGCCCGCCGCCTCGGCGAGCCGACCGCCGTCTTCATCGGCCCCGGCGCCGAGACCGCGAAGGACCTGCTCGCCCGCTACGGCGCGGAGAAGATCATCTCCGTCTCCGACCCCGCCGTCGGGGAGTACCTCGTGGCCCCCCAGGCCGAGGTGCTCGCCCAGATCGTCGAGGCCAGCAAGCCCGTCGCCGTGCTCATCCCGAGCAACGCCGCCGGCAAGGAGGTCGCCGCGCGTCTGGCCGTCAAGACCGGCTCCGGTCTCATCACCGACGCCGTCGACGTCCAGGCCGGCGAGAGCGGCCCCGTCACGACGCAGTCCGTCTTCGCGGGCAGCTACAGCGTGAAGTCCCGGGTCACCCAGGGCGCCGCGATCATCACCGTCAAGCCCAACTCCGCCACCCCGGAGCAGGCCGCCGGCGCCGGCGCCTTCGAGGAGCTCACCCCGCAGATCTCCGACGCCGCCAAGGCCGCGAAGATCACCGCGTCCGAGCCGAAGAAGGCCTCCGGTCGTCCCGAGCTCACCGAGGCGGCCATCGTCGTCTCCGGTGGCCGTGGCACCGGCGGTGACTTCGCCCCGGTCGAGGCCTTCGCCGACAGCCTCGGCGCCGCGGTCGGCGCCTCGCGCGCCGCGGTCGACGCCGGCTGGTACCCCCACACCAGCCAAGTCGGTCAGACCGGCAAGCAGGTCAGCCCGCAGCTGTACGTCGCGGCCGGCATCTCCGGTGCCATCCAGCACCGCGCCGGCATGCAGACGAGCAAGACGATCGTCGCCGTCAACAAGGACGAGGAGGCGCCGATCTTCGAGCTCGTCGACTTCGGCGTCGTCGGCGACCTCTTCCAGGTGCTCCCGCAGGCCACCGAGGCGGTCAAGGGCAAGAAGGGCTGACACCCCCTTCGCCCGCACGCGCAGCTCGCCCCCCGGCCGACCGGCCGGGGGGCGACGTGCGTCACGGCGCGTTATCGAAATGTGACTTCGCGCCCGGGTCTCGCTACTGTGGTGGTACCCCGGCTCGCCAGAGCCGGGTCTGCTCTGCCCCCGAAGCGAAGGTCTGCCCCCTGTGACCCAGCCTCCCAAGCACGCGGCGCGTCACGGTGCCCCTGCCCGGCGCTCCCTCTCGCGCACGCTGCCCCGCGGCGCGGCCCTGAAGTCCGCCGCCTGCGTCGGTCTCGTCGTCGGCGCCTCCGCCCTCGTCGCCGCGCCGACCGCGACCGGTGCGGCCTCCGCCGAGCCCACCCCCGACGCCTCCGCGTCCTCGCGGGCCAGCTCGATGCTCGAGGGCCGCGGTGACGACGCCGCGCAGCGCAGCACCGCTCGCGTCGCCCTCGCCGTCCCGACCGACCTGCCCGCCCCCGTGCTGCAGAGCGCGATGTCGGCCGGCGACCTCGACGTGGGTGCGGTGAAGAAGCCCGAGCCCAAGCCGGTCCCGAAGCCGGAGCCCCAGCCCGTGGTCGAGCAGGAGACCCCGGAGCCGGTCGAGCAGACCGAGGAGGCTCAGCCCGATCCGCAGGAGCAGGAGGCTCCCGAGCCCGAGGCGACGCCCGAGGAGACGACTGAGGCCCCCGCGCCCGCCGGTGGCCTCGACACGACGAGCTACCTCGCGCAGGCCCAGGCCGTCGGCCTCGGCCCGAACGCCCAGGCGGTCTACTCCGCGGTCCGCTCGCAGTACCCCCACCTGACGAACATCGGCGGCTACCGCGCCGGCGACCCCGGCGACCACGGCACCGGCAACGCCGTCGACGTCATGTGCGGCTCGGCCGACGGCGACGCCGTCGCGGCCTTCGTGCAGCAGCACGCGAGCGAGCTCAACGTGAAGTACGTCATCTGGAAGCAGCGGATCTGGATGCCCGGCGGCTCGTGGAAGCCGATGGAGGACCGGGGCGACCCGACCCAGAACCACTTCGACCACGTGCACATCTCGGTGGGCTGACCCAGCCCCCGCACGACCCCGGGCGGGACCACCCGCCCGGGGTCTCGCACGTCCGGCAGGGCATGATCCTCCTCGAACCGTCCCCACCCCACAGGAGCACCACACATGGACTGGCTGCAGGCGATCGTCCTCGGCGTCGTGCAGGGGCTCACCGAGTTCCTGCCCATCAGCTCGAGCGCGCACCAGTCGATCGTCGGGCGCTTCTTCGGCGAGGACCCGGGCTCGGCCTTCACGGCGATCACCCAGCTCGGCACGGAGGCGGCGGTCCTCGTCTACTTCCGCAAGGACATCGCCGGGATCATCCGGTCGTGGTGCCTCGCCGTCGCGGGCAAGCTCCCGCACAGCGACCCGCAGGCGCGCCTGGGGTGGATGGTCATCCTCGGCTCGATCCCCATCGGCCTGCTCGGCATCGCGCTCAAGGACGTCATCACCGGTCCGGCGCGCAACCTGTGGATCACCGCGACGATGCTGCTCGTCTTCGCGCTCGTCATCGACGTCGCCGACCGCCGGGCGAAGCAGGACCGCCAGCTCGAGCAGCTGACCGTCCGGCACGGCCTGTACTACGGCCTGTGGCAGGCGCTGGCGCTCGTCCCGGGCGTCTCGCGCTCGGGCGGCACGATCGCCGGTGGTCTCTTCATGGGCTACACCCGTGAGGCCGCCGCCCGCTACTCCTTCCTCCTCGCGATCCCCGCGGTGCTGCTCTCGGGCTTCCAGCAGCTCTTCGACATCGCGGACGAGCCGGTCGAGCCGGCGTGGGGCCCGATCGCCGTCGCGACGGTCATCTCCTTCGTCATCGGCTACGCGGTCATCGCCTGGCTGCTGCGCTACATCTCCACCCACACCTTCCGCCCCTTCGTCATCTACCGGATCGGGCTCGCCCTCGTCCTCTTCGTCCTCCTGGGCACCGGCGTCATCGCCGCCTGACCGAGGGCGAAGGGGGATCCGCCCCGGCGGGACGGGCGGGCCGTCCCCACAGGTGGGCGGCCTAGACTCGACGGCGATGAGCACCTACCTCGACCACGCGGCGACCACCCCGATCCGCCCGGTCGCCCGGGACGCCGTCCTCGCGCAGATGGCTCGCGTCGGCAACCCCTCGAGCCTGCACTCCGCCGGCCGCGCGGCCCGGCGCGTCCTCGAGGAGTCGCGCGAGGCGGTCGCCGACGCCCTCGGTGCCCGTCCGTCCGAGGTGATCTTCACCTCCGGCGGCACCGAGTCCGACAACATCGCCCTGCTCGGCTCCTACCTCGCCGCGCGCCAGGCCGACCCCGCCCGCGACCGCGTCGTGCTGTCCGGGATGGAGCACCACGCGGTGCTCGACGCGGCGACCCACCTCGCCGACACCTCCGGGGCGCGGCTGGCCTTCGTCGAGCCGGGGGAGTGCGGCACGATCGAGGTCGACGCCGTGCGCGCCGCCGTCGAGGAGGACCCGGCCTCTGTCGCCGTCGTCAGCGTCATGTGGGCCAACAACGAGGTCGGCACGGTCCAGGACGTCGCCGCGATGGCCCGGCTGTGCCACGAGCACGCCATCCCCTTCCACACCGACGCGGTGCAGGTCGCGGGCCACCTGCCCGTCGACTTCGCCGCGGTCGAGGCGGACACGCTCGCCGTGAGCGGGCACAAGTTCGGCGGGCCGACCGGGGTGGGTGTGCTGCTCGCCCGGCGCGACGCCCGGCTCGTCCCGACGAGCCACGGCGGGGGCCAGGAGCGCTCGCTGCGCAGCGGCACGGTCGCCGTCGCGGGCATCGCCGGCCTCGCCGCCGCCCTCACCGAGGCGGTCGGCGAGATCGAGACCGAGGCCGCCCGGGTCGCCGCGCTGCGCGACCGCTTCCTCACCCGCGCCCGCGAGATCGACCCGAGCATCCGCGTCTCCGGCTGCTGGGAGGTCGGCGACATCACCCGTCGTCTGCCCGGCAACGCCCACATCACCATCCCCGGCTGCGACGGCGACTCGTTGCTGTACCTGCTCGACGCCGCCGGCGTCGAGGTCTCGACCGGCTCGGCCTGCCAGGCCGGCGTGCCGCAGCCCAGCCACGTGCTGCTCGCCATGGGCCGCAGCGAGGAGGAGACCCGCGGCTCGCTGCGCGTCTCGCTCGGGTGGACCTCGACCGAGGCCGACGTCGACGCCGCGCTCTCCGCGCTGCCCGACGCCGTCGACCGTGCCCGCCGCGCCAGCGGCGCTGCCTGATCGCCATGCGTGTCGTCGCCGCCATGAGCGGTGGGGTGGACTCCGCCGTCGCCGCCGCCCGGATGCTCGACGAGGGCCACGACGTCGTCGGCGTCCACCTCGCGCTGTCGCGCAGCGCCGCGACGCTGCGCGAGGGCGCGCGCGGGTGCTGCACGATCGAGGACTCCGGCGACGCCCGCCGGGTGGCTGACCGGCTCGGCATCCCCTTCTACGTGTGGGACATGGCCGGGGCCTTCCAGCGCGACGTCATGGACGACTTCGTCGCCGAGTACGAGGCCGGGCGCACGCCCAACCCCTGCCTGCGGTGCAACGAGAAGATCAAGTTCGCCGCGCTCCTCGACAAGGCGCTCGCCCTCGGCTTCGACGCCGTCGCGACGGGGCACTACGCGCAGGTCGAGCAGGGTCAAGCAGGCCGCGAGCTGCACCGCGCCGTCGACCCGGCCAAGGACCAGAGCTACGTCCTCGGGGTCCTCGACGCCGAGCAGCTGGCCCGCTCCTTCTTCCCGCTCGGGCGCTCGACGAAGCCGCAGGTGCGCGAGGAGGCGCAAGAGCGAGGCTTCTCCGTCGCCCGCAAGCCCGACAGCCACGACATCTGCTTCATCAGCGACGGCGACACCCGCGGCTGGCTCGCGGGCCGGCTCGGGGAGCGGCCCGGCGAGGTCGTCGACGAGCGCTCGGGCGAGGTCGTCGGCGCCCACACGGGCGCCTACGGCTTCACCGTCGGTCAGCGACGGGGGCTCGGCCTCGAGCGCAGCAGCCTCGACGGCGAGCCGCGCTTCGTCACCCGGGTCGACGCCTCGAGCAACCGCGTCTTCATCGGCACCTCCGACCTGCTCGGCGTGCGCCAGGTCGTCGGCACCCAGCCGCGCTGGTGCGGTCCCGCGCCGACCGGCGAGGTGCGAGTCGGTGCGCAGCTGCGCGCCCACGGAGAGGAGATCCCGGCCCGCGCCCGCCTCGAGGGCGGAGACGGCTCCGGCCCTCGCCTTGAGGACGGAGACGGCTCTGGCCCTCGCCTCGTCGTGGACCTCGACGAGGCCGTGCGCGGCATCGCGCCGGGCCAGTCGGTCGTGCTCTACGAGGGCACTCGTGTCGTCGGCTCGGCGACCATCGCGTCCACCGCCCGCTGACCGCGCACACCCCCTCCGGGACCGCCGCCGCGTCATCACCGCGTGCGTCCTTCTACGTGCGCCGGTGGAAGTGGATCGTCGCGGTGTCGTCGGGTGCGCGGTGGGTGGTGTGCTGCCAGTCGGGTCCGTCGATCATGCGGTGGTGGTAGCCGCACAGGGGGATGGCGTTGAGCAGGTCGGTCTGGCCGCCGTCTCGCCAGGCGAAGAGGTGGTGGATCTCGGTCCACGCGAAGGGGCGTTCGCACCCGTGGGCGGCGCAGGTGTCGTAGCGCAGGGACAGGGCGAGGGCTTGGGCTTCGGTGAAGAGGCGCTTCTGGCGGGCGAGGTCGAGAGGTTGTGAGGGTCCGCCGAGGACGACGGGGATGATCCCGGCGGCGCAGGCCATGCGGCGGATGGTGCCGGCGTCGAGGTGGTCGCCGGCGTCGGTGCTCCCGGCTCGGTGGAGCTGGCCGGTGAGGTCGTCGAGTCGGGTGGTGACCAGGAGGGTGGCGGCGACCTTGCGGGAGAGGTGGTCGGTGGGGATGCGGGTGAGGAGGTCGGCGAAGGCCAGGCCGCGGCGGTGCTGCCAGTCGAGCTCGTCGACGCGGGTGTCGCCGGTGAGGCGGGCGAGGTCGCTGGGCTCGGTGATCACGGTGTCCGAGCCGGGCTGGGTGCGGCGTCGGGGTGCGGTCATCGCGTCGATGACCTTGCCAAGGATGGCACCGGCGGCCCAGGGGACGGTGAAGTGCCCGGTCATGGTGCCGTCGTGGTTGTCGCGGATCCAGAAGGCCGACTCGTCGCGGGCGTGCGCCTCTTGCGCGGCAAGGATTTCGTCCTCGTGGGCGTCGACGACGTCCTCGTCGGGTTCGACGGCTTCGAGGACGCGGCGTGCGGCGATCCGTAGCTTGGCCGGTGCCCGGTTGACCGCGAGGAGGAGGAGCTCGGCCTCACAGGTGTGGCGCTGCTCCTGGGTGAGCCCTTCGGGCAGGTCTGCCATCGCGGTGGTGATGACGCGGGCGTGGTCGGCGCTGATCCGCCCGTCGTCGAGGGCAGCGGCGGTCTGCGCGAGCTCAGCCTGCGGCTGTGCGGGTGCCGTGGTGGTGGCGTCGGCGCCGACAAGGGTCAGGGTGGGGGAGTCGCACCCGGGGTCGGGCTCTATGGTACTGGGTGCGGTGAGCGCGGTGGCGAGTCGGACGTCGCGTGAGGCGGGACGACGGTCGCTGTTGGTGCTCTGGGCGACCCAGGCTCCGGTGTCGGTGTGCCCGGTGCGCTCGGCGACCCGCATGGTGTCGGCGCGGGCGACGAGGCGTAGCCGGGCGGCTTCGACGCGTCGGGCCAGGCGTTCGACCTCGACGAGATCAGCACGCAGCGCCCGCCCGGCGGTCCGCTGATCGGCGGCGATCGCCTCTTGCAGGCTGTCGATGACGGCGTGGGCCTGGTCGAGCAGGGCTGGCACGCGGCTCTGGCCCGGGGTGCCCGGGTCCAGGAGCTGCGGCATCGTCGCCATGACCCCATGCTATCGAACAGGTGTTCGACAGGCCAGGTCTTTGTCGGTGAACGGTCAGCAAGGGTTTCGAGGCTCCGGGCCTGGCGGCCCTCGCGCCTCGACCGCCGATGGCGCGTCACCTCGACCTCCAGCTGTCGGGTGGCCTCGAGGCTCGGGCCTGGCGGCCCTCGCACCTCGACCACCGACGGCCCCGTGGTCTCGAGGCTCGGGCCTGGCAGCCCTCGCACCTCGACCACCAGTTGCGCCCCCCTCGACCATCAGCCCTCACAAGGCTGACGGGGGGTGGTGCCACGATGGCGGGGTGGACATGGACTTCGAGGCGGAGGTCGTCGAGTGGCGGGGGCCGGCGCCCTACGTCTTCGCGGTGATGCCGGCCGGGCAGGCGCAGGAGGTGGCCGACGTCGCGCGAGACCTCACCTACGGCTGGGGGTGCATCCCGGTGTCGGGCCGGGTGGGGGACACCGACTTCACCACCTCGCTCTTCCCCCGTGAGGGCGGCTACTACGTGCCCATCAAGGTCGCGGTCCAGCGCGCCGAGGGGGTGGGCGTCGGCGACACCGTGCGGCTGCGGCTCACCCTGGGAGCGACGCCGGTGCGATGATGCCCGGCGTGACCTCGACGAGCCCCGACCTGCCCATGACGACCCGGGTGAGCGGCGTCGGCAGCTGGCCGGGCGAGAGCCCCCGCGAGGCCGTCCGGACCGTGCACGACCTCCTCGGCGACGGCGTGCCCCACCTGCCCGAGCTCCCCGGCCGCGGGGTCGGGGCCGAGATGATCGGCCGCGCGGCATCGCTCCTCGAGGGCTTGCACGTCGAGACCCAGCCCTTCGGCTGGCGGCTCGTCGACCGCCCCGGCCGCGACGAGGGCCGGGCCGCGGCCTACCTGCGCCACGACCTCGACGAGCTCGCCGAGGCCTACGACGGCTGGCAGGGCCCGCTCAAGCTCCAGGTCAGCGGTCCGTGGACCCTCGCCGCCACCCTCGAGCTCACCCGTGGCGAGCGCGTCGTCAGCGACCACGGCGCGCGTCGCGACCTCACCGAGTCGCTCGCCGAGGGCCTGCGCACGCACGTCGCCGAGGTCGCCCGGCTCCTCCCCGGCGCCGACCTGGTCGTCCAGGTCGACGAGCCCGCGGTGCCCGCGGTGCTCGAGGGGCGGCTGCCGACGCAGTCCGGGTACGGGCGGCTGCGTGCCGTCGACCGCTCGGAGGTGCGCGACTCCCTTCGCGTCGTCCTCGACGCCGCCGGCGACCACCGCACCGTCGTCCACTGCTGCGCCGCAGAGGTCCCCGTCGCGCTCCTTCACGAGGCCGGTGCCGACGGGCTCTCGCTCGACACGACCCTCCTCGACGGCTCGCGCTGGGAGCAGCTCGCCGCGGCCGTCGAAGGGGGAGCGCACCTGTGGGCAGGAGCGGTGCGGGTCGGCGCCGACTGGCGCAGCGCCCACGACCGGCTCACCGGGGCCTGGGGGCGGATCGGTCTGACGACGGCGAGCCTCGCCGGCGTCGTCGTCACCCCGACGTGCGGTCTGGCCGGGGCCACCCCGACGTCCGCCGTCGCGACCCTGCGCACCGCGAAGGACCTCGCCGAGGCCCTGGCCGAGAGCGGCCGGTGACGCAGACCGGGTCCCCGGGGCGACCCCCCTTCGCCCGGCGCCTCTGGCGCACGTGGTGGCAGATGACCCGGTGGATGGTCGGGCTCTTCGTCGTCGTGGGGCTCGGGATGATGGTCTTCATGGGGGACTGGCGGCACCACGCGCTCGGTCTCACCGACCGGCGCGAGGTGACGGTCACCCACGTCACGGCGAACACCGACCGGTGCGCGAAGAACGACGTCGGTGACCGCGTGGACGTCAGGTGGACCGACGACGACGGCCGGACCCGCACGGGCTGGTGGGTCGCCTGCCGCGGGGACGGCCGCGTCGAGACCGGTGACCGGCGCGAGCTCTGGGTCGCACCCGGTCGCCGGGGCTACGACTACTCGACGTGGTCGCTGTGGACCCAGCTGCCCAAGGCCGCCCTCCTCGCGAGCTCGATCCTCACGGCCGTCGTCCTGTGGAACGAGCGACGCCGCCGGCGCTAGCCGAAGGGCATCCACCCGGGGAGCCCCGCGTCGCCCGCGTTGCTCAGGATCAGCAGCCCGACGATCGCGAGCACCCAGGCCACGGTCTCGCCGGACGTGCGCTCCATCCACGCGGCCACGCGCCGCAGCACCGGCTCGAGACGTCGCCCGAGCCCCAGCCGCAGACCGAGCAGGAGCAGCGCCGGGAGCACCATGACGACGCAGTACCCGGCGAGCACGAGCGCCCGCTCGGCCGCGCCGACGGGCGCGCTCGTGACGATCCCGATGCCGGCGAGGTAGGGGATCATCGACGCCGCCTCGATCGCGGCCGCGGCGACGGCCAGACCGACGAGGGCCCCCGTGCCGCCGCGCTGCCCGTCGACACCCATCGCCCGGTCGCGCCAGCGGTGCACCCGCCGGCTCGTCGTGCCGCCCCCGTCGCCGTTCTTCCTCGTCGGCATGAGGATGCCGGTCGCGAGCAGCAGCACGCCGACGGCCACCTGGACGCGGGTGCCGGTCGTCGTCGAGAGCCACTGCCCGAGGTCGCCGGCCACGGTGAGCAGCCCGGTCGCCAGCGCCACCCCGAGGACCCAGTAGAAGCCCGCGACCGTGCCGAGGAAGACGAGCACCCGGCCAGGGCGCACCCGGCCCGGCGCGAGCATGAACCACAGCGGGATGAGCAGGGTGCCGAAGCTCGTCGAGTCGACGAGGGCGAGCACGGCGAGGGTGAGCAGCTGGGGCAGGTCCATGGCAGCCACCGTGACCCGCGCGACGTGTCGCGCACATCGGCCGAAGGGGGAGCAGCCGCGGCCGCGGCGTCCGCCTTTCGGATGACGCCCGGTGCCGGGCCCCATGATTCGATGACGTCGTGACGACGCAGCGCAGGGCCGAGGCGATTGGTCTCGACCTGCGCGGCGCAGCGCTCATGGCGCTCCTCGGCACGGTCCTCGTCGCCATCGACCTCGTCGACATCTGGGGCCAGGGCACGCGCGGCCCGAGCGGGCGCTGGTGGCACCTCGTGCCCCTGATCCTGCTGTGCGCGGTCATGGTGTGGCGCAGGGTGCGGCCCCTCACCTGCCTCGCCCTGGGCGTCGTCGTCTTCGCCGTCGAGACGGCGTACGGCGGCAGCATCGGCTCGCTCCTCGTCATCATCGAGCTCGTCTACGCCGCCGGGCTGCACGGCCGGGGCCGCGCCGTCGTCTCCCTCGACTGGGCCATCGGCATCGGTGTCGCCGCGAGCGGCCTCGCGGTCTGGGCGCTCACCGGCGACCTGCAGGACGGCGTGCTCACCGCGCTCACCGTCTTCGCCGTCTTCGGCACGTCCTTCTGGTGGGGGCGCTCGAGCCGCCGCTCCCTCGACCTCCTCGCCGCGCAGCGCCGGCAGGCCCAGGACGAGGCACGGCTCGCCGAGCTGCGCGCCCGCGAGGAGCGCCGGGGCGAGCGCGAGCAGATGGCCCGCGACCTCCACGACGCGCTGTCCGGCAGCCTCGCGGCGATCACCATCCACGCCGAGGCCGGGCTGCACGACGAGAGGTCGCAGCGGCGCGCCCTCGAGGTCGTCCGCGCCACCTCGAAGGACGCGGTCCGCGAGCTCCAGTCGATGCTCGCCGTCCTGCGACCGGACGTGCCGATGACCGTCTCGCCCTCCCTGGCCGACCTCCCCGCGCTCGTCGAGCACTCCCGGTCGCGGGGCATCGAGGTCGCCCTGCACCTCGACCCCGACCCGCTGCCCGAGCTGCCCGCCCCCACCGGCCAGGCGCTCTACCGGGTGCTCCAGGAGGCCCTGCACAACGTCGCCCGCCATGCCGCCTCCCCGCGAGCCGAGGTCGCCGTCGCGGTGCAGGACGACCTCGTCCTCACCGTCGTCTCGCCGCTGCCCCCGGGGCCGGACCGCGCCGAGCCGGGCCTGGGCCTCGGGCTGCTCTCGATGCGCGAGCGCGTCGAGGCGCTCGGCGGCCACCTCGAGGCCGGCCCGTCCGGGGACTCGTGGCGCGTGCGCGCCGCCGTGCCCCTCCACCGTGTGAGCACCCACGAGACGAGCACCCATGAGGCGAGCGCCCACGAGACGAGCACCCGCACGCCGGGCACCCAGGAGAGCACCGCATGACGACCGTCCTCATCGCCGACGACCACGCGACCGTGCGCTCCGGGCTGCGCCTGCTCCTCGAGGCGCACGGGCTCGACGTCGTCGGCGAGGCGGGCGACGGCCGGGTCGCGGTCGAGCAGGCCCGCGCCCTGCGGCCCGACGTCACGCTCATGGACGTGCGGATGCCCGGTGTCGACGGCATCGCCGCGACCCGCGAGATCGTCGAGCAGTCGTTGTCTCGGGTGCTCGTGCTCACGAGCTTCGAGATCGACGAGCACGTGTCCGGCGCGCTGCGAGCGGGGGCCGACGGCTACCTGCTCAAGACGGTCGACGCCGGCCCGCTCGTCGACGCCGTCGAGCGCGTCGCGGCCGGCGAGGCGGTCCTCGCGCCCGAGGTCACCCGGCACGTCATCGCCGGCTTCGCGGCGGCTCCCGAACCCTCGCCGCCGGCCGAGGAGGTCGAGGGGGGCTCCCCCTTCGCCCTCACGCCCCGCGAGGTCGACGTGCTGCGTGCGCTCGCCCAGGGTCTGTCGAACGCCCAGATCTCCACCGCGCTGCACATCTCGGAGGCGACGACGAAGACCCACGTGTCGCGCGTCCTCGCCAAGCTGGGCTGCGCGTCACGGGTGCAGGCGGCGATCCTCGCCCGCGAGCGCGGTCTGGCCTAGACCGTCGCGCGGCTGCGCAGCCGGATGTCGGCGCAGGCCTCGCAGGTCTCCTCGGGGATGACGCCGAGGCGCATGAGGTGACCGAAGGCCCAGCACCCGGCGCAGAAGCCGGCGGCCGACTCGAGCAGCGCGAAGACCGTGAGCACGCCGAGCAGCACCGCGGCGGCGGTCGTCAGCCCCAGCCCCAGCGCGAGCACGGCGGCGGTCGTCGAGACCACCGCGCCGATGCCCTGGGCGAAGCGCTTGGGCGGCCCGGAGGTGAGGACCGGCTCGCCCAGGCGGGGTGCGGCGACCCGCATCGCGACCCAGCCGAGCGGGCTGAGCCGAGGCCCGGCGAGGACCCGGCCGAGGAAGCCCAGCGCGAGCGGCACCGTGATCCACCACCACCCGGTGACGAGGACGAGGGCGCTCGTCGCGGCGACGACCGCCGCGACGGTCCGGGCCGCCTTCTCGTTGACGGGGTTGGGGAAGACGAAGAAGCTCACCGACAGATCATAACGTCGGGTTATGGGAGCCATAAGCACGAAGGGGGTGGCCTGGGCCACCCCCTTCGTCACGTCACGACCACCGGGTCGCGACGCGGATCACTCCGCGGGCGCCTCGACCGAGCGGCGCAGGATCTTGCCAGTGGGCCCCTTCGGCAGCTCGTCGAGCTGCCAGATGCGGCGGGGGTACTTGTACGCGGCGATCCGCTCCTTGACGTAGGCCTGGACCTCCTCGAGCGTCGTCGTCGACTCCGGCGCGAGCGCGACGGCCGCGCCGATCTCCTCGCCCATGAGCTCGTCGGGCACGCCGACGACGGCGCACTCGACGACGTCCGGGTGCGAGTAGAGGACCTCCTCGACCTCGCGCGGGTAGACGTTCATCCCGCCGCGGATGATGAGGTCCTTCTTGCGGTCGACGATGGTGAAGTAGCCCTCGTCGTCGACCGTCGCGAGGTCACCGCTGCGGAGCCAGCCGTCGGGGATCGCCGTCGCGGTCTCCTCGGGCTTGCCCCAGTAGCCCTTCATGATGTTGTCGCCGCGGATCGCGATCTCGCCGACCCCGCCGCCCGGCGGCACGTCGTTGCCGTCGGCGTCGACGAGCTTCATCTCGCAGCCGGGGATGGCCCGCCCGATGGTGCCGGGCTTCGTCGGGGCGTCGGGCATGTTGAAGGACGCGACCGGCGAGGTCTCCGACAGGCCGTAGCCCTCGAGGATCTGGGTGTCGAAGGCCTCCTCGAAGCGGCGCATCGTGTCCTCGGGCAGCGCCGAGCCGCCCGAGACGCAGGTGCGCAGGCTCGAGGTGTCGGTCGTCTGCGCCGACGGGTGGCCCAGCATCGCCCCGTACATCGTCGGCACGCCCTCGAAGATCGTCACGCGGTCGCGCTGGACGACCTCGAGCGCCTTCGCCGGGTCGAAGCGGGGGATCAGGGTGAGCGTCGCGCCCGACCGCACGGCGGCGTTGAGCCCGCACGTGAGGCCGAAGACGTGGAAGAGCGGCAGGCAGCCCATGATGACGTCGTCGGAGGTCATCTCCATGATGTTCTCGGCGGAGCGCTGCGCGTTGAGGTCGAGGTTGCGGTGGGTGAGCTCGGCCCCCTTCGGGCGCCCGGTCGTGCCCGAGGTGTAGAGGATGACCGCCGTGTCCTGGGGGTCGCGCTCCGTCGGCTCGGCGATCGGGTCCGCGGGGGAGAGGTCCTCCTCCGAGGGGCCGAGCGGGCCGGAGCGGATGACACGGGTGCTCAGGTCCTGCGCGCCGCTCACCGCCTCGTCGACGAAGTCGCCCCAGACGAAGGCGAGCTTCGCGCCCGAGTCGGAGAAGAAGTACTCGATCTCGCCGGACTTGAGCAGCGGGTTCATCGGCACGACGGTGCCGCCGGCGAGGAGCGTGCCGTAGAAGAGCACGGGGAAGGCCGGCACGTTGGGGAGGATGAGCGCCACCCGGTCACCGGGCTCGACGCCGGCGGCCCGGATCGCCCCGGCGGCCTTCGCGGCGAGGCCGTGCAGCTGGCTCCACGTCAGCTCGGCGTCGTCGAGCCGGATGGCCACCTCGTCCGGGTGCTTCTGGGCGGTCGCGACGAGGTTGCTCGCCAGGTTCGTCATCGGTGACTCCTCGGTAGGTCGGCGGGAGCCCCCATGATCACCCGCCGAGCCCCTCAGCGGAAGAGCGGGTCCGGGGGTTGTCCGGCGAAGGGGGGTCCGCCGGTCAGGAGACCCGTGCGTCTCGAACCTCCACGGCGGGCACCCCGACGAGCGCGCCGATCGCCTCGGCGGCGGTGCGCGGGTCGGACGAGGTCATGAGGACGGCGACGGCGAGACGCTGGCGTCGCGGCATCTCGTGGCCGGTCCAGGGCGCCGGCTCGCGTGCGGGGAGAGCGGTCGGCCGGGCGAGGAGCAGCCCGACCTCGGGGTCGGGCCCCGCGCTCAGCGCGGGCCACCCCTTCGTCTCGCCGGGAGGGCCGACCTGCCCGTGTCGGACCTCGGCGACGTCCTCGACCGGGACCACGAGGGCGTCGGTGAGGAAGGCGGGTGAGGTGATGACGAGGTCGTCGCCCACCTTCTCGACGGTCGTGGGGTTCGTCCGGGCGCGCCACGCGGCGGCGAGGAGGTTGCCCGCGGGGGTGGCGAGCGCCGCGAAGACGGCCACCTGGACGAAGGCGCCGACGCCGGGCGAGCGGGTCGTGAGGAAGGCCCGCAGGATCATGACGACGCAGACGAGCAGCCAGAGGGCGGCGAGACCCCAGCGCAGGGCCGCCCGCCCGGTCTCCGGACGCCCGAGGTCGACCCGGGCGTCGTGCGTGCGGGGCGTCTCGTCCATGGCGACATCGTCGCACTGCCCGCGTCGCGCTGTCGGTGCGGTGCGGCAGGATTGGCGGGTGAGCGAGATCCCCGAGACCTCCGGCGACGCCGCCGCCGAGCACACCCCGGAGACCCCGGACCAGGTGCCCGACGCCCTGCGCGAGGAGTGGAGCGAGCTGGCCGACCAGGCGACGGCGGCGCAGTTCGCCTACCACGTGCGCGACGCGCCGACGATCAGCGACGGCGAGTACGACCGGCTCATCCGGCGGCTGCAGGAGATCGAGGAGGCGCACCCCTCGCTGCGCACCCCCGAGAGCCCGACGCAGCGTGTCGGCGGGGCGATCTTCTCCACCGACTTCACCGCCGTCGACCACCTCGAGCGCATGCTCAGCCTCGACAACGCCGTCAGCGCGCAGGAGATGCAGGAGTGGGCCGCCCGCGTCGAGCGCGAGGTCGGCTCGGACGTGCACTACCTGTGCGAGCTGAAGATCGACGGCCTGGCCGTGAACCTCCTCTACGAAGGGGGGCGCCTCACCCGGGCGCTCACCCGCGGCGACGGGCGCACCGGCGAGGACGTGACGATGAACGTGCGGACCATCGCCGACGTCCCCGAGCGCCTCGAGGGCGGCGACGCCCCGGTGCCCGACCTCGTCGAGATCCGCGGCGAGGTCTTCTTCCCGCTCGAGGGCTTCGCCGAGCTCAACGCCGGGCTCGTCGAGGCGGGCAAGGCCCCCTTCGCCAACCCGCGCAACTCCGCCGCCGGCTCGCTGCGGCAGAAGGACCCGCGGGTCACCGCGTCGCGGCCGCTGCACATGCTCGTCCACGGCACGGGCCGGCGCGAGGGCTTCGAGATCGACAGCCAGAGCCACGCGTACGAGCTCATGCAGGCGTGGGGCCTGCCGACCTCGACGCACTACCGGGTGCTCGGCTCGATGGACGAGGTCACCGACTTCATCGCCGAGGTCGAGCGGCGTCGGCACGACTACGAGCACGAGATCGACGGGGTCGTCGTCAAGGTCGACGAGATCGCGCTGCAGCGGCGGCTCGGCTCGACGTCGCGCGCGCCCCGCTGGGCCATCGCGTACAAGTACGCGCCCGAGGAGGTCAACACCCGCCTGCTCGACATCCAGGTCAACGTCGGCCGGACCGGGCGGGTCACCCCCTTCGGCGTCATGGAGCCGGTGACCGTCGCCGGGTCCACGGTCTCGATGGCCACCCTGCACAACGCGCACGAGGTGCGCCGCAAGGGCGTGCTCATCGGCGACACCGTCGTCCTGCGCAAGGCCGGCGACGTCATCCCCGAGATCCTCGGCCCGGTGGCCGAGCTGCGCGACGGCAGCGAGCGCGAGTTCGAGATGCCGACGCACTGCCCGTCCTGCGGCACGCGCCTCGCCCCGCAGAAGGAGGGCGACAAGGACATCCGCTGCCCCAACGCGCGGTCCTGC
This sequence comes from Janibacter sp. UYMM211, assembly GCF_040547045.1. NCBI lineage: Bacteria > Bacillati > Actinomycetota > Actinomycetes > Micrococcales > Intrasporangiaceae > Janibacter > Janibacter sp. UYMM211. The sequence continues at coordinate 515,915 of NZ_JBEPOY010000001.1, read as the reverse complement.
CCCAGCCAGCTGCGCGAGCGGCTCTTCAGCCTCGCCGGGCGCGGGGCGCTCGACATCGAGGCGCTCGGCTGGGAGGGCGCGATCAGCCTGCTCGACGCCGGGGTCCTCGCCGACGAGTCGACCCTCTTCGACCTCACCGACGAGGACGTCGCCCGGGTGCCGCTCTACACACGGGCGGCCAAGAAGTCCGACCCGCCCGAGGCGGTCGTCGACGGGCGCGTGCTGTCGGCCAACGGCGCGCGGCTCGCCGCCAACCTCGAGCAGGCCAAGCAGCAGCCGCTGTGGCGCGTGCTCGTCGCCCTGTCGATCCGCCACGTCGGTCCGACCGCGGCGCGCGCGCTCGCCCAGCACTTCGGGTCGATGAGCGCCATCCGCGAGGCCAGCGAGGAGCAGCTCGCGGCCGTCGACGGCGTCGGCCCGACGATCGCCGACTCGGTGCGTGAGTGGTTCGACGGGCCGGGTGCCTCGTGGCACGGCCAGATCGTCGACCGCTGGGCGGCGGCCGGGGTGCGGATGGAGGACGAGCGCGACGAGTCCACGCCGCGCACGCTCGAGGGCCTCACCGTCGTCGTCACCGGCTCGCTCGAGGGCTTCAGCCGCGACGAGACGAAGGAGGCGATCCTCTCCCGTGGGGGCAAGGCGTCGGGCTCGGTGAGCAAGAAGACCGACTGGGTCGTCGTCGGCGAGAACGCCGGGTCGAAGGCGACGAAGGCCGAGGACCTCGGGCTGCGCATCCTCGACGAGGAGCAGTTCCGCGAGCTGCTCGAGACGGGCACGGTCGCGGCCTTCGCCACCGAGGACAGCCGCGAGGACGAGGGCGAAGGAGACGTGGAGCAGGACGAGAGCTCGGCGGGGGAGCAGTGAGCGGCGTGACCCGCGAGAGCGTCCAGTGGTACGTCGACACGGCCCTGGTGAAGATGCTCGGCCGGGCCGAGGACCTCGGTGACGAGCTGCTGAGCACCCGCCCCGACGTCGAGGGGGCCAACAGCGTCTACGCGCTCGTCGTCCACTGCTGCGGGGTCATGGAGCGCTGGGGCGGCGAGGCCATCGCGGGGCGCACCATCAGCCGTGACCGCGCGAGCGAGTTCACCGCCACCGGCACGCTCGCCCAGCTCGAGGAGCTCGTCGCCGCCCAGCGTCGACGCTGGGTCGACGACCTCGGCGGCTTCGAGCCCGAGGCGGCCCCCCGCGGGCCCGCCCCGCGCGACGACGGCGACCCCGAGGTCATCACCCAGGAGTTCGTCGCGCTGCACGTCGTCGAGGAGCTCTTCCAGCACCTCGGCCACGTCGACCTCACCGTCGACCTGCTGCGGTCCTGACCTGCTGCCGGCCCGCCGGCTGGCGGGGTCGACGACGCCCGGGCTGTCCCCCCTTCGCCCACGACGTGCGAGAGCCGCGCCGTCTGGTGCGACGACGCGGCTCTCGGGGTCTGGAGGGGGAGGGTCAGCCGAGCGAGGCGATGGCCGCGTCGTAGTCGGGCTCCTGGCCGATCTCGGGGACGAGCTGGCTGTGCAGGACGGTGCCGTCCGCGTCGAGCACGACGACCGCGCGGGCGAGCAGCCCGGCCATCGGGCCGTCGGTGAGGGTCACGCCGTAGTCCTCGCCGAAGGAGGAGCGGAAGGCCGAGCCCATCTTCACCTTGTCGATGCCCTCGGCGCCGCAGAAGCGGGCCTGCGCGAAGGGGAGGTCCTTGCTGACGTTGACGACCGTGGTGTCGGTGAGGTCGACGGCGCGCTCGTTGAAGGTGCGCACGCTCTGCGCGCAGATGCCGGTGTCGACGCTCGGGAAGATGTTGAGCACGACGCGGCCGGTGAGGTCGCCGGAGGTGAGCGGCGCGAGGCCCTCGCCGACGAGCTCGAAGGCCGGGGCCTTCGTGCGGGCGGCGGGGAGCTCGCCGACGGTCGTGACGCGGTTGCCCTTGAGTGCGGTGTTAGCCATGAGCCCAGCCAACCCCACGACGAGCCCTGATGTCACGCCGGGGTCCGCCTGGCGGCACCGGGCGGGTCAGAGCGGTCCAGGGCCCACGACGTGCTCGCCGTGCCCGTCGGCCCGCAGCCGCTCCCGCAGACGCTGCGCCGCCGACTCGAAGCGGTCGTCGGGCACATCACGCATCGGCGAGTGCGGCTCGACGTCCGCGGGCGACCACGCGGGCCACACGTGCACGTGGAGGTGCGGCACGAGGAAGCCCTCGAGGAGCATCCCGACCCGCGGCGCCTCCCACTCGGCCTGCTGCGCCCGACCGACGGCCATCGCCACCCGCTGGAGGTGGGCCCAGGTCTGCTCGTCGGCGTCGGTCCACTGCTCGAGCTCGGCGCGCGGCACGACCATGCAGTGCCCGTCGGTGAGCGGCTCGATGGTGAGCATGACGACGCACACGTCGTCGGCCCACACGAAGCGCCCGGGGATCTCGCCGGCGATGATCTGGCTGAAGAGCGTGGCCATGGCGCCACCCTAGGGGCCTACGGTGGGGTCATGCCCCAGGTGAGCGCCGACGTCCACGTGCCCGTCCCGCCCGAGCTGGCCTTCGCGGTCTCGCAGACCCACGGCGCGATCCGCCGTGGGTGGGACCCCTTCATCCGCGAGCAGCACTTCCTCGACGGGGCGCAGCACCCGGCGACCGGCGTGCGGACCTTCACCCGGTCGGCCTTCCTCGGCCCGATCAGCCCGACGATGGTCAGCGAGTACGTGTCGTGGCGCCCGCCGACGTCGGTCGGGATGACGATGGTGAGCGGCCCGCCCTTCTTCTCCCGCTTCGGCGGGGGGTGGCGCTTCACGCCCGAGGGTGACGGCACCCGCGCGGTGTGGAAGTACACCTACGACGTCGTCGGCCCGCCGTGGTTCCGCCGCATCGGCGTGACGACCGGGCAGTGGCTCCTCGGGCGCGAGATCCGCAAGCGGATCGACGCCTTCGCCGCCGCGTGCCGCGACGAGCAGGTCGTCTTCGTCGCGCGCGCCGACCTCGAGGCCCGCGCGGCGCTCGAGGCGCAGGAGAGCGCGAAGGGGGAGTCGCGTGCCTGACCCGATGCGCGTCGCCGGCGTCCAGCTCGTCGCGTCGCACGACGTCGAGGACAACCTCGCGCAGGTCGTCGACGGCGTGCGGCGAGCGGCCGAGGCCGGGGCACGTCTCGTCGTCTTCCCCGAGGCGACGATGGCGCCCTTCAGCCGGCGGCTCGACACCGCCGCGGAGCCGCTCGACGGCCCCTTCGCCGACGGGGTGCGCCGGGCCGCGGCCGACCACGGCGTCGTCGCGGTCGTCGGGCTCTTCACCCCTGCCGACGACGTCGAGGTCGACGGCCAGGTGCGGCACCGGGTGCACAACACGCTCCTGCTCACCGGCGCCGGGGTCGAGGAGGCGAGCTATCGCAAGATCCACCTCTTCGACGCCTTCGACTCCCGCGAGTCCGACACCGTCGCCGCGGGCGACGCGGTCGTCACGGCGCAGGTCGACGGCTGGACCGTCGGGCTGGCGACGTGCTTCGACGTCCGCTTCGCCGACCACTTCACCGAGCTCGGCCGGCGGGGCAGCGAGCTCGTCGTCCTGCCGGCGTCGTGGGGCGACGGCCCCGGCAAGGCCGACCAGTGGGACCTGCTCACCCAGGCCCGCGCCCACGACGCGCAGGCCTGGCTCCTCGGCGTCGGCCAGGCCTGGACCCCGCAGTCCGGCGACGGCCCCTTCGGCATCGGGCGCTCGGTCCTCGCCGACCCGACCGGCGCGGTCCGCTCCCGGCTCGACGCCGCCCCGGGGATGCTCGTCGCCGATCTCGACCCCGCCCCGGTCGCCGCCACCCGCCGTCGCGTCCCCATCCTCTGACCGCCTGCGTCCACCGGGAAGCCCAGCGGTGACCGGGCAACCCTTCGTGGGCCGAGGTATGTCTCGGTCGGCCCGGGGTTGCCCGGTCACGACCGGGCTGCCCGGTCGCGGCACGGCGAAGGGGGCCGCGGCCTCGTCGTCCCGGCCCCGGGTCGCAGGCCGCCGGGAGGTGGACGGGCCACGCGCAGCGGTCCGTAGACTGGCCGCCATGTCCGACCTCACCCGCGACGACGTCGCCCACCTCGCCTCCCTGGCCCGGATCGAGCTCGAGCCGCAGGAGCTGGACCGGCTCGTCAGCGACCTCGACACCGTGCTCAGCCACGTCGCGCAGGTGCAGCAGGCGCCCACCGAGGGCGTCGAGCCGATGAGCCACCCGATGCCGCTCGTCAACGTCACCCGCCCCGACGAGGTCCGCCCCTCCCTCACGCCGGAGCAGGCGCTCGCCGCCGCCCCGCTGGCCGAGGAGCAGCGCTTCTCCGTCCCGCGCATCCTCGCCGAGGACTGAGCGCCGCCGACGGGGGCGGCCACGCCCCCTTCGCACCCCGAGCCCGCCGCGACACCCGCCCCGAAGGACCGAACTTGAGCGACATCACCCGGCTGACCGCCGCCGCCCTGGCCGACTCCCTCGCCTCCGGAGAGATCTCCTCCGTCGAGGCGACCCGCGCCCACCTCGACCGCATCGACGCCGTCGACGAGTCGGTGCACGCCTACCTCCACGTCGCCGGCGCGGTGGCGATGGAGCAGGCCCAGCAGGTCGACGACCGCCGGGCGAAGGGGGAGTCCCTCCACCGTCTCGCCGGCGTCCCGATCGCGGTCAAGGACGTCATGACGACGATCGGCATGCCGACGACGTGCGGCAGCCGGATGCTCAAGGGCTGGGAGCCGCCGTACGACGCGACCGTCGTGCGCCGACTCAAGGACGCGGGCCTGCCGATCCTCGGCAAGACGAACATGGACGAGTTCGCGATGGGCTCGTCCACCGAGCACTCCGCGTACGGCGTCACCCGCAACCCCTGGGACCTCGAGCGCGTGCCCGGCGGGTCCGGCGGCGGCTCGAGCGCCGTCGTCGCCTCCTTCCAGGCGCCGCTCGCGACGGGCACCGACACCGGTGGCTCGATCCGCCAGCCGGCCGCCGTCACCGGCAGCGTCGGGGTCAAGCCGACGTACGGAGGGGTCTCGCGCTACGGCCTCGTCGCGCTCGCCTCCTCGCTCGACCAGGCCGGCCCGTGCGCCCGCACCGTCCTCGACACCGCGCTGCTCCACGAGGTCATGGCCGGTCACGACCCGATGGACTCGACGTCGATCGACGCCCCGGTGCCCGCGGTCGTCGCTGCCGCCGAGCACGCCGACGTCTCCGGCATGCGCATCGGCATCATCCGCGAGCTCACCGGCGAGGGCTTCCAGCCCGGCGTCCAGGCCCGCTTCGACGAGGCCGTCCAGCACCTCGTCGACGCCGGGGCCGAGGTCGTCGAGGTCTCGTGCCCGAGCTTCACCTACGCGCTCGCCGCCTACTACCTCATCCTCCCGAGCGAGGCGAGCAGCAACCTCGCGAAGTTCGACGCCATGCGCTACGGCCTGCGCGTCGGCCCGAAGGGGGTCCAGGCCCCCTCCGCCGAGCAGGTCATGGCGGCCAGCCGTGACGCCGGCTTCGGCGACGAGGTCAAGCGCCGCATCATCCTGGGCACCTACGCCCTGTCCTCGGGCTACTACGACGCGTACTACGGCAGCGCCCAGAAGGTGCGCCGCCTCATCGCCGACGACTTCGCGAAGGCCTTCGAGAGCGCCGACGTCCTCGTCAGCCCCACCGCCCCGACGACGGCCTTCCGCTTCGGCGAGAAGACCGACGACCCGATGGCGATGTACCGCGGCGACATCGCGACGATCCCCGCCAACCTCGCCGGTCTGCCGGGCATGTCCCTGCCGAGCGGCCTGGCCGACGAGGACGGCCTGCCCGCCGGTCTGCAGGTGCTCGCGCCCGCCATGGCCGACGACCGCCTGTACTCCGTCGGCGCCGCGCTCGAGCAGCGTCTCGTCGCGCAGTGGGGCGGCCACCTCCTCGACCGCGCCCCGGCCCTGACCGGCACGACCACCACCCAGGGAGCCTGAGATGAGCACCACCCGCGCCGACGCCGTCCTCGGCTACGACGAGGCCCTCGGCGTCTACGACCCGGTCATGGGCCTCGAGGTCCACGTCGAGCTCGGCACCGCGACGAAGATGTTCTGCGGCTGCGCGACGACCTTCGGCGCCGAGCCCAACACCCAGGTCTGCCCGGTCTGCCTCGGCCTGCCCGGCGCCCTGCCGGTCGTCAACGCCACGGCCGTCGAGTCGGCGATCCGGATCGGTCTGGCGCTGCACTGCTCCATCGCGCCGTGGAGCCGCTTCGCCCGGAAGAACTACTTCTACCCGGACATGCCGAAGAACTTCCAGACCTCGCAGTACGACGAGCCGATCTGCTTCGACGGCTACCTCGACGTCGAGCTCGACGGCGGCGAGGTCTACCGCGTCGAGATCGAGCGTGCGCACATGGAGGAGGACACCGGCAAGAGCTGGCACGTCGGCGGCTCCACCGGTCGCATCCACGGTGCCGAGTACTCGCTCGTCGACTACAACCGCGCCGGTATCCCCCTCATCGAGATCGTCACCAAGCCGCTCGTCGGTGCGGGGGAGCGCGCGCCCGAGGTGGCCCGCGCCTACGTCGCCGCGCTGCGCGACCTCCTGCGCGCCCTCGACGTCTCGGACGTGAAGATGGAGCAGGGCTCGATGCGCTGCGACGTCAACCTCTCGCTGCGCGCGAAGGCCGGCGACGACGCCCGCTCGACCGAGCAGCTCGCCGTGCCGCTCGGCACCCGCTCGGAGACCAAGAACGTCAACTCGCTGCGCTCCGTCGAGCGCGCCGTGCGCTACGAGATCTGCCGCCACGCGGCGGTGCTCGAGTCCGGCGGCTCGATCGTGCAGGAGACGCGTCACTGGCACGAGGACACCGGCATGACGACCTCGGGCCGCGAGAAGTCCGACGCCGAGGACTACCGCTACTTCCCCGAGCCCGACCTCGTGCCCGTCGCCCCCGACGACGCGTGGGTCGAGCAGCTGCGCGGCACCCTGCCCGAGCCGCCGGCCCAGCGCCGCAAGCGCCTGCAGGAGCAGTGGGGCTACTCCGACCTCGAGATGCGCGACGTCCTCAACGCCGGCGCGCTCGAGATCGTCGAGGCGACCGTCGCGGCGGGTGCGACCCCGCAGGCGGCCCGCAAGTGGTGGCTCGGCGAGCCGTCCCGCCGGGCCAACGGCGAGGGGGTCGACCTCGTGACCTACGCCGGTCAGGTCGGTCTGCTCCCGGCGCACGTCGCCGAGCTCGAGTCGCTCGTCGCCTCCGGTCGCCTCAACGACAAGATGGCCCGACAGGTCCTCGAGGGCGTCCTCGACGGCGAAGGGGGACCGACCCAGGTCGCCGACGCCCGGGGCCTCGAGCTCGTCCAGGACGACGGTGCGCTCGAGGCGGCCGTCGACACCGTCATCGCCGCCAACCCCGACATCGCCGACAAGATCCGCGCCGGCAAGGTGCAGGCCGCCGGCGCGCTCATCGGCCAGGTGATGAAGGAGATGCGCGGCCAGGCCGACGCGGGCCGGGCCCGCGAGATCATCCTCTCCCGCCTCGGCGCCTGAGCGACGCAGCGCCCGAAGGGGGCCGCCCGGGATCACCCGGGCGGCCCCCTTCGCGCGTCCTCGCGGTCAGGCCGGTCCGTAGCCGCCGATGTAGCCCTCCTGCTTCGCGCCGGTGAGGATCGGGCGGCCGGACAACGAGCCGGAGACGGTCGCCTCGCGCCAGAAGGAGTAGAAGGTCCCGTCGCCGTCGTCGGTCACCGGTCCGCTGGCGTAGAGGGTGAAGTCCGGCTCGATCGGCCAGCGATCGGTGCCGCGGCGCCCGACGATGAGGCCCTCCTGCTTCGCAGAGAGGCCGGTCGAGCTGACCCGGCCGACCTTCTGCCGCTCGAAGTTCTCGAAGGTCATCGTCTGACGGTGCACGCACCGCGACGACGCCCACGTCGGGCTGACGCTCGCGCCGGCCGGGCAGTAGTAGGAGCGCATCGACCCGCTGACGACGCCGTTGTCCGTCGTCAGCTTGACCTGGTGGCGGTTGCCCCGGATCGGCGGGCCGAACTCGTTCTGAAAGCCCCCGCCGAGCACGACCCAGCTCGTCGCGTAGCGGTGGTCGGTCGTCGGGGTGATGTCGCGCCCGGCGCCCCGCGGGTCCGGGGCGGCGCTGCTCGGCACGGCGCTCGCCGCGGCGAGGAGGGCCGCCCCTGCGAGGACGGCCGCGGAGCGGGCGAGATGACGCTGTCGGTGCATGATGGGTCCCTGCTCTCGTGCTCGTCGGCGCCGACGGCTCCAGCGCCGTCCTCATAGGGACCCACCACAGGCCCGCGCTGTCCATGAGCAGAAGTACTCAACCTAGACTCGCCGCCATGGTGACCGTCTCCTTCCCCGACCAGTTCTGGCTCGACGACGTCGGCCCGGTCGACGGGATCACGCCCGTCGTCTGGGACCCGGAGGGCCCGGTGCCCGACGAGGACGTCGAGGTCTTCGTCGCGCCGTACATGGGCGGCGCGCGCAGCGTCGAGCCGGTCGCGCAGAAGCCGTCGGTCCGCCTCGTCCAGCTCTTCTCCGCCGGGTACGAGGACGTCCTTCCCGTCCTGCCGAAGGGGGTGGCGCTGGCCAACGGCGCGGGGGTCCACGACGACTCGACCGCGGAGCTCGCCGTGGGTCTGGCCCTGGCCTCCCTGCGCGGCATCGACGACGCGGCCCGCGACATGACGAGCGGCAGCTGGACCGCCCACCGCCGCGAGCGCCGCTCGCTCGCCGACAGCCGGGTCCTGCTCCTCGGCTACGGCTCGATCGGCCGCGCGATCACCCGGCGGCTCGCCCCCTTCGAGGTCTCGGTCACCGCGGTGGCCTCTCGGGCCCGCGCCGGCGACGAGCTCGTCGACAGCGTGCACGGCGTCGACGAGCTGCCCGAGCTGCTGCCGCAGCACGACGTCGTCGTCGTCATCGTGCCGCTGACCGACGCCACGGCGGGCCTGCTCGGTGATGAGCTGCTCGGCGCGCTGCCCGACGGCGCCCTCGTCGTCAACGTCGCCCGCGGGCCCGTCCTCGACACCGACGCGGTGCTGCGCCAGGCGGGGAGGATCTCCTTCGCGCTCGACGTCACCGACCCCGAGCCGCTGCCCGCCGACCACCCGCTGTGGTCCGCGCCGGGCGTGCTCGTCACGCCGCACGTCGGCGGGATGAGCACCGCCTTCCGGCCCCGCGGGGTGCGTCTGCTGCGCGAGCAGCTGCGCGCTCTCGGCGCCGGTGAGGACCCGATCAACGTCGTGGGGCACGGCTGACCCTGGCGAGCAGGCCCCGATGAGAGTTGACTAGCGCCATGACACGGGCAGCGGAGTCCAAGACGATCGTGCTGGTGCGTCACGCCGAGGCGGCCGCTGCCCCGCCAGGAGGCCAGGACGCCGAGCGGGCCCTCACCGAGCAGGGGCAGGAGCGCGCCGAGGACTTCGGGCGCTGGCTGCGGGCGCACGGCATGGGGTGCGACGAGGTCATCACCTCGCCTGCCGCCCGCGCCCGGCAGACCGTCGAGGCGATCGCCTGCGGCGGCTGCTCCGAGGCCGAGGTGCAGGTCGAGCGGCGGCTCTACGAGGGCGAGGTCGACGACGTCCTGCAGGTGCTGCGCGAGTCGACACCGGACGCCGAGCTCGTCCTCGTCGTCGGTCACGCGCCGACCGTGCCGGCCGCGGTGAGCCTGCTCGCCGACGGCGAGGGCGCCGACGCGGCGCACGAGGCGCTCTCGCTCGGCTTCCCTCCCGGTGCTGCGGCGGTGCTGCGCTACCAGGGGCAGTGGAGCGACCTCAGCTTCGGCGCGGCCTCGCTCGAGGACTTCCGCACCCCGTGACGAGCGGGGAGTGCTCCCCGTCGTCGCCGGGTCCCCCAGCCGATAGCCTCCGTGTGCGGCGACCGGCCGCACCACGTCACAGGGGAAGAAAGTGAACATGAAGACGATGATCCGGGGCGCTGCTGTCGCCCTCGCCGCCGTGGGCCTGACCGCCGCGACCGCCCTGCCCTCCACCTCGGCGCCGAGCGACGAGAGCCGCCGCGTCTACTACGGCGCGATCGCGATGAACACCCGCACGCTCGACGTCGGCTACATCAACGACTACGGCAGCTCGACCCTGGCGAAGCAGTACGCGCTCAACCGTTGCAAGAAGAACACGCAATACTCGAGCAACGACGGCTACTGCAAGAACATCGTCGCCGTCCGCAACGGCTGCGCCGCCGTCGCGGTGAAGTACGACAGCAAGAACCGTCCGGTCCGCTACGGCTACGGCACCGACTTCGCGAAGTGGCCTGCCGTCCGCGAGGCCCAGCGCCAGGCCCAGGGCAGCTCCTCTGCCGGCACGGTCAAGACCCGCATTTACCTGTGCACGACGCGCTACTACTGAGCAACGCATCGACACCACGGTCTGCGTGACCTGACGAGCAGCGGCGGTCGACCTCACGGTCGGCCGTCGCTGCTGTACGTGGCGGGTCAGCCGGCGTCGAGCTCGAGGTGACGCCACGTCGAGGTGACGTGCATCCCGATGTGCTCGTAGAGGCCGAGCGCCCCGGTGCGCGAGTCGGTCGACAGCTGCCCGACGGGCAGCCCGCGCTCCCGGCCGGCCGCGTAGGCCGCCCCGAGCAGCGCCGCGCCGAGCCCGCGCCCGCGGTGCTCCCGGTCGACGGCGAGCTCGTGGACGAAGGCGACGTCGCCCTCGGCCCCGGTGACGATCGCGACGCCGACCACCTGGCCGGACCCGTCGCGCGCCACCTGCAGGTGCCACGGCGCGGCGTCGTCACGCTCGACGAAGAACGCGCTCCAGTCCTCGTAGCCGACCGGCCGGCGCCCCTCCCACTCGCCGAAGGCGGTCTCGACGACCCGGTGCACGTCGGGCAGCTCCTCGGCCCGGGCCAGCCCGAGCTCGTAGCCGCTCGGCGCACCCGTCGGCACCGGGCTGTCGGCGGGCAGCTCGAGGATCCACGCGTCGTAGGTCGCGCGCCCGCCCGCGTCGACGAGGAGCTCCTCGGCGGTGCTGCCGACGGGCACGCTCTGCCCGTGGGTGGTGCCGCCGTCGCGCGCCGCCGTGCGACGGGCCCAGGCGAGCAGGGCGGTCCCGATGCCCTGACCGCGGTGGTCGGGGTGCACGGCGAGCAGGCCGGTGTCGCTCGGCCGCAGGAAGCCCCCGGCGACGAGCGTCTCGTCGCGGTAGACCCCGATCGAGCGGCGCGCGAGGTCGAGGCTCGGCCCGCGCCACTCGGCCGAGACGTCCGCGTCCTCGATGAGCGCCTCGCCGGCGTCGAGCGCCTCGGTCGCCCGGACGAGCGTGACGAAGGGGGAGACGTCCGCCGCGGTGAAGGGGCGGGCGGCGAGGCCCTCGGGCAGGTCGACGTCGAGGGTGGGGGAGGCGTCCATCCCCGAAGGCTGGCGCACCCGCCCGCCCCTGTCACCCGGTTATCGGTCCCCCTTCGCCTCCACTTGTCCACGATGTGGTCCCCTCTGTCTCGAAGTTTGACACCGCGGCGAGGCCGGGAGGACAGTGCTCCCGTGGCCATCACCCTCGTACTTCACCGGCGCGCTGCCTGAGCGACTCGCTCGACCGCAGCGCGCGCCCTTCATGTCCTCGCCCCAGGACTGGAGGGTTTTTTCATGGGGCGGATGATGGTCCGGACCGACACGAGAAGTGGAGCCAAGCCGTGAGCGACAGCGCGACCCAGTCGTCGACGCCGCCTGCACCCAGCCCGGCGAGCATCGCTCGTCAGGCGCAGGCCGCGCACCCCCCTGCCCCCGTCCCGGTGACGGGCGCCCAGAGCCTCGTGCTCTCGCTCGAGTCGGTCGGTGCGGAGGTCGTCTTCGGCATCCCCGGCGGTGCGATCCTCCCGGCCTACGACCCGCTCATGGACTCGGTGAAGGTCCGCCACATCCTCGTGCGCCACGAGCAGGGCGCCGGCCACGCCGCCGAGGGCTACGCGACTGCGACCGGCAAGGTCGGCGTGTGCATGGCCACCTCCGGCCCGGGCGCGACGAACCTCGTCACGGCCATCGCCGACGCCTACATGGACTCCGTGCCGATGGTCGCCATCACCGGTCAGGTGGCCTCGGCCGCGATCGGGACGGACGCCTTCCAGGAGGCCGACATCCGCGGCATCACCATGCCGATCACCAAGCACAACTACCTCGTGACCGACGCCGCGGAGATCCCGCGCGTCATCGCCGAGGCCTTCCACGTCGCGAGCACCGGCCGACCCGGCCCGGTCCTCGTCGACATCGCCAAGGACGCCCTGCAGGCCCGCACCACCTTCGCCTGGCCCCCGCAGGTCGACCTGCCCGGCTACCACCCGGTGACCAAGCCGCACGCGAAGCAGATCCGCGAGGCGGCCAAGCTCATCGCGGCCAGCCGTCAGCCCGTGCTCTACGTCGGCGGCGGCGTCATCCGCGCCGGGGCCCACGAGGAGCTCGCCGCGCTCGTCGAGGCGACCGGCATCCCCGTCGTCACGACCCTCATGGCGCGCGGCGCCTTCCCCGACCAGCACCCGCTGCACCTCGGCATGCCGGGCATGCACGGGTCGGTCGCCGCGGTGACCGCGCTCCAGCGCTCCGACCTGCTCATCACCCTCGGTGCCCGCTTCGACGACCGGGTCACCGGCCAGCTGAGCTCCTTCGCCCCGGACGCGAAGGTCATCCACGCCGACATCGACCCGGCCGAGATCGGCAAGAACCGCATCGCCGACGTCCCGATCGTCGGTGACGCGAAGGCGATCATCGCCGAGCTCACCGCCGCCGTCGCCGCCTCCGACGCCCCCCGCCCCGACCTGTCGGGCTGGGTGCGCCGCACCCAGGGCTGGGCACGCAGCTACCCGGTCGGCTACACCCCGAGCGAGGACCCGGGCGCCCTCGCCCCCCAGCTCGTCATCGAGACGATCGGGCGCATCGCCGGCCCCGAGGCCGTCTACGCCGCGGGCGTGGGCCAGCACCAGATGTGGGCCGCTCAGTTCATCGACTACGAGCGCCCCGGCAGCTGGCTCAACTCCGGCGGCGCCGGGACGATGGGCTACTCCGTGCCGGCCGCCATGGGCGCGAAGGTCGGCCAGCCCGACCGCGTCGTGTGGGCGATCGACGGCGACGGCTGCTTCCAGATGACCAACCAGGAGCTCGCGACCTGCGTCATCAACGACATCCCGATCAAGGTCGCGATCATCAACAACTCGAGCCTGGGCATGGTCCGGCAGTGGCAGTCGCTCTTCTACGACAAGCGTTACTCCAACACCGACCTGCACACCTCGGTCGGCAGCCGGGTGCCCGACTTCGTCAAGCTCGCCGACGCCTACGGGTGCGTCGGGCTGCGCTGCGAGCGCCCGGAGGACGTCGAGGAGACGATCCGCCAGGCGATGGCGATCAACGACCGCCCGGTCGTCGTCGACTTCGTCGTCGAGCGCGACGCGATGGTGTGGCCGATGGTGCCCGCCGGGGTGAGCAACGACGCGATCCAGATCGCCCGCGACGCCGCGCCCCAGTGGGACCGCGAGGACTCCGACGCCGTCGAGCAGTCGACCGACGCCGACCACAGCAGCCAGACCGCCGCCGACCAGGACGCGTGAGGAGCCGAGCATGAGCAGCAAGCACACCCTGTCGGTCCTCGTCCAGGACAAGCCCGGCGTCCTCGCCCGCATCTCCGCGCTCTTCTCGCGGCGCGGCTTCAACATCGACAGCCTCGCCGTCGGTCCGACCGAGCAGCCCGACGTGTCGCGGATGACCGTCGTCGTCGAGGTCGAGCAGCTGCCGCTGGAGCAGGTGACCAAGCAGCTCAACAAGCTCGTCGAGGTGCTCAAGGTCGTCGAGCTCGACCCGCTCGCCTCCGTCGACCGCGAGCTGCTCCTCGTCAAGGTCCGCGCGGACGCGAGCAGCCGCAGCGCGATCCTCGAGACCACCCAGCTCTTCAAGGCGCGCATCCTCGACGTCACCGCCGACGCCCTGACCATCGAGTCGACGGGCAACGCCGAGAAGCACCGCGCGATGCTCGAGATCCTCGACCCGTACGGCGTCAAGGAGATCGTCAAGTCCGGCATGGTCGCCATCGGCCGTGGCGGACGCTCGATCACCGACCGCGGCGGGCGGCACTGATCATCAGACGGCACTGACCGACGGGCATCGCCGGCCCATCGGGTGGCGGGCCCCGCCCGTCACCCGCACCCCAGACCGAACCACACCGAAGCTGAAGGAGAGGCCCACCAATGGCCGAGATGTACTACGACGACGACGCGGACCTGTCGATCATCCAGGGGCGCAAGGTGGCCGTCATCGGCTACGGCTCGCAGGGCCACGCCCACGCGCTCAACCTGCGCGACTCCGGCGTCGACGTCCGCGTCGGCCTCCAGGAGGGCAGCAAGAGCCGCGCGAAGGCGCAGGACGAGGGCCTGCGGGTCGTCACCCCGGCCGAGGCGGTGGAGGAGGCCGACGTCATCGTCATCCTCACCCCCGACCAGGTGCAGCGTCACGTCTACGCGCAGGACATCGAGCCGGGCCTGACCGAGGGCGACGCCCTCGTCTTCGGCCACGGCTTCAACATCCGCTTCGGCTACATCCAGCCGCCGAAGGGGGTCGACGTCATCCTCGTCGCGCCCAAGGCACCGGGCCACACCGTGCGTCGTGAGTACGTCGCCGGCCGCGGCATCCCCGACATCATCGCCGTCGAGCAGGACGCCTCGGGCAGCGCCTGGGACCTCGCGAAGTCCTACGCCAAGGGCATCGGCGGCACCCGCGCCGGCGTCATCAAGACGACCTTCACCGAGGAGACCGAGACCGACCTCTTCGGCGAGCAGGCCGTGCTGTGCGGTGGCATGAGCCACCTCGTGCAGGCCGGCTTCGAGACCCTCACCGAGGCGGGCTACCAGCCGGAGATCGCCTACTTCGAGGTGCTCCACGAGCTCAAGCTCATCGTCGACCTCATGTGGGAGGGCGGCATCGCCAAGCAGCGCTGGTCGATCTCCGACACCGCCGAGTACGGCGACTACGTCTCGGGCCCGCGCGTCGTCGACGACCGGGTCAAGGAGTCGATGCGCGGCATCCTCGCCGACATCCAGGACGGCACCTTCGCCCAGCGCTTCATCGACGACCAGGACAAGGGTGCCGTCGAGTTCGCCCGCCTGCGCGAGCAGGAGGCCGGTCACCCCATCGAGGCCACCGGCAAGGACCTGCGCGCCCACTTCGCGTGGAAGCAGAGCGACGACGACTACACCGAGGGCTCGGCCGCGCGCTGACCCCCCTTCGGCGCCGCCGACGACGCCGGCTACCGCCCCGTACTGGTCGTGATGACGACCGGTACGGGGCGGTAGCGCGTCACGGGGGGAGTCAGCGGGGCTGCGCGGTGAGCCAGGTCGCGAAGGGGGTGCCGCCCACCTCGGCGTCCGCGCCGGCGAGGATGCCGCCCTGCGGCCCGAAGGCGCGCATCGTCGCCCCGAGGGGCGGCAGCGCGAGGAACCGGGGCGGGCGCCGCCCGTCGTGCGCGGCGAGCAGCCGCTCGACCTCGCCGAGGTCGAGCACGTCGGGACCGGCGAGGTCAGGGCCCGGCCGCGGGCCGTCCGGTGCCTCCCCGGTCGCCAGCTGCGCCATCCGCCGCCCGACCCACGACAGCTCCACGGGCTGCACCCGCATCCCGCGCACGCCGAGCGCGAGCGGCCCGAGGCGCAGCGCGCGCCCGATCTGGGCGGCGAAGGGGTGGAACTGCGTCGCCCGCACGACCGTCGCGGGCAGGCCGGAGGCGAGGACGAGCTCGTCGGCCGTGCGCTTGGCCCGGTAGTAGGGGTAGGGCACCCGCTCGCAGCCGACGATCGAGATCGTCACGACGTGCGGGGTGCCCGCCCGGCGGGCCGCGTCGAGCACCGCCTGCGTCCCGCCGACCGTCATCGAGCGCCACCGCCGCGGGCGCGTCGTGTCGGCGGTGTGGACCACCGCGTCCGCGCCCGAGAGGAGAGGGTCGAGACCGGTGCCGGCCTCGAGGTCGACGCCGGTGCGCCGGCTGGCGACGACGGCCTCGTGGCCGTCCTGCTCGAGGTGGTGGACGACCTGGCTGCCGAGGGCGCCGAGCCCTCCGGTGACGACGACGCGCATGCCCGTCAGCATGCCCGAGCCCACGACGTACCGTGGCCGGGTGGAGGAGATGATGCGCGACTGGCCCGTGGGCCTGGCCTTCGTCGTCCTCCTCGTCGCGGCCCTGGTGCGCGGGTCGGCCACCTACGCGATCGGTCGGGGCGCCCGCTCGGCGGCTGCGCGCCGCTCCGGCGCCGACCGGCCGGGGCCGACGATGGCCCGGGCCGAGCGTCTCGTGCGCCGGGTCGGCCCGCCCGCCGTGAGCCTGGGCTTCCTCACCGTCGGGCTGCAGAGCGCGATCAACCTCAGCGCGGGGGCGATGCGCATGCCGCTGTCCCGCTTCGCCCCGGCGCTCGTCGTCGGTGCGACCCTGTGGGCGACGGTCTACACGACGATCGGCTTCGCGGTCATCGAGGCAGCGCTCGGTCGGGGCTCGTGGTGGCTCCTCGGGGCCGTCGTCGTCGCGGTGGCCGTCGTGCTCGCCGGCCGTGCGCTGCGCCGCCGCGCTCGCTGACCGCGTCACGACGAGACGACCGTCACGTCCACCTGCTGGACACGGGGTCCACGACGTGGACATCGCAGGCGTAGCCTCGACGCAGGCGACGTGACCGGGCCGGCGGAGACCCCGCACATCCCACGTCCGCGCACCCCCACCGGGGACCGCGCCGTCGCCGCCCACGTACGCACCACCGTCAGGAGCACGTCATGAGTGACGAGGCCACGCAGGCGCGCCGCGCGCTGCAGGAGAGCATGGACCGCCGCGACCAGGGCAGCGACGACTGAGCCTGCCCCCCTCGCGACGACGCAGCCGCCACGGATCCCGTGGCGGCTGCGTCCGTCTCCGCCCGCTGGACGGGTCACCCCTTCGCCCGCTGGACGGGTCACCCCTTCGCCCGCTCGACGGGACACCCCTTCGCCCACCGCACCACGAGAACTAGGTTTGACGACATGCCCCAGCTGCGATCCCGCACCACGACCCACGGCCGCAACATGGCGGGAGCCCGCGCGCTGTGGCGCGCGACCGGCATGGGCGAGGGCGACTTCGGCAAGCCGATCGTCGCGATCGCCAACTCCTTCACCCAGTTCGTGCCCGGGCACGTGCACCTCAAGGACATGGGCCAGCTCGTCGCCGGCGCCATCACCGAGGCCGGGGGAGTGGGCAAGGAGTTCAACACCATCGCCGTCGACGACGGCATCGCCATGGGTCACGCCGGCATGCTCTACAGCCTGCCCAGCCGTGAGGTGATCGCCGACTCCGTCGAGTACATGGTCAACGCGCACTGCGCCGACGCCCTCGTGTGCATCAGCAACTGCGACAAGATCACGCCCGGCATGCTCCTCGCCGCGCTGCGGCTCAACATCCCGACGGTCTTCGTCTCCGGCGGCCCGATGGAGGCCGGCAAGGCCGTCATCGGCGAGGACGGCGAGGTCGCGACGCGTCTCGACCTCATCGACGCGATGATCAAGTCGGTCGACGACACCGTCTCCGACGAGGAGATCACCCAGATCGAGCAGTCCGCCTGCCCGACGTGCGGGTCGTGCTCGGGGATGTTCACCGCGAACTCGATGAACTGCCTCACCGAGGCGCTCGGGCTCTCGCTGCCGGGCAACGGCTCGACCCTGGCGACCTCCGCGGCCCGCCGCGAGCTCTTCCTGGACGCCGGTCGCCTCGTCGTCGACCTGTGCCGCGACTACTACGACGGCGACGACGAGTCGGTCCTGCCGCGCTCGATCGCCGGCAAGCCCGCCTTCGCCAACGCGATGCGCCTCGACATCGCCATGGGCGGCTCGACGAACACGATCCTGCACCTGCTCGCCGCGGCCCAGGAGGCGGGAGTCGACTTCGACCAGCACGACATCGACGCGCTGTCGCGGGTCACGCCGTGCCTGGTCAAGGTCGCCCCGAACAGCACCGACTACTACATGGAGGACGTGCACCGCGCCGGCGGCGTGAGCGCCATCCTCGGCGAGCTGCACCGCGGCGGCATGCTCGAGACCGAGGTCCGTGCGGTCCACTCGCCCTCGCTGGAGCAGTGGCTCTCCGACTGGGACATCCGCAGCGGGGCCGCGACGGCGAAGGCGACCGAGCTCTTCCACGCCGCCCCCGGTGGCGTGCGCACGACCGAGGCCTTCAGCTCGACGAACCGGTGGACGAGCCTGGACACCGACGGCGAGAGCGGGTGCATCCGCTCCGTCGAGCACGCCTTCACCAGCGAAGGGGGCCTGGCGGTCCTCCACGGCAACCTCGCCCCCGACGGGTGCATCGTCAAGACCGCGGGCGTCCCCGAGCACCAGTGGAGCTTCTCCGGGCCGGCGCGCGTCGCCGAGAGCCAGGAGGACGCCGTGTCGATGATCCTCTCCGGCGGCGTGCAGGCCGGCGACGTCGTCGTCGTGCGCTACGAGGGGCCGAAGGGGGGGCCGGGGATGCAGGAGATGCTCTACCCGACCTCGTACCTCAAGGGCGTGGGCCTGGGACCGAAGTGCGCGCTCATCACCGACGGTCGCTTCTCCGGGGGCTCCTCGGGCCTGTCCGTCGGCCACGTCTCTCCGGAGGCCGCTGCCGGCGGCGCCATCGGGCTGGTCCGCGACGGCGACGTCATCGAGTTCGACATCCCGAACCGCCGGGTCCAGCTGCTCGTCGACGACGAGGAGCTCGCCGCCCGGCGCGAGGAGCAGGACGCGAAGGGGTGGACCCCGGTCGACCGCGACCGCCCCGTCTCCCCGGCGCTGAAGATCTTCGCGAAGTTCGCCCAGTCCGCCGACAAGGGCGCCGCCCGCCTCGTCGACTGACCTCGTCCCGCCCCGATCGCGGGTCGAGGTGCGAGCAGCGAGCCTCGAGACCACCTGCACGCCCTCGCTGGTCGAGGTGCGAGCGCCAGCGAGCCTCGAGACCACCCGCCGCTCCGGCGCAGCAGGGCCCGCGGAGCCTTGGTCCTCCCTCCGCCTCGGGCGCTGCGCGCCCTCGGCTGCGGTCCGGTCCGCTTGATGCTCCGCGAGCCCTCCCGCGCCTGCGCTCCGTCCGTTCGCTGGTCGAGGTGCGAGCGCCAGCGAGCCTCGAGACCCACCCCTTCGCTGGGCGGGTGGTCTCGAGGCTCAGGTCTGGGCGGCCTTCGCACCTCGACCATCACGGCTCTTGCTGGACCGCTATGTGGGACACGGTGTCCACATCACGGGACTGCGTCGTAGCCTCGGGGGCATGACGCAGACGCAGGTGGACACCCCTTCGCAGGCCTCCTCGGGCACTCTCGACCTCGCGGTCATCGGGGGCGACGGGATCGGTCCGGAGGTCGTGACCGAGGCGCTCAAGGTGCTCTCCGCGACCGGCGTCGACGCGAGCACGACCGACTACGACCTCGGCGCGACCCGCTGGCATGCCACCGGCGAGACCCTCCCCGACTCGGTCGTCGAGGAGATTCGCGGGCACGACGCGATCCTGCTCGGCGCCATCGGCGACCCGAGCGTCCCCTCCGGCGTCCTCGAGCGCGGCGTGCTGCTGCCGCTGCGCTTCGCGCTCGACCACTACGTCAACCTGCGCCCGGCCAAGCTCTACCCCGGAGTGACGAGCCCCCTCGCCGACCACGTGACGAGCAAGGGCCTCGACTTCGTCGTCGTCCGTGAGGGTACCGAGGGCCCCTACGTCGGCAACGGCGGTGCGCTGCGCGTCGGCACGCCCCACGAGATCGCCACCGAGACGAGCGTCAACACGCGCTTCGGCGTCGAGCGGGTCGTGCGCGACGCCTTCGCCCGCGCGCAGGCGCGCCCGCGCAAGCACCTCACCCTCGTGCACAAGCACAACGTGCTCACCAACGCCGGTCACCTCTGGCGTCGCACGGTCGAGGAGGTCGGCGCCGAGTTCCCCGACGTCGAGACCGCTTACCAGCACGTCGACGCCGCGACGATCTTCCTCGCGACCGACCCGGCCCGCTTCGACGTCATCGTCACCGACAACCTCTTCGGCGACATCATCACCGACATCGCCGCGGCCGTCGCCGGCGGCATCGGCCTCGCCGCGAGCGGCAACATCAACCCCACCGGGGCCGCTCCGAGCATGTTCGAGCCGGTCCACGGGTCGGCGCCCGACATCGCCGGCCAGGGCATGGCCGACCCCACCGCCGCGATCCTCTCCGCTTCCCTCCTGCTCGCCCACGTCGGCCGCGCCGACGAGGCCGCGCGGGTCGAGGCGGCCGTCGCGGCCGACCTCGCCGAGCGTGGCGACCGAGTACGCAGCACGAGCGAGATCGGCGACGCCGTCGCCGCTCGTCTCTAGCCCGCGCCCCGTCACCCCCTTCGTCGACCGGGCTCCGCCCGACGTCGGTGCGGCGCCCTCACCCCCCGCCGCTAGTCTGCCCAGAGCAGACGCACACCCACGTCAGGAGCACCGATGACGCTGTCCTACACCCACGAGCAGCACCCGTCCCCCCGCAGCGACGCCGAGCGCGAGGCGATCCTCGCCGACCCCGGCTTCGGCAACCACTTCACCGACCACATGGTCACGGCGACGTGGACTCGTGACGGGGGCTGGCACGACGGTCGCGTCCACCCCTTCGGCCCCATCGCGATGAGCCCGGCCGCCGCGGTCCTGCACTACGCGCAGGAGGTCTTCGAGGGGATGAAGGCCTACCGCCACGAGGACGGGTCCGTGTGGACCTTCCGCCCCGAGGCCAACGCCGCGCGCATGGCGCGCTCGGCCCAGCGCCTGGCGCTGCCGACGCTGTCCGAGGAGGACTTCGTCGGCTCGCTGCGCGCCCTCGTCGACACCGACGAGGCGTGGGTCCCGGCCTACGGCACCGGCGAGACGAGCCTGTACCTGCGCCCCTTCATGTACGCCTCCGAGGCCTTCCTCGGCGTGCGCCCCGCCCACGAGGTCACCTACTCGGTCATCGCCTCCCCGGCCGGCGCGTACTTCACCGGTGGGCTCACGCCGGTCAAGCTCTGGGTCAGCGAGCACTACGCCCGTGCGGGCGAGGGCGGCACCGGCTCGGCGAAGTGCGGCGGCAACTACGCCTCCTCGCTCGCCGGTCAGCTCGAGGGCATCGACCACGGCTGCGACCAGGCGGTCTTCCTCGACTCCGCGACCCACACGTACATCGAAGAGCTCGGGGGGATGAACCTCTTCTTCGTCACCTCGGACGGGCGCCTGCGCACCCCGGCGCTCACGGGCTCGATCCTCGAGGGCATCACCCGCGACTCGATCCTCACCCTCGCCAAGGACCTCGACCTCCAGCCCGAGGAGGACCGGATCACCATCGAGGAGTGGAAGGACGGAGTCGCCTCCGGCGAGATCACCGAGATCTTCGCGTGCGGCACAGCCGCAGTCATCACGCCCGTCGGCGAGCTGCGGTGGGACGGCGGCTCGGCCGCCTCGACCGCGGGCGAAGGGGGCGGCGAGGTCACCCGGTCCATCCGCTCGCGCCTGCTCGACATCCAGTACGGCCGCGCCGAGGACACGCGCGGCTGGCTCACCCGGCTGGCCTGAGCCTCGCCCCGACCCCGCCGCTGACGTGACCCGCCGACCCCGCCTCGTCGCCACCGACCTCGACGGGACCCTGCTGCGCTCGGACGGGACGGTCTCCGACCGCTCCGTCCGGGCGCTGCGGGCGGTGGCGGCGGCGGGCGTCGAGACGGTGCTCGTCACCGCCCGTCCGCCCCGGTGGCTCGACGAGCTCGCCCACGTCGTCGGCGTGCGGGGGATCGCGGTGTGCGGCAACGGCGCCTTCCGCTACGACGTCGCCGAGCAGCGGGTCTTCGCCGAGCGCACGATCGAGCCCGAGCTGCTCGCCGAGGTCGTCGCCGACCTGCGGCGCGAGCTGCCGGGCACGGGCTTCGCGGCAGAGCGGGCCGGGGGTCTGGCGGCCGAGCGGATGTTCGCCGCGATCCACGACCACCCCGAGGACCTCGTGTGCACCCACCGCATCGAGGAGCTCGGCGACGAGCGCGCGGGCAAGCTGCTCGCCCGCAACCCGCACCTCACCGACGACGAGTTCCTCGTCGCGGCCGGTGAGGTCGTCGCCGACCGGCTCGTCCTCAGCTACTCGGGAGCGGGCGGGCTCGCCGAGATGTCCGCCCCCGGGGTGACGAAGGCGAGCGCGCTCAAGGCGTGGTGCGCCGAGCTCGAGATCGACGCCCATGACGTGTGGGCCTTCGGTGACATGCCGAACGACCTGCCGATGCTGCGCTTCGCCGGACGGGCCTTCGCCGTGGCGAACGCGCACCCCGCGGTTACCGCGCTCGCCGACGAGAGCGTCGCGAGCAACGACGACGACGGCGTGGCCGCCACCCTCGAGCGGCTTCTGCGCTGAGCGCACGAGACCCCTTGGTCCGGCGACTCCGGTGCTGCCCCGTACGCACGGGGCAGCGTCCTAGCCTGCCGACACGTGCCCACCATGCGGACCCCGGCGCGCGCCGTCGGCGTGGTGGTGCCATGGTGTGGGGGTGATGCCCGAGATGACGACGACCGCCACCGCGGTCCGACTTATTACCTAGGCGCGACGAGCCCCGCTCGTCGCGCAGACCTCCCGCACCCGGGGGGTCTTTTGCGTGTCTCGGGCGGAGCAGGGGAGTCCCCGAGACGGCGACCAGGACCAGGCCACACCCCCGGCCAGGACCCGGCGCGACGAGCGGGATCACCCCCTTCGCCCATCCCCGGGCGCCGACGGACCGAGGACAGATGAGCACCGACTTCCACGTCTACGACACGACGATGCGCGACGGCGCCCAGCAGGAGGGGATCAACCTCTCGGTCGCGGACAAGCTCGTCATCGCGCGGCACCTCGACGACCTCGGCGTCACCCATGTCGAAGGGGGATGGCCCGGGGCCAACCCGACCGACACCGAGTTCTTCGCCCGGGCCGCGACCGAGCTCGACCTGCGCACCGCGACGCTCGCCGCCTTCGGGTCGACCCGCAAGGCCGGGGGGTCCGCCGCGAGCGACCCGCAGGTGCAGGGCCTGCTCGACTCCGGCGCCCCCGTCATCACCCTCGTCGCGAAGTCGCACGTCGGCCACGTCGAGCGGGCGCTGCGTACGACGCGCGAGGAGAACCTCGCGATGATCACCGACACGGTGAGCCACCTCGTCGCGCAGGGCCGCACCGTCATGGTCGACACCGAGCACTTCTTCGACGGGTACCTGCTCGACCGTGAGTACGCGCTCGCCTGCGTGCGCGCGGCCTCCGACGCCGGGGCCGAGGTCGTCGCCCTGTGCGACACGAACGGCGGGATGCTGCCGGGCCAGGTGCACGACGCCGTCGCCGACGTCATCGCCAGCACGGGGGCACGTCTGGGCATCCACTGCCACAACGACACTGGGTGCGCGGTCGCGAACACGATGGCGGCGGTCGAGGCCGGCGCGACGCACGTGCAGGGCACCGTCAACGGCTACGGCGAGCGCACCGGCAACGCCGACCTCGTCACCGTCGTCGCGAACCTCCAGCTCAAGCTCGGCATGGACCTCGTCGAGCCCTACCGGCTCCAGGACGCCACGCGCATCGCGCACGCCATCAGCGAGGTGACGAACCACCCGCCCTTCTCGCGGCAGCCCTACGTCGGGGCGGGAGCCTTCGCGCACAAGGCGGGGCTGCACGCGAGCGCGATCAAGGTCGACCCCGACCTCTACCAGCACATCGAGCCCAAGGCCGTCGGCAACGACATGAGGATGCTCGTCTCCGACATGGCCGGGCGGGCGACCGTCGAGCTGAAGAGCCGGGAGATCGGCGTCGACCTCGACGGCGAGGACGAGACGCTCGCGCGCGTGCTGGCGCGGGTGAAGACGCTCGAGCAGCGCGGGTACACCTTCGACGCGGCGGACGCGAGCTTCGAGCTGCTGCTGCGCCGCGAGGTGGGGGCCGGTCCGACGCAGTACGCGCAGGTCGAGTCGTGGCGCGCGATCACCGACGTGCGCGGGGCCGACGTCGAGGCGCTGTCCGAGGCGACGGTCAAGGTGCACGCCGGTGGGCGGCGGATCGTCGCGACCGGCGAGGGCAACGGGCCCGTGAACGCGCTCGACGAGGCGCTGCGCCAGGCGCTCGTCGTCGTCTACCCCGAGATCGAGCAGCTCGAGCTCATCGACTACCGGGTGCGCATCCTCGACGCCGCGCACGGCACCGACGCGGTGACCCGTGTGCTCATCGAGACGAGCGACGGCACGACGTCCTGGACGACCATCGGCGTCGCCGCGAACATCGTCGAGGCGTCCTGGCAGGCGCTGCTCGACGGCATCACCTTCGGGCTCATGCGCGGGGGCGTCCCCGTCCGCTGAGGCCCGGGGTCGCGGGGGTCAGTGGTCTCGAGGCTCAGGCCCTGGCGGGCCCTCGCAGCTCGACCAGCAAAGGGCCCTCGCACCTCGACCAGCGACGAGCCCTGTCCGCTTGGGTGAGCGCGAATCGCCGCTACGCCGGGTGGGTAGCGGCGATTCGTGCTCACCGAGCGCCGGTCAGTGGCGCTCGACGTGACCGAAGCGGTGGCGGGTGCGGCTGATCGCCTGCTCGCGCACGAAGGTCAGCAGCTCGCGGCGGCCGTTCGCGAGGACGGGGCCGTCGATCACCGTGAGAGCGGTCGGCGCCAGCTCGGCGAGCGCCGCGGGCGTCGTGCCGACGACGCGCACCCGCCCGGCGGGACCGGCCTGCTGGACCGCCCCGGCGACGAAGTCCTCGTCGCTCGCCGTGACGACCTGCACGTGGCCGAGCGAGCCCGGCAGACGCAGGTCGGGGTGCGCCGACACGAGGACCGGCGTGCCGGTGAGGGTCGCGGCGGCGACGAGGCGCACGACCTCGGCGACCGACGCGTCGGCACCGGCGCGCACGACGACGCGCGGCACAGGGCGGTAGCGGAAGACGTTGCTCTCCACCGTGAGCCCGGTGCGGTCGTGCTCGACCCCGATCTCCTGCTCCCACGCGAGCGCGTCGCTGGCCAGGGCGGCGTCGAGCATGGCGCGACCGTCGGCGTCGACCCGGTCGCCGAGGACGTGGACGAGGCCGTCCACCGTGCGCTGCACGGCGGGGGAGACCTGCGCCCCCTTCGTCGGCAGGCCGTCCGGCGCCCACGTGCCGAGCTGGGCGACGTAGCTGGGGCCGCCGGCCTTGGCGCCCGGTCCGACCGAGCTGGACTTCCAGCCGCCGAAGCTCTGGCGCTCGACGATCGCGCCGGTGATGTGCCGGTTGACGTAGGCGTTGCCGACCTCGACCCGCTCGGTCCACTCCTGGACCTCCTGGGCGTCGAGGCTGTGGATGCCGCCGGTCAGGCCGTAGGCCGTCGCGTTCTGCAGCTCGAGGGCCTCGTCGAGCGAGTCCGCCCGCATGAGTCCGAGCACGGGACCGAAGACCTCGGTGAGGTGGAAGAAGGAGCCCGGCGCGACGCCGTCCTTCAGGCCCGGCGACCACAGCCGACCGGACTCGTCGAGCTGCGTGGGCTCGACCAGCCAGGTCTCGCCAGGCTCGAGCGTGGTGAGGGCCCGCAGGAGCTTGCCCTGGGGCGCCTCGATGACCGGGCCCATGCGCGTCGACAGGTCGACGGGGTAGCCGACCTTGATCGAGCGGACCGCGTCGACGAGCTGGCGGCGGAAGCGCTCCGAGCTCGCGACCGACCCGACGAGGATGCCGAGCGAGGCGGCGGAGCACTTCTGCCCGGCGTGCCCGAAGGCGGAGGAGACGAGGTCGGCGACCGCGAGGTCGAGGTCGGCCGACGGGGTGACGACGAGCGCGTTCTTGCCCGAGGTCTCGCCGTAGACGCGTGCGCCGCCCTCGCGGCCCGAGCGCCAGCCCGCGAAGAGCTCGGCGGTCTCGGACGCGCCCGTGAGCACGACGGTGTGGACGTCGCGGTGGGCGATGAGGTGCTGCCCGACCTCGTCCTCGTCGGTGCGCACGACCTGCAGCACGTCGGCGGGCACACCGGCGGCGTGGAGCGCCTCGACGGCGACCTCGACGCACCCGGGCGTCTGCGGCGCCGGCTTGATGACGACGGCCGACCCGGCGGCGAGCGCCGCGAGCACGCCGCCGATGGGGATGGCGACGGGGAAGTTCCACGGCGGGGTGACGAGCGTGACGGGCGACGGGGTGAACCGCGCCCCGTCCGTCATCGGCCCGTCCTCGAGCTCGAGGGCCCGGTCGGCGTAGTACGCGGCGAAGTCCGCGGCCTCGGAGATCTCCGGGTCGCCCTCGGCGGCGGTCTTGCCCGCCTCGGCGGCCATGACCGCGAGCAGCTGCTCGCGGCGGCCGTCGAGCTCACGGGCTGCCTGGCGCAGCACTGCGGCCCGCTCGGCGGCGGGACGCCCCGCCCAGCCGGCGTGCGCCCCCTTCGCCCGGTCGACGACCTCGTCGACGGCTTCGACGGAGGCGAGGTGCGGCGAGGTGAGGGTCGGGGCGCCCGCGGCGACGGCGCGCGCCGCCCACTCGCGGTTCACCGGCAGGGCCGGGTCGGAGTCGGGGGTGCCGTGGAAGGTCTCGCCGATCTCCGCGCGGCGCGCCACCCTGCGCGGGCCGACGGAGGTCGCCGGGATGTCGGTGATGCTGCGGCGGTAGCGCATCTCCTGGTCGGGCATCGCGGCCGGATCGCCCTCGGCGAAGAAGGCGTGGAGGAAGTTCTCCGGCGAGGCGTTCTCCTCGAGGCGGCGCACGAGGTAGGAGACCGCGGCGTCGAAGTCACGGGGGTCGACGACGGGGGTGTAGAGGATGACCGTGCCCACGGTGTCGCGCACCGCACGGGCCTGGCTCGGCGACATGCCCTGGAGCATCTCGACGTCGAGGGCCGCGCTCACGCCCCGGCGCTCGGCGAGCAGGTGGGCGCTCGCGACGTCGTAGAGGTTGTGGCTCGCGACGCCGATGCGCACGCCCGCCTCGACGGCGTCCTCGCGCAGGGCGCGCTCGACGCAGCGCAGGTAGTTGGCGTCGACCTCGGGCTTGCTGCCGTAGGGCGCCTGCTCCCAGTCGTGCAGCTGGGCCTCGACCTGCTCCATGGCGAGGTTCGCGCCCTTGACGAGCCGGATCTTGATCCCGGCGCCGCCGGCTGCGCGACGCCGACGGGCGAAGTCGATCAGCCGCTCCATCGCGGGCAGGGCGTCGGGCAGGTAGGCCTGCAGGACGATGCCCGCCTCGAGGTCGGCGAACTCGGGCTCGGAGAGCATCTGCTCGAAGACCTCGAGGGTGAGGTCGAGGTCGCGGTACTCCTCCATGTCGAGGTTGACGAACTTGCGCGGGCTCGACTGCGCGGCGACGCGGTAGAGCGGGCGCAGCCGCTCGAGGCAGCGCGCGACGGTGCCCTCGGTGTCCCACGTGACGATCTGGCTCACGAGCGAGGAGACCTTGATCGAGACGTAGTCGACGTCGGCGCGCTCGAGCAGCTGGCGGGTGCGCTCGGTGCGGGTCGCCGCCTCGTCCTCGCCGAGGACGGCCTCGCCGAGGAGGTTGATGTTGAGCCGGAAGCCCTCCTCGCGGGCGGCCGCGAGGTGCTTGCCGAGCGCGGGGTCGCGCGAGTCGACGAGGAGGTGGCCGACCATCTGGCGCATGCGGGCCCGGGCGACGGGCACGACGACACCGGGGGCGACGCGGGCCGCGAGGGCGCCGGCGCGCAGCAGGGTCTTGTCGACGGTGCCGAGGAAGGCGGCGTCGGAGGCGGAGAGGGAGGCGAGCTCCTTCGCGGCGACCGCGCGGTCCTCGGGGCGCACGACCTTGTCGACGAAGCGCACGGCGAGGTCGAGGCCGGCCTGGTCGGAGAGGAGGGAGGCCAGCTGACCGGTGGTCGCGGCCTCCTTCTTCGTCTGCCCCGCCTCGGTGGCGGCGGCCCAGCGGTCGGCGAGGGCGACGGCGTCGTCGGCCAGGGCGAGCAGCTCGGCGACGGCGCGGTCCGAGCCGTGCTCGGAGCCGGCGTCGGTGGCGGTCCGGGTCGTGGGAGGAGTCGTCATGCTCTCGACGGTAGGCCTGTCCAGGACGGCGTGCCATCATCACGTGTCTGACGATGCGTCCATCTCGTCAGACATCTGTCTGACGAGATGACCGAGCCGAGAGCGAAGGGGGACCCGCCCGTGGCCGACGTGCAGGACGTCGTCGACGAGGTCTCCGGCCTGCTCGAGGCGCCGGTCACGCTGGAGGACAGGCGCTTCCGCCTGCTCGCCTTCGCCGCTCAGCCCGACGCGGCCGACCCGGTGCGCACCGAGACGATCCTCGGGCGGGGCGCGAGCGCGCAGACCCGCGAGTGGTTCGAGGGCTTCGGCATCGCCCACGCCCGCGGGCCGGTGCGCATCCCCGCCAACCCCGAGCGCGGGACGCACCCCCGGCTCTGCCTGCCCGCCTGGGGGCGTGGGGTCGTGCAGGGCTACCTGTGGGCCATCGAGCCCGACGGGGTCCAGATCAACGCCGAGCGGGTGCACGAGGCCGAGGTGCTCGCCGAGCAGGCCGGCGAGATCATCGCCCGGCTCGTCGTCACCCGTCGCGAGACCGGACGTCTCGTCCACGAGCTGCTCGACGCGACCCGCTCCACCGAGGACGCCGCGGCCCGGTCCCTCGCGCACGACCTCGGCGTCGACCCGGCGACGCGGGCCGTCGTCGCGCTCGTCGCGCGCCGCGGGGGAGCGGTCGTGCCCGAGCACCTGCAGGGCTGGGGCGGTCTGCCCCGACGGGTCGGGGTCGCCGACCGGGACAGCCGCAGCGTGCTCGTCGTCCCCGTGCCGCAGGAGCGGGCCCGCGCCGAGGCGCAGACCGTCGTCGAGCAGGCGGTCCGCGCGGTCTCGCGCCACCTGCCCGCCGACGAGCTCGTCGTCGGCGTGGGCGACCCGGCGCCGCTCGCCGAGGCCACTCGGTCGTGGGAGCAGGCTCGTGCCGCGGTGGCGGCCGTCGGCCAGGGCTCGACCGGTCCGGTCAGCGCGTGGTGGTCCGACCTCGGCGTGCGCCGTCTGCTCGGCGGGCCGGCCGCGGCGGAGGTCGTCTCGGCCGCCCTCACCCCCGGCGTGCGCGCCCTGCTCGACGCCGGCGACCCCGACCTCGTGCGCACGGCGCGCACCTACCTCGACGCCGCCGGGTCGGTCGCGGTGACGGCGCGCACCCTCGGGCTGCACCGGCAGAGCGTCTACGCCCGGCTCTCACGGGTCGAGCGCGTCACCGGGCTCTCCCTCGCCGACGGCCGCGACCGCCTCGAGCTGCACCTCGGGCTCACCCTGGCAGGCTGAGGCGTCAGGCCGGCAGCGCCTCGAGCAGCCGTCGTCGCAGGGCGTCCGAGCGCACGGCGAAGTCGCGCTGGCGCCGCGCGTACTCCGCCCGCCCCGCGGGCGTCTCGACCGCTACGGCGTCGAGGCCGAACGTGCTGACGTCGTAGGGGCTGGCCTGCATGTCGAGCACACGGATCTCGCGGGCGAGGAGGAAGGCGTCGAGCGTCAGCGCGGAGGGCACGAGCGGCGCGAGCGTGAAGCACCACTTGTAGAGGTCCATCCCCGCATGCAGGCAGCCCGGCTGCTCCATCGCGACCTGCGCCTCGCGGGTCGGACGCAGCGCGTTGAGAGGTCGGGCCGGCTCGGTGAAGAAGCGGAACGCGTCGAAGTGGCTGCACCGCACCGTGGAGCGCTCGACGACCTCGTCGGTCGCGGCCTGGCCCAGACGCAGCGGCAGCTGCTCGTGCCGCTGCTCGCCGGGCGCGAGCCGGTAGACCATCGCCCACTCGTGCATCCCGAAGCAGCCGAGGTGCGCGGGCCGTCCGAGGGTCGCCGTGAGCAGGGCGCGCACGCGCTCGACGGACGCGCCCCGGCGCTCGAGCACCTCGTCGAGGTCGACCTGGGCGGCCCCGTCCTGCACGACGTAGCCCGTGCGCCCCTCGTACTCCGGCGCGTCCGCGAGCACGACCCCGTGCCCCGGGTGCCAGCGGCGCAGGTGACCGACGCGATGGCGGTAGTAGTCGAAGAGGAAGTCCTCGACGGGGTGCTTCTCGCCGCGCGCCCGGCGCTCGCGGTGCCCCGCCGTGAGGGCGTCGACGGCCTCCTCGTGGGACCGGGCCAGCGGGAGCCACTGCTCCCGCGGCACGAGGGTCGAAGGGGGAGCCGTCACCCCTCCAGGGTAGTTCCGTCGGAACGGCCTGCGGACCGCCCTGCCGCGGCTTAGGGTGAGGCACCGCCACCGCCGCCGACCTGCGAGGACGCGGCCGCCACCCCCTGTCAGATGGAGGACGCCATGCCGCGTCGTGCTCACCCCTTCGCCCGCTCCCGGACCACCGCCGCGCTCGTCGCGGCGGCCGCCGCCCTCGGTCTCGGAGCCGGGGCCGTCCAGGCGCTGCCGACCCACTCCGAGCGCGTGACCGGCGCGGCCGCCCCCGCGGCCCCGATCAACCCGCCCGGCCCGTACGGCTACTACATGAGCCTCGGCGACTCCCTCTCGATGGGCTACCAGCCGCAGACGAAGGACCAGCCGCGCGCCGGGTACAACGGCGCCGTCCTCAAGGCGGTCCGCGCGACGAACCGCAACACCGACATCCGCACCTTCGGCTGCAGCGGCGAGACGAGCACGACCTTCCTCAAGGGCGGGCGCTGCGACTACGGCGAGGGCAGCCAGATGGCGCGCGCCGAGGCCTTCATGAAGGGCCGCACGAACGTCCGCACCATCACCCTCAGCCTCGGGGGCAACGACGTCGTCCCCTGCGCCCGCTCGGGCTCGGTCGACGCCGAGTGCATCCAGAAGGCGACGACGACGCTGACGACCAACCTCGCCGAGATCGTGCGCCGGCTGCGCGCCGCCGCCCCGAACGCCCAGATCGTCGTGCTCGACAACTACGACGTCTTCCTCGGCGAGTGGGTCAAGGGTGCCGCCGGCCAGGAGACCGCCAAGCAGTCGCTCATCTTCTCGCACCTGCTCACCGGCGTCGTCTCCTTCGCCGCCTTCGAGGGCCGGGCCGACGTCGCAAAGGTCTCGACGTACTTCCACACGGACAGCTGGCGTCCCCGCAAGAGCGCGTCCTTCGGCACCCTCCCGCGCAACGTCTCGCTCATCTGCGACTGGACGTACTACTGCAGCCAGGGCGACATCCACCCCACGGACGAGGGCTACGCACGGATGGCCACGGCCGTCGTCGCCGAGCTGTGAGGGCCTCGAACTAGGGTGACCTCGTGCGCATCGCGAGGTACACCACAGGAGATGACCCGGTCTACGGCCTGGTCGACGGCGACGGGACGAAGATCGCCGAGGTCAGCGGCGACCCGCTCTACCAGCGGATCGAGCTGACCGGACGGACGACGACGGTCGAGGAGGTGCGGCTGCTCGCGCCCGTCATCCCGCGCAGCAAGATCATCGGGATCGGGCGCAACTACGCCGACCACGCCGCGGAGATGGGCAACGAGGTCCCGGCCGAGCCGATGATGTTCCTCGTGCCCAACACCGCGGTCGTCGGCCCGGGCGATCCCGTCGTCATCCCGCCGATCACGAAGGAGGTCTCCTTCGAGGGCGAGCTCGCCGTGATCATCGGGCGGATGTGCAAGGACATCGAGCCCGAGGAGGTGAAGAAGGTGATCTTCGGCTACACGATCGCCAACGACGTCACCGCGCGCGACCTCCAGCGCGGTGACGGGCAGTGGGCCCGGGCCAAGGGCCTGGACACCTTCTGCCCGCTCGGGCCGTGGATCGAGACCGACCTCGACCCGCAGTCCGTCGACATCGTCACCACGCTCGACGGCGAGGTGGCCCAGGACGGGCACAGCTCGGACATGGTGCACGGCGTCGCCGAGCTCGTCTCCTACGCGAGCAAGGCCTTCACCCTCCTGCCCGGCGACGTCATCCTCACCGGCACCCCCGCGGGTGTCGGCCGGGTGGTCGCCGGGCAGCGGGTCGAGGTCGAGATCGCCCAGATCGGGACCCTGTCCAACCCCTTCGTCGCCGCCGAGGACTGACGCGACAGGGGAGTCCTCCCCATCGCGCCCGCCCTCACCCCCTGGTTACGGTGCACGCGACCCCGGGGTGAGGAGCGGCGATGACGCTGACGCACGGCGCCGACGCCGCCGTCCTGCGCGAGATCAGCGCGCGGCTGACGGCGACGGCACGGCAGACGACGCAGGTGGGCGACAGCGGGCGGGCCCGGCTCGTCACCCTCCAGGGAGCCTGGGAGGGAGACGACCTCGAGCGCTTCGCGCACCGGTGGGCGCGCGCCCGAGGAGACCTCGAGCGGTGCTCGCAGATGCTCGACGCGCTCGCGGCAGAGCTGCAGCGCCAGGCCCAGGAGCAGCAGGACGCGAGCGGGCAGGTCGGCGGGGGAGCCGGCGGGTCCGCGGGCGGCTCCGTCGCCCCCTTCGGCGGTGGACGACTGCCCCAGGGGCCCGCGCCCCAGTCACCGCCCGGTGGGTCCACCTTCGACGACGACGTGCGCGGCACCGAGGGCCAGCCCGTCGACCGGGACCTGTGGGGCCTTGCCTTCTACGCCCAGGGCACGAGGCACCCGCTGCACGGCGTGCCCGTCATCGGCTACCAGCAGCCGGCGCTGCCCGAGGGGTACACCGAGGTCAGCGCCGCTGAGCTCACCGAGCTCGGGCTCGACCCCGCGCGCTTCGGCCCGGACTCGACCCCGCAGGCCTACGTCTTCCGCACCGAGGACGGCGGCTACGTCGTCGCCTTCCAGGGCAGCGTCGAGGGCGAGGACTGGGTGACCAACGGCCGGCAGGCCCTCGGAGCCGGCGACCCGCAGTACACGGCCGCGATGCAGCTCGGGCTCGACGTGCAGGCGGCGACCGGGGGAGAGGTCACCTTCACCGGGCACAGTCTCGGCGGCGGGCTCGCCGCCGCCGCCGGGCTCGCCACCGGCCAGCCCGCGGTGACCTTCGACGCCGCAGGGATCCACCCGACCACCGCCGCCGAGGCCGCAGCGATGCGCGCCGACGGCTCGACCGGCGCGAGCGTGCTCGCCGAGGCCGGCGCCGGGCAGATGCGGGCGTACAGCGTCTCCACCGACGGGCTCACCGGGCTGCAGCAGGCGACCGGTCTGCCCGACGCCCCGGGCACCCAGATCGTCCTCGACACCCCGCCGAGCCCGGAGCGTGACGTCGTCGTCGGCACGAGCGCCGGCATCGGCGGTCTCGTCGGCGGTCTCGTCGGGCTCGGCGACGGCGACCTCACCGACTGGCAGGAGGACGTCGGCGAGGGCGCGGCGGTCGGCGCCGGGCTCGGCGAGGGGGTGTGGGGCCACACGTGGGACCCGATGACCGACGCCCTCGCAGAGCGCTACCCCGACTGATCGGCGGACTCCCTAGACTCGGGGGATCATGACCGAGCAGACCCCCTCCGCGCCCAGCCGTCCCCGCCTCCGCGTCGCCCCGTCGCCCACCGGCGACCCGCACGTCGGCACGGCCTACATGGCCCTCTTCAACCTCGCCTTCGTCCGCCAGCAGGAGGGCTCCTTCGTCCTGCGGGTCGAGGACACCGACCGAGCGCGCTTCGACGCGACGAGCGAGGCCCAGCTCTACGACACCCTGAGCTGGCTGGGCCTGACGTGGGACGAGGGCCCGGACGTCGGCGGCCCGTACGCGCCCTACCGCCAGAGCGAGCGCCTCGACACCTACCGCCCGTACGTCGAGCGGCTCGTCGCCGACGGCCACGCCTACCACTGCTGGTGCTCCACAGAGCGCCTGTCGGCGATGCGCGAGCGCCAGCAGAAGCTCAAGCAGCCGACCGGCTACGACCGCATGTGCGTGGGCAAGACGCGCGAGGAGCGCGCCGAGCTCGAGGGCTTCACCGAGACCCCCGTCGTGCGCATGCTCGTGCCCGAGGACGCGCCGACGACCTTCGAGGACGTCATCCGCGGCACCGTGTCGGCGCCGCGCCCCGACGACCAGGTCATCCTCAAGGCCGACGGCTTCCCGACCTACCACCTCGCCGTCGTCGTCGACGACCACGAGATGGGCATCACGCACGTCGTGCGCGGCGAGGAGTGGATCTCCTCGACCCCCAAGCACGTGCTGCTCTACCGGTGGCTCGGCCTCACCCCGCCGAAGTTCGCCCACATGCCGCTGCTGCGCAACGAGAACAAGAGCAAGATCTCCAAGCGCAAGAACCCGTGGGCGCGCCTCACGTGGTTCCGCGAGCAGGGCTACCTGCCGGAGGCGGTCGTCAACTTCCTCGGCCTGCTGGCCTACCCGCCGGCGAAGGGGGAGGACGGCACCGACGTCGAGAAGTTCACCTTCACCGACTTCAGCCGCGACTTCGCGTGGAGCAAGGTCAACACGGTGGGGCCAATCTTCGACCTCAAGAAGCTCGACTGGCTCAACGGGCAGTACATCCGCGACCTCGACGTCGACGACCTCGCCGGCCGTCTGCTGCCCTACCTGCAGACCGCGGGCGTCCTCGGCGAGAACCCCTCGCTCGGCGAGCTGGCGCGCCTGCGCAGCATCACCGAGCTCATCTCGACGCGGATGGCGCTGCTGTCCGAGGCGCCCGCGCTCGTCGCGCCCTTCTACGTCGCCGACGACGAGCTCGAGATCGCCCAGGACGCCCGGGACGGGCTCAAGGACGACGCGCCCGCGGTGCTCGACGCGGCGATCACCGCGCTCGAGGGCCTGCACGTGCCGGACGGGGTGCTCTCGGCCGAGGCGCGCGAGGGCAACCAGTGGCACGCGGAGCAGATCGAGGCGGCGCTGCGCGCGGCGATCGTCGAGGGGATGGGGCTCAAGCCGCGTCTGGCCTTCGGCCCGCTGCGCACCGCCGTGTCGGGCCAGCGGATCAGCCCGCCGCTCTTCGAGTCGATGGAGATCCTCGGCCAGCACTCGACCCTGGCGCGTCTGCGTCGGCTGCGGGCTGAGCTCGGCTGAGCGCGATTTGGGACGAGCGGCCATCTTGGCTAGCATCATCCCTCGGTGCGCTGCTCGCGCGTGACTCGTCACGAAGGAGCGGTGGTACCCCCTTGGGGTATGGTGTAATTGGCAACACAGCTGATTCTGGTTCAGTCGTTCTAGGTTCGAGTCCTGGTACCCCAGCGCTGGTCGTCCCGCCTTCTGGCGAGACAGACGGATTCGGAGAATCCGAGCCCTTACGGGTAAGGTCTCCTTCGTTGTCCGAGCGGCTCACGCAGTCGCAGAGCAGCAATGGCCCCGTTGTGTAGTGGCCTAGCACGCCGCCCTCTCAAGGCGGTAGCGCGGGTTCGAATCCCGTCGGGGCTACATCGGTCGAAGACCCCCGCTCGTCAGAGCGGGGGTCTTCGTCGTCTCCGGGAAGGTCTGCGCACGTGGGGCAGTGAGTCGCCGCGCGACGACGACCCCCGCCTCCCCCCTTCGACTCACTCGCCCCCCTCGCCCCACCCCTTCGTGCCCCCCCTTCGCCGAGATATGGCGATCCGCCGTCAGATCGGGTGGATCTGCGGCGGATCTCCATACCTCGCGAAGGGGGAGGGCGGGCTACTCGGTGTCGCGGTCGGCCACCTCGGCGGCCTTCGCGTGGCGCTCGAGGACCTCGGTCAGCTTGTTGGCGCCGGCGATGACCGTCGCGGCGTGCAGCCGACCGGGCTGGCGCGACAGGCGCTCGATGGGCCCGGAGATCGACACGGCGGCGATGACGCGGCCGGAGGGGGAGCGCACGGGGGCGGAGACCGACGCGACGCCCGCCTCGCGCTCGCCGACGCTCTGCGCCCACCCGCGACGACGCACCTGCGAGAGCATCGTCGCGCTGAAGGCGGCGCCGTGGAGGCCGCGGTGCAGCCGGTCCGGCTCCTCCCACGCGAGGAGCACCTGCGCGGCAGAGCCGGCGAGCATGCTCAGGGTCGCGCCGACGGGGATCGAGTCGCGCAGACCGACCGGTCGCTCTGCGGCCGAGACGCACACGCGGTGCTCGCCCTGGCGGCGGAAGAGCTGGGCCGACTCGTTCGTGTGGTCGCGCAGGGCGCCGAGCACCGGGGCGGCCGCGACGAGGAGCTTGTCCTCGCCCGCCGAGGCGGCGAGCTCGCCCAGGCGCGGGCCGAGGATGAAGCGACCCTGCATGTCACGCCCGACGAGCCGGTGGTGCTCGAGCGCGACCGCGAGGCGGTGCGCGGTCGGGCGTGCCAGTCCGGTCGCCGTGACGAGCTGCGCGAGTGTCGAAGGGCCGGCCTCGAGGGCGCTCAGCACCACGGCGGCCTTGTCGAGAACGCCGACGCCACTTCCGTTGTCCATGTGCTGATACTGGCATCTCACCTCATGAGACGCAACCTCTGGGCCCCCGGAGCCGTGCGAACCTCGACAGGACGGACACGGCCGCCGGCGTCGTCGGCGACCGTCACGACACGCAGAGCAGGAGCAAGCGATGGGCAAGACCCTGGCCGAGAAGGTGTGGGACGCACACGTCGTGCGACGTGCCGAGGGCGAGCCGGACCTGCTCTACATCGACCTCCACCTGCTCCACGAGGTGACGAGCCCGCAGGCCTTCGAGGGGCTGCGTCTGGCCGGTCGCGGCGTCCGCCGTCCCGATCTCACCCTCGCCACCGAGGACCACAACGTGCCGACGACCCCGGGGCCGATCACCGACCCGGTGAGCCGCACCCAGGTCGAGACCCTGCGCAGCAACTGCGAGGAGTTCGGCGTCCGCCTCTTCCCCATGGGTGACGCGGAGCAGGGCATCGTCCACGTCGTCGGCCCGCAGCTGGGTCTCACCCAGCCCGGCATGACGGTGGTCTGCGGCGACAGCCACACCTCGACGCACGGGGCCTTCGGCGCGATCGCGCTCGGCATCGGCACGAGCGAGGTCGAGCACGTCCTCGCCACGCAGACCCTCTCGCTCAAGCCCTTCCGCACCATGGCGATCGAGGTCGCCGGCGAGCCGGCCCCCGGCGTCACCGCGAAGGACATCATCCTCGCCGTCATCGCCAAGATCGGCACCGGCGGCGGCCAGGGCTACGTCCTCGAGTACCGCGGCCCGGCCATCGAGGCCATGTCGATGGAGTCGCGGATGACCGTGTGCAACATGTCGATCGAGGCCGGTGCCCGCGCCGGGCTCATCGCGCCCGACGAGACGACCTTCGAGTACCTGCGCGAGCGCGAGCACGCGCCGAAGGGCCAGGACTGGGACGACGCCGTCGCCGCCTGGCGCGAGCTGCGCACCGACGACGACGCGACCTTCGACGCCGTCGTCGAGATCGACGCGGCGAGCCTGACCCCCTTCGTCACCTGGGGCACCAACCCCGGCCAGGGCGCGCCCCTCGGCGACGCCGTGCCCGACCCCGAGTCCTTCGGCGACGAGTCCGACCGGGTCGCCGCCGCCCGCGCCCTCGAGTACATGGGCCTTACCGCCGGCACGCCGCTGCGCGACATCGCCGTCGACACCGTCTTCGTCGGCTCGTGCACCAACGGCCGCATCGAGGACCTGCGGGCTGCCGCCGAGGTCGTGCGCGGGCGCAGCGTCGCCGACGGCGTGCGGATGCTCGTCGTGCCCGGCTCGGCGCGCGTGCGCCTCCAGGCCGAGGCCGAGGGCCTCGACGAGGTCTTCACGGCGGCCGGCGCCGAGTGGCGCCTGCCCGGCTGCTCGATGTGCCTGGGCATGAACCCCGACATCCTCGCCCCCGGCGAACGCAGCGCGTCGACGTCGAACCGCAACTTCGAGGGCCGTCAGGGCAAGGGCGGGCGCACCCACCTCGTGAGCCCGCTCGTCGCGGCCGCCACCGCCGTGCGCGGCACGCTGGCCAGCCCGGCCGACCTCGACCCCACCCCCGTCGGCGCCGGCGGCGCCAGCAGCGCGAGGAGCTGAGCAATGGAGAAGTTCACCACCCACACCGGGGTCGGCGTCCCGCTGCGCCGCAGCAACGTCGACACCGACCAGATCATCCCCGCCGTCTACCTCAAGCGCGTCTCCCGCACGGGTTTCGAGGACGGGCTCTTCGCCGCCTGGCGCGGTGACGAGACCTTCGTGCTCAACCAGCCGGCCTTCGCGCAGGGCTCGGTCCTCGTCGCGGGCGCGGACTTCGGCACGGGGTCCTCGCGCGAGCACGCCGTGTGGGCGCTCATGGACTACGGCTTCCGCGTCGTCATCTCCAGCCGCTTCGCCGACATCTTCCGTGGCAACTCCGGCAAGCAGGGCCTGCTCACCGCGATCGTCAGCCAGGACGACGTCGAGCTGCTGTGGAAGTACCTCGAGAACGAGCCCGGTGCGCAGATCACCGTCGACCTCACCGCCCGCACCGTGACGGCCGGCGAGGGCGTGTACCCCTTCGAGGTCGACGACTACACGCGGTGGCGTCTGCTCGAGGGCCTCGACGACATCGGGCTCACCCTCTCGCACGCCGAGGACATCGACGCCTTCGAGGCCGGCCGGCCCGCCTTCAAGCCCACGACCCAGCCGGTCTGAGACCCGGGCGAAGGGGGAACCCCCCTTCGCCTGGTGACGAATTCGCCCACCCAGTCTGCTCGTTGCCGCCTCGGCGGGTCGCCACGCGTTCTACCGTCGGGGGTGACCGGGCAACGTCGCCCGGTCGTCCACCTGCCGGGGACCCCGGCGCAGACGTACCTGTGGAGCGAACGTGAACAAGGCAGAACTCATCAAGTCGATCGAGGCCAGCCTCGGCAGCCGCAAGGCCGCCACCGACGCGCTGGACGCGGTGCTGGACGCCATCGTGCGCGAGGTGAGCAAGGGGGGCAAGGTCGCGATCACGGGATTCGGGACCTTCGAGAAGGCGGCGCGGGCCGCGCGGACGGGCCGCAACCCGCAGACCGGTGAGCCCGTGAAGATCCCGAAGACGTCGGTCCCGCGCTTCAAGGCGGCCACGAGCTTCAAGAGCTACGTCGCCAACCCGACCTCGCTGCCCAAGGCGGCTCCGGCCGTCGCGCGGGCTGCGGCCGGGACGGTCGCCTCCGCGGTCGACACCGCGGCGAAGGTCGCCGGCATCGGGGGAGGGGCCGCGGCGCGGCGCTCGTCCGCCGCCACGAGCTCGGCGTCGAAGAGCACGGGGTCGAAGAGCACGGCGCCGAAGAAGACGGCGTCGAAGAGCGCGGCCAAGAGCGCGCCCGCGAAGAAGAGCGCGGCAGCCAAGAGCGCGCCGGCGAAGAAGACGGCCGCCAAGAGCACGGCGTCGAAGAGCACGGCGTCGAAGAAGACGGCGTCCACGAGCACGGCGAAGAAGACCACGTCGAGCACGGCGAAGAAGACCCCCGCGAAGAAGACCTCGTCGAGCACGGCGAAGACGACGCCGGCGAAGAAGACCGCGAAGAAGAGCGCGAGCTGATCCCCCTTCGCCCGGACGCGCGCACGCCCACGACCCTCGGTCGTGGGCGTGCGGCGTCGTCAGTCGATCCGCTCGCCCTCGCCGATCCCGACGACCCACGCGCGGCTGACCTGGTCGTCTGCACCGAGCTCGACCGACAGCCGCTGACCGGGTCGCACGTGGATGAGGCCGCTGCCCGCGAAGGCCGAGAACGGCGCGCGCAGCCGGCGACCGGTGTCGGTGACGAGGACGACGCCGTCCGCGTCGTTCGAGAAAACCGTGGCCTGCATGGCCGCAACCCTAATCCTGGCTATGGTGACCGCAGCCCGACCGGACGTCGGTGGGCGGGACGACGAGGTCGAGCAGGAGGCGCCGTGGCCGAGCACCGCACGCAGGTGCCGTGGATGTACCGCCTCGTCGCCACCGTGCTGCGCCCGCTGCTGCGCGCGCTCACGCCGTACTCGGTGACCGGGCTGGAGCACGTGCCGAGGTCGGGCGGCTTCCTCGTGACGCCGAACCACATCTCCTACCTCGACCCCTTCCCGTGGGCGCACACGCTCTACGACGAGGGGATCGCGCCGACCTTCATGGCCAAGAGCGAGCTCTTCGAGTCGTGGTGGCTCGGGCCGATCATGCGCCAGGCCCGTCAGGTGCCGGTCTACCGCGAGCGGCACGACGCCGCGTCCGCGCTGCGCGACGCCGTCGCCGCGCTCGAGGAGGGCCGGTGCGTCGCGATCTACCCCGAGGGCACCCTGACCCGTGACCCCGACGAGTGGCCGATGCGCGGCAAGACCGGCGCGGCGCGGCTCGCGCTCGAGGCCCGCTGCCCCGTCATCCCCATCGCCCAGTGGGGGCCGCAGGCGATCCTGCCGCAGTACGCGAAGGTCCCGCGCCTGCTGCCGCGCCGCACGACCCACATCCGCTTCGGCCCGCCGGTCGACCTCAGCGACCTCTACGAGCGCGACCTCACGACGGTCGTCGTCATGGAGGCGACCGACCGGATCATGGCGGCGATCACCCACGAGGTGGAGCAGCTGCGCGGGGAGCGCGCGCCCGCGGTGCGCTTCGACCCCCAGGCCCACGGCATCGCGACGACCGGCGACTACCGCCACGCGCGCGGACGGCTCGACTCAGGAGGAGCAGCATGAGCAAGGTCGCGGTCTTCGGGGGCGGCAGCTGGGGCACCGCCTTCGCCACGGTGCTCGCCGACGGCGGCAACGACGTGAGCATCTGGGCCCGGCGCCCCGAGCTCGTCGCGCAGATCAACCGCGGGCGCAACGAGGACTACCTGCCCGACCACGAGCTGCCGCAGTCGATCTCGGCGACGACCGACCCGGCCGAGGCGGCCGACGGCGCGCAGGTCGTCGTGCTGTCCGTGCCGAGCCAGTCGCTGCGGGAGAACCTCGGGGCGTGGGGCGACGTGCTGAGCCAGGGCGTCGTCGTCTCGCTGATGAAGGGCGTCGAGCTCGGCACGACGAAGCGGATGAGCGAGGTCATCAGCGAGGTCGGGGGGGTGCCCACCGAGCGCATCGCCGTCGTCTCCGGGCCGAACCTCGCCCGCGAGATCGTCCAGCGCCAGCCGGCCGCGACCGTCGTCGCCTGCCCCGACCAGGGCGCGGCCGACCTCGTCGCCGCGGCCTGCGCGACGAGCTACTTCCGCCCGTACACCTCGACCGACCTCGTCGGCGCGGAGGTCGGCGGAGCGGTGAAGAACGTCATCGCGCTCGCCGTCGGCATGGCCGAGGGCATGGGCCTGGGCGACAACACGAAGTCCTCGATCATCACCCGCGGGCTGGCCGAGATGACGCGGCTCGGCGTCGCGCTCGGGGCCGACGCGCGGACCTTCGCCGGGCTCGCCGGCGTCGGCGACCTCATCGCGACGTGCATGTCGCCGCTGTCGCGCAACCACTCCTTCGGGGTGGGGCTGGGTCGCGGCATGAGCGTGGCCGAGGTGCAGGAGCACACGCGCCAGACGGCCGAAGGGGTGAAGTCGTGCTCCTCGATCCTCGACCTCGCCCGCGCCCACGGCGTCGACGTGCCGATCATCGAGCAGGTGAGCGCGTGCGTGCACGAGGGGACCTCGGTGCCCGACGTCGTCCACGCCCTGCTCTCCCGAGCCCGCAAGCCCGAGACCGACTGACCCCCCCTCGCCCCGTCACAGCTTTCCCGCCCAGGGCGGGAACATGCGACCTCGGGAAAGAAATGTTCTTGCCCGAGGTCGAGCTTTCCCGCCCTGGGCGGGAAAGCTGGGGCGCTCAGGCGAGGCGGAGCGCGGCGTCGAGGTCGCGCCAGAGGTCCTCGACGTCCTCGATGCCCACGGACAGCCGCACGAGGTCGACGGGGGTGGACTCGGGCTCGCCGGGCTGGCGGCGGCGCCGCTCGAGCTGGCTCTCGACCCCGCCGAGGCTCGTCGAGTGCGACCACAGGTGGGTGCCCGCGCAGACCCGCTCCGCGCCCTCGGCCCCGCCGACGGTCTCGACCGAGACGATCGCGCCGAGACCGGGGTAGCGCACACGGGTGACGGACGGGTGCTCGCGCAGGCGGGCGGCGAGCTCGACGGCGTTCTCGCAGGCGCGCTCGAGTCGGACGGCGAGGGTGCGCAGGCCGCGCAGGACGAGCCAGGCCTCCATCGGGCCGGGGATCGCCCCGCCGAGCAGGCGGTGGCGGGCCAGGCGGTCGCGCAGCGCACGGCCGCGCTCGTCGGTGCCGGTGATCGTCATGCCGAGGATGACGTCGGAGTGCCCGGAGAGGTACTTCGTCGCCGAGTGCACGCTGAC
Organism: Janibacter sp. UYMM211; assembly: GCF_040547045.1. Classification (NCBI taxonomy): domain Bacteria; kingdom Bacillati; phylum Actinomycetota; class Actinomycetes; order Micrococcales; family Intrasporangiaceae; genus Janibacter; species Janibacter sp. UYMM211. The sequence continues at coordinate 474,060 of NZ_JBEPOY010000001.1, read as the reverse complement.
GTCGGCGCCCAGGGCGAGCGGCTGCTGCAGCAGCGGGGTGGCGAAGGTGTTGTCGACCGCGACGACCGCCCCGGCCGCGCGGCCCGCCCGCGCGAGCCGCTCGACGTCGGCGAGGTCGAGCAGCGGGTTGGTCGGCGACTCGAGCCACAGCAGGTCGGCGCCGGGCAGGGCCGCCTCGACGGCCTCGGCGTCGGTGACGTCGACCCAGCGCACGGCGAGGCGCCCGGCCTCCTGCGCCTCGGTGAGGCTGACGACGACGCCGTTGTACGCGGCGAAGGGGGCCACGACGGTGCCGCCCGTCGGCACGAGCGAGAGGACGGCGGCCACCGCGGCCATCCCGGACGCGAAGGCGAGGGCGTCGCCCCCTTCGAGCGGTCCGACCGAGTCCTCGAGCGCGCTCCACGTCGGGTTGCCCGCGCGGGCGTAGTTGACGGGGCCGTCGGCCGCGTACGTCGAGGTGAAGACCGGCGGGACGGCGAGGGGGGCGCCCGGTGCCCGGTCGGGCCGGCCGAGGGCGACGACCTGCGTCGCCGGGGCGAAGGGGGAGCCGGCGTGGGTCGCGTGACCCTCGGCTCCGGTGGGCTGCTCGCTCGTCATGGGCGACACGGTATCCGCAGCGCGGGAGGGCGAGCCGGGCGCACTACAGTCGTGGACGATGACCACTCACGAGCCCCGCAAGCCCCGCGTCGCCGTCGTCTTCGGCGGCCGATCGTCCGAGCACGCCGTGTCGTGCGCGACGGCGGCGGGGGTGCTCTCGGCCATCGACCGCGAGCGCTACGACGTCGTCCCGATCGGGGTCTCCCGCGACGGGTCCTGGGTGCTCGTCGACGACGACCCGGAGCCCCTGCGTCTCGTGCCCGGGCACACCCCCGAGGTCGTCCACGCCGGCACGGAGGTCGCGCTGTCGACCTCGGTCGGCGACCGCACCCTCTCCGTGCACGCGCCGGGGCAGCCGCCCCAGGCCTTCGGCGAGGTCGACGTCGTCTTCCCCCTGCTCCACGGCCCGTACGGCGAGGACGGCACCCTCCAGGGGATGCTCGAGCTCGCCGACGTGCGCTACGTCGGGTCGGGCGTCCTCGCCTCCGCGGCGGGCATGGACAAGCACTACATGAAGGTCGTCTTCGCCGGCGCCGGGCTGCCCGTCGGCCCGTACACGGTGATCACCGACCGGCAGTGGCGTGCCGACCCCGCCGCCGCGATGGACGCGGTCGGCGCGCTGTCGTGGCCGGTCTTCGTCAAGCCGTGCCGCGCCGGGTCCTCGATGGGCGTGAGCCGGGTCGAGCGCCCCGAGGACCTCGAGGCGGCGATCGAGGCCGCCCGCGAGCACGACCTCAAGGTCATCGTCGAGGCCGGCATCGTCGGCCGAGAGATCGAGTGCGCGGTCCTCGAGGGGCACGGGCTCGACGCCCCGCGGACCTCGCTGCCCGGCGAGATCGTCGTCGAGTCCGGGCACGGGCACGACTTCTACGACTTCGAGGCCAAGTACCTCGACGAGTCCGCGGTGCGGCTGTCCTGCCCGGCGGAGCTGAGCGAGCAGGTGAGCGACGAGGTGCGCCGGCTCGCGGCCGAGGCCTTCGACGCGCTGGCGTGCGAGGGGCTCGCGCGGGTCGACTGCTTCGTCACCGACCGCGGCGAGGTCGTCATCAACGAGATCAACACGATGCCGGGCTTCACCCCCCACTCGATGTACCCGCGGATGTGGCAGGCGAGCGGCCTGGCCTACCCCGACCTCATCGACGAGCTCGTCCAGCTGGCCCTCGAGCGGCCCGTCGGGCTGCGCTGAGCGCTCAATCGCACTGCCGCCCGTTGGTGGGCAGCGCCTTCGCCGCGTCGGCGAAGGCCGGCAGGACGAGCGGGGCCTGACCGACCTCGTCGGGCACGAGCACCTCGATCGCGGGCGAGCGCCCGAAGGTCGTGAGCGCGGTCCCGTCGCTCAGCTCACGGGCCACCCAGTCGACGCCGTCGACGCTGATGCACTGCTCGGTGGTCGGCCCGAGGGCCGGCAGGCCGCAGCGGGCGATGACGGCGGGGTCGCCCCACGCGTGCACCGCGGTGCCGGCGGGGTCGGTGTCGCGCTCGTCCTCCCCGGCGACCTCGAGGGGCCAGCGGGTGCCGGCGTCGAGGCAGGCCGGGTCGTCGCCGCCGTCGGGGATCGCGACGTCGACGGGCCCGGTCCGGGTGAGGAGGACGCCGAGGGCCAGGCCCGCGGTGACGAGGACGACGAGCCCGGCGAGCAGAGGTCGCCGGTCGCGACCCGTGCGGTCGGGGCCGCTCACACGTGGACGATGGGGCAGGTGAGCGTCCGGGTGATGCCCGGGACCTGCTGGAGCTGCGCGAGGACGAGCCGGCCGAGGTCGGCCATCGTCTCGGCCTCGACGCGGGCGACGACGTCGTAGGGGCCGGTGACGTCGTGCGCCTCGACGACGCCGGTCAGCTTGGCGATGTCGGTGCACACGCGGGTGGAGACCCCCACCTCGGTCTGGATGAGGACGTACGCCTGGACCATGTCCCTCCCTGCTGCCCGTGCGGTGCGCGCGGCCGCTCCGGGCACCTGCGCCGACGGTAGCCGACGGCAGCGCTCTCGCGCCGGTCGGGTCGGTGAGATGGTGGCGGGGTGGACCACCCGACGCTGCGCCTGGCCGACCTCGACGAGGAGGCCGTGCTCGCCCGGCTGCTGCCGGTGCTCCTCCACGACGAGGCGCCGGGCGTGCCCGTCGGGCCCGGCGACGACGCCGCGGTCGTCGAGGCGCCGTCCGGGTCGGTCGTCGCGACGACCGACTCGATGGTCCTCGGTGTCGACTGGCGCGACGACTGGTCGAGTCCGCAGGACGTCGGGCACAAGCTCGTCGTGCAGAACGTCGCCGACGTCGCCGCGATGGGGGCGCGCCCGACGGGTCTGCTCCTCGCGCTCAGCGCGGACCCCGCCACCCCGGTGGAGTGGGTGCTCGGGCTGGCCGAAGGGGTGGCCGCCGCGGCCCGCGAGAGCGCCACCCCGGTGCTCGGCGGTGACCTGTCGGGAGCGGCCGCCGGCAGCGTGGTCCTCGCGATGACCGTCCTCGGGGACCTCGGCGGTCGGGCTCCCGTGCGGCGCAGCGGTGCCCGCGTCGGCGACGTCGTCGCCGTGTGCGGCACGCTCGGCCGGTCGGGGGCGGGGCTGCGGCTCTACCTCGACGCCGAGCTGGCCGCGGCGGCCGACAGGCAGGCCCCGGAGGCGGCCCACCGGCTGCGCTCCTCGCACCGCCGGCCGCACTGCCCGTGGCAGTCCGGGGCGGAGGCGGCGCGGGCGGGCGCGAGCGCCATGCTCGACGTCTCCGACGGGCTCGTGCGCGACGCCGGTCGCCTGGCCCGGGCGAGCGGCGTGAGCGTCGACCTCGACGGCGCCGCGCTCCGGGCTGAGACGCACGGCGACCTGCTCGACGTCCTCGGGGCCGAGGCGGCGCTGCGCGAGGTGCTCGGCGGGGGAGAGGAGCACGCGCTGCTCGCGTGCTTCGCCGACGCGTCCCGGCTGCCGACGACGGGCGCCCCGTGGCGCGTGGTCGGCCGCGTCGTCGAGCGATCGAGGGCGCCGGTCCTGCTCGACGGGGTGCCCCACGAGGTCGCTGGCTGGGACCACTTCGCCGGCTGATCCCCCTTCGCGCCGACGGGGATGCCGCAGACCGCGGCCGGGGCTGCGGGACCGGGCTGGATCCCCCTTCGCCGGTGCTCAGCACGACTTACCCCTGGTTTGCAGGAGTTTCTTACTCGTGCAGAGCGGGGGTTTATCGGGTGACCCGAGAAACCTGGGGCACGTGGGGCGAAGGGGCGAAGGGGCGACGGGGCGGGTGGGGCGACCAGGCGACGAGGCGGAGGGGACGACGAAGGCCGACCACCTCGAAGAGGTGATCGGCCCGTCAGGTGCTCAGCGGGTCAGCGCTTGACCTTGCCGGCCTTGAGGCAGGAGGTGCAGACGTTGAGACGCTTGGGGGTCTTGCCGGCGTCACCGACGAGAGCCTTGACGCGCTGGATGTTCGGGTTCCAGCGTCGCTTGGTGCGGCGGTGGGAGTGCGAGATGGAGTGCCCGAAGCTCGGGCCCTTGCCGCAGACGTCGCAGTTGGCAGCCACGGGTGTTCTCCTCGATCGATGATGCGTACGTGTCGGTGGTGCTGCCGGGGCCGCGTGATCACGAGGTGATCGGGCTCCAGGCAACCGGTCCAGCGTAGCCGAGCAGTGCGTGCGCGACCAAAACGGCTCCGGCGCACGGCACGCGGACCGCTGCGGATGGGGTCGCGGTGACGGTCCTCTCCGTTAGCGTACGAGAGTGCTGACCGCGATCGACGCCGCCGCCATGCGCCGCTGGGCGGTCGTCACCCGTGCCGCGCTCGCCGCGCGGCGGGCCGAGATCGACGCGCTCAACGTCTTCCCGGTGCCCGACGGCGACACGGGCACGAACATGTACCTCACCCTCGACCAGGCGCTCGACGCCGTGCGCGTCGACCACGAGGCCCGCGGGGTGCTCGGCGAGGTCGACCTGCCGGGCGAGGCCGCCGCGATGTCGCGGGCCGCGATGCTCTCCGCCCGCGGCAACTCCGGGGTGATCCTCAGCCAGCTCATCCGCGGCATCAGCGACGAGCTCTCCGGCGCCGGCACCGTGAGCGCCGACGCGCCCCTGCTCGCCCGCGCGCTGGTGGCCGCCGCCCGGCGTGCCCGCGAGAGCGTCGTGCGCCCCCAGGAGGGCACGATCCTCACCGTCGCCGACCGTGCCGCCGAGGCGGCCGCAGCCGCCGCCGCCGACGGCGCCGACCTGCCGACCCTCACCGAGCGCACGGTCCAGGCCACCCGCGACGCGCTGGCCGCGACCCCGTCGCAGCTGCCGGTCCTCGCCGCTGCCGGGGTCGTCGACGCCGGGGGCGCGGGCTACCTGCTCTTCCTCGAGGCGCTCGACCGCGTCGTGCGCGACCACACCCCGCTCGACCGCTACGAGGTCGACGACTTCACGATGAACCTCGACCTGCGCCGCCGGCCCGAGTGGTCCACGGGCGAAGGGGGAGCCGTCACCCGCCCCGTGCCCGCCGAGGCCGGTGGCCCCGCGGCGGCCGAGGGGCCGGCCTTCGAGGTGATGTACCTGCTCGACAGCGAGGACGAGCAGGCGCTGCACGACCTGCGGTGCGACCTCGACGCGCTCGGCGACAGCGTCGTGCTCAGCGGTGACGGCACGACGACGAAGGTCCACGTGCACACCGACGACATCGGCGCGGCCCTGCAGGCCGGGCTGGCCGTCGCCCCGCCCCGCGAGGTCCAGGTGACCCCGCTCGTCCACGCGATGCGCCCCCACCCCCGGGTCGGCCTGGCCGTCGTCGCGTGCGCCGCCGGGCCGGGCATCGCCGCGCTCGTGCGCGAGGTGGGTGCCTCGGTCGTCACCTCCGGGCCCGGTCGCCGGGCCTCGGCCGGCGAGCTGCTCGACGCGGTCCGCGAGACCCGCGCGGGCGACGTCATCCTCCTGCCGAACGACCGCGACACCGTGCTCGCCGCGAGGGCGTGCGCCCAGGCCGCCGGCCAGGAGGGGCAGCACGTGCACGTCGTCGAGTCGGGCACCGCCGTCCAGGGGCTCGCCGCGCTCGCGGTCTACGACCCCGGCGCTGACGCCCGCCACAACGAGATGACGATGACCCGGGCCGCCGCGGCGACCCGCCACGGCGCGGTGACGACCGCCGTCAAGGCCGGTCTGACGAGCGGCGGGCCGTGCGAGGTCGGCGACGCCCTCGGGGTCGTCGCCGGTGACATCGCCATCGTCGGCCAGGACCTGTGCGCCGTCGCCGCCGAGGTCGTCGCGCGGCTCGCCGGCTCTGGGGCCGACCTCGTCACCCTCGTCGTCGGCGAGGACGCCGACGACGAGCTCGTCGCCGCGGCGCGCGCGGCCGCCGAGGCGCTCGGTCATGGCGTCGAGGTCGAGGTCGTCGACGGCGGCCAGCCGGCCTACCCGCTCCTCGTCGGGGTCGAGTGAACCGGTGACCACCGAGGACACCCGCCTCAAGGGGCTCGTCGGCTCCGCCGCGAGCAAGCTCGAGAAGCACCGCGGCATCGTCACCGTCGGCGACCTGCTCGACTTCGCGCCCCGTCGCTACCGCACGACCGTCGCCGACCTCGGCGCGCCCGCCGTCGGCGACTACCTCGTCGCCGTCGCGACGGTGGAGTCGGCGACCACACGCTCGATGAAGTCGCGCCGCGGCAAGATGCTCGAGGCCGTCATCACCGACGGGCGCAGCCGCATGGACGTCACCTTCTTCTCGGCCTACGGCCACGAGAAGGAGCTCCAGGTCGGCCGCACGCTCCTCTTCGCCGGGCGGGTCGGCGAGTACCGCGGGCGGCGACAGCTGGCCCACCCCGCGTACTCGAGCATCGAGGCGCTCCACGCCCTCGGCGACCTCGCCGTCGACGAGGGCGGGCTCATCCCCATCTACCGGCACGTGCCCGGGGTGCAGTCGTGGGGCGTGTCCGCCGCGGTGCGCGTCGTCCTGCAGCACCTCGACGAGGTCGTCGACGCGGTGCCCGACGAGGTGCGTGAGCGCCGCGACCTGCTGGGCCGGCTCGAGGCCCTCACCGCGCTGCACGCACCGCACACCCTCGACGACGTCGAGCGGGCCCGCCACCGGCTGCGCTTCGAGGAGGCCTTCGTCCTGCAGTGCCTGCTCGGCATGCGCCGGGCCGAGCGGGCGGCAGAGGTCACGCGGGCCCGGCGCCCCGACGGGCGGCTCCTCGCCACCTTCGACGAGCGGCTCCCCTTCGAGCTCACGGCGGGCCAGCGCGAGGTGGGTGAGACCGTCCTGGCCGACCTCGCCGCCGACACCCCGATGCACCGCCTCCTCCAGGGCGAGGTCGGCTCGGGCAAGACCGTCGTCGCGCTGCGCGCGATGCTCGCCGCCGTCGACAGCGGTGGCCAGGCCGCGCTCCTCGCACCGACCGAGGTGCTCGCGGTGCAGCACGAGCGCACGATCCGCGCCATGCTCGGCGACCTCGCCGAGGCGGGGATGCTCGGCGGCGCCGAGGACGCGACCCGCGTGCAGCTGCTCACCGGGTCGATGAGCACCCAGGCCCGGCGCGAGGCGCTCATCCACATCGCGACGGGCGCCGCCGGCATCGTCGTCGGCACCCACGCCCTGCTCGAGGACGTCGTGACCTTCGACGACCTCGCGCTCGTCGTCGTCGACGAGCAGCACCGCTTCGGGGTCGAGCAGCGCGACGCGCTGCGGGCGAAGGGGGAGCACCCGCCGCACCTCCTCGTCATGACCGCGACCCCCATCCCGCGCACGGTCGCGATGACCGTCTTCGGCGACATGGCCACCTCGACGCTGCGCGAGCTGCCCCGCGGGCGCCAGCCGGTGACGACCCACGTCGTGCCCGCCGGCAACCCCCGCTGGGTGCAGCGGGTGTGGGAGCGCATCGCCGAGGAGGTCGCCGCCGGCCGTCAGGCCTTCGTCGTGTGCCCGCGCATCGGCGGCGACGACGACGTCGAGGAGGGCGTGGACCTGCTGAGCGAGGGGCCGGTCGGGGACGACGAGGCCGACGGCGAGCGCGTGCCGGACGACGACGCGCCCCGCCCGCTCGCCGACGTCTCCGGCACCCTCGAGCTGCTCGCCCAGGTGCCCGCCCTCGCCGGGGTGAGCACGGCGGCCCTCCACGGCCGGATGCGCCCGGAGGAGAAGGACGCGGTGATGTCGGCCTACGCCGCCGGCGAGATCGACGTGCTCGTCGCGACGACGGTCATCGAGGTCGGTGTCGACGTGCCGAACGCGAGCACGATGGTCGTCCTCGACGCCGACCGCTTCGGCATCTCCCAGCTGCACCAGCTGCGTGGCAGGATCGGGCGCGGCGGGCACCCCGGCGTGTGCCTGCTCGTCACCGGCTCCGACGCCGAGAGCGCGCAGGAGCGTCTGCAGGCCCTCGCCTCGACCTCCGACGGCTTCGAGCTCGCCCGGGTCGACCTCGCCCAGCGCCGCGAGGGCGACGTGCTCGGCACCGCCCAGTCCGGGGTCCGCTCGCAGCTGCGCCACCTGTCGCTGCTGCGCGACGAGGACCTCATCGAGGCCGCCCGCGAGGACGTCGAGGTCGTCCTCGCCGCCGACCCCGACCTCTCCGCGCACCCCGAGCTCGCCGCCGCCGTCGCCCGCTGGGCCGACGAGGAGCGCACCGCCTACCTCGAGAAGTCCTGACCTCCCCTTCGCCCGAGAGCCCTCGAGCGGGCCCCGTCGTCACCGGGGGAGAGGTCCGGGCGCGGACCGAGGTGGGAGCGCGCGCCGCGATGACCCATGATGGTGGCGTGACGCGCATCATCAGCGGCCAGGCCGGCGGGCGACGCCTGCGCACCCCTGCGGGTGGCGGGACCCGCCCGACGAGCGACCGCGTGCGCGAGGCGCTCTTCTCCGCGCTCGAGTCCCGCGACGCCGTCCAGGGCGCCCACGTCATGGACCTCTACGCCGGCTCCGGCGCCCTCGGGCTCGAGGCGGCCAGCCGCGGTGCCGCGAGCGTGCTCCTCGTCGAGTCCGACCGCGGGGCCATCGGGGTCATCCGCGCCAACATCGCCGACGTCGGCGCCGCCGGCGCACGGGTCCAGGCCGGCACCGTCGAGGCGGCGCTCGACCGCACCCCGACCCTCGCCTACGACCTCGTCCTCGCCGACCCGCCCTACGACGTCGACGAGGACTCCCTCGCCGCGGTGCTCGACCTCCTGCTCACCCGTGAGTGGCTCAGCCCCGACGCCCTCGTCGTCGTCGAGCGCTCGAGCCGCAGCCCCGAGCCGGCATGGCCCGCCGGGCTGACCCTCGAGGCGCGCAAGGACTACGGCGAGACCGTCCTCTGGTACGCCCGCACCTGGGCTGCCGATTACCAGATCTGAGCACCACGGACGTGGCCTGCCGGCCGCGCCACTTAGGTCCCCCTTGCGTGGACAGGCCCCGGCGCGAAGTCCCCGATCCGAGGCCGTCCGGCCTACGTTGACGGCATGGCTGATCACGACATCGCACGACCCACGTCCGGAGACATCGTCGAGCTCATCAAGGACGATCACCGCCGCTTCGAGGAGCTGCTGCGCGACCTGCGCGACGCCACCGCCGACCGCGACTCGGCCCGCGCCGCCTTCTCCGAGCTGCTCATCGCCCACTCGGAGGCCGAGGAGGAGCAGGTCTACCCGCGCCTGAAGTCCAAGAAGGTCATCGACGGCGAGGAGGAGGAGCACGGCGAGGAGGAGCACGCCGCCTGCAACGAGGAGCTCCTCCACCTCCTCCAGGCCAAGGGCACCGACACCCAGAAGTACGAGGACGCCGTCGAGAAGGTCGCGACCGCCCTCATGCACCACATCGGCGAGGAGGAACTGAGCATCCTCAACCCCGCCGCCACCGAGGCGAGCGAGGAGCTGCGCCAGCAGCTCGGCGTCGACTGGTGCACCCACCGCAACCGTCTCCTCGAGGAGGGCTGCGGCTCGCTCGAGCAGGTCGAGGCCCTCGTCAAGCGCGACTACGAGCAGGGCCTGCTGCCCAACGACGAGCAGCCCGAGGACGAGTGACCCGCCGCGGGGTGCGGCGGGGGCGGGCGGCACGGCCTCTGGCACAGTGACGCCATGACCTCAGCCGCGCCCCGCCGCGCTCTGTGCCCTGGCTCGTACGACCCCGTGACCGTCGGCCACGTCGACGTCGTGCGCCGGGCGGCCGGGCTCTTCGACGAGGTCGTCGTCGCCGTCCTGCACAACCCGGCCAAGCAGGGCACCTTCGCCGTCGAGGAGCGCATCGGCTTCATCGAGGCCCAGGTGGGCGACCTGCCGGGGGTCCGCGTCGAGGCCTTCGCCGACCGCCTGCTCGTCGACGTGTGCCTCGAGGTCGGCGCGAGCGCGATCCTCAAGGGGCTGCGCGGCGGCACCGACTACGACTACGAGCTGCCGATGGCGCGGATGAACGCGCACCTCACCGGCATCGAGACGGTCTTCCTGCCCGGGGACCCCGCGCTCGCGCACGTCTCGAGCTCGCTCGTCAAGGAGGTCGCCCGCTTCGGCGGCGACATCACCGGTCTGGTGAGCGACGAGGTGCGCGACGCGCTCCTGGAGCGCCAGGGCGGGCGGTGACCCTCCCTTCGCCACCGGTGCGACGGGGGACCCGCGACAGCGGGTTTGGGCGCGCGCGAGTGCTCCGGTACCGTTGGGCGTCGGTCCGCGTCACGACGTCGTGGACCGTCCCGAAGACATGTGTGGAGTCATGAAGCACCTCGACGCTGCCTCGCCGTTCGCCCTTGACGCCAAGGACGTCGGCCGCAGGCCAGGATCGATGAGCGAAGTGCGCCGCACGGTCGCGGCGCCGGACGACTTCGGCACCGACGTCCTGGCCGTCGCGCCCGGATCCCCGATGGACCTCGACGTCCGTCTGGAGTCGGTGCACGAGGGGATCCTCGTCACCGGGACGGTCGACGCCACCGCGACCGGGGCATGCGTACGGTGCCTGGACGACATCGACCTCCCGGTCGACGTCCGCTTCCAGGAGCTCTTCGTGTGGCCCGACCGGGCTCAGCACCACCGGCAGGTGGCTGCTGAGCTGGACGCCGACGAGGAGCACACGATCGAGGACGACGTCATCGACCTCGACCCGGTGCTCCGGGACGCAGTGCTGCCGTCGCTGCCGTTCCAGCCGGTGTGCCGGGAGGACTGCCCCGGGTTGTGCCCGCAGTGCGGAGCACGGCTCGAGGACGACCCGGACCACCAGCACGAGCTGATCGACCCCCGGTGGGCCTCCCTCGAGGCACTCCGTCCCCTGGCAGAAGGTGCCGGGGGAGACGACGAAGAGAAGAGGACCTGACGTGGCTGTCCCGAAGCGGAAGCTCTCGCGCTCCAACACCCGCTCGCGCCGCGCGAACTGGAAGGCGACGCCGGTCGCGCTGTCGACCTGCCCCCAGTGCAAGTCGCCCGCCCCGGCGCACCAGGCCTGCCCGGCCTGCGGCACCTACAAGGGTCGCTACTACGCGACGGCGGACCGCACCGAGCACCAGGGCTGAGCCCGCTCGCTGTGAGCGCACAGCGAGGCGAGACCGCGCAGCGGCCCGTCGAGGACCTGCTCGCTCTCCTTCAGGAGACCATCGAGGAGGTCGTCGACGAGCCGCTGCTCTCGCGTGCCCTGACGCACCGCTCCTACTCCTACGAGAACGGCTCGATCCCGCACAACGAGCGGCTCGAGTTCCTCGGGGACTCCGTCCTCGGGCTCGTCGTCACCGACCACCTGCACAACACGCACACCGAGATGGCCGAGGGCGACCTCGCCAAGCTGCGCTCCGCGGTGGTCAACATGCGTGCGCTCGCCGACGTCGCGCGCACCATCGGGCTCGGCGACTACGTCGCGCTCGGGCGTGGCGAGGAGGCGACCGGCGGGCGTGACAAGGACTCGATCCTCGCCGACACGCTCGAGGCCGTCATCGGCGCCATTTACCTCTCCGCGCCCCAGCCGCGCGGTCTCGACGCCGCCGGCCGGCTCGTGCACAGCCTGCTCGGACCGGTGATGCGCCGCAGCGCGACGCTCGGCGTCGCCCTGGACTGGAAGACCTCGCTGCAGGAGGCCGCCTCGGCCGCCGGCGCCGGGTCGGTCCACTACCGGGTGAGCGCGACCGGTCCCGACCACGAGAAGGTCTTCACCGCCGAGGTCCTCGTCGACGACGTCCCCCGGGGCAGCGGCACCGGCCGGGCGAAGAAGGTCGCCGAGCAGGAGGCCGCGCGCGCCGCGTGGACCGCGATCACCGAGTCGATGGCCGCCGCCGGCTCGAGCGCGCCCGACCCCGCCACCGCACCGGCCGACCGGGGTGCCTGAGCTCCCCGAGGTCGAGGTCGTCCGCCGCGGGCTGGCCGACCACGTCGTCGACCGCACGGTCGCGCAGGTCGAGCTGCGCGGCACCCGGGTGGCCCGGCGCCACCTGCCCGGGCCCGACGACCTCGTGCGTCAGCTCACCGGCAGCCGGATCACGGGCGCGCACCGCCGCGGCAAGTACCTGTGGCTCGCGAGCGCCCCGGGACCCCTCGAGCCACCGGACCACGGGCTCGTCGTCCACCTCGGCATGAGCGGCCAGATGCTCGTGAGCACCCCCGGCACGCCCGACCCGCGCCACCTCCACGCCCGGCTGGGCTTCGCCGACGACGGACCGGAGCTGCGCTTCGTCGACCAACGCACCTTCGGGGGGCTCGCGTGGTCACCCCTTCGCCCCGACGGGGTGCCCGAGGCGGTCGGCCACGTCGCGCTCGACCCATTCGACCCCGCCTTCGACGACCGGGCCGTCGCCCGCGAGATCAAGCGCCGCAGCAGCGGGATCAAGCGCGTGCTCCTCGACCAGCGGGTCGTCTCCGGCATCGGCAACATCTACGCCGACGAGGCGCTGTGGCGGGCCCGGATCCACGGCGAGCGCCCGGCGTCCTCGCTCACCAAGCCCGCGATCGAGCGTCTGCTCGGCCATGCCCGAGACGTCATGACCCAGGCCCTGGGCGAAGGGGGGACAAGCTTCGACGCCCTGTACGTCAACGTCAACGGCGCGTCCGGGTACTTCGACCGCAGGCTGGCGGCGTACGGCCAGGAGGGCCGGCCGTGCCCGAGGTGCGGCACGCTCATGCGGCGCGAGCAGTTCATGAACCGCAGCTCGACCTCGTGCCCGCGCTGCCAGCCCAGGCCCCGGCTGCCGCGAGCCTGACCGCGGTGTGCCCGACCACGGTGGCGGCCGGCCCCGTGGATCGAAGAAGGATCGTCACCTCGAGGTGACGATCCTTCTTCGAACCCGCGGTGCGCCCGACGCCCGTCAGGGCATCGGCAGCTCCTTGAGCCGCACCGGCTTGCCCGTGTGCTTCTCGGACAGGTCGGCGAAGGCCTGGCGGATGACCTTGCTGTAGACGTGCGCCCCGGACAGGGACGGGTGGATGCCGTCGGCCTGGAGCTGGGAGGGGTCCTTCGCCACCGCGGCGTCCCAGTCGGCGATCGCGACGTTGGGGTAGTCCTTTGCGATGGTCTCGAGTGTGTCGTTGTCGCCCTCGATGCGCGAGAGCCGGTCGGCGTGGAGGTTGACGAGGACGACCATGCGGTCCGGCCCGATCTCGTCGAGCAGCGCGCGCACGGTGCGCTCGTCGGTGCCGGCGTTGGTGCCGAAGGCGAGGACGACGGCCCGGCGCAGGGAGTCACCGGCCTGCTCGACCGCGCGCTGCCCGTCCGACCACTGCCGGTTGGACTTCGCGTCGATCTGCACGCCGGGGAAGTAGTAGCGCAGGGCGTGGACGCTGCCGACGGCCATCGAGTCGCCGAAGACGTCGATTTGCGAGCCCTTCGGCATCGTGAAGTCGGGGTTGCCCTCGTCGACCTGGTCCTCGGTGCTCGCCCGCGGCGCGGCGGCCTGCGCGGCGTTCTCCTCGAGGGTGGCCTGGGTGCTCGTCTTGTCGGGCGCGGTGAGCAGGACGACGGCGAGGACGAGCCCGCTGACGACGATGACGCCGGCGCCGACCTGGCGCGCCCGGGGCGTCGCCCAGTGCAGGCTGCGGCCGAGGGCCCGCAGCGCGCCGCCGAAGCCGAGCCGGCGCACCGGCGTCTCGACGAGGCGGAAGGACAGGTCGGCGATGGCGATCGTCACGAGGACCGCCCACGCCCGGGTCCACACGAACTCGCCCGTGCCGGCGGCGCTCGGCAGGTCCTGGCCGATGACGAGGATGACCGGCCAGTGCCACAGGTAGATGCCGTAGCTGCGGGTGCCGATCCAGCGCAGCGGCGCCAGCTCGAGGGTGGAGCGCAGCCGGCCGGGCCGGTCGACCGCGCCGAGCAGCAGGACCGCGGTCGCCAGCGAGGCGAGCGGGATGCCCAGGCGGAAGGTCCACGCCGAGCCCTCGTCGGCGAGTGCGAGCAGGGCGAGCAGGGCCAGGCCCGCGGCGACGAGGAGGTGGCGACGGTAGCGGTGCCACGTCGGGCTCGTCGTGCCGGCGCGGGTGGGCCCGGCCCACGACATCGCCATCGCGGCGCCGAGCATGAGCCCGACGAGGTGGGTGTCGGTGCCGTAGTAGACGCGGGTGACGAAGTCGGGGTCGTAGCGCACGGCCATGAGCACGGCGGAGACGACGCCGATGCCGAGGACCGCGGTGGCGATCGCCCCCCAGCTCAGGCCGAGGTGACGGCGCACGGCGAGCAGCGCGATCGTCGCCAGCGGCCACACGAGGTAGAACTGCTCCTCGACCGCGAGCGACCAGAAGTTCATGAAGAGCTGGGGGCTCGTCGAGTGGAAGTAGTCGCTGCCACCGGCGATCTCGAGCCAGTTCGTCGAGAAGGTGAGCGCCCCGAGCGCCTGGCGCCGGATGCCGACGAGCAGGTCGGCCTCGACGGTGCGGGCGATGAGGATGCACGCCGGCACGCACACGAGCAGGGCGGGCAGCAGCCGGCGGGCCCGTCGGGTCCAGAAGCCGCGCAGGTCGACGGTGCCGCTCTGCTCGCGCTCGCGCACGAGCAGGGTGGTGATGAGGAAGCCGGAGATGACGAAGAAGACGTCGACACCGAGGAAGCCGCCGGGCAGCCACGCGGGGTCGAGGTGGAAGAGGACGACGGCGACGATGGCCAGGGCCCGCAGCCCGTCGAGCCCGGCGAGATGCCCTCTCGGGGTGCGAGCGGGCAGCACGCCGTCGGGCAGGGGACGGGAGGTGTCCTGCGCCGGGGTCGTCGTCGGGATGGCTGCACCCACGAGGGGCACGCTATGGGCTGCCTGGGACAACCCTGGGGAGGCGCACCGTGGGCGCGCCGAGACCGCCTGCGGCGCTAGCGTCCTCGGCATGAGCGCCAGAGCGACCTTCTTCGTCCGCGGCCGGGTCCAGGGGGTGGGCTTCCGGTGGTGGACCCGGGCGCGCGCCCTCGAGCTCGGCCTCGTCGGTCACGCCCGCAACATGGACGACGGGCGGGTCGAGGTCGTCGCCGAGGGAGAGCCCGAGCAGCTCGATCGGCTCGAGGCCCTGCTGCGCGAGGCGCCGAGCACGACCCGCCGCCCGGGCCGGGTCGAGACCGTCGTGCGCCACGACGCCCCGGCGAAGGGGGACCGCACCGGCTTCGTCGAGCGGTAGCCCGGATCTGGGGGAGTGAGACGGGTTCGCGGGCGAGCGGCGGGAGCGCCTACGGTGCTGGGCGTGAGCCAGACCCCGCCCGAGCTGCACCGCCTGCGCCAGAGCATCGACAACGTCGACGCGGCGCTGGTCCACCTGCTCGCGGAGCGCTTCAAGGCCACGCAGCGGGTCGGGGTGCTCAAGGCCGAGCTCGGTCTGCCCGCCGCCGACCCGGGGCGCGAGGAGCGCCAGATCGAGCGGCTGCGCGCCCTGGCCGACGACGCCGGGCTCGACCCCCACTTCGCCGAGAAGTTCCTCAACTTCATCATCGCCGAGGTCATCCGCCACCACGAGGCGATCGCCGAGGGTGCCCCGGTCGCCCCGCCGCAGGAGCCCGACGCGCGCTGAGCCGCGCACGAAGGACCCGGGGGTCCCCCCTTCGCCCCGGTAGGGTGACGGCCGTCGGCCGCCGCGGCCGTGACCGCCTGCCCATCCGATTGCGAGCGTGACGTGTACGTCAAGAGCCTGACCCTCAAGGGCTTCAAGTCGTTCGCCTCCGCCACCCACCTCGGTCTCGAGCCGGGCATCACGTGCATCGTCGGGCCGAACGGCTCGGGCAAGTCCAACGTCGTCGACGCCCTCGCCTGGGTCATGGGCGAGCAGGGCGCGAAGAGCCTGCGCGGCGGCAAGATGGAGGACGTCATCTTCGCCGGCACGGCGGGCCGCGCGCCGCTCGGCCGCGCCGAGGTCTCGATGACCATCGACAACACCGACGGCGCGCTCCCGATCGACTACACCGAGGTGACGATCCGCCGCACGATGTTCCGCGGGGGCAGCTCGGAGTACGCCATCAACGGCACCTCGTGCCGGCTCCTCGACATCCAGGAGCTGCTCTCCGACTCCGGCATCGGGCGCGAGATGCACGTCATCGTCGGCCAGGGCCAGCTCGACGCGGTGCTGCGCGCGACCCCCGAGGAGCGCCGCGGCTTCATCGAGGAGGCCGCGGGGGTCCTCAAGCACCGCAAGCGCAAGGAGCGGGCGCTGCGCAAGCTCGAGACGATGGAGGTCAACCTCGCCCGGGTGGCCGACCTCACGACCGAGATCCGCCGTCAGCTCGGACCGCTCGGCCGGCAGGCCGAGGCCGCCCGCAAGGCCGCCGTCATCCAGACCGACGCCCGCGACGCCCGGCTGCGCCTCGTCGCCGACGACCTCGTGCAGATGACCTCGGCCCTGGAGCAGGAGGTCGCCGACGAGACGGCGATGCTGCGCCGCCGGGCCGCACTCGAGGAGGCGCTCGCGACCGCACGCGCCGAGATCGGGGAGCAGGAGGCGCTCGCCGCCCAGGCCGCCCCGCTGCTCGCCGACGCCTCGCGCCGCTTCGTCGGGCTGCGCTCGGTCGGCGACCGGCTCGAGTCCACGGCCTCTGTGGCCGCCGAGCGGGTGCGCCTGCTCGGCCAGGACGACGAGCACGAGAGCACGAGCGGGCGCGACCCCGAGCAGCTGCGCCGCCAGGCCGCCCAGGCCCGGGCCGACGAGGACGCCCTGCGCGCCGAGATCGACCAGATCACCCAGCGGCTCGCCGACGCCACCGCCGCCCGCGAGGCGGCGGAGGCCGCCCACAGCGCCGAGCAGGACCGGGTCCAGCGGCTCGTGCGTGCTGCCGCCGACCGCCGCGAGGGGCTGGCCCGGCTCACCGGCCAGGTCGGTGCCCGGCAGAGCAAGGTCGAGGCCGCCGAGGCCGAGGTCGGCCGGCTCGAAGGGGTCATCACCCGCGCCGAGGAGCGCGCGGCCGAGGCCGAGCAGGCCTTCCGCCAGCTCGAGTCCTCGATCGCCGATGCCGAGGGCAGCGAGGCCGGTCTCGACGAGGCCTTCGAGCGGGCGAGCGCCGCCCAGGACGCGGCCGAGGCCGAGGTCACCCGCTGGCAGGAGGCCGAGCGGGCCGCCGAGCGCGACCGGGGAGCGGCCCAGGCCCGGGTCGAGGCGCTCGAGCTGTCGCTGCGCCGCAAGGACGGTGCGCAGACCCTGCGCGACGCCGCGGGTCAGGGCGCCCCGACCATCCTCGGCTCGATCGCCGAGCTCATCACCGTCTCCGGCGGGCACGAGGCCTCGATCGCCGCCGCCCTCGGCTCGGCCTCGGAGGCCCTCGCCGTCGGGTCCGCCACCGACGCGGCCGCCGCCGTGCGCCGCCTGCGCGAGGAGGACGCCGGCCAGGTCTACCTCGTCGTCGGCGCCACCGCCGGCGTCGTCGACCGCTCCACCTGGCCGGACCTGCCCGCCTCGGCGACCTGGGCCATCGACGTCGTCGCCGCCCCCGACGAGGTCGCCCCGGCCGTCGCCCAGGTGCTCGACCGTGTCGCGCTCGTCGGCGAGGACGAGGACGCCATCGCGCTGTCCGAGCGGGGCGTCACCGCCGTGACGCGGGCCGGCGACGTCTTCGGGCCCGGCTTCGTGCGGGGCGGCTCCGCCTCGGCGCCGAGCCTCATCGAGGTGCAGTCCGCCCTCGACGAGGCTCGTACGGCCGTCGCCGACGCGACGTCGGCGGGGGAGCGCGCAGCCTTCGAGCTCGCGCGTGCCCGCGCCACCCTCGAGCGGGCGCGCGAGGCGAGCGACGCCGCGCTCGACGCCCTGCACGACAGCGACGCGCAGATGTCGGCCGTCGCCGAGCAGCTCGGCAGCCACGGCCAGACCGCCCGGGTCGCCCGGGCCGAGGCCGAGCGCACCCGGACCGCGATCGCCGCGCTGACGACGGGCCTCGAGTCCGACCGGGCCGAGCTCGCCGCCCTTCGCTCCCGGCTCGAGCAGGCGAGCGCCGAGCCCGCCGCCGACGAGGCCGAGCCGACGACCGACGACCGCGACCGCCTCGAGCTCGAGGCGAGCCGGGCCCGCACCGCCGAGACCGAGATCCGCCTCACCCTGCGCACGACGGAGGAGCGGGCGCACTCCCTGCACGGCCGCGCCGAGAGCCTCGAGGGCGCGGCGCGCAACGAGATCGCCGCCCGCGAGCGGCTGCGGGCCCGCCAGGAGCGCCGCCGTCGTGAGGCGAGCGTGGCCGCCGCCGTCCAGGACGCGGCCCGTCACGCGGCGACCCTCGTCGCCGCTGCCGTCGAGCGGGCCGCCGCCGCCCAGCAGCAGGCCGAGGCCGCCCGCGCCGAGCGCGACACCCGGCTGGCCCAGATGCGCACGGCGCTCGCCGCCCAGCAGGACGAGCTGCGCGAGCTCACCGACACGGTCCACCGCGACGAGGTCGCGCGCGCCCAGCAGACCGCGCGGATCGAGCAGCTGCAGCAGCGCGCCATCGAGGAGCTCGGGATCGACCCCGACGTGCTCATGGAGGAGTACGGCCCCCACCAGGGCGTGCCGCACGTGCCCTCGCCCGACGACGACCCGGACGCCGAGCCCCCGGCCCCGCGCCCGTACGTGCGCGAGGAGCAGGAGAAGCGCCTGCGTGCCGCCGAGCGCGGCCTCAAGGCCCTCGGGCGGGTCAACCCCCTCGCGCTCGAGGAGTTCGCCGCGCTCGAGGAGCGCCACACCTTCCTCACGACCCAGCTCGAGGACCTGCGCCAGAGCAAGAAGGACCTCCTCGACATCGTCGCCGAGGTCGACCAGCGGGTCGAGCAGGTCTTCGCGGAGGCCTTCCGCGACACCGCCGAGCAGTTCGAAGGGGTCTTCGGCCGCCTCTTCCCCGGGGGAGAGGGCCGGCTGACCCTCACCGACCCCTCGGACATGCTGACGACGGGCATCGAGGTCGAGGCGCGCCCCCCGGGCAAGAAGGTCAAGCGCCTGTCGCTGCTCTCCGGCGGGGAGCGCTCGCTCGTGGCCGTCGCGCTGCTCGTCTCGATCTTCAAGGCGCGGCCGAGCCCCTTCTACATCATGGACGAGGTCGAGGCCGCGCTCGACGACACCAACCTCGGGCGTCTCATCACCCTCTTCGAGGAGCTGCGCGACTCCAGCCAGCTCATCGTCATCACCCACCAGAAGAAGACGATGGAGGTCGCGGACGCCCTCTACGGCGTCTCGATGCGCGGCGACGGCATCACCACCGTCGTCAGCCAGCGCATCCGCGACGTCGCGTCCTAGGCACGACGCGAGCTCGACCCTGGACACGAGCACCCCTGCGGGGCGTGTCGATTCGTGCCCCGGGGCAGCGGTCGGCGACGATACGACCATGACTGCGATCGTCGTCGGCCTCCTCCTGTGCGTCGCCCTCTCGTTGGCGGTGCTCGGCGTCGTCCTCGTGCCGGCCCGCCGTGAGGGCCGTGACCTCCTCACCCCCCGCGGGGAGCGCGTCGTCGTGCGCGTGCGCGGCGGCGCCGACGCCGCCGCGAGCCGGACCTCCGCCGCGATCAGCGGCGCGACGGCCGGTCGCAAGCGCGACTGACGACCGTCCTCGCGGCGTGCGCCCACCCCCGGCGGGCGCGCCGGCGTCGGCGCTGCGTGCTTGACTGACGACGTGACGCAGACGCCGACCTTCGACCACCCGCTCGACCCGACGACCCGCCCGCAGGACGACCTCTACGGTCACGTCAACAACAGCTGGCTGAGCTCGGTCGAGATCCCCGCCGACAAGGGCCGCTACGGCGTCTTCGACGTGCTGCGCGAGCGCAGCGAGGAGGACGTGCGAGCCATCGTCGAGGAGGCGGCGGCCGACCCCGGCTCCGACCCCGACGCCCGGCTCATCGGCGGGCTCTTCTCCTCCTTCATGGACGAGGAGGCGGTCGAGGCCGCCGGGCTGGCCCCCCTTCGCCCCCGTCTCGACGAGGTCGACGCCGTCGACGACGCCCGCTCCCTGCTCGTCGCGACCGGGCGCCTCGGGCGGCTCGGCGTCGGCGGGCTGCTCGCCCCGATCGTCGCGACCGACGACGGCAACCCCGACGAGTACGTCGTCTACCTCGAGCAGTCGGGCCTCGGGCTGCCCGACGAGAGCTACTACCGCGACGAGCAGCACGCGGCCGTGCTGCGGGCCTACCGCGGCCACGTCGAGACCCTCCTGTCGCTCGCCGGCACGGCCGACGCCGGGTCGGTCGCCGACGCCGTGCTGCGTGTCGAGCACCGTCTCGCGACGGGCCACCTCGACCGCGTGAGCAACCGCGACGCCGTCGCGACGTACAACCCGATGACCGCCGACGAGCTGGCGCAGGCCGCCCCGTCCTTCGACTGGGCCGCGTGGGCGCAGGCGTGGGGCATGCCCGAGGGCGCGCTGGAGCGGGCGATCGCCCGGCAGCCCGACTACCTGCGCTCGCTGTCGGCCGCGCTCGACGAGGTCGACGTCGCCGACTGGCGGGCCTGGCTGCGCTGGCACGTCGTCCTCGCCTCCGCGCCGCACCTCGGCCGCGACCTCGTCGCGGCCCACTTCGACCTGGCCGGGCGCACCCTGTCGGGCATCCCCGAGCAGCGGGCCCGCTGGAAGCGCGGCGTCAGCCTGCTCGAGGGGGCGCTCGGCGACGTCGTCGGCAAGCTCTACGTCGAGCGGCACTACCCGCCGGAGAGCCAGGCGGCGATGGACGAGCTCGTCGAGCACCTCGTCGAGGCCTTCCGGCGCTCCTTCGCCTCGCTGTCGTGGATGAGCGAGGAGACGAAGGCGGAGGCCCTGGCCAAGCTCGAGTCCTTCACCCCGAAGGTCGGCGCCCCCGTGCGCTGGAAGGACTACTCCGCGCTGGAGCTGACCGGTGACCTGCTCACCGACGTCGGCCGGGCCAACGCCCTGGCCGCGGACCGCGAGATCGGCAAGCTCGGCGGCCCGGTGGACCGCGACGAGTGGTTCATGACCCCGCAGACGGTCAACGCGTACTACAACCCGGGGATGAACGAGATCGTCTTCCCCGCGGCGATCCTCCAGCCGCCCTTCTTCGACGCCGACGCCGACCCGGCGGTCAACTACGGCGGCATCGGGGCGGTCATCGGGCACGAGATCGGGCACGGCTTCGACGACTCGGGCGCGAGCTTCGACGGCACCGGCGCCCTGCGCGACTGGTGGACCCCGCAGGACAAGGAGGCCTTCACCGCGCTGGCCGACCGTCTGCGCGCGCAGTTCGACGGGCAGCGCAGCCGCACCGCGCCGGACCGGGCGGTCAACGGCGCTCTCACCGTCGGCGAGAACATCGGCGACATCGGGGGCCTGGCCATCGGTCACGCCGCCTACCGCATCGCGGTCGGCGAGGAGGCCGCGACGAGCGTGGGCGACGACGGCCTCACCGGTGACCAGCGCTTCTTCGTCAGCTGGGCGCGGGTGTGGTGCGGCGACGCCCGCCGCGAGGAGGCCGAGCGCCTGCTCGCCATCGACCCGCACGCCCCGCAGGACCTGCGCGGCAACGCGTGCCGCAACATCGACGCCTTCCACGAGGCCTTCGAGGTCGCCGAGGGCGACGGCATGTGGCTCGACCCGGCGGACCGCGTCCTCATCTTCTGATGCCTCCTCCCTCCCGCGGGCCGACGAGGTCCGCGGGAGGGCGAAGGGGGGCGGCCTCCCGCCCGGAAACTCGGTGTCGCGTCGTCGGTGGGCGGTCGTACGCTCAGGGACGCCATGACGACGCTCGACCTCGTCCCCCAGGGGACCACCGCACCGCCCACGACCACCCCGCCCCCGCGACGGCAGGTGACGTGGACGCGTCTGCGGCACCCGCTCGTCACGATCTCCTGGCTCGCCCTCGCGGGCTACGCCGCCGGTCAGGCGGCCGGGTCCGTCCTCGCCGGACGGCTCGCCGAGGACCCGAGCGCGGTGCTCGTCTCCTGGCTCGCGCTGTGCCTCGTCGGCGGGGCGGTGCTCGACACCGTCGGCCGGCTCGTGTGGGCCTACGTCGTCGACCGGGCCGAGGGCCGGCTGCGCGAGGACCTGCTCGACGCCGCGCTCGACCAGCCCCTGTCGGCGCTCTCCGACCAGGCGGTCGGCGAGGTGCTCGACCGGGTCGACGACGACACGCACGACGTCGGCACGCTCGTGCGCGAGCAGGTGTGGACCGCCCTGCGCGCGGTCTTCACCGCGATCCCCATGTGGGTCGTCGCTGCCCTCACGTGGTGGCCGGCGTGGGTCCTCTTCCCGGTCTGCGCCGTCGGGGCCTACGTCGTCATGCGCCCGCTCATGGCCGAGGTCGCCTCGCGCAAGGTCGTCGAGGAGATGGCCTGGACCGACCACGCGGCCGCGCTCGAGGAGGGCATCGCCGGGCGTGACGACCTGCGCACGAGCCTGGGGTCCCCCTTCGCCGTCCAGCGCCTGGCCCGGCTGTCGGCGGACGTCCACGCCCGCTTCCACGAGGTCATCCGGGTCGAGCGCTCGATGACCCTGCGCGCCATGCTCCTGCTCCACGGGCTGCTCGCGGCGATCGCCGTCGTCGGCATCGCCGTCGCCTCGCGCGGCGGGCTGTCCGTCGCGCAGCTCGTCACGCTCTTCCTCGTGACGACGAGCTTCGTGAGCATCGTCGGCCGGGTCGCCGAGCAGCTGCCCGACCTCCAGGCCGGTCTCGGCGCGGTCATCCGGCTGCGCCAGATGCTCGCCGTCGAGCCCGAGCCGCGTGGTGGTCTGCCGGTGCCGACCGAGCAGGTCGACCTCGACTTCGCCGACCTGCACTTCAGCTATCGCGAGGGGACCTTCGCGCTCGCCGGTGTCGACCTGCACGTGCCGGCCGGTCAGACCATCGCCCTCGTCGGGCGCACCGGCTCGGGCAAGTCGACGCTCGCCTCGCTCGTGTCACGGGCGGTCGACCCCGAGCCCGGCACCGTGCTGCTCGGCGGCGTCGACGTGCTCGACATCGACCTGCAGGAGCTGCGCCGAGCCGTCGGCGTCGTCACCCAGCGCACCGAGATCCTCGCCGGGACCCTCGCGCAGAACATCGCGCTCTTCGCCGACGTCGAGCGCGAGCGCGTCGAGCAGGTCGTCGCCGAGCTCGGGCTCGCCGAGTGGGTCGACGGGCTCGACGACGGCCTCGACACCGTCCTCGGGCCCGGGGGAGCGACGCTGTCGGCCGGGGAGGAGCAGCTCGTCGCCTTCGCCCGCCTGCTGCTGCGCGAGGTGCGCGTCGTCGTGCTCGACGAGGCCACGGCACGGATGGACCCCGTGACCGAGCAGCGGGTCGTCGCCGCCGCCGACCGGCTGCTGCGCCGGCGCACCGGCATCCTCGTGGCCCACCGACTGTCGACGATCTCGCGGGCCGACCTCGTCGCCGTGCTCGACCACGGACGGCTCGTCCAGCACGGCCCGCGGGTCGCGCTGGCGACCCAGGAGGGGCCCTTCCGCGAGCTGCTCCGCGCGGCGAGCACGGCCTCACCGGGCGCCCCCGAGCCCGTCTCCGGAGAGCCGGTCGGCCCGGCCGACGCGCCTGTCGTTGTGGCGCCGACCCTCGAGGGGTCACGGCGGCGGGTCGACCCGCCGCCGAGCCGCGACCCGGGCGACGGGCCGTCGCTGACGAAGGGGATCTGGCACGCCCTGCGCATCCGCCCCGGATGGGGGCTGCTCGCCGCCGGGCTCTTCCTCGGCTTCTCCCTCACCGGGTCGCTGGGTGCGCTCACCGGCTTCACGTGGGGGCACACCGTCCAGGCGCTGCGCGACGGCGAGCAGGTCACGCCGTGGCTCGTCGCGTGCGTCGTCGCGATCCTCGTCGGCCCGGTCCTCTTCGCCGTCGCCATCGGGCGCTACCCCCGCTGGTGGGTCGAGGTGCTGCTGCGCGTGCGCATGTCGGTGCTCGTGGGGCAGACCGCCGACCGACGGCTCGACCGCGTGCCCGCCGGCGAGATCGTGGCCCGCGCGATGGACGCCGACCGGTACGCGCGCTACGCCGACCGCTGGGTCGACCTCGTCAACGGCATGGCGATCGTCGTCATCACCGCGGTCTCGGCCCGCAGCCCGCTCGCCGGCCTCGTGCTCCTCGTCGTGCTCGTCGCCGCCGCCGGGGCCTCGGCCCTCGGCCGTCCGATCGCGGGGCGCTCGGCGGCCTACGCCTCGACGACCCGGGCGCAGTTCGGGCGGGTGCTCGTCTCGACGCTCGAGTCCGCGCGCACGGTCAAGCTCGCCGGGCAGGTGCCCGATCTGCGGCGCCACCTGCGCTCGGTCGACGGCGGTCGCGTCGACGCGGCGATCCGCGAGCACAGGGTCCGCGCGGTGCTCGACGGCGTCCCGATGCTCATGGTCCAGGCCGGTCTCGTCGTCACCTGGGCGGGCGTGCTCTGGGGCTGGTGGGGGCTGGCCACCGCCCTGCTCCTCGTCGGCGCGGTCGGCGGCTTCGACTGGTTCGGCCGGGTCGCGGGTGCGGTCGTCACCGAGGCCCCGGGCACCCGCGCCTGGCAGCAGGTGACGAGCCGCCTGGCCGGCGGGGCCGATCTCATGGACACGGCCCCGGGGGTCGATCTCGTCACCGGTGCGGCGCCCGCGCCGCCGGAGGTCGACCGGGTGCCGCTGCGCCGGCTCTCGCTCGTCGGGATGACGGCGGTGCACGAGGACGGCACCGTCGGCGTCGAGGACGTCGACCTCTCGGTGGGGGCCGGCGAGCTCGTGCTCCTCCTCGGCCAGGTCGGCTCCGGCAAGTCGAGCCTGCTGCGCGCGCTCGCGGGTCTCGTCGACCACCGCGGCGGCCTGTACTGGAACGGCCACGAGGTCGACGACCCGGAGGTCTTCCTGCGACCGGGCCAGGTGGCCTATGTCGCGCAGGTGCCCCGGGTGGTGTCGGGCACCTTCGCCGACAACGTCCAGCTGGGCTACGAGCGGCTCTTCGAGGCACCGGTGCAGGCGGCCCGTCTCGGTCCGGACGTCGCGACCGCGGGCGGGCCCCATGCCGCCGTCGGACACCGAGGGGTCCGGCTGTCCGGCGGGCAGGTCCAGCGTCTCGCGCTGGCCCGGGCGCTCGCGGCCGACACCGAGCTGCTGCTCGCCGACGACGTCTCGAGCGCGCTCGACGCGACGACCGAGGTCGAGCTGTGGCGCTCGCTGCGCGAGCGCTCGGTCACCGTCGTCGGGGCGACGTCGAAGCGGGCGGCGCTCGCTCAGGCCGACCGGGTCGTCGTGCTCGCCGACGGGCGGGTCGAGGCCAGCGGTCCGTGGGCGCAGCTCGAGGCCGACTTCGGTCACCTCGCTGGCTGACGCCGCGGGCTGCGAGGATGGGCGGCGTGATGGGTATCGACACTGTCCTTGAGTACGTCCTCGTCGCCGTCGGTCTGCTCGTCCTGCTCGGTGGGCTGCTCGTCGGCCTGCTGCGCGGGCGCGGTGGGTCCGACGGCGACCTGCCCGAGCAGCACCGGCCGCCGGAGCGGCCGAAGGGCACCACCGACCACCGCAGCGGCACGATCGTCCTCGACCGGCCGAGCGACAAGGCGACCGGGGCCCCCGAGGCACCGCAGCGCCCGACCGAGCGCGACACCCCCTCCGGTGCGACCGCCCCCGCGGAGCCCGCCGAGGCGACCGAGGTGACCCCGGCGGCGCCGAGCGCGCCCGCGCCACAGGCCCCGCAGAGGACCACCCCGGCGGGCCCCGCCCCCTCGGAGGCGACGAGCGCGCCGACCACCGGCCAGGACGAGCCGGACGTCTACGAGCGCGACGCCGACGTCGCGCCGATCACCGACGCGCCGCAGGCCCCGGAGTCGCCGGCCCCGGCGGCCGGGTCCGAGGCCCCGGCTGCCCAGGCCCCTCAGGCACCGCCTGCGGAGCCGGCCCAGGCGCCTGCCGCCGAGCCGGAGGCTCCCGCGGCCGAGCCCGCCCGGGCACCTGCCGCCGAGCCGGAGGTCCACCCGCTCGACGCGGTCGAGGCCGAGCCGGTCACCCCGGTCGACACCCCGGCCCCCACCCGTGACCGCATGCGCACCCTGCGCACCCGTCTGGCGACGTCGAACAACGCGATCGGCAAGACCCTGCTCGCCCTGCTCAGCAGCGGCTCGCTGTCGGAGGAGGACTGGGAGGACGTCGAGGACGTCCTGCTGCGCGCCGACCTCGGCATCGAGCCGACGACCGAGCTCGTCGACTCGCTGCGCGCCCACGTCGCCATCGACGGCACGACCGACCCCGAGGTGGCCAAGGACTGGCTCTACGCCGACCTGCTCCAGCTCGTCGACCCGAGCATGGACCGCGGGCTCGCCGCGAGCCGTGTCGACGGACGGCCCGCCTGCCTGCTCGTCGTCGGCGTCAACGGCACCGGCAAGACGACGACCGTCGGCAAGCTCGCGCGCGTGCTCGTCGCCAACGACCGCGACGTCGTGCTCGGCGCAGCCGACACCTTCCGCGCCGCAGCGGCCGACCAGCTCGAGACCTGGGGCGCGCGCGTCGGGGTCCCCGTGGTGCGCAGCGACCGCGACGGGGCCGACCCGGCCGCCGTCGCCTTCGACGCCGTGCGCGCCGGCGCCGAGATGGAGGCCGACTGCGTCGTCATCGACACCGCGGGCCGGCTCCACAACAAGGTCGGGCTCATGGACGAGCTCGGCAAGATCAAGCGGGTCGTCGAGAAGCAGCAGCCGGTCGACGAGGTGCTCCTCGTCATCGACGCGACGACGGGGCAGAACGGCCTGGCCCAGGCGAAGGTCTTCGCGCAGGCCGTCGACGTCACCGGTGTCGTGCTCACCAAGCTCGACGGCACCGCCAA
Organism: Janibacter sp. UYMM211; assembly: GCF_040547045.1. Classification (NCBI taxonomy): domain Bacteria; kingdom Bacillati; phylum Actinomycetota; class Actinomycetes; order Micrococcales; family Intrasporangiaceae; genus Janibacter; species Janibacter sp. UYMM211. Next base: position 447,462 of record NZ_JBEPOY010000001.1, on the reverse strand, counting down.
GGGCGGCATCGTCGTCGCGGTCCAGCGCCAGCTCGGCGTCCCCGTCAAGCTCGTCGGTCTCGGCGAGGGTCCCGACGACCTCGCCCCCTTCGTCCCCGAGGCCTTCGTCGACGCCATCGTCGGCTGACCTCTCACGGCAGCACGAAGGGGGTGGGCGCTCGGCGCCCACCCCCTTCGTCGTCCCGTCCGGCCCGCGCCTGGCGTTACGTGCTCTTCTTCGTCTTCAGCTCGAAGCCGAGGTAGTAGCGGATGCTCGTGCCCGAGATCTGGGCCCACTCGACGGTCGCGGTGATCGTCGCCGTGCCGTCGCCGACGGGGTTCGGCGCCGTGCACGTCGCGGTCTTGTCCGCGATGAGGACGAGGGCAGAGGGGCAGTCGACCTCGGACTTCTTCAGCCCGATGCCCCCGAGGCCGCGGACGACCTCGGACTCGAGCTGCTCGGGCTTGAGGGTGTAGCGGCTGTCGGTGTTGGCTGTCGAGCCCGCCGGGGTCGGGGGCACGCTCGAGCTCGGCGCCGACGGCAGGGTCGAGCTCGTGCTCGACGGCTCCGGCTCCTGGGTCGGCTCCGGCTCCTGGGTCGGCTCGGGCTCCGGCGAGCTCGAGGTGTCCTCGCTGGGGGCGGTCGTGCTGCTCTGGGGCGCCACGGACGTCGTCTCGTCGTCGACCGGGCTGCTCGCGACGCCGAGAGCGACGAGCGCCGCGAAGCCGACGCAGCACGCGAGGACGAGGGCGGCGATGCCGCCGACGACCCACGCCCAGACCGGCACCCGACGGCGGCCGGAGGGCTGGCCCCCGGGCTGGCCGGGGTAGCCACCCGGACCGGGGTACCTGCCGGGGCCACCCGTGGGGGGACCGCCGTGGGGCGGGGGACCGGGGGGTCGCTGCCCGGGGCCGCCGGCCCCTGGACCGGGCGGCGGCGGTGGGATGCTCATGCGGGGCTCCTCAGGTCTGACGGACCCCTTCGGCCCGGTGCGTCATCATCGCCTCCCGCAGGCGTGGCACGACCGGTTAGCGCGCCCCCGCCCGCGACGGCCGGTCCGCCAGCGCCCTCAGCCGCTCTCCCGCTCGCAGCGCGCGGGGCGAGGTGGCGGCGTGGCGCAGCCGGCCACCGGCGTAGGGGACGCCGCCCCGGACGTGGCAGGCGAGCGCGAGCCACGAGGTCACGGCGCGCTCGCCCACCCACAGGGGCGCCCACCACGACGCGCTCGCCGGGTAGACCCGCCGGCCGCCGTCGACACGACGCCCGCGCTCGGCGAGAGCGACGACGGCCAGCACCCACACGACGTATCCCCGGGGGCGACGGGCCTGGAGCAGCGCCGCGGGCAGGATGGCCAGCTCTACGGCGAGCCGGGCGGGCTGCGCGCACGAGTCGTAGGCCTGACGCACCCGCTGCGAGCGGAAGTGCGCGGCGGTCGGCGGCAGCCGCGGCACGAAGAGGTCGCGCGCGATCTCGACCCGCCCGCCCCGGGCCGCGACGGTACGGATGAGCTCGAGGTTCTCGAAGAGCACGTCGCCGCGGTACCCCAGGACGGCGACGTCCCGTCGGACGACGACCGTGCCGGGGTAGTCGGTGCGCAGGGCTCGGTTGACGAGGGAGCGTGCGGTGTCCCACCGGGCGTGCCACGGCAGCGACGAGAAGACGTTCTGCGGGACGACGACGTCGGCACGCCGCAGCCGGGCGACGACCTCGGCGAGCTCGTCCGGTCCGTACCGGACGTCGTCGTCGGCCAGCACGACGACGGGGGAGCGTGCCGCGCGGATGCCGGTCATCACCCCGCCGACCTTGCCGTTCGCGGTCCTCGCCTGCGGGGGCACGTGGCGCACGATCGGCGACCACAGGCGGTGGTGCTCGTCGAAGAGCTCCGGCTCCGACCCGTCGACGACGACGACGTCGTCGACCCACCGGCGCAGCTGTGCGAGGTACGACGTCAGCTCGTCACGGCCGGACTGCGAGGCCGCCGCGTCCCACCGCAGCGGCAGCACGTAGTCGACGGCCACCACGGGTGCCTCAGCCGGCGGGTGGGACCCGGCAGGCCGGGGTGCCGCCGGGGAAGAGGTGGCGGTTGCGGGCGACCCACCGGTAGACGACGCCGGCGAGCGGGTTGACCCCCGGCAGGAGCAGCGCGGCGCCCGCGGGCCTCAGGACGGGCCTGGACGCGAGGAGCATCCGGGCGACGGCGTCCTGGGCGCTGCTCACCTCGCCGTCGGCGCCGACCCACTGCAGGGCCTCCTCGCACTGGTGCGCGGTGAGGCCGAGGGCCTCGAGGTCGAGCGCCTGCGAGGGCTCGACGTCGTAGGTGTCGTCAGACGGCCGCAGCCGCCGGGAGACGAGGCTCGCGGCACGCGTGCACATGCCGCAGTCGCCGTCGAAGATGAGCACCGGGGTCATGGCCCGATCCTCCCAGCCGGCGGTGCCGCCGTCCCCACCCGGGTGGGTGGACCGGGGCCGGCGACCCCCCTTCGCCGTCCCGCATCGTGGGACGCAGAGGTGTCGGTAACGCACCGCTTACGAAGGGGGACCATCCGCAACCTCGTCGAAACAATCGGCCGAGGGAGGCGAAACCTGCGCCGCGTTGGCTGCTCCGCATGAGTCCAGCACTGATGCCCCTCGCGGCGGAGCCACCGGCGATCGACCCCGCGGCGACCGCCTTCATGATCATCTGCGCGGCCCTGGTCCTCCTCATGACCCCGGGTCTCGCCCTCTTCTACGGCGGCATGACCCGCGCCAAGTCCGTCCTCAACATGATGATGATGAGCTTCGGCGCCATGGGCGTCGCCGGCGTCGTCTACGTCCTGTGGGGCTACTCGATGTCCTTCGGCGGTGCCGACGTCGCGGGCATCTTCGCCAATCCCTTCGACAAGTTCGGCCTGCGCGGCGTCGCGAGCACCGTCGAGGGCGTGACGACGACCGTGGGTGCCGACGGCATGCCGGTCATCGACGTCTTCGGCGCCGGCGTCTGGCTGCCGGAGGTCCTCTTCGCGGGCTTCCAGCTGACCTTCGCGATCATCACCGTCGCCCTCATCTCCGGCGCCATCGCCGACCGCGTGAAGTTCTCGACGTGGATGGTCTTCGTCGCGATCTGGCTCACCCTCGTCTACTTCCCGATCGCCCACATGGTGTGGGGCGGAGGCCTGCTCTCGGGCGCCGAGGGCGGCATCGCCGGTGCGATGTACGGGATCACCGACGGGGTGGCGAACGTCGCACCCATCGACTTCGCCGGTGGGACGGTCGTGCACATCAACGCCGGCATCGCCGGTCTCGTCCTCGCCCTCGTCGTCGGCAAGCGCCTCGGCTTCGGCAAGACCGCGATGCGCCCGCACAACGTGCCGCTCGTCATGATCGGCGCCGGGCTGCTGTGGTTCGGCTGGTTCGGCTTCAACGCCGGCTCCGAGCTCGCCGCGGACGGCCTCGCCTCGCTCGTGTGGGTCAACACCACCGCTGCGACCGCTGCGGCGATCCTCGGCTGGCTGCTCGTGGAGAAGATCCGCGACGGTCACGCCACCTCGATCGGCGCCGCCTCCGGTGTCGTCGCCGGTCTCGTCGCCATCACCCCGGCCTGCGGCTCGCTCTCGCCCGTCGGCTCGCTCGTCCTCGGCGCGGTCGCCGGTGGTCTCGCGGCCCTCGCCGTCGGCCTCAAGTACCGCTTCGGCTACGACGACTCCCTCGACGTCGTCGGCGTGCACCTCGTCGCCGGGCTCTGGGGCACCGTCGGCGCCGGCCTGCTCGCCACCGAGACCGGGCTCTTCTACGGCGGCGGCATCGACCAGACGGTCGTCCAGGTCGTCATCGCCCTGGCCAGCCTCGTCATCTCGGCGGTCCTCACCCTCGTCATCGCCCTCGCCCTCAAGGCGACGATGGGCTGGCGGGTCAGCGAGGACGACGAGGTCGCCGGCATCGACGCGGCGGAGCACGCCGAGTCCGGCTACGACCTCGTCGCCCGCGGCGGCCGCCTGGGCGTCAGCAGCGCCGGCGTCCAGCACGACGCGCGTCACCACGAGGAAGTCACCACCGAAGGAGCCAAGGCATGAAGCTCGTCACCGCCATCATCAAGCCCCACCAGCTCGACGAGGTGAAGGAGGCGCTCGAGGCCTACGGCATCACCGGCATGACGGTGAGCGAGGCGAGCGGCTACGGACGCCAGCGCGGGCACAGCGAGGTCTACCGCGGGGCGGAGTACACGGTCGACTTCGTGCCCAAGATCCGCCTCGAGGTCCTCGTCGAGGACATGGACGCCACCTCGGCGGTCGACGTCGTCGTCTCGACGAGCCGCACCGGCCGGATCGGCGACGGGAAGGTCTGGGTGACCACCGTCGACGAGGTCGTCCGGGTCCGCACGGGCGAGCGCGGCGTCGAGGCGCTCTGACGCCCGCCGGCCACGGCCGGCACCGCACCACGGCATCACCGCACGAGACCGCAGCGAGCACAGGAGCGTCATGACCTCGACGAGCACCGACCCCTCGGCGCCGCAGGACCTGCGAGCAGCTCGGCTCGACCTCGCCGGCACCCGGGACTTCGCCGTCCCGGGTGCCGGCGGGACGCGGCGGGCCGCCATCGCCGCCGCCACCGACCGGTGGCTCACCGGGGTCTTCGACGAGGCCGTGGGTGCCCGGCCCGGGCTCGCGCTGGCCGCGGTCGGCAGCCTCGGGCGGGCCGACTCCGGCCCGCTCAGCGATCTCGACCTCGTCCTCCTGCACGACGGGCGCAGCCACCGCGAGCGCGAGGTCGCCGTCCTCGCGGACCGCATCTGGTACCCCGTGTGGGACGCCGGGCTGCGCCTCGACCACAGCGTCCGGACGGCAGGGGAGTGCCGCTCGGTCGCGGCCGACGACCTCACCGCCGCCGTCGGCCTGCTCGACCTGCGTCTCGTGGCGGGCGACGCAGACCTCGTGTCGGGCGTCCGCTCGAGCGTCGCCCACGACTGGCGGGCCAACGCCCGCAAGCGGCTGCCCCAGCTCGTCGAGGCGACCGCCGCCCGGCACCTGCGCCACGGCGAGCTGGCCCAGTCGCAGGAGCCCGACCTCAAGGAGAGCCGCGGCGGGCTGCGTGACATCACCGTGCTGCGCGCCCTCACCCAGGCGTGGCTCACGGATCGCGACCGCGGTCGCCTCGACCAGGCCCACGCGCGCCTGCTCGACGTCCGCGACGCCGTGCACCTCACGACGGGGCGCGGTCGCGACCGGCTGCTGCGCGACGACGCCGACGCCGTCGCCGCCCTGCTCGGCCTGTCCGACAGCGACGAGCTCCTCACCGTCGTGTCGACCTCGGCCCGCACCATCGCCTACGCGCTCGACGGGGCCACCCGTCGGGCCGGCCAGTCGCAGCGCGCGCGCACCCTGCGCGTCGGGCCCCGCCGCCCGGCGATGGTGCCGCTCGGCTACGGGCTCTTCCGCCACGACGGCGAGGCCGTCCTCGGCTCCACCCAGCAGGTCGGCGTCGACGCGGAGCTGCCCCTGCGGGCCGCTGTCGTCGCCGCCCGGAACCGGCTGCCGCTGGCCCCCCAGACCCTCGCCAACCTCTCCCGGGCCCCTCGGCTGAGCACACCATGGCCGGACGGGGCCGTGCGCCAGCTCACCGAGCTGCTCGCCAGCGGCGCGGGCCTCGTGCCCACCTGGGAGGGGCTGGACCAGGCGGGCCTGGTCTCGCAGTGGCTCCCGGAGTGGGACGCCGTGCGCAGCCGCCCGCAGCGCAACGCCGTGCACCGGCACACCGTCGACCGCCACATCCTCGAGGCGGTGGCCCAGGCCGCCCGGCTCTCGCGCGACGTCCAACGCCCTGACCTGCTCCTCCTCGGCGCCCTCATGCACGACATCGGCAAGATCGCCGGCGCCAACGACCACAGCGTCGAGGGGGCGAAGATCGCCCGCGGCGCGATGCAGCGCCTCTCCCTGCCCCCGCAGGACGTCGCCCTCGTCGAGCTGCTCGTGCGCGAGCACCTCACCCTCATCGAGGTCGCGACCCGCCGAGACCTCGACGAGCCCGCGACCATCGACGCCGTCGTCGAGGTCGTCGACGGCCGGCTCGAGACCTTCGAGCTGCTGCGGGCACTCACCGTCGCCGACAGCCAGGCCACCGGCCCGAAGGCGTGGACCCAGTGGCGCGCCGACCTGCTCGGCACGCTCACCGACCGCGTCCGCGAGCGCCTGTCGGGGAGCCCGGTCGCCCCGCCGCAGGAGCAGGGTGCGGTCGACCTCCCGTCCGAGGCGCGCGACGCGATCGGGGTGGGTCACCCCTTCGTCACCGTGACGCAGGCACCGACCGGCTGGGTGGTCCACGTCTACGACCGCGACCGGCACGGGCTCTTCGCCGACACCGCGGGCGTCCTCGCCGCGCAGGGTCTCACCGTGCGCAGCGCACGGCTGGCGACCCAGGACGGCATCGCGGTCGACCAGTGGGTCGTCGAGTCGCCCGGCGGCGACGCGCCCGAGCCGCGCCGGCTCGCCGCGTCGCTCACCCGGCTCGCCGGGGGTGACCGGGGTGCCCTCGGGGCCCTCGCCCGCAGCCGCTCCACCCGGCCGGCCTTCCCATCGGCAGCCGGCGCCACCCGCGCCTTCGTCCTGCCCTCCGGCAGCGCCGCGGCGAGCGTGCTCGAGGTGCGCACCCAGGACCGGCCCGGTCTGCTGCACGACCTCGGCATGTGCCTGGCCCAGCAGGGCGTCGGCGTGCGCTCGGCGCACATCGCCACCCACGCGGGCCAGACGCTCGACACCTTCTACGTCACGCTGCCCGGCGGCGGGCCGCTCAGCCCGGCGAAGACGGCCCAGGTCCTGTCCGCCCTCATCGACGCCTGCGACCTCGACGACCGGCCGGTCGGCGGCTAGCGCGCGGGCGACTACCCTGGGCCCGTGTTCACCAGCCTGTCCGACCGCCTGACCGGGACCTTCGCGAACCTCCGCGGCAAGGGCCGCCTGTCCGAGTCCGACGTCAACAAGACGATCCGTGACATCCGGATGGCCCTCATCGACGCCGACGTCGCCCTGCCGGTCGTCAAGGAGTTCACCAGCGCCGTCCGCGAGCGGGCGACCGGTGCCGAGGTCAGCGGGGCGCTCAACCCCGCCCAGCAGGTCATCAAGATCGTCAACGAGGAGCTCGTCGGCATCCTCGGCGGCAACACCCGCGAGCTGACGCTGGCCAAGCGCCCGCCGACCGTCATCATGCTCGCCGGCCTCCAGGGCTCGGGCAAGACGACCTTCGCGGGCAAGCTCGGCGCGCGCCTCAAGGAGCAGGGGCACACCCCGATCCTCGTGGCCGCCGACCTCCAGCGGCCCAACGCCGTCACCCAGCTCGAGGTCGTCGCCGAGCGCGCCGGCGTCTCCGTCTTCGCGCCCGAGCGAGGCAACATCGGCGGCCACGACGCCGGTGCCGCCGGTGAGGGCACGCGCTCCTTCGGCGACCCGGTCTCGGTCGCCCGTGAGGGGATCGCGCACGCGCAGAGCCGCCAGCACGACGTCGTCATCGTCGACACCGCCGGTCGGCTGGCCGTGGACGCGGACCTCATGCAGCAGGCCGCCGACATCCGCACGGCGATCTCGCCCGACGAGGTCCTCTTCGTCATCGACGCGATGATCGGCCAGGCCGCGGTCGAGACCGCGCAGGCCTTCCAGCAGGGCGTCGACTTCACCGGTGTCGTGCTCTCGAAGCTCGACGGCGACGCCCGCGGCGGTGCCGCGCTGTCCGTGGCGCGCACGACCGGTCGCCCGATCATGTTCGCCTCCACCGGCGAGGGGGTGCGCGACCTCGAGGTCTTCCACCCCGACCGCATGGCCAGCCGCATCCTCGACATGGGCGACGTGCTCACCCTCATCGAGCAGGCCGAGCGCGCCTTCGACGCCGGTCAGGCCGAGGAGATGCAGCGCAAGTTCCTCGCGGCCGAGGACTTCACCTTCGACGACTTCCTCCAGCAGATGGCCGCGCTGAAGAAGATGGGCTCGCTGAAGTCGATGCTCAAGATGATGCCGGGCATGGGGCAGATGGCGGCCCAGCTCGACAACCTCGACGAGCGCGAGTTCGACCGCGTCGAGGCCATGGTGCGCTCGATGACCCCCTTCGAGCGCAACCACCCCAAGCAGATCAACGGCTCGCGCCGTGCCCGCATCGCCCGCGGCTCCGGCGTGCAGGTCTCCGAGGTCAACCAGCTGCTCGAGCGCTTCGGCGAGGCGCAGAAGATGATGAAGCAGCTCGCTCGCGGCGGCGGCATGCCCGGCATGCCGGGCCTGCCCGGGATGGGTGGCGGCAAGAAGGCGCGCCAGCCCAAGCAGGTGAAGAAGAAGGGCAAGTCCGGCAACCCCGCGAAGCGGGCCGAGCAGGAGCGTGCGGCGGCCGACCGGGCCGCCGGCAAGGGTCCGGCGGGCAGCGCGTTCGGTGCCGGGGGCGGCCCGGGAGCCGCGCCCGACCTCGACCCGAGCCAGCTGCCGAAGGGGTTCGAGAAGTTCCTCGGGCAGTGAGCGAGATGGCCAGCCCGGTGCTCCACCACGTCTCGAAGGGGGAGCACGGCCCCCGCGTCGCCTTCTTCCACGGACTCTTCGGTCAGGGCCGCAACTGGGGGACGATCGCCAAGGCGATCGGCGACATCGCCCGCCCGACCCTCGTCGACATGCCCGATCACGGGCGCTCGGGCTGGAGCGAGCGCTTCGACTACGTCCGTGCGGCCGACACCGTCGCCGACACCCTGACGTCCATCGCCGACGACGAGCCGTGGGTCGTCGTCGGGCACTCGATGGGCGGCAAGATCGCCATGCTCCTCGCGCTGCGCCACCCCGAGCTCGTCGAGCGGCTGTGCGTCGTCGACGTCTCGCCGGTCGCGTACCGCGAGGGACGCGAGTTCGAGGGCTTCGTCCGCGCGATGCGGGCGATGGACCTGCGCAGCACGGCCAGCCGAGAGGACGCCGACGCCGCGCTCGTCGAGGCGGCACCGGACCCCGGGGTGCGCGCCTTCCTGCTGCAGAACCTGCGTCGGGAGGGCCAGGGCTGGCGCTGGCAGATGAATCTCGAGGTCCTCGGCGACGCGATCCCGGCGCTGCGCGGCTGGCCGGCCGAGGCCGTCGAGGGACGCACCTACGACGGGTCGGTGCTGTGGGTGGCCGGCGCCGAGTCGGCCTACGTCCGCGACGAGATGGGACCGGCGATGCGGGGGTACTTCCCGCGCACCCGTCTGCTCACCATCAAGTCCGCCGGGCACTGGGTGCACTCGGAGCAGCCCGAGATCTTCGTGCAGGCGCTGCGCCGCTTCCTCACGGCCTGACGGCCCCGCCCCGCGCGGCGGGCCGGTGACGGCGCGGATAGTGTCGAGGTCCGCTACCGAAGGGGACATGACGTGCACCTGGACCGCACCGCCCACGCCGAGGACCTCGCCGACTTCGTCGAGGCGTCGCCGTCGAGCCACCACGCCGCCGCCGAGGTGGCCCGCCGGCTGCAGGAGTCCGGCTTCACGGCGCTCGTCGAGAGCGAGGCCTGGCCGAGCGCGGCCGGGCGCTATCTCGTCGTGCGCGACGGCGCCGTCATCGCGTGGGTCGTCCCGGCCTCGGTGACCGCGACGACGCCGGTGCGGGTCTTCGGCGCCCACTCCGACTCCCCAGGCCTCGTCCTCAAGCCCCAGCCCAGCACCGGCGCCCACGGCTGGCTGCAGGCCGGTGTCGAGGTCTACGGAGGGCCCCTGCTCAACTCCTGGCTGGACCGCGAGCTGCGCCTGGCCGGGCGGCTCGTCCTCGACGACGGCTCGAGCGTGCTCGCCGACTCCGGGCCGCTGCTGCGCCTGCCCCAGCTGGCGATCCACCTCGACCGCGACGTCAACGAGGGCCTCGCCCTGGACCGCCAGCGTCAGACCCAGCCGGTCTGGGGCCTCGGTGCGGCGGCCTCGGCCGACCTCGTCGGCGAGATCGCGTCGACCTCGGGCGTCGACGCCGCCCGCGTGCGGGGCTTCGACCTCGTGACCGCCGACGCGGCCCGGGGTCGCATCTTCGGGCAGGACGACGTCTTCTTCGCCTCCGGCCGTCTCGACGACCTCGCGAGCGTCCACGCCGGCGTCGTCGCGCTCGGCGAGGTCGCCGGGGCCGACGCGGACCACGTCGCCGTCCTCGCTGTCTTCGACCACGAGGAGGTCGGCTCGGCGAGCCGCTCGGGAGCGGCCGGTCCCTTCCTCGAGGACGTCCTCGCCCGGATCGGCATCGCCCTCGGTGCGAGCCCCGAGGAGCGCCTGCGCGCGACGGCCGCGTCGTGGTGCGTCTCGAGCGACGTCGGGCACTCGGTGCACCCGAACTACCCCGAGAAGCACGACCCGGTCGTGCGTCCGGTGCTCGGCTCCGGCCCGATCCTCAAGGTCAACGCGAACCAGCGCTACACGACCGACGGCCCCGGGACCGCCGCCTGGCACGGGTGGTGCGCGCAGGCGGGGGTGACCTCGCAGACCTTCGTCTCGAACAACTCCGTGCCGTGCGGGTCCACGATCGGCCCGATCACCGCGACTCGGCTGGGCATCCGCACCCTCGACGTCGGGATCCCCCTGCTGTCGATGCACTCGGCGCGCGAGCTCGCCGGCACGAGCGACCTCGTCGACCTCACCCTCGCCGCGGCAGCCTTCCTCGGCGGCGACGGCCGCTCGTCCGCGGCGCGCTGAGACCGACGATGACGACGCTGCACGTCACCGGACGGGTCCTGCTCGACGAGCACGAGGTGGTCGACGAGCTGTGGGTCGTCGGGGGACGCGTCACCTTCACCGCCCCGACGACGTCAGGGCCGTGGGAGCACGTCGAGGGCTGGGTCGTGCCCGGCTTCGTCGACGCGCACTGCCACGTCGGGCTCGACCGGCACGGCGTCGTCGACGAGGAGACGACGGAGCAGCAGGCGCTCGCCGACCGTGACGCCGGCACCCTGCTCATCCGGGACGCCGGGTCGGCCGCCGACACGCGGTGGGTGGACGAGCGCGACGACCTGCCGAAGATCATCCGGGCCGGGCGGCACATCGCCCGGACCCGGCGGTACATCCGCAACTACGCGTGGGAGGTCGAGCCCGAGCAGCTCGTCTCGCGGGTGCGGGCCGAGGCCCGCGCCGGCGACGGCTGGGTCAAGCTCGTCGGCGACTGGATCGACCGTGAGGTCGGCGACCTCACGCCGTGCTGGCCCGTCGACGTGCTCACCGAGGCGATCGCCGCCGCGCACGAGGAGGGGGCGCGGGTGACCGCTCACTGCTTCGGCGAGCAGTCCCTCCACGACTTCGCCGCGGCGGGCACCGACTGCATCGAGCACGCGACCGGTCTCGACGACGAGAGCATCGCCGCCTTCGCCCGGCAGGGCATCACGGTGGTGCCGACGCTCGTCAACATCGAGACCTTCCCCGCCATCGCCGAGCCGGCCCGCGAGAAGTTCCCCGACTACCACCGGCACATGCTCGACCTGCACCGTCGTCGCCTGCAGACCGTCGCGTCCGCGCACGAGGCGGGGATCCCGGTCATGGTCGGCACGGACGCGGGTGGCTCCATCGCGCACGGCCTCGCGGCGCAGGAGATGCAGTTGCTCACTCAGGCCGGCATGACGCACACCCAGGCCCTGTCGGCGGGCACCTGGGCCGCACGCCGCTGGCTCGGCCGCCCGGCGATCGCCGAGGGCGAGGACGCCGACCTCGTCGTCCTCTCCGCCGACCCGCGCGAGGACGTCCGCGCCTGCGCCACGCCCCGTCACGTCGTGCTGCGGGGCGCCACCGTCGGCTGAGCGGTCGGCGGGGGAGTCCCCGCCTCCCTCCCCTTCGCACGCGCCATCTGGCGGATGAGCGCGAATCGCCGCTACGCCGATGACGTAGCGGCGATTCACGCTCATCCGACGTGGGGGAGGGATCAGGCGGGGGAGCCGACCCGCTCGCGCTCGTCCTCGTGCGGGCCCTGGGCCTGCTCGGCGGCCCGCTCGCGACGGTGCTCCTTCGTGCTCCACGCGACCGCGCCGATCCAGGCGGCCCACACGAGGCCGTAGACGACCCACTTCACGGTGCTGTCGAGGGCGAAGCCGTCCTTGCCCATGAGGGTGCGGGCGTTGGTGAGGACGATGAGACCGCCGACGAGGCTGCCGAGGATGCGCGGGGGCACGACGCGCACGATGTACGCGGCGATGGGGGCGGCGATCGCGCCGCCGACGAGCAGGACGATGACCCAGGACCACTCGATGCCCTGCGAGCCGAGCGCGAAGAGGAAGCCCAGGCTCGCGGCGAGGGCGACGAGGAACTCGCTGGTGTCGATCGAGCCGATGGTCTTGCGGGGCTCGATGCGGCCGCTCGCGAGCAGCGCCGGGGTGCCGACCGGGCCCCAGCCGCCGCCACCGGTCGCGTCGACGAAGCCGGCGAAGAGGCCGAGCGGGCCGAGGAAGCGCTTGCGCAGCGGCTGGCCGAGGCGGTCCTTGCGCAGACCCTTGACGGTGAAGCGGACGAGGACGTAGAGGCCGAGGACGAGGAGGATCCCGCTCATGACCGGCTTCGCGGTGCCGGTGTCGAGCGAGGACAGGAAGGTCGCGCCGGCGAAGGCGCCGACGGCGCCGGGGATGCCGATCTTGGCGACGACGCCCCAGTCGACGTTGCCGAAACGCCAGTGCGAGGCGCCGGAGAAGAGCGTGGTGCCGATCTCGGCGAGGTGGACGGTGGCCGAGGCCGCGGCCGGGTTGGTCCCGATCGCGAGCAGCAGCGTCGTCGTCGTGACGCCGTAGGCCATGCCGAGCGACCCGTCGACGAGCTGGGCGAGGAAGCCGACGACGGCCAGGAGGACGAGCTTGCGCATCGCTGGGGGACTCTCTGTGGGGGAGGACGAGCGGGGCGGGATGGGGCGTCGTCGTGACGTCCGTGGCGACCCGGCGCTCGGCCGGGCGTATCTCCCACCCGACCAGTGGGAGTTGATCAGAACGTCGCGTTATGAGTCAAGTAACGCGGTGTTATGTCTCAGCGAGTGGTCCTCCTGGCCCCCGCCCGACCGGCGATACTGGGCCCATGGACATCTCCGCGCGGTCGGACTACGCGGTGCGCGCGCTGCTCAGCCTCGTCGCCGCGCAGGACGGTCGGCCGGTCTCGGTCGAGCAGCTGAGCGGCGAGCAGGAGCTGCCACGCAAGTTCCTCGAGGCCATCGTCGCCGACCTGCGCCGGGCCGGCCTCGTGACGAGCCGGCGGGGCGCCGCCGGCGGCTACCTCCTCGCCCGGCCGGCCGACGAGATCTCCGTCGGTGACGTCATCCGCGCCGTCGACGGCCCGCTCGCGGAGATCCGGGGCCAGCGCCCCCAGGACCTCGTCTACACCGGGTCGGCGCAGCGCCTGCCCGTCGTGTGGGTCGCCCTGCGCGCCGCCCTGCGCGACGTGCTCGACGACACGTCCCTTGCGGCCATCGCCTCCGGCGAGCTGCCCGCCCTCGTCCAGGACCTCGCCTCGCGGCCCGACGCGATGCACAACAGGTAGGACGAGCGGTGCCCTACCTGCCCCCTCACGACGAGGTCACCGATCTCGCGGTGCTCGCCCCCTTCGTCGCCCGTCACCCGCTCGCCGCGCTCGTGACGCACGACGGCACGACCCCCGACGTCGACCTCGTGCCGCTCCTGCTCCTCGACGACGCCGACGGTCGCCGTCTCGTCGGGCACGTCGCCCGGGCCAACCCGCTGTGGCGTCCCGGTCGGCAGGAGGGGCCGGTCATGGCGACCTTCGGCCCGGCCGAGCACTACGTCTCGCCGACCTGGTACCCGAGCAAGGCCGTGGACCACCGCGTCGTCCCGACGTGGAACTACCTCGTCGTCCACGGGTGGGGCGAGCTCGTCGTCCACGACGACCCTCGCTGGGTGCGCGGTGTCCTCGCCCGGCTCACCACGGCCATGGAGTCCGGCCGGGAGCGGCCGTGGCGCATGGGCATGGCCCCGGCCGACTACCTCGACGCGCGCCTGAGCGACGTCGTCGGCGTCGAGATCCCGCTCACCCGCCTCGTCGGCCGCTTCAAGGTCTCGGCCGCGCGCTCCGACGCGGACCGTCTCGGCGTGCACGACGGCATCGCGGGGGAGGGCGGCGGACGGGCCGTCGAGGACCTCCTGGCGGCGATGTCCGACCCACCGCAGCGCGCTGCGGCGCCTCGCGACGATTCGTGACGCGGGCCGCGCTCTGGCAGACTGGGTCCAGTACACCTTCCGCCGGCAGCCGCCGGCGGATGTCTACCCTGGGCGCCGGCTCCCCGCACCGACTCATCTCGTGCGGTCTCGCCGCGCCCTCAAGCATGACAGGAGACCACTCACGTGGCCGTCAAGATCCGTCTGAAGCGCATGGGCAAGATCCGCGCGCCGTTCTACCGCGTCGTCGTCATGGACTCGCGCACCAAGCGCGATGGCCGGGCCATCGAGGAGATCGGCAAGTACCACCCCACCGAGGAGCCCTCGCTCATCGACATCGACATGGAGCGCGCTGCCTACTGGGTGGCCAACGGTGCGCAGCCGACCGAGGCCGTCGCGCGCCTGCTCGAGGTCGTCGAGAGCGGCAACCTCAAGGTCAAGGACGCCAAGACCCCCAAGAAGGACCTGTACGAGGCTGCCCTCGCCGCGTCCGGCTCGGAGGAGGAGCAGCACAAGGCCGTCACCGCCAAGAAGAAGGCGGACAAGAAGGCCGCTGACGAGGCTGCCTCCGCCAAGGCCGCCGAGGAGGCTGCCGCCGCGGAGACCGCTGCCGAGGCCCCGGCCGAGGCCGACGCCGAGACCAAGCAGGACTGACCGTGCTCGACGAGGCGCTGGAGCACCTGGTCACCGGGATCGTCGACCACAAGGACGAGGTCGTCGTGCGCCAGAAGGACCTGCGTCGCGGCACCGTCCTCGAGGTCCGGGTCCACCCGGACGACCTCGGTCGCGTCATCGGCCGCTCCGGCCGCACCGCCACCGCCCTGCGCACCGTGCTCGGTGCGCTCTCGGGTGGCGAGAGCGTCCGGATCGACATCGTCGACACCGACCGCGAGGGCTGAGCCCGAGCGTCACGAAGGGGGCCCGCACCACCGGTGCGGGCCCCCTTCGTCGTCCCCGGGCGGGACGGGCTCAGAAGAGCCCGGTGAACTGGTGGAAGCCGCGGGGGCGTGCGACCGGCGCGAAGGGGTAGGGCGACGCGACGCTCGCCCGGCCCCGGTAGACGAGCAGGTCGTAGGGCCAGCGGCTGCTCACCGCCGCGATGTCGGGCACCCCGTCACGGGTGAGGTCGCCGAGCGCGGTGACGTCGAGGTGCGTGTGCCAGCCCGTCCCGACCCGCGAGCGGTAGCTCACGGTGCCGTCGGGGTTCGTCGCGTAGAGGCGCAGCAGGCCCGAGGTCTTGTCGACGGTGAGCAGGTCGGCGCGCCCGTCGCGGGTGAGGTCGCCGGGACCGATGACGCGGGAGAAGCGGTTCCAGCCCAGGGCCAGACGGGTCTTGCCGGTGAGGACCGCGCTCGTGCCCGAGGGGGTCACCGTGAAGTGGAAGAGCTGGCCGCCGGGGGTGATGGCCAGGACGTCGGGACGCCCGTCGCCGGTGAGGTCGCCGGGCGAGACGAGCTGGGCGTAGGTGTTCCAGTCCTCGGAGCCGGCGACGAGCACGGGCGGCAGGGTGCCCTTGCCGGTCCCGCGGTGCAGGTGCAGCTCGCCGGTGGCGGCGACCCGGGCGAGGACGTCCTGGCGGCCGTCGCCGTCGGCGTCGAGCCGCAGCAGGCCGTTGTAGGCGGACCAGCCGGAGCCGAAGGTGCTCGGGTTGACGAGCGTCCCGGCCGAGCTGCCGCGGTAGATCGTGATGGCGCCGCCGTTGCGCGACGGGGTGTAGCCCAGGACGTCGGGCCGCCCGTCGCCGGTGAAGTCGCCGGAGCCGGAGATGCTCTGCGCGCTCATCGGCTGGGGCTTCTTCGCGCTGCCGAAGGTGAGGGTGCCGTAGTACGTCGTGAGGATCGAGCGGTGCTCGCGCCCGAGACGCCGGGCGCAGTCCTGGCTGCCCCACTGCGACATCCGCACGCCGTTCGCGGCCTTGCCGCACGTGTCGCGGCTCGAGACGTCGTAGCAGTTCATGTTCGCGCAGAACTGCGAGAGGAAGATCTCGCCCCCGCGGTGCATGTACTGGGACCACGTGGCGTCGACCGCGGCGTCGGTGCGGGGGTGCGCCGAGCCGGGGACGTAGAGCTGGTCGGCGACGGTGTCCTTGACGTCGTAGCACGTGCCCTGGTGGACGTAGGTCGTGCTCTTGCGGTGCAGCACCTGGTGCCACGCGAAGGTCTTGGCCGCCATGGCGCCGGCCTCGAGCGAGCGCGAGTCCCACGAGGGGATCCACTCGCGCGGCAGGACGTCCTTGACGTAGCGCTTGAAGTCGACGACGTCGACGCGGCCGAGCTTCGTGCGGTAGACCCGGATCGTCTTGGGCGGCACCGTCTGCGAGGTGTACCCGGTGCAGCTCGGCAGCACGGAGCGGGTCGTCGTCTGGGGCTGCGGGCTCACCGGCGTGCGGGCGCTCGCGCCGGACGCGGGCGCGAGGGTCAGCGCGACGAGCGCGGCGAGCACGAGGGCGAGTGCGGGACGCAGGGGGCGTCGGCGCATGGCGCGCATGGGGGTCTCCTCGGCGGGGGGACAGGAGGGGGCGAAGGGGGGCCGCCCGGGACGAGGATGGCGTACCGCGGCCGGGCAGGTCTGCCCCGGGCAGGTCACGATTCGGTGGCGTCCGGCGAGCCGCCGCGGGCGAAGTACCGTGGGGCGCATGAGCACCGGTCACGTCGTCGCCCGTATCGGCAAGCCGCACGCGCTGCGCGGCGAGGTGACCGTGCAGCTGCACACCGACGAGCCCGAGGTGCGACTCGTGCCCGGCGCGGTCCTCACGACGCGGGCGCAGCCGGGCTCCGGCGTGCCCCGTCAGCTGACGATCGCGACGACCCGTGTGCACCGCGGGATCTGGCTCATCGGCTTCGAGGGCATCCCCGACCGCACCGGCGCGGAGTCCCTGCGCGGCACCCGCCTCGTCCTCGACGACGACGCCGTCCTCGCGCCCGCCGACGACGAGGACGACGAGGGCTGGTACGAGGAAGAGCTCGTCGGGCTCGAGGTCCGCGACACCGCGGGCGTCGTCCTCGGCACGGTCGCCGCGCTCGAGCTCGGCACCGCGCAGGACCGTCTCGTCGTCGACCTCGCCGACGGCGGGCGCACGCTCGTCCCCTTCGTCGAGGAGATCGTGCCGACCGTCGACCCCGAGGCCGGCCTCGTCGTGCTCGACGCGCCCCCCGGGCTGCTCGAGCTGGGCCGGGAGGGCTGATGAGGCTCGACGTCGTCTCGATCTTCCCCGACTACCTCGCGCCGCTCGACCTCTCGCTCATCGGCAAGGCGCGCCGCGACGGTCTCGTCGACCTGCGGGTGCACGACCTGCGCGACTTCACCCACGACCGCCACCGCACCGTCGACGACACCCCGTACGGCGGGGGAGCGGGCATGGTGATGAAGCCCCAGCCCTGGAGCGAGGCGCTCGACCACGTCCTCGGCACGGCCGACGACGCGAGCGGCCCGGCCCCGGTCCTCGTCGTCCCCGGCCCGGGCGGCCAGCCCTTCGACCAGGCGACGGCGCGCGAGCTCGCGCAAGCCCCGTGGCTCGCCTTCGCGTGCGGGCGCTACGAGGGCATCGACGAGCGCGTCTACGAGTGGGCGGCGCAGCGCATGGAGGTGCGTGTCCTCTCCCTCGGCGACTACGTCCTCAACGGCGGCGAGGTCGCCGTCCTCGCGATGACCGAGGCCGTCGTGCGGCTGCTGCCGGGCGTCGTCGGCAACGCCGAGTCGCTCCTCGAGGAGAGCCACGAAGGGGGTCTGCTCGAGTACCCGATCTACACCAAGCCCTCGGTGTGGCAGGACGGCGACGGGGTGACCCGGGCCGTGCCCGACGTCCTGCTGTCGGGCGACCACGCCCGGATCGCGGCGTGGCGCCACGAGCAGCGCCTCGAGCGCACCGCCGCCCGCCGGCCCGACCTGCTCGCCGCCGCGGCGACGGCCGGCGCGCTCGCCGATCTCGACGCCTCCGTCGCGACGCCGGCCGACGCCCCGGAGATCGCGGTCGTCCAGCGGGCCTGCTGGGCGCAGATGGTCGCCGTGCCGCAGCACTGGTGGGGCGCGCCGGCCGAGAGCGCGCAGGACGTGCGCGACGGGCTCGCGCACTGGGACACCCACGTCTTCCGCAGCGAGGGGCGCCTCGTCGCGTCCGTGCGCGTGCGCCGCGACCCCACCGACCCGGCGGTGTGGCAGATCGGACGGCTCATGGTCGTCCCCGACCTCCAGGGCCGTGGGATCGGGCGCCAGCTGCTCGCCCACGCAGAGTCGCTCGCGCCGCCGGACGTCACGACCTACTGGCTCAACACCGCGACCGAGGTGCCCCACCTCATGCGGATGTACAAGAAGGCCGGGTATCGCCCCGTCGGCCCCGGCGAGGGGCCGGGGACGACCGACCTCACGAAGAGGCGGGCGGCCGCCCCTTCGCCCTGACCGCCCCCTTTCGCCGAGGTATGGCAGACGGTCCTCGGATGGGCGATCGGGGGCGCAGATCTCCATACCTCGGCGAAGGGGAGGGGCCGGGCGAGGGGCGGGCACCCCTTCGCGCTGACCGCGCCGATTTCAGCTCTGCGCGGGTGCTCTGGCACCATGGACCACTGCGCCCGAGTGCTCTGCCCCTGCCACAGGGGGAGTGCGGCCACCAGGTCGGCACGCGGCGGACGGGCGCCGCACCATCTCCAGACACATCATGTGCGGGCGGCCTGTGGCGCTCGCGGGAAGCAGAGCATCATGCAGCGTTTCGACGCGATCGACCAGGCCTCCATCAAGGCCGACATCCCCGACTTCCGCGCCGGTGACACCGTCAAGGTGCACGTCAAGGTCATCGAGGGCAACCGCTCCCGTATCCAGGTCTTCCAGGGCGTCGTCATCCGTCGCCACGGCGGCGGCGTCGGCGAGACCTTCACCGCCCGCAAGATCTCCTTCGGCGTCGGCGTGGAGCGCACCTTCCCGCTGCACTCCCCGAACATCGACAAGATCGAGGTCGCGACCCGCGGCGACGTGCGCCGCGCGAAGCTGTACTACCTGCGCGGTCTGCGCGGCAAGGCGGCCCGTATCCGCGAGCGTCGCGACACCCCGGCCAGCTGATCGCCGGGCCGCTGCCAGGTGCAGCGCCTACGCTGAGGCCTCGATGAGCCACGAGACCGACGAGACGACCCCCACCGCCCAGCGGGAGGGGGTCGTCCCGCGTCGTGGGCGCCGCCTGCTCCTCCAGCTCGGGCTGGCCGTCCTGCTCGTCTTCCTCGTGCGCGGGATCGTCGCGCAGTCCTACTTCGTGCCGACCGCCTCGATGGAGCCGACGATCCAGGTCGGCGACCGCGTGGTCGTGAGCAAGATCCACGGAGAGCTCGAGCCGGGAGACCTCGTCGTCCTCGACGGCACCGGCAGGCTCGCGCCGGCGGACCGCTCGGCCTTCGTCTCCGACGGTCTGATCGGACGCACCCTGGCCTCCGTCGCGTCGACCTTCGGGATCGACCTCGGCGAGCAGGACTACCTCAAGCGGGTGGGCGCGGTCGGCGGGCAGCGCCTGTCGTGCACGCCCGAGGGCGGGCTCGTCCGCGACGGCGAGCCGGTCGCCGAGCCCTACCTGCCGGCGGGCGAGCGGTCGTGCACCGACCCCTTCGACGTCGAGGTCCCGCAGGGCCGGATCTTCGTCCTCGGCGACAACCGCGCCCGCTCGGCGGACTCGCGGTCGCTGCTCGGCAAGCCCGGCGGCGGGATGATCCGCACCGACGACGTCGTCGGCACCGTCGTGTGGCGGTACTGGCCGCTGTCGGCGCTCGGGTCCCCGTGACCTGCGCCGATGCCCGACCCCGACGACGGTGCACCGGACGGCTCGCGATGTGCGGGCCCGGCGCGCCGTCGGTGATACTGGCCGTGCCAGGCGTCCTGCCGCCGGCCGGACGAGCAAGGAGACCACGTGGGTACTGACGCCGACTCGGCACGCGCCGAGGCGAAGGACGAGACGCCGGAGGGCGAGCGACGACCCGGTGTCGGCGCCCGCATCGGCGGCGCCGTGCGCGAGCTGGTCATCGTCCTCGCGATGGCCCTCACCCTGTCTTTCGTCGTCAAGACCTTCCTGCTCCAGGCCTTCTACATCCCCAGCGAGTCGATGGAGGACACCCTCCTCGTCGGGGACCGGGTCGTCGTCTCGAAGCTCACGCCGGGCCCCTTCGACCTCCAGCGCGGTGACGTCGTCGTCTTCGGCGACCCGGGCGACTGGCTCAACGAGACGCCTCCCGTCAACCACGGGGCCGCGCTCAACGCGGTGCGCGACACGATGACCTTCGTCGGGCTGCTCCCCGACACCTCCGAGGGGCACCTCATCAAGCGCGTCGTCGGGCTGCCCGGCGACCGCGTCCAGTGCTGTGGCAGCGACGGCAAGCTCATGGTCAACGGCGCGACGATCGACGAGGCGAGCTATCTCAAGCCCGGGTCGAGCCCGAGCAGCGTCGACTTCGACATCACCGTGCCCGAGGGCAAGGTGTGGGTCATGGGTGACAACCGCGACGACAGCTCGGACTCGCGCTTCCACGACCCGAGCGGCACGGGTCGCGACGGCGCCGTGCCCATCGACCTCGTCGTCGGGCGTGCGCGCTTCACCGTGTGGCCGCTCGACCGCGCGTCGAGCCTGTCGAACCACTCCGAGGTCTTCGCCGACGTGCCGCGGACCCGCGCCGCGGCCGGCCCCGGCGGCCAGGTCGTCGCCGCGCGGTGATCGCGTGAGCGCTCCCGCCCGGCTGCCCGCCCGCCGCACGAAGGGGGGCCGCCCCACCTCGACCAAGCCCAGCCTGCGCGTCGAGCGCGACCTGCAGCGGCAGGGCTTCCGCGTGCTCGCGGGCATGGACGAGGTCGGCCGGGGCGCGCTCGCCGGGCCGGTGAGCGTCGGGGTGGTCGTCGTCGACGAGACCGTGGGCTCCGCCCCCCAGGGGGTGCGCGACTCCAAGCTCATGACGGCTGCCGCCCGCGAGCAGATCGTGCCGCGGCTGCAGCGGTGGGCGGTCGCGAGCGCGGTGGGCCACGCGAGCGCCGCCGAGATCGACGAGATCGGCATCATGGCGGCGCTGCGGCTCGCCGGGTGCCGGGCCCTCGCCGCCCTCGACGTCGTGCCCGACCTCGTCATCCTCGACGGCAACCACGACTGGCTCACCGCCCCCGAGGAGGTCGGGCTCTTCGCCGAGCTGTCCGAGGGACCCGCGACGCCGCCGGTGACGACGATGATCAAGGCCGACCTCGCGTGCTCGTCCGTCGCGGCGGCGAGCGTGCTCGCCAAGGTCGAGCGCGACACGCAGATGGTGGCGCTGGCGCAGGAGCACCCGCAGTACGGGTGGGCCGAGAACAAGGGCTACTCGGCGAGCGCGCACATGGACGCCCTCGCCGCGCACGGCCCGTGCGTGCTGCACCGCCGCTCCTGGAGCCTGCCGGGCGTCGGGCATGATGACCAGGTGCCCGCACCCGACCCTGAGCAGGTGAGCTCATGAGCGCCGAGGACCTCGAGAAGTACGAGACCGAGATGGAGCTCGCGCTCTACCGCGAGTACCGCGACGTCGTGCACCTCTTCAGCCACGTCGTCGAGACCGACCGCCGCTTCTACCTCGCGAACTCCGTGCAGGTCGACGTCCGCGGCGAGGGTGCCGAGGTGTACTTCGAGGTGACGATGGAGGACGCGTGGGTGTGGGACATCTACCGTCCCGCCCGCTTCGCCAAGCACGTCCGTGTCGTCACCTTCAAGGACGTCAACGTCGAGGAGCTCGCCAAGAGCGACCTCGAGGTGCCGAAGACCGGCTTCTGAGAGGTCCGGGTCCTTCGGCGCCGGAGGGCCGCCGGGGCCTCGGTCGGGGAGGTCGGTCGGGGAGGTCGGTCGGCGCCGTGTGGTGAGGGCCGGCCGGGAAACCTCGGCGAGACCGGGACACCCCTGCCTGACCTGGTCATGACCCGGTCTTCCACCGGTTTCCCGGGCGCGGGCAGATGTCCCGGTCGCGGGCGGGTGTCCCGGACCGCACCGGGGACCCTGCCGTCCGAAGGGGGGTGAGCCCGGACCTAGCCGTCCGAAGGGGGAGCCCGGACTCGTCGTCCACAGGCTGCTCGTCGCCGCGGTCGTCGTCCACAGGGGAGCGCCCACCCCTTCGTGACGGGGGAGCGCCGCCGTTGACTGGCGGCGGAGGTGGTCGAGATGACCGAGATCCCGACGGATCGACGGCAGGTGGGGGCCGAGGGCGAGCGGGTGGCCGAGCGCTACCTCGTCGCGCGGGGCATGGAGGTGGTCGACCGCAACTGGCGGTGCCCCGCCGGTGAGGTCGACCTCGTGCTGCGCGACGGCGACGAGCTCGTCGTGTGCGAGGTCAAGACGCGGCGCAGCACGCGCTTCGGGCAGCCGGTCGAGGCGATCACCCGCGCGAAGCTCGCCCGCCTGCGCCGGCTCGCCGGGTGCTGGCTCGAGGCCCACGAGGTGCCGACGCGGCGGGTGCGGCTCGACGTCGTCGCGCTGCTGCGCCACCCGGACGGCACGTACGCCGTGACCCACGTGCGAGGGGCCGGCGCATGAGCATCGCCGTGACCCGGGCCGTCGCCCTGCGCGGCATCGCCGGCCATGTCGTCGACGTCGAGTGCCACATCGGCCACGGGCTGCCGTGCTTCGAGCTCGGCGGTCTGCCGGACACGGCGCTGCGCCAGGCCCCGCAGCGGGTCCGGGCGGCCGCGCTGTCGGCGGGCTGCTCGCTCAACGCGCGCCAGCTCACCGTCAACCTCTCGCCGGCCGCGATCCCCAAGCACGGCACCGGCTTCGACCTCGCCATCGCGGTGGCCGCACTGGCGGCGGCCGAGGCCATGCCCGCCGACGCGGTCCGGCCGGTCGTGCACGTCGCCGAGCTCGGTCTCGACGGCCGGCTGCGCCACGTCACGGGGGTCCTGCCCGCGGTCCTCGCGGCGCGCGAGGCCGGCTGCCGCCACGTCGTCGTGGCGCCCGAGGACGTCGTCGAGGCACGGCTCGTCGACGGGGTGCGCATCTCGACGGCGCAGCGCCTGGGCGATCTCGTCGGTGCGTACCGGGCGCTGCGCGGTGGGTCCTGGCTCCCCGAGGCGGACGAGCCGGTCTCGCAGGCAGCGAGGGCGCCGGGCCGCACGCTGGACCTCGCCGACGTCAGCGGGCAGCACGAGGCCCGCGCCGCGCTGACCCTCGCAGCTGCCGGAGGGCACCACCTCATGCTCACGGGGCCGCCCGGATCGGGCAAGACGATGCTCGCCGAGCGCCTCGTGACGATCCTCCCGCCGCTCACGTCGGCCCAGGCCCTCGAGACCCTGGCGGTGCGCTCGCTCGTCGGGGCGGTGCTGCCGGGCCGTCTCGACCTGTCGCCCCCCTTCGTCGCCCCGCACCACTCGGCCTCCACCGCGGCCCTCGTCGGCGGCGGCTCGGGCGCGGTGCTGCCCGGCGCGGTCTCGCAGGCCCACCACGGCGTGCTCTTCCTCGATGAGGCGGCGGAGTTCGCCGGCTCGGTCCTCCAGGCCCTGCGTCAGCCGCTGGAGTCGGGCCAGGTCGTCGTCGCCCGGGCGCGCGAGCGGGTCACCTACCCGGCGCGCGTCCAGCTCGTCCTCGCGGCCAACCCCTGCCCGTGCGGCGAGGGCTACGGCAAGGCGCTCGCCTGCCGCTGCCGCCCGACGGAGCGTCGGGCGTACGCCGCCCGGCTCAGCGGTCCGCTCATGGACCGCGTCGACATCCAGGTGCAGGTGCCGAAGGTGAGCCTGGCCGACCTCAGCGAGGTGCCGCCCGACACGAGCGCCGAGATCGCTGCGCGGGTGCAGGTCGCCCGTGACGCGCAGCGGGCTCGCTGGCAGCGGCACGGATGGACGCTCAACTCGCAGGTGCCCGGCCCGGTCCTGCGACGGGCACCGTGGCGGCTGCCGCGCGGGGTCACCGCGACCCTCGACCGCGCGCTCGAGCTCGGGCAGATCACCGGCCGCGGCTACGACCGGGTGCTGCGCCTGGCGTGGACGAGCGCCGACCTCTTCGGGCGTGAGGTGCCGACCTCGTCCGACGTCGGCCTGGCGCTCATGTACCGCACCCAGGGCGCGGTGGCGGCATGAGCGCCCCGCTGCGTGCACCTGGCCCGGGCGAGCAGCGGGTCGCCCACGACATGGTGGGCACCGACGAGCGGCGGGCCCGGCTCGCCTGGGCCGCCGTGCTCGAGATCGGGCAGGAGCGGGCGTCGCACGACCCGCCCGCGCTCTGCCGCTCGATCCGGGAGCACGGCCACGTCGGGGCGTGGCACCGACTGGTCGCCGGCGAGCTACGCGGTGCGGACGGCGCCAGGGCACGGGTGCTCCAGACCGACGTCGACGCCGAGCTCTCGCGGGTCGAGCGCGTGGGCGCGCGGGTCGTCGTGCCCGGTGACGACGAGTGGCCCGACGGCCTCGCCGACGAGCGGGTCGAGCCTCATGTGCTGTACCTGCGCGGGACCGACCACCTCCGTCACGTCGCCGCGCGTGCGGTGGGGGTCGTGGGGTCGAGGGCGAGCACCGGCTACGGCGAGGCGGTCGCGCGCGACCTCGGCGCCGGGCTGTCGTCCCGGGGGTGGGGCGTCGTGTCGGGCGCAGCCTTCGGGATCGACGCCGCCGCGCACCTCGGCGCGCTGGCAGTCGGCGGGCCGGGGGTCGCCGTCCTCGCGTGCGGGCCGGACCAGGTCTACCCCCAGGCGCACCGCCGCCTCGTCGACGAGATCGCGCAGACGGGCGTCGTCGTCACGGAGCAGCCCGTCGGGCGGGTCGCCCGCCGGCACCGCTTCCTCACCCGCAACCGGCTCATCGCCGCGCTGTCGCGCTGCGTCGTCGTCGTAGAGGCCGGCCCGAGATCGGGCTCGCTCAACACCGCCGGCTGGGCCGAGGCGCTGGGTCGCCCGGTCGGTGCCGTACCGGGCCCGGTGACCTCGATGTCCTCCGCCGGGTGCCACGAGCGGATCTCGCGGGGCGAGGCCCACCTCGTCACCGACGCCGAGGACGTGCTGCGGCTCGCGGCGCCGATCGGGGACCCCGACGTGCTGGCGCGCGAGGACGTCGGCGCGCTCGGTCCGGCGCGGGACGCCGACGTGCTGACCCAGCACCAGCGCCAGGTCTACGACGTGCTCGCGCCACGACGCGAGTCCAGCGTCGGGCACATCGCGACCGAGCTCGCGCTGCCCGTCACCGAGGTGATCACCCAGCTCGCCGCGCTGCAGCTCGAGGGCTTCGCCGCGCAGGGCGAGTCGGGGTGGGTGCGGCGGCACCCGGCGGGGTCGCCGCACCGGTAGGGCCGCCGTCCGGGGGCGTCCCCCTCCGCCCCCGGCCGGTCCGCGTCCTCATCGACCTCTCATCCCGCTCCGATGGGATGGACGCTCGAGACGGAGGGGGCGTCATGGGCCGAACGGCACGGCAGGTCTACGGGCGCGCCCGGGCGGCGGCCGCGTCCGTGGCACGGCTGCGCCCCGGCCAGGGTGCGCCGCCCGCCATCGAGCACCGCGACCGGGTCGACTCCGCGCTCCTGCTCGTCGCCCGTCTCGAGCTCGACGAGCCCGCCGTGCCGGACGGGGGGACGCATCGCGACTTCCTTCGGGGCGAGCGCTTCGTCGCATGCCCGCGCCTGCCCGCGGGAGCAACCCACATGCTGCCCACTCCATGGCGGCTCTCGTGGGGATCGGAGGTGGCCGGTCATGACCTCCGCAGGTCACGAGCCGCGGTCGCGGCCGACGCCGTCGTGCTCGCCAAGCACGACGACCCACGCGCGGGGCTGAAGCTGCGCTCGGCCTACGTCGACGACGCGCGGGTGGTCGGTGTCGTGCCGGACGTCCCGGGCCGGGCGAGCACCGCTCTGCGAGTCGCGACCTCGCACGCCGTCGTCGGCCGGTACGCGCCCTACCTCATCCCGCCGCTCCTGGCGATGGGTGACCTCCCAGCCGGGTCCGGGCGCTACTTCGTCGAGGGCTGGGTGACTGGTCGGCCGCTCATGTCTCCCCGACGGCTGGGGGAGGCCGTAGGTCCGTTGTGCGACGCCCTCACGCAGGTGCACGCGGGGTACGGCACGAGTGCCCTGCCGCTCAGCCGGGCGCCGGGCGCGGTGACGGCGGGCCAGTGGGCCGTCGTGAGGGCTCTCGGCCTCGTCCCGGACGCCGTCGCGGCCCGGGTGGCCGATCTCGTCGAGCGGGACGTGCGCGTGCGCTGCTCGTGGACCCATGGCGACACGGTGTCCTCCAACGTCCTGAGCTCCGGTGACGAGCATGTGCTCGTCGACTGGGAGAACGCCGGCTTCGCGCCGGTGATGAGCGACGCGGCCAAGCTGCACCTCTTCGCCCACGACGGGCCGCGGGCGCTCGCCGACCTCCTCGAGGTCTTCGGTCGGCACCGGCACGGTGCGACGTGCACCGCGGGCGAGGAGCTCGCCCTCAGCCACGCGCGGCTGCTCGCGGCTTACCCGGCCCGACGCAGACGGCTCCACGGCCACCCACGCGCCGAGGCGTACGAGCTCCAGGTGCGGCGAGGGGCCCTGCGACTCGCCGAGGCGCTCGCCGCCTGAGCACGACGGCGGGTGCGAGGTGCGACCGTGGGGGAGTGAGCACACCGACGGCACCGGCCTGGGCGCAGCGTCATCTCGACGACTTCGTCGGGCATCTCGCCGCGGAGCGCGACCGTTCCGAGCACACGGTGCGCGCCTATCGCGGCGACGTCGGGGCCTGCCTGGCCTGGTGCGCCGAGCACGGCGGCACCGGCTCCCTGCGCGAGATCACGCTCGCGGACCTGCGCTCGTGGCTCGGCGAGATGTCGCAGCAGGGGGTCGCCCGCAGCACCCTGGCCCGGCGCGCGGCGGCGGTGCGCACCTTCTTCGGATGGGCGCGACGAACCGGTCTCGTCGACACCGACCCGGCCCTGCGCCTGGCGAGCCCGCGCCGTGAGCGCACCCTGCCCGACCTGCTCACCGCGACGAGCGCCGGCGAGCTCCTCGACGTCGCCGAGGTCGCCGCCGACGACGACGACCCCGTGCACCGGCGCAACCGCGCCGTCCTCGAGCTGCTCTACGCGACGGGGATCCGGGTCGGCGAGCTCGTCGGGCTCGACGTCGACGACCTCGACGCCGACCGACAGGTCGTGCGCGTGCTCGGCAAGGGGCGCAAGGAGCGGGTCGTGCCCTACGGCGCGCCGGCCGCCCGCGCCCTCGAGGAGTGGCTGCGCGACGGCCGACCCCGCCTGGCGGTGCCCACCTCGGGGCCCGCGCTCTTCCTCGGCCGTCGGGGCCGCAGGGTCGACCCGCGTCAGGTGCGCACCGTCGTCCACGACCTGCTGCGGCACGTCCCCGACGCCCCCGACCTCGGCCCCCACGGGCTGCGCCACAGCGCGGCCACCCACCTCCTCGACGGCGGCGCCGACCTGAGGATGGTCCAGGAGCTGCTCGGCCACGCCTCGCTCGCGACGACCCAGATCTACACGCACGTCTCGGCCGAGCGGCTGCGGCGCTCCTACGACCAGGCACACCCCCGGGCCTGAGGGTCACGGCGCCGAGAGCGAGGCGACCGGCCTCAGCCCCTCGGCACCGGTAGGAGGATCACCCGCACCCCGCCGAAGAAGGGGCGCGGGTCGAGGTAGTCACGCCCTCGCAGGGCGCCGACGTGCAGGCAGGTCGACGGGGCGCAGTGACCGGGCTCGGGGCTCAGCGTGCCCAGTCGCTGACCGCGGCCGACGCGATCGCCCGTCTCCACCGCCGGGGCCACCGGCTCGTAGGTGCTGCGCACCCCGTCGGCGTGGGTCACGGTGACCGTGCCGCGCCCCGCCACCCGGCCGCGGTGGGTGACCACGCCGTCGGCCGTCGCCCGGACGGGCTCCCCGGTGGACCCGGCGAGGTCGATGCCGCGGTGACCCGGCCCCCACCGAGACGTCGGGGCCTCGAAGGGGGCGACGACCTCGGGCCGCGGGCGCAGCGGCCAGGCCCAGCGGGCCCCCTTCGCGCTCGTCTCGACCTCGCTGCCCGGCGTGCTCTCGACCGCACGCGGCGGGGTGGCCGTCGGGGGAGAGGTGACGGCGGCGGCACCCGCGAGGGCGACGACGGCGAGAGCGGCAGCGGGCACGGCGGCGGAGACCATGGGGCCACCGTCCCGCCCGCAGGTCGGCGACGGCACCCAGCAGGGGCGGGTGTGGACGACAGCCCCGCGCCCCGTGCCCCTGTGGATCAGGCGCGCAGCCGGGCCGTGCCCTCGCGGATCCTGTCCTCGCTCTTGCAGAAGGCGAAGCGCACGAGGCTCTCGACGCCGGCGGGGCTCTCGCAGAAGGCGCTCACCGGCACGGCGGCGACGCCGAGCCGCTGCGGGATCTCCAGGCACCAGGCCATCGCGTCGCTCACCCCGATCGGCGCCGCGTCGGCGACGACGAAGTAGCCCCCCTGCGGCACGAGCGGCTCCAGGCCGGCGGCGCGCAGGCCGTCGACGAGCAGGTCCCGGCGGCGGCCGAGCTCGCGCGTCAGAGGGTCGACGAGCTCGCCGATGCGCCCGAGGCCCTCCGCGACGGCCGGCTGGTAGGCCGCACCGCCGGAGAAGGTCAGCCACTGGCTCGTGCTGGCGACGACCTCGACGAGCTCGGGGGCGCCGCTCGCCCAGCCGACCTTCCACCCCGTGACCGAGAAGGTCTTGCCGGCCGAGGAGATCGTGATCGTGCGCTCCCACATGCCCGGCAGGCTCGCCATCGGCACGTGCTGCACCCCGTCGAAGGTCATGTGCTCGTACACCTCGTCGGTGACGACGACCGCGTCGTGCCGGCGCGCCTGCTCCGCGACGAGCTCGAGCTCGGCCGGCGTGAAGACCTTGCCCGTCGGGTTGTGCGGGCTGTTGAGCAGGATGACCGCCGTCCGCGGGCCGCAGGCGGCGGCGAGCGCGTCGGCGTCCACCGCGAGGTCCGGGGCGCGAAGGGGGACCCGCCGCAGCGTGCCCCCGGCGAGGTCGACGAGGGCTGCGTACGCGTCGTACGCGGGCTCGAAGGTGACGACCTCGTCACCGGGCTCGACGAGCCCGAGGACGCTCGCGGCGAGCGCCCCCGTCGCACCGGTCGTCACGGCGACGCCCGTCGCCGGGTCGACCGGCAGGTCGTAGTGCTCGCGCTGGTGGCGGGCGACCGCCTCGCGCAGCTCGGGCACGCCGCGCGAGGGCGGGTACTGGTTGTGCCCTGCGGCCAGCGCCGCGCGCGCCGCCTCGACGACGGCCTGTGGCGCCGGGTCGTCAGGGAAGCCCTGCCCGAGGTTGACCGCGCCGTGCTGGAGCGCCAGGCCGGACATCGTCGCGAAGACGGACTCTCCGTGCGGGCGCAGCCGCCGCACGAGCCGCTCGCTCATGACCGGACCTCGCCGTCGGCCCCCGAGCCCAGACCGGCCAGGCCCGAGTCGACGGCGGTCGCGGCGAGGGTGAGCAGGAGCCGGTCGCGCGGGTCGTCGAGGGAGAGGCCGGTGAGCTCCTCGACCCGCTTGACGCGGTAGATGACGGTGTTGCGGTGGCACACGAGGTCCTCCGCCGCGTACGTCGCGGAGCCTCCGTGGCGCAGCACGGCGACGAGGGTCTCGAGCAGCACCTCGCGGGTCACGCCGTGGACCGACAGCAACGGACCCAGCGTGCCCTCGACGAGCTGGGTCGTCAGCGACGGGCTGGCCGCGAGGAGCGCCTCGGGGAGGCGCTCGGAGATGTCGACGACGGCGTCGCTGCCCCGGGGGAGCGACACGGCGGCGGCGAGGGCGCTGTCCTGGGCGGCGAGGACCCCGGAGAGCCCGTCGCGGCAGGTCGCCGACCCGACGCGCCCCCGGACGGTGCGCTCGAGCACCTTGCGCACGCGGGTCCCGTCGTCAGGGCTCGGCACGAGACCGAGGACGTGGGCGCCCTGGCGGCGCCAGTGCGAGAGGTACCCGGCGTCCTGCAGGCGCTCGCGCACGAGGTCGGGCGTCGAGGGCCCGTCCGCGGGCGGGAGCCAGACGAGGACGAGAAGGGCGGAGTCGTGGTCGAGGCCGAGCACCGAGCGCGCCCGGGCGGCGAAGTCGGCCTCGGCGCCACGACCTTGGCTCAGCCCCTCGAGGACCTCGGCGACCCGGGCCGGGTCACGCTGATCGCGGGCCAGCTCCTCGCGTCGGTAGCTGTCGCGCAGCACCGTCCCCTGCACGTCGAGGGTCGACCACAGCAGCCGTCCGGCCCGCATGAGCGCCCGGTCGGGCACGTCGAGGCGGTGGCCGGCCTCGAGCAGGGCCTCCCACATGAGGCGGCTGCCGATCATGTACGTCGTGAGGACGATCTCCATCGGCACGCCCTGCTGGGCCCGGCGCCGACCGGTCTCGCGCCACAGGTCGATGGCCCGGCGCTGGGCCGGGCGCTGGTCGGCGAGGCGCTCGATCCCGGCGCGCACGTGGTCGCGGATGCTCGCCCGCAGCTCGGCGGCGCGGCCGGGCTCGTCGAGCCCGTAGCCGAGGTCACCGCCGTCGAGCAGCTGAGCCGCGACGGCCTCGGCGATGTGATCGGCCCGTGATCGCAGCGCGTCGAAGGCGGGGGCGAGGACCTCGCGCTCGGCGCTCGTCAGCAGCACCGTGCCGTCGCCCTGCTCCGCGGCCTGGTCCGGCCCGGGTCGGTGGCTGGTCTGCGTCATGACCCCAGCATGTCAGTCTCCTGCCGCCGACCGTCGACGACAACGGGCGCAGGGCACTGGGTGTCTTGTGCGGTGCGCCCATAGCGCCGGAGCGCTGCGCACGTCAGGGTCGCTGCAACCTCACAGCGACGTGAGGTCGTCGTCGAGGAGGACTCGTGCCCACCCCTGTCATGACTGAGCCCGTGCTCGAGATGGACGCCATCACCGTCCGCTTCGGGGGCGTGGTCGCCCTCTCGGACGTCAGCCTCGACGTCCGCCCCCGCGAGGTCCTCGGGGTCATCGGGCCCAACGGCGCCGGCAAGACCACCCTCTTCAACGTCGCCTGCGGGTTCGTCACCCCGACGCAGGGCCGGCTGACCTTCGAGGGCGCCGACGTCACCGGGTGGGGACCGAGCTCGCTCGTCGAGCGCGGCGTCGCCCGCTCGCTGCAGGGCCTGGGTCTCTTCGACCGTCTCAGCGTCCTCGACAACGTCCTCGTCGGCGCCGACGTGCACTCGCGCGCCGGCTTCTTCTCCTCGCTGCTGGCCCTGCCGCGCGGGGCCCGTGACGAGCAGGCGCTCGTCGAGCGCTCGATGGACGTCCTCGAGCGGCTGGGCATCCGCGATCGCGCCGCCTCGGTCGTCGGGGGGCTGCCCTACCCCCTTCGCAAGCGGGTCGCCCTGGCCCGCGCCCTCGTCGCCGAGCCCCGTCTGCTCCTCCTCGACGAGCCGGCCTCCGGTCTGTCCGAGGGGGAGATGAGCGAGCTCGGAGACATCATCCGCGACCTCGCCGGCGACGTCTGCGTCATGCTCGTCGAGCACCACATGGACCTCGTCATGCGCGTGTGCGACCGGCTCACGGTCCTCGACTTCGGGCGCACCATCGCGACCGGCACGCCCGAGGAGGTCCGCGACGACCCGGACGTCCTCGAGGCCTACCTCGGCGGCGCCGTCGACGACGGGCCCGCGCAGACGACGGGGGGCCACGGTGCTTGAGCTCGTCGGAGTCACCAGCCGCTACGGCCCGGTGACCGCGCTCCACGACGTCGACCTCGTCGCCGAGGCCGGGCGGATCACCGCCGTCCTCGGGGCCAACGGCGCCGGCAAGACGACCCTGCTGCGGACGATCTCGGGTCTGCACCGCGCGGACAAGGGGACCATCCGATTCGACGGCCGCGACATCACCCGCCTGTCGACCGACGCGATGACCCGCGCCGGGATGGCGCACGTGCCCGAGGGGCGCGGCGTCATCACCGAGCTCACCGTCCGCGAGAACCTGCGCCTGGGTCAGCTCGGCCGATCACGCTCGGGGACCGCGATGAGCATCGACGACGTCGTCGACCTCTTCCCCGTCCTCGGCGACCGCTCCGCGGCCCTCGCGCACACCCTCTCCGGCGGCGAGCGCCAGATGCTCGTCATCGGGCGCGCCCTGCTCGCCACCCCCCGGATGCTCCTGCTCGACGAGCCGAGCCTGGGGCTCGCGCCGCGCATCGTCACCCAGATCTTCGGGATCGTCCGTCAGCTCGTCGAGTCGCAGGGCCTCACCGTCCTGCTCGTCGAGCAGAACGCCCGCAGCGCGCTGTCCATCGCCGACGTCGGCGTCGTCCTCAACCTCGGGCGGGTGGTGGCCCAGGACAGCGCGGCCGTGCTGTCCGCCGACGAGGGCCTGCGCCATGCCTACCTCGGCTACTGAGAAGGAGATGCCGTGCAGCTGATCAACACCGTCCTCGGAGGCCTGTCCGTCGGGGTCGTCTACGCGGCCTTCGCCCTGGCCCTCGTGCTCATCTGGCAGTCGACGCGCATCGTCAACTTCGCCCAGGCGCCGATGGCCATGGTGACGACCTTCATCGCCCTGACGCTCATCGACGCGGGCGCGAGCTACTGGGTGGGCTTCGCCGTGGCGCTCGCCGCCGGCTTCGTCCTCGGCGCGCTCGTCGAGCGGCTCGTCATCCGCTACGTCGACCACGACAACCACATCAACCCGGTGATCCTCACCCTCGGTCTCTTCATCGTGCTGCACGCGCTCGCGGCGGTGATCTTCGGCAGCAGCTTCACCTCCTTCCCCGCCCCCTTCGGGCTCTCCGGGGTGCAGGTCGGCGGCACGACGCTCGCCCTCACGCCCTTCAGCATCTTCAGCGTCCTGTGCGTCCTCGCGGTCATGGCGCTGCTGCGGCTGCTCTTCCTCAAGACCGACCTCGGCCTGACGATGCGTGCCGCGGCCTTCAACCAGGAGGTCGCCCGCATCCTCGGCGTCCGGGTGACGCGCACGCTCACCCTCGGCTGGGCCCTCGCCTCGCTCGTCGGCTCGCTGTCCGGTCTGCTCATCGCCGGCGGCGGTCTCGTCCACCCGTCCTACATGGACGGCGTCGTCGTCTACGGCTTCGTCGCCGCCGTCCTCGGCGGGCTCGACAGCGCCGGGGGAGCGGTCGTCGGCGGCCTGCTCATGGGGGTGACGCTCTCGCTCGTCAGCGGCTACCTCGGCTCCGGCCTCGTACCCCTCGCGGCGCTCGTCGTCCTCGTCGTCGTGCTGCTCGTCAAGCCCGGCGGTCTCTTCTCCACCTCGGTCGAGCGGGCCGTCTGATGCGCCGCCTGCTCGCCTCGCCGCTCCTGCGCCGGGCCCTCGCCTCGCTCGCCGTCCTCGTCGTCGCCGTCTTCGTCATCGACCTCCTCTCGGGCTACCGGCAGGGCCAGGTCGCCTCGGTCGCCTACTTCGCCGTCGCAGCCGGTGGCCTCACGCTGCTCATCGGCGTCAACGGCCAGCTCTCGCTCGGGCACGGCGCCTTCATGGCGATCGGGGCCTACACGACGGCCCTGCTCCTCCAGGAGGGCCGAGAGCTGCCGGTCCTCGTCCTGCTCGTCGCCGCCGTGCTCGTGACGATGCTCGTCGGCCTCGTCGTCGGCATCGCCGCCGCCCGGCTCCACGGCCCCTACGTCGCCGGTGCCACCCTCGCCCTGGCGATCGCGGTGCCCTCGCTGGCCATCCACTTCCGCGAGGCGCTCGGCGGCGAGCCGGGCCTGCGGGTGTCGACGCCGGACGTGCCGCAGGTCGCCGACGACGCGATCTTCTTCCTCACCGGCACCGACGTCGAGCCGACGCAGTGGCTCGCGACGATCTCGGTCACCTGCCTCGTCCTCACCTTCTTCCTCCTGCGCAACCTCAGCCAGTCGCGGGTGGGACGGCGGTGGCGGGCGGTGCGCGACGACCCGGTCGCCGCCCAGCTCGCCGGCATCGACCTCGGGCGCAACCGCGTCCTGTGCTTCGTCGTCAGCACCGCGTGCGCCGGTCTCGCGGGCGGCCTCATGGCGCTCGTCACCCGGATCGCGGCGCCGAGCGGCTTCACCCTCACGCTCTCGCTGTCGCTGCTCATGGCCGTCGTCCTCGGCGGTCTCGGGACCCTCACCGGGGCCCTGCTCGGCGCGGTCCTGCTCACCCTCCTGCCGACCGTCGTCACCAACCTCGGCTCGAGCGCCGGGCTGTCGGACCTGCAGTCCGCCGAGCTCGCCCCGCTCGTCCTCGGGCTGACGACCATGGTCGTCGTCCTGCTCGCCCCGTCCGGTCTCGTGGGGTCGCTGCTGCGGCTGCGCGCCCGGAGCCGGGTCACCCGTCCGACCCCGTCCGTCACCTCTCACCCCACCCCTGGAGGCACATCATGAAGCGCATCTCCCTCAGGGCGGCGGTCGCCGCGAGCACCGCAGCCCTCGTCCTTGCCGGATGCGGTGCCGGAGGGCGCGACGGCGACTCCGGCGGCGGATCCGCAGAGGAGGCCGGCGACACGACCGGCATCACCGACACGACGATCAAGATCGGCACCCACCAGCCGCTCACCGGCGTCGCTGCCCCGGGCTACTCCGAGATCAACACCGGCTTCAAGTCCTACCTCGACTACGTCAACGAGGCGGGCGGCATCCACGGCCGCACCATCGAGTACTCGGTCAAGGACGACGCGTACAACCCGACGAACACCTCGAAGGTCGTCGACGAGCTCGTCCTCAAGGACGAGGTCTTCGCGGTCGTCGGCGGGCTCGGCACCCCGACCCACAGCGCGGTCGTCGACTTCCTCAACCAGGAGAAGGTCCCCGACCTGCTCGTCTCCTCGGGCGCCCAGCTGTGGGGCAACGACCCCAAGGAGCGCCCGATGACGTTCGGCTGGCAGCCGGACTACGAGATCGAGGGCAAGATCATGGGGCAGTACATCAAGGAGAAGATGCCCGACGCGAAGGTCGGCCTCTTCCTCCAGGCCGACGAGCTCGGCGCGGACGGCGAGAAGGGTCTGCGGATGTACATCGACGACCAGATCGTCGAGCGCACCGAGTACGCGTCGGGCAACACCGACATCGGCCCCCAGATCTCCAAGCTCAAGGAGTCCGGCGCCGACCTCGTCATCGGCTTCAACACCCCGAGCTACACCGCGCTCAGCCAGCTCGCCGCGATGAAGCTCAACTACAAGCCCAAGTGGATGTACACGAACGTCGGCTCGGACGCGAAGCTCGTCGGCGACCTGCTCTCGACCTTCTCCAAGGGCAAGGTGACCGACGGCAGCAGCACCCTCGACGGGATGATGACGACCGAGTACATCCCGGGTCTGGACACCCCCGACAGCCCGTGGGTGAAGCTGTGGCAGAAGGTCTGGGACGAGCACGGCGCGAAGGGGGAGCTGACGAACTACCGGATCTACGGCATGTCGCAGGCCTACGCCTTCGTCTCGGCGCTGCAGGCCTCCGGCAAGGACCTCACCCGTGAGCGCGTCGTCGAGGTCATCGAGAAGGACGGCGCGACGTGGCCCGGCCCGGGCCTGGCGCCCTTCCGCTGGTCGGCGGACAGCCACCTCGGCATGTCGGGCATGGCGGTCTCGCAGGTCAAGGGCGAGGACTACGAGAACCTCACCGAGGTCCTCGTCACCGACATCGGCGACGCCGAGATCACCCCGGCCGACAAGGCCGTCGCCGAGGACGCACCGCCGGAGAGCGGCATCCCGGACGTGCCCGAGACGGAGTGACCGCGACGCGGTGACACCACGAGCACCTGCGCGAAGGGGGGCGGCCCGGCCGCCCCCCTTCGTCGTGCCCCGCGGTCGTGCAGGCGGGCCGCTGCCGACGATTTCGGGCGGGGGCACCCCCCGGCGTACGATGAGGGGCACATCCGGTCTGTCCGGATGAATTCGCGCGTCTTCTCGCCCGTGACGAGATCCATCTCCGAACGGGGGCGCACCACGGCAGTCCCGAGCGATCGGGCGGGGTGCGTACGCAGGCGCCAGGACACAACTGACAACCACGAGCACAGGAGGACACGGCATGGCCGTCGTCACCATGCGCCAGCTCCTCGAGAGCGGCGTCCACTTCGGGCATCAGACCCGACGCTGGAACCCCAAGATGAAGCGCTTCATCATGACCGAGCGCAACGGCATCTACATCATCGACCTCCAGCAGTCGCTGACCTACATCAACGACGCCTACGAGTTCGTCAAGCAGACCGTCGCCCACGGCGGCACCATCCTCTTCGTCGGCACGAAGAAGCAGGCCCAGGAGCCCATCGCCGAGCAGGCGACGCGCGTCGGGATGCCCTACGTCAACCACCGCTGGCTCGGTGGCATGCTGACCAACTTCCAGACGATCTCCAAGCGCCTCACGCGCCTGAAGGAGCTCGAGGAGATCGACCTCGACACCGTCGCCGGCTCGGGCTACACGAAGAAGGAGCTCCTCCTCTTCCAGCGCGAGAAGGACAAGCTCGAGAAGACCCTCGGCGGCATCCGCTCGATGAGCAAGGTCCCCTCCGCGGTCTGGATCGTCGACACGAAGAAGGAGCACCTCGCCGTCGACGAGGCGCGCAAGCTCGGCCTGCCGGTCATCGCGATCCTCGACACGAACTGCGACCCGGACGAGGTCGACTACAAGATCCCGGGCAACGACGACGCGATCCGCTCCGTCACGCTGCTGACCCGCGTCGTCGCCGACGCCGTCGCCGAGGGCCTCATGGCCCGCTCCGGTGGCCGCTCTGGTGCGACCGAGGGCCAGGCCGACTCCGAGCCGATGGCCGAGTGGGAGCGCGAGCTGCTCGCCGGTGACACCGAGGCCGCCGCCCCGGCCGCCGAGGCGCCGGCCGCCGAGGCCCCCGCCGCCGAGGCCCCCGCCGCCGACGCCGCCCCGGCCGAGGCCCCCGCTGCCGACGCCGCCCCGGCCGAGGCCCCCGCTGCCGACGCCGCCCCGGCTGCCGACGCGTCGACCGAGGCCTGAGCCACCACCCCCATCACGACCGAAGGAGTGCACCACACTCATGGCGAACTACACCGCCGCTGACATCAAGGCGCTGCGCGAGTCCACCGGCGCGGGCATGCTCGACGTCAAGAAGGCGCTCGACGAGGCCGACGGCGACACCGGCAAGGCCACGGAGATCCTGCGCGTCAAGGGCCTCAAGGGCGTGACGAAGCGCGAGGGTCGCACGACCTCCAACGGCCTCGTCGCCGCTCAGGCGGGCTCCGGCGTCGGCACCCTCGTCGAGGTCCTGTGCGAGACCGACTTCGTCGCCAAGGGCGAGAAGTTCGGCGCCCTCGCCGACCAGGTCCTCCAGGCCGCGGTCGAGTCCGAGGCGTCCTCCGCCGACGAGCTGCTCACGGCGACCGTCGACGGCAAGACCGTCAAGGACCTCCTCGACGAGTCCAACGCCACCATCGGCGAGAAGATCGAGGTCAAGCGGGTCGCCCGCGTCGAGGCCCCGACCGTCGCGGCCTACCTGCACAAGACGAGCCCCGACCTGCCCGCGCAGATCGGTGTCCTCGTCGGCGCGCAGGGCGGCGACGAGCAGGTCGCGCGCGACGTGGCCATGCACATCGCGGCCTTCAGCCCGAGCGTCCTCACCCGCGACGAGATCGACGCCTCGACCGTCGAGAACGAGCGTCGCATCGCCGAGGAGACGGCCAAGGAGGAGGGCAAGCCCGAGGCTGCCCTGCCCAAGATCGTCGAGGGTCGGGTCAACGGCTACTTCAAGGAGAACGTCCTCCTCGAGCAGCCCTTCGCCAAGGACGCCAAGAAGACCGTCGGCAAGGTCCTCGACGAGGCAGGTGCGCAGGCCACGGCCTTCGCGCGCTTCCGCGTCGGCGCCTGAGCCAGGCACCGACGAAGGGGGCGTCCACCCATCGGGTGGGCGCCCCCTTCGTCATGCCCGGGGACGGCCTGGCTCAGCCGGCTCGGCGCGGGTGGGTCCACGGCGAGAAGAGCCGCGTGACGAAGGGGAGGAAGACGTAGGTCATCCACGGGATCGCGACGGCACAGGTGAGCAGCACGCGTCCCCATCCGGGCCAGCCCGAGGTCGGACCGGCGAGCGCGTAGGTGAGCACGACGCTCGTGGGGAAGAAGGCGCAGAAGATGACGACCATCTGCTTCCACCGCGGCGGTGCGGCGACCGTGTCGGCGACCTCGATCTCGGTCGGCTCGTCGAACCAGCCCTCGATGCCCGTGCGGTGCTCGACCCGGGTGGCGCGCACGAGCCGGGCCCCGGCGCCGAGCCACTGGGTGCGCTCGCGTGAGCCCTCCCACCGGCGCAGGCTCTCCGCGGAGTCGAAGCGGTAGAGCATGTGCCACTCGTGCGAGCCGGCGGAGGGGCGCACCCAGCCCGAGCCGAGGAAGCCCGGGAAGCGCTGGGCCATCGTCGTGCCCGCGTCGGCCCAGGCCTGCATGAGGATCTCGTCCTGGGGGTCGACCTGACGGGTGATGGCGACGGTCACCGGGTGCGAAGGGGGAGTGCTCACGCCCAGATCATGCCGTCGCCACGGCGAGGTCACCGCATCGGGCGACCGGACGGGCGACGGCGATCAGGACGCGTGGCGCTGGCCGGCGATCGTGCAGCGCACGAGCCAGGCGACCTGGGCAGCGGTGCGCTGCGGGGTGTCGGTGGGGTGCATGACGTGCGAGAGGAGCGTGCGCACGACGACGTCGACGAGGGTCTCGACCTGCTCCGGGGCGAGGTGGTCGTCCTCGAGGCCGACCATGCCGACGACGACGTCGCGGGTGGTCGAGATGAGCAGCGCGGGCTCGGTCCGGAGGAGCGGCAGGACCGCGGTGTCGGCCCCGTGGGAGGAGCACACGAGGCGGCGCAGCAGCGGGCTCTCGTCGGCGAGCTCGAGGACGGCACGCACCCCGGCCTCGACGGCGGCGGGCAGGTCGCCCTGATGGCGGCCGAAGGAGTCACGAGCCCGGCTGAGGAGGGCGCGCATCTCGGCGACGAGCACGGCGCGACCCAGGTCGTCCTTCGTGCCGATCTCCGCGTGCACCGTCTGACGGCTCACCCCGACGTCCTTCGCCAGCCGGCTCATCGTCAGCCGTGGCCACCC
Source organism: Janibacter sp. UYMM211 (assembly GCF_040547045.1). Lineage (NCBI taxonomy): Bacteria > Bacillati > Actinomycetota > Actinomycetes > Micrococcales > Intrasporangiaceae > Janibacter > Janibacter sp. UYMM211. The sequence continues at coordinate 408,529 of NZ_JBEPOY010000001.1, read as the reverse complement.
GTGCGCCGCGGTCCGCTCGGCCGCGGCGACGACGATCCGGTCCCGCAGCGTCTCTGGCACATGGTGAGTGTACGAATGATCCTGTGCCGCAGCGACTTCAGGGGTGCGAAGGGGGCGTGCGCCCGCGCATGGCGTCCCGAGGTCTGCGTCGTGTGCAAGGATCGCTGTCGGCCAGACCGCTGCGTCCCGTGAGGGCCGTGCACCACCCGAGGAGATCGTCCGTGACCGACACGACCCCCGCCCGTCCCTACCGCAGGGTCCTCCTCAAGCTCTCGGGCGAGGTCTTCGGCGGCGGCAAGGTCGGGCTCGCGCCCGATGTCGTCCGCGCGATCGCCGAGCAGATCGCGGCCGCGGTGCGCGAAGGGGTCCAGGTCGCCATCGTCATCGGCGGCGGCAACTTCTTCCGCGGGGCCCAGCTGCAGGAGCAGGGCATGGACCGCACGCGGGCCGACTACATGGGCATGCTCGGCACGGTGATGAACTGCCTCGCGCTGCAGGACTTCCTCGAGAAGGCCGGCATCGACACCCGGGTGCAGACGGCCATCACCATGGGCCAGGTCGCCGAGCCCTACATCCCGCGCCGGGCGATCCGCCACCTCGAGAAGGGCCGCGTCGTGATCTTCGGCGCCGGCGCCGGCATGCCCTTCTTCTCCACCGACACCGTGAGCGCCCAGCGCGCCCTCGAGATCGGCGCGGACGCGGTGCTCATGTCCAAGAGCGGCGTCGACGGCGTCTACGACTCCGACCCGCGCACCAACCCCGGGGCGACGAAGTACGACCACGTCACCTATGCCGATGCGCTGCGCGACGGGCTCAAGGTCGTCGACGCCGCGGCCTTCAGCCTCTGCGCCGAGAACGGCCTGCCGATGGTCGTCTTCGGCATGGAGGGCGAGGGCAACGTCACCCGCGGCCTGCTCGGCGAGCACATCGGGACGCTCGTCCATCCCTGATCTGGGAGACTGGCACCGACGACGTGACGTCGCGGCGCCACCACGCACGAGGTGCCGCCCGGCGGCACCCCAGACCACCGGCGCACAGCCGCGAGCAGAAGGAGCCGCAGGATGATCGAGGACGCCCTCCTTGAGGCCGAGGAGAAGATGGACAAGGCCGTGGAGGTCGCGAAGGACAACTTCGCCGGCATCCGCACCGGCCGGGTCAACCCCGGTCTCTTCAGCAAGGTGACGGTCGACTACTACGGGGCCCCGACGCCCTTGCAGCAGCTGGCCTCCTTCGCCACCCCCGAGGCACGCACGCTGCTCATCACCCCCTTCGACAAGGGCTCGATGGGCGCCATCGAGGCCGCCCTGCGCGACAGCGACATCGGCGCCAACCCGAGCAACGACGGCCAGGTCATCCGGATCGTCATGCCCGAGCTCACCGCCGAGCGCCGCCGCGAGTACATCAAGCTCGCGCACACCCAGGGCGAGGACGCGAAGGTCTCCATCCGCCACGTGCGCCGTGCCGCCAAGGACACGATCGACAAGCTCGTCAAGGACGGCGAGGTCGGCGAGGACGACGGCAACCGGGGCGAGAAGGAGCTCGACGCGCTCACCAAGCGCTACACCGAGACCGTCGACTCGCTGCTGAAGTCCAAGGAAGCCGAGCTCTCCGAGGTCTGACCCCGCTGGAGAGAGGCGCTCATGGACCAGATCGGGCCGGTCGAGGCACCCGTCGTCGAGGACCCGCCGCAGCGGCGGGCCGAGAGGCGTACCCAGCCGCCGAAGCCGACGAGCCGCGCGGGTCGTGACCTGCCGGCCGCGGTCGGCGTCGGCGTGCTCCTCGGGGCGGTCGTCGCCGCGGGCCTCTTCGTGCGGCGCGAGATCTTCGTCGGCATCGTCGCGCTGGCGATGATCATCGCCGTGTGGGAGCTGCGCCAGGCGCTCGCCGAGCGCTCGATCTACATGCCGCTCGTGCCCGTGGGCATCGGCGCGGTGAGCATGACGGTCGCGGCCTACCTGCGCGGTCCGGAGGCGCTCGTCCTCGCGACGACGCTCTCGCTCGTCGCGGTCGTCGTCTGGCGGGTCGCCGACGGGCTCGACGGCGCCCTGCGCGACGTCTCGGCCGGGGCCTTCACCCTGCTCTACCCGTGCTTCCTCGCGGGCTTCGCCGCCCTCATGGTGGCCGAGCCCGAGGGGCAGTGGCGCATCCTCGCCTTCATCCTCATCACCGTCTTCTCCGACATCGGCGGCTACGCCGTCGGCGTCGTCTTCGGCAAGCACCCGATGGCGCCCGCGCTGTCGCCGAAGAAGTCGTGGGAGGGCTTCGCCGGCTCGGCGCTCACGTGCTCGCTCGTCGGCGCGATCACCATCCCGCTGACCTTCGAGACGGGGCAGTGGTGGCACGGCGCGCTGCTCGGCCTCGTCGTCGCCCCCGTCGCGACGATCGGCGACCTCGTCGAGTCGAGCATCAAGCGCGACCTGCGGATCAAGGACATGTCCAACATCCTCCCCGGCCATGGCGGGCTCATGGACCGGCTCGACTCCCTCGCGCTCGTGGCCCCCGTGGTCTGGGCCGCCCTGCGACTGATCTCCCCGGTGAGCTGATGACCGACCTGCCCGACCCCAGCACCCGCCGACCGGTCCCCGGTCAGCTGACGATGACGGCCCCGCGCCGCGGCAAGCCGCCGCGCCACTGGGCCGACCTCGCCGTCGACGAGCGGGCCGACGCCGTGCGCGAGCTCGGCCTGCCGGCCTTCCGCGCGAAGCAGCTCTCGACGCACTACTACGTGCACCACACCGACGACGCCGCGGCGATGACCGACCTGCCCAAGGACGGCCGCGACGAGCTCGTCGCCGCCCTCATGCCGACCCTGCTCACCCCGGTGCGCTCGATCACCGCCGACCAGGGCGCGACGATCAAGTCGGTCTACCGGCTGCACGACGGCGCCCTCGTCGAGTCGGTCCTCATGCGCTACCCCCGCCGGGCGACGATCTGCATCTCGAGCCAGGCCGGCTGCGGCATGAACTGCCCCTTCTGCGCGACCGGCCAGGAGGGCCTGACCCGCAACATGTCGGCGGCCGAGATCGTCGACCAGGTCGTCGCGGCCAACCGTGTCCTGCGCGAGGCCGGCCCGGTCGCCGCGAGCGGCGGGGTCGAGCTCGGCGCCGAGGCGGGTGAGACCGAGGCCCCCGCCGACGGGGGCCGCGGCTCGCAACGTGTCACCAACGTCGTCTTCATGGGCATGGGCGAGGCGCTGGCCAACTACAAGGCGGCCATCGGCGCGATCCGCCGGATGACCGACCCCGCCCCGCACGGCCTGGGCATGAGCGCCCGCTCGCTGACGATGAGCAGCGTCGGTCTCGTGCCCGGCATCGACCGCCTGGCCGCCGAGGGCATCCCGGTGACCCTCGCCCTGTCGCTCCACGCCCCCGACGACGAGCTGCGCGACGAGCTCGTGCCGATCAACACGCGCTACAAGGTCGACGAGGCCATCGACGCCGCGTACCGCTACTTCCAGGCCACCGGTCGCCGGGTCTCCATCGAGTACGCGCTCATCCGCGACATCAACGACCAGGCCTGGCGCGCCGACCTCCTCGGCGAGAAGCTCACCGCCCGCGGCAAGGGCTGGGTGCACATCAACCCGATCCCGCTCAACCCCACCCCGGGCTCGAAGTGGACCGCCTCGCGCCGCGGTGTCGAGCAGCAGTTCGTCGAGCGGCTGCGCGCCCACGGCATCCCGACGACGGTCCGTGACACCCGCGGCAGCGACATCGACGGCGCCTGCGGCCAGCTCGCCGCCGCCACCGCCTGACCGCCCTCCCTTCGCCCCACCCCCCTTCGCCCTCGCCCCCTCGCCGAGGTATGGCGATGTGCACCTCATGAGCCTGCTGAGGGAGCAATCCTCCATACCTCGGCGAAGGGGGAGTCAGCCGGCGAGCAGCGCGGCTGCCTCCTCGACCGTGCCGACGACATGGGTGCTCGCCCCGAGGCCGCGCTGCGCGCCGAGCGCCCGCAGCGCCGGCAGCACGGGGATGGTGCGCTCCCAGTGGGTCTCGTCGACGAGGACCAGCGGGGGCACGGGCACGCCCTCGGCGGCGTAGTACAGCGGGGTCACGGCCTGGAAGATCTCCTGCACCGTGCCCGCCGCGCCCGGCAGCACGACGAGACCCGCGGTGCACCGCGAGAGCAGGGCGTCCTCCCGCAGCGCGTTGGAGAAGTACTTCGCGACCCCCTGGCCGAAGACGTTCGGCGGCTCGTGGCCGTAGAACCACGTCGGCACGCCGACGGAGCGGACCGGTCCCTCGTCGTGGAGGCCCTCGCGCACCTCGAGCGCGAGCGCGGCCCAGGCCTGGACGTCCGGCCGGAAGGACGGCACGGCGGCCAGCGCCTCGAGAGCCGCGTCGAGCGCGGGGACGTCGGGGGCGAGGGCGCCGAGGTTGGCCGCCTCCATCGCCCCAGGGCCGCCGCCGGTGAGCACGACGTCCCCGGCGCGGGCGAGCAGGTGGCCCAGCCGCGATGCGCCCGCGTACTCCGTCGTGCCGCGCAGCAGCGCGTGACCGCCCATGACGCCGACGACGCGGCGCCCGTCGAGCACCTCGGTCAGCGCGTCGGAGACCGAGTCGTCGTGGATCGCCCGCACGAGCGTGACGAAGACGTCGTGCGCCTGGTCGGCCTCGCGGCTCCACGCGTAGGCGAGCGCGTCGGGGGTGCTCGCGTAGCCCCGGTCGAGCATCCCGTCGTAGAGCTCCTCGGGCCGGTAGAGCGTCGCGCGGTAGGGGTTGACCGGGCACGTCGGGTCGGTGGGGAAGACGAGGGCGCCGTGCAGGCGCAGGTGGTGCGCGAGCCGGTCCGAGACCTCGCCCCCGAGGACGACGAGCCCGGCGAGGTCCTCACGGGCGAGCAGGTCCGCCTCGTACGGGCCGAGGTCGACGTCCTGGATCCGCGCGCCGTGCAGCGAGACACCCGCGGACAGGACGGCGCGAAGGGCGACCGGCCGGGTGATCTCGCGGTGGGCCGGGTGGGGGCGCACCTCGTCGCTGGCGACCTGCGGGCGGTGCTCGGTGGTCATGCCCGGCAGCGTCGCACAGCCTCGCTCACCGACCGGGCGGGTGGACCCCCTTCGCCGCCGTGAGCGCCGCCCACTCGGGGGCGAGGAGCGACATGACGTGCTCGTCGTGGCGCTCGCCGTCGAGGACGACGCTCTCGCGCAGGGTGCCCTCGTGGACGAAGCCGAGCGACTCGTAGACGTGGCGGGCGCGCGGGTTGTGGCTGATGACGTGCAGGCTCACCCGGTGCAGCCCGACGCGCTCGAAGGCGTGGGCGAGCGTCAGCCGCATCGCCTCGGTGCCGAGCCCGCGCCCGCGACCCTGCGGTCCGAGGACGACGCGGATGTTGGCGGTCGCCGCGGCGGGGTCGAGCTCGTTGAGGACGACCTCGCCGACGAGCCGCCCGCTCGCGCGGTCCTCGACGCCGAGGTCGAGCCGGTCGTCCTGGTCCTCGCGGCTGCCGTACCAGGCGCGGAGCCCGTCGAGGTCGAAGGGGGAGGTGTCGGTGCTCGAGACGACGCTCCCCGTGAGCACCTGCACCTCGGGGTCGGCGAGCACCTCGTGCATCGCCTCGGCGTCGCTCTCGACCAGCGGGCGCAGACGGACGAGCTCGCCCTCGAGGACGGGGGTGCGGCTGAGCGCGCCGAGGTCGAGGATCATCCGACGTCCTCGTCGCGGCGGCGGTAGGTGAGGAGCACGACGTCGCCGGGCAGCCGCTCGACGTCGGCGAGGCGCCAGGCCCGTCCCGCGTAGCCGAGCCGGGCGAGGGGCACGCCCTCGCCGAGCAGGACGGGGTTGACCTTGAGCTGCAGCTCGTCGACGAGGTCGACGAGCTGCCCCGCGAGGTCGCCGCCGCCGCACAGCCAGATGTCGCGACCCGGCGCCGACCGCAGCGCCGCGACGTGCGCGACGACGTCGCCCTCGACCCGTGTGACGCTCGGGTCGTCGGGCAGCTCGCGGTGGGTGACGACGTGCTGGTCGAGGTGCGGGTAGGCGCTCGTCAGCCCCGCGTCGAGCGCCGGCTGGTGGGTCCGCGCGCCCATGACGACGGTGTCGAAGCGGCGCGCCTCGCCCGTGACGCCGAGCGGCTCGCGCAGGTGCGCCGGGCAGGTCTCGGGGTAGCGCTCGAAGAGCTCGGCGAGCAGCTGCGGGTCGAGCGCGAAGTCGTCGACCTCGCCCCGCGGACCGGCGACGAAGCCGTCGAGCGAGGTCGCGACGTAGTAGACGAGATCACGCACGGGCGTCCTCCTGGTGGTGGTCGAGCCGGCGGCGCAGGTCGCGCTCCTGCTCGTCGGTGAGCCCGCACGCGCGGGGGGTGGTGCGGGTCTGCTCATGCGCGAGGGCACGGGCGAGGGTCTGGCGAAGGGGGCGGGTGACGAGCCCGGCGGCACGCGCTCGCGAGCTGTCGAGCGTGGAGAAGAAGCGCCACTCGGGGTCGTCGACCCACAGCGGCAGCGAGGGGGTGCCCGCCCACGCCTCGACGCCCGCATCGTCGAGGACCTCGGCCGGCACCGGTCGCAGCGCCGCGTCGCTGCCGGCGACCTCGCGGGCGAGGTCGAGCAGGTCGCCGAGGCGGTGCGTCGGTCCGGTCGCGTTGAGTGCGCCGTGGACCTGCTCCTGCGCGCACGTCACGAGCCAGTCGGCGAGGTCGTCGACGTCGACGACCGCGACCGGGTGGTCGAGGTCGGGCGGCACGAGGACGTCGGCCCCGGTCGGGTGCGCGAGCCGCCACGGGTAGTAGCCCAGTCGGCCGGAGTCGTCGCCGGGGCCGCAGATGAGCCCGGCGCGCACGGCGGTCCAGCTCGCCGTCGTCGCCACGGCCTGCTCGCAGGCGACCTTCGCCTCGCCGTACCGGCTCATGTCGGGCATGACGTCGTCGGCGAGGGGGTCGAGCAGCGGGCCGTGCTCGTCCTGCTCGAGGTGGTCGAAGCGGGCGTAGACGTTCGCCGAGGAGACGAGGACCCAGTGGTCGGCGGTGAGCTCGGCGACGGCCCGGCGCACCTGCCCGGGCTGGCGCGAGACGTCGACGACGGCGTCCCACCGCTGCCCGCGCAGCGGCGCGAGGCCGTCCGGGTCGTTGCGGTCGACGACGACGAGGCCGGCTCCGTCGGCTACCGGCGCGCTGCCCCGCGCGGCGCAGACGACCTCGTGCCCGCGCTCGAGGGCGGCGCGGCTCACGGCCCGCCCGAGGAAGGCCGTCCCACCGAGCACGAGGATCCGCATGCGCCGATCCAACCCCGCGGCCGGGCCCGGGGCAACGGGTTATGCGCAGGGCGGAGGGGGTCAGGTCGTCAGCGCGAGGGCGAGGGTCGTCGCCGGCACGACGACGACCACGCAGAGCAGACCGCCGGCGGCCAGGCGCCACGGCCGCCAGGTCACACCGGCGGCGCGGCACCGGTCGAGCCAGAGCAGCGTCGCCAGCGAGGCCCACGGGGTGACGAGCGGGCCCGCGTTCGCGCCGACGAGGACGGCGAGCAGACGGGCCGGCTCGCCCTGGGCGGCCGGCTCGAGGGCGAGGTAGCCCGGCAGGTTGTTGACGGCGTTGGCGGTGAGCGCGCTGACCCCGGCGACCTGGAGCAGGTCGCCGGCGCCGGTGCCCCGGCCGGCGAGGTCGACGAGCGGGTCGAGCAGGCCCGCGCGGTGGGCACCGGTCACGGCGACCATGAGCAGGCTGAAGCCGACGGTCATCGCCCACGGCAGGCGCAGCGTGCGGACGGTCCCGGGCGCGCGCACCGCCGTGACCCCCGCGAGGACGAGCGCGGCGAGACCGGCGACGAGCCACGGCGCAGCCCCGAGCGCGAAGGCCGGCCCGATGACGAGGCAGGTCGTCGCGGCGACCCGGAGCAGGACGCGGTCGTGCGTGGCCGCCGGCGGGTCGACGACGTAGCGCGCCGAGAGCTCGCGCCGGTGCAGGAGCGCGACGAGGGCGAGGGTGAGCACGACGGCGACGAGCGCCGGCGCCGCGGCGAGCCGGACGTACCCGCCGTGGTCGACGCCCATCTGCTCCAGGCGGGGCAGGGCGAGGAGGTTGGTGAGGTTCGAGACCGGCAGCAGGAGCGAGCCGGTGTTGGCCACCCACAAGGTCGTCAGCGCGAAGGCCCGCGGCGCCGCACCCACCTGCCGGGCGATCGTCAGCCCGACCGAGGTGAGCAGCACGGCGGTCGTGTCGAGCGAGAGGAAGACGGTGCACGCGACGGCGAGCGCGGAGAAGCCGAGCCACAGCAGCCACATCCGGTGCCGGCCCAGCCGCGCCATCGCGTGACCAGCGACGTCGAAGACGCCCGCGCGGTCGCTCAGCTCGGCGACGGCCGAGATCGCGAGGAGGAAGGCGGCGACGGGCAGGGCCCGGCCCAGCGCCTCGGTGACGACGTCGAGCACGCTCAGTGCCCGGTGAGCCGGTCGAGCACCGGGGCGATCCGCGCGGGCGAGCCGGTGCGCCGCTCCTCGTGGTCGGCGAGCACGGCCGCGCGCAGACCGGCGTTGACGCCCAGCCAGCGCAGCGGCTCGGGCTCCCAGTCGGGGGAGCGGTGGCCCACCCACGGCAGCTCGGTGCGCGAGGTCGTCGCCCCGGTGACGAGCTCGGCGAGGGTGCGCCCCGCGAGATGGCTCGTCGCGACCCCGTCGCCGACGTACCCGCCGGCCCAGCCGATCCGCGCCGCCCGGTCGTAGCCGACGGACGGGTGCCAGTCGCGGGGGATGGCGAGCGGCCCGCCCCACGCGTGGGTGAAGTCGAGCTCGACCTGCGGCAGGAGCTGGCGAAGGGTGGTCCGCAGGGCCGCGAAGACCGCGTCGTCGTGGTCGAAGGAGGGGCGGATCCGCGAGCCGTAGTGGTAGGGCGCCCCCCGCCCGCCGAAGGCGATCCGGTCGTCGACGGTGCGCTGGCCGTAGACGACGAGGTGCCCGTGGTCGGCGAAGACCTCGCGGTCGGCCAGACCGACCTCGTCCCACTGCTGCGACGTGAGCGGCGCGGTGGCGACCATGAGCGAGTAGACGGGCGCGAGCCGTCGACGCAGCCGGGGCAGCGTCGCCGTCCACGCCTCGGTGGCGCGCACGACGGTCCCGGCCGACAGCTCGCGCCCGTCGTCGAGCAGCAGCCGGTGCGTGCGCCCCTCGCGCACGACGTCGGCCACCCGCGCCTGCTCGACGACGACGCCGCCGCGCCGGCGCACGGCCGCGGCCAGCCCGTCGGCGAGACGGCGGGGGTGGACCCGGGCGCAGTGCGGGCTCGCGGTCGCGCCGAGCACGGTGCGACCGGGCCGGTCGGCCGCGGCGAGCCGCTCGAGCGCCTCGTCACGCTCGAGCCAGCGGGTGCCGCCGCCCCACCGGGCGTCGGCCGCCACCTCCGAGCGGGCGCGCGCCTCCTGGGCCCGGCCCCGGGCGAGGACGAGGGTGCCGCCGCGCACGTAGCCGGCGTCCACCCCTTCGTCCGCTGTCGTGCGACCGATCTCCTCGACGCTCTCGCGCAGCGCGGCGAGCATCGCGTGGGCGGCCGGTGCCCCGTGACGGGCCGCGAGGGCGTCGCCGGAGACGGGGAAGAGCGCGCTCACCCAGCCGCCGTTGCGCCCGCTCGCGCCGAAGCCGACGTGCTCGGCCTCGAGGACGACGACCTCGATGCCGGGCTGCTCGCGCAGCAGGTGGTACGCGGTCCACAGACCCGTGTACCCGCCGCCGACGACCGCGACGTCGGCGCGCGCGGGCAGCTCGGGCGGGGTCGGGCTCGGCGCCGCGTCGTCCCACCACAGGGGGTGGACCACGGGGCTAGAGCAGCTTCTCGCCGGCGACGAGCACCGAGCGCAGCCGCTGCTCGATGTCGTCGAACTCGGCCGGCCCGATGGTGAGCGGCGGGCTGAGCTGGATGACGGGGTCGCCCCGGTCGTCGGCTCGGCAGTACAGGCCCGCCTCGAAGAGCGCCTTCGAGAGGTAGCCGCGCAGCAGGCGCTCGGACTCGGCCTCGTCGAAGGTCTCCTTCGTCGCCTTGTCCTTGACGAGCTCGATCCCGTAGAAGTACCCCTCGCCGCGCACGTCGCCGACCATCGGCAGGTCGAGCAGACGCTCGAGGGTGCGGCGGAAGGTCGGGCCGTGCTCGCGCACGTGCTCGACGATCCCCTCGCGCTCGAAGATGTCGAGGTTCTCCATCGCGACCGCGGCGGCGACGGGGTGCCCGCCGAAGGTGTAGCCATGGGCGAAGGACGCGGTGCCGTGCTTGAAGGGCTCGAAGAGGCGCTCGCTGGCGATCATCGCGCCCATCGGCGCGTAGCCGGAGGTCAGCCCCTTCGCGCACGTGATGATGTCGGGCTGGTAGCCGAACTGCTCGGCGCCGAACATCGACCCGACCCGTCCGAAGGCGCAGATGACCTCGTCGGAGACGAGCAGGACGTCGTAGGTGTCGCAGATCTCGCGGACCCGCTCGAAGTACCCGGGCGGGGGAGGGAAGCACCCGCCGGCGTTCTGGACCGGCTCGAGGAAGACGGCGGCGACGGAGTCGGGGCCCTCGGTCTCGATGGCGACGGCGATCTGGTCGGCGGCCCAGCGGCCGAAGGCCTTCTCGTCCTCGCTGTAGACGTCGGGGGCGCGGTAGAAGTTCGTGTTCGGCACCTTGTGGGCCCCGGGCACGAGCGGCTCGAACATCTCCTTGAGCGGCGGGATGCCGGTGATCGACAGGGCGCCGTGCGGGGTGCCGTGGTAGGCGACCGAGCGTGAGATGACCTTGTGCTTGCCCGGCTTGCCGGTGAGCTTGAAGTACTGCTTGGCGAGCTTCCACGCGGACTCGACGGCCTCGCCGCCGCCCGAGGTGAAGAAGACGCGCTCGAGGTCGCCCGGCGCCATCCGGGCGAGCCGCTCGGCCAGCTCGATCGCGGCCGGGTGCGCGTAGGACCACAGCGGGAAGAAGGCGAGCTGCTCGGCCTGCTTCGCGGCGGCCTGGGCGAGCTCGGCCCGGCCGTGGCCGACCTGGACGACGAAGAGCCCGGCGAGCCCGTCGATGTACTCGCGCCCGCGGTCGTCCCAGATGCGGTGGCCCTCGCCGCGCACGATGACCGGCACCTCGCCGCCCTCCTCGAGCACGGAGTGGCGGGTGAAGTGCATCCACAGGTGGTCGCGGGCGGCGTCGGCGTGCCGGCTGCCCGACCGGGTCGTCATCGGCCCGGTCTGCGGGGTGGTGGTCATGCTGCTCCTGTCGCGGGGCTCATCGCGTGCCCCAGTCGTAGTGCTGCTTGTCGAGACGCAGGTAGACGAAGGTCTCGGTGCTGCGGACGCCGGGGATGGTGCGCAGCCGGGTGGTGAGCAGCTCGAGGAGCTGCTCGTCGTCCTCGCAGACCATCTCGACAAGGACGTCGAAGCTGCCGGCCGTCGTCACGACGTAGGAGGCCTCGGGCATCGCGGCGATCTGCTCGGTGACCGGGCGCAGGTCGCCCTCGACGGTGAGCCCGATCATCGCCTGGCGGGTGAAGCCGACCTGGAGGGGATCGGTGACGGCGACGATCTGCATGACGCCGGCCTCGAGCATCTTCGTGGCCCGCTGCCGCACCGCGGCCTCGGACAGACCCACCTCGCGGGCGATGGTCGCGTAGGACTGGCGGCCGTCGACCTGGAGGTGCTCGATGATCTGCTTGCTCACCTCGTCGAGCCGCACCCGTCCCCGGGGCTCTGACGCGTCGGGCGAAGGGGTGGCCATGCGCCCCATCGTGCGCCCAGATGATCGCTCTGACAAGCCTGCTTCGACGATATCCGTACGAAACATGGGCGTGATCAGAAGTTTTCGCACCTTCTTCACCATGGGTCTGTCGAGATCGACATCCGCCGTCTATCGTCTGTCTCACCCATCCCCCTTCGCAAAGGACGCACAGTGACGAAGACCCGGACCCTGCGCAACTTCGTCGGCGGCGAGTACGTCGACACCGAGAGCGAGGGCAGGACCGACCTGGTCAGCCCGGCGACCGGTGAGGTCGTCGCGTCCGCGCCCGTCTCCGGCCAGGCGGACGTCGACGCCGCCTACGCCAGTGCCGCCACCGCGTTCGAGGAGTGGGGCCAGACCACCCCGGGGGAGAGGCAGACCGCGTTGCTGCGGTTCGCCGACGCCCTCGAGGCCCGGGCCCAGGAGTTCGTCGAGCTGGAGGCCGAGAACACCGGCAAGCCCTTCGCGCTCACCGCCAGCGAGGAGGTGCCGGTCATGTGCGACCAGCTGCGCTTCTTCGCCGGCGCGGCCCGGGTCCTCGAGGGCAAGGCGTCCGCGGAGTACATGCGTGGTCACACGAGCTGGATCCGGCGCGAGCCGATCGGCGTCGTCGGCCAGGTGACCCCGTGGAACTACCCGATGATGATGGCCGCCTGGAAGATCGGGCCGGCCCTCGCCGCGGGCAACACCATCGTGCTCAAGCCGAGCGACACGACCCCCGAGACCACCCTGCTCATGGCCGAGATCGCCGCCGAGCACATGCCCGCCGGCGTCTTCAACGTCATCACCGGTGACCGCGAGACCGGCCGGATGCTCGTCGAGCACACGACCCCGGGTCTCGTGGCCATCACCGGCTCCGTGCGCGCCGGTGTCGAGGTCGCGGCCTCGGCCGCGCGCAACCTCACCCGCGCGCACCTCGAGCTCGGCGGCAAGGCCCCGGTCGTCGTCTTCGACGACGCCGACATCGAGGCCGCGGTCGAGGGCATCGGCACCGCCGGGTACTTCAACGCCGGCCAGGACTGCACCGCCGCGACCCGCGTGCTGTGCACCCCCGGCATCCACGACGACTTCGTCGCCGCGCTCGCCGACTTCGCCCGCACGCAGGCCAAGGTCGGCCGGCCCGACGACGAGGACGCGCTGCTCGGCCCGGTGAACAACGCCGACCAGCTCGCGAAGGTCTCCGGCTTCCTCGAGCGCCTGCCCGACCACGCCTCGCTCGACGCGGGCGGCACCCGCCTCACCGAGCTCGGGGGCGGCTTCTACCTCAGCCCCGCCGTCGTGTCGAACCTGCGCCAGGACGACGAGGCCGTGCAGCAGGAGATCTTCGGCCCCGTCATCACCGTGCAGCGCGTCGCCGACGAGGACGAGGCGGTGCGCTGGGCCAACGACGTCGAGTACGGCCTGGCCTCCTCCGTGTGGACCCGCGACTTCGGTCGCGCCATGCGGATGAGCAAGCGGCTCGACTTCGGCTGCGTGTGGATCAACACCCACATCCCGCTCGTCGCCGAGATGCCGCACGGCGGCTTCAAGAAGTCCGGCTACGGCAAGGACCTGTCGATGTACGGCTTCGAGGACTACACCCGGATCAAGCACGTCATGGCCAACATCGACAGCTGAGCCGGGCACCCCTTCGCCGCCGGCCGGTGCACCCGGCCGGCGGTACCCCTCCACCCCGACGACCGCCCGCGGTCCCGTCCCGTGAAGAAGGCCACCATGACGCCTCTGCGGCCCCCCTCCGACCCGATGACCGCCGCGCTCGTGCGGGCCGCGCAGGCCTCGCAGCGCTCACGGCTGACGCGTCGCTCGGTCCTCACCGGCGGTCTGCTCGGCGGCGCGGCGCTCGCCGCCGCCGGGTGCGCTCCGCCGCCCCCGCCGTCGGCCGAGGGCGGCACGGTCGCGCTCGACCTGCCCGACGACCTCTCCGACGAGGAGAAGGTCGTGCGGTGGGCGAACTGGACGGCCTACCTCGACATGGACGACGACGGCAAGCGCTACCCGACGCTCGACGCCTTCAAGAAGAAGACGGGCATCTCGGTGACCTACACCGAGGACATCGACGACAACGACACGTACTTCAACAAGATCGCCCCGCAGCTGCGCGCCGGTCAGGACATCAAGCGCGACATCTTCACCTTCACCGACTGGATGGCCAACCGGATCATCCGCGAGGGGCTGTGCCAGCCGCTCGAGCTCATCCAGATGCGCAACGCGGGCAACCTCCTCGAGCCGCTGCGCGAGGTGAGCTTCGACCCGGGTCGGCAGAACTCTTTGACCTGGCAGTCCGGCTTCGCCGGGATCGGCTACCACAAGAAGAAGGTGGGCCGAGAGCTGAAGTCGCTCGAGGACCTGTGGGCCGACGACCTCAAGGGCCGGATCTCGGTGCTCTCGGAGTTCCGCGACACCGTCGGCCTCATCCTGCTCCAGCAGGGGATCGACATCGACCAGGGGATCACCAAGGAGCAGTTCGAGTCCGCCGTCGCCGAGGTCGACAAGCGCGTCACCGACGGCTACATCCGTCGGATCAAGGGCAACGCCTACCTCAACGACCTCAAGAGCGGCAACGCGATCGCCGGCATCGTGTGGAGCGGCGACCTCTTCGTGCTGCGGGCCGAGACCAAGGACGACAACTGGGAGTTCGTCATCCCCGAGTCCGGCGGCACGCTGTGGAGCGACAACATGATGGTGCCGATCACCTCGACGCACCGCCGCAACGCCCAGCGGGTCATGGACTACTACTACGACCCGAAGGTGGCCGCCGAGGTCGCCGCGTGGGTCAACTACATCTGCCCCGTCGAGGGCGCCCGTGAGGAGATGGAGAAGATCGACCCCGAGCTGGCGAAGTCGCCCTTCATCTTCCCCGGGGCGGACTACATCCGCGACAACAACGTCCAGGGCTTCGCCGCGCTGTCGGCGCAGGACGACGCCGAGTTCAGCGACATCTGGTCGCGGACGGTGGGCAACTGATGGCCCGTCGCTCCGGCTCCGGCTTCCGGGAGGCGCACGGCGACCTCGAGCTCGAGTCGGTGACGAAGTCCTTCGGCGACTTCACCGCCGTCGATGACCTCGACCTCACCATCCCGCGCGGGTCCTTCTTCGCCCTCCTCGGCCCCTCGGGCTGCGGCAAGACGACGACCCTGCGCATGGTCGCCGGGCTCGAGCAGCCGACCTCCGGCCGGGTCCTCATCGGCGAGACCGACCTCACCGGGTCGCGCCCCTACGAGCGCCCGGTCAACACCGTCTTCCAGAGCTACGCGCTCTTCCCGCACCTCAGCGTGCGCGACAACGTCGCCTTCGGCCCGCAGCGGCGCGGCGAGAAGGACGCGAGGACGAAGGCCGACGAGGCGCTCGAGCTCGTGCAGATGGGCCACCTCGCCGGGCGCAAGCCGACCCAGCTCTCCGGTGGTCAGCAGCAGCGCGTGGCGCTCGCCCGGGCCCTCGTCAACCGTCCCGAGGTGCTCCTGCTCGACGAGCCGCTCGGCGCGCTCGACCTCAAGCTGCGCCGCGAGATGCAGGTCGAGCTCAAGCGCATCCAGACCGAGGTCGGGCTCACCTTCGTCCACGTCACCCACGACCAGGAGGAGGCCATGACGATGGCCGACACCGTGGCCGTGATGAACCAGGGCCGGATCGAGCAGATGGGCCACCCCGAGGCGCTCTACGACCTGCCGCGCACCGCCTTCGTCTCGACCTTCCTCGGCCAGTCCAACATCGGGGCCGGCCGGGTCGTCGACCGCGACGGCGACTTCGAGGTGCTCGAGGTCGCGGGCACCCGGGTCAAGGTGCACCGGGAGCGCTCCGGCGGCGAGGGCGACGACGTCCTCTTCGGGGTGCGCCCCGAGAAGGTGACGATCCACGAGCACCGCCCCGACGGCGCCGGCAGCGACGTGCGCGCCGTCGTCCAGGACGTCTCCTTCACCGGTGTCGCGACGCAGTACCTCGTCGAGGTGCCGAGCGGCTCCGTGTGGTCGGTCTACGAGCAGAACCTCGACGTCGAGCGCAACACGATCCGCCGCGGCGACGAGGTCTGGCTGTCGTGGAAGGACGCGCACGCCTTCGCCGTGCCCGCCGACGCGCAGGCCGCCGAGGCCGGTCGCGTCGCCGCGGGGGAGCCGGCGTGAGCATCGCCCACGGTCTCGGCGCCGCCGCCGGGACCGGCGGTGACGGGGCGGACCACGCGAAGGGCGGGCGCCGCTCGAGCCGGACGGCCTACCTGCTCCTCCTGCCGGGCGTGCTGTGGCTCGTCGTCTTCTTCGTCGTGCCACTCGTCCAGCTCTTCACCGTCTCGCTGCAGAGCGACTTCCCGGGCTACCCGGGGTACTACTACCGCGACGTCAACCTCGGCAACTACGTCGACGCCTTCGTCGAGTTCTGGCCGCACATGGTGCGCTCGCTGCTCTTCGGCGCGCTCGCGACCTTCTTCGCCTTCGTCCTGGCCTACCCGCTCGCCTACGCGATGGCCTTCAAGGCCGGGCGGTGGCGGGGCGTCATGCTCATCTGCGTCGTCGCGCCCTTCTTCACGAGCTTCATCCTGCGCACGATCGCGTGGCGCCAGATCCTCTCCGACGAGGGTCCCGTCGCGAGCACCCTGCGCACCCTGCACCTGCTCCCCGGCGGGCACATCACCGAGACCTGGGTCGCCGTCGTCGCCGGTCTGACGTACAACTTCCTGCCCTTCATGGTGCTGCCGATCTACGCCTCGCTCGAGCGGGCCGACCCGCGGGTCATCGAGGCCGGCGGCGACCTCTACGCGAACGGCTTCACGACCTTCCGCACCGTCACCCTGCCGATGTCGCTGCCCGGCGTCCTCGCCGGCACGCTGCTCACCTTCATCCCCGCAGCGGGCGACTACGTCAACGCCGAGCTGCTCGGCTCGGACCGGAGCACGAAGATGGTCGGCAACGTCATCGAGAGCCAGTTCTTCCGGGTGCCCGGCGGCTTCGACACGGCGGCCGCGCTGTCCTTCACCCTCATGGCGATCATCCTCGCCCTCGTCTTCGTCTACGTCCGCCGCTTCGGGACCGAGGAGCTGCTGTGAGCGCCACGTCCACCCCCTTCGTGCGCCGGGTGCGCTTCTGGGTCGGCGAGCGCTTCGCGATGATCGCGGCGCTGCTCGTGCTCTTCTACCTCTTCCTGCCCGTGCTCTACACCTTCGTCTTCTCCTTCAACGACTACAAGAAGTCGAACATCACGTGGAACTCCGAGGCGGGGCCGACGCTCAAGCACTGGCAGAACCCCTGCGGGGCGCCCGGGGTGTGCGAGTCGCTCGTGAAGTCGATCCAGATCGGCGCGATCGCCACCCTCGTCGCCACCGTCCTCGGCACGATGATCGCCTTCGCCCTCGTGCGGCACCGCTTCCGCGGGCGCGGCACGGGCAACTTCCTCGTCTTCATCCCCATGGCGACGCCGGAGATCGTCCTCGGCGCGAGCCTGCTGACGATCTTCGTCCAGGGCTTCTCGCGGGTGGGGCTGCAGCTGGGCTTCTGGACGATCGTCATCGCCCACATCATGTTCTGCGTGAGCTTCGTCGTCGTCACGGTCAAGGCTCGGCTGCAGAGCCTGGACCCCCGGCTCGAGGAGGCGGCGCAGGACCTCTACGCAGGACCCGGCGGGACGTTCTGGAGGGTGACCTTCCCGCTGGTCCTGCCGGGCATCGTCGGCGCCGCGCTGCTCGCCTTCAGCCTGTCCTTCGACGACTTCATCATCACCAACTTCGTGTCCGGCGACGAGACGACCTTCCCGAAGTTCGTCTACGTCAGCTACCTGCGCGGCATCCCCGCGCAGGCCAACGTCATCGGCTTCTCGATGTTCGTCATCGCGGTGCTGCTCGTCGTCCTCGCGCAGGTCGTCGGCAACCGCCGGAAGAGCGCCTGACCCGCGCGGGAGCGCGGCGGGCGGAGGAGGAGACCCCGTGCGAGTGCTCATGATCGGTGCCGGGGGCGTCGGCGACGCCGCGGCGAAGATCGCCGTCGACCGCGACTACTTCGAGCGGTGGGTGGTCGCGGACTACTCGCTGGAGCGGGCCGAGGCGACCGTGGCCGCGGCGAGCGGGCGAAGGGAGGGCGAGTCCCGTCTCGTGGCCGCCCAGGTCGACGCCTCCGACCCCGGGGCGGTCGCGGCGCTCGCGTGCGAGCACGGCGCGACCCACGTCTTCAACGCCGTCGACCCGCGCTTCGTCATGCCGGTCTTCACGGGGGCGCTCGCGGCCGGGGCGCACTACCTGGACATGGCGATGTCGCTGTCGCGGCCGCACCCGGAGCGCCCGTACGAGGAGGTGGGGGTCAAGCTCGGCGACGAGCAGCTCGCGCAGGCGGGGGAGTGGGAGTCGTCGGGCCGGCTCGCGCTCGTCGGGATGGGCGTCGAGCCCGGGCTCTCCGACGTCTTCGCCCGGTACGCCGCCGACGAGCTCTTCTCCTCGATCGACGAGCTCGGCACGCGCGACGGGGCGAACCTCGTCGTGCGCGACGAGGAGGGGCACGAGGTCTTCGCGCCCGGCTTCTCGATGTGGACGATCATCGAGGAGTGCCTCAACCCACCGGTCGTGTGGGAGCGCGAGCGGGCGCAGGCCGCCGGGGGTGACGTCGAGGCGGGCTTCTTCACGCTGCCCCCCTTCGCCGAGCCCGAGGTCTTCGACTTCCCCGAGGGGATCGGCCCGGTCGAGTGCGTGCACGTCGAGCACGAGGAGGTGCTCCTCATGCCGCGGTGGGTCGACGCGCAGCGGGTGACCTTCAAGTACGGGCTCGGCGCGGAGATGATCGCCATGCTGCGCCAGCTGCACGCGCTCGGGCTCGACTCGACGCTGCCCGTGGACGTCAAGGGGGTGCAGGTCAGCCCCCGCGACGTCGTCGCCGCCGTGCTGCCCGACCCCGCGAGCATCGGCCCGCGGATGGAGGGCAAGACGTGCGCCGGGCTGTCCGTCACCGGCACCGGCAGGGACGGGCAGCCGCGCGCGGTCTACCTCTACCACGTCGTCGACAACGCCGACTCGATGCGCGACTTCGACGCCCAGTGCGTCGTGTGGCAGACCGCGATCAACCCCGTCGTCGCCCTCGAGCTCCTCGCGAAGGGGGAGTGGTCCGGCACCGGCGTCCTCGGCCCTGAGGCCTTCCCCGCCCGCCCCTTCCTCGACCTCCTCGCCGCCCCCGCGCCGGCCGGGTACGGCTCGGCCTGGGGGATGGAGGAGCGATGAGCGCGGTGGCGCGATGAGCGAGAGCCCCGTCGCCGGTCGAGGTGCGAGGGCCCGCCAGGGCCTGAGCCCCGAGACCACCGTGCCGCCCCCCGAGACCCTGCGGGTCGCGGTCTGGCAGTGCCACCCCGAGCCCCGCGACCCGGCGGCGAACCTCGCCCGCCTGCGCGCCGCGGCGACGTCAGCCGCGGAGCAGGGCGCGCGGGTGGTCGTCGCCCCCGAGGCCATGCTCACCGGGTACGACGTGGGGGTCCTCGAGCCGGAGGACGTCGACGGCGCCGTCGACGCAGTCGCCGAGGTCGCTCGCTCGACCGGGGTCGCGGTCGTCGCGGGCGTCCTGCGCGTCGACCCCGGGGGGACGTGGCGCAACAGCGGGGTCGTCGCCTCCGCCGACGGGGTCGTCGTCCACGACAAGGCGCACCTCTTCGGCGGTCTCGACGCGACCCGGGTCGAGGCCGGCGACCACCCCTTCGCCCTGGGTCGGTCGACGGGGTGCCGGTCGCGACGATGGTCTGCTACGACGTGGAGTTCCCCGAGGCGGTGCGAGCGGCGGCGCTCGCCGGGGCACGCGCCGTGCTCGTGCCGACGGCCAACATGGAGCCCTACGTCGCGGTCAACGACGTCGTGGTGCGCTCACGGGCGATCGAGAACGCGACGCCCGTCGTCTACGCCAACCACTGCGGGAGCGAAGGCGAGACCCGCTACGTCGGGGCGAGCGTCGTCGTCGGGCCGGACGGCGCCGTCCTCGCCCGCGGAGGCCCCGACGGCGAGGAGCTCCTCGTCGTCGACCTGCCGCTGCGGGCCGCGAACCCGCCGGACGGGGCGACCTACCTCGCCGACCGCAGGCCCGAGATCTACGACGCCGGAGGCGAGCGATGAGCCAGACCACCCTCTTCACCGGACGCATCTGGTCGGCGTGCACCGGCGACCTCGACGCCCTGCTCGTCGACGACGGGCGGGTCGTCGCGACGGGGGACCGGGCGCGCGAGCGCGCGAGCGAGATCGGGGCCGTCGAGCACGAGGTCCCGACCCTGCTGCTGCCCGCCTTCGGCGACGGCCACGCCCACCCGCTCTTCGGCGGGCTCGAGTCCGAGGGGCCCGCGATCCGGGAGTGCACGAGCGTCGAGGAGATCGTCGCCGAGGTCGCGCGGTACGCCGCGGCCCACCCCGACCTCGACGTCATCCGCGGCGCGTCCTACGACGCGAGCCTCGTCGACGGGGGGCTCTTCGACGCGCGCTGGCTCGACGAGGCCGCCCCCGGCCGGCCGGTCGTCCTGCGGGCCTGGGACTACCACACGGTCTGGGTGAGCACGGCGACCCTCGAGCGCTGCGGCATCACCGCGCAGACCCCCGACCCGCCGCTCGGCGAGATCGCGCGACGGCCCGACGGCTTGCCGCTGGGCACCCTGCGCGAGTGGGGCGCCGTCGACCTCGTCACCGACGTGCTCGGCGAGTGGGACGTCGAGACGATGGTCCGCTCGGTGGAGCGGGCCGGTCGCGCCTACGCGGCCCTCGGCGTCACCTGGGTGCAGGACGCATGGGTCACCCCGGCCGAGCTGCCGGCCTGGCTGCGCGCCGCCCGTGAGGACCGGCTGCCCGTGCGCTTCGACCTCGCGCTGCACGCCGACCCGCGGCGCTGGCCCGACCAGCTCGAGGAGATCCTCGCGATGCGCGAGCAGGTGCGGGCGCTGGGCCACCCGCACCTGCGGGCCGAGTCGGTGAAGTTCTTCGCCGACGGGGTCGTCGAGAACGCCACGGCCGCGCTGCTCGAGCCCTACGCCACGTTGCTCGACGGCAGCCGCCCGGAGGAGCACGCCGCGTGCGGGTGCCCGGTCGACGGGATGATGGTCTGGCCGCCCGAGCAGCTCGCCGAGGCCGTCACCGCGGTGGACGCGCACGGGCTGCAGCCGCACATCCACGCGATCGGCGACCGGGCCGTGCGGGCCGCGCTCGACGCGGTCGGAGCCGCCGAGGCCGCCAACGGTCCGCGTGACCGACGTGCCGTCGTCGCCCATGTGCAGCTCGTCGACCCGGCCGACCGTGCTCGCTTCGCCGAGCTCGGCGTCATCGCCAACGCCGAGCCGCTGTGGGCCCAGCTCGACGACCTCATGACGGTGCTCACCGTGCCGCGGCTCGGTCAGCCGCGGGTCGACGAGCAGTACTGCCTGGCCGACCTGCACGCACTCGGTGCGCCGCTGAGCTTCGGGTCGGACTGGCCGGTGAGCTCCGCGGACCCGCTCGAGGGGATGGCGGTCGCGTGCTCGCGGCAGACGCAGGACCGCGTGCCGGAGGGCGGGTGGGTGCCCGAGCAGCGCCTGCCGGTCGAGGCGGCGCTCATCGCCTACACCCTCGGCAGCGCCCACCAGGCGCGCCGCGACGCGGGCTGTCTCGACCCCGGGTGCGTCGACGGCGGGCCGGTCGCCGATCTCGTCGAGCTCACCGCCGACCCGCGAGACCTCCCTTCGCCGCGTGACATCGACGGCATCCGGGTCCGACGGACCTGGCTGGCCGGCCGAGCCGTCCATCCCTCCCCAGCCACCGACGAGGCAGGAGCCCCGAGATGAGCACGACCCCTCGACCCACGCCCGCGAGCCGGCAGGACGTCACCCTGCGCCGTGCCCTCGGGCTGCCCTCGCTCGTCCTCTTCGGGCTGGCCTACCTCGTGCCGCTCACCGTCTTCACGACGTACGGCATCGTCACGCAGGAGACCGGAGGGCGGGTCGCGCTCGCGTACTGCGTGACCACCTTCGCGATGATCTTCACCGCCTTCAGCTACGCGCGGATGGTGCGCGCCTTCCCCGTGGCGGGGTCGGCGTACACGTACTCGCAGCGCACCTTCGGCAGCCACGCGGGCTTCCTCACCGGGTGGTCGCTCATGCTCGACTACCTCTTCCTGCCGATGATCAACTACCTCGTCATCGGCATCTACATGGAGGCGCAGTTCCCCGCCGTCCCGCTGTGGGTGTGGGTGGTGCTCGCGATCGCGCTCGTCACCGTGCTCAACGTCGTCGGCATCACGAGCATCGCGCGGGCAAGCTCGATCATCATCGCCGTGCAGGCCGTCTTCATCGTCGTCTTCGTCGCTCTCGCGCTGCGGGCCGCCGGTGGTGTCGAGACGGTCGTCAACCCCTTCGTCGGCGACGGCTCGGTCGAGGGGATCGGGCCGGTCCTCGCGGGGGCGGCGATCCTGTGCCTGAGCTTCCTCGGCTTCGACGCGGTGTCGACGATGGCGGAGGAGGCGCGCGACCCGCGGCGGGACATCCCCCGGGCGATCCTGCTCGTCACCGTCGCCGGCGGCGTGATGTTCGTGCTGCTGTCGTCGGTGGCGCAGCTCGCCGCGCCCGCGACGACCTTCGCCGACCCGGACTCGGCGACGCTCGACGTCATGGCGGCGGTCAGCGGGTCGTGGCTGGGCACCTTCTTCACCGCCGCGTACGTGGCGGGCTGCATCGGCAGCGCGCTCACCTCGCAGGCCTCGGTCACCCGGATCATGTACGTCATGGGCCGCGACGGGGTGCTGCCCCGCCCGCTCGCGCTGCTGTCGCGACGGTGGCGCACCCCGGTCGTCGCGATCGTGCTCGTCTCGGTGATCTCGCTGCTCGCGACGATCATCAGCCTCGACCTGCTCGCGTCGGTCGTGAGCTTCGGCGCGCTCGCGGCCTTCTCGACCGTCAACCTCGCGGTGGTCAAGCACTACGTCGTCGACGAGGGCCGGCGTGCCGGGGCCGATCTCGTGCGCTACCTCGTCATGCCGCTCGTCGGCTTCGCGATGTCGGTGTGGCTGTGGACCTCGCTCAGCGGTCAGTCGCTGCGGCTGGGCCTGATCTGGCTCGCCGTCGGCATCGCCTACCTCGCCTGGCTCACCCGCGGTTTCCGCCGCCCGCCCCCGGAGATGGACTTCGCCGAGGCCGACGTCGAGACCGGGATGGCGCGGTGACGCAGGCCCGGTGACGGGGATGGGGACGGTTGGTGGTTGAGGTGCGAAGGCCCGCCAGGGCCTGAGCCTCGAAACCGCGCGGGGTGGTGGTCTCGGCCCCCCTTCGCCGAGGTATGGCGATGCGCCCGGATCCCGGGGGATCGACGGGCGCATCTCCATACCTCGGCGGGTCAGGGGCGGGCGAGCCTCGAGCAACGAAGGGGGTCCGGTGGTCTCGAGGCTCGCTGGCGCTCGCACCTCGACCAGCGAAAGGCGCTGGCGCTCGCACCTCGACCAGCGAAAGGCGCTGGCGCTCGCACCTCGACTAGCCAGGGGTCGTGGTCTCGGCCTCCCTTCGCCGAGGTATGGCGATGCGCCCGGATCCCGGGGGATCGACGGGCGCATCTCCATACCTCGCGGGGTCAGGGGCGGGCGAGCTCCTCACGGAGGGCGGCGACGAAGGCGTCGACGTCGGCCTCGGTCGTGTCCCAGCTGCACATCCAGCGGTACTGGTCGCGCGACTCGTCCCAGGGGTAGAAGCGGAAGCGGGCTGCGAGGCGGTCCGCCACCGCGGGGTCGAGCATCGGGAAGACGGCGTTGGCCTCGGCGGGGGTCGCCAGGCGCACCCCGTCGACGTCACGCACGGCCTCCTGGAGGCGGGCGGCCATGGCGTTCGCGTGACCGGCACCGCGCAGCCACAGGTCGCCCTCGTACAGCGCGAGCAGCTGCGCGGAGACGAAGCGCATCTTGCTCGCGAGCTGCATCGACTGCTTGCGCAGGTACGGCATGCCACGGACCTTGTCGGGCGAGAGGACGACGACGGCCTCGGCGGCGAGCGCCCCGGCCTTCGTCCCGCCCAGGCTCAGCAGGTCGACACCGGTGTCGGCGACGAGCTCGCGCAGCGAGACGCCGAGGGCCGCGGCGGCGTTGGAGATCCGCGAGCCGTCGAGGTGCAGGACGAGACCGCGTTCGTGCACGTGGTCGGCGAGGGCGCGGATCTCGTCGGGGGTGTAGACCGTGCCGATCTCGGTGGAGTTCGTGATCGAGACGACCCGCACCTGCGGCCAGTGCTCGTCACCGACGCGCGCGGGCACGGTGTCGACCAGCTCGGGCGTCAGCTTGCCGTCGCCGGTGGGCACGGCGTGCAGCTTGATCCCGCCCATCCGCTCGGGGGCGGCGCACTCGTCGACGTGGATGTGCGCGTTGCTCGTGCAGATCACCGACTCCCAGCGGTCGGTCGCCGCCTGGAGCGCGACGACGTTGGCGCCGGTGCCGTTGAAGACCGGGAAGGTCTCGACCTGCTCGCCGAGGTGCCCGCGCATGACCTCGCGCAGCCGCTCGGTGTAGACGTCCTCGCCGTAGGCCACCTGGTGGCCGCCGTTGACGGTCGCGAGGGCCTGGAGCACCTCGGGGTGGATGCCGGCGTAGTTGTCGCTGGCGAAGCCGCGGACCGTGTCGTCGTGCAGGGCGCTGAGCTGCGAAGGGGTCGTCGTCGTCACGCGGCAATCCTCGCACCGGTCGCGGACGTGCCGGTCACGCCCCTGCTCGCCTCGATGACGGGCGCGAGCTTCTTGCGCAGCGCCTCGTAGAAGACGTTGAGCGGGAACTCGTCGGGCTGCACGAGGTCGGTCAGGCCCTTCGGCGGGCCGTCGAGCGGCAGCGCGGCCGGGTCGCTCATCCCCTTCGCCCAGGTCGACCCCGGGTGCGGCGCGACGTAGCCGGCGACGAGCTCGTAGGCCGCGCGCCAGTGGCCGACCCGGCTGCGGTCGATGCCGGAGCGGTAGAGCTCCTCGACGGCGTCGGACAGCGCGACGACCGCCTCGGGCACCGCGGCCCAGTCGAAGGACAGCGTGTTGTCGGTCCAGCGCAGGACGCCGCGCTTGTGCAGCCAGGCGAAGAGCAGCTGGCCGCCGAGACCGTCGTAGTTGCGCACCCGGTCACCGGTGATCGGGAAGCGGAAGAGGCGGTCGAAGAGGATCGCCAGCTGCACCGGCCGGGCGTACGGGTGGCCCTGCTCGTCCATCTGCACCGCGACGCGGAAGGTGTTGAGGTCGCAGCGCAGCTCCTCGAGCGCGTACATCCAGAAGGGCATCCGCTGCTTGATCATGAAGGGGTCGAAGGGGAGGTCGCCGTGGCTGTGCGTGCGGTCGTGCACGAGGTCCCACATGGCGAAGGTCGACTGCGCGAGCGACTGGCTCGCGACGAGCTGCTCGCCCTCCGGCGGCAGCTGCAGCCCGAGGGTCTGCGCGGCGGCGGACGTCACGGCGCGGAAGCGTGCGGCCTCGCGGTCGCAGAAGATCGCACCCCACGTGAAGGTCGGCACCTCGCGCACGGCGACCGTCTCGGGGAAGAGGACCGCGGAGTTCGTGTCGTAGCCGGGGGTGAAGTCGGTGAAGGTCACAGGCAGGAAGGCGGGGTTGGGCTGCTGCGCCTCGACGTCGGCGAGCCACTGCGGCCACACGACGTCGAGCAGCACGGCCTCGAAGACCCGGTCGAGGTTGCCGTTCTGCGTGTACATCGGGAAGAGCACGAGGTGCTCGGTGCCGTCGACCCGGTGCTGCTCGGGGTGGAAGAGCACGAGGCTGTCGAGGAAGTCGGGCACGACGAAGCCCTCCTCGACCCAGCGGGCGAGGTCGGTGTCGAGCGCGGCAAGGTACTCGGCGTCGTGCGGGAAGCGCGGCGCGATCGCGGCGACGTCGGCCCGGATCGAGGCGACGAGCTCGCCCGCGCGAGCCAGGTCGGTCTCGTCGTGGGTCTCGCGGTCGATGCTGCCGTCCTTGCCCTGCAGCAGGCGCAGCTCCTCGACCGCCGCCTTCAGGCTCGCCCACTCGGCGGTGTCGACGGTGCGCTCGGCCGCGGCGTCCTGCGGCGCGTCCTCGCCGAGGTGGGCCGAGCGGGGGACTGCCGCCCAGGTGACGAGGTTGGTCCACAGCCGGCGGTGGTCGAGGTCGGCGATCGAGTCGTCGCCGACGAGGTCGGAGTCGGCGAGCACGACGACGCGGCCGGCCCCGTGCTCGACGGTGACGGCCAGCGGGGCCTGCGCGGGGTGGGCGCTGGCGCTCGAGCTGGCGATGACGTGGGCGGACGGGGCGGCCGAGACGTCGACCGCGCCGGAGCGGTAGAAGCACACCTCGCCGACACCGGCGAGCACACCCTGCCCGCCGTTGTGCCCGACCGCCAGCTCGGGCAGGACCCACGTCGCGTTGCCGAGGTGGCGCCGGCCCGAGGTCGCGCTCTCGTGGACGAGGGTCGAGGTGATCGAGAGCCCGAAGGGGGAGAGCACGTCGTCGAGGTTGTTGCCGTGCGCGCGGTGGTCGCACTCCGCGAGCACGACGAGACCGCCGCCGGTGCGCACGTGCTCGGCGATCGCGGCGATCTCGGCGGGGGAGTAGACCGGGGGCAGGTCGCCGGCGACCCGCTCGGAGGCGGCGTCGGCCGGGTGGGCGACGACGAGGACGTCGACACCCTCGAGCGCAGCGCCGACGAGCTCGCCGGTGCGGTGCTCGCGCACGCTCAGACCGCGCTCGGCGAGGGCGTCGACGGCCAGCGCCAGCGAGGCGTCCGCGGGGTTGGCCGGGTTCATCCGGGCGGCCCGGGCGCGGTCGATGGACCAGGCGCTCGAGTGGGCCTGGTCGAAGAGGACGGTGGCGAAGTCGCGCATGGGAGCACCCCTGTCGGTCTCGGGTGGGCGCCGGCAGGTCCGGCAGGAAGATCTAACTGTCTCAGCGTCTCAAACGCACAGATCTTCTTGCAAGCCGGGCATCGCACCGGACGTAGCGCCGTTGTGGATCGGCGACGGGGGGTGTCGGACGAAGTCGGTAGCGTCCTGCACATGGACGGGACGGCGACGAGCGGGACGAGGTGGGTGACCGACCTGCGCGACGGCGATCTCGTCGGGCTCTTCGACCGGGGCACCCTCGAGCGGGCCGCGCCGTACGCCCACGACGGGGCGATCCTCGGCGTCAGCGCGGCGAGCGGGGCCTCGCTCGTGCTCGCGGAGGTCCAGGGCAGCCGGGCCCGTCCCTACCAGGTGCTCATCACCCGGCACAGCGAGGTCGGCGAGACGCCGGTGGAGCTGTCCTGCCGCTGCAGCTGCCCGGTCCAGCACGCATGCAAGCACGCCGCCGCCGTGCTCCTCTACCTGCGCGAGGTCCACTCCCGCGCCGCCGGGCCGACGGGCCCACCGGACTGGCGGCGTCTGCTCGAGAGCATCGCGGCGGTGGACCTCGAGCGCGCGGACCAGCGCGCCGCCACGCGCGAGCTGCCCGGTCTCGTCGTGCTCGTCGACGTCGTGCGGCAGCCGGCCCGATGGGGTCAGGAGGCCACCGCCCGGGTCGAGCTGCGCAGCTCGCGCATGGGTCGCACCGGACGGCCCGTGCGCAACCTCGGGTGGGACACCCTCGCCCGGGGCCGCGGCGGCTACTACGGGCGCGACCCGTCGCCCATGGTGCGCCCCGAGCACGCCGAGCTCGCCCTCGAGCTCCTCGCCCTGGACCAGCGCGAGTCGCACTACGCGTACCGCGACCGTGCGGTCGTCGACCTCGCGGGTCTCGGCCCGGCGGGCTGGCAGTGGGTCTCCCGGGCGCTCGACGCGGGTGTCGACGTCCTCCCGGGCGGGGCGAAGGGGGTGCGCCTGGACCCGGAGGCGGTCGACGTCGTCGTCGCCCTCACCGGTGCGGAGCGCGGCGGTCTGCGGATGTCGGTGCACCTCGACGGGTTCCCCGATGTCGCGCTGGACGCGGTGACCCTCGTCGGCTCTCCGCCGCACACGCTCGTCGTCGAGACACCGCAAGAGACGCAGGTGCGCCCGCTCGGCACCTCGGCCGAGCTCGTAAGCCTGCTCGGCATGCCCGCTGCGACGGTCCACCCGGGTGAGGTCGCAGATCTCGTGCGGCGCTACCTGCCGGTCCTGCGCCGGCACGCCCGGGTCACCTCGCCCGACGACGCGCTCGACGTCGACCTGATCCCGTGGACCCGGCTCGTGGCGCGCGTCGCCTCGTCCGGTCCTGGGGTCGTCACGCTCGAGTGGGGGACCGAGGAGGTCCTGCCCGACGGCGCCCTGCCCGGATCGGACGAGGAGGCGGCCTCCCCCTTCGTCCCGCTGCCGCCCCCGCCGCACCGCACCGAGGTGCGCGAGCTCATCGGCCGGGTCGCCGTGCTCACCGAGCTGCCGGACGTCCGGGCCCGCGGGATCCGGGGGCCGGCGACATGGTTGCCGCCGCGCTCGCGGTACACCGGCGCCGACGCCGTGACCCTCACCGAGCAGGTCCTGCCCCGGCTCGGGGAGGACGAGCTCGTCCGGGTCGAGCGGATCACCGAGATCCCGGAGCACCGCGAGGCCGAGGGCGGACCGCTCGTGCACGTGAGCGTCGACGGGGCCGAGGGGACCGACTGGTTCGACCTCCACGTCGAGGTCCGCATCGACGACGAGCTCGTGCCGGTGGGCGAGCTGCTCGACGCGCTGAGCCGTGGTGAGCCGCTCATGCTCCTGCCGAGCGGGACGTGGTTCCGGCTCGACCGCCCCGAGCTGGAGCGGCTGCGCGAGCTGCTCGCGGAGGCGCAGGAGATGCGCGACCCGAGCAGCGGGCAGGTCCGGCTCAGCCGCTTCGACGTCGGCTACTTCGACGAGCTCGTCGAGCTCGGGGTCGTCGACCGGCAGAGCGCGCAGTGGGCCCGCCAGGTGGAGACGCTGCGCAGCGTGCAGATCGACCCGGCCCCCGCGCCGCCGGACCAGCTCGCCGCGACCCTGCGCCCCTACCAGCAGGACGGCTACCAGTGGCTCAGCGCGCTGTGGGACGCCGGGCTGGGTGGGATCCTCGCCGACGACATGGGGCTGGGCAAGACGATGCAGGTCCTCGCGACCATCGGCCGCGCCCAGGAGCGGGGCGAGCTCGACGACCCCGTGCTCGTCATCGCCCCGACCTCGGTGCTCGGCACCTGGGTGGGTGAGGCGCAGCGCTTCGCGCCCGGGCTCCGCGTGCTCGCCCGCCCCCGGACCAGCGCGAAGTCCGCGGAGGCGCTGGCCGACGCGGCGGCTCAGGCCGATGTCGTCGTCACCTCCTACGCCGTGGCGCGGATCGACTCCGAGCGCTTCGCGGGCGTGCGGTGGTCGGCGCTCGTCCTCGACGAGGCGCACTCGGTGAAGAACCACCAGTCCAAGACCTACCGCGCGATCCGCGCGCTGCCCCGCCGGGTGACCTTCGCGGTCACCGGCACACCCGTCGAGAACTCCCTCATGGACCTCTGGGCTCTCCTCTCGCTCGCGGCGCCGGGCCTCTACCCACGGCCGGACCGCTTCGCCGCGCAGTGGCGGCGGCCGATCGAGCGCGGCGACCACGAGAGACTGGCGACGCTGCGCCGGCGGGTGCGCCCGCTCATGCTCCGGCGCACGAAGGACGAGGTCGCGCTCGACCTGCCGCCGAAGACGGTGCAGGTCCTGCCCGTCGTCCTCGCACCTGCCCACCGGCGCACGTACGACCGGCAGCTCCAGCGCGAGCGGCAGCGCATGCTCGGCCTCCTCGAGGACCCGGAGGCCAACCGGGTCGCGATCCTCGCCTCGCTCACCCGGCTGCGTCAGCTCGCGCTCGACCCGCGGCTCGTCGCGGACGACACCGAGAGCTCCGAGCCGCCCGGTGCCGACTCGGCGAAGATCGAGGTGCTCGTGGAGCACCTGCTCGAGATCGGCCAGGAGGGCCACCGGGCGCTCGTCTTCAGCCAGTTCACCTCGTTCCTCGCCCTCGTCGGCGACCGGCTGCGCCGCGAGGGCATCGGCTACGGCTACCTCGACGGCGCGACCGCGGACCGGCAACGGGTCGTCGAGGACTTCCGGCGCGGTGACGACCCGGTCTTCCTCATCAGCCTCAAGGCCGGCGGGGTCGGTCTCACCCTCACCGAGGCCGACTACGTCTTCGTGCTCGACCCGTGGTGGAACCCCGCGGCCGAGTCGCAGGCGATCGACCGGGCGCACCGCATCGGGCAGGAGCGGCCGGTCGTCGTCTACCGGATGGTCTCGGCCGACACCATCGAGGACAAGGTCGTCGCGCTCCAGGACCGCAAGCGCGACCTCGTCGCCCGGGTCGTCGACGACGACCCGCTCACCGCGGGGGTCAGCGCCGACGACCTCGTCGCGCTGCTCGACCCGCCCGATCAGGTCACGGGGTCGGCTGGCCGCCGTTGACGTTGAGGGTCTCGCCGACGACGAAGCTCGACTCGGCCGAGGCGAGGAAAACGTACGCCGGGGCGAGCTCGACCGGCTGACCGGCCCGCCCGAGCGGGGTGTCCTGGCCGAACTCGGGCAGAGCCTCCTTGGGCTGGCCGTCGACGACCTGCAGGGGCGTCCAGACCGGGCCCGGGGCGACCGCGTTGACGCGGATCCCCTTCGGCGCCAGCTGCTGCGACAACCCCTTCGCGAAGGTGTTCATGCCCGCCTTGGTCATCGCGTAGTCCACGAGGTGCGCGCTCGGCTGGTAGGCCTGGATCGAGCTCGACATGATGATCGAGCTGCCCGGCTGCAGGTGGGGGACCGCGGCCCGGCAGATCCACACCATCGCGTAGAGGTTGGTCTTCAGCGTGCCGTCGAGCTGCTCGTCGGTGAGCTCGGTGATGTCCTCGCAGGCGACCTGCTTGCCGGCGTTGACGACGAGGACGTCGAGACCGCCGAGGCCCTCGACGGCCTTCGCGACGAGGTCGTCGCAGTAGGCGCGGTCCCGGACGTCGCCGGGGATGCGCACGAGGGTGCCGCCCTCCTCCTCGACGACGCGGGCGACGCGGTCGGCGTCCTCCTCCTCGTCGGGCAGGTAGGCCAGGGCGACGTCGGCGCCCTCACGGGCGAAGGCGACGGCGACCGCCGCGCCGATGCCGGAGTCGGCTCCGGTGACGAGGGCCTTGCGCCCCTGCAAACGACCGGTGCCGCGATAGCTGCTCAGGCCGATGTCGGCGCCGGGCTCGAGACCGACGTCGGAGCCGGGGAAGTCCTGGTCCTGCTCCGGCGGCGAGATCGTCGGGTGGCGCTCGACGGGGTTGTCCAGGTCCAGCTGGTCGGACATGACGTCTCTCCTGGGATGTCGGGGGTGGGGACGTCTCCACGGTCGCACCCGCGGGAGCGCCTCGACGGGGGAGCCGCCCCCTCCCTTCGGGTGCACGCCGCAGACCCCCGCGGCGGTTGTAGCGTGACGCTCATGGCCGACGTGACCCAGCAGTCCGCTCTCGAGCTCGCCCCCACCCAGCTCTTCATCGGGGGGGAGTGGCGCGACGCGACTGGCGGGGCCACCTTCGCCGTCGACGACCCGGCGACGGGGCAGACCCTCACCCAGGTGGCCGACGGCACCGCCGCCGACGGGGCCGCCGCGCTCGACGCCGCCGTCGCCGCGCAGGCCGAGTGGGCGGCGACCGAGCCGCGCACCCGCTCGGAGATCCTGCGCAGCGCCTTCGAGCTCGTGCGCGAGCGCTCCGAGACCTTCGCGATGCTCATGACCCTCGAGATGGGCAAGCCGCTCGCCGAGGCCCGCGGCGAGGTCACCTACGGCAACGAGTTCTTTCGCTGGTTCGCCGAGGAGGCCGTGCGCATCCACGGCCGCTACGCCGTGGCCCCGAGCGGCGGCACCCGGCTGCTCACGACGAAGCAGCCCGTCGGCCCGACCTTCATGATCACGCCCTGGAACTTCCCCCTCGCCATGGGCACGCGCAAGATCGGCCCCGCCATCGCCGCCGGCTGCACGATGGTCGTCAAGCCGGCGCACGAGACCCCGCTGACGATGCTCGCGCTCGCGAAGACCCTCGAGGAGGTCGGCCTGCCCGCCGGCGTGCTCAACGTCGTGACGACGAGCAGCTCGGGCGAGGTGAGCGAGCCGATCATCCGTGACCCGCGCCTGCGCAAGCTGACCTTCACCGGCTCGACCGGGGTCGGGCAGAAGCTCGTCGAGCAGTCCTCCGAGCAGCTGCTGCGCCTGTCGATGGAGCTCGGCGGCAACGCCCCCTTCGTCGTCTTCGAGGACGCCGACGTCGACGCCGCGGTCGAGGGCGCGATGCAGGCCAAGATGCGCAACATCGGCGAGGCGTGCACCGCCGCCAACCGCTTCCTCGTCCACGAGGACGTCGCGCAGGAGTTCTCCACGAAGTTCGCCGAGCGGATGGGCGGGCTCACCGTCGGCCAGGGCACCAAGGACGGCGTCCAGGTCGGCCCGCTCATCACGAGCAAGGCCCGCGACGGGGTCGCCGCGCTCGTCGACGAGGCCGTCGAGGGCGGTGCCACCGTGCTCACCGGCGGCGAGGTGCCGCAGGGCGAGGGCTGGTTCTACCCGCCGACCGTGCTCACCGACGTCGCCGCGGGCTCGCGCGTCATGCGCGAGGAGATCTTCGGCCCGGTCGCGCCGATCACGACCTTCAGCAGCGAGGACGAGGCCGTGCGCATCGCCAACGGCACCGAGTACGGGCTCGTCGGCTACGTCTACACCCGGGACGCCTCGCGGATGATCCGCGTCGCCGAGGCCCTCGACTTCGGCATGGTCGGGGTCAACCAGGGCGTCGTCTCCAACCCCTCCGCCCCCTTCGGCGGGGTCAAGCACTCGGGCTACGGGCGCGAAGGGGGATTCGAGGGCATCGAGGAGTACCTCGAGACGAAGTACATCGGCATCGCCCTGTAGGCCCGCCGCGGGTGCCACGGGGCTGCACAATCTCCCCATGGCACCCTCGACGGCACGCGCGTGAGCACGACCTGGCGGCAGCGGCTGCAGGTGGTCGCCGGGGTGCTCCTGCTCCTCCTCGCCGCCTGGCTGACGATCGGCGGCGGCGACGACGGGGAGCCGGCCGGCGCCCCGTCGTCCTCGCCGACGTCGTCCACCTCCGCGCAGCCGTCGCCGCCCGCCTCGCGGTCGTCGACCCCTTCGCGCTCGTCCTCCGCGCGGCCCGCCGCGGCGGCGACGCCGGACTCGGGGCTGTCGACGGTCCCCGCCTCCTCGCTGCCGCCCGAGGGGCGCCGCACTCTCGCGCTGGTCGCGGCCGGCGGGCCCTTCCCGTACGACCGCGACGGGGTGACCTTCGGCAACCGCGAGCGGATCCTGCCGATCCGCGACCGCGGGTACTACGCCGAGTACACGGTGCCGACGCCCGGCGAGAGCGACCGCGGGGCGCGCCGGCTCGTCGTCGGTGACGAGGGCGACACGTACTACACGGCCGACCACTACGCGAGCTTCCGCCAGGTCGAGGTGGATTCGTGATCCGGCTGCGGCCCGAGGCCGTCGACGCCCTGCTCGTCGAGGCGATGCACCACCACGTGCACGTCCACGTCGTCGACGGCGGGTCCGACCGCGAGACCGCGTACGACGCCTTCGCCGCGTCCTTCGACCTGCCCGAGCACTTCGGGCGCAACCTCGACGCGCTCTACGACAGCCTCATGGACGTCGCGACACGTCACCACGGGTCGTGGACCCTGCTGTGGCGACCCACCCCCGGGTCCGACGTGCTCGAGGACCAGGCGCTGCTGGGCGTCCTCGGCGACCTCGAGCACGACGCCGAGCAGCTGACGGTGGCCGTCGAGATCGCCCGCGCGGGCTGACCGGCGCGGTGGGGGATCATGGGGGCGTGACGACCCCCACCTCGACCCAGGTCACCCTCAGCCACGTGATGAACGCGACGGAGGCCAACCTCCTCGGCACGATCCACGGCGGCAACATCATGAAGATGGTCGACGACTGCGCCGGCGTCGTGGCCAACCGCTTCGCGCAGGGGCCGGCGGTGACCGCCGGGATGGACGAGATGACCTTCCTCACCCCGGTGCGGGTCGGGGACGTCCTGCACGTGAGCGCCCAGATCAACTGGGCGGGGCGCAGCTCGATGGAGGTCGGGGTGCGCGCCGAGGCCGACCGCTGGGACAGCGTCGCGCCGCGCGTGCACGTCGCCTCGGCCTACCTCGTCATGGTCGCCGTCGACGCCGACGGGCAGACCCGTCCGGTGCCCGAGCTGAGCGTCGAGACCGAGGAGGAGCACCGCCGCTTCCGCGAGGCGCAGATCAGACGACGCCACCGGCTGGCTCGGCGTGACGAGATCCGCACCTCGCGTGGCGAAGGGGGTGCGGCATGACCCGCACCCGCGTCACCCTCCTGGGGTCGACGGGCTCCATCGGCACCCAGGGGCTCGACGTCATCTCCGCGAACGCCGAGCGCTTCGAGGTCGGGGCGCTGGCGGGCGGGTCGAACGTCGGCCTGCTCGCAGAGCAGGCCGTCGCGCACCGGGCGCCACTCGTCGCGGCGGCGACGGGCTCGACGGAGGACCTGCGGGCGGCCGTGCGGTCCGCCGCGGACGCCGCGGGCGTCACCGGGTACGCCCCGGAGGTGCTCGTCGGCGAGGACGCCTCGACCGAGGTCGCCGGGCGCGAGGCCGACGTCGTGCTCAACGGCATCACCGGCGCGATCGGGCTGCGGCCGACGCTCGCCGCCCTGCGGGCGGGCACGACGCTCGCGCTGGCGAACAAGGAGTCGCTCATCATCGGCGGCCCGCTCGTGCGCGACCTCGCCGGGCCCGATCAGGTCGTCCCCGTCGACTCCGAGCACTCGGCCATCGCGCAGTGCCTGCGGGGCGGGCGGTCCTCGGAGGTGCGGCGGCTCGTCGTCACCGCGAGCGGCGGTCCCTTCCGCGGCCGCACGCGTGAGCAGCTCGCCGAGGTGACGCCGCAGGAGGCACTGGCCCACCCCAACTTCGCCATGGGCCGTGTCATCACGACGAACTCGGCGACCCTGGTCAACAAGGGGCTCGAGGTCATCGAGGCCCACCTGCTCTTCGACATCCCCTTCGAGCGGATCGCCACCGTCGTGCACCCGCAGCAGCAGATCCACTCGATGGTCGAGTTCCACGACGGGTCGACGATCGCGCAGATGGGCCCGCCGCGGATGCTCGTGCCGATCGCGCTCGGGCTGTCGTGGCCGGATCGCCTGCCCGACGTCGACGTGCCGTGCGACTGGACCCAGGTGCAGAGCTGGGACTTCGCGCCGATCGACGACGTCGCCTTCCCCGCGGTAGAGCTCGCCCGACAGGTCGGCACCGCCGGTGGCACGTACCCGGCCGTCTACAACGCGGCCAACGAGGTGGCCGTCGACGCCTTCCACGACGGGGCGCTGCCTTTCGTCGGGATCGTCGACACCGTCGCCGAGGTCGTCGGGCGCCACGACGGGGGCGACTTCGACGCCCACAGCCTCGACGGGGTGCTCGCCGCGGACCGCTGGGCGCGCGAGGTCGCTGCGGCTGTCGTGAGGGGATGAGACGATGGCGACCATGCTCTTCCTCGCAGGGGTCGTGCTCGTCTTCGTCGGCATCGCGCTGTCGATCGCGCTGCACGAGATCGGGCACCTCGTGCCCGCCAAGCGCTTCGGCGTGCGCGTCCCGCAGTACATGGTCGGCTTCGGCCCGACGGTCTTCTCGCGACGGCGCGGAGAGACCGAGTACGGCGTCAAGGCGATCCCGCTCGGCGGCTACATCCGGATGATCGGCATGTTCCCGCCGCGCGCGGGTGACGAGCCGGGCACGATCCGCACGTCGAGCACGGGCCGCTTCAGCCAGCTCGCCGACGAGGCGCGCGCGCAGTCCTTCGAGGAGGTGCGACCCGGCGACGAGGACCGGCTCTTCTACAAGCTCTCGGTGCCGAAGAAGATCACCGTCATGCTCGGCGGGCCGATGATGAACCTCCTCATCGCCTTCGTCATCTTCGGCGGCATCTTCACGCTCTACGGCACGGTGCAGACCTCGCCGAGGCTCTCCTCCGTCAGCGAGTGCGTCGACCTCACCAAGGCCGGGCAGAGCACCGCGCAGGAGTGCACGCCCGACATGCCCACGGCCCCGGCCAACGAGGCGGGTCTGCGCCCCGGCGACACGATCACCGCGATCAACGGCCAGGCCGTGACGACGTGGGACGAGGTGCGCGCGCAGATCCGCGCCAACGGCGACCGCGAGATGCGCATCGCCGTCGACCGCGGGGGACGCGACGAGACCGTCACCGCGACCCCGATCGTCCTCGACCAGCCGAAGATCGGCGACGACGGCCGGGTCGTCGAGGACGCGAAGGGGGAGCCCGTCCTCGAGCAGGCCGGCTTCCTCGGCGCGAGCGGCACCCCCGTGCGCGTCAAGCAGCCCGTGACCGAGGTGCCCGCGCTCTTCGGCGACATGCTCGTGACGACCTTCTCCGCCGTCGCGAAGATCCCGCAGAAGCTCGTCGGGGTCTACCAGGCGGCCTTCGGCAGCGAGGAGCGCGACCCCGAGAGCCCGATGTCGGTCGTCGGCGTCGGCCGGGTCGCCGGCGAGGTGGCGAGCTCGGACGAGTTCGGCACCCCGGTCGAGAAGCTCATGATGATCATCAGCCTCATCGGCTCGCTCAACCTCATGCTCTTCGCCTTCAACCTCATCCCGCTCCTCCCGCTCGACGGCGGCCACGTCGCCGGCGCGCTGTGGGAGGGCGTGAAGAAGGGCTGGGCCCGCGTCCGCGGCCTGCCCGACCCCGGCCCGGTCGACGTCGCGAAGGCCCTGCCCCTGGCCTACGGCGTCGCCCTGACCTTCATCGCCATGACGGTCCTGCTCGTCTACGCCGACATCGTCAAGCCGATCAAGCTCCTCTGACCCCCTTCGGCCCTTGCCTGCCCGGCGAGGCGCGCGGGCCGGCATGGGTGTGACCGACGGGCCGCGCCGTCGGCAGCGCCGCGTCCTCGACTCCACGCCGTCGACACCCCCACCTACCCCTCCGTAAATGGGGTGATCACCCCACTCACGGAGGGGTAGGCGGGGGCCTCAGCGGGTGGGGCGCCTCGTGGCGCGGAGGTCAGGGCGAGGGCGGCGGGCGGCGACCGCGTAGGTCTCCTCGAGCCGACGCAGGGTCCCCGCACCGTCTCGTCGCAGGCCGGTGGGCGTGACCCCGACGACGACGACACCCAGGCGGGTCAGGTCGCCGTCGCGCTCCACCGTCGTCACCCAGTCCTCGCCCTGCGAGTGGTACTGGAAGGAGTGGACGAGCACGGCCATGCCCACGTCGTCGAACCACAGGTCCGGCGTGAGCAGCGCGGCGCCGGTGGCATCGCGCAGCGGCGGGTTGGTCCACGGCTCGGGCAGCACCGACGAGGTGAGCACGAGGTCGACGAGCTCGGCCTCCGGGGCCGACCACGCACCGGTCGCCGCGTGGTCGAGCGCCTCGACGAGCTGTGCCCCGTCTCGGTCGCGCAGCCGGCAGGTCCACTCGTGCAGCTCCTCGACCGAGGCCAGCCCCCGCTGGACGGCCTCGACGAGCACGGCCGTCCGTTCTCGTGACGACCTGCGTCGCAGCGCCGCGTCGACCGCCGACCGGGCGGGGGACGCGTATCGGATCGGACCCCTCGTGCAGATCGCCACGTCGTCGAGGAGGGTGCGACGCACGGAGGCGAAGCCGTTGTGGCGGCTCTTGCCGGGCCACGGGGTGAGCATCTCGAGCACCGGAGGGGCGGGCAGACCCATCCCATGGAGCCGGGCGGCCGCATCCCCGGTGAGGTAGGCCCTCGGACCAGCCCACAGCAGGGCAGCGACGAGACGTTGTCGCTCGCTCGGCGACTCTCGTCCGACGAGGTAGGTGCGGGGGAGCACCACCCTCCAGTGCCGCCCGGCCCGCCACCTGATCGTCTCCTTGGTGACACCGGAGCTCAGGGCCTGCGCTCGGGTGATGAGCCCGTCCTGGGCAGCGAGATATGTCCGGGCGTCTGTCGTCAGGCCGTCGGGTGTGGTGGTCTCGGGTGCTCGTGTCATGGCCGCAGGCTCGTCTGCGAGGGACCGCTCGGCCGTCACCGGGCGCGACCGGTGGACGACGGGCCGTCGTGGACCGGGCCTGTGGATCCCCCTTCGCCCCCGTCCAGACCCCCACCTACCCCTCCGTACGTGGGGTGATCACCCCACTTACGGAGGGGTAGGTGGGGGTCTCAGAGGGTGGGGCGGGGGCCGCGGTTGCGGAGGGGGGCGGGCGAAGGGGGTGGCACCGGGGTGGGGGAGTGCCCAGACCACTCCCAGCGGAAGGGGGATAATGAGGGTATGACTGTCTCCCTCGGCATGCCGAAGGCCCCCGCGCCCGTGATCGCCCCCCGTCGCCCCACCCGGCAGATCAAGGTCGGGTCGGTCGGGGTCGGCAGCGAGTCGCCGATCTCGGTGCAGTCGATGACGACGACGCTCACCTCCGACGTCAACTCCACCCTCCAGCAGATCGCCGAGCTCACCGCGGCCGGCTGCGACATCGTGCGCGTCGCCTGCCCGAGCCAGGACGACGCCGACGCGCTCGCCGAGATCGCCCAGCACAGCCAGATCCCGGTCATCGCCGACATCCACTTCCAGCCGAAGTACGTCTTCCAGGCGATCGAGGCGGGGTGCGCGGCGGTGCGGGTCAACCCCGGCAACATCCGCCAGTTCGACGACCAGGTCGGCGAGATCGCCAAGGCCGCGAAGGACCACGGCACCTCGATCCGGATCGGCGTCAACGCCGGCAGCCTCGACAAGCGCCTGCTCGAGCGCTACGGCAAGGCCACCCCCGAGGCGCTCGTCGAGTCCGCCGTGTGGGAGGCGGGCCTGTTCGAGGAGCACGACTTCCACGACTTCAAGATCTCGGTCAAGCACAACGACCCCGTGACGATGGTGCGCGCCTACGAGCTGCTCGCCGAGCGCGGCGACTGGCCGCTCCACCTCGGCGTCACCGAGGCCGGCCCCGCCTTCCAGGGCACGATCAAGTCGGCCACCGCCTTCGGCGCCCTGCTCTCGCGCGGCATCGGTGACACGATCCGCGTCTCGCTGTCGGCCCCGCCGGTCGAGGAGGTCAAGGTCGGCATCTCGATCCTCCAGTCCCTCGGCCTGCGCCCGCGCAAGCTCGAGATCGTCTCCTGCCCCAGCTGCGGCCGCGCCCAGGTCGACGTCTACAAGCTCGCCGACGAGGTCACCGCCGGGCTCGAGGGGATGACCGTCCCCCTCCGCGTCGCCGTCATGGGCTGCGTCGTCAACGGCCCGGGCGAGGCCCGCGAGGCCGACCTCGGCGTCGCCTCCGGCAACGGCAAGGGCCAGATCTTCGTCAAGGGCGAGGTCATCAAGACCGTGCCCGAGAGCAAGATCGTCGAGACCCTCATCGAGGAGGCCATGCGCATCGCCGAGGAGATCGGCGAGCCCGTCGACGAGGAGGACGGCGCGGGCACCCCCACCGTCACCGTCGGCTGACCTACGCTGAGCGCGTGCTGCGCACCCGCTCGCCCGTGAGGCTCCTGACGACAGATGATCGTGAGGCCGCCCTCGAGCTGTGCGCCCAGGACCCCGCGGCGAACGTCTACGTCGCCAGCCGGATCCTCGACGGTGCGCTCGGGCTCGGCAGCACGGCCGTCTCGGGGTACTTCGAGGACGAGGCCCTCACCTCGATGGTGTGGACCATCGCCAACGTCGTGCCCGTGTCCACCCACGCCGACAGCCGCGCCGCCTTCGCCGACCGCGTGCGCAAGGTGCGACGGCGCTGCGCCTCCTTCCTCGGCCCTCACGACGAGGTCATGGCGATGTGGGACGAGGTCGGCGAGAGCTTCGGGCGGCCCCGCTCGGTGCGCGGGCAGCAGCCGCTCATGGGCATGCGGGACACCCCGTCGAGCCGGGGCGTCGAGCTCGACCCCCGCGTGCGCCCGGGCCTGGTCGAGGAGACCGACCTCGTCCTCCCGGCGGCCGAGCACATGTTCACCGAGGAGATCGGCTACCCGCCCTACCAGGGCTCCTCGACGTACTACGCCGACACCCTGCGCACGCTGCTGCGCAAGAACCGCACCTACGTCGTCGTCGAGGACGGCGCGGTGATCTTCAAGGCCGACGTCGGGTCGGTGGCGCTCGGCTGCGCGCAGATCCAGGGCGTGTGGCTCGCCCCGCACCTGCGCGGCCAGGGCCTCGCGGCCCCGATGATGGCCAGCGTCGTCGAGATGACGCTCGCCCACCACGCCCCGTGGGTGACGCTCTACGTCAACGACTACAACGCGCCGGCGATCGCCACTTACGAGCGCATCGGCATGGAGCGGATCGGGGCCTTCGCGACGATCCTCTTCTGAGGGGTTGCAGGGGGTGGGGCCACGAGCCCCCTTCGAGGCTCCTGCGTCGCACCTCAGGGCGGCGCTGGGTCGCACCTCAGGGCGGCGCCCCGTCGCACCTCGACCTGCCAGAGGGCCTCAGAAGGTGAGCACGAGCTTGCCGACCATGTCGCCGCGCTCCATCTCGGCGAAGGCGTCACGCGCCCGCTCGACCGGCACGACGTCGTGGATCACCGGCCGTGCGCCGCTCACGGCGAGCAGGGCGGTGAGATCGCGCAGCTCCTGCAGGGTGCCCATCGTCGAGCCGACGACCCGCAGCTGGAGGAAGAAGATCCGGGTGAGCTCCGCGTCGTCGAGCTGCGGCCCGCTCGTCGTCCCGGAGACGACGAGCGTCCCGCCGGGGCGAAGGGAGCGGATCGAGTGGCTCCACGTCGCGCGGCCCACCGTCTCCATCACCGCGTCGACCTTCTCCGGCAGACGCTCACCGCTCTCGAAGACCGCGTCGGCGCCGAGCTCGAGCGCGCGGGCCCGCTTCGCCTCGTCGCGCGAGGTCGCGAGTACCCGCAGCCCGGCCGCGTGGCCGAGCACGACGAGCGCGGTGGCGACGCCGCCCCCCACGCCCTGGACGAGCACGCTCTGACCGGGGCGCAGCTCGCCACGGGTGAAGAGCATCCGGTAGGCGGTGAGCCACGCGGTCGGCAGGCAGGCAGCCTCCTCGAAGGTGAGGTCGGCGGGCTTGGGCAGGAGGTTGCGCCGGGGCACGACGACGGTGCCCTGGTGGCGCTCGCTGAGCAGCGAGCGGCGCGGGTCCATCGTCTCGTCGCCGGTCCACGACGGGTCGGAGATCACCGCGTGGACGATCACCTCGCGGCCGTCCTCGTCGACGCCCGCGGCGTCGCACCCGAGGACCATCGGCAGCTTGTCCTGCCCGAGACCGACCCCGCGCAGCGACCACAGGTCGTGGTGGTTGAGCGCCGCCGCCCGGACGCTGACCCGGGCCCAGCCGTCGGGCACCTCGGGCTCGGGGCGCTCGCCGACGACGAGGCCGGCCAGGGGGTCGTCGGGGGTGATGCTCTCGGCGTACACGGCGCGCACGGGGTCTCCTCGTCCTCGGTGGTGTCGCGCTCACCCTACGAGGGGCCCCGCCCGCCGGGTCGGGTCGGGCAGGGGTCTAGCGTGGCGAGGACAGCACGTCCGACCGAAGGGAGAGCCCGCATGGCCACCATCGCGGACACCGTCATCGCCACCCTGAGGGCCAACGGGGTGACCCGCGCGTACGGGGTCCCCGGCGACTCGCTCAACGGCTTCACCGAGGCGATGCGCCGGGACGGCAGCATCGCCTGGCAGCTCGTGCGGCACGAGGAGTCCGCGGCCTTCGCCGCCGCGGCCGACGCCGAGCTCACCGGTGAGCTCTCCGTCTGCTTCGGCAGCTGCGGCCCTGGGAACCTCCACCTCATCAACGGCCTCTTCGACGCCCAGCGCTCGCGTGTGCCCGTGCTCGCCATCGCGGCGCAGATCCCGAGCTCGGAGATCGGCAGCGGCTACTTCCAGGAGACGCACCCGCAGAACCTCTTCCAGGAGTGCAGCGTCTACTGCGAGATGGTCTCCGACGCCTCGCAGATGCCGCGGATGCTCGAGACCGCGATGCGCGCGGCGATCCAGCAGCGCGGGGTCGCCGTGCTCGTCATCCCCGGTGACGTCGCCCAGCTCGAGGCCCAGGACACCCGGGTCACCGTCGTCGAGCGCGCCCGCGCCCGCGTCGTCCCCGACGTCGAGCAGCTGCAGCGGGCAGCCGACCTGCTGAGCCGCTCCCGGCGCACGACCCTGCTCGTGGGCGTCGGCGCGGAGGGCGCGAAGGCCGAGGTCCTCCAGCTCGCCGACACCCTCGGCGCCCCGGTCGTGCACTCCCTGCGCGGCAAGCAGCACGTCGAGGGGGACAACCCCTTCGACGTCGGTCTCACCGGTCTGCTCGGCTTCGCCTCCGGCTACCGCGCGATGGAGCGGGCCGACACGATCCTCATGCTCGGCACCGACTTCCCCTACCGCCAGTTCTTCCCCGAGCACGCGAAGGTCGTCCAGGTCGACGTGCGGGGAGAGCAGCTCGGCAAGCGCGTGCCCCTCGAGGTCGGGCTCGTCGGCGACGTCCGCGACACCGTGCGCGAGCTGCTCCCGCTCCTCACGCGGGCGAAGGACCGCGACCACCTCGAGGACTCGGTGAAGCACTACCGCCGCACCCGCGAGCGGCTCGACGACCTCGCCGTGCCGTCGAAGCGGCGCCAGGCGATCCACCCGCAGTACCTCGCCCGGCTGGTCGACGAGATCGCCGCCGACGACGCCGTCTTCATCCCCGACGTCGGCTCGCCGGTCGTCTACGCCGCGCGCTACCTCAGCTGCCGCGGCGACCGACGCGTCATCGGCTCCTTCGTCCACGGGTCGATGGCCAACGCCGTGCCGCACGCGATCGGCGCGCAGAGCGCCTACCCCGACCGCCAGGTCGTCACCCTCAGCGGGGACGGCGGGCTGGCCATGCTCATGGGCGAGCTGCTCACCGTGCGCCAGCACGACCTGCCGATCAAGGTCGTCGTCCTCAACAACAGCTCGCTGAACTTCGTCGAGCTCGAGATGAAGGCCGCCGGGCTGCCCGACTTCGGCACCGGTCTGGA
Organism: Janibacter sp. UYMM211; assembly: GCF_040547045.1. NCBI lineage: Bacteria > Bacillati > Actinomycetota > Actinomycetes > Micrococcales > Intrasporangiaceae > Janibacter > Janibacter sp. UYMM211. The sequence goes on along the minus strand of NZ_JBEPOY010000001.1, from coordinate 366,079 downwards.
CAACCCCGACTTCTCGAAGGTCGCCGAGGCGGTCGGCATCCGCGGCTGGCGGGTCGAGCGATCCGAGGACCTCGAGGGCGCGCTGCGCGAGGCCTTCGCCCACGACGGACCCGCCCTCGTCGACGTCGTCACCGAGCGCCAGGAGCTGACGATCCCCCCGGCCATCTCCGCCGAGCAGGTCAAGGGCTTCACCCTCTACGCCCTGCGCACCGTGATGTCCGGCCGCGGCGACGAGCTGCTCGACCTCTCTCGCGCCAACCTGCGCCAGATCCTCTAGGAGAGCCCGTGCCCCGTCGCGACCTGTCGACCACCGGCCTGGCCGGTCTGCTCATCACCTCCGGAGTCGTGCACCTCGTGCGCCCCCAGGTCTTCGAGTCGATCGTCCCCGCCCCGCTGCGGGGCCACCGGCGCGAGCTCGTCTACGTCTCCGGCGTCCTCGAGATCCTCTGCGGCGCAGGCCTGCTCGTGCCGCGCACCCGTCGCGTCGCCGGTCTGGCGAGCGCGGTCCTGCTCGTCGCTGTCCTGCCCGCCAACGTCCAGATGAGCCTCGACCACGGCCGGCGCGCCCGCCGACGCCGCACGACCGGCTCCCGGGCCGCCTTCGCCGGCACCCTGGCCCGGCTGCCCCTCCAGCTCCCGCTCGTGCGCGCTGCGCTGCGGGCCGCCCGCAGCGCACCGCGGCGATGAGCGCCGACGTGGGGGAGCCCGCCTCGTCCGCCGACCCCGCCGTCGTCGACGCCCTCCGCGCTGCCCGCCGGGTCCTCGTGCTCTCCGGCGCCGGCATGAGCGCCGAGTCCGGCGTGCCGACCTTCCGCGACGCGCAGAGCGGGCTCTGGGAGCGCTTCGACCCCTCCTCCCTGGCGACCCAGGAGGCCTGGGACGACGACCCTCCCTTCGTGTGGGCCTGGTACGCATGGCGGGCCGCCCTGCTGCGCCGGGTCGAGCCCCATGCGGGTCACCGGGCGGTCGCCGACCTCGCCCGCCTGCGTGATGTCGAGGTCGTCACGCAGAACGTCGACGACCTCCACGAGCGCGCCGGCTCTCGCGTCCTCTCGCACGTCCACGGGTCCCTCCTGTCCTTCCGCTGCCGCGACTGCGCGACCCCGTGGCAGGGCGAGCTCGCCGTGCCCGACGAGCCGGTCGAGAGGCTCGACCCGCCGACGTGCCCCGCGTGCGGCGGCGACGTCCGACCCGGGGTCGTGTGGTTCGGCGAGGAGATGCCGCGCGACGCGTGGGACGCAGCGGTCGGCGCCGTCGAGCGGCTCGACGGGGGAGACGTCGTCCTCGTCGTCGGCACGAGCGGCCTGGTCTACCCGGCCGCGGGTCTGCCCGCGATGGCCCTCGGCCAGGGCGCCGTCGTCGTCGAGGTCAACCCGCAGCCCAGCGACGTCTCCGACCTGTGCCACCACCACGTGCGCGCCGGTGCCGCGACCGCCCTGCCCGCCCTCGTCGCCGCGCTCGACGAGGGCTGACGTGGACGGGGACGGCGTGACCGGCCCCGTCGTCCTCGACCTGCCCTTCCGCGGACGCTGGCGCACCGAGATGAGCCCGGCCCGCCGCGTGCCCAGCCACGGCACGACCCTCTACGGCACGAGCCACGCCATCGACTTCGTCGCCGTCGACGAGCACGGCCGCAGCGCCCCGCGGTCGTGGCGCAGCGCGATCGCCACCGAGGCCCCCGAGGGCTTCGTCGGCTTCGGCGCCGAGCTCCTCGCCCCCGTCGCCGGCACGGTCCTGCTCGTCCACGACGGCGAGCCCGACCACGAGGCGAGGCGGTCCCCCTTCGCCCTGCTCGGCTACGCCCTCACCCAGGCGAGCCGCGCCCGCCGGGGTCACGCCGCGCTCGCCGGCAACCACGTCGTCCTCGAGATCGCCCCGGGCGGCCCGGTCGTCGTCCTCGCCCACCTGTGGCGCGGCTCGCCACGGGTCGCCGTCGGCGACCGCGTACGCCCCGGGGACGTCCTCGGCGAGTGCGGGAGCTCGGGCAACAGCACCGAGCCGCACGTCCACCTGCAGGTCAGTGACACCACCGACTGGGAGCACGCGCGGGGCGTGCCGCTGGCCTTCCGGCTCCCGGGAGGTCCCCGCGTGCCCGAGGAGGGCGAGGTCGTCACGGGCCGGCCGGCGCCCGGTCAGTAGAGCTGCTGCGCGTACCCCTCGCCGTAGTACTCGCGCAGCTCCTCGACGCTGTCCTCCGGTCGCTCGAGCGCGTGCGCGATCTCGGCGCGCGACTCCACCGCGTCCGGCTGCCAGGTCTGCGGGTCCCACAGCCCGCTGCGCAGGAAGGCCTTCGCGCAGTGGTGGAAGACCTCCTCGATCTCGACGACGAGCGCGAGCACCGGACGGTGACCGCGCACGACGAGGTCGTCGAACCACGGCGCGTCCGCGACGAGGCGTGCCCGGCCGCCGACCCGCAGCGTGTCGCCGCGACCGGGGATGACGCACAGCAGGCCGACGTGCGGGTTGGTGAGGACGTTGCGGTAGCCGTCGACCCGACGGTTGCCCGGTCGCTCGGCGATCGCGACGGTCCGCTCGTCGAGGACGTGGACGAGGGAGCCGGCGGGGTCTCCCTTCGGCGAGGCGTCGACGCTCCCGTCGGCGGCCGAGGTCGCGACGACGACGAAGGGGGTGGCGGCCAGCCACCGGCGGTCGACGTCGGTGAGGTGGGTGCGGACCTTGTCGCGGACCCGGGGGAGGGGCTCGCCGATGAGATCGGTGAGCTGCTCGAGGGTGGTGACCGGTCGCTCGTCCATGCGCCGATCGTGGCACGGCCGCCCGCGAGCGGCCGCGGCCTCAGCGCCAGCCGAGCAGGCGCATCCGCTCGCCGTGCCGCTCGACGCCGGCGCTCACCATCTCGGGGTGCTCGGCGTACCAGCGCGCCTGGGTCTCGCGGACCTCGTCGTCGGCGACGACCTCGCCGCCGACGAGCCAGTCCGCCCGCGGCTCGTGGGGCAGGTCGAGGGCCTCGACGACGTCCTCGCGAAGGGGGGTGCGCACCGAGCGCAGGAGGACCCGGCCGGGGTCCGCGCCCGGGGCGGGCAGCCCGATCGCCTCGCGCAGGCGCTCGCCGAGCGCGACGAGCACGGTGTTGCCCGGGTGGTTGATCGTCCACCCCTCGCCGAGCGTCTCGGCGACGACGTCGTCGGCGCGCAGGGTGCCCGAGACGGACTGCCGGCGCGCGAGCTCGGCGAGTCCCTCGCGGGCGATCGTGCGATAGGCCTCGGCGAGCTCGTCGGCCGCGAGGGTCTGCGGGCCCCCGGTGAGGCCCGCGGCCTGCGCCAGGGTGCGCAGGTCGTGGTACGGCACGACCGGCGGGTCGCCGGCCGCGCCGCGCACGAGTGCCTGGAAGGGATAGGCGCTGGGGTCGCGCAGCACCGGCAGCGGGACGAGCCGGGCGTCCTCGCACAGGTGGGCCCGGACCTGGCTCGTGCCGAGCGGCAGGCCTCGGTAGTCGTCGCGGACCGGCTGCGCGGCGAGGACGTCGAGGTGGGGGAGCAGACGGTGCAGGTGGGGGATGTCCGACGCCTCGAGCTCGTGCACCGGCGGCACCCGCACGGAGTCGACGGGGCTCGTGCCGTCGGCGGTGGTCGTCGTCGTGATGCGCAGGGACTCGGCCTGGCAGTTGCCGAGGACGGCGAGCAGCGGGCGCGCGCCCGGCTCGTCCGCCCCGGGCAGGGGGTCGATCCCGTAGAAGACGCCGTAGTGGCGTCGGCGTCCCTCGTCGGTGCCTGTCGACTGCTGGGTGCTCATCGGCCCAGCCTCGCAGCCCGGGGCGGGCTCACCCCCTTCGCGACCGGGCCGCCTCGACGGGCGGTCCGCCGACCACCGATATCCTGCCCGGGCACGTCTGCCCCACCCCCAGCTGCCAGGAGCCAACCACCGTGGTCATGCGCATGTCCTCCCTCTTCCTCCGCACCCTCCGCGAGGACCCGGCGGACGCCGAGCTGCCGGGGCACAAGCTGCTCGTGCGGGCCGGCTACGTCCGACGCGCCGCGCCCGGCGTCTACAGCTGGCTGCCGCTCGGGCTGCGGGTCCTGCGCAAGGTCGAGGGCATCGTGCGCGAGGAGATGGACGCGATGGGCGGCCAGGAGCTGAGCTTCCCCGCGCTGCTGCCCAAGGAGCCCTACGAGGCGACGAACCGGTGGACGGAGTACGGACCCAACCTCTTCCGCCTCCAGGACCGCAAGGGCGTCGACATGCTCCTCGGCCCGACCCACGAGGAGATGTTCACCCTCGCGGTCAAGGACCTCTACACGTCCTACAAGGACCTGCCCGTCTCGCTCTACCAGATCCAGACGAAGTACCGCGACGAGGCCCGGCCGCGCGCTGGCGTGCTGCGCGGGCGCGAGTTCGTCATGAAGGACAGCTACTCCTTCGACGTCGACGAGGCGGGTCTGAGCAAGTCCTACGACGCCCACCGCGACGCGTACGTGAAGATCTTCGACCGCCTCGGCTTCGAGTACGTCGTCGTGCACGCCGACTCCGGCGCGATGGGGGGCTCGGCGAGCGAGGAGTTCCTCGCGGTCAACGAGGGCGGCGAGGACACCTTCGTGCGCGACGGCGAGGGCTACGCCGCCAACGTCGAGGCCGTCACCGTGCCGCAGGCCGAGCCGGTCGAGGTGACCGCCGGTCCCGCCCACGTCGAGGACACCCCCGACACCCCGACGATCGACACGCTCGTCGCCGCGCTCAACCGGGACCACCCGCGCACCGACGGGCGCGCGTGGACCGCGGCGGACACGCTGAAGAACGTCATCGTCATGCTCGTACACCCTGCCGACGAGGAGCACCCCGACGGCCGCCGCGAGCCGCTCGCCATCGGCGTCCCCGGCGACCGCGAGGTCGACCCGAAGCGTCTCGAGGCCAAGGTCGCCCCGGCCGCCGTCGAGGCCTTCGAGGAGCGCGACTTCGCCGCGCACCCGCACCTGGCGAAGGGGTACATCGGCCCCGGCGCCCTCGGCGAGGAGCGCGGCATCCGCTACCTCCTCGACCCCTCGATCGCGGTGGGCTCGGCCTGGGTGACCGGCGCCGACGAGCACGGCAAGCACGTCATCGACCTCGTGCACGGGCGTGACTTCACCGCCGACGGGACGATCCAGGCCGCGGCGATCCGCGAGGGCGACCTCGGCCCGAACGGCCGCCCGCTGACGCTGGCCCGCGGCATCGAGATGGGCCACATCTTCCAGCTCGGCCAGAAGTACGCCGAGGCGCTCGGCCTCAAGGTCCTCGACGAGAACGGCAAGCTCGTCACGGTGCACATGGGCTCCTACGGCATCGGGGTCACCCGCGCCGTCGGCGTCATCGCCGAGGACAACCACGACGAGCGGGGCCTGGTCTGGCCGCGCTCCGTCGCCCCCTTCGACGTCCACGTCGTCGCCGCCGGCAAGAGCGACGAGATCTTCGTCAAGGCCGCCGAGCTGTCCGAGGAGCTCGAGCGTCACGGGCTGCAGGTCGTCTACGACGACCGTGCTGGGCGCGTCAGCCCCGGCGTGAAGTTCAAGGACGCCGAGCTCATCGGCGTGCCGACGATTCTCGTCGTCGGCAAGGGCCTGGCCGACGGCGTCGTCGAGATCAAGGACCGGCGCACCGGCGACCGGCGCGAGGTCCCCGTCGACGAGGCCGTGAGCGCGCTCCTCGCGGAGGTGCGGTCGTCGTGAGCCGTGAGGAGACGCCGCTGCGGGTCGCGCCGAGCCGGCCCGCGCCGGGCCCGGTCCGGGCGGTCGTCTTCGACTGGGGAGGCACCCTCACGCCCTGGCACGCCATCGACCTCGGCGAGCAGTGGCGGGTCTTCGCCCGAGAGGTCCACGGCATCCCCGTGGACTCCGCCCAGGTGCCCGAGGCCGATCTCGCCCGGGCCCACGAGCTCGCCGAGCGGATCCTCGCCGCCGAGCACGAGGCCTGGCAGGGCACGCGCGGCGACCAGCGCAGCGCGAGCCTCGACGAGGTGCTGCGCCGGGCCGGGGTCGACCCCCGCCACGACCGTCACCACCTGGCGCTGGCGGCCTACCGCCGCTTCTGGGAGCCGCACACGATCACCGACCCGCAGGTCCGGCCGCTGTGGGAGGGCCTGCGCGCCCGCGGGCTCAAGGTCGGCGTGCTGTCGAACACCATCTGGAGCCGCGTCTACCACCGCGACGTCTTCGCCCGCGACGGCGTGCTCGACCTGCTCGACGCCGACGTCTACTCCAGCGAGATCGGCGTGACCAAGCCCCACGAGGGGGCCTTCGCCGCGATCTGCCAGGCGCTCGGCGTCGACGCGACGAGCACCGTCTACGTCGGCGACCGGCTCTTCGAGGACGTCCTCGGGCCGCAGGAGCTCGGCATGCGCGCCATCTGGGTGCCCCACAGCGACATCCCGCTCGACCAGCAGGTCGCCGTCGACGTCGAGCCCGACGCGACCGTCCACGAGCTCGTCGACATCCTCGCCGTCGTCGACGGCTGGCTCGAGGGCTGAGCCCGCCATGACGCACGTGCTCGTCCTCGGCGGCACCGCCGAGGCGAGGGACCTCGCGGCCCGTCTCGACGCGAAGGGGGTGCCCCTCACCTCCTCGCTCGCCGGCCGGGTCTCGCAGCCCCGCCTGCCCGTCGGGCCCGTGCGCGTCGGCGGCTTCGGCGGGGCCGACGGCCTCGTCCGGTGGCTGCGGGAGCACGACGTGAGCGCGGTTGTCGACGCCACCCACCCCTTCGCCGCGACGATGGGTGCGCACGCGGCGGCGGCCTGCGACGCCGTGGGGCTGCCGCTGCTGCGGCTGGCCCGCCCCGGCTGGGCGGACCACCCGGACGCGGCGACGTGGACCTGGGTTGAGAGCCACGAGGCCGCCCGCGAGGCGGCGGACCGGGCCGGGGGAACCCCCTTCGTCACGACCGGGCGGCAGACCCTGCACCACCACGTCGGCCCGTGGGCGCGCCGCGAGGTGCTCGTGCGGCTCGTCGAGCCGCCGGAGGAGCCGCTGCCGCAGACCTGGACCGTGCTGCGCTCGCGGGGACCCTTCGAGGTCGCCGCCGAGGAGGCGCTCCTGCGCGACCACGCGGTGGGCGTGCTGCTGACGAAGGACTCGGGCGGCCGCTACACGCAGGCCAAGCTCGAGGCCGCCCGCCGGGTGGGGGTCCCGGTCGTCGTCGTCGCCCGCCCGCGGCGGGCCGACGGGGTGATCGAGGCGGTCGACGCGGAGCAGGCGACCCGGTGGGTCGAGCAGGTCACCTCCGGGCGCTGAGCACCTGGCGCGCGCCGGCGGCGAGGACGAGCGCGACGACCCCGACCCGTCGGGCGAGCGTCACCGCGCGGGGCAGGTCGGCCGCGGTGGGGCGGGGCCCCGACCCGAGGACGCCCCGGTCCTCGACGGCGCCCTCGTAGACGTTGCGCCCGCCGAGGCGCACGCCGAGCGCGGCCGCGAAGCCCGCCTCGACCGGACCGGCGTTCGGGCTGGGGTGCGCGCGGCCGTCGCGCCGCGCGACGGCGAGCACCTGCCCCGCCCGGGCGGGTGCCGCCAGCGCCGTCGCGAGGACGGTCACCCGCGCGGGCAGCCAGCCCAGGACGTCGTCGGTGCGGGCCGCCGCCCAGCCGAAGCGGTGGTAGCGCGGGCTGCGGTGGCCGTGCATCGCGTCGAGGGTGTTCGCCCCGCGGTGCAGGACGACGCCGACCGGGCCGAGGAGCGCTCCCCAGACGAGCGTGCCGACGACGGCGTCGGAGGAGTTCTCGGCGACGGACTCCAGCGCAGCCCGGGCGACCTCGTCGGCGGTGAGGTCCTGGGTCGCGCGCCCGACGAGGTTGCGCACCCGGGTGCGGGCCCCGGGCAGGTCGTCGCCCACGAGCAGGTCGTGCACGGCGGTGCCCTCTCGCCCGAGGCTCGTGCCGCCGAGGGCGGTCCAGACGAGGGCCGCCGTCGCGGCGCACCGTGCCGGGGCGGGCAGACGGCCGGCGGCCGCCCCGAGGACGAGCACGGGGGCGAGCACGACGACCTCGGTGAGGACCCCGGCGGGCCGGGCGTCGCGGTAGGTGCGGCGCTCGACGGCGCCGGCCCACGAGCCGAGCAGCGCGACGGGGTGCCCGCGTCGCGGGTCGCCGAGCACCTGGTCCGCGGCCCAGCCGAGGACGAGACCGAGGGCGACCGGGTCGACCCGCGTCACGGCTCGTCCTTGATCGTCAGGACCTGCCCGAGGACGACGAGGTCGACGCGGGTGGCGCTGCGGGCGAGCCGTTGGCCGAGCATGCCGAGCCGGTCGGCGAAGACGCGTCCGGAGCGGTAGGCCGGGACGACGCCCCAACCCACCTCGTTGGTCACCGCGACGACGTGCGGGGCCGAGCGCCAGGCCGCGTCGAGGGCGTCGACGCGCGCGTCGAGCTCGGCCTCCCACTGCTCCTGCGGGCTCTCCCACGCGTCGATCTCGTCGAGCTGGGCCGTGAGCCACGTGCCGAGGCAGTCGAGGAGCACCGGTCCGGTCGCCGCGGTGAGCGCGGCGGCGGCGTCGGTGCTCTCGAGCGTCGTCCACGTGGCCGGCCGGCGATCTCGGTGCGCCTGCACCCGCGCGGCCCAGTCGGGGTCGTCGCGCTGCGGGCCGCACGCGAGATAGGTGACCGGGGCCCGGTCGTCGAGGTGCGGGGGCAGGAGGAGGGACTCGGCGTGACGGGACTTGCCGGAGCGCACGCCACCGGTGACGAGCACGCGGGCGCTCATGACGCCACCGTCATGACGACGAGCGAGGCGGTGAGGGCGACCTCGACCCCGGCGCCGAGCACGTCGCCGCCGACCCCGCCGAAGGTGCGAGCGGCACGCTCGCGCAGGACGACGGCGAGCTGGCTCGCGACGAGCACGGCGAGGGCGGCGCCTGCGAGGACCGCGGGGAGCTCGCCGGTCGACGCGGCCAGGGGGAGCGCGGCGAGGACGACGACGACGGCGACGGCCGCGAGGAGCAGCCCGGACGCGGCTGGGGTGACCGTGCCGACGAAGACCCGGCCCAGGCTCGAGGCGGGTGCCGCGGTCGTGCCGGTCGTGCACATCCGGGCGCAGGTCGCGCGCGAGGCGACGACGAGCGCGGCGACGACGAGCGCGCCGCGCCAGCCGTGCGCGAGCAGGTGGGCGACGGACGCGGCCTGGACGAGGAGGACGACGACGAGCGCGACGACGCCCATCGGCCCGACGTCGCCGGTGCGCATCACGGCGAGCGCGCGCTCGCGGTCCCACCCCGCGCCGAGCCCGTCGACGGTGTCGGCGAGGCCGTCGAGGTGCATGCCGCGCGACCCGTGGGCGAGCAGGCCGAGGACCAGCCCGGCCGCGACGAGCGGGGGCAGCCCGATCTCGACGGCGGCGCCGACGAGCCCGGCGAGCGCCGCGAGCGGGAGGACGGCCAGGGGGGCGAGGAGCAGGGCGGAACGGGCCGCGGCGGGGGAGGTCGAGACCTCGCCGCTGGGGATCCGTGTGAAGGTCCCGACCGCCAGCCGCAGCCCGGCGTCGAGGCTCACGTGCCCGCCGGTGCGACCGGGTCGAGAGCGGCGACGACGTCGCCGATGACGGTGATCGCCGGAGGGGCGAAGTCTCCCTCGTCGGCCGCGGCCGCGATGCCCGACAGCGGGGCGCGCACGCTGCGCTGCTGCGGGCTCGCGCCGTCGGCGACGCACGCCGCGGGGGTGTCGGCCGGCATGCCGGCCGCCACGAGCGCCCGGGCGATCGACCCGAGCGTCGCGACGCCCATGAGGACGACGATCGTCAGCCGCGAGGTCGCGAGCGCCGCCCAGTCGACCTCGCTGCGCGGGTCCTCGGGGGCGACGTGCCCCGAGACGACGACGACCCCCTGCGAGAGCCCGCGGTGCGTCACCGGGATCCCGGCGAGGGCCGGGACGGCGAAGGCGGAGGACACGCCCGGCACGACCTCGACCGGCACCCCGGCGACGGCGCAGGCCTGCCACTCCTCGCCGCCGCGGCCGAAGAGGTAGCCGTCGCCGCCCTTGAGCCGCACGACCGTCCGCCCCGCGAGCGCGTGCTCGACGAGCAGCTCGTTGATCCGCTCCTGCGGGGTGAAGTCGCCGCGCGGGATCTTGCCGACGTGGATCACCTCGGCCTGCGGGGCGTGCTCGACGATCGCCGCGAGCGGGGCGAGCCGGTCGGTGACGACGACGTCGGCGACCGCGAGGGCGTCACGACCGGCGATCGTCAGCAGGCCGGGGTCGCCGGGCCCGCCGCCGACGAGCAGCACCCGTCCGGTCGTCGTCGTGGGGGTCGTCGTCATGCGGTCCTCCGGTGCAGCAGGTGGCCCAGCTCGCGCAGCAGGCCGTCGACGGTCAGCGGGTCGCGCACGGCGACCCGCACCCAGGTGGGGTCCAGCCCGGGGAAGGTGTCACCGCGACGCACGGCCCAGCCGGCGTCGCGCAGGGCGGCGTGCACACCGGTGCCCACCTGGGCCAGGACGAAGGGGGCGTCGGCCCCCGCCGTCGGCACGCCGAGGGCGTGCAGCCCGTCGAGGAGGTGACGACGCCAGACCGCCGTCTCCTGCGCGGCGCGGCCGGCCTCGGCGAGCGCCCGCGGGGTCGCGGTCTCGGTCATCACCCGCAGGGCGAGCGAGCCGACCGACCAGTGCGGCTGGTGCGCGGCGAGCGCGGCGACGAGCTCGGGGTCGCCCGCGAGGTACCCGGCGCGCACCCCGGCGACGGCCCAGGTCTTCGTCAACGAGCGCACGACGAGCACCCCGTCGAGGTCGCCGGTGAGCAGCGTCTCGGCCTCGTGCGGGACCGCGTCGACGAAGGCCTCGTCGACGAGCAGCACCCGCCCGGGCCGCGCCAGCGAGCGCAGCACGTCGGCGGGATGGAGCACGCCCGTCGGGTTCGTGGGGTTGCCGACGACGACGAGGTCCGCGTCGCCGATCTCGGCGAGCGCGTCCGGTGTCAGCGCGAAGCCCTCATCAGCCCGCAGCAGGACCCGCCGTACCTCGTGCCCGGCAGCGCGCAGCGCCGCCTCGGGCTCGGTGAACTGCGGGTGCACGACGACTGCGTCGAGCGGGCGCAGCGCCCGGGCGAGCAGCGTGAAGGCCTCGGCACCGCCGCTCGTCGGCAGCACCTGCTCGCGTCGCAGCCCGTGCCGGGCGGCCAGGGCGTCCCGCGCAGCGGTCGGGTCCGGGTACGCGGCGACCGCGTCGAGCTCGTCGCGCAGGGCTGCCGCCAGCCAGGCCGGCGGCTGCTCGAGCCGCACGTTGACCGCGAGGTCGACGAGCTCCTCGGCGACCTCGGCATCCCCGTGATGCCGCAAGGGGTCGACCGGCGTCTCCTGGGACGCACCGGCGCCGGACGGGCTCATCCCTCGGGTCGGCGCGGTGCGGGAGGGGTGCCCCTTGGGGCCTCGCGGTGCGCCCTCGGTCATCGGGTCACGTCGCCCGACGAGGTCTTGGGTCGGCCCCTGAGTCGGGGCGACCCCTCCCGCTCCGCGCCTCGCGTCGTGCTCGCGTACGGCGTCGACGAAGCTCGAGGCGACGGCGGGGGAGCCGGCCCAGTGGGTGTGGAGGTACGAGGCGATCAGGGTCGCGCGGCCGGTGCCGGCGGGGTCGAGCGCGAAGCCCTCGTCGCGCTCGCCGAGCCGCCACGCGGCGGACGTGCCCGCGGGCGGGTCGGTCGTCGTGCGGTGGAACTCGTGCCCGGTGACCGTCGTGCCGGCGGGGCCGATGACAGAGTCGGTGAGGGACACCCCTTCGCGGTAGCCGAGGGTGAGCCGTCGCCCCATCGCGGCTCGCGCGGGCAGCGAGCCGATCATCGGGTGGTCGTCGAGGCTCTGGGCGAGGTAAAGCATGCCGGCGCACTCGGCGACGGTGGGCATGCCGGCGGCGACGGCCGCGCCGATCTGGCCGACGAGCTCGCGATTCGTCGCGAGGGCGCGGGCGTGCACCTCGGGGAAGCCGCCGCCGAGGTAGAGACCGCGCGTCCGCTCGGGCAGCACGGTGTCGCGGGCGGGGTCGACCTCGACGACGCGGGCGCCGGCGGCCTGGATCAGCTCGACGGTCTCGGGGTAGCGGAAGGTGAAGGCGCGCCCGCCGGCCACGGCGACGACCGGGGCGTCGTCGGGCAGGGGTGCGGGCTCGCGGCCGAGGGCCTGCGCGGGCGACCACGGGGTCGTCTGCAGGGGCGGTGCGCCCGCGGCCGCCGTCAGCAGGGCGTCGAGGTCGAGGTGCTGCTCGGCGACCCCGGCGATGTGGTCGAGGGTGGCGGCGGCCCGGCCGCGCTCGGCGGCGGGGACGAGGCCGAGGTGACGCGAGGGCACGTGCATCGCCGCGTCGCGCGGGAGCACTCCCCAGACGGGCACGCCGACGCCCTCGACGGCGCGGCGGGCCTCGGCCCCGTGACGCGGGGTGCCGGCCTTGTTGAGGACGACGCCGACGACCTCGAGCGCGGAGTCGATCCGGGTGAGCCCGAGCACGGTGGCGGCGACGGTGCGCGAGGTCGAGCTGATGTCGACGACGAGGACGACGGGGGTGCGGGTGAGGGCGGCGACGTGCGCGCTGGAGGCGAAGCCGTCGGTGCCCAGGCGGCCGTCGAGCAGACCCATGACGCCCTCGAGGACGGCGACGTCCGCGGCGACCGGGTGGGTCGCGCCGCGGGCGAGCAGGGGTGCGACGCGCTCCTCGCCGACCAACCACGGGTCGAGCGTGCGGCTCGGGCGGCCGGTCGCCAGGGCGTGGTAGCCCGGGTCGATGTAGTCGGGGCCGACCTTCGCCGGGGCGACGACGTGCCCACGACGGGAGAGCGCGGCCATGATGCCCACGGCGATCGTCGTCTTGCCGTGGCCGGACGCGGGGGCGGCGACGAGGACCCGGGGCAGGGCCACCTCTCGCCCTTGCCTCACCACTCGCGCGTCCCTCACCACTCGCGCTTCCCTCACCACTCGATGCCCCGCTGACCCTTCTGACCGCGGTCGAAGGGGTGGGCGATCTTCGTCATCTCGGTCGCGACGTCGGCGATCTCGAGCAGGCGCGGGTGCGGGTCACGACCGGTGATGACGACGTGCTGGTAGCCCGGGCGGCTCGTCAGGGTCTCGACGACGTCGTCGACGTCGACCCAGCCCCACTTCATGACGTAGGTGAACTCGTCGAGGACGTAGACGGTGTGCGTCTCCTCGGACAGCCGGCGCTTGATCTCGGCCCAGCCCTCGCGGGCGTCGGCGGCGTGGTCCTCCTCGGATCCCGCCTTGCGCGACCACGACCACCCCGAGCCCATCTTGTGCCACTCGACCGGGCCCCCTTCGCCGGTCTGCTCGTGGAGCCGGCCGAGCGCCGCGAAGGCCTCCTCCTCGCCGATCCGCCACTTCGCGGACTTGACGAACTGGAAGACCCCGATCGACCAGCCCTGGTTCCACCCGCGCAGGGCGAGCCCGAAGGCGGCGGTCGACTTGCCCTTGCCGGACCCGCCGTGGACGACGACGAGGGGCGAGGTGCGGCGCTGACGGGTGGTCAGGCCGTCGGCCGGGGTGACGGGGGTGCGTCCCTGCGCCATCAGGCGGCGCTCCGGCCGGTGCGCCCGGTGCCCGTGCGGTCGGTGACGATCTCGACGAGACCGCTCGCGGCGACCTGCTCGAGGGCGATGTGCTCGGCGCCCATGCGCCGGGCGAGGTCGGCGGCCAGGCCCATGCGGAAACGGCCGGACTCGCAGTCGACGACGACGGTCTGCGCGGTCGGCACGGCGCGCGACCAGCCGTCGGCGACGACCCGGGCGCGGGCGAGGGCATCCGCCCCGGCGGTGGCCCGGCCGTCGGTGACGACGACGACGAGCGCGCGCTGGTGGCGGTCGCGGACCTGCTCGCGGGCGACGACCCGGGCGACCTGGGTCAGGCCCTCGGCGAGCGGGGTGCGCCCGCCGTGGGGCAGCTGCGCGAGCCGCGCAGCGGCGGCGTCGACGGACGAGGTGGGCGGCAGGGCGACCTCGGCCTGCGCGCCCCGGAAGGTCACCAGACCCACCCGGTCGCGGCGCTGGTAGGCGTCGAGGAGCAGGGAGAGCACAGCCGTCTTGACCTCGCCCATCCGGCGGCGGGCGGCCATCGAGCCGGAGGCGTCGACGGCGAGGAGCACGAGGTTTGCCTCTCGCCCGCGGGTCACGGCGTGGCGCAGGTCGCCGCCGGTGACGCGGGCCGGCCCGGTGCGGGCGGCCCGTCGTGCGGCGGAGGCGCGCAGCGTCGCGGTGAGGTGCACGGGCGCGCCCGCCGGCTCCTGGCCGGCCGGGTGCGTGCCGACGACCCTGCCGCGCGGGGTGAGCGCGGGGGAGCGGCGGCCCGAGGGACCGGACCCGACACCGGCGAGCTCGAGGCGGCGGGCGCGGTAGGGCGCCTGGGCGCTCGCGGTCCCGACCGGCGCGGCGGCACCGCCCGTGGGGGGAGCGGCCTGCGCGTCGGAGGGGTCGGCCGGGTCCTGCGCTCCGTGGTCCTCGGCGCTCGGCTCGGGAGGGCTGTCGGCGCGCCCGCTCGGCGGGGTGTCGTCGGACCCGTCGGGGGTGGGGGACGGTCCGCCGGTGGTCCGGCCGTCGCCGTCGCGCTGCTCGTCGTCGGGCCGGCCGCCATCGGGCTGCTCGTCGGGGCCGTCCTCGGGCTCGTCGCCGCCGGGCGGGTCGTCCTCCGGCTCCTCGTCGAGGAGCCGGTCGAGGAGGTCCTCGTCGAGACCGGGCGCGTCGAAGGGGGAGCGCCGGCGGCGGTGCGGCAGGGCGAGCAGGGCCGCGGCACGGATGTCCTCGCGGGTCACGTGCGTGCGTCCCTGCCAGGCCGCGTGGGCGACCGCCGTGCGGGCGGTGACGATGTCGGCGCGCAGGCCGTCGACGTCGAAGCCGGCGCACACCCGGGCGACGGTGCGCAGCGTCCGCTCGTCGAGGACCACCTCGCGCACGCCGGCGCGGGCGGCGGCGATGCGCTCGGTGAGCTCGACCTCGGAGCGCTCGTAGCCGGCGGCGAAGCCCACCGGGTCGGCGTCGGCGGCGAGCCGGCGACGCACGACCTCGGCCCGCTCACGGGGGTCGCGGCTCGCGGCGACGTGCACGGTGAGCCCGAAGCGGTCGAGCAGCTGCGGGCGCAGCTCGCCCTCCTCGGGGTTCATCGTGCCGACGAGGGTGATCCGGGCGGGGTGGGAGATCGAGACCCCGTCGCGCTCGACGGTGTTGCGGCCCATCGCGGCGGCGTCGAGCAGGACGTCGACGAGGTGGTCGTGCAGGAGGTTGACCTCGTCGACGTAGAGGATCCCGCGGTGCGCCTCGGCGAGCAGGCCGGGCTGGTAGGCGGCCTCGCCCTCGCCGAGCGCGCGACGCAGGTCCAACGAGCCGACGACGCGGTCCTCGGTGGCGCCAACGGGCAGCTCGACGAGACGGGCCGGCCGGGTCGTGCCGGGTCCGTCGTGGGGGCCGTCCGGGCAGTCCTCCGCACGGTCGGGGTCGCACCCGAAGCGGCAGCCGAGCGCGACGTGCTGCTCGGGCAGCACGGCGGCGAGGGCGCGCACGGCGGTCGACTTCGCGGTGCCCTTCTCGCCGCGCACGAGCACCCCTCCGATCTCCGGGGAGATCGCGCTGAGGAGCAGGGCGGTCGTCAGCTCGTCGGCGCCGACGAGGGCGGTGAAGGGGTAGGTCGGGGTGCGCTGGCCGAGAGCCGTCACGGCTGCCTCCTGGCGAGTGTCCACGCTCGCCGGTCGATGACGTCGCCGCGGGTGACGGTGACGGGTGCAGACCGAGTGTCTGGCTCGGGCCCAGAGGGCCGTGACAGTGGCGGGACCGCTCCGGATTCGCACCGGATTCCTCGGTTGGCTGCGCCGGGCGCGATCCTCTCACAACCGCGAAGGGGCCTAGGGTGGGCGACCGTGATCGAGGTCGTGGGTGTCGGTGACGACGGGTGGGACGGCCTGGACGGGGCGCGTCGCCGCCTCGTCGCGGGTGCGTCGACCCTCATCGGCGGGCGCCGCCACCTCGACCTCCTGGGTCCCCACGCACCCGGCGCCGAGCTCGTGCCCTGGCCGAGCCCCCTTCGCGCCGGTCTGCCCGAGCTGCTGCGGGCGACGGGCGACGCCGTCGCCCTCGCGAGCGGCGACCCGCTGCGCTCCGGCATCGCGACGACGCTGGTCGACCTGCTCGGGGCCGACGCCGTGCGGGTCCACCCGGCGGTGGGCAGCGACGCCCTCGCGCGGGCGCGCCAGGGCTGGTCCGCGGAGAGCGCGACGGTCGTCACGGCGGTCGGGCGCGACCTGCGCGCGGTCCTGTCCCATCTCGCCCCCGCCGCCCGGCTCGTCGTCCTGTGCTCCGACGGCGCCGACCCCGCGCGCCTCGGCGCCCTGCTCGCGGAGAGCGGCTGGGGCGCGAGCACGCTCACCGCACGATGGCACCTCGGCGGTCCGGACGAGGGAGCCCGCAGCGAGCGGGCCGACGCCTTCGCCGGTCGGACCGACGACCTCGTGCTCTGCTGCGTCGAGGTGCGCGCCGACGACCCCGCCGCGGTCTCGCCGACCGCGGGACCCGTGCCGGGTCGCCCCGAGGACTTCATCGCCCACGACGGCCAGCTCACCAAGCGCGACGTGCGGGCCTCGGCCCTGGCCCGCCTGCGCCCCACCGCCGGTGCCCACCTGTGGGACCTCGGCGCCGGCAACGGCTCGGTCGCCCTCGAGTGGTGCCTCGCCGCGGAGCGGACGAGCGCGACCTGCGTCGAGCGCGACCCCACCCGAGCCCAGCGCATCCGCGACAACGTCGCCGCCCTCGGTCTGGCCGGGCGTGTCGAGGTCGTCGTCGGCGACACGACGACGACCGACCTGACCCCCTTCGCCACCCCCGACGCCGTCTTCGTCGGCGGCGGGCTCGACGAGGACCTGCTCGCGCGGGCCTGGCAGGCGCTGCCCGCCGGCGGGCGGCTCGTCGCGCACGCCGTGACCCTCGAGGGCGAGGGCGCGCTCGTCGCCACCCACGGCCGTACCGGCGGCGAGCTCACCCGGGTGAGCGTCGAGCGGGCGGTCCCGCTCGGTCGCTACCTGTCGTGGACCCCCGCCCGCGCCGTCGTCCAGCTCGCCGTCACCCGACCCCACGGAGCGTCATGACCGTCCACTTCATCGGCGCCGGCCCCGGTGCCGCCGACCTGCTCACGCTGCGGGCAACGCGGCTCCTCGCGCAGAGCCGGCTGTGCCTCTACGCGGGCAGCTATCTCGACGCCGCGGTGCTCGAGCACTGCCCCCACGACGCCCGTCTCGTCGACACCCAGGACCTCGACCTCGACGCGATCGTCGCCGAGGTCGTCGCGGCGCACGGGCGCGGCGAGGACGTCGCCCGGCTGTGCTCCGGCGACCCGTCCGTCTACTCGGCGCTCGCCGAGCAGACCCGCCGCCTCGACGCCGCGGGCGTGCCGTGGGACGTCACGCCCGGGGTCGCGGCCTACGCGGCGACCGCCGCCCGGATCGGGCGCGAGCTCACGGTGCCCGAGGTCGCGCAGTCGGTCGTGGTCACCCGCGCCCAGCGCGACTCGACGGCGATGCCGACGGGCGAGAGCCTTGAGGCCTTCGCCGCGACCGGCGCGACCCTCGCGCTCCACCTCGCCGTGCGGCGGGTGCGCGAGCTCGCACAGCGCTGCGCGGTGCACTACGGCGAGGACTGCCCCGCCGTCGTCGCCTACCGCGTCGAGCAGCCCGAGGAGCTCGTGCTGCACGGGACCCTCGCCGACATCGCCGACCAGGTCGAGGCGCACGACATCCGCCAGGCCGCGGTCGTCCTCGTCGGGTGGGCCCTGCGGGCCGAGGGCTTCGTCGAGTCGCACCTCTACTCGCGGCTGCGCGCGGCCGGCCCCTCCGCCGCGGCCCGGGCGGCCGAGGACGGCGGCCTCCGCTGACCCCCTTCGCCCCCGAGCCGAGTCCCACCCGCCCCCGAGCCGAGTCCCACCCGCCCCAGGTTTCTCGGGTGACCCGATAAACCCCCGCTGAGCATGAGTACGCAACTCCTGCTCACCAGGGGTAAGTCTTGCTGAGCGCCCCGCGCGCGGGCCGGCACGGGGCTCGGGGGAGGATGGCCCCCGCCCCGCCACCCACCCCGAGGACCGTGAGTTGAACCGCCTGCTGCGCACCGCCTGGACCGTCACGACCGCCCGGCGTCGCGGACCCGTCGGCCCGGGGGAGCACGCCGTCCTGCCGCTGCGGGTGCTGCTCAACGACATCGACCTCGCCGGGCACATGAACAACGGCGTCTACCTCTCGATCGCCGACCTCGGCCGGCTCGACCTCGCCGTGCGCTCGGGGTGGGCGCGCCCGCAGCTGCGGCACCGCCTCTCGCCGGTCGTCATGCAGGAGACGATCACCTTCCGCACGTCGCTGCGCCCGCTCCAGGCCTTCGAGCTGCACAGCGCGGTGGCGGGGTGGGACCGCGTGAGCGTGACCTTCGAGCAGCGCTTCGTCGTCGACGGCCAGGTGTGCGCGCAGGCCCTCGTGCGGATGCGATTCCTCCAGCGCGGTCGCGGGGTCGACACCGACCGGCTGTGGTCCCTCCTGCGGGTCGAGCCGCCGCCCTCGGCCCTGCCGACCTGGGCGAAGGGGTGGGGAGACGGCGCGCGGCTGCCCTCGCCCCGCGCGGACGCACCGGCAGGACCTCCGCCCTTCTGGGCCTGAGGGCTCAGCCGATCGAGCGCGGGGTCCAGACCCGACCGTCGGCGTCGACCCGGGTCGTCGAGGCACCGACGACGACGAGGCATCCCATGTCGACGGCGTCGACGTCGAGCCCGCCCAGGGTCGTCACCATCACCGACTCCTCCTCGCGCCCCACGTGGCGGGCGACGACGACGACCCGGTCCGGGCCGACGGCGTCGACGAGCAGGTCGCGCGCGGCGCCGAGGGTGTCGGGGCGCGAGCGCGAGCGCGGGTTGTAGAGCGCGACGCTGATGTCCCGCGTGACGAGCGCGGTGAGCCGGTCGGCGAGGACCTCCCACGGCTTGAGGTTGTCGCTGAGGTTGACCAGGGCGTGGTCACCTCCGAGCACCGCGCCGACGAGCGCGCTCGCGGCGTGCGCGGCCGTGACGCCCGGCACGACGTGCACCGGCACGTGACCGAAGCCCTCGTCCTCGCGCAGCGCCGCCTCCCGCGCCTCGAAGAGCGCCGTCGCCATGCCGAAGACCCCGGCGTCGCCGCCGGACACGAGCGCCACGTGCTCCCCGCGCCGGGCCAGGTCGAGGCACAGCCGGCCGCGGTCGACCTCGACGGAGTTGCCCGACGGGTGACGGGTCAGGCCCTCGCGCTGCGGCACCCGGGCGACGTAGGGCGCGTAGCCGACGACGTGGTCGACCTCGGCGAGCACCTGCGAGGCCTGCGGGGTGAGCCAGTGGTCCGGGCCGGGGCCGAGCCCGACGACGTGGACCGTGCCCGGGGACGAAGGGGGGTCCGCCACCTCGGGCGACCCGGCGGTCAGCCGGGCGAAGTCCGCGGCCCGACCGGCCGCGTCGTCGCGCAGCCCCTCGCCGGGCACGACGACGAGCGACATGTACGGCACCCGGCCCTCGTCGACCTCCGCCGCGGGTAGGACGACCTGGCCCGGGCCGGACGCGCGCTCGACGTAGACCGCGCGCTCGAGCACCCCCGCCTGGCGCAGCGCCTCGCGCACCCCGGTGAAGGTCCGCCCGAGCTTCATGATGATCGCGGCGTCGGTGTCCGCGAGCCGACGGGCCAGCTCGGGCACGGCGAGCGTGCCGGGCAGCACCGTGAGGGTGTCCTCGTGCCGGCACAGACCGGTCGCGACCGCGGCGGTGGCCGCCGACAGCGCGGTGATCCCGGGCACGACCTCGGTCGGGTAGCGCGGGCTGAGCCGGTCGTGGACGTACATGAAGGACCCGAAGAAGAGCGGGTCGCCGACGGCGAGGACGACGACCGAGCGCCCGGCGGCCAGGTGCGCCTCGAGCCGGTCGGCGCACTCGTCGTAGAAGTCCGAGAGCGCGCCGTAGTAGCCCCGCGGGTGGTCGGTGAAGCCCGTCGTCACGGGGTAGCGCAGCTCCTCCTCGAGCACCCCCTCGGGGATGAGGTCGGCGGCGATGGAGCGCGCCATCGACTGCTTGCCGGTGCCCGCGTGGTACGCCACGACGTCGGCCTCGGCGATGACCCGGGCGGCCTTGAGGGTGACGAGCTCGGGGTCGCCGGGCCCGATCCCCACGCCGTAGAAGCGCCCCCGCGCCTCCTCGCTCATGCGAGCTCGTCCGGGTTGGCGAGCGCGTTGAGGGCCGCGGCCGCCATGGCCGAGCCGCCGCGACGCCCGTGGACGACGAGCCACGGCACGGGCCTGCCGGGCAGGTCGTGCTCGGCGAGCGCGACCTTCGACTCGGCGGAGCCGACGAAGCCCACGGGCATCCCGATGATCGCCGCCGGCCGGGGCGCGCCGTCGGCGAGCATCTCGAGGAGGTGGAAGAGCGCGGTCGGGGCGTTGCCGATCGCGACGACAGCGCCCTCGAGCCGGTCCTCCCACAACGAGACGGCGGCGGCGGCGCGGGTGGTCTCCCACGCCGCGGCGAGCCCCGGCACGCGCTCGTCGCGCAGCGTGCACACGACGTCGTTGTCGGCGGGCAGCCGCCGGCGGGTGACGCCCGAGGCGAGCATGTTGCTGTCGGTGAGCACGGGTGCCCCGGCGACGAGCGCGGCGAGCGTCGCCGTCGCGACCTCGGGGTGCGCGGCGATGTCACGGGTGATCTCGACGTCGCCGGCAGCGTGGACGATGCGCACGGCCGCGCCGTGCAGGCTCGCCGGCAGCCCGGAGACGTCGGTCTCCTCGCGGATCATCGCGAAGGAGCGCCGGTAGATCTCCTGGCCGTCGGTCACGTAGTCGTGCCGCCGGGTCGGTCGGCGAAGGGTGGTCACGTGGGCTCCTCAGGGGTGCGGCGCTGCGCGCGGACGACGTCGTCGGCGCAGGTCGGGTCGAGCGCGGTCGTGTGCGGGCGAGCGGGGTGCCCGCACGCCCGGTCGCAGCCGATGACGTGGACGGGCGGGCCGAAGGGGTCGACGAGAGGCGCCGCCGCGCGGGCCAGCTCTCGGGTCGGCGTCCTCGTGCGGGCGCAGGCGGGGGCCCCGGCGCAGGCCGTGAGCACCGCCCACGGCGAGCCGGGGGAGACGACGAGGCCGGCGGCGGCGAGCTCGCGGGCGCGCGCAGCGCCTCCCGGGACGAGGGCCGAGCGCCAAGGGGTGATCCGCAGGGGAGGTGTGAGGCCGCCCGCGGCCGCGGTCGCCGTCCCCGCCAGCGCGGCGGCCATGGCGGGGGTGAGCAGACCCAGCGGCACGAGGACGACGAGATCCTCGCCGAGCGGGCCGGCGGGGGGAGGAGGCCCGACGTCGACGACGAAGGGGGAGCCCCCCGGCAGCAGGGCCGCCCGGTCCTCGGCGGTCAGGTCGCGGACGTTCCACACCCGCTCCCCGCCGCGGACGGCGAGGAAGCGGCGCGCGACGTCGAGGACGGTCGTCGCGGCGTCCGCGCGGGGCACGACGAGGGCGCGTCCGTCGACGAGCACGCGCGCTATCGCCCCCTCGTCGACGACCGCGACGTCCCACGGCTCGCCGAGCACGGCCCCGCCGGGCGCGGCGACGGCGAGCAGGAAGCGCCCGGGCAGAGCGGCGAGCGCGTCGTCGGCGAGCAGCGCCTCGTCGAGCGCACGGACGAGGTCGTCGAGGGCGGGCGCAGGGTCGGCGACGACGTTGCGTGCCTTGTCGTGCGCCGCCGACGGGACGAGTCCGAGCGCGCCGATCGCGGTGACGAGCTCGCGGGGGAGCGGGCTCGGCAGACCGCGCAGCTGGAGGCTGCCGCGCGAGGTGAGCGTGACATCGGGGTCGCCGAATCTGCCTGCGAGAGAGGAGATCTCGACGAGATCGGCGGCGGCGACGCGACCGCCGGGCACCCGCAGCCGGACCATCGCGCCGTCCGCCGAGACGAAGGGGGAGAGCAGCCCCGGGCACCGGTCGGCGCCGTCGCGAGCGGGCGATCGGGTGGTCACGGCGGTGCAGCCTACGCGTCGCGCCGACCTCTCGCCGATGCCCCGGGGGCACCCCGAGGGCCCTCGCCGACGCACCTCGCGGGGACACCGGGCGACCCCGGTAGGGTGCGTCTCGGTCGATCTGCGCGGAACCCGGTGCGACTCCGGGACGGTCCCGCCACTGTGAGCGAATCTCCCTTCGCGAGTCAGACACGCCTGGTCGGCCGGCCCGGACGACACGTCTGGGTCCCTCCCTTCGACTGCGGGGCGCGGATCCCTGCCAGAGGAGTCACCGACGTGACCACGCTCGCCCTGCTGTCCACCTCCGACACCGACCTGCTGAGCGCCCGAGAGGCTGCTCGCACCCACGGGATCGACGTGGTGCTGGCCAACCCCGCCCGTCCCGGGCACACCGACATGGGCGAGCTCATCGCCTCCGCGGACGTCGTCGTCGCCCGCATCCTCGGCACCCCGGACGACCTGTGCAGCGGCTTCCGCCACCTCGCCGAGCAGGGCGCGCGGCTCGTCGTCGTCGGCGGCACCCAGGAGCCCGACGCGGCGCTCATGGAGATGTCGACCGTGCCGGCCGGCGTCGTCGCCGAGGCCCACCGCTACCTCGCCGAGGGCGGCCCCGACAACGTCGCGCAGCTGCACGCCTTCCTCGGCGACACCCTCCTGCTCACCGGCGAGGGCTTCGAGGCCCCGAAGGCGTTGCCGCAGTGGGGCGTCCTCGAGCGCCCGGAGCCCGAGCCGCTGCCCGACGGCGCGGTCCGCCCGCGCGTCGGCGTGCTCATCTACCGGGCCCAGTACGCGGCGGGCAACACCGCCTACGCGCACGCGCTCGCCGACGCGATCGACGCGGCCGGCGGGCACGGCGTCGTCGTGCACTCCGCGTCGCTGCGCGACGCCCCCGACGGGCTGCTCGAGCACCTCGGCACCCTCGACGCGCTCGTGACGACGGTCCTCGCCGCGGGCGGCACGAAGCCCGCGACCGCCTCCGCCGGCGAGGACGACGAGGCGTGGGACGTCGAGCGCCTCGCCGCGCTCGACATCCCGATCCTGCAGGGCCTGTGCCTCACGTGGAGCCGGGCCGACTGGCAGGACTCCGACGACGGCATGAGCCCCCTCGACGTCGCGACCCAGGTCGCCGTCCCCGAGTTCGACGGGCGGCTCATCACGGTCGCCTTCTCCTTCAAGGAGATCGACGACGAGGGCCTGCCGCACTACGTCGCAGACCCCGAGCGGGCCGCCCGGGTCGCCGGCATCGCGGTCAACCACGCCCGGCTGCGCTCGACCCCCGTCGCCGAGCGCAAGATCGCCCTCGTCCTGTCCGCCTACCCGACGAAGCACTCCCGCCTGGGCAACGCCGTCGGCCTCGACACCCCGGTGTCGACGATCCGCCTGCTGCGCCTCATGCGCGAGGCCGGGTACGACCTCGGCGAGGGCTTCGTCGGCATGGACCCGATGCCCGAGGTCGAGGGCGAGGCCCCCGACACGACGTGCGGCAACGCGCTCATCCACGAGCTCATCGCCGCCGGCGGCCAGGACGAGGAGTGGCTCACCCAGGAGCAGGTCGAGGGCGCCCAGGTGCGCATCCCGGCCGAGCGCTACCGCGGCTGGTTCGACGCGCTCCCCGCCGACCTGCGCGAGGCGATGACCCAGCACTGGGGCGACGCGCCCGGCGAGGTCTTCGTCGACACGACCCGCGACGCGACGGGCGAGATCGTCACCGCCGCCATCGTGCGGGGCAACGTCGCGCTCCTCGTGCAGCCGCCGCGCGGCTTCGGCGAGAACCCCATCGCGATCTACCACGACCCCGACCTGCCGCCGACGCACCACTACCTCGCGACCTACCGCTGGGTGGAGGAGGAGTTCGGCGCCCACGCCGTCGTCCACGTCGGCAAGCACGGCAACCTCGAGTGGCTCTCGGGGAAGAACCTCGCGATGTCCGCCTCGTGCGGCACCGACGCCGCGCTCGGCAGCCTGCCGCTCGTCTACCCCTTCCTCGTCAACGACCCCGGCGAGGGCACCCAGGCCAAGCGCCGGGCGCACGCGACGATCGTCGACCACCTCGTGCCGCCGATGGCGCGCGCCGAGTCCTACGGCGACATCGCCCGCCTCGAGCAGCTCCTCGACGAGTACGGCAACGTCTCGGTCATGGACCCGGCGAAGGCGCCGGCCCTGCGCGGCGAGATCTGGCAGCTCATCCACGCGGCGCAGATGCACGTCGACCTCGGGCTCGAGGACGTCGACCTCGACGACGCCGACGGCTTCGACGAGCTCGTCATGCACGTCGACGGCTGGCTGTGCGAGATCAAGGACGTCCAGATCCGCGACGGCCTCCACGTCCTCGGCCAGGCGCCCCAGGGCGACGAGCTCGTCAACCTCGTCCTCGCGGTCCTGCGCGCCGCCCAGGTCTTCTCCGGCCAGGTCGGCTCGGTCCCCGGCCTGCGCGCCGCGCTCGGCCTCGCCGAGGACGCGGGCACCGTCGAGACCGACGCGGTCGAAGGGCGGGCCCGTCGCCTCGTCGAGGGCCTGGCGGCCGCCGACTGGCGGGCCGACGCCGCCGCTGGCGTCGTCGCGCGGATCGAGCCCGATCTCGACGAGGACGCCGCGGCCGGCGTCGTCGACGTCCTCGAGTTCGCCGCGACCCAGGTCGTGCCGCGCCTCGCGGGCACCGAGCGCGAGCTCGCCATGGTCCTGCACGCCCTCGACGGCGGCTACGTCCCCGCCGGGCCGAGCGGGTCCCCCCTTCGCGGGCTGATCAACGTGCTCCCGACCGGGCGCAACTTCTACTCGGTCGACCCCAAGGCCATCCCCTCGCGCCTGGCCTACCAGACCGGCACCGCGATGGCCGACTCGCTCCTCGCGCGCTACCTCGAGGACACCGGCGAGCTGCCGCGCAGCGTCGGCCTGTCGATGTGGGGCACCTCCGCGATGCGCACCTCCGGCGACGACATCGGCGAGGTCCTCGCCCTGCTCGGCGTCACGCCGGTGTGGGACGAGCAGTCGCGCCGGGTCACCGGGCTCGCCCCCATCCCGCTCGAGGAGCTCGGCCGACCGCGCGTCGACGTCACCGTGCGCATCTCCGGATTCTTCCGCGACGCCTTCCCCCACGTCATCGCGCTCATCGACGACGCCGTCGCGCTCGTCGCCGGGCTCGACGAGAGCGACGAGGACAACCACGTGCGGGCCCACGCCGCCGCCGACCTCGCCGACCACGGCGACGAGCGGCGCGCGCGCACCCGGATCTTCGGCTCGAAGCCCGGGTCGTACGGCGCGGGGATCCTCCAGGTCGTCGAGTCGGGCACATGGCGCAGCGACGACGACCTCGCGCAGGTTTACACGGCGTGGGGCGGCTACGCGTACGGCCGCGACCTCGACGGCGCGCCGGCCGCGGAGGACATGGAGCGCACCTACCGGCGCATCCAGGTCGCGGCGAAGAACGTCGACAACCGCGAGTCCGACATCCTCGACAGCGATGACTACTTCCAGTACCACGGCGGCATGGTCGCGACCGTCCGTGCGCTCACCGGCGCCGAGCCGAAGGCCTACGTCGGCGACTCCACCTCGCCGGACGCCGTGCGCACCCGCACGCTGCAGGAGGAGACCAACCGCGTCTTCCGCTCCCGCGTCGTCAACCCGCGGTGGATCTCGGCGATGCAGCGCCACGGGTACAAGGGCGCCTTCGAGCTCGCGGCGACGGTCGACTACCTCTTCGGCTTCGACGCCACCGCCGGGGTCGTGCACGACTGGATGTACGACCGGATCGCCAAGGACTACGTCCTCGACGAGACGACGCAGGACTTCATGCGCCGGGCCAACCCGTGGGCGCTGCGCGGCATCGTCGAGAAGCTCACCGAGGCCGTCGAGCGCGGTCTGTGGCAGGAGCCCGACCCCGAGGTCATCACCCAGATGCAGCAGGTCTACCTCGACGTCGAGGGCGACCTCGAGGACGACGCGGACGACGTCGTGGGCGTCGGCGGCGCGGTGGACGCCCGGGCGTGACCGAGGGCGAAGGGGTGTCCGAGCGCGACGCGGTGACGGGTCGCGAAGGGGGGACCGGGCGCTACGCCCGACCGGTCCCGACGATCGGCGACACCAGCAGCGCGGCGCAGCGGCGCGAGGACCCCGCCGGCTGGGCGATGGGCGAGGACGTCACCGAGGCGCTCGCCGCGGTCGTCGCCGGGCGCCGCGACATCCGTCGCTTCCGACCCGACCTGGTGCCCGAGGAGCTGCTCACCGCGGTCCTTGAGGCCGGCCACCGGGCGCCGAGCGTCGGGCACTCGCAGCCCTGGCGCTTCGTCGTCGTCACCGACCCCGCCACCCGGGACCGGGCCGCGGCGATGGCCGACCGGTGCCGGGCGCAGCAGGCCGCCCACCTGTCCTCGGAGCGGGCGGCGCGCATGCTCGACCTCAAGCTCGAGGGCCTGCGCGAGGCGCCGGTCGGCGTCGTCGTCGCGTGTGACCGGCGCGTCCCGGCCGGGGGAGTCCTCGGCCGGGCGACCTACCCCGACGCCGACCTGTGGTCGTGCGCGACCGCGGTGGAGAACATGTGGCTCACCGCCCGCGTGCACGGGCTCGGGATGGGCTGGGTGACCCTCTTCGAGCCCGACGAGCTCGCCGACCTGCTCGCCCTGCCCGACGGCGTCGTCACCCTCGGCTGGCTGTGCCTCGGCTGGCCCGACGAGCGGCCCCCGTCACCGGGGCTGGAGCGCGCGGCGTGGTCGCGTCGGGCGCCGCTGGAGGAGGTGGTCGTGCGCGAGCGCTGGCCCGCCGACGAGGGCGAGCCCGCCCGACCCGTCTCGCACCTGCGCGGCCCGCAGCCCGAGCGTCTCGTCGGCGCGACCGACGCCGCCGACGAGCTGCTCTCGCCGCCGGAGTCGCTCGGCGTGCTCGACCGCGCCCTGAGCCGGGTGCTCGCGGTCGGGGCGGGCGACGTCGTCGGCGGCACTCTCGTGCTCGCCGGGGCCGACCACCCGGTGACCTCGCTCGGCGTGAGCGCCTACCCGTCCGAGACGACGCACGACGTCCTCTCGGCGACGGTGGCCGGCAGCTCGCTCGGCGCCGCGACCGCTGCGGGTGCCGGGCTCGCCGTGGTCGCCGTCGACGCCGGGGTCGCCGCGCCGGTGCGCGGCGCCCACGACGCCCGCCCGGCCGGGGTGCGCGGTGACCTCGCGACGGCCGACGCGATGAGCGACACCGACGTCGCGGACCTGCTCGCCGCCGGCCGTGAGATCGGGCGGTCCGCGGGCTCGAGGGGTCTGGTGTGCCTCGGCGAGGTCGGTGTCGGCAACACGACGGTGGCCGCCGCCCTCGCCTGCGCCCTGCTCGACCTCGAGCCGCAGGACGCCGTCGGCCTGGGCTCCGGCTCGGACGCCGCGATGGTCGCGCGCAAGCGCGAGGTCGTCGCGTCCGCTCTCGCCCGCACCGCAGGGGAGCGCGACCCCCTTCGCCTCCTCGCCGTGCTCGGCGGACCGGAGATCGCGCTGCTCACCGGGGTCACCCTCGGTGCGGCCGCGGCAGGCGCGCCCGTCGTGCTCGACGGCCTCGCCGGGTCGCTGCCGGGGCTGGTCGCGTCACGCCTCGAGCCGGCGGCGCAGGCGTACCTGCTCGCGGGGCACGTGAGCCGCGAGCGCGCCCACGCGCTCGTCCTGCGCGAGCTCGGTCTCGAGCCGTTGCTCGCGCTGCGGCTGCGCTCGGGCGAAGGGGTCGGTGCCTGCCTCGCCGCGTCGCTCGTCCTCCAGGGACTCGCCGTGCGCCGCGTCGCCGCCCGCACCCGCTGAGCCTGCACCGCTTCGCTGGTCGAGGTGCGACGAGCGCAGCGAGGAGCCTCGAGACCTAGGGCCGAGCCGGCGTGAGCGCGTACACGTCCATCACCCAGCCGTGCTCCGCGCGCAGCCGGGCCCGCAGCTCGACGACCTCGTCGATCACCTCGTCGAGGCGGCCGGATCGCAGCTCCTGCTGAGGCATGCCGACGTAGGCGCCCCAGTGGATCGTCGTCGCGGGGGCGGTGGCGACGAGCTCGCGGCAGCGCAGGTGCCCGTCGAGCATGACGACGACGGTGCCGAGGTCGAGCCCGGCCTCGCCCGCGCGGGTCCAGTCGTCGACGAGCCGACGCCCGGTGGTGATGTGCACGGGCTCGCCGACCCGGTGCAGGACGACGCCGTGCGCGGCGGCCAGCGCCTGGAAGGCCGAGATCCCCGGGATGACCCGCACCGTCGTCGCGAGCCGCTCGCCGATCGCGTCGACGACCCGGATCGTGCTGTCGTAGAAGGCCGGGTCGCCCCACACGAGGAAGCCGACGACCGCCTCGGGCGGCAGCCCCTCGACGACCCGCACGTACGCGTCGGTGCGGGCGGCGTGCCAGTCGGCCACCCCCTTCGCGTACTGCGCGCCGTCGCGGGCGGCGTCGGGACCGCGCTGCGGGTCGGGCACCGCGACGACCTCGTAGGGGTGGTCAGCGGGCACGAAGCGCTCGCAGATCGAGCGGCGGAGCGCGACGAGCTCGTCCTTGGTCTCGCCCTTGTCGGCGACGAGGAAGACGTCGACCTCGGCGAGCGCGGCGGCCGCCTCGGCGGTGACGTGCTCGGGCGAGCCGGCCCCGATGCCGATGACGTGGATGCGGCGGGTGCTCATCGGATCTCCTGGGCGAGGGCGAGGACGGCGTCGACGTCGACGTGGGTCTCGATCGCGTCGGCGAGCACGTCGATCATCTGCTCGCGTCGCGCGGCGAAGGGGGAGGCCCCCGCCTGCGGGGCCCACCGGGAGCCCGTCGTCGCGGCGACCTCGCGCAGCAGCTCGCGGCGGAAGCCGTCGCACTCGAGGGTGCCGTGCCAGATCGTGCCGATGACCGGCCCGACGGCGTGACCACCGGGGAAGTCCTCGCCGCCCTCGGGCGTGACGACCCCGTGGTGGATCTCGTAGCCCTCGACGTCGTGGCCGCGCCAGCGGCCGGTGGGGCGGTCGAGCACCTTGTCCTCGAAGAAGACGACGCGACCGGGCAGCAGACCCAGGCCTGCGACGGACCCGGACGGTGCGCCCCCTTCGCCCCCCGCCCCGTCGCCCTCGACCCCGTCGTCGACGACCTCGTCGAGGAGCATCTGGTAGCCGCCGCAGATGCCGAGCACCGGAGCGCCGCGAGCGGCGCGGTCGCGCACGACGTCGGCCAGACCGGTGCGGCGCAGCCAGGCGAGGTCGGAGGTCGTGGCGCGCGAGCCCGGTAGGACGAGCAGGTCGGCCTCGCGGGCGAGGTCGGCGTCGACCGTGACGCGCACGTCGAGGCCGGGCTCGGCAGCGAGGGCGTCGACGTCGGTGCCGTTGGAGGTGCGCGGCAGGCGCACGACCGCGACCGACAGGCGGGCGTCGTCGGGCACGCCGTCGTCGGCGTCGCCCCACGCACCCATCGACAGCGAGTCCTCGGAGTCGAGCCACACGTCGTGCAGCCAGGGGAGCACCCCGAGCGAGGGCATGCCGGTCCGGCGGGTGATCTCCTCGAGGCCGGGCTGCAGGACGGAGGCGTCGCCGCGGAACTTGTTGATGAGGTAGGCGGCGAGCAGGGGCCGGTCGTCGTCGGAGACGAGCGCCCATGTGCCGTAGAGGGCGGCGAGGACGCCGCCGCGGTCGATGTCGCCGACGAGGACCGTCGGCAGCCCGAAGCGCTGGGCCAGGCCGAGGTTGACGTAGTCGCCGGCGCGCAGGTTGATCTCGGCGGGCGAGCCCGCGCCCTCGCACACGACGACGTCGTAGGTCTGCGCGAGCTCCTCGAAGGCGGCGAAGGCCGCCTGTGCGAGATGGGCCCGACCGGTCGCGTACTCGCCGGCGCGCAGCTCGCCCGCGGGGCGGCCCCGGACGACGACGTGGGCGCGTCGGTCGCTGCCCGGCTTGAGCAGCACGGGGTTCATCGAGGAGGTGGCCTCGACCCCGGCCGCCTGGGCCTGGAGGTGCTGGGCCCGCCCGATCTCCGAGCCGTCGCGGCACACCATCGAGTGGTTCGACATGTTCTGCGCCTTGTAGGGCGCGACCGACAGGCCACGGCGCGCGAGCACGCGGCACAGCCCCGTCACGACGAGCGACTTGCCCGCGTCCGACGAGGTCCCGGTGACCAGCAGCCCGCTCACGAGGCGCCACCCTACGGTCCGCGGCTAGCGTGACCCGCGTGAGCCCGACGCACGTGCACCTCGTCCGCCACGGGGAGTCGACGTGGAACCGCGACGGGCGGGTCCAGGGGGCCTACTGCGGCGCCGACCAGGCCGAGCTCACCGCGACCGGTCGGGCCGATGCCGCGCGAGCCGGGCTCACCCTCGGCTCCCGGATCGGGGTGCCGCGCGGGGAGCGCTCGCTGTGGCTGTGGTCGAGCGACCTGCGCCGCGCGCTCGAGACCGCGCAGGTCCTCGCCGTCGCCCTCCGCCCCTCCGGCTGGACGGCCTCGGTGCGCCACGAGCCGGGGCTGCGCGAGCAGTCGCTCGGCGACCTCGAGGGGCGCGAGGCGCGCACGCTGCGCGCCGAGCCGGTGCCCGAGGGAGAGCACGTCAGCGAGGTGCGCTGGGGCGGGGGCGAGTCGATGTACGACGTCTTCGAGCGGGTGGGTGCCTGGCTGGCGCCGGCCCTGCTCGAGCAGCCCGAGCACCTCGTCGTCGTCAGCCACGAGCACACGATCCGCGCGGCCCTGGCGTGGCTGCGCTCGACGTCGCACCGCGACGTCGACTGGGACGAGCCCGTCCCGCCGGGCTCGGTGACGACGCACGAGGTCAGGTGATCGGTCCAGAACGATGACCAAGGGTGCGGGCGGCTCCGGGGGCGCCCCACCAGCCACAGGTTTCTCGGGTCACCCGATAAACCCCCGGTGAGCATGAGTTCGAGACTCGTGCCGAGCCGGGGGAAGTCTTGCTCAGCGGGCGAAGGGGGACCGCCACGGGTCCGTGAGGCGCGGGTCAGTCCTCGAGCGCCTTGACAAGCGACATCGCGAGCGAGACGCGGTCGCGGTCGCCCGCCTGCGCGGCCCACATCGCGGTGACGCACTCGCGCACGACCGTGTGGTCGCGGGCCTGCTCCCACGCGATCCCGGAGCGCTCGCAGAGCACCTCGGCGCGGCGCCGGACGAGGTAGCGAAGGGAGGACCCCGTGCCCATCTCGTCGGTGCGGTTGCCCAGCATCGGCGCGATCTCGAAGGCCGGGTGCCCGGCCATCGGCTTGGGGTCGATCGCCACCCAGTCGGTGCCGTCGGACAGCACGTTCTCGAAGTGGAGGTCCGTGTGCACGAGGGTCGCGTCGCAGGCGGGGTCCTGCGCGATCTGCGTCATGAGCGAGCGGGCCCGGGCGACGAGCCGCCGGGGGAGCACGTCGCCGGACGCGGCGAGCGCCTCGGACTGGTGCGCGAGCCACGTCGACAGCCGCGGGGCCTGCGGGTAGGGCGCGACGTGCAGCCTGCCGTAGAGCTCGGCGACGACCTCGCAGGCCTGCTCGTCCCACATCTGGGTGAGGTCCTCGTCGGGCAGCCGCTCGAGGAGCAGCGCGCCGCGCGAGGGGTCGGCTCGCAGCAACCGGACGGCGCCGTCGCCGTCCCAGCGGCGCAGCGCGAGGTGCTCGGTCGCCGCCTCGGCGTGGGGCCACACGAGCTTGAGCGCGGCGCCGCGCGGGAGGTCCGCGCCCGCGACGGGCACGACGAGCGCCGTCCGTCCGTGACGCGCGGGGCCGTCGGGCGCGAGGCCCCAGTCCTCGAGCACCGCGGTGAGGAGGGCAGGCAGGGCGTCCACCCAGTCGGCGCCGCTCGGGCCGCCGTCGGGCTCGAGCCCGCGCACACCCTCGACGAGGGCCGGGGGCAGCTCCACCCGGCTCAGGACCCGAAGCCCGGCAGCTCGTCGACCGTGACCCCCCAGGGCCGACCGAGGCGGTAGACCCGGGCGGCCCACGTGACGACCTCGTGCGCGGCGTCCCGGTCCTGCGCGAGATCGGGCAGGAGGGCGACGAGTCGGCCGGCCATCCGGTCGAGGACCGTCGCCGCGAGCTCGCGGCGAGCCTGCGGGGTGCGCGTGCTCGCCTCGAGGTCGTAGCCGAGCGGGGCGCGGCTGCCGTCGTCCTCGCCGGCGCTCACCTGGCGGGCGAGGAGGTCGTCGAGGTCGTCGACGAGGTCGGTGATCCGGGTCTGCTCCGCGCCGGAGGCCTTCGCAGCGGCGACGGTGAGCACCCACGTCGCGGCCCGGGTGTCGGCGGCGGCCGAGACGGCCGCGTCGGTGCTCGACCACGCCGCCGCGCTGTCGCGTCCCCACAGCCGCGCGGGACCGCGCAAGACCCGGCCGACGGCCATGCTGCCGACCTGCTGGACGAGCCCGGGCGGGCACTCGCGCAGCGCGCTCTCGTAGACGGCGACGTCCTCGCCCTCGCCCCACGTCGGGACGCGCGCCTCGGCGTCGTCGAGCTCGCGCGCCGGCACCTCGAGCTCGACGAGCGAGGCGCGCAGCACCTGCGCCCGCGCGGGGGCCGAGCCCTGCGGCACGCTGTCGTCGGCGCTCTCGTGCGACAACGAGCTGAGCAGGGCGAGCAGGGGGACCTCGCCGGGCACCGGGGTGCGCCGGGGCAGGATCGGGATGTCGGGGGCGTCGTCCTCGAGCCGGACGCCGCAGCCGCCGAGCGAGACCGCCGCGACCGTCCCGAGCAGGAGGGCTCGGCGGGAGGGCGAAGGGGTCACGGGCACCGGGCCATGCTGCCACGGCCGGTGGGTTGCTCCCGGACCGCCAGCGCGCCGTCGCGGCGTGCGCGGCGCCCTGCTCCCGGGCTAGAGTGACCAGCCAGCCCGGCCCCTCAACTTCACACGGAAGGCCCACCCATGAGCCTTGAGCACGATCTGCGCGAGCTGGTCGCGCCCGCCCTGGGGGCGGACGTCGTCGTCGACGACGTCACCGTGACGCCGGCCGGGCGTCGTCGCGTCGTCCGGGTCACCGTCGACCGCGCCCTCGACGGGCTCGGCGGGACCGACCCGGTGGAGCCCCTCTCGCTCGACGAGGTGGCCGACGCCACCCGTGCCGTGAGCGACGTCCTCGACGCCGGCGACGCGCTGGGCTCGCAGCCCTACACCCTCGAGGTGAGCACCCCCGGGGTGAGCCGCCCGCTGACGACCCCCGAGCACCTGCGCCGCAACCTCGGCCGGCTCGTCGAGGTCGAGCGCACCGACGGGGGACCGGTCACCGGCCGCGTCCTCGAGGTGACGCCGAGCACCCTTCGCCTGCAGATCCCCGCCGAGCGCAAGACGCCGGCGAGCGAGGTCGAGATCCCCCTCCCAGACATCACCCGCGGACGGGTCCAGGTCGAGTTCAGCCGTCCGGACGCGGACGAGACCGAGTCGCCCAGCGACCAGCCCGAGCAGCCCGACGAGAGCAGGTAGGACACCCATGGACATCGACATCCACGCCCTGAGGGCGGTCGAGCGCGAGCGCGACATCCCCTTCGACGTGCTCGTCGAGGCGATCGAGGCCGCGCTCCTCGGCGCCTACCACCACACCCCGGGCGCCTACAAGCACGCCCGGGTCGAGCTCGACCGCAAGCACGGCCACGTCGTCGTGTGGGCGCGCGAGGAGACCGTCGTCGAGGAGCCCGCCCCCGAGGGCGAGGTCGGCGAGGACGGCGAGCCCGTCCGTCCGCGGCTGCGCCGCGAGGTCGGTCCCGAGTTCGAGCACACCCCCTCCGACTTCGGCCGGGTGGCCGCCGCGACGGCCCGCCAGGTCATCGTCCAGCGCATGCGCGACGTCGAGGACGAGGCGGTCCTCGGCGACTTCCGCGGCCGCGAGGGCGACATCGTCGCCGGCGTCATCCAGCAGAGCCCCAACCCGCGCCACGTCACCGTCGACTTCGGCACCGTCGAGGGCATCCTCCCGCTCGCCGAGCAGGTGCCGGGGGAGCGCTACGTCCACGGCGAGCGGATCCGGACCTACGTCGTCTCCGTGCGTCGCGGCATGCGCGGCCCGGAGATCGGCCTGTCGCGCACCCATCCCAACCTCGTGCGCAAGCTCTTCGCCCTCGAGGTCCCCGAGATCGCCGACGGCAGCGTCGAGATCGCGGCCCTGGCCCGCGAGGCCGGCCACCGCACGAAGATCGCCGTGCGCTCCAAGGTGCCCGGTCTCAACGCGAAGGGGGCGTGCATCGGTCCGATGGGGCAGCGCGTCCGGGCGGTCATGGACCACCTCCAGGGCGAGAAGATCGACATCGTCGACTACTCGGAGCGTCCCCAGGACTTCATCGCCGCCGCGCTGTCGCCGGCGAAGGTCCAGTCCGTCGAGGTCGTCGACCCCACGCTGCGCTCGGCGCGCGTCATCGTGCCCGACTACCAGCTGAGCCTGGCGATCGGCAAGGAGGGGCAGAACGCCCGTCTGGCCGCCAAGCTCACCGGCTGGCGCATCGACATCCGTCCCGACACCGCCCCCTCCGGGGCGCCCGAGGCGGGGCGTGCCTGACGCCGCGGGCGGACGCGCTAGACTTGGGGAGACCGACCGGACTGGACTCCGGGCTCCGGCTGCCCCTTCGGGTCCCTTGCGGACCTGCATCGGGTGCCGCGGCACGGATAGCCGGTCGATCTTGCTGCGAGTTGTCGCGGAGACGCACCCGGACGGTCTGACCGTCCTCGTGCCGGACCCGCGCCGCCGGGCGCCGGGACGTGGGGCATGGCTCCACCCCGACCTCCGGTGCTTCGACCTCGCCGTACGTCGCCGGGCCTTCGCCCGGGCGCTGCGCTGCAGCCCCGGAGGGATCGACGACCTGCGGTCCTGGGTCGCAGACCACGCGCAGCGATGAACCGTCCGAACAGACACCGAGAGCGGGTTTGACGCTGATGAGCACCCGATGAGTACTCAGCGATGAGCATCCCCCTGCACTGACGACGGTCCGCGCCTTCTTCTAATCGACGCGGACCAGGAGAAGGAGAAACGTGGCTAAGGTCCGTGTCCACGAGCTCGCCAAGGAGCTCGGCGTGTCCAGCAAAGATCTGCTGGCGCATCTGAAGGAGATGGGCGAGTTCGTGAAGTCCGCGAGCTCGACCATCGAGGCCCCGGTCGTGCGCCGGGTCCAGGAGAACCCCCCGGCCGCCCCGGCCGGCAAGAAGTCCGCCGCCAAGGAGTCCGCCCCCGCCGCGAAGCCCGCGTCCGGTGCTGCCCCCTCGCCCGGCCCCCGTCCGGGTCCGAAGGCCCCGGCGGCCCCTGCCCCCGCAGCTCCCGCCCCGGCGGCCCCCACGCCGGCCGAGGCCCCCGCTGCCCCGAAGCCCGCCGAGTCGGCACCCGCCGCCCCGGCTCCGGCCCCGAGCCCGGCCCCCGCGCCGAGCCCGGCGCCCCAGGCTGCGCCCGCGGACAAGCCGAGCGCCACGCCCGGCCCGCGCCCGGCCCCCAGCCAGCCCGAGGCCCCGGCCCGTCCCGCCGCCGGCGGTCCGACCCCGGGTCCGCGCCCCAGCCGTCCCGAGGCGCCTGCCGCCCGTGACCGTGGCGGTCGCCCCGGCGCCGCTCCGCGCTCGGGCAGCACCCGTGGTGGCGGTGCGCCGCGCCCCGGCAACAACCCCTTCGCCTCCTCGCAGGGCATGGGGACCCGTCGTGACGGCGGTGGCGGCTCCGGCGGCCCCCGTCCCGGCAACAACCCCTTCGCCCCCGCCCAGGGCATGCCTCGTCCGGGTCAGCGTCCCCCGCGCCCCGGTGGCGCGGCGGGTGCCGGCGCCGGTGCGGCCGGCCCGCGTCCGGGCGGTCCCCGTCCGGGTGCCCCGACGCCCGGCATGATGCCGGCGAGCAGCTCGGTCGCGCGTCCCGGTGAGCGCCCCCGCGGCGGTCCCGGTGCCCGTGGTGGCGCCGCCGGTCGTGGCCCGGGTGGCCCCGGTCGTCCCGGTGGCGGTGGTCCCGGCGGCTACCGCGGTGGTCCCGGCGGTCGTGGCGGCACCCAGGGTGCCTTCGGTCGCGGTGGCGGTCGCAACAAGCAGCGCAAGAGCCGTCGTGCGAAGCGCCAGGAGTTCGAGCAGATGCAGGCGCCGTCGATCGGCGGCGTCATCGTCCCCCGGGGCGACGGCACGACGGTCGTCCGCGTGCGTCAGGGTGCGTCCCTGACCGACTTCGCCGACAAGATCAACGCCAACCCGGCGTCGCTCGTCACGGTGCTCTTCAACCTCGGCGAGATGGCCACGGCCACGCAGTCGCTGGACCAGGAGACCTTCGAGCTGGTCGGCGCCGAGCTCGGCTACG
This sequence comes from Janibacter sp. UYMM211, assembly GCF_040547045.1. Lineage (NCBI taxonomy): Bacteria > Bacillati > Actinomycetota > Actinomycetes > Micrococcales > Intrasporangiaceae > Janibacter > Janibacter sp. UYMM211. The sequence continues at coordinate 329,973 of NZ_JBEPOY010000001.1, read as the reverse complement.
ACATCCAGATCGTCTCGCCGGAGGAGGAGGAGCGCGAGCTCTTCGACTCCTTCAACATCGACCTGGAGACGGGCATCGCCGACGAGGAGGACGAGGACCTCTCGCCGCGTCCGCCGGTCGTCACCGTCATGGGTCACGTCGACCACGGCAAGACGCGCCTCCTGGACGCGATCCGCAACGCGGACGTCCAGGGCGGCGAGGCCGGTGGCATCACGCAGCACATCGGTGCGTACCAGATCCACCGCGAGCACGAGGGCGTCGACCGTGCGCTGACCTTCATCGACACCCCCGGTCACGAGGCCTTCACGGCCATGCGTGCCCGTGGTGCGAAGGTCACCGACATCGCGATCCTCGTCGTGGCCGCCGACGACGGCGTCATGCCGCAGACCATCGAGGCGCTCAACCACGCCCAGGCCGCGGACGTGCCGATCGTCGTCGCCGTCAACAAGATCGACGTCGAGGGCGCCGACCCGATGAAGGTGCGCGGTCAGCTGACCGAGTACAACCTCATCGCCGAGGAGTACGGCGGCGACACGATGTTCGTCGACGTCTCCGCCCGTCAGGGGCAGAACATCGACAGCCTCCTCGAGGCCGTCCTGCTCACCGCCGACGCGGCGCTCGACATGCGGGCCAACTCCGACCGTGACGCCCGTGGTGTCGCGATCGAGGCCAACCTCGACAAGGGCCGCGGCGCGACCGCCACCGTCCTCGTCCAGGCCGGCACCCTGCACGTCGGTGACGCGATCGTCGCCGGCAGCGCCTACGGACGCGTCCGTGCGCTGCTCGACGAGCACGGCAACACCCTCGACGAGGCGGGCCCGTCCCGTCCGGTCCAGGTGCTCGGCCTGTCGAGCGTCCCCCGCGCCGGCGACACCTTCGTCGTCGCGCCGGACGACCGCACCGCGCGCCAGATCGCCGAGAAGCGCGAGGCCGCGGACCGTCAGGCCTCGCTGGCCAAGGCGCGCAAGCGGATCAGCCTCGAGGACCTCGACAAGGTCATCGCCGCCGGCAAGATCGACACGCTCAACCTCATCCTCAAGGGCGACGTGTCCGGCTCGGTCGAGGCGCTCGAGGACGCGCTGCTGCAGATCGACGTCGGCGACGACGTGGACCTGCGGATCATCGACCGCGGCGTCGGCGCGATCACGCTGAACAACATCAACCTCGCGATGGCGTCCGACGCGATCATCATCGGCTTCAACGTGCGGGCCGAGGGCCAGAACGCCGAGGTCGCCGAGCGCGAGGGCGTCGAGATCCGGTACTACTCGGTCATCTACAACGCGATCGAGGAGATCGAGCAGGCTCTCAAGGGCATGCTCAAGCCGGAGTACGAGGAGGTCGAGCTCGGCACCGCCGAGATCCGCGAGATCTTCCGCTCGAGCAAGTTCGGCAACATCGCCGGCTCCATCGTGCGCAGCGGCGAGATCAAGCGCGGAACGAAGGCGCGCATCACGCGCCAGGGTGTCGTCGTGGCGGAGAACGTCGAGATCGCCGGTCTGCGGCGCTTCAAGGACGACGTCACCGAGGTCCGCGAGGGCTTCGAGTGCGGCATCAACCTCGGGTCGTACAACGACCTGCAGCTCGATGACCTCATCGCCACCTACGAGATGCGCGAGAAGCCGCGCGCCTGACGCGCCCGGATCATCACGACGAAGGGGTGACCCTCCCACGCGGGAGGGTCACCCCTTCGTCGTGCCCGGGCCGGCTCAGCCGTCGAGGACCCGTTCGCCAAGGGCCTCGCCCGGGTGCACCCCCGGCAGGACCGCGACGAGCGCCGAGCCGGTGGTGACCGTCCAGATGTTCAGCAGGTCGGCCTCGGCGAGGCGGCGCTGGACGGGCACGTACTGGCGGTGGGCGTCGGCGCAGTAGGCCGCGAAGAGCAGGCCGTGGGCCGAGCGCGCGGTCTGCGCGCGGGTGAGCGTGCCGACGTCGTCGGCCCCGGGCAGCTCGAAGGAGTACGGCCGGCGCAGGAAGCGCTCCCACGGCTCGCGCGGCATCGCTCGGGCCATGTGCGACGACGGGTCGATGACGGTGAGGCCGTCGGCGTCCGTCGCGTGCAGGTCCGGGGGAGTGCGCTCCCCGCCGCCGGTGAGCGGGGCGCCGTCGGCGAGGCGGCGGCCGATCGCCGCCTCCTTCGCGTGCCCGTCGAGCTGCTCCCAGGTGTCGAGGTTCATCGCGACCCGGCGCAGGACGAGCGTGCTCGCGTGCTCCCACGCCCCGCTGCTCGCGTCGCGCCACAGCAGGTCGTCGTCGAGCCCGTCGACGGCCGGCTGCACGGTGCCGTCGACCTGGCCGAAGGCGTTGCGCTGCGTGGCCCACGACGGCTCGGGCGACGGGCCGCGGTGCCCGGCCTGGGTCCACCGCGAGGTCGTCGTCGAGCCGGCCGCCCGCACGAGAGCCCGCTGGACGCGGGCCGTGGCCTCGAGCGAGCTCGACCCGATCTGGAGCACCACGTCGCCCCCGCTCCAGCGGTCGTGCAGCGCGTCGGTCGCGAAGGAGGGCAGGTCGCGCAGCCACGGCGGCGCGAGGTCGAGCCGTCCGAGCCGGGCGAAGGCGCTGCGCCCGAGGCCCACGGTCACGCTGAGGTGAGCGGGATCGAGGGTCAGCTCCGGGGTGTGGTCGGCCAGCGGCGGCACGCCCTGCGTGATCCGGGCGAGGTCCTGCGTCCACATCCGCAGCACGCGGCGCAGGTCGGCGAGGTCGCTGCCACGGGCCAGGTCGAGGGCGACCCACCGGGTGTGGGTCTGCGGGGGCGTCGTCACCCCGGCCTGGCGGTCGCCGTAGAAGGCGACGGTCCGCGGTCCGGGTGACGTCTGCTCGGCCGCGGCTGCGACCGGCCCCGCCGGGCCGGCGGCCGTGAGCACGGCCGCCGAGCCGGCGAGAGCGGCGCCGACGCCGGACCCGAGCAGGGTCCGACGACGCAGCCCGTGGCCCCCGGAGGAGCCGGGGGTCATCGGCTCGAGCTCGACGTCGCCGAGGTCTCGCCGTGCCCGTCGTGCCCGTCGTGCGACGTGCCGGGCATGTCGGGCGCGTACTCCTCCTCGGCGCCGGAGAACTCCCGGCCGGCGAAGGTGAGGTCGACCTCCTGGCCGTCCGCCGTCGTCACGGTGACGACGTAGTCCTCACCGGCGACGACGTCGCTCGAGAGGTCCATGAGCATGAGGTGGGCGCCCCCGGGGGTGAGCTCGAGCTCGCCCCCGGCGGGGACGGTGTGCCCGTCCTTCGCCTCCTCCATGACCATGGCGCCGTTCTCGTCCTTGCTCATGACGTGGGCCTCGACCATCCCGGCGAGGTCGGAGCGACCGCCGGTGATGACGACGTCCTCGTCACCGGTGTTCGTCAGCGTGCCGAAGGCGGCGGTCATGTCCTGCGAGGCGTCGACGGCCTTGACCCAGCCGTCGGTGACGGTGAGGGACGGGGTGGACGTCGAGGCGGCCGAGGAGGACGAGGCCGTCGTGGTCGAGGTCGTCTTGCCCGACCCGCAGGCGGCGAGGGTGGTGACGGCGGCGAGGCCGACGAGCGCGCGCAGGGCGCGGCGGTGAGTGGTGCGCATGGGTGTCTTCTCCTGTGAGCGATGGGGCCCGCGGCGTGCGGGCAGGGCCGGGCGCACGGGGTGCGTCCGGTGGTGCGCCGGGAGGCGCGAAGGGGGATCAGCTCACAGGGAGAGGTGGGGCCCGGCTCGGGTGCCACCGGGTCAGGCTGCGCGCTCGCGGCGCGACGACCGCGACGAGCACCGCCGGTGCTCCTGGCACCGACCAGCGGGGGAGCGCCGGCGGGCGCAGCCGGCGCACGACGGCGAAGAGGGCCTGCTCGCCGCGCGACCACAGGGCAGCGAGGGCGAGCGTGACGACGAGGTGCAGCCCGAGCATGGTCAGCCCGCCGCCGTCGGTCGAGCCGGCGGGCAGCGGCCCGAGGTGCACGACCTCGTGGCCGCCGTGCGACGACGCGTGCGAGGAGGTGGTGCCCCCCAGGGCGCCGAGCAGGTGGATCGCACCCTGGCCCGCGCCGAGCACCACGGTCGCGACGGCCGGGGAGACCCGCCGTGCGCTGAGCCGCGCCACCGGCACGGTGAGCACGAGGAGCAGGACGAGCAGCGCGACCGGGTGGGGCGTGGTCCCGCCAGCGTGCCAGTGGGCGAGGAGCCCGGCACCCACAGCGCTCGTCGTGAGGGCCAGGCTGCGGACGGCCCTCACGACGGGGAGCCGTCCGGTGGTCATGGCCCCCAGGCTAGGTGGTCCGGCTGCGGGGGGGACGCGCCGCCCGCGCTCTTCGCCGATCCGGGCCAGGTGGGCCCCTAGACTCCGGGCAGCACGACCGACCGTGTCCGTCAACACCTCTCAGGGGATCCTCGTGACCACGCCTCCTCCTCCGCCCGGCAGCGGCGGCAACCAGCCCTACGACCCGACCGGCTCGTCGCCGTACCCCTCGGGCTCGGGCTCGACGCCCGGCTCCGGCTCGACGCCCGGCTCGGGCTCGACGCCCGGCTCCGGCTCCACGCCCGGCTCCGGCTCCACCCCGCCCCCGTCCGGCCCCTCCGGCTCGTCCTACCCGAGCGCCCCGGGCGCCTCCTACGGCAGCTCCGGTCCCGGCGCCCCGCAGGGCAACCCCTACGGCAGCGCGCCGAACCAGTACGGCGCCCCGAAGTCCGGCAGCGACTCGACGAAGATCCTCGCCCTCGTCTCGATGGGCTTCGGCATCGTCGGTGTCGTCCTGTGCTGCTGCTGGGCCCTGCCGATCTTCCCGATCGTCGCGCTCGTCACGGGCTTCATCGCCCGTAACCAGACCAAGACCCACCCGCGCCCGGACCTCAAGACCTTCATCACCGTCGGTCTGGCCACCGGTGCCCTCGGCCTGGTCATCGCGGTCCTGTACTGGATCCTCGTCGCCGCCGGGGTCATCGACCTCAACGCCACGTACAACTACTGAGCGGCTGCCGCCACCTGCGGCTGCTCGTCGACGCGCCCCGTCCGCTCCCGCGGGCGGGGCGCGTCGTCACCTGAGACGGGGGAGCACATGACGACACCACCGCCGCCACCGCCCGGGCCGGGAGAGCCCGGCGGGGTCCCGGGCGACGACCGACCGGCGCGCCCGGACGTGCCGTACCCGGAGGTGCCTCCCCGTGCGGCCCACCCACCGGTCCCGTACGGGGCGCAGCACGTGCCCGGCACCCCCTACGCCCAAGCCGGCGGCGCACAGAGCCCGGGCACCCCGGCCCCGCAGATCCTCGGCATCGTCTCGATCGTCTTCGGCATCGTCGGCATCCCCGCGTCCTGCTGCTGCTGGTTCATCGGCTGGATCTTCCCCGTCGCGGCGCTCGTCGCCGCCGTCGTCGGCCTCACCCAGGCACGCGGGGCCGAGGACTCGCGCCACCGCCCGCTCCTCGTCGCGGGGGCCGTGCTCGGCGGCACCGGGCTGCTCCTCGTGGCGGCCGCCTTCGTCGCCGGCCTGCTCGGCACCATCCCGGGCCTCTACGACGTCCCGGGCGACTACTGACCGGTGCCCGTGCGGGACGCGCGATCGCATACCGTGTCCTCGTCCTGTCCCGACTCACGGAGGTGCCCTCATGGCTGACCCGGCCCGCGCCCGCAAGATCGCCGACCGCATCAAGGAGGTCATCGCCGGCAACCTCGAGTCGATCGTCAAGGACCCCGACCTCGGCTTCGTGACGATCACCGACGTCCGTGTCACCGGCGACCTCCAGCACGCCTCGGTCTTCTACACCGTCTTCGGCGACGACGCCCAGCGCGAGCGCAGCGGACGTGTCCTCGAGGCCAACCAGGGCAAGCTGCGCTCCTTCGTCGGCCGCCAGCTGGGCATCCGGCTCACCCCGACCCTCGAGCTCATCCCCGACGCGCTGCCCGAGACCGCGTCGCACCTCGACGACGTGCTGCGCCAGACCCGCGAGCGCGACGAGCAGCTCGCGCAGAGCGCGACCGGCGCGCAGTACGCGGGCGAGCCCGACCCGTACAAGAAGCCCCGCGAGGACGCGGACCAGAGCGAAGGGTGAGCCGCCCCGCCTCGCGCCCGCGTCGCCCCTTCGCCGGCGACGGTCTCGTCGTCCTCGACAAGCCGGCGGGCTGGACCAGCCATGACGTCGTCGCCCGCTGCCGCGGGCTGTACGGCACCCGCAAGGTCGGACACGCCGGCACGCTCGACCCCATGGCCACCGGCGTGCTCGTCATCGGCGTCGGGCGCGGGACGAAGCTGCTGACCTTCCTCGTCGGGTGCGACAAGGAGTACACGGCGACGATCCGGCTCGGGCAGCGCACGGTCACCGACGACGCCGAGGGCGAGGTCACCGCGAGCGTCGACGCCGCCGCGGTGACCGACGACGCGGTCGCGCAGGGGGTCGCGGCCCTCACCGGCGACATCGAGCAGGTGCCGAGCTCCGTGAGCGCGATCAAGGTCGACGGCGAGCGGTCCTACGCCCGGGTGCGCTCCGGCGAGCAGGTCGACCTGCCAGCTCGCCCGGTGACGGTCTCCGAGCTCGTCGTCCTCGACCGCCGTGCTGCGACCGCCGACGACGGCACCGCCGTCGTCGACCTCGACGTGCGCGCCGTCGTCTCCTCGGGCACCTACATCCGTGCGCTGGCCCGCGACCTCGGCGAGGCGCTCGGGGTCGGGGGCCACCTCACCGCCCTCACCCGCACCCGCGTCGGCGGCTACCACCTCGACGACGCGGAGGACCTCGCCGAGCTCACCGCGCGTGCCGAGGACCTCCAGGCGAGCATGCCCCTCGTCCCGCTCGCCGACGCGGCGGCCGCCTCGCTCGCCGTGCGGCGGCTCGACGAGGCCCAGGCCCGGGCCCTCGGGTACGGCCAGCGGATCGACTCGGAGCAGCCCGGGCGCACCGAGCCGGTCGCGGCCATCGGGCCCGACGGCACCCTCGTCGCGGTGCTCGACGAGTCCGGCGCGAGGGTGCGGGCGCACGTCGTCCTCGCCCCGGCCGGCAGCTGAGGGCGGGCGGGCGCGGCGTGCTGCCCCTCGACTTCGTAGAGTGTGCTGCTGTGCAGCGATGGACCACTCCCGAGGCCACCCCGGACGCCCTGCGTCCGTGCGTGGCGACCTTCGGCAACTTCGACGGCGTCCACCGCGGCCACCGCGCGATCCTCGACCGGCTCCTCGCGGAGGGTCGTGAGCGCGGTCTGCCGACCGTCACGGTGACCTTCGACCCCCACCCCGTCGAGGTCCTGCACCCCGAGCGGGCGCCCGAGCTCATCGCCCCCGGGGCGCTGCGCGACGAGCTGCTCGGCGAGCTGGGCGTCGACGGCGTCCTCGTCGTGCCCTTCACCTGGGAGTACGCCCAGACCACCGCCGAGGACTTCGTCGTCTCCACCTTCGTCGAGGGTCTCGGGGCCACCTGCCTCGTCGTCGGCGCGGACACGAAGGGGTACGGCCGGGGCTACACCGGCGACGTCGACCTGCTGCGCACCCTGGGCGAGCAGCACGGCTTCGAGGTCGTCGTCATCGACGACGTCGGCGACGGCGAGCGCTGGAGCTCCTCCGCGGTGCGCCGGCTCCTCGCCGAGGGCGACGTCGCGGCCGCCGGCGAGATCCTCGGCCGCCCGCACCGGGTCGTCGGCGAGGTCGTCCACGGCGAGCACCGGGGGCGCGAGCTGGGCTACCCGACGGCGAACATGAGCCAGGACAGCCTGGGCATCCTGCCCGCCGACGGCGTCTACGCCGGCTGGCTCGTGCGTCGCGGGCTGCCCGAGGGGCACCCGGACCGGCGCCTGCCCGCCGCCGTCTCGGTCGGCACCAACCCCACCTTCGACGGGGTCCGTCGTGTCCTCGAGTCCTACGTCCTCGACCGCACCGATCTCGACCTCTACGGCGAGCAGGTCGGCGTCGAGCTCGTCGAGCGGATCCGTCCGACGCTGCGCTTCTCCTCCGTCGACGAACTGCTCGACGCGATGAGCACCGACGTCGAGCGCACCCGCGCCGTCCTCGGCGTCACCGCGCCCTGATCGTCGCGGCCGCGTGATGAGCCCGACCGCGACCGCCCGGCGCCCGGGCAGCCGGCGCCCGGGCGGGCGAGTGCGCGAGCTGCTCCTGCGCGGCGACGTCGTCCTCGTCGTCACCGCACTCGTGCTCAGCCTCGTCGGCGCCCTCCTCGTGGGCTCGGCGACCCGCGCCGAGGCGGGCTCCACCGTCTTCGTCAAGCACCTCGTCAACCTCGCCGTCGGGCTCGTCATGGCCGGGGCCCTCCTGCGGCTCGACCGGCACACGCTGCGCGCGCTGGCCCCGGTGCTCTACCTGCTGAGCGTCGCCGCGCTCGTCGTCGTCCTCGGGCCGCTCGGCTCGACCGTCAACGGCTCGCGGTCCTGGGTCGAGCTGCCGGTGGGTCTGTCCGTCCAGCCCTCCGAGCTGGCGAAGGTGGCGCTGTGCGTCGCGCTGCCGATGGTCCTCGCCGACGCCGCCGAGCGCGGCCGGGCGCCGACGACGCGCGACGTCCTCGTCTCCGGTGCCGTCGTCGGCGTGCCGGTCCTGCTCGTCCTCGCCCAGCCCGACCTCGGCTCCGCCCTCGTCCTGCTCGCGCTGTCCGTCGGGGTGCTCGTCGCCTCGGGGGCGAGGTGGCCCTGGCTCGCCGGTCTCGCGCTCGTCGCCGGCGGGGCCGTGCTCGCGGCCTTCACCACGCCGGTGCTCAGCGGCTACCAGCGCGACCGCCTCACGACCTTCCTCGACCCGAGCGCGGACCCGCTCGGCATCGGCTACCAGACCCAGCAGGTGCGCGAGGCGATCGGCTCGGGCGGGCTGCTCGGGTCGGGCCTGGGGGCGGGCGAGCTCACGCAGTCGGGCCGGATCCCCTTCCAGGAGACCGACTTCGTCTTCTCCGTCGCGGGGGAGGAGCTCGGCTTCCTCGGCGGGGCGGTGATCATCGCCCTCTACGGCCTGCTCGTCGCCCGGATCGGGCTCGCCGCCGCGCGGGCCGACCACTTCGGGCGGCTCGTGTGCGTCGGCGTCGCGACGTGGTTCGGCGTGCAGGTCGTCGAGAACGTCGGGATGAACCTCGGGGTGATGCCGGTCACCGGGCTGCCGCTGCCCTTCCTCAGCTACGGGGGCAGCTCGATGTTCGCCTGCTGGCTCGCGATCGCGCTCGTCGTGTCGGCCGCACCGCGCGAGCGCTGAGCCCCGATCCGGCTGTCCCGGAGGCGGATCGGGTCACTCCGCGGCAACTTTCGGGCGCGAACCCGTGACAGCGGCGCCTCCAGATGCGAAGGTCGTGCATCACAGACCCCCGTCGACGGCGCCGGGGGCCGACTGCTATCGAGGAGCCCCCCGTTGAGCGCGACCCACGTCAACCTGCCCAGTGACGAGACGTACGACGCCGCTGTGCTGGCGAACCCGGCCCCGAGCGTGGGCCACCTGCTGCGCGAGCGGATCGCCGCCACCCCCGACCGCGCCGCCTACAGCTACCCCGAGGGCGTCGCCTGGGGCGAGATGACGTGGGCCCAGCTCGGCGACCGCGTGTGGCGCCTCGCCGCCGGTCTCGTCGACCTCGGGGTCGAGGCCGAGGAGCGGGTCGCGATCGCGTGCAGCACCCGCATCGAGTGGGTGCTCGGCGACCTCGCGATCATGGCCGCCGGTGCGGCGACGACGACGATCTACCCGACGACCATCGCCGACGACGTCGCGTACATCCTCGACAACTCCGGCTCCGTCGTCGTCATCGCCGAGGACGCCGAGCAGGTGGCCAAGCTGCGCGAGGTCCGCGAGGTCATCCCCGACGTGCGCACGGTCGTCGTCGTCGACCCCGAGGGCGTCGAGCGCGACGACTGGGTCGTGACCCTCGACGAGCTCGAGGAGCGCGGGCAGGCCGTGCTCGAGGCCACCCCCGGCGTCGTCGACGAGCGCATCGAGGGCACCGGCCCGGACTCGCTCGCGACGATCATCTACACCTCCGGCACGACCGGCCGTCCGAAGGGCGTGCGCCTGCTGCACTCGGCGTGGACCTACCAGGGTGCGGCGACGACCGCGACGGGGATGATGACGCAGGACGACGTGCAGTACCTGTGGCTGCCGCTCGCCCACGTCTTCGGCAAGCAGCTGCTCATGCTCACGCTTGCCACCGGCATGTCGACCGCCGTCGACGGGCGGATCGACAAGATCGTCGACAACCTCGCGGTCGTCCGGCCGACCTTCATGGCTGCCGCCCCGCGCATCTTCGAGAAGGTCTACGCCCGGGTGAGCCTGGGCATGGAGGCCGAAGGGGGAGCCAAGCTCAAGCTCTTCCGCTGGGCCTCCGACCTCGGCCGGGCCCGGGCCGACGCCGAGCAGGAGGGGCGCTCGCTCAGCCCGGTGCAGAAGGCCCAGCTGGCCGTGGCCGACAAGCTCGTCCTGTCGAAGGTGCGGGACCGCTTCGGCGGGCGCATCCGCTTCTTCATCTCCGGCTCGGCGGCGCTCAACACCGACATCGCGCAGTGGTTCAACGGCGCCGGCCTGACCATCCTCGAGGGCTACGGCATGACGGAGACGAGCTCTGCGGCCACGGTCAACCGCCCGTACGCCCAGCGCACCGGCACCGTCGGCTGGCCGCTCATCGGCACCGAGGTGCGCATCGCCGAGGACGGCGAGGTGCTCATGCGCGGCCCGGGCGTCATGCAGGGCTACCACGACAACCCCGAGGCGACCGCCGAGACGCTCGACGCCGACGGCTGGCTGCACAGCGGTGACATCGGCGAGATCGACGAGCGCGGCTTCGTGCGGATCACCGACCGCAAGAAGGACCTCTTCAAGACGAGCAACGGCAAGTACGTCGCCCCCTCGCAGGTCGAGTCGACCTTCAAGGGCCTGTGCCCCTACGTCGGGCAGCTGCTCGTGCACGGCGAGGGGCGTCACTTCGTCACCGCGCTCGTCACCCTCGACGAGGAGGCGATCAAGCCGTGGGCGCAGGCCAACGGCCTCGGCGACGCCACCTACCAGGAGGTCGTCTCCTCGGCCCAGGCCCGCGACATGGTGCAGGGGTACATCGACGAGCTGAACTCTGGTCTCAACAAGTGGGAGCGGATCGGCAAGTTCACCATCCTCGGCCGCGACCTCTCCGTCGAGGAGGGCGAGCTCACCCCGAGCCTGAAGCTGCGCCGCCGCGTCGTCGCCGACAAGTTCAAGGGCGACATCGACGGCATGTACGCCGGCTGACGCCCGACCCTCGCTGGTTCGAAGAAGGATCGTCACCTCGAGGTGACGATCCTTCTTCGACTCGGCAGACGCAGTGGTGCGACGACGACGAAGGGGGGACGACACCCCTTCGTCGGCGGCCGTTTGGGCTGGTGGCGGGCGGGACCTACCCTGGAACCCATGTCTGGACAGTCTCGTTTCGCCGACCTCGAGCCGCTGCTCGAGCGGGTCAGCAAGCCCATCCAGTACGTCGGGGGCGAGCTGAACTCCACGGTCAAGGACTGGGACTGCGGCGGACGCGGCCCCGGCGGCGAGGACCTCACGACCCGGTGGTGCCTCATGTACCCCGACGCCTACGAGGTGGGCGTGCCCAACCAGGGCGTCATGATCCTCTACGAGGTGCTCAACGAGCGCGACGACGCCCTCGCCGAGCGCACCTACGCGGTGTGGCCGGACATGGAGGCCCTCATGCGCGAGCACGAGGTGCCCCAGCTGAGCGTCGACGGCCACCGCGCGGTGCGCGACTTCGACGTCTTCGGGCTGTCCTTCTCGACCGAGCTCGGCTACACGAACATGCTCACTGCGCTCGACCTCGCGGGCATCCCGCTGCACGCGGCCGACCGCACCGACGACGACCCGATCGTCCTCATCGGCGGTCACGCGTCCTTCAACCCCGAGCCCGTCGCGGGCTTCATCGACGCCGCCATCGTCGGCGACGGCGAGGAGGCGGTGCTCGCGGCGACCGACATCATCGGCGCGTGGAAGGCCCAGGGCTCGCCCGGCGGCCGTCTGGAGCTGCTGCGCCGTCTCGCCGAGACCGGTGGCGTGTACGTGCCGGCCTTCTACGACGTGTCCTACCTGCCCGACGGGCGCATCCAGCGCGTCGCGCCCGCCGAGAGCGGCATCCCGTGGCGGGTCGCCAAGCACACGGTCATGGACCTCGACGAGTGGCCCTACCCGAAGAAGCCCCTCGTCCCGCTCGCCGAGTCGGTCCACGAGCGGATGTCGGTCGAGATCTTCCGCGGCTGCACCCGCGGCTGCCGCTTCTGCCAGGCGGGGATGATCACCCGCCCGGTGCGCGAGCGCTCCATCACCGGCATCGGCGAGATGGTCGAGGCGGGTCTGCAGGCCACCGGCTTCGAGGAGGTGGGCCTGCTCTCGCTGAGCTCGGCCGACCACTCCGAGATCGCCGAGGTGACCAAGGGCCTGGCCGACCGCTACGAGGGCACGAACACCGGCCTGTCGCTGCCGTCGACCCGCGTCGACGCCTTCAACATCGACCTCGCCAACGAGCTGACCCGCAACGGTCGTCGCTCCGGGCTCACCTTCGCGCCCGAAGGGGGGTCCGAGCGGATCCGCAAGGTCATCAACAAGATGGTCACCGAGGACGACCTCATCAAGACCGTCTCCGCCGCCTACGGCGCCGGCTGGCGCCAGGTGAAGCTGTACTTCATGTGCGGCCTGCCGACGGAGACCGACGAGGACGTCCTGCAGATCGCCGAGGTCGCCAAGCGCGTCATCGAGACCGGTCGTCAGGTCGCCGGGCACAACGACATCCGGTGCACCGTCTCCATCGGGGGCTTCGTGCCCAAGCCGCACACCCCCTTCCAGTGGGCCAGCCAGCTCTCCGCCGAGGAGACCGACGCCCGCCTGGCCAAGCTGCGCGAGGCGATCCGCTCCGACAAGCGCTACGGGCGCTCCATCGGCTTCCGATACCACGACGGCAAGCCCGGCATCGTCGAGGGCCTGCTGAGCCGCGGCGACCGCCGTATCGGCCGGGTCATCGAGGAGGTGTGGCGCGACGGCGGTCGTTTCGACGGCTGGAGCGAGCACTTCTCCTACGAGCGCTGGATGGCCGGCGCCGAGCGCGGCCTGGCCGGCACGGGCGTCGACGTCGACTGGTACACCACCCGCGAGCGCGGCGAGAGCGAGGTCCTGCCCTGGGACCACATCGACTCCGGGCTCGACAAGGAGTGGCTGTGGCAGGACTGGCTCGACGCGGTCGACGAGACCGAGGTCGAGGACTGCCGCTGGACCCCGTGCTTCGACTGCGGCGTGTGCCCGCAGATGGGCACCGACATCGAGGTCGGCCCGACCGGCAAGACCCTCCCGCCGCTCACCGTCCTCGGCTCCGGCAAGGAGTCGATGGTCCGCGGGGCGTGACCACGCTGCGGGACCGGCTGGGGCCGGTCCCGCGGTCCGGGAGAGGATGGCGCGCATGAGCGTGAGCCTGGACGACCTCGGGGCCGAGCTGCGCCGTGCCGGCATCGCCGACGTGCGGACCGACCCGCTGTCGATCGGCATGTACGCGGCGGACGCCTCGATCTACCGCGTGCCCCCGCGTGCGGTGGTGCTGCCCCGCGACACCGACGAGGTCGCCGCGGCGCTCGCCGTCGCCCGCAGCACCGGTGTGCCCCTCACGGCACGCGGTGCGGGCACCTCGTGCGCCGGCAACGCGATCGGCCCGGGCATCGTCGTCGACACGAGCCGTCACCTCGGGCGGGTGCTCGAGGTCGACCCGGAGAGCCGGACCGCGCTCGTCGAGCCCGGCACCGTGCACGCCACGCTGCAGGCGAGCGCCCGTCAGCACGGGCTGCGCTTCGGCCCGGATCCGAGCAGCCACACCCGCTGCGTCATCGGCGGGATGATCGGCAACAACGCCTGCGGCAACCGCGCGCTCGGCTACGGGCGCACGTCCGACAACATCTCCGCGATGAGCCTGCTGCTCGCCGACGGCCGCGCCGTCGAGACGACGACGGGGGTCGGGGGCACCCCTTCGCTCACCGGCGCCGACGACCTCGTCTCCCGCCTCACCGCTCTCACCGACGACCACCTCGCGACGATCCGCACCGAGCTCGGCCGCTTCGGCCGGCAGGTGAGCGGGTACGCCCTGGAGCACCTCCTGCCCGAGCACGGCCGCGACGTCGGGCGGATGCTCGTCGGCTCCGAGGGGACCCTCGCCGTCGTCACCCAGGCCCGGGTCCGCCTCGTCACCGACCCGTCGGCGACCTGCCTCGTCGCGCTCGGCTTCGAGGACATCTACGCCGCCGGCGACGTCGCCCACCTGCTGCGCGGGCTCGGCGCCGTGGCCGCCGAGGGCATCGACCGCCGCATCGTCGAGGTCACCGCCCGCCGTCGCGGGCCGGCCGCCGTCCCCGACCTGCCGAAGGGGGCCGCCTGGCTCTTCGTCGAGGTCACCGGGGCCGACGAGGGCGAGGCGATGGCCGCGGCCCGCCGCGTCGTCGCCGAGATCCCGGCCGTCGAGGCACGGGTGGTCACCGACCCGGCCGAGGTGCGGGCGCTGTGGCGCATCCGCGAGGACGGCGCCGGGCTGTCGAGCCGCTCGCCGCGCGACCGGCCGGCGCACGCCGGGTGGGAGGACGCCGCGGTGCCGCCCGAGCGCATGGGCGAGTACCTGCGCCGGCTCGACGCGCTGCTCGCCGAGCACGACGTCACCGGGCTGCCGTACGGCCACTTCGGCGACGGCTGCCTGCACATCCGCCTCGACGTCGACCTCGCCTCGCCGGGCGCCCCGGCCCGCTACCGCTCGCTCGTCGAGGACGCCGCGGACCTCGTCGCCTCGCTCGGGGGCTCGCTGTCCGGCGAGCACGGCGACGGGCGCGCCCGCAGCGCCCTGCTGCCGCGGATGTACTCGCCCGAGGTCATCTCGCTCTTCGGCGCGGTCAAGCACGCCTTCGACGAGCACGGGCTGCTCAACCCCGGTGTCCTCGTCGACCCCGACCCGGCCGAGGCCTCGCTGCGCATCCCGCGCGCCCGCCCGGTGACCCGGTCGCGCGACGGGCTCGCCTTCGCCTACCCCGAGGACGACGGCGACCTCAGCCAGGCGCTGCACCGCTGCACCGGGGTCGGCAAGTGCCGGGCCGCCGGCACGTCGAGCACCGTCATGTGCCCGAGCTACCTGGCCACCCGCGAGGAGAAGGACTCGACCCGCGGCCGCGCCCGCGCGCTGCAGGAGATGCTCGACGGCGGGACGATCAGCGGCGGCTGGCGCGACCCGGCCGTGCACGAGACCCTCGACCTGTGCCTGTCGTGCAAGGGCTGCGCGAGCGACTGCCCGACCGGCGTCGACATGGCGACGTACAAGGCCGAGGTGCTCCACCAGACCTACCGCGGGCGGCTGCGCCCGCGCTCGCACTACTCGCTGGGCCGGCTGCCGGAGCTCTCGCGGATCGCCTCCCGCATGCCCCGGGTCGTCAACGCCCTCACCTCGCTGCCCGGGGCCAAGCGGCTCACCCTGCCGCTCGCGGGCGTCGACCCCCGCCGCAACCTGCCGACCTTCGCGCGCCAGACCTTCCGGGCCTGGGCCGACGGCGAGGGCCTCGTCCGTCCGGCCGGCGACGCCGCCGGCCTCGACCACCCCGTCGCGATCTTCGTCGACTCCTTCACCGACCACTTCTCGCCACGGGTCGGCCAGGCCGCGGTGACGCTGCTGCGGCAGGCGGGGTACACCCCCTTCGTCCCGGCGGAGCGGGGCTGCTGCGGGCTCACCCTCATCTCGACCGGACAGCTCGACCGGGCGGCGAGCACCCTCGCGCAGGCGAGCGAGGCGCTGGCGCCGGCGGTCGCGGCCGGGGTCCCGGTCGTCGGTCTCGAGCCGAGCTGCACCGCAGCGCTGCGCCACGACCTGCCGCGTCTGGTCGACACGGACACGGCCCGCTCGGTCGCCGAGGGCGTGCGCACCGTCGCCGAGCTGCTCGTCGTGGCGCAGGACGAGGGCCGCTGGAGCGCGCCCGACCTCACCGGCACCACCGTCGTCGCGCAGCCGCACTGCCACCACCACGCGGTGATGACGTGGCAGGCCGACGAGGCGCTGCTCGCCCGGACCGGCGCCACCGTGCAGCGGCTCGGCGGGTGCTGCGGGCTCGCGGGCAACTTCGGGGTCGAGCTCGGCCATTACGAGGTGTCCGTCGAGGTGGCGCGCCAGCAGCTGCTGCCGGCGATGGAGGCCGCGCCCGACGCGGTCGTCCTCGCCGACGGCTTCTCCTGCCAGACCCAGGTCGCCGACCTCTCCGACCGCGAGGCGATCCACCTCGTGGAGCTCCTCACCCGCTGACCTCGCTGCCCCCTGACCCGCTGCCCCCCCTTCGCCGAGGTATGGCGATCGGTCGCCATGCGGTCGCGATCACGACCGATCGCCATACCTCGGCGAGGGGGGGGGCAGGGCGAAGGGGGAATCAGCCGCGCAGGGCGGCAGTCACCTCCGCGAAGACCGCGGTGTGACCGGCGACGTCGGCCTCGCTCGTCGTCGGGCACATGAGCGCCATGTTGTGGAAGGGCGTCATGAGGTAGCCGCGGTTGACGAGCGCGAGGTGGAGGTAGGCGTCGAGCTCGTCGTCCGCCGCGGCGGCCGACTCCGCGCCGGTGCGCGGGGCGGGGGAGGCGAAGCGGTACTCCGCGCGCGCCCCGAGCCGGCTCACCGACCACGGCAGGTCCTGGGCGTCGATCGCGTCCTGCACCCCGGCGGTGAAGTCGGTCGCGAGCCGCTCCATCCGCTCGAAGGCCTCCCGCGTGAGGACCTCGCCGAGGGTGGCCCGCGCCGCGGCGAGGCTGAGGGCGTTGCCCGCGAGGGTGCCACCGACCCCGCCGACGTCGACGATGTCGGCGTCGCCGCTCTCGGTGCGCCGCATGACGTCCGCGGCCAGCTCCTCGCTCAGCCCGTAGGCACCGATCGGCACCCCGCCGCCGATGGACTTGCCGATGACGACGACGTCGGGCTGCAGCCCCCACGCGGTCGTCGCCCCGCCCCACCCGGCGGAGAAGGTGTGGGTCTCGTCGATCATGAGCAGGGCGCCGTACCGCGTGGCCAGCTCGCGCAGCCCGCTCATGAAGCCGTCCTCGGGCAGGACGATGCCGATGTTCGTCAACGCCGGCTCGGTGAGCACCGCGGCGACGTCGCCGTGGCGCAGCTGCTCCTCGACGCTCGCCAGGTCGTTCCACGTCGCCGCGCGCGTCGTGAGGTCGAGCGGCACCGGAGGAGCGACGTTGCCGGGCCGGCTCACGGTCGTGCCGTCAGGACCGGGCAGGGCGAAGGTCTCGTCGACGCTGCCGTGGTAGCAGTGCCCGAAGACGAGGATCTTGCTGCGGCCGGTGACGAGGCGGGCAAGGCGCACCGCCCACCGGTTGGCGTCGGTGGCGGAGAGGGTGAAGCTCCAGCGCGGCACCGTGAAGCGCCGGGTCAGCTCGGCGGCGACCCACTGCGCGTCGGCGGTCGGCAGCATCGTCGTCAGCCCGCCGAGGTCCTGGGCGCGGCGCCGGATCGCCGCGAGCGTCGGGTCGGGGGAGTGCCCGGCCATCGCGCCCGTGTCGCCGAGCGCGAGGTCGACGAGCTCGTGACCGTCGAGATCGGTGACGCGGTTCCCCTTCGCCGCCTCGAAACCGAGCGGGAAGCCGCCGGCCCACATCCGCATCCACGTCATCGGGACCTGCCCGAAGAGGTTCGTCCCCTCCTCGTGCAGCGCGCGGCTGCGCGGGTTGGCGGCGGCGTAGGCGGCGGTCTCGGTCTGCAGCAGCGCGCGCAGCCGGGTGCGGTCGACGGGTGTCATGAGCACACCGTAGGAGCAGCGAAGGGGGCGCGCGGCCCCCTTCGTCAGGTCGGTCGTGCCAGGCTGGTGCGATGGCGCGCGACCTCGTCGTCCCCCTCGCCCCCGGCGTGTGGCGCATCCCGCTGCTCGGCGACTTCGTCAACGGCTTCGTGCTGCGCGACGACGACGGCCAGGTGACCCTGCTCGACATGGGGGTGGCGCGGTCGGGGCCGAAGGTCATGGCGGCGCTCGCGGCGATCGGCGCGGGCCCCTCCGACGTCACCCGGCTGCTGCTCACCCACGCGCACCCGGACCACGCCGGGGGAGCGGCGCACGTCGCGCGCGAGACGGGGCGGTCCTTCGAGATCCACGAGGACGACGTCGAGCACGCCCGCACCGGCACCTCGCCGCCGCGGGACCGGACGCTGCGGCTCGGGCGGCTGCTCGACCGCCTCGCGAAGGGGTCCTTCGACCCGGTCCCGGTCGAGCGCGGCCTCGTCGACGGCGAGGTCCTCGACGTCGCGGGCGGGCTGCGGGTCATCCACACCCCGGGGCACTCGCCGGGGCACGCGTCCTTCCTCCACGAGCCGACCGGGACGCTCGTCACCGGCGACGCGATCTTCAACGTGCGCGGGGTGCGGTGGCCGGTCGCGTCCTTCTGCACGAGCTACGCGATGACGAAGGCGACGGCGCACCGCCTCGTCGAGGTCGACTACGCGCTCGCGGCCTTCACCCACGGGCCCGAGCTGCGCGACCGGCCGCGGCAGACGATCACCGACTTCCTCCACCGCGAGGGCCACCTCGAGGGGTGACGGCCGCCCCCTTCGCCCGCTGAGCATGACTTACCCCGGCTCAGCACGAGTTTCATACTCGTGCTGAGCGGGGGTTTATCGGGTGACCCGAGAAACCTGTGGCTGGTGTGGCGCCCCACCCCCCGACCGGGGCTCGCGGGCCCGCGGTGCCCCCCCTTCGCCCGCTGAGCATGACTTACCCCGGCTTCGCACGGGTTTCTTACTCGTGCTGAGCGGGGGTTTATCGGGTGACCCGAGAAACATGTGGCTGGTGGGGCGTCCCCGGAGCGCCCCGTACCCTTGGTGGCCATGTCACCGCAGCGCACCCCGGACGGACCGCCCCCGCCCCCACCGGTCCAGAAGCTGCGGGTGCAGTACGCCCGGCGCGGGCGGCTGCGCTTCTCCTCGACGCGTGACTTCGCCCGGGCGCTCGAGCGGGCGCTGCGTCGCTCGGGGGTGCCGATGGCCTTCTCCGCCGGCTTCCACCCGCACCCGAAGATCTCCTACGCCAACGGCGCCCCGACGGGGATGGCCAGCGAGGCCGAGTACTTCGAGATCTCGGTGACCGAGCACGTCGACCCGGAGTCGGTGCGGGTCGCCCTCGACGAGGCGCTGCCGGAGGGCATCGACGTCATCCAGGTCGTCGACGCCACGCCCGGGGCGCTCGCCGACCGGCTGCAGGCGAGCCGCTGGCGGATGGTCTTCGCCGGGGTAGAGGTCGAGGAGCTCCAGCGCGTCGTCGACGCCTTCCTCGCGCAGGAGCTGGTCGAGGTGTCGCGCATGTTCAAGCGCGGTCGCAAGAGCTTCGACGCCCGCGAGCCCGTCCGCGAGACCCGTGTCGAGGCCGGTCCCGATGCTCCCTGTGCGATACTGACGATGGTCGTACGGCACACCACACCGGCCGTGCGCCCCGACGACGTGCTCACCGCGCTGTCGCTCGTCACGCCCTTCGCACCGCCGAGGCCACCGATGGTCACCCGGCTCGAGCAGGGGGTCTGGGACGAGGCGGACGCGACGGTCATCGATCCGCTGATGACCGACGAGGACACCGTCGGCCCGATGGGGTGACGCGCTCGGCGCGAGCCTTCACCGGGCAGCACTGACTTCCCGGGCGTGGCACGACCGCCACGCCGAGCCGCGACACGCGGCCGGACGGCCCCTCATCGGGGTTGGTCGTGGCGTCCGGCGGTGCCGCAGGAGGTGCCATCATGGCGACCGACGAGACCAGCACGACCGACGAGACCCTCGAAGAAGGCGTCGCGACGAGCCAGACCCCCCAGGACCCCGCCCCCGAGGCGGTCCAGGACGAGCTCATCGCGGACGACACCGCCGAGGACGACACCGAGGCGGAGGACGAGCAGGACGAGCCCGAGGAGCCGGCCGCCAGCGTGCCGAGCTTCGGTCTGCTCTTCCAGGCCCCCGAGCCCGTCGCTCCCCGCCGTGCGCGCCGCGCGGCCTCTGCCCCGCAGGCCGCGCCCGAGCCCCGCCCGCAGGACGACGAGCCCGAGGCCGTCGTCGAGCCGGAGAGCTCGCAGGACGACCGCGCCGCCGACACCGGCGACGACGACGAGCAGTCCGACCAGCCTCGACGCCGCCGCCGGCGCGGCGGTCGTGGCCGCAACAAGTCCGAGGACAGCGCGTCCGAGGACGAGGGCACCGAGGACACGAACGGGGAGGCCCAGGCCTCCTCGGACGACGACGCGGCCGAGGCCGACGACTCCGGCAAGGGCAGCGGCAACGGCTCCGGCGGTGGCTCCGGCGGTGGCTCCGGCCGCGGCCGTGGCGGCCGTGGTGGTCGCGGCGGCGACAAGGCTCGCCAGGACGCGCAGGACAAGGCCTCGGGCGGCTCCGACGACGCCGACGACGCGGCCCAGGACCACGAGGACGACGACTCCGAGGGCGGCGGCTCGAGCCGGCGCCGGCGTCGTCGTCGCCGCGGCTCCGGCTCGGGCGAGGGCCAGGAGGACCCGCCCGGCACCGTGACGAAGGTCCGCGAGGCCCGCAAGGAGCGCGACGAGCCGCAGGCCGTCAAGGGCAGCACGCGTCTCGAGGCGAAGAAGCAGCGTCGCCGCGAGGGTCGCGAGGCCGGCCGTCGCCGCACGATCATCACCGAGGCCGAGTTCCTCGCCCGTCGTGAGAGCGTCGAGCGCGTCATGGTCGTGCGCTCCAGCGGCGAGCGCACGCAGATCGGCGTCCTCGAGGACGACGTGCTCGTCGAGCACTACGTCTCGCGCGAGACGACCTCGACGATGGTCGGCAACGTCTACCTCGGCCGGGTGCAGAACGTCCTGCCGAGCATGGAGGCCGCCTTCGTCGACATCGGCAAGGGCCGCAACGCCGTCCTCTACGCCGGCGAGGTCAACTGGGACGCCCACGGCATCGGCAACGGTCAGCCCCGGCGCATCGAGCAGGCGCTGTCCTCCGGTGACGCCGTCCTCGTCCAGGTGACGAAGGACCCGATCGGCCACAAGGGGGCGCGCCTCACCTCGCAGATCTCGCTGCCCGGCCGCTACCTCGTGTACGTGCCCGAGGGCAGCATGACCGGCATCTCGCGCAAGCTCCCCGACAAGGAGCGCGCCCGCCTCAAGTCGATCCTCAAGCAGGTCGTCCCCGACCGTGCCGGCGTCATCGTGCGCACGGCCGCCGAGGGCGCGAGCGAGGAGGAGCTCACCAAGGACGTCGAGCGTCTCACCACCGCGTGGGAGCGCATCAGCGACAAGGCCGAGTCGAAGAAGGGCAAGAAGGGCGGCGCACCGACGGTCCTGCACGCCGAGCCCGACATGACCGTCCGCGTCATCCGCGACATCTTCAACGAGGACTTCTCGAAGATGGTCGTCTCCGGCGAGGACGCGTGGCGCGAGATCAAGGGCTACGTCGACGACGTCGCCCCCGACCTCTCCGACCGCCTCGAGCGCTGGACCGGTCAGCAGGACGTCTTCGCCGGGCACCGCATCGACGAGCAGATCGCCAAGGCGATGGACCGCAAGGTGTGGCTGCCCTCCGGCGGCTCGCTCGTCATCGACCGCACCGAGGCGATGACCGTCGTCGACGTCAACACCGGCAAGTTCGTCGGCTCCGGGGGCAACCTCGAGGAGACGGTGACGAAGAACAACATCGAGGCGGCCGAGGAGATCGTGCGTCAGCTGCGGCTGCGCGACATCGGCGGCATCATCGTCATCGACTTCATCGACATGGTCCTCGAGGCCAACCGCGACCTCGTCGTGCGCCGCCTGCTCGAGTGCCTCGGCCGCGACCGCACGAAGCACCAGGTCGCCGAGGTCACCTCGCTCGGCCTGGTCCAGATGACCCGCAAGCGGGTCGGCTCGGGGCTCATCGAGGTCTTCTCGCAGGAGTGCGAGCACTGCCACGGCCGCGGCATCATCGTCTCCTCCGAGCCGGTCTCCGGCGACGGCGGTCACGACCACGGTCACGGCGGCAACGGCGGGCGTGGCACCGGCGGCTCCAAGGACGACGACCAGGGCGGCTCCGGCTCCCGGTCGCGCCGGGGCAAGGGCCGCGGGTCGAAGGGGGAGGAGCAGCGCTCCTCCGCCGAGCCCGAGCGCGAGCCGCAGGACAAGAACGGCCGGACCGCGGCCCAGATCGCCGCGGCCGCCCACGCCGCCGCGATCAAGAACGTCTCCGGCGAGTCCGCCGAGGACGACGTCGCCGAGCTCGACCTCACCGCGGGCGAGGACGAGGTGGCCTCGGTCGAGGTGCGCGACGACGCGTCGACCTCCGTGCAGGACGCGCCGGCCGAGGAGCCCGCCCCCCAGGCTGCTCCCGAGCCCGAGCCCGAGCCCGAGCCCGAGCCCGAGCCCGCCCCGGCGCCGCGTCGTCGTGGCGGCCGTCGCGCCGCCTCCAGCGGCGCCCCGGTCACCCTCCAGGCCGTCGACCTCACCGCCTCCGCACCGAGCGAGCCGATCACGGCCGTCGCCGGTGCCGTGAGCGGCGCGGCCGAGCCCACCCCTTCGCCCGAGGCCGAGCAGACCTCGACACCCGCGCCGCGCCGCAAGCGCAAGCGGGTCACCTCCGAGGCCGGCCCGCCGACCGCGGGGGAGTGAGCCGGGCATGACCGGACCCGCCCCTCACGGGGCGGGTTTGGCCGGTGGTACCGCCGCCGGTAGTCTTGATCCTTGGTGCGTCCACCGAGCGGACGCCATCGGCCCTTCACGGGGTCGATGGACTGTCGGCCGGTCAGACAGAGAGAGCGCGCCATGCACACCGAAAGAGAGTTCCCACTGATGTACGCGATCGTTCGCGCGGGTGGCCGCCAGGAGAAGATCTCCGTCGGCGACACCATCCTCATCAACCGCGTCAAGGGCGAGGCCGGCGACGCCGTCGACCTCCAGCCGCTGCTCCTCGTCGACGGCTCCACCATCACCAGCGACGCCGACAAGCTCGCGAAGGTGTCGATCAAGGCCGAGGTCGTCGGTCCCGCGAAGGGCCCGAAGATCACGATCATGAAGTACAAGAACAAGACCGGGTACAAGAAGCGTCAGGGCCACCGCCAGCCGCTCACCCAGGTCAAGATCACCGACATCACGGCCTGAGCGCCACCGAGTAGCGAAGGACTTCCTGACATGGCACACAAGAAGGGTGCATCCTCGACCCGCAACGGTCGTGACTCCAACGCCCAGTACCTCGGCGTCAAGCGCTTCGGCGGCCAGGTCGTCGGCACCGGCGAGATCATCGTCCGCCAGCGCGGCACGCACTTCCACCCGGGCGACAACGTCGGCCGCGGTGGCGACGACACGCTGTTCGCCCTCGCGGACGGCACCGTCCACTTCGGCACGAAGCGCGGCCGCAAGGTCGTCAACATCGTCCTCGCGGACAGCGCCAGCTGATCGCCCGCAGGCACCACGTCGAAGGGGGTGGGTCAGCGCCACGCTGACCCGCCCCCTTCGTCTACCCCCAGGAGAAGAAGCAGATGACGAACTTCGTCGACCGGGTCGTCCTCCACGTCGAGGCCGGCAAGGGAGGCCACGGCGTGGCCTCGGTCCACCGCGAGAAGTTCAAGCCGCTCGGCGGCCCGGACGGCGGCAACGGCGGCAACGGCGGTGACGTCGTGCTCGTCGTCGACACGCAGAGCACGACCCTGCTCGACTACCACCGCAGCCCCCACCGGCGCGCCAAGAACGGCGCCCCGGGGGCCGGTGACGAGAAGGACGGCGCGGCCGGCGAGGACCTCGTCCTGGCCGTGCCCGAGGGCACGGTCGTCAAGACCCGCGCCGGTGACGTGCTCGCCGACCTCGTCGGCGAGGGCACCCGCTACGTCGCCGCCCAGGGCGGGCGCGGCGGCCTGGGCAACCGCGCCCTGGCCTCGCAGCGCCGCAAGGCCCCCGGCTTCGCGCTGCTCGGCGAGCCCGGCGAGAGCGCCGAGATCGTCCTGGAGCTGAAGTCGCTCGCCGACGTCGCGCTCGTCGGCTTCCCCTCCGCCGGCAAGTCCTCGCTCGTGTCCGTCCTGTCGGCGGCGCGACCGAAGATCGCCGACTACCCCTTCACCACCCTCGTCCCGAACCTCGGCGTCGTCACGGCCGGCTCGATGCGCTACACCATCGCCGACGTGCCCGGTCTCATCCCCGGCGCGAGCGAGGGCAAGGGCCTGGGCCTGGAGTTCTTGCGCCACGTCGAGCGCTGCTCGGTGCTCGTCCACGTCGTCGACTGCGCGACCCTCGAGCCCGACCGCGACCCGATGAGCGACCTCGACCTCATCGAGGCCGAGCTCGCCGCCTACGTCGGCGACGACGCCCTCGGCGGGATCCCGCTCTCGGAGCGCACCCGGGTCGTCGTGCTCAACAAGGCCGACGTGCCCGAGGCCCACGAGCTCGCCGAGATGGTCACCCCGATGCTCCAGGAGCGCGGGCTCGAGGTCTTCACGGTCTCGGCCGTCGCCCACACCGGCCTCAAGGAGCTCTCCTTCGCGCTGGCCCGCCACGTGCAGCAGGCGCGGGCCGACATCGAGCGCGAGGTCGTCCCGCAGCGGGTCGTCCTGCGCCCGAAGGGGGTCGACGACTCCGGCTTCGTCGTGCGGCGCGAGCGCACCTCCGACGGCGAGGTCTTCCGCGTCATCGGCGAGCGTCCGACCCGCTGGGTGCGCCAGACCGACTTCAGCAACGAGGAGGCCGTGGGCTATCTCGCCGACCGGCTCTCGCGCGCCGGTGTCGAGGACCAGCTCGTCAAGGCCGGCGCCGTCGCCGGCTCGACCGTGCTCATCGGCCCCGAGGACGACGCCGTCGTCTTCGACTGGGAGCCCACGCTCGTCGGCGGTGCCGAGCTGCTCGGCGGTCGTGGCACCGACGCGCGTCTCGACCCCAGCGACCGGCGCACCAACGCCGAGCGGCGCGAGGAGTTCCACGCCCGCAAGGACGCCCAGAGCGCGGCCCGCGAGGAGCTCGCGGCCGAGCGCCGTGCCGGTCACTGGACCGACGAGGACTGACGCGGCCACAGGCCGCAGACTGGGGCGCGTCCCCGACGCCCGGACCCGAGGAGCACCGTGACGCCGCTGGAGGTCACCGACGAGCAGGCCCGTGAGCGGGTCGCGTCCTCGCGACGGGTCGTCGTCAAGGTCGGCTCGTCCTCGCTCACATCGGCCGACGGCGGGCACCTCGACCTCGACCGGCTCCGGGGTGTCGTCGACGCCCTCGCCGGCCGCGTCGCGCTCGGTGCGCAGGTCGTCCTCGTCTCCTCCGGGGCGATCGCGGCCGGTCTCGGGCCCCTCGGCCTGCCCTCGCGCCCGCGCGACCTCGCGACCCAGCAGGCGGCGGCCAGCGTCGGCCAGGGGGCGCTCGTCGCCGCGTACGACCAGGCCTTCCGCCGGCACGGGCTGACCGTCGGCCAGGTGCTGCTGACGGCAGACGATACGACCCGGCGCACCCACTACACGAACGCGCGGCGGACCCTCGACCGGCTGCTCACGCTGGGGATCTTGCCGGTCATCAACGAGAACGACACCGTCGCGACGAGCGAGATCCGCTTCGGCGACAACGACCGGCTCGCCGCCCTCGTCGCCCATCTCGTCGGCGCCGACGCGCTGCTCCTGCTCACCGACGTCGACGCGCTCTACACCGACAAGCCCGGGCGTCCCGGGGCCCGCCGCATCCCCGTCGTGCGCGGCCGCGAGGAGCTCGACGCCGTCGACGTCAGCGCGCGCGGCTCGCGCGTGGGCACCGGCGGCATGCAGACGAAGGTCGAGGCCGCCTCGATCGCGGGCGCGGCCGGCATCACGGCGATGCTCGCCTCGGCCGCCGACGTCGCACCGGCCCTGGCCGGCGAGGACGTCGGCACCGTCTTCGTGCCCGCGCAGCGGCGCCGGGCCCCGCGTACGTGGTGGCTGCAGCACGCGACGACGTCGCGCGGCGAGCTCGTCGTCGACGCCGGCGCCGTCACGGCCCTCACCCAGCGCGGCAAGTCGTTGCTTCCCGCGGGCATCGTCGAGGTGCGGGGCAGCTTCGTCGACGGCGACCCCGTCGACGTCGTCGGCCCCGACGGCACGGTCCTGGGTCGCGGCCTGAGCAACTACGGCTCGGTCGAGCTGCCGCTCATGCTCGGGCGCTCGACGAAGGAGATCGCCGCCGACCTCGGGCCCGAGTACGAGCGCGAGGTCATCCACCGCGACCACCTGGCCCTCCACCCCCGCTGACCGGCGCGGGCAGCCCCTTCGCCCGTCGTGGCCGGGCAACCGGCCGGCGACCGGGACCCCCGGCTGTGACCGGGACACGTCCCGGTCACCCCGAGGTGTCCCGGTCGGCCCGGGGTATCCCGGTCCTGGCCGCATCCCCTGGCCGTGCTCGACCCATGACGAAGGGGGAGCCGGCCGGCTCCCCCTTCGCGCTGTCCTGCGGTGCGTCTCGCGGCTCAGCGCACGCGGGTGACCTCGAACTGCATCCGGGGCGCGGCGAGGTGCTCCTGGGCCTGGACGAGCTGGAGCTCGCGGCGGCCGGAGTCGAGGGTGGTCTTGACGAGGTCCCACACGCTCGAGGCGGTGCGGCCGAGGGCGAGGGCCGGGTCGCCGGTCTGCAGCAGGTGGGTGGTGAAGAGGGCGGCGGTGACGTCGCCGGAGCCGTTGCACTTGATCGGCAGGTGCTCGGTGCGCACGACCCAGGCCCCGTCGCCGTGCACCGCGAGCATCTCGATGGTGTCGTCGGGGCGGTCGGGCTGGAGCACCGAGGTGACGAGCACCGTCGAGGGGCCCATCGCGCGGGCGGCGTCGACGGAGGCGAGCGTGCTCTCCATGTCGTCGGGCTCGGTGCCGGTGAGGAAGCCGAGCTCGAACTGGTTGGGGGTGATGAGGTCGGCCTGCGGCACGACGCGCTCGCGCAGGAGCACGGGGATGTCCGGGTGGACGAAGCAGCCCGACTTCGCGTTGCCCATCACGGGGTCGCACGCGTAGATCGCGTCGGGGTTGGCCGCTTTGACCTGGGCGACGGCGTCGAGGACGACGTCACCGATCTGGGTGCCGCCCTGGTAGCCGGACAGCACCGCGTCGACCTCGGGGAAGGCCTCGCGCTCGCCGACGCCGGTGATGACCTCGCGCACGTCGTCGGCCGGCAGCATCGGGCCGCGCCACTGGCCGTACCCGGTGTGGTTGCTGAAGACCACCGTCGAGACCGGCCACACCTCGACGCCGAGGCGCTGCATGGGGAAGACGGCGGCGGAGTTGCCGACGTGGCCGTAGGCGACCGAGGACTGGATGGACAGGATCGTCGTGCTCACCGGCCCATCTTGGCACTGCGAGGGCGCACCATGGACACCGTCCGCCCACGCGACCGTCCCCGAGGAGCCCCGATGTCCGCAGCTCTCGTTCTGCCGCTCCTCGCCGGCCTGCTCGTCGTGCTCGTGGCGGTCGTGGCCCTCGTCGTCCTCGTCGTGCGCTCACGGCGGCGCGCTGAGGAGGCGCACCAGCAGGAGCACCGACCGCTCGACCCGAGCGTCATCGAGTGCTTCCCGACGGGCTACCAGCCGCCCGCGCGACCCGGTGCGGGGGGAGCGGGCGAGACCGCCCCGGGCACGGCGGGACCCGCCCCGGACCCGGCGGGACCCACCCCGGGCGCGTCGACCGGTCGCCGGTCGGACGACCCGACCGGCTGAACGCCGTCGTCGCCTAGATTTGTCGTCATGACCGCCCCGACCGCCGGACCGGCGCAGGCCAGCCCCGAGGACGTCGAGCTCGTCACCGCGCTCGCCACCCGCTCTCGCGTCGCCGCCCGCCGTCTCGCCCTGCTCACCCGCGCCGAGAAGGACGCCGCCCTCCACGCCCTCGCCGACGCCCTCGACGCGGCGAGCGAGCAGGTCGTCGCCGCCAACTCCGAGGACGTCGAGCGCGGCCGCTCGCAGGGCATGGAGCAGAGCCTGCAGGACCGCCTGCGCCTCGACCCCGAGCGGGTCGCCGCGGTCGCCCAGGCGCTGCGCGACGTCGCGGGGCTGCCCGACCCGGTCGGCGAGGTCGTGCGCGGATCGACCCTGGCCAACGGGCTGCAGATCCGCGAGGTCCGCGTGCCGATGGGCGTCGTCGGGATGATCTACGAGGCCCGTCCCAACGTCACCGTCGACGCCGCCGGTCTCGGGCTGAAGTCCGGCAACGCCGTCATCCTGCGCGGCGGCAGCGCCGCCGCGAGCAGCAACCGCGTGCTCGTCGACGTCATGCGCTCGGCGCTGACCACGGTCGGGCTGCCCGCCGACGCCGTGCAGCTGCTCGAGGGCGGGCACGGGTCGGTCACGGCGCTCATGCGGGCCCGCGGGCTCGTCGACCTGCTCATCCCGCGCGGGGGAGCGGGCCTCATCCAGTCCGTCGTCCTCGGCTCGACCGTGCCGGTCATCGAGACCGGCATCGGCAACTGCCACGTCTACGTCGACGCGGCCGCCGACCTCGAGCAGGCGCGGGCGATCACGATCAACGCCAAGACCCACCGGCCGAGCGTGTGCAACGCCGCCGAGTCGCTCCTCATCCACCGCGCCGTCGCCGCGGACTTCCTGCCGGTCGCCCTTCGACAGCTGTGCGACGCCGGGGTGCGCCTCCACGTCGACCCCGCCACCGCGGCTCTCGCCGGCGACGTGCCGACGGAGCCGGCGACCGACGAGGACTACGCGACCGAGTACCACGGCCTCGAGATGAGCGTCGCCGTCGTCGACGACCTCGACGCGGCGCTCGAGCACGTGCGGCGCTTCGGCTCGGGTCACAGCGAGGCGATCGTCACCCAGGACCGCGGCGCGTCGCGCCGCTGGGTCGCCGAGGTCGACGCGGCCGCGGTGCTCGTCAACGCGAGCACCCGCTTCACCGACGGGGGCGAGTTCGGCTTCGGTGCCGAGATCGGCATCTCGACCCAGAAGCTGCACGCCCGCGGGCCGATGGCGCTGCCCGAGCTGACGACGACGAAGTGGGTCGTCGAGGGCGAGGGCCACGTGCGCTGACCCGCGCGGACGACGCGCCGAGGGCCCCTTCGATCGTCTCGAAGGGGCCCTCGCGCCGTCGGACCAGCCGGCCGGGTGGGCTCCGCGGTGACGTGCGGCGGCGCGGGGCGCCGGGCGATCCGAGTCGAGCCCCCGGGGTCCGTCCCTGCGGTCACCCGGCAGCCCGGAGGCCGTCGTCGCGCTCGCGCGCCGGTGCAGGTGCGTTATCCCTGGGACCCGTTGCCGCCCAGGCCCCCGGGCGAAGGGGGGCGCCGGGCTTGGGTGCACCCGCTTGTCTACTCCTGGGTACCGCGACGGGGCAACCGCGCCGGGCGCCCGGTCGACGAACGGTGGACGGACCCGGGTTGTCCCCAGCGAGAGGCCCATGACCTCGTCGCCGTGCACACCCCTGTGCACGACGACGGTGGACAAGTCGGGCCGACGACGCCGCGGGGCGGGCCGGGCGCGGGGCCCGGTAGGCTGGGGCCATGCTGAGCACCTTCGTCTCGTACGCCGCCGAGGCCGCCCCCGAGCACCACATCGAGCTGCCCTTCAGCCACTGGGGCTTCGGTGGCATCGCGCTCGCGGTCTTCGCCTTCATGCTCGGGTCGCTGTGGTCCTTCCGCAACACCGCGAACAAGGTGCCGCACACGACCGAGCACGCCCCCGGCGCGCACGACCACGACACCCCCGGCGCGCACGACCACGACACCCCCCACGAGGGCCCGGGCCAGCACTGACCATGCGCCTCGGCGTCATGGGTGGGACCTTCGACCCCATCCACCACGGGCACCTCGTCGCGGCCTCGGAGGCGCAGTCGTTGCTCGACCTCGACGAGGTCGTCTTCGTCCCCACCGGGCAGCCCTGGCAGAAGGCGGAGCGCAAGGTCAGCCCGCCCGAGCACCGCTACCTCATGACGGTCGTCGCCACCGCGAGCAACCCGCGCTTCACCGTGAGCCGGGTCGACATCGACCGCGACGGCCCGACCTTCACCATCGACACCCTGCGCGACCTGCGCGCCGCACGACCGGACGACGAGCTCTTCTTCATCACCGGCGCCGATGCGCTCGCGCAGATCCTGTCGTGGAAGGATGCCGACGAGCTCTTCGAGCTCGCGCACTTCGTCGGCGTCACCCGCCCCGGCTACGAGCTCAGCGAGTCGGGGCTGCCGCAGGACCGGGTCACCCTCCAGGAGGTGCCCGCCATGTCGATCTCCTCGACGGACTGCCGTGACCGCGTCGCCGAGGGCGAGCCGGTCTGGTACCTCGTGCCGGACGGCGTCGTCCAGTACATCAACAAGTACGCCCTCTACACCCGACCCACTGATGGGGAGCCCACCACCTCGTGACTGCCAGCACCCGAGCCGTCGAGCTCGCCACCGTCGCCGCCCGCGCCGCCGAGGACAAGATCGCCGAGTCGGTCGTCGCCCTCGACGTCAGCGGGCAGATGCCCCTGACCGACATCTTCCTCATCGTCTCCGCGGACAACGAGCGCCAGGTCGCCTCCATCGTCGACGCCGTCGAGGACGCCCTGCGCGACGTCGGCGCGAAGCGCCTGCGCCGCGAGGGGGCCCGCGAGTCGCGCTGGGTCCTGCTCGACTTCGGCGACGTCGTCGTGCACGTCCAGCACGAGGAGGAGCGCGCCTACTACGAGCTCGAGCGGCTCTGGCGCGACTGCCCGGTCCTCGACCTGCAGACGGGGGCGCCGGCCGCCGGCGCCTCGGACGAGACCACCGACCCCTCGTGAGCCGGCCGCGTCGCCTCGTCGTGCTCCGGCACGGCGAGACCGACTCCAACGCGCGCGGGATCTGGCAGGGCCAGCTCGACCACGAGCTCTCCGAGCGCGGGCACGCGCAGGCCCGCGCGGCTGCTCAGGCGCTCGTCGCGCTGCACCCCTCGCGGGTCGTCGCCTCGGACCTCCTCCGGGCTCAGGTGACCGGTCGTGACGTCGCGCAGGCGTGCGGCGTGCCGATCACCCTCGACGAGCGGCTGCGCGAGATCCACGCCGGCGACTGGCAGGGCCTCACCGGGGCCGAGGTGCGCGAGCGCTACCCCGAGGACGCCGAGCGCCTGCTGAGCGGCGAGGACTTCGTGCGCGGCGGCCACGGCGAGAGCGTCGCCGACGTCGCCGAGCGCTCCCGGGCCGCGGTCTCGGAGGTCGTCGCGAGCATGGCGCCGGGGGAGTGCGTCGTCCTCGCGACCCACGGGGTCACCGGCCGCACCCTCGTCGTCGACCTCGTCGGTCTCGACCAGCAGCAGGCCTGGCTGGCGCTGGGCGGGCTGCGCAACTGCCACTGGGCGCTGCTCGAGGAGGGACGCGCCGGATGGCGCGTCGTCGAGTGGAACGTCGGGGCCCCGCCGGACGCGACCGCGGCCGAGAGCGTCATCGCCTGACCGCTCGATTTGGTGGCGAAGGGGTAGGCATGGGTACTATTCCGCAGTCCCCACAGGGGGCGCGAGCATCACGCTCGGGGCTGTAGCGCAGTTGGTAGCGCACCTCCATGGCATGGAGGGGGTCAGGGGTTCGAATCCCCTCAGCTCCACCCGTGAGACGAAGACCCGGACCGGATCGGTCCGGGTCTTCGTGCGTCCGGCCGCACGACGACGTCGCCTCGTGGACACTGTGCGCATGCCACGTCGGCGAGCACGCGCTCGCAGCCCCCGCCTCGTCCCCCTCCTGCTCGTCGGTGCGCTCGCCGTGCCGGCTGCGCTCGCCACGCCCGCCGAAGCCGCGCCCGACGCCGGTCCCGCCGCGTCGTCGGCCGCCGCCTCCAGCCCGAGGACCCCGGGCTGGGGCGACGGCATGACCGTCGCCGGGCGCAGCTGCCTGGCTGCCACACGGTGGAAGGAGGTGCTGCGCCCCTCCTCCGCCCAGCGGCTCGCGGTGCGTCTCTCCGACGCCGACGGCGACGCCGTCCGTGCCCGCCTGGAGATCTGGGACGCCTGGCCCCGGCAGCGGGTCTCGGCCCGGGCGGTGCCCGGCGGGTCGACGCACGTCGCCAGCGGGTCCACCGTCTCGGCCGGGCTGTCGCCGACGCTCACCGACGGCCAGCACACCGCGCGATGGCGGGTGCAGGACGCGACGGGGGCGTGGTCGGGCTGGTCCCCGGAGTGCCCCTTCACCGTGCTGCGCTCGGCGAGCATCAGCGGGTCGGCGCGCCACGGCTCGGTCGTGCCCGTCCACTCCTCGCAGACGTGGACGATCACGGCGCCTCGCACCGATCGTGAGATCGCCTACCGCTGGCGCGTCAACGGCATCGTCGGCCCGTGGACGACGACGCCCTACCCGGGACGACCGATCACCCTGACGCGTCCTGTCGACGCCTCTCTCGTCGAGCTGCAGGCCCGGGCGGTCGACGCCGCCGGCGTCACGCACCCCGACACCGCGTGGTTCGCGCTGCACGGCCGGCTGAGCGACGTGTCCGCCGCCTACGCCATGCGGCCCGTGCGCACGACGACCGGCTACCGCGTCGACAACGAGGTCGAGGGCGGTCCCGCCCTGTCGACCGCCGCCCGCGGCGACGGCAGCGCGCCGGTGGAGCGGGTCGTCCGGCCGGCGCGAGGGGTGCCCACCGACTCGCTCACCGACGCCCTCGCCCCGCGCGCGACGACGGGGGCGCGGGCCCGGACCGGTCTCGACGCCAGCACCGGCTTCAGCGTCTCCGCCTGGCTGCGGGCCGCGGGTGCCGACGACCAGACGGCCCTGGTCGTGCCGGTGACGACCGCAGCGGGTGCGGGCACCCTCTCCGTGCGTCGCGACGCGACCGTCGACCGCTACGAGGCCGTGCTGCGCGGCCCCGGCGGCACCGAGCTCGCCCGGGTCGTCGACGCCGCCCCGGACCAGCCCTCACGGGCCGGGCGGTGGTGGTCGGTCGGCATCACCTACCTGCCGGGTGCGACCGGTGGCCCCCAGCTGCGGCTCGACGTCATGCACGAGAGCGACGAGCGGTCGATCGGGTCGACCCTGCGGACGAGCTCGTCGCCCGTCCCGGTGCTGGGCGACGTCGGCGACCTCCTCGTCGGGGCCGGTCACGGCCAGGCCGGCTGGGCCGGCCACCTCGACGACGTGCGCACCTGGGACGGCCCCGCGACCCAGGCCCAGGTCGTGGCCGCGGCGGGGTCGTCGTGGTGACCCCCCTTCGCCACGCCTCGCCGCACCTGACCCGGCCGCGGGCGGGCGCCCGCTAGCCTGCGGCCCATGAGCAGCACGGCGCTGGAGGTCATCGGCTGGCTCGGCTCCGCCGTGCTCGTCGTCTCGCTCCTGCAGACCAACCTGCACCGGCTGCGCTGGATCAACCTGCTCGGCTGCGTCGTGCTCATCGGGTACAACGCCGCGGTCGGCGTGTGGCCGATGGTCGGGCTCAACGTCGTCCTGGCCGTCATCAACGTCGTCTACCTCGTGCGGGGCTGGCGGGACCGCCACGACGAGCGGGCCTACCAGGTGCTCCAGGTCGACGGCGACGACGCCTACCTGCGCCACGTCCTGCGCGTCCACGAGGCCGACATCCGCCGCTTCACCCCTGGCTTCGTCCACGACCCCTTCGCCCACGACGCCGCCTACCTCGTGCTCACCGGCGACGAGACCGTCGGCGTCGTCGTCGTGCGCGACGAGGGCGACGGCGTGGCGCAGGTCCTGCTCGACTACGTCACGCCGCGCTACCGCGACCGCAGCCCGGGCGAGGTCGTCTTCGGGCCGCACGGCCCCTTCCGCACCGACGGCTACCGGCTCGTGCGCACGCCCGCCGGCATGGTCGAGCCCTACTACGACCGGCTCGGCTTCGTCCGGGTCGGTGACCACCACGAGCTGACCGTCGGCCCGCCGGGCTGAGGTCGGGCAAGGAGCAGACATGCACCAGATCGTCGACGGCACCCGTCGCCGGGGCTCAGGCGAGCAGATCGACCTCGTCGACCCCTCGACCGGCGAGGTGCTCGACGTCGTCGACCTCGCCTCGCCGCGGGACGTCGACGACGCGGTCGCGGCCGCCCGGAGCGCCTTCGCGACGTGGTCGCGCACGACGCCGGGCGAGCGCTCGGACCTGCTCGCCCGCACCGCGCGGGTGCTCGACGACCGCGCCGAGGAGCTCGCCCAGGCCGAGACGGCCCAGTGCGGCAAGCCGATCCGGCTCTCGCGCGAGTTCGACGTGCCGGGCACCGTCGACAACGTCGCCTTCTTCTCCGGCGCCGCGCGTCACCTCTCGGGCCTGGCGAGCGGCGAGTACAGCCCCGACCACACCTCGGCGATCCGCCGCGAGCCGATCGGCGTCGTCGGCTCGATCGCCCCGTGGAACTACCCGCTGCAGATGGCCGCGTGGAAGGTCCTGCCCGCCGTCGCGGCCGGCAACACCATCGTCCTCAAGCCCTCCGAGCTCACCCCGACGACCTCGCTGCTCTTCGCCGAGGCCTTCCTCGAGGCCGGGGTGCCCGCCGGGGTGGTCAACGTCGTCACCGGGCGCGGCGCCGACGCCGGCTCGCACCTGCTGCGGCACCGTGACGTCGACATGGTGTCCTTCACCGGCTCGACCCGGGTCGGGCGAACCGTGCTCGAGGCGGCGGCGACGACCGCGAAGCGGGTCCACCTCGAGCTCGGGGGCAAGGCCCCCTTCGTCGTCCTCGAGGACGCCGACCTCGACGCGGCGATCCACGGCGCCGTCGCCGGGTCCCTCATCAACTCCGGGCAGGACTGCACGGCCGCGACGCGGGCGATCGTCCACGAGAGCCTGCACGACGCCTTCGTCGACGGGGTCGCCGAGCTCTACGAGCGGGTCGTCCTCGGGCCGACCCGGGACGAGGCGACCGACATGGGATCCCTCGTCTCGGTGGAGCACCGCGACCGCGTGGCGGCGATGGTCGAGCGGGCGAAGGGGTACGCCCGGGTCGTCACCGGGGGAGAGGCCCCGACGTCCGGCGAGCTCGCCCGCGGCGCGTACTACCGGCCGACCCTCGTCACCGGGGCCCCGGCGGACAGCGAGATCGTGCGCGACGAGGTCTTCGGCCCCGTCCTCGCGGTGCTGCCGGCCGCCGACGACGACGAGGCGATCGCGCTGGCCAACGACTCGGTCTACGGGCTCGCGGCGTCGGTGTGGACGCGCGACGTCTACCGCGCCGGGCGGGCGACCCGCGAGATCTCGGCGGGCTGCGTGTGGGTCAACGACCACATCCCGATCATCAGCGAGATGCCGCACGGCGGCTTCCAGCAGTCCGGCTTCGGCAAGGACATGTCGCACTACTCCTTCGAGGAGTACACGCAGGTCAAGCACGTGATGACCGACATCACCGGGGCGGCGCACAAGGAGTGGCACCGCACGATCTTCCGCACGCCGTAGGGTGCGCGCCATGACCCGACCCAGCCGCCGTGCCGCGCTGTGGACGCTCACCGCGGGAGCCGTCGCCGCCGACTGGGTCGCCGTCGCCGCCCGGCACCGCCGCGCCGAGGTCGTCGCCAAGCCGGGCGCGATGCTGGCGCTCGGCTCGGCGGCCCTCGCCTCCGGTCTGCACGAGCGACCGTGGGGCCGCAGCGTGCTCGGCGGGCTGGGGCTCGGCCTCGTCGGCGACGTCGCCCTGCTGCGGGGCGAGCAGCGCGGGTACTTCCTCGGCGGGCTGACGAGCTTCTTGCTCGGCCACCTCGCCTACCTCGACGCGACCCGCCGGATGGGTCTGCACCGCACCGCGTGGGTCCTGCCGGGCGGTCTCGTGCTCGCCGGGTGCCTGTGGTCGAGCCGCGAGGTGCTGCCGGCGCTCGCAGCAGAGGGCGGGCTGCCCGCAGCAGCGCCGGTCGCCGCGTACATGGCGGTCATCGGCGCGACGAGCCTGGCCGCGTGGTCGACGCAGGACGTCGTGCTCGGCACCGGCTCGTCGCTCTTCGTGCTCAGCGACACGGTGCTCGCGCGCGACGCCTTCGTCGCGCCCGTGCCGGCCGCCGGGGTCCGCGTCATGGTCCCGTACCTGCTGGCCCAGACCCTCGTCGTCGTCGGGGCCCTGCGCCACGCCCGGGCGCAGCGATGACCCGGCGACGGCTGCTGCTCGCCGCCGGCGGGCTCGTGCTCCTCGTCGCGCTCGTCGTCGGAGGGCCCAACCTCTGGGTGGCCCGCGCGTCCTCCGGGCACCTCTACACCGCGCAGGACGTGCCCCGTCACCCCGTCGCGATCGTCCTCGGTGCCGGGCTGGCGCCGGACGGGTCGCCGAGCCCCTTTCTCCGGGCGCGGCTCGACGTCGCGGCCGAGCTCGTCCGCGAGGACAAGGTCGAGGTCGTCCTCGTCAGCGGTGACAACCGCAGCCACGACTACGACGAGCCGAGCGCGATGCGCGACTACCTCGTCGACCGCGGGGTCGACCGGGACCGGGTCGTCCTCGACTACGCGGGCCTGGACAGCTACGACACGTGCGTGCGGGCCAAGCGGGTCTTCCAGGTGAGCAGCGCGACGGTCGTCTCGCAGGGCTACCACGTGCCCCGCGTCGTCGCGGTCTGCCGGGCGGTCGGGCTGCCCGTCGACGCCGTCGGCGACGAGACCGCCCGGCGGTGGGGCGGCACGTGGTCGGCCGGTCGCCAGCGCGAGGTGCTCGCGAACGTCAAGGCCGCCGCCGACGTCATCACCCGGCGCGACCCGGTCCTCGGGCCCGTCGAGCCCGGCGTCACCGACGCCCTCGAGCGGGCGCGGGACTGACCCCCTTCGCCGCTCGTCGTCGTGGGCGCGGCGAAGGGGGCCGGCGCACGGCCGGTATCCTGCCAAGTCGGGCTCCCGTGCCCGCTGACGATCGCGAGAGACAAGGACCGATGAGCCAGACCCCGCACCGTTACACGGCCGCACTCGCCGACCAGATCGAGCTCTCCTGGCAGGACCGGTGGGAGAGCGAGGGCACCTTCCACGCGTCCAACCCCGCCGGCCCCTGGGCCGACCCGGAGGGCGTCGCCGCCCACCCCGAGGGTCATCTGCTCGTCCTCGACATGTTCCCCTACCCCAGCGGGGCCGGGCTGCACGTCGGCCACCCGCTGGGCTACATCGCCACCGACGTCGTCGCGCGCTACAACCGCATGCTCGGCAAGAACGTCCTGCACTGCCTGGGCTACGACGCCTTCGGGCTGCCGGCCGAGCAGTACGCGGTGCAGACCGGTCAGCACCCGCGCACGACGACCGAGGCGAACATCGCGATCATGGCGCGCCAGCTGCGCCGTCTCGGGCTCGGCCACGACGACCGTCGGGCGATCCGCACGATCGACCCCGACTACTACCGCTGGACGCAGTGGATCTTCCTGCAGATCTTCAACTCCTGGTACGACGCCGACGCCCCGCGCGAGGACGGCGGCATCGGGCGGGCCCGACCGATCGCCGACCTCGTCGAGGAGTACCGCAGCGGGCGCCGCCCGCTCCCGGCCGACGACGGCCGCGGCTGGGACGACCTCTCGCACGTCGAGCGGGCCGACCTGCTCGACGCCCGGCGCCTCGTGCAGAGCGTCGAGGCCCAGGTCAACTGGTGCCCGGGGCTGGGCACCGTGCTCGCCAACGAGGAGGTCACGAACGAGGGCCGCTCGGACCGCGGCAACTTCCCGGTCTTCAAGCGCAACCTGCGCCAGTGGGTCATGCGGATCACCGAGTACGCCGACCGGCTCGCCGACGACCTCGACGGGGTCGACTGGCCCGAGAAGGTCAAGATCATGCAGCGCAACTGGATCGGGCGCAGCCAGGGCGCGCGGGTGACCTTCCCGGTCGACGGTGCCCCCGGCACCGGGATCGAGGTCTTCACGACCCGGCCTGACACCCTCTTCGGCGCGACCTTCATGGTCCTCGCCCCCGAGCACCCGCTCGTCGACGAGCTCGTCCCCGAGGGCGGCTGGCCCGAGGGCACACGGGACGCGTGGACCGGGGGAGCGGGCAGCCCCGGCGAGGCGGTGGCCGCCTACCGCGCCCAGGCCGCGGCGAAGACCGATCTCGAGCGCCAGGCCGAGGGCAAGGAGAAGACCGGCGTCTTCACCGGTGGCTGGGCGACCAACCCCGTCACCGGCACGCGCGTGCCCGTCTTCGTCGCCGACTACGTCCTCATGGGCTACGGCACCGGCGCGATCATGGCCGTGCCCGCCCAGGACGAGCGCGACTGGGACTTCGCGACCGCCTTCGAGCTGCCGGTCGTGCGCACCGTGCAGCCCCCGGCCGACCACGACGAGTCGACCGCCTTCACCGGCGACGGCCCGGCCATCAACTCGAGCAACGACGAGATCTCCCTCGACGGGCTCGGCGTCGCCGAGGCCAAGGAGAGCATCACGACCTGGCTCGAGGGCAAGGGGCTGGGCGAGGGCGCGGTCACCTACAAGCTGCGCGACTGGCTCTTCGCCCGTCAGCGCTACTGGGGCGAGCCCTTCCCCGTCCTCTTCGACGAGGACGGCATCGCCTACGGGGTGCCCGAGGACCAGCTGCCCGTCGAGCTCCCGGACGTGCCGGACTACAGCCCGCGCACCTACGACCCCGACGACGCCGGCAGCGAGCCCGAGCCGCCCCTCGCCCGCGACGCCGACTGGGTGAGCGTCGAGCTCGACCTCGGCGACGGGCGCGGCCCGCGCCGCTTCCGCCGCGACACCAACGTCATGCCGCAGTGGGCCGGCTCGTGCTGGTACTACCTGCGCTACCTCGACCCGGCGAACGGCCAGGCCCTCGTCGACCCCGAGAACGAGCGGTACTGGATGGGCCCGCGGCCCGAGCCGGTCGCCGGCGCGCCCGCCGGCACCCGTGACCCCGGTGGTGTCGACCTCTACGTCGGCGGCGTCGAGCACGCGGTGCTGCACCTGCTCTACGCCCGCTTCTGGCACAAGGTGCTCCACGACCTCGGTCACGTCAGCTCCTCGGAGCCCTTCCGCACGTACTTCAGCCAGGGCTACATCCAGGCGGCCGCCTACCGCGACGCCCGGGACCAGCCGGTCGAGGCGCGCGAGGTCGAGGAGGGGCCCGACGGCACCTTCACCTGGCAGGGCCAGCCGGTGACCCGGGAGTTCGGCAAGATCGGCAAGTCGCTGAAGAACATGGTCAGCCCCGACGAGATGTACGAGACGTACGGCGCGGACACCTTCCGGCTCTACGAGATGGGTCTGGGCCCGCTCGAGCAGAGCAAGCCGTGGGACACCCGTGCCGTCGTCGGCCCGCAGCGCTTCCTGCAGCGGCTCTGGCGCAACGTCGTCGACGAGGAGAGCGGCGAGGTCACCGTCGTCGACGCCCCGCTCGACGACGCGACCGCGGCCGTCCTGCACCGCACGATCGACGCGGTGCGCGCCGACTACGCGGGGCTGGGCTTCAACACCGCGATCGCCCGGCTCACCGAGCTCAACAACGCGCTGACGAAGATCGAGGGCGGTGTGCCCCGCGAGGCGGCCGAGGCGATCGTGCTCATGGTTGCCCCGCTCGCGCCGCACATCGCCGAGGAGCTGTGGTCGCGCCTGGGTCACGAGGGCTCGCTCGCCCACGAGGCCTTCCCGCAGGCCGACCCGTCGCGCCTCGTCGAGGAGACCGTCACCTGCGTCGTGCAGGTGCGCGGCAAGGTCAAGGACCGTCTCGAGGTGCCCAGCGACATCGGCGAGGACGAGCTGCGCGAGCTGGCGCTCGCCAGCCCGAAGGTCGCGAGCCTGATCGACGGGGGTGTGCGCACCGTCGTCGTGCGCGCCCCGAAACTCGTCAACGTCGTGCCGGCCTGAGCCGATGACCCCGGTTGCCGTCGTCACCGACTCCACCGCCGTCCTGGCGGGTCGTGGGTCGGTGACGACGGTGCCGCTCCAGGTCGTCGTCGACGGGGTGTCGCACACCGACGGCACGCTCGCCCCCGGGCTCCTCGCGCAGTCGATGCGCCGGCGCTCGCCGGTCTCGACGTCGCGGCCCACCCCCCACGTCTTCCTCGAGGCCTACGAGCGGCTCGTCGAGCAGGGGGCTGACGCGATCGTGTCGGTGCACCTCTCCTCGGCGCTGTCGGGGACCGTCGACGCGGCTGCGAGCGCCGCCGTCGACTCGCCCGTGCCCGTGCGTGTCGTCGACACCCAGACCATCGCCCGTCCGCTGGGGGTGGCGGCCGAGGAGGCCGCCGTCCTCGCGGCGGCCGGCGCCGACCTCGACGCGTGCGAGGCGGCTGCCCGCCGGGTCACCGCAGCCAGTGAGGTCGTCGTCTACGTCGACACGCTCGAGCACCTGCGCCGCGGCGGGCGGATCGGGGGCGCCCAGGCGCTGCTCGGGTCCGCGCTGGCGATCAAGCCGATCCTCGAGGTCCGCGACGGCGCGGTCCAGCCGCTGGAGCGCGTGCGCACCGCGGGGCGCGCGCTGGGCCGGCTCGAGGCGATCTGCCTCGAGCGGGCGGGGCGCATCAGGGCGAGCGGGGCGACGCTCGACGTCGCCGTGCACCACCTCGACGCCGACGAGCGGGCCCAGACGCTGTGCGATCACCTCGCGGCGTCGCTCGAGGAGCAGCCCCGCGTCGTCGAGCTCGGCGCGGTCATCGGCGCGCACGTCGGGCCGGGCACCATCGCGGTGACCCTCGCCCCCCGCTTCGAGAGCTGATCTCGCTGGCGGGATCTCGCCGGCGGGCTGTCGCTCGCGGCCCTGGCCCTCACGGGAGCGAGCCCACCGCTGCGCCGTCGCCGTCGGGCACGACGACGAGCA
Source organism: Janibacter sp. UYMM211 (assembly GCF_040547045.1). NCBI lineage: Bacteria > Bacillati > Actinomycetota > Actinomycetes > Micrococcales > Intrasporangiaceae > Janibacter > Janibacter sp. UYMM211. The sequence goes on along the minus strand of NZ_JBEPOY010000001.1, from coordinate 289,513 downwards.
GGCCGTGGACGTCGGTGCGCCAGACCCGAGTGCCGGTGCGGGCGAGGAGCGCGAGCAGGGGAGGGGCGGGGTGTCCGTAGTCGTTGTCCGCGCCGACGCTGATGAGGGCGTCCGGTGCGGCGACGGCCGCCATGAGGTCCTCGTCGACGTTCGCCGAGCCGTGGTGGGCGACCTTGAGGACGTCGACGTCGGCCGCCTCTGCGGACATCACGGGGTCTCGTCGCAGCGGGAGGAGGATCGCGTGCCCGGCCTCGCGCTCGATGTCGCCGAGCAGCAGCACGTCGACCTCGCCGATCCGCAGTCGCAGCACGAGCGAGGCGTTGTTGGGCACCGAGCCCTCGGTGATCCTGCGGGCCGGCCACCACACGCTGCCGGTCACCGGGCCGATGCTCAGCCGGTCGCCGGCGACGACCTCGCTCACGGCGATGCCGCGGCGCCGCGCCTCCGCCCGCACCTCGCGGTCCGCGTCCTCGGGGTCGCGCACCGGCGACACGAGCAGCCGCTGGGTGGGGCGCTCGTCGAGCGCGCCGGTGAGACCGCCGACGTGGTCGGCGTGCAGGTGGGTCAGCACGACCGCGTCCAGCCGGCGCACGCCGAGTCGGGACAGGCAGCTGTCGACCGCGGCGGGGTCGGGGCCGACGTCGACGAGCACCGCGCGACCCGGCCCGGTGGCGAGGACCAGCGCGTCGCCCTGGCCGACGTCGCAGGCCGCCATCACCCAGTCGTCCGGCACCTCGACGAGCACTCGCCGGGGGACAGCCGCGCTGGCGAGGACGAGGACCACGCAGCACGCGAGCACCGGCGCCGCGCGGGCCCGGTAGCCGAGGTAGGGCGCGGCGAGGAGCCCGATCACGGTGAGGCCGGCGAGGAGGAGCGCCCCGCGGGTGCCGTCCGGCCAGTCGACGGATCCTCCGGGCACGTCCGCGCTGACCCGGGCGACGCGGGCGATGCCCAGCGCCGGCAGGCCGGCCAGCCAGGCGGGCCACGACGCGAGGCTCGGTGAGAGCAGCGCGACGAGCGCCGTGAGGACGCCGGCGACCGTCGTCGGGGCGACGAGCGGCGCGGCGACGAGGTTGGCGAGCACGCTCACCGTGCTCACCGATCCCTGGAGGAGGACGACGACCGGGGCGCACGCGAGATGCGCGGCGACGGGGATGGCGACGGCCGGCCCGACGACGTGCAGGCGCCGGGGGAGCCGGGCGTTGATCGCCCGCGACCACGGCCGCACGAAGAGCAGCAGGCCGAGCGTCGCGAGCGTCGACAGCGCGAAGCCGTAGCTGCGGGCGAGCCACGGGTCGAGCAGGAGGAGGACGACGACCGCGGCGGACAGCGCCGGCGCACCCGCGCCACGACGCGACGCGCTCATGCCGAGCAGCGCGACGAGACCCATGGTCGCGGCACGCACGACGCTGGGCTCCGGACGGGCCAGCACGACGAACCACGCCAGCGCGAGAGCCGCCACCCACGGCCGGGCTCGGCGGGGGCAGCCGGCGAGACGGCAGGCGCCGAGCACCGCGGCGAGGACGATCGCGACGTTGCTCCCGCTCACGGCCGACAGGTGCGACATCCCGGTGACGAGCATGTCGTCGGTGAGGTCGGGCGGGGTGACGCTCGTGTCGCCGATGACGAGGGCGGGCACGAGCCCGCGTGCGTCGGCGGGCAGGTGGTCGGTCGCCTCGCGCAGCCGTGAGCGCATGTGGTCGGCGGCGGCGAGCAGCGGCCCTCGCTCGCCGACCTCGGGCGGTCCGCGGGGCCGGAGCACGGCGACGGTCGGCTCGTAGGGGCGGCCGGGCACGAGCGTGCCGGCGACGCGGATCTCGTCGTGCCAGCGCAGGTCGCGCCAGGCCGGGTCCGACGAGCGCACGACGACGGGGGCGTGCAGACGCCGGACCTGCCCGCGCACGCTCGTCTGGGTCAGCCGCACGCGCAGCATCACCGCGGGCTCCTCGGACCCGTGGCCCCGCACGAGCACCGGCTCGCCGAGGACGACGGCCGTGCACGTCACGGACACGCGCTGCTCGGCCAGCTCGACGACCCCGCCGACCCGAGAGCGCGTGTCGTGCGCCGCGGAGGCGAGCAGGCAGGCCGCGCTCGTCAGGCACGACAGGCCCAGGAGCGCAGCGAGCCCGGAGCGCCAGGACGCTGGGCGGGTGCCGGACGAGCCGCGCACGGACTGGCGTCGCATCGCCTGGTGTCCCGCGTCGTCGTGTCGCACTGTTGGGCGGTGTGCGATCGGGCGGTGTGCGGGCGGGCGGTGTGCGGGCGAGCGGGACGCGAGGACGACGCCACCGAGGAGGAGGCATGCGAGCGCGCACCCGACCCGCACCGGCACCGGCACACCCAGGGCGCCGACCGTGACGGCCCAGGCGGCGAGAGCGGGCACGAGCAGACGCAGGTCGACCCGGTCGGGCGCCCTCACCGGCGCGGTGCTCGTCGGCTCCCGCCGCGCCGGCCCGGGGCTCACACGGTGACCTTCGGGCTGATCTGGGCGTAGAGCTTCTCGCCGATGCCCGAGACCTCGTCGAGCTCCTCGACGGTAGTGAAGCCGCCGTTCGTCGTGCGCCACTCGACGATCCGTGCGGCGAGGACGGGTCCGACGCCGGGCAGGGTCTCCAGCGTGGCCTGGTCGGCGGTGTTGAGGTCGACCGGCGCCGACGGGGCCGCGGTGCCCGCCGGTCCGCCCGGAGCAGCAGCCGGTGCCGTGGGTCCGGCGGGTGCCGGGACCCCTCCGGCGACGGGGGTGGCGCCCCCTTCGCGCGGGACGACCACCTGCTCGCCGTCGACGACCGGTCGGGCGAGGTTGACCTGGGCGAGATCGGCACCCTCGCGCACGCCCCCGGCGCCCTTGATCGCCTCCTCGACGCGGGCGCCTGCGGGCACGGTGACCACCCCCGGGCTGCGCACCCGTCCCACGACGTGCACGTACACCTCCGCCGCCGGCGTGGCTCGAGCCGGTGCGGTGCCGCTGGGCACCGGCTCGGTGCCGACGCCGGTCTCGAAGCCGGAGCGGTCACCGCTCGCCACCACGGCAGGACCGCCCGACGTGGCCGGTGCGGCCTGCGGCAGCGCGTCGCGCTGGGCGAGGTGCAGCCTGACCCCGAGCACCGTGACGGCGACCGCGAGCAGCAGGGCCACCCCGACGACCGCGCGGGGGCGGACCTGCCACCGGGCCGTCGCGATGCTCGACGGCAGGGTCAGCGGCCGGGGCGGCTGGGGTACCGGCCCGTCTCGCGTCCCCTCGTCGGGGAGATCGGGGTCCAGGTCGGGGTCGCCGTCCGCGGGGTCGGTGGCGCGGGCGTCCTCGACGCCGTCGAGGATGCGTCGCAGGCGCTCGCTGGGCTCGTCCGGTCTGCGCATGGCGCGACGTTACGAACGCCGGGACGCTCGCAGCGGGCCACCACGGCGGGCTGTGGACGGCGGACCGCGCCGAGGGGCCCCTGTGGGTGAGGGGGACGAGGCCCGCGGGGGCTACCCTCGCGGTGACATCAGTCCCGATCGAGCAGGAGCGTGATCCTCATGTGCCGACCCGTCCCGTGCGAGGTCTGCGGCAAGACGACGTGGGCCGGCTGCGGCGAGCACGTCGACCAGGTCCGCGCGCAGGTCCCCGCCGAGCAGTGGTGCGACGGCCAGCACGCCGAGGCCGGCGCGAGCAGCTAGGCCCTCAGCGGGCCGCGGCGTCGACGAGAGCGGTGACCGCGGCCTGCACGGCCGGCACGCGCTGCAGGTCCTCGGTCGTCACGACGTGGATGTGGCGCCGGGTCGGCGGGTTGAGCGGGCGCACGACGACGTCGTCGTTGGCCGTGGCCTCGCGGATGATGTCGGGGATGAGCGCGACGCCCAGCCCCGCGGCGACGAAGCCCTGCACCGCGACGTAGTCCTCGGTCTCGAAGGCCACACGCGGCGCGAAGCCCGCGTCGTGCGAGATCTGCAGCAGGTGACCGCGACATCGCGGGCAGCCCGCGATCCACTCCTCCTCCGAGAGGTCGGAGAGGTCGACCCGCTCCTCCTCGGCGAGGCGGTGCCCCTTCGGCAGGGCGATGCCCACCTCCTCGGTGAGGAGGGGGTGGACGACGAAGCCCTCGAGGTCCTCGCCCCGCCCGAGGTCGGTGCCGTCGTAGCTGAAGGCGACCGCGAGGTCGCAGTCGCCGCCGCGCAGCGCCGCGAGTGACTCGGGCGGCTCGGCCTCGGTGAAGGTGACCTTGACGTCCGGGTGCGCGCGGCGCACCGCGGCGAGGGCGCGGGGCACGAGGGTGACCGACGAGCTCGGGAAGGCCATGAGCCGGACCCGACCGGCGCGCAGGCCGGCGATGGCTGCCACCTCTTCCTCGGCGGCGTCGAGCGCGGCGAGGACCGGTCCGGCGTGCCGGGCGAGCACCTCGCCGGCCTCGGTGAGGCGCACCGAGCGACCGACCTTCTCGACGAGCACCGTGCCGGTGCGCTGCTCGAGACGGCGCACCATCTGCGAGACCGCCGGCTGGGAGTACCCGAGCGCGAGCGCGGCGGCGGTGAAGCTGCCCTCGTCAGCGATGGCGCGCATCACCCGCAGCCCTGCAGCGTCGATCATGCGGTCACGATAGCCGCAGCCCCGGCGCGCTCCGAGCGGCGCCGGGAGCCTCGCGCGCAGGACGGGCGGGCACGACCGGACGAAGGGGTGCCCACCACCACCTGGTGGGGGCACCCCTTCGCCCGTCGGGGTCGCCGACGAGTCACGCGCCCTGCTGGTGCTCCTGCACCGTCTCCTTCGAGTCCTGGGCGCTGTCCTTGACCTGCTGCGCCTGCTGCTCGCCCTCTGTGCGGACGGTCTCGACGGACTCCTGGGCGGTGTCCTTGAGCGAGGCCGCCGCCTGCTGGGCAGGCTCCTTGAGGTTGCCCGCGGCCTCCTGCGCCGCGCTCTTGGCCTCGTCGACGAGCGGCTGAGCCTTGTCGGCGTTGTCCATCGCCGTGCGGGCCACCGAGCGCTCCTTCTCGCTCGCCGGGAGCAGCGATCCCACGAGCCAGCCGGCGGCGAGGGCGATCGCGCCCGCCGCGAGCGGGTTGCCCTGGGCGCGGCGTCGGGTCTGCTGACGCACGTCCTGCGCGCGGTCCCCGACGGCGTGCGCGGCCTGGCCGGCCCGGTCGCCCAGACCCGGCGAGTCGTCGTACGGGTCGTCGGAGCCCATGATCTTGTCCTTGAGCGAGTTCTTCGCGCCGACGGCCGCCCCGCCGACCTTCTGGGCCTGACGGCGGGCGACGTTGCCCGGCTGGACGGCCTCGCCCAGTGCGTCGACGTCGCGGCTGAGGTCGCCGCGGGTCCGCTCGATCTCGCGCCGGATCTCGTCCGGGCTCTGGGCCTGCGCCGCGGGTGCGACCGCAGGCTGCCCGGCGTAGGGGTCGGTGCCGCTCGTCGCGGCGATGTCGTCCTCGTACATGCTCATGCCCTGTCCTCGTCTCGTGAGATGGCGTCGGGGACGGCCTTGACCGTCTCCGTGGTCTGCGGCAGCCCGCGGACCCTCTTCAGCTGGTTGCGCCCCAGCACCGCGAGCGTGGCGGCGGCGACGGCCCACAGCAGGGTCACCACGAGGGCGGCCCAGATGAGGCTGTCGAAGAGCTCGGCGAGGACGAACATGAGGAAGGCCGTCGCGAAGATCGCCATGACGTGCGCGGCCACCCCCGCCCCGGCGAGCATCCCGGCGCCCTTGCCGGCCTGGGTGGCCGACTCCTTGGCCTCGGCCTTGGCGAGCTCGAGCTCCTGGCGCACGAGCGTCGACATGTCGGTCGCGATGTCGGAGATGAGCGCGCCGATCGAGCCGATCTCGCCCTTCGGGTAGGTGTCGTGCGCGCCGTGGAGAGGCTCGGCCGGGGGTGTCGTCCCTCCGGCAGGGCCCGCGGCCGACGCTCCAGAGCTCGGCGGACCGCCGCCCGCGGCGGGGCTGTAGACGGGGTCGGTCATGGCCGCAGCCCACCGGTGGTCGTCGGGTCGCCGAGGCCGGCCTGCTCTCCCGGCATCGGGCCCGCCGTCGGGATGCCGGACGCGGGGGGAGAGACGGGCGGCGGGGGACCCGTGGCAACGTGCGGGGTCGGCGGCGGGGCCACGGGCGGCGCCTGCACCGGAGCCTCTGCGTGCCGCCGGGCGAAGGGTGTGCCCTCGTCCTGCGGCGTGGTGTCGTCCTGCTTCTCGGCGACCACCCCACGGGTGAGGCGACCCGCGACGAGGCCGAGGACGGCCGCGCCGGCGAGGAAGGCGCCCGGGCGGCGGCGTGCGTAGCTCGTGAGCTCGGCGACGACGTCACCGGGCTCGCGGGCCTCGAGCCAGTCCGCCGCGGTGCGGGTGCGCTGAGCCGCCTGTCGGGCGAGGTCGCCGCCGACGCCGGAGTCGGCGTGATCGGCCATCCCGCCGAGGTCGTCGGCGAGGGTGCGCAACCCGCCCGCAGCTCGGCTCTGCTGGTCCGACCCCTGGCTGCTCAGCTCGGAGCGCACCTGGTGGTAGAGGTCGCGGATCTGCTGCTGGGTCTCCTGGGCGACGTGCTGGGCCTCGTCCTTCGCGGTCGCGGCGACCTGCTGGGTGCCCTCCCGGGCGTCTCCGGCGACGGAGGCGGCCTCGTCCTTGGCGACGGACGCCGTGCCGGCGCCTGCGCTGCCCGGGGTCGAGCGGTCCTGGTCGTACGGTCCTGCGGTCATCTGCAGTCCCCTCTTCGGTGAGTGGTGCAACGGGCGCAGACCCGGGCGCTGGCGACGCTGCCGGCCTGCCTGACCTTGTGGACGCTAGTGACCTCCGGCGAGCGGGGGCCGCGAGCGCACTACAGCCTTCGGGGTGGTATCTCGGGCTCTGACCTGGGCGGACGCCCCGCAGGGGACGGTCAGGTCCTCGCGCGACGCCCGCGGCCGCGGGGGGCGGATACTGGTGCGGTGAGCACCCCCGAGACCTTCCGCGAGATCGCCGACGTGCTGAGCCGCGGGCCGGCGCTGGCCCTCACCGGCGCGGGGATGTCGACCGACTCGGGGATCCCCGACTACCGCGGTCCGGACGGCACGCGCCGGGTGACGCCGATGCACCTGTCGGAGTTCATCGGCAGCAGCGCCGCCCGGCGGCGCTACTGGGCGCGCAGCTACGTGGGGTGGCGCCGCTTCAGCGCAGCCCTGCCCAACCGCGCCCACGAGCTCGTCACGCACCTGCAGGAGCGCGGTCAGGTCGGCGCCGTCATCACCCAGAACGTCGACGGCCTGCACCAGGCGGCCGGCAGCACCGGTGTCGTCGAGCTGCACGGGAGCCTGGCCGAGGTGGTCTGCCTCGCGTGCGGCGCCCGGGAGGCCCGGGCCGCGCTCGACGAGCGGATGGCGCAGCGCAACCCCGGCTTCGACGCGGACAGCGACGAGATCCGACCCGACGGCGACGTGCGCCTCGAGGAGGTCGAGGTCGAGACCTTCGAGGCGCCGCTCTGCCTCGTGTGCGGGTCGGACATGCTCAAGCCCGACGTCGTCTTCTTCGGCGGCTCGGTCGACAAGCCGCTCGTCGAGCACTGCTTCGCGCTCACGGAGGCGGCGCCGAGCCTGCTCGTGCTCGGGTCGAGCCTGCAGGTGATGTCCGGCCTGCGCTTCGTGCGGCGGGCCGCCAAGCTCGGCACGCCGGTCGTCATCATCACGAGGGGACGCACGCGCGGTGACGACCTCGCGACCCACCGGGTCGACGGCTCGCTCGACACGAGCCTGGACGCGCTGGTCCGCGCCAGCGCACAGGTCGGCTGACCGCCCCGCCACGCTGGACGGGCCCGCCCCGTGCAGGGGCGGGCCCGTCCGGCCGGGGCGGCGCGCCAGGCTCAGATGCGGCGCAGGACCGCGGTGACCTTGCCGAGGATCGTCGCGTGGTCGCCGTCGATCGGCTCGAAGGCGGGGTTGTGGGGGAGCAGCCACACCTTGCCGTCACGTCGCTTGAAGGTCTTGACCGTCGCCTCGTCGTCGAGCATCGCCGCGACGATGTCGCCGTTGTCGGCCGTCGGCTGCTGGCGCACGACGACCCAGTCGCCGTCGCAGATCGCGGCCTCGATCATCGAGTCGCCGACGACGCGCAGGAGGAAGAGGGAGCCCTCGCCGACGACCTGCTTCGGCAGCGGGAAGACCTCCTCGACGCTCTCCTCGGCGACGATCGGCACGCCCGCGGCGATCTGGCCGAGCACCGGCACGTACGTGGCGGCGGGGTGGGCGTCGCCGCTGCCCGTCGCGTCGGGGTCGTGGGGGCTGGCGCCACCGCGGTAGCCGGCGATGTCGTGGGTCTGCGCGTCGCCCTCGGGGGAGCGGGGCGCCTCGGGCGAGACGACCTCGATGGCGCGGGGCCGGTTGGGGTCACGGCGCAGGTAGCCCTTGCGCTCGAGCGCGGTCAGCTGGTGGGCCACCGAGCTCGGGCTCGTCAGCCCGACCGCGTCGCCGATCTCGCGCAGGCTCGGCGGGTAGCCCCGCGTCGCGACCGCGCTGCGGATCACCTCGAGGACCTTGACCTGCCGGGCGGTCAGCCCCTCGCCGTTGTCCCGCACCGGCAACGTGCGGATGTTGTCCTCGCTCATCGCGCCCCTCGCTGTCTCGCTCGCGCCGCGACCCGTGAGGGGGCGGCTGGTGGCCTGCTCCTGCGGGGGAGGACAGCGTTGTCGGTGCTCGCTGGTTGTCTCTCCCGTGTGGCCGACGGTAGTGCTCGGCCCGGTCTAGATCAAACACATGTTCGAGCGTGTCTTGTTCTCGCTCGAACACCTGTGCTAGACATCGTGCAGACGCCTCGTCGAACACCGGTTCGACCAGACGACCAGGAGGAGACCATGAGCGCACTCACCGTCCAGGCCCCGCAGCACGCTGCCCGGCCCTCGGCGCTGCGCGACCCGCGCCGGGCCGAGCGCCACCTCGTGTCCGTGCCGACGGGGACCGACGTCCCCACCGAGCTGCGGGTGACCCGTCGGGGTCGCCTCGCGCTCACGACGATCGCCGTCGCGGCGCTGCTCGCGCTCGGCACCGGCATCGCGACCGCGGGCGGCGAGGCCGCGGCGGCCACGACCGTCACCGTCGAGCAGGGGCAGACCCTCAGCGACGTCGCCGCCCGCCAGATGCCCGGCGTGCCCACGAGCGCGGCCGTCTCGGCCATCCGCTCGGAGAACGCGCTGAGCACCCCCTTCGTCCACGCCGGCCAGGAGCTCGTCATCCCGACGCGCTGACCGTCACGACGGATCACCAGACCACCCGGGTCCCTCGACCCGACCCGGGCGATAGCGACGGCCGCACCTCCACCGGGTGCGGCCGTCGTGCTGTCCCCGCCGGCTGTCGACAGGGCCTCGCACCGGCGTGTCGCCCGGTATCCCGGGCCTTCTCGCCCGGGGGCTTGCCGGGTCTTGCGTGCGTGGTGGTGGGCGTGATGAAATGGCACTACATCTAGTGGTTACACCGATGTCATTCGTCCACATGTAGTGCACATGTACGACGATGTTGTCCACCGGTTGTCGACAGATGTCCACAGCAGAACCGCCCTGATCCACACCCCGGTCCACAGCCGGCGACCCGCCTCGTGCAAGTCAGCCGGTGCCCGACCTGTGCCACCGTGCCCGAGAGGAGAGCATCGTGCACTGCCCCTTCTGCCGTCACACCGACTCTCGCGTCATCGACTCGCGCACGGCTGACGACGGGTCCTCGATCCGTCGTCGTCGGCAGTGCCCCGAGTGCAACCGGCGCTTCACCACGCTCGAGAGCGCGAGCCTGAGCGTGACGAAGCGCTCGGGGGCGGCGGAGCCCTTCAGCCGGGCCAAGGTCCTCGTCGGCGTCCGCAAGGCCTGCCAGGGCCGACCGGTCACCGAGGACCAGCTGGCCCTGCTCGCCCAGCGCGTCGAGGAGGCCGTGCGGGCGCAGGGCAGCGCCGAGATCGACGCCCACGAGATCGGGATGGCGATCCTCGGCCCGCTGCGCGAGCTCGACGAGGTCGCCTACCTGCGCTTCGCGAGCGTCTACCAGGCCTTCGACTCGCTCGAGGACTTCGAGGCCGCCATCACCCTGCTGCGCGCCGAGCACACCGCTCTCGCGCAGGACGCCCCCTAGACCCCCGGGTACCGGCACGCGATCGGGCTGTCGGTACCCGGTGACACGCTTGATGCGAGGTCTTCCCTTGCACGCCGCCCGCACCACACAGCACCACATGAGCAGCACCACCTGCAGACCCGCACCACCGAGAGAGGGACCATGACCGAGACCGCCGGCAAGCCCAGCACCCGTCGATCCGCGAAGAACCGCGGCATCACGGTCGAGCGCATCTACACCACCGAGGGCGTCCACCCCTACGACGAGGTGACCTGGGAGAAGCGCGACGTCGTCCAGCAGAACTGGAAGACCGGCGCGACGATCTTCGAGCAGCGCGGGGTCGAGTTCCCCGACTTCTGGTCGGCCAACGCGAGCACCATCGTCACGACGAAGTACTTCCGCGGCGCCGTCGGCACGCCCGAGCGCGAGCAGGGTCTCAAGCAGCTCATCGACCGCGTCGTGCTCACCTACGTCAAGGCGGGCAAGGACCACGGCTACTTCGCGACCCCGGTCGACGCCGAGATCTTCGAGCACGAGCTGACCTACGCCCTGCTCCACCAAGTCTTCAGCTTCAACTCCCCGGTGTGGTTCAACGTCGGCACGAAGAGCCCCCAGCAGGTCTCGGCGTGCTTCATCCTCTCCGTCGACGACTCGATGGACTCGATCCTCAACTGGTACAAGGAAGAGGGCTTCATCTTCAAGGGCGGCTCCGGCGCCGGCCTCAACCTCTCCCGCATCCGGTCCAGCAAGGAGCTGCTCTCCTCCGGCGGCACCGCCTCCGGCCCCGTGAGCTTCATGCGCGGTGCCGACGCGTCGGCGGGCACCATCAAGTCCGGTGGCGCCACGCGTCGCGCGGCGAAGATGGTCGTCCTCGACGTCGACCACCCGGACATTGAGGAGTTCGTCGAGACCAAGGCCCGCGAGGAGGACAAGATCCGGGCCCTGCGCGACGCGGGCTTCGACATGGACCTCGGCGGCGCCGACATCGTCTCGGTCCAGTACCAGAACGCGAACAACTCGGTGCGCGTCAGCGACGAGTTCATGCGTGCGGTCGAGGACGGCACCGACTTCGGGCTCACCTCCCGCAAGGACGGCTCGGTCATCTCCACCGTCGACGCCCGTGAGCTCATGGGCAAGATCGCCAAGGCCGCGTGGGAGTGCGCCGACCCGGGCATCCAGTACGACGACACGATCAACGACTGGCACACCAACCCCGAGACGGGCCGGATCACCGCGTCCAACCCGTGCAGCGAGTACATGTCGCTCGACAACTCCAGCTGCAACCTCGCCTCGCTCAACCTGCTGAAGTTCCTGCGCGACGACGACACCTTCGACGTCGCGACCTTCCAGAAGGTCGCCGAGCTCGTCATCACCGCGATGGACATCTCCATCTGCTTCGCGGACTTCCCGACCGAGCCGATCGGCGAGACGACCCGTGACTACCGTCAGCTGGGCATCGGCTACGCCAACCTCGGTGCGCTGCTCATGGCGACCGGCCACGGCTACGACTCCGACGGCGGCCGCGCCCTCGCCGCGTCGATCACCTCGCTGCTCACCGGTGCCGCCTACAAGCGCTCCGCCGAGCTCGCCGCGGTCGTCGGCCCCTACGCCGGTTACGCCCGCAACGCCGACGCCCACAAGCGCGTCATGCGCAAGCACCAGGCGGCCAACGACCAGGTCCGCACGCTGCACACGATGGACAAGGACATCCACGCGGCCGCGACGAAGGCGTGGGACGCCGTCATCACGCTCGGCGAGAAGAACGGCTACCGCAACGCGCAGGCCTCGGTCCTCGCGCCCACCGGCACCATCGGCTTCATGATGGACTGCGACACCACCGGCATCGAGCCGGACTTCTCGCTCGTGAAGTTCAAGAAGCTCGTCGGCGGCGGCTCGATGCAGATCGTCAACCTCACCATCCCGCGCGCGCTGAAGAAGCTCGGCTACGCGCAGGAGACCGTCGAGGCGATCGTCGAGTACATCGCCGACAAGGGCCACGTCATCGACGCCCCCGGCCTGAAGACCGAGCACTACGAGGTCTTCGACACCGCGATGGGTGCGCGCTCGATCAGCCCGATGGGTCACGTGCGGATGATGGCGGCGACCCAGCCCTTCCTCTCCGGCGCGATCAGCAAGACGGTCAACCTGCCGGAGGACGCGACCGTCGAGGAGATCGAGGACGTCTACATCCAGGGCTGGAAGCTCGGGCTCAAGGCGCTCGCGGTCTACCGCGACAACTGCAAGGTCGGCCAGCCGCTCTCCGACGGCGGCTCGACCGCCAAGGACGCGAAGGACGCCAAGGACGCGAAGACCGAGGCCGCGGAGCCGGAGAAGGTCGTCGAGTACCGCCCGCTGCGTCGTCGTCTGCCCAAGCGCCGCACCTCGCAGACCACGTCCTTCGCCGTCGGCGGGGCCGAGGGCTACCTCACGTCGGGCACGTACGACGACGGCGAGCTCGGCGAGATCTTCCTCAAGTTCGGCAAGCAGGGCTCGACCCTCGCCGGTCTCATGGACGCCTTCTCCATCGCGATCTCCATCGCGCTGCAGCACGGCGTGCCGCTCGAGACCTACGTCGAGAAGTTCACCAACCTGCGCTTCGAGCCGGCCGGCATGACCGACGACCCGGACGTGCGGATGGCGCAGTCGATCATGGACTACGTCTTCCGTCGCCTCGCGCTGGACTACCTCGACTTCGAGACCCGCTCCTTCATGGGCATCCATACCGCCGAGGAGCGCGCCCGCCAGCTCGAGACGGGGTCCTACGCGGCCGCGCCGAACGAGGACGACGAGGACCTCGAGGACGAGCTGGAGACCTACAGCCAGTCCGCCGCCCCGTCCTCGAAGAAGGCCGACGCCCCGGTCGAGGAGCACGCGGCCGAGGTCACCTCGGGCGCTGGCGCCGCCTCCGCCCGTGAGGTCAGCGGCCAGATCCACAGCTCGGCCGAGCTGCTGGAGAAGTTCCAGGGCAAGACCGCCGACGCGCCGATGTGCATGACCTGCGGGACGAAGATGCGCCCCGCCGGCTCCTGCTACGTCTGCGAGGGCTGCGGCTCCACCAGCGGCTGCAGCTGATCACGAGTTGCGCACGACGGGCCCCGGCCGCAGCGATGCTGCGGCCGGGGCCCCGCGCTTTCCGCAGACATGCGCCGGGGGAGTGCTCCCCCGACATGACGACAACCCCGAGATACCGGGGCAGATCGCGGGTCGTCGCCGAAACGACACGAGATCGGTGCGCCTCGCACCCATCCGGCGCAGGTAGCCTTCGCCGCACAAGACACACCACCTGACAAGGGGAGCACGATGAGCGAGTGGGCAGCGGGCTGGTACCCGGACCCCGAGCAGTCCGGCCAGATCCGGTACTGGGACGGCAGCAGCTGGACGGATCACCGTCAGCCGACGCCCGAGGGCTTCGGCAACGACCAGCAGGGGGCTGCCGGTCAGGACGCCTCTGACGTCGACGAGGCGACCCGGATCCGTCCGAGCGCCGACAAGTCGCCGGAGACCGAGGCCATGCCGAGCGCGGGCTCGGGCTACGGGTCGGGTGACTCCTCGTACGGGTCGAGCTCCTACGGCGCGAGCGGTGACAGCGGCTACGGCTCGAGCTCTTACGGGTCCTCGGGCGACAGCGGCTACGGCACGAGCTCCTACGGCGCCGGTGCCGGCGCGGGCGCCCCGGGCTACGGCCAGCAGGGCGGCTACGGCCAGCAGGGCCCCGGCGGTCCTTCGGGCTACAACCAGCAGGGCTACGGCCAGCAGGGCGGCTACCCCGGTCAGCCCGGCGGCCCGCAGAAGAGCAACAAGCTCCCGCTCATCATCGGCGGCGGCGTGCTCGGTGTGCTCCTGCTGTGCGTCCTCGGCTTCTTCGGCGTCCGCGCCCTCAGCGGTGGCGACGACCCGACGACGACTGCGAGCTCCTCGAGCTCCGAGTCCTCGACCTCGGAGACCTCGAGCGACACCTCGAGCGACTCGCCGACGAGCGACGACTCCTCGACGAGCGACACGAGCACCGACTCCCCGACGACCGACGCCTCGCCGACGAGCGACTCCACCGGCGGTGGCAGCACGAAGATCGGCAGCGGCGTCACCAAGGGCGAGTACGGCAAGACCTACGAGGGCAGCGGCAACGCCGTCATCCAGGTCCCGCCGGGGGACGGCGCCGGTCTCATCGAGGCCGACTTCCTCGGTGACCCCAACTCGAGCTTCTCCAGCTTCCGGGTCAAGGGCGAGGACGCGAACGGCTCGTCCTCGGGCGACTACAGCATCTTCTCCTACTACGACAAGGCGAAGGGCACGAGCTCGTACAACCTCACCGGCTCCAGCGCCTCGACCAACCGCATCAAGGTCGAGTCCGAGGGCAAGTGGAAGATCACCTTCAAGCGGATCTCGACGGCCCCCGCCTTCGGCTCCTCGCAGAAGGGCAACGGCGGCGCGGTCTTCAAGTGGGACGGCAAGTCCTCCGACATCCGCGTGAAGTACACCTCGAGCAACGACTACGGCGGCCGCATCTCCATCCAGGCCGTCGGTGGCGAGGACTACCCGGACCGTCTCGTCAGCGAGTACAAGAAGACCTACGAGGGCACCTCGACGGTCCAGACCGGCACGAAGTACCTCGTCGTCGACTCCGACGGCGGCGACTGGGAGATCACCAAGCGCTGATCACCGCGCGCTGATCACCCAGCCGTGACGAAGGGGGTGCCCGGACCGATCGGTCCGGGCACCCCCTTCGTGCTGCTGCCGGCAGCTGACGGTCAGCACTCGATGACGTTGACCGCGAGACCCCCGCGGGCGGTCTCCTTGTACTTGACCTTCATGTCGCGCCCGGTGTCGCGCATCGTCTTGACGACCTTGTCGAGGGAGACGACGTGGCTGCCGTCGCCGCGCAGGGCGGTGCGGGCGGCGGTGATCGCCTTGACGGAGGCGACCGCGTTGCGCTCGATGCACGGGATCTGCACGAGCCCGCCGACGGGGTCGCAGGTGAGGCCGAGGTTGTGCTCCATGCCGATCTCGGCGGCGTTCTCGACCTGGGCGGGGGTGCCGCCGAGGACCGCGGCCATCGCCCCGGCCGCCATGGAGCAGGCCGAGCCGACCTCGCCCTGGCAGCCGACCTCGGCGCCGGAGATCGACGCGTTCTCCTTGTAGATGACACCGATGGCGGCCGCGGTGAGCAGGAATCGCACGACCCCGTCGTCGTCAGCACCGGGCACGAAGTCGAGGTAGTAGCGCAGCACCGCGGGGATGATCCCGGCCGCGCCGTTCGTCGGGGCGGTGACGACCCGCCCGCCGGCGGCGTTCTCCTCGTTGACGGCGAGCGCGTAGAGGGTGAGCCAGTCCATGCCGCGCAGGGGGTCGTCGCTGCTGCCCTCGACCTTGAGCCGGCGGTGCAGGTCGGGCGCACGGCGGCGGACCTTCAGCCCCCCCGGGAGCACGCCCTCGGTGCGCGCGCCGTTGTCGATGCACTCCGACATCACCTGCCAGATCGCGAGCAGCTCGGAGCGCACCTCCTCCTCGGTGCGCCACGACAGCTCGTTCTCGAGCATGACCTGGGCGATCGACAGCCCGGTCTCGGCGCAGATCTGCAGCAGGCGGTCACCGGTGGTGAAGGGATGGGCGACGGGGGTGGTGTCCTCGACGACCTTCGTCGAGCCGGAGGCGTCCTCGCCGATGACGAAGCCACCGCCGACGGAGTAGTACGTGCGCTGCGAGACCAGCTCGCCCGCGGCGTCCCACGCGTGGAAGGTCATGCCGTTGGGGTGCAGCGGCAGGGTGGCCCGACGGTGCAGGACGACGTCGTCGGCCTCGGCGAAGTCGATCTCGTGCTCGCCGAGCAGGCTCAGCCGACCGCTCTCACGGATCTGGGCGAGACGGCCCTGGACCTCGCGGGGCTGGCACAGCTCGGGCCGCTCGCCGGACAGGCCGAGCATGACGGCGGTGTTCGAGCCGTGGCCGTGGCCCGTCGCGCCGAGCGAGCCGAAGAGCTCGGCCTTGACCCGCGCCACGCGGGGCAGGTCACCGCGCTCACGCACGCCCTCGACGAAGAGCACCGCCGCCCGCATCGGTCCCACCGTGTGCGAGCTGGACGGCCCGATGCCGACGGAGAAGAGGTCGAAGACGCTGAGTGCCACGTGCGTCACAGTAACGGGCGCTGTGGAAAAGCTCGCGGCGATCGGCCCGTCCCGCGCAAGTCTTGCGGTCATGACCTTCTCCGACCTGCCACCTGGGTGGCCCGCCCTGTCCCTGCGCGACGAGCGCCTCGCTGCCGACGTCGTCGACCTCGTCGTCCGCGACGACGAGCGGGAGGGGCGCTGCATCAGCCTCCTCCTGTGCGACGCCGACGGCCGGATGATCCAGCCGGTCACCGTCGACGGCGTCGACCCCACGACCGACGAAGGGGAGCGCCGTGCCCTCTTCGACGCCTTCTTCGGCCACCTCGGCGCGAGCCTGGCCGCCGTCGTCGTCGCGGTGGGGCGCCCGCGCGGCAGCGTGCCCGACGACGAGGTGCGGGCCTGGCACGAGAGCGCGCTGCGCGCCGCTCGCGAGGGCGGGGTCGAGCTGCTCGGCACCTATCTCGCGACCCGCGACGGCGTGAGCCTGCTGCCCCGGTGGGACGAGCGGGCGCTCGCGAGCTAGCGGCTGCCCAGCGGTCGCGCGGTCCACAGGTGCAGCGCGGCATAGCTGCGCCACGGGCTCGCCGGGCGCAGGACGCCCGGCAGGTCGACCTCGCTCGTCAGCCGCTCGAGGGCGACGACGAGCGCCCGGTCGCCACGCAGGTCGACGTCCGCGACGCCGTGCCCGCGCATGAGGGTGCTCGCGACCGTCCACGCCCCGACACCCCACACGGCGTGCAGCGCCGCGCCGGTCGCCTCGGGGTCGAGACCCGGGTCGAGGCCGCCGTCCGCAGCCAGGTCGAGGACCCCCTCGAGCGCCCGTCGTCGTGACCGCGTCCCGTGGTACCACCCGGTGCCGAAGGGGTGCACCGCCGCGGACCCGGGGAAGGGCTGCAGCGCGCCGACCTGCGCGCTCGGCGTGCCGACCTCGGCGACGAGCCGGTGCAGCTGGGTCAGCCCGGCGGCCACGCTCACCTGCTGACCGGTGACCGCCCGCAGCACCGCTTCGAAGGGGGTGGGGGTGCCCGGCAGCCGGATGCCCGGGCGCCGCGCGACGAGGGGAGCGAGCACCGGGACCGTGCGCAGGTGCGCGTCGACCTCGGCGGGATCGGTGTCGAGGTCGAGCATGCGCCGCAGGACGGCGACGGCCGCGTCGTGGTCGGCGGCGTCGGCGAGCTCGAGCCGGGCGGCGAGCCGGTCCTGGCCCGGGTCGTCGCGCAGCTCGACGAGCGTCGAGCCGTGAGGGAGCGCCAGCGCGAGCCGGTAGCGCTCGTCGTCGACGACCTCGACGCCGTCGAGCGCGTGGTAGCGGTACCAGTCGAGCAGCCCCTGCCAGTCGAGCGGCGGCTCGTAGCCGAGCGTCGTGTCGACCGTGACGGGGCCGCCGACGTGCTCGCGGGTGTCGCGGTCGGCGGGCATGGGTCGATCCTGCCCAGGAGCAGGCCCTACCCTTGGCTCTCGTGCTTGTGCCGTTGACCACGATCGTCCTGGTCGCCTCCCTCGTCCTCGCCGTGGTCGCCGGCGCCTACACGGCCCTCGACCGCGTCATCGACGACCGGCTGCTGCTCGTCGCCGCCGTCGTCGAGCTGCTCCTCGTCGTCCAGGCCGTCGTCGCCTGCGTCGTCGCGGGGCAGGTCCGCACCCCCGGCGAGGGGCCGACGATGGCCGCGTACGCGGTCACCCTGCCGCTCGTGCCGCCGGCGCTCGCGTACCTCGCCATCAAGGAGAAGTCGCGCTGGGCGATGGGTGCCGTCCTCGGGGGCGCCCTCGTCGTCGCGGTGATGACCCTGCGCATCCAGCAGATCTGGACCGTCCATGCGTGAGGCGACGGGGGAGCGCACCGGCCGTCCGGTGCGCAGCGGCCCCGGTCTGCTCCTCGTCATCGCCTACGGCACCCTCGCGCTCGCGGCCACGGGCCGCTCGACCCTCCAGGTCCTCGAGTACTTCGACCGCGCGCCGCTGGCCTACCTGCTGAGCGCGCTCGCCGCGCTCGTCTACGTCGTCGCGACGTGGGCCCTGCTCACCGACCGGCGCCCCGTCGCCTCCGCGACGATCACGGTCGAGGCCGTCGGCGTCCTGCTCGTCGGGGCGCTGTCCTACCTCGCGCCCGACCTCTTCCCGGACAAGACGGTGTGGTCGCACTTCGGCTCCGGCTACGGCTTCCTGCCGCTCGTCCTCCCCTTCGTCGGGCTGTGGTGGCTGCGCCGCACGGCCCCGGCGGGCGCGCCCACCACATCCTGAGACGCGCCCTGTCGCGCCGCGAGGACGCGGGCTAGCCTGCCCGCAGGTCAAGAGCACCAGCGTCAAGCCCCGGCTCGCTGGTCGGCAACCCTCCATCCGCGGTGGGGTGCCCCGGGAGACGACCTGGTCCGTGAGCACCCGCCCACGGTCAAGCGCGATGACACCAGGAGAACCCTCATGTCCGACCCCACGACGTGGCACTTCGAGACGCAGCAGATCCACGCCGGGCAGAGCCCCGACCCGACGACCGGCGCCCGCGCGCTGCCGATCTACCAGACGACGAGCTACCAGTTCGACTCCACCGAGCACGCCGCGAACCTCTTCGGGCTCAAGGAGCTCGGCAACATCTACACCCGCCTGATGAACCCGACGACGGACGTCGTCGAGCAGCGCATCGCCGCGCTCGAAGGGGGAGTCGGCGCCCTCCTCGTCGCGTCCGGCCAGGCCGCGACGACCTTCGCCATCCTCAACGTCGCCGAGGCCGGCGACCACGTCGTGGCCAGCCCGGCGCTGTACGGCGGCACGTACAACCTCCTCGGCTCGACCCTGCCCCGTTACGGCATCGAGGTGACCTTCGTGCAGGACGCGGCGGACCTCCAGCAGTGGCGCGACGCGGCGAAGGAGAACACCAAGCTCTTCTTCGGCGAGACGATCTCCAACCCCAGCGGCGAGATCCTCGACGTCGAGGGGGTCGCCGGGGTCGCCCACGAGCTCGGGCTGCCGCTCGTCGTCGACAACACCGTCGCGACGCCCTACGTCCTGCGCCCGATCGAGCACGGCGCCGACGTCGTCGTGCACTCGGCGACGAAGTACCTCGGCGGGCACGGCACGACGATCGCCGGTGCGATCGTCGACGCCGGGACCTTCGACTACGCGCTGCACCCGCAGCGCTTCCCGTCCTACAACGAGCCGGACGAGAGCTACCACGGGCTGCGCTACGGACCGGACCTCGGCGTCGGCAGCGCCTTCGGGGCCAACCTGTCCTTCATCCTCAAGGCGCGGGTGCAGCTGCTGCGCGACCTCGGTTCGGCGGTCTCGCCCTTCAACGCCTTCCTCGTCGCGCAGGGCATCGAGACGCTCTCGCTGCGCATCGAGCGGCACCTGGAGAACACGCGCGCCGTCGCCGACTTCCTCGTCGGTCACCCGCAGGTCGAGCACGTCACCTGGGCGTCCCTGCCCGACCACAAGCACCACGCCCTCGCGCAGAAGTACGCGCCGAAGGGTGCTGGCGCCGTGCTCACCTTCGAGATCGTCGGCGGCGAGGAGGCGGGTCGCCGCTTCGTCGAGGGGCTGACCCTGCACAGCCACGTCGCGAACATCGGCGACGTGCGCAGCCTGGCGATCCACCCGTGGTCGACGACGCACAGCCAGGGCAGCGACGAGGGTCGCTACGCGGCCGGTGTCTCGCCGGGCCTCGTGCGCCTGGCCGTCGGCATCGAGCACGTCGACGACATCGTCGCCGACCTCGAGCGGGGCTTCGCCGCGGCCGCGGGCGAGGCGCAGGAGCGCGCCGCGAGCTGACGTCATGACGAAGGGGGGACCCACCCGGTGGTGGGTCCCCCCTTCGTCGTCAGCGGGCTGGGCCCGCCCGAGATGTCGACGCGAGCGCTGGTTGCAACCCGAGCAGGTGCGAACGTCTGGGGTGGTCTCCCGAGATGTTGGCGCGAGCGCTGGTTGTAACCCGAGCAGGTGCGAACGTCTCGGGTGGTCTCCCGAGATGTTGGCGCGAGCGCTGGTTGCAACCCGAGCAGGTGCGAACGTCTCGGGTGGTCTCGAGGCTCGGGCGCAGGCGCCCTCGCACCTCGACCGACGAGGGCCTGTGGACAACTCGGTCGGCCGGGGTGGCGGGTCGACCTAGCGTTCGGGGATGACACGGCTGACCATCAGCGCCGAGGCGATCGCCGCGCTCGGCGACCGGCTCGAGGAGATCGCGACCCACCTGGAGGAGCGGTCGGCGCAGACGCGGGGAGCGGGCGACGTCGACCACGGCTTCGTCGACCGGGTGGCCGAGGAGGCGGTCGACCGGGTCTACGGCGACTTCGAGCACGCCCGGGTCACGCTGTGCGCTCAGCTCACCTCGCTCGCCCGCCTGGCCCGCTCCGCGGGCGCCTGCTACGTCGACACCGACGACATGGTGCGCCGCTCGGTGACACCGACCTTCGAGCGCGGGACGAAGGTCGGCACCCTGTGACCGGCTACGACTGGACCGCGCGCGACATCCTCGCGCTCGACCCCTACCGCGTCGACCTCGCCGCGACCGACGCCGTCGCCGCCCTCGGCAGCGACCTCACGACCGTCGAGGACAACGTCGCGCTCGTCGCCGAGCTCCTCGGGCAGGTGAGCACTCACGGGGTATGGGAGTCGCCGTCGGGCGAGACCTTCGCCCGCGAGGTGGGTGACGTCCCGGTGATCCTGCGGCAGGTCGGGGCGCGCATGGGCGGCGCGGGCGAGAGCATCACCCGCTACTCGCGGACGCTGCGCACCACCCAGGAGGAGATGGAGCGCACGGCCGCTGCGCACGAGCGCACGTGCAGCACCCTGGCCGAGATCGACCGCCAGCTCGCCCTCTACGCACCCCACCCGGCCGAGGAGGCGCTGCGGGCCCGACGCGCCGAGGCCCACCGCGAGGTCCTCGCCCACGAGAGCGCCTACGCCGCCGCGAGCGAGGACGCCCGGCGCGACGAGGCCGTGCTCGCCGCCGACCTCGACGAGGTGTGCACCGATCTCGCCGACCCGCGCGGCTACGACGCGCTCGAGAGCACCCGAGACCTCGGGCGCAGCGCGGTCTTCACGGGGCCGTGGGCGGGGCTGCTCAAGCCGCTCGCCCTCGGGACCGCGCTCGACCCGCTCGGCCAGGCCGGCCTGCGGGTGGCCTACGGGCACGGCAGCTGGCACCGGATCGCCTCGGACTCGAGGTACCTCGTCGCCGACGGGGTGATCAAGGGCAGCGGACGCGCGCTGCGGTCGGCGCGGGGCGTGAGCACCGCCGCCACCGCCGTGGGCCGCACGACGCGGACGGCGAGCCCGGCCCGCGCCCCACGGGCGCTCGACCAGCCCTGGCACGTCACCGCCCGGCAGAGCACGACCCGGCTCGCCGCCCGCAGCCGCGCGCTCGCCGTGGCGAAGGGGACGCAGCTGGCCCGCGACCGCAGCGGCCTCGCCCTCGCCGACGAGCTCGCCGCCGACTGGCGGGCCGTCTCGGGCGCCTCCCGGCCGGTGAAGGTCGTCCAGGGCGTCGCGTCGAGCACGAAGGTCGCCCGGCACGTCGGGCGGACCGCCGACACCGTGGGCACGACGCGGGAGCGGCTGCGCCCGATGACCGACGCCGACGCGCACGAGCGCGAGCGCCGCGACGCCCGACGCGAGGACCGGCGCCGCGCCGCCGCCGCCCACCGGGTCGAGGAGCCGACGCGGCCCTAGCGCGGGGCCGGACGTATCCTGGCGCGCATGCCCGGACCCGTCGCTGCGCCGATGACGGCGGCGCAGCTGCACTACCCGGAGCAGCTGCCCGTCGTCGCCGTCAAGGACGAGATCGCGGCCGCGATCCGTGAGCACCAGGTCGTCGTCATCGCCGGCGAGACCGGCTCGGGCAAGACCACCCAGCTGCCGAAGATCGCGCTCGAGGTCGGCCGGGGGATGGGCGGCCAGATCGGCCACACCCAGCCGCGCCGGATCGCCGCCCGCAGCGTGGCCGAGCGCATCGCCGAGGAGCTGCACGTCGAGCTCGGCGGCCTCGTCGGCTACCAGGTCCGCTTCTCGGACCACAGCAGCGACGCGACGGCGGTCAAGGTGATGACCGACGGCATCCTCCTCAACGAGATGCAGCGCGACCGCGACCTGCGCCGCTACGACACGCTCATCATCGACGAGGCGCACGAGCGCAGCCTCAACATCGACTTCATCCTCGGCTACCTCAAGCAGCTGCTGCCGCGCCGACCCGACCTCAAGGTCATCATCACCTCGGCGACGATCGACCCCGACCGCTTCGCCGCCCACTTCGCCGACGCCGACGGCACCCCCGCACCGGTCATCGAGGTCTCCGGGCGCACCTACCCCGTCGAGGTCCGCTACCGACCCCTCGTCGGCGAGGGCGAGGACGGCGAGGACATCGACCAGATCACCGGCATCTGCCGGGCGGTCGAGGAGCTGTGGACCGAGCCCGACCCCGGCGGGGCGCGGGACATCTTGGTCTTCCTCTCCGGCGAGCGCGAGATCCGCGACGCCGCCGACGCGCTCGAGGGCATGCACCTGCCGGGCACCGAGGTGCTGCCGCTGTACGCCCGGCTCTCATCCGCCGAGCAGCACCGCGTCTTCGGCCGCCACTCCGGCCGGCGCATCGTGCTCGCCACGAACGTCGCCGAGACCTCGCTCACCGTGCCCGGCATCCGCTACGTCATCGACACCGGCATGGCGCGCATCTCCCGCTTCAGCCAGCGCACGAAGGTCCAGCGCCTGCCCGTCGAGCCGGTGAGCCAGGCGAGCGCGTCGCAGCGCGCCGGCCGCTGCGGCCGGCTCTCCGACGGCATCTGCGTGCGCCTGTACTCGCAGGAGGACCACGACGCGCGCCCGGAGTTCACCGACCCCGAGATCCTGCGCACCTCCCTCGCCGCGGTCATCCTCCAGATGACCGCCCTCGGCCTGGGGGACGTGAGCCGCTTCCCCTTCGTCGAGCCGCCGGACTCCCGCCAGGTGAGCGACGGACTGCGTCTGCTCGAGGAGCTCGAGGCCGTCCACCCGGCCGAGCGGGGGGCGAAGGGGTCGGCCCGCCGCCTCACGCCCACCGGCAAGACCCTCGCCCGGCTGCCCGTCGACCCGCGGCTGGGGCGGATGCTCATCGAGGCCGACCGCCGCGGCTGCCTCACCGAGGTCCTCGTCGTCGTCTCCGCGCTGTCCATCCAGGACCCCCGCGAGCGCCCGCTCGAGCGGCAGGCGCAGGCCGACCAGCAGCACGCGCGCTTCCGTCACGAGACCTCCGACTTCGCGACGTGGTGGCAGCTGTGGGTCTACCTCAAGGAGCAGCAGCGCGAGCTGTCCTCGAGCGCCTTCCGCCGGATGTGCAAGCGCGAGTACCTCCACTACGTGCGCATCCGCGAGTGGCAGGACGTGCACGCGCAGCTGCGCCGCGCCGCCACCGACCGTCGTCTCGACACGCGCTCGCGGACAGCGGCGAAGGGGGCCGACCCGGACTGGGACACCGTGCACCAGGCGCTGCTGGCCGGGCTGCTCAGCCACGTCGGCGTCCGTGACGAGGACAAGCGCGACTACCTCGGCGCCCGTGGCGCGCGCTTCTCCATCCAGCCCGGCTCGACGCTCCACCGCCGTCAGCCGCCGGTCGTCATGGCCGGAGAGCTCGTCGAGACGACGCGGCTGTGGGCGCGCACCAACGCCCGGATCGACCCCGAGTGGGCCGAGCGGGCCGGGGCGCACCTCGTGCGCCGCAGCTACTCCGAGCCGCGGTGGTCCAAGCGTCAGGCGAGCGCGATCGCCACCGAGCGCGTGACCCTCTACGGCGTGCCGCTCGTCGCCGGTCGCACCGTGCAGCTCTCGCGCGTCGACCCCGTGCTCGCCCGCGAGCTCTTCATCCGCGAGGGGATCGTCTCCGGGGAGTGGGAGACCCACCACCAGGTCTTCCGGGACAACGCGCGGGCCATCGCCCGCGTCGAGGAGCTCGAGGCGCGCAGCCGGCGACGGATCGCCACCGACGAGGAGGACCTCGTCGCCTTCTACGACGAGCGGATCCCCGCCGAGGTCGTCTCCGGGACCCACTTCGACCGGTGGTGGAAGTCCGCGCGCCGCGAGCAGCCCGACCTGCTCACCCTCACCCCCGAGCACCTCGTGCGCGACGACGCCGAGGCCGTCGACGACGCGCAGTACCCGACGACCTGGCGCGACGGCGAGCACGACCTGCGCCTCACCTACCAGTTCGAGCCCGGCACCGAGGCCGACGGCGTGACCGTCCACCTCCCGGTGCACCTGCTCAACCAGATCGAGGGCACCGGCCTGGACTGGCAGGTCCCCGGGCTGCGCGAGGAGCTCGCGACCGCCCTCATCCGCGGGCTGCCGAAGGCGACCCGCCGCAGCTTCGCCCCCGCGCCGGACCACGCCGCCCGCGCCCTGCGGGCCATCCCGCCCGAGGAGGTGGGGCAGACCCCCTTCGTCGTCGCCCTCGGGCGCGCCCTGCGCAGCCTCACCGGGGTCGCCGTGCCGCTGGAGCAGTGGGACCCCTCGGCGGTGCCGGCCCACCTGCGGATGACCTTCCGGGTCGAAGGGGAGCGCGGTCGCCGGCTCGCCGAGGGCACCGATCTCGACGCCCTGCGCACCGAGGTCGCCGGCCACGTCCAGGCGCGGGTGCGCCAGGCGGGTGCGTCGGTCGAGCGCTCGGGCATGACGACGTGGGAGCTCGAGGAGCTGCCGCGCACGGTGACGTCCGGTCGCGGCTCCCGCCAGGTCGTCGGCTACCCGGCGCTCGTCGACGAGGGCGACACCGTCGCCGTCCGGGTGCTGCCCGACGCCGCGCAGGCCGAGGCGGCCCGTCGACGCGGTGTGCGCCGGCTGCTCGTGCTCGGCACCCCGGCCCCGTGGAAGCGCGTGCTCGCCGGCCTCTCCAACGCCGACAAGCTCGCGCTCGGCGACAACCCGCACGGGTCGGTCCCCGCCCTGCTCGAGGACTGCCTCGGCGCCGCCGTCGACGACGTCGTCGCCGAGCACGTGCCCGGGGAGGTGAGGGACCGCGCCGCCTTCGACGACGCGCTGCGTGCCGTGCGCACCCATCTCGGCTCGCGCACCCTCTTCGTCGTGCGCGAGGTCCAGCCGGTCCTGCAGCAGCGCCGCGAGGTCCTGGGCACCCTCGAGCGGATCACCGCGCCCGCCCTCGCCCCGGCCGTCGCCGACATGCGCGCGCAGGTCGAGAGCATCGCCGGGCCCGGCTTCGTCACCGCGGCGGGCCTGGGCCGGCTGCGCGACCTCGCCCGTTACCTGCGCGGCGTCTCCGTGCGCATCGACCGGCTCGGCGAGCGGCCCGACCGCGACCGGGCGCAGCAGGAGGTCGTCGACGGCGTCGAGGGCGCCTACGCCGACCTGCTCGACGTCCTCGACCCGCTCGAGCGCGACCGCGAGGACGTCCGGGCGATCGGCTGGCTCGTCGAGGAGCTGCGGGTCTCGCTCTTCGCCCAGTCCGTCGGCGTGCCCGTGCCGGTCTCGGCCAAGCGGGTGCGCTCGGCCATCGCCGCCGTGCGCGCCGAGCTGCGCCCCCACGGCTGACCGCGACGCGCCACCCGCGCGGGGGAATCCCGTGCGGCCCGGCGTCGTTGGGGATGATGTACGTACCGATCACCAGGAGGACGACGTGACCGACCCGACCGAGCTCTACCGCTTCGAGGTCGACATCGACCCGAGCCGGCTCACGCCCGGGCCGATGATCGTGGGCTTCGACGGCTTCATCGACGCCGGGGGCACCCAGCGCATCCTCGTCGACCACCTGCTCGCCGCGGGCGAGGCCCGCGTCGTCGCGTCCTTCGACGTCGACAGCCTGCTCGACTACCGCGGCCGCCGCCCCGTCATCGTCTTCGAGGCGACCCGCTACGGCTCCTACGACGACCCGGCCCTGCTGCTCTACCAGCTCACCGACCGCGAGGGGCAGGCGTACTACCTGCTCACCGGCCCCGAGCCGGACTACCGCTGGGAGGCGGTCGTCCTGGCGGTCACCGACCTCGTGCGGCGGCTCGGCATCACCCTCGTCGTCCAGGCGCACGGCATCCCCATGGCCGTGCCGCACACCCGTCCCATCGGCATGACGGCGCACGCCACGGACGAGCGCCTCATCGGCGAGCGCAAGCCCGTCTTCGGCACCGTGCAGGTGCCGGGCAGCCTCGGCTCGCTGCTCGAGCTGCGTCTCGGAGAGGCCGGTCTCGACGCCATGGGCTTCGCGATCCACGTGCCGCACTACCTCGCGGGCTCGGCCTTCCACGACGGCGCGCTCACGGCGCTCAACGCGGTCGTCGACGCGACCGGGCTCAACCTGCCCAACGACGCCCTCGTCCAGGCGGCCGGCGAGAACCGCCTCGAGATCGAGCGCGAGATCGGCGAGAACGCCGAGGTCGCCGAGGCCGTCCACGGGCTCGAGCGCCAGTACGACGTGCACCTGCGCGGCATCGAGCGCCCCAGCCTCCTGGCCGGTGAGGACGACAAGCTGCCCTCGGCCGACGAGCTCGGTGCGGAGTTCGAGGACTTCCTGCGCACGGTCGACGACGGCGACAGCTGAGCGCTCGTCGCGACGCCGTCCACGCTGGTCCGGGGCCTACTTGGCCTCGGACCAGCGGCGTACGACGGAGGTGTCGGAGACGAAGCGCACGCGGTCGTGACCGCACCACCGGCGGGCGCTGAGCCGCAACGACTCGTCGACGAGCCGGGCGACCTCATCGCCGTGCTCCTGCGCCACGTGCACGAGCAGCTCGTCGTGCAGGCACAGGACGACCTGACCGCCGAGCGGCCGCACGGCCTCGCGTACCGTCACCGCCCACGCCTTGAAGAGCTCGGCGGCCGAGCCCTGGATGACGGCGTTGCGGGCGAAACGTCCCCGTGAGCGGATGAGCGGCCCCGGGTCCTCGCCGGGCCCGACGGCGCCGAAGGCGGTGCGCACGAGCCGCCCGCCGAAGGTGCGCACGGGTCGTCCCCCTTCGCCCTCCCTCTGCGCGCGGTCGAGATGGCCCATGGCGACCGGGTAGGCGCGCTCGAGACCGCGCAGCGCCTCGCCGGCGGCCCCGCTGCGCTGGCCGTACATCGCGGCGAGCACGGCGATCTTCGCGACCGGGCGCTCCACCCCGAGGCGCTGGGCGACCGGCTCGTAGAGGTCGGCGGCCGTGCTCGCGGCGGCGAAGGCCTCGTCGCCGGAGACGACGGCGAGGACGCGAGGCTCGACCTGGCCGAGGTCGGCCCGCACGAGGACGTGCCCCGCAGCGGCCGCGACGCCGGGCCGCAGCTCCGCGGGCAGGTTGTGGAGCCCGGCCTGAGCCGTCATCCGCCCGGCCGCCCCGTCGCACGCCGTCCACGCCCCGCGCAGCCGGTCGTCCGCGCCGACGTGCTCGGCCAGCCAGCGCCACCCGTACGTCGTCGCGATCCGCTCGCGCCGACGCCACTCGAGCAGGGCGGGCACGACGGGGTGGCGATGCACGTGCTCGGCGAGCACGGACTTGCGGGTGCTCGGGACGTCGACGCCGGCCGTCGCCAGCAGGCTGCGGACGGCGGCCGGGTTGCGCAGGTCGACCCGGCCGATGCCCGGCACGCTGGCGAGGACCGGCGCGTCGCGCTCGGCACGGGCGCGAGCCTCGTCGGCCTCGGTGAGCGGGCGCGGCCCGGCGGCCTGCCGGACGAGCTCCTCGAGGGCCGCCCGGTCGACGGGCAGCCCGTCGCGCTCGAGCTCGACCGCGAGGACGGCAGCCGCCGACTCCGCATGAGCGGTGACGACCGCCCGCGGGCCGAGCCGCTCGAGACGCTCCTGCTGCCAGCGGGCCACCTCCAGGGCCGCGCGCCCCCAGTCCAGACCGCGGGCCAGGGACTCGCTCGCCCACACCGCTCCGGCGTCGGCGCGCAGGTACCCGTCGGGTCGCACGAGGTCGTCCGGGTCCCCGTCCTCGGACAGCGCGGCGAAGAGGTCGTCGCCGACCGGCGCCGGCAGGGCGCCGGGGTCGAGGCCCCGGGCGTGCGCCCACGCCGTCGCGGGATCGGCACGCCACCCGCCGTGGAGGAGCCGGTGGGCCTCGGCGACGTCCCACGTGCGGGGGAGCGCGGCCCCGGCCGCCAGGAGAGGGGCGAGATCGCGGGCCGACCAGGTGACCCACCGGGTCGGCCCGAAGGCGGCGAGCCCGCCGGCGACGTCCGGGCCCAGCACGACGTGGTCGTCCGCGCCGACGGCGAGCGCCGCGCCCGGCGCGAGGACCAGGGCGCGCACGGCGCCGGGGAGGGGTCTCGTGCTCACCGGGTCACGGTAGGCGGCTGCGGGGCCTCGGCGTGCGCACGATGGGGCAGGATGACCACGCGGCGGGCGACACGGCCCGGCGCAGACAGACCAGGAGGACCCGTGGGACGCATCTCCGACGCGCTCGGCTTCGGCAAGGACGAGAAGGAGCAGGTGCAGCAGACGCGCACGGCTCTCGAGCAGGCGCAGGACCCGAAGGACCAGGGCGCGCTCAACGCGTCCGTCTCCCGGGTCGTCGAGAGCCTCCTCGACACCGGCATCGACGGGCGCGGCCCCTTCGACTCGGCCGCCCAGGTCGCCGACGCCGCGCTCGCCAAGCACGGCGGCAACGCCGAGAAGGCCGTCGACGAGGTCATGCGCGACCACCTCAAGCTCGTCGCGGCGAGCGGCTTCGTCACCAACCTCGGCGGCTTCATCACGCTGCCCGTCGCGCTCCCGGCGAACGTCCTGGGCTTCTACCTCCTCGCGACCCGGATGACCGCCGCGACCGCCCGCCTGCGCGGCCACGACATCTCCGACCCGCGCATCCGCAGCGCGGTCCTCCTCGCGCTCGTCGGCGCCGACGCCAACGACCTGCTCGCCAAGGCCGGGATGGCCGCCCCGTCCGGGCGCCTGACCAACCTCGCCGCGCAGCGCCTCCCGGGGCCGGCCCTCATGGTCGTCAACAAGGCCGTCGGCTTCCGGATCCTGTCGACGGCGGGGCGCAAGTCCTTCTCCCGCTTCGGCAAGTCGGTGCCGGTCGTCGGCGGGGCCGTCGGAGCGGGCATGGACACATGGCTGCTCAAGCAGCTCGCCGACCACGTGCGCACGGAGTTCCCGCCCGCCGCGTGACCACCGGGCGACCCGGGGGAATCCTCCGGGTCGCCTGCTCGTTCTACTCCTCGCGGCCGGCCCCAGACCGGCCCGGACCTTCACCAGGAGGAGCCCGATGGCCCGACGACACCGCATGCACGCCGCCGCGAACCTCGCCGGCGCCGTCCGCAGCGCCACCCGTCCCGGCACGCCCAGCCTGCTCCAGCGGGTGCTCGCGCTGCCGCGCCTCGTGCGCGCGGTCCGCAGCGGGCGCTACCAGGGGATGAGCAGCGGGCAGCTCACCCTCATGCTCCTCGGCCTCGGCTACGTCGTCTCGCCGATCGACGTCGTGCCGGAGGGGCTGCTCCTCGTCGTCGGCCTCGTCGACGACGCGGTCATCCTGTCCTGGCTCGCCGTGTCGCTCGTGCGCGAGACCGAGGACTTCATCGCCTGGGAGCAGGCCGGCTCGCCCGCTCCCGGTGCCCATGCCTACGCATCGGGCCACGCGTCGGGCCCCGCATCCGCCTACGCGACGTCGACGACCGTGCCCTCCGAGGTCGTCCGCGACTGACGGCCCCGTGCGTCGTCCACAGGCGCGCCCGCCGCGCAGCCGTCGTCCACAGGGCGCCCCGACGGCCTGACGGCAGCCCGTGCCACCGGGCAGCGTGCGGTCATGGAGACCGTCCGAGCCCGCACCCCTGTCGACATCGCCGTCATGGCGCCCTATCTCCTCGGCTTCCACCCCGAGGACTCGCTCGTCCTGCTCGCCCTCGACGGGCGACGCGTCGGGCTGATCCAGCGCTGCGACATCGTCCCCGACGAGCATGCCGAGCGCGCCGTGCGCCAGATGGTCGGGCAGGTCGTGCAGACCCGGGCCCGCGCGGTGGTCGCCGTCGCCTACGAGACCCGGTCCGGCGCCTCCGCCCGGATGCGCGCCGTCCTCGCGGATCTCGTCGACCGAGGCGTCATCGGGTGCAGCCCGGTCGTCGTCGTGCGCGACGGACGGTGGCACTCGCCGGACCGCGACGTCGAGGGGTGGGAGGAGGACGGCGTCGTGCTCCCCGAGGCGAGCAGGGTGCCCGGTGTCGCCGCGCTCGTCGCGCACGGGCGGGCGCCCCTGCGGACGCGATCGGACCTCGCGGAGCAGGTCGCCGCGGGGACCCACCCGTGCAGCACGCGTGTCGAGACTCTCCTGGCCCACCGTCCGAAGGGGCCCCGGGGTCGGGCCCGGGCGATCTCCGCCTGGACGGCCGTGCTCAGCGCCCGTGAGCCGGTCGACGACCTCGACGACGAGGTCGTCGTCGATCTCGTCGTGTCGTTGCGCGACCGGGCCTGGCGCGACGCCCTCCTCGCCGTCCTCACCCCCGGGCCGGACGCGGTGCCCGGCATCGACCCCGACGACCTGCGCGCCGCCGCCGCGGCAGCGCGCTGCTGCACGTGGGCCCACGGCGCGGCGGGCAGCGGCGGGGGAGAGGTCGACGGCGCACCGGCGCTCGACGGCGCACCGGCGCTCGCCGACGAGGCGGCGCTCGACGTCGAGGCCCTGCTCGACCGGCTGTGCGGCGTGGCGCGCCGGGTGCCCGAGCCGCGCAGCGCGGCGCTGCTCACCGTCGTCGGGCAGGTCGCCTGGTGGTCCGGCAGCGGTGCCCTGGCCGGCGTCGCCCTCGAGGCAGCCCTGCGGGCCGACCCCCGCTACCGGCTCGCGGTGCTGCTCGACCAGCTCGTGACGCACGGCATCCGGTTGCCCGCCGCCTGAGGGTGAGACGCCCGTGGCCCCGCCCACGGCGCCTCGTTACACTTCGGGCAGGTCATGAGACCCAGCGTCAAGCGCCGGCTTGCTGGGCGGCAACCCTCCTCGCGATGGGGTGCCCCGGGTGATGACCTGGCCGCACCGACCCGGTGCGTGCAAGAGCGAGGCTGCAGGAGCGCATCCGTCATGAGCGTGACGTCATTCGTCCGACCCGGTGCAGATCGACCGGGCACCCCCATCCCCACCTCGGTGCCCGCCCGCGCGGCAGGCCCGGCGCGCCCGAGCGCGGCCTGGCGCGAGGGCGACGACCCCGGCGGCCGGGTCTTCGCCGACCTCGGACCGCTCGACCTCGAGCGCGGCGCACGGCTGCCCGAGGTCCGGATCGCCTACGAGACGTGGGGCGAGCTCGCCCCGGACGGCTCCAACGCCGTCCTCGTCGAGCACGCCCTCACCGGCGACAGCCACGTCGTCGGGCCGAGCGGCCCCGGTCACCCGACGCCCGGGTGGTGGGAGGGCATGGTCGGTCCCGGCGCGCCGGTCGACACCGACCGCTACTTCGTCGTCGCGCCCAACGTGCTCGGCGGGTGCCAGGGCAGCACCGGCCCGAGCTCGCCGGCCCCGGACGGCGCCCCGTGGGGTTCGCGCTTCCCAGCGGTGACGATCCGCGACCAGGTGGCCGCGGAGGTCCTGCTCGCCGACGCCCTCGGCGTCACCCGGTGGGCCGCGGTCGTCGGCGGCTCGATGGGCGGCATGCGCGCCCTGGAGTGGGCGCTCTCGGAGCCCGAGCGGGTCGAGCGGGCCGTCGTGCTCGCGAGCACCCCGTACGCGACGGCGGAGCAGATCGGGTGGTCGCAGGCCCAGGTCATGGCGATCCGCAACGACCCCCACTTCGCCGGGGGCGACTACTACGGGCAGCCCGAGGGCCCCGACGCCGGTCTGAGCATCGCGCGCCAGGTCGCCCACGTCACCTACCGCAGCGAGATCGAGCTGCACGACCGCTTCGGGCGGCGCGGGCAGGCCGAGGGGGCCGACGCCCCCTTCGCCGTCGAGAGCTATCTCGAGCACCACGGCACCAAGCTCGCCGGTCGCTTCGACGCCAACTCCTACGTCGTGCTCACCGAGGCGATGAACTCCCACGACGTCGGGCGTGACCGGGGCGGTCTCGAGTCGGCGCTGCGGGCCTACCCCGGGCGGCTCACGGTGGCGGCCGTCGACAGCGACCGGCTCTACCCCCCACGGCTCACCGACGAGGTCGCCGCGCTGCGCCCGGGCACGCTCCAGCGGCTCGTCACGAGCCGGTCGGGGCACGACGGCTTCCTCACCGAGATCGAGCAGGTCGCGACGATCGTGCGCGAAGCCCTCGACGGCTGACGCCGAGACGCCGACGACGGCCTCGACCGGCACCGCTGACGCGTCCGGCGCGCCCCGTCCTCTTGCCCGTGCGGCACCGCGCTCGCGGTGTAGCGTCTGCGGCAACTACCAGCCATGGACAAGGAGTCGCAGATGACGATCGTCGTTGGTTACGTCTCGACCAAAGAGGGACGCGCCGCCCTCGACCGTGCGGTCGAGGAGGCGAAGCTGCGCGGGCGACCCCTCGTCGTCGTGCACTCCGACCGCGGCGGCTCGGGCTTCACCGGTGACAACGCCGCCTCCCAGGAGGCCACCCTCCAGGGGGTGCGCGACGACCTCGCCGGCAGCGGCGTCGACGTCGACGTGCGTGGTCTCGTGCGCGGCAAGGAGCCGGCCGAGGACCTCATCGCCGTCGCGGAGGAGACCGATGCCGAGCTCATCGTCATCGGGCTGCGCCGCCGCACCCCCGTCGGCAAGCTCATCCTCGGCTCCAACGCCCAGCGGGTGCTCCTCGACGCCCCGTGCCCCGTCCTCGCGGTGAAGGCTGACGCCTGACGCGAGACGCTCTGCAGCACCGCCGAAGGGCCCATGCGCACGGTCGCGTGGGCCCTTCGCGTGCTCTCGACTTATAATGGTGATCAAGCCCGCGGCCGAGCGCCCAGGCGCCACCTGCTCCGGAGGCAGTCACCCTGCTCCAGATGCATCCTCGGTGGCGCGGGCCCAGCCCGCTCACACGCCACGGAAGGTGCCGGTAGACCCTTGTCGCCCCGCTCGACCACGTCAGACTCCCTGCCCCGCGACTTCGCCCACCCTGCCGTGCAGACCTTGCTCAGCAAGGGCAGCTCCACCGGCCACGTCACGGCAGAGGACGTCGCCGCCGCGGTGAGCGAGGCCGGGATTACCGCCCCTCGGATGCGCGTTGTGCTTCAGACGCTGAAGGAACAGGGAATCGAGGTCCACGTGCCACCGACCACCACCAAGAAGACCGCCACCAAGAAGGCAGCGTCCCCCGCCAAGAAGGCGACGACGAAGTCGACGACGAAGAAGGCTCCGGCCGACGGAGCCGTGACGACGAAGGTGGCGGCGAAGAAGGCCGGCACGACCAAGGCCGCCGCCGCGGGCGCCGCCGCTCCGGCGAAGAAGACCGCCGCGAAGAAGAGCACCGCGAAGAAGACGACGACCAAGAAGACCGCGGCGAAGGCCGCCGCTGCCGGCCCCGTCGAGGACGTCGAGCCCGATCCCGCCGACATCGCCGACGAGGCTGCCGAGGACGGCGAGGAGACCACCGAGGCCGCCGTCGGCACCCCGGCCCCCGCGACGACCGCTCCCACGAGCGAGGCCGCCGGCTTCGTCCTGTCCAACCAGGACGAGGACGACGCCCCGGCCCAGCAGGTCGTGACCGCCGGCGCCACGGCCGACCCGGTCAAGGACTACCTCAAGCAGATCGGCAAGGTCGCCCTCCTCAACGCCGAGCAGGAGGTCGAGCTCGCCAAGCGGATCGAGGCCGGCCTCTTCGCCGAGGAGAAGCTCGCCTCGGGCGAGAAGATCGACACGAAGTTCAAGAACGAGCTGTGGTGGATCTCGCAGGACGGCAAGAACGCGAAGAACCACCTCCTCGAGGCCAACCTGCGTCTCGTCGTCTCGCTCGCCAAGCGCTACACCGGTCGCGGCATGCTCTTCCTCGACCTCATCCAGGAGGGCAACCTGGGCCTCATCCGTGCGGTCGAGAAGTTCGACTACACGAAGGGCTACAAGTTCTCCACGTACGCGACGTGGTGGATCCGCCAGGCGATCACCCGCGCGATGGCCGACCAGGCCCGCACCATCCGCATCCCGGTGCACATGGTCGAGGTCATCAACAAGCTCGCGCGCGTCCAGCGCCAGATGCTCCAGGACCTGGGCCGCGAGCCCACGCCGGAGGAGCTGGCCAAGGAGCTCGACATGACCCCCGAGAAGGTCGTCGAGGTGCAGAAGTACGGCCGCGAGCCGATCTCGCTGCACACCCCGCTCGGCGAGGACGGCGACTCCGAGTTCGGTGACCTCATCGAGGACTCCGAGGCGGTCGTGCCCTCCGACGCGGTCTCCTTCACCCTCCTGCAGGAGCAGCTGCACAGCGTCCTCGACACGCTCTCCGAGCGCGAGGCGGGCGTCGTGTCGATGCGCTTCGGCCTCACCGACGGCCAGCCCAAGACGCTCGACGAGATCGGCAAGGTCTACGGCGTGACCCGCGAGCGGATCCGCCAAATCGAGTCCAAGACGATGAGCAAGCTGCGTCACCCGTCGCGCTCGCAGGTCCTGCGCGACTACCTCGACTGAGCACCCGCCCGACGCGAAGGGGGACCCACCGGACATCCGGTGGGTCCCCCTTCGTTCGTCCGGTGGCCCGGCCGCGAGCCGCTGCTCATCGGCGGCGCGTCACGACGTCGACGACCCGGCCGGGCAGCGAGCCCCACCACCGGATCGCCGACGGCGGGGCGAGCGCGGCCCGGACCCGTCGCCCGGTGTCGCGCGAGCGTCGCACCCGCGCGAGGAGGTCGTCGACGTCGCGCCCGACCTGCTCGACCTCGTCGGGCTCGGGGCGTCCGGGAGGGGCGTAGCGGGCCCCCTCGAGGGTGGTGACGACGCGATGCATCTGCTCGGTGCCGCGGCCGCCGACCCCGCTGCGCTGCACGAGGTGGTCGCCGGAGACCCGCGGCGTGGCACCGGGCGGCGCGTCGATGCCGAGATCGCCCAGCCCCTCGACGAGCCGCTCCCACTCGCGCTCGACCTGCTCCTGGGGCGACCCGCGCCGCCGGCGGGCGCGCTCGCGCAGCAGCAGGGCGGTGAGGGGGAGCACGGCGAGTAGGGCGACGACGAGCAGGGTGAGGAGCAGCGGGCGCTGCCACTGGACCTCGGTGCCCGTGTCGGCCTCCTCGACGGGCGCCGCGTCCTGCGAGGTGCTCGTCGCCGAGCTCGTCGTGCTCGAGCTCGTCGTCGAGGTGGACGACGTCGTGTCCTGCTGCGGCAGCGAGTAGCCCGGCAGGCTCGCGGCACGGCCGCCGGGGGTGGGCTCGAAGCGCAACCAGCCGACGCCGTCGATCCACAGCTCGGGCCACGCGTGGGCGTCCGACGCCCGCACGACGCGCTCCTGGGTGCTGCCGGTGCCGGGCAGGAAGCCGACGACGAAGCGCGCGGGGATGCCCTCGGCGCGGGCGAGGTGGACCATCGTCGCGGCGAACTGCTGGCAGTAGCCGCGCTTCGTGCGCAGGAACTGGCTGATGGGGTGCTCGCCCGGGAGGCGCTCGTCGAGCTCGAGGCTGTACGTGAAGTCGTTGCCGCGCAGGTAGGACTGGATCGCCTGGGCGCTCTCGAGCTGGCTGTCGCCGGGCTCGACGACCTCGTCGAGGACCTGGGCGAGCTCGCTGGCGATCTCGGGCTCGACGGC
Organism: Janibacter sp. UYMM211; assembly: GCF_040547045.1. Taxonomy (NCBI): domain Bacteria; kingdom Bacillati; phylum Actinomycetota; class Actinomycetes; order Micrococcales; family Intrasporangiaceae; genus Janibacter; species Janibacter sp. UYMM211. The sequence continues at coordinate 253,859 of NZ_JBEPOY010000001.1, read as the reverse complement.
GAGGTACTCCTCGCGGTCCTGCAGGCCCGCCCCGGTGTCGCCGGCCGCCGCGAGGACCGCCTCGGTCTCGTCGAGCGGCTCGTCGTAGCTGATCGTGTAGCTCTGCGCGTCGTCGGCGACCCGCACGACGCCGTCGGAGTCCATGCTCCACGGCGCCCCGACCTGGACGTCACGGGCGACGAAGGGGGCCGGCAGCTGCGGTGCGCGGACCTTCGACTCCACGACCGTCGTCGTGCGGCGCTCCTGGTCGAAACGGGTGACCCCCACGGCGTCGTCGTCGCCGAGCGGGACCGTGCCGGAGATCTCCGAGCCGATCCGGGCCCGGCCGTCGACGAAGCGGGTCGCCACGCCGACCCGCAGCGGCGGCGGGCTGGGGTCGTCGGTCTGGTAGCGCAGGACGGGGGAGGGGTCGGGGTCCTGCAGCGAGCGCCGCAGGTCGATCTCGCTGGACAGGCTCACCCGGGAGCGACCGCCCTCGGACTGGCCCGTGCCGTCGCGCAGCCCGTCGCCGATGTAGGTGCTCGGCAGGTGGGGCACGACCGTCGGCACGGCGATCGCGAGCGCGATGCCGGCGGCGGCGAGGCCGACCCCCTGGGTCGTGAAGTCCCGGCGGGCCCGCTCCTCGCCGTCCTCGCCCGGGTGCCCCGGGACGTGGCTGACCCACCGGCGCAGCTGGTCGCCGTCCTGGTGGGCGAGGACGAGCAGCCACAGGGCGGCGGGGGCGGCGAAGGCGTGCCACGGCAGGCTGGTCTGGGCGTTCGCGGCGCTGATCGCGTAGAGCGCCAGCACCGGCAGGCCCGCGATGGTCGGCGACTCGGCCGTCGCCGCGGCGAGGTCGGCGGTGAGGGCGACGAGACCGACGATGGCCGTGAGCGAGAAGGTGACGCCGGCGTCGACCGGGGCCGGCGCGGCGTAGGACGTGATCGTGTCCTGCGACTGCAGGACGAGCTCGACGGCCCGCTCGACGGTGCGCGTCGTCGGCAGCGCGAACCACAGCGTGTCGCGCGCGAAGAGCCAGGCGAGGGCGAGAGCCAAGCCGAGGGCCTGGACGGGCAGCAGGACGGTGACGGCCCGGGTGCGCGTGCGCAGGGCGACGCCGAGCCCGACGACGACGATGACGACGAGCGCCGCGGGGCGCATGAAGGAGGAGTCGACGAAGAGGTAGCGCAACGAGGCCGCGGCCGCGAGGACGGCGAGGGCGGTGATGACGGAGGTGATCGCCTGGCGCATCAGGCGACCCCCGCCCGGGCGGCGACGAGGTGGTCCCACACCTCGGCGATGCGCGACCCCGGCTGCACGTCGACCGCTCGCCAGCCGCCGGCCGTGAGCGCGGCCGCCGTCGTGCTCGGCCGCTCGCCGGCCTGCTCGAAGGAGTCGGGGTCGACGACGAAGGCGATGCCGTGGCCGGTGCGGGTGAGGCGCTGGGCCTGCTCGTGCTCGAGCGGCCCGACGACGGCGACGACCGTGCCCCCGCCGGTCGCCGCGACCTCGGTCGCGGCGTCGACGAGCCCGTCCGGCCCGGGTCGGGAGCAGGTGGCGACGACGGCGAGGGCCTCGAGCGCGTCGTCGACGCCGCCGAGCGGGGCCAGCGGCTCGCTCGTCTCGTCGGCGGTCGCGAGGTAGGTCTCGAGGCCGTGGGCCACGAGGTGGGTGGCGACGGAGGCCGTCGCGCTCACCGACCACTCGAGGGAGCCGCCGCCGCCGGTGCCGGCGTGCGAGCTCGCCCGGTTGTCGAGGAGGACGAGGGCCCGGCGCCGGCCGGGCTGCTCGTCCTGTCGCACCATCATCTGGCCGGTGCGCGCGGTCGACGGCCAGTGGATGCGGCGCAGCTCGTCACCGCTGCGGTACTCGCGCACGCCGACGTCGCTCTCGCCGTGCAGCGCGAGCTGGTGCGAGGAGGACTCGTCGCCCCCGGACCCGGCGCGCATGACGGGCGTGCCGCGCAGGGGCACGGTGCGCGGCAGGACGAGCACGCTGTCGGTGCCGGGGACCACGACCTCGCGATGGGCCATGCCGAAGGCGTCGGTGACCCGCACGCTCAGCGGGCCGACGGGGTGCCGCCCGCGCACGTGGGAGCGCACGCGGTACTGCACCTCGCGCTCCTCGCCGGGGGCCAGGCGGGCGACGAGCATGCGGGGCCGGTCGCCCAGGGCGTACGTCACCTGGTCCTCGGCGACGAGCAGGGGAGAGGTCGTGCGGCCGGTGTTGCGCAGCACGAGGTGGACCGAGGCGGGGGTGCCCGTCGTGACCTTCGGCGGGTCGACGGTGCGCGAGGTGACGAGCCCGAAGGGGCGGGAGACGAGCAGCCGGGCGAGGAGGGGCAGGACGAGCAGGAGCGCCCCGGCCCGGGTGAGGTCGGGCACCCCGAGCAGCACCCCGGCGGCGGCCAGCGAGATGCCCAGGCCGAGGACGACCGCGCCGCGCGAGGTCAGCCTGTTCAGCCGCGATCCCACGACCTAGCGCCTGCCGGGCACCCGCGTGCGGGCGATGACGTCCTCGACGACCCCGGCCGGGGTGAGCCGCGAGACGTGCGCCTCGCTCGTGAGGATGATGCGGTGGGCGAGCAGGGGGACCGCGAGGGCCTGCACGTCGTCGGGCAGCACGTGGTCGCGCCCGGCGAGGGCGGCGCGCGCCCGGGCCGCCCGCAGCACGTGGAGGGTGGCACGCGGCGAGGCGCCGAGCCGGATGGCGGAGTGGGAGCGGGTCGCGGCGGCGACGTCGACGACGTAGCGGCGGGCGGCCTCGGAGGCGTGCACGCGGCGCACGACCCGGATGAGCTCGGCGACCCCCTCGGCGTCGGTGACCGGCCGGACGTCGTCGAGGGGAGAGGTGGCGCCGTGGTGGTCGAGCATCTCGACCTCGGCGCGCGGGTCGGGGTAGCCGACGGACACCCGCGCCATGAAGCGGTCGCGCTGCGCCTCGGGCAGGGGGTAGGTGCCCTCCATCTCGACGGGGTTCTGGGTCGCCATGATCATGAAGGGGTGGGGCAGCGCGTGGGTCTGCCCGTCGACGGTGACCTGGTGCTCCTCCATGCACTCGAGCAGGGCCGACTGGGCCTTGGGCGAGGCGCGGTTGATCTCGTCACCGACGACGACGTTGGCGAAGACCGCCCCGGGCCGGAACTCGAAGACCCGGTTGTCCTGGTTGAAGACGCTCACGCCGGTGATGTCGCTCGGCAGCAGGTCGGGGGTGAACTGCACCCGTCGCACCGAGGCGTCGACCGAGCGGGCCAGGGTCTTGGCGAGCATCGTCTTGCCGACTCCCGGCACGTCCTCGACGAGCAGGTGGCCCTCGGCGAGCATGACGGTGATCGCGGTGCGCACGACCTCGGGCTTGCCCTCGATGACCGCGCTCATCGTCGCGGCGAGGCGTTCGCCCACCTCGACGAGGTGCTCCAGCTCTGATGTCGTCGGGGCGCTCGGACGGATGTCGTTGACCGGGATCACCCGGGCTCCTTCCCCCCGGCCGTGCCGACCGGGTCCTCGGTGAGGTCGAGGTCATCCCACCACGCCCCACTGTGCTCCCGACCCTATGGCGAAGGGGTGCCCTCGCGAGGCCTCGGGGGGCGACAGGCCCCGGGATCAGCGGGATCCGTCCCGAAGAGCCGCCCGGTCGAGCCGTCGGCGGGCCGCTCCCGGGCCCCGGTGCGCCAGATCTGCCCCACTTCGCACCACCCCCGAGAAATGGCGGATCTGAGGGCGAGAAATCACGGATCCGTCACGGTTCTGGCTGTCTTTCGGGGGCTGGGTGGAGTAAAGTGGGGGACATCGGGACACGGTGGCGCCCGGAGGGTCGAGCAGAGCGGGAGGTGGGTCGTGTTCCTCGGTACCCACACGCCTCGTCTCGACGACAAGGGCCGCCTCTTCCTCCCCGCGAAGTTCCGCGACCGTCTGGCCACCGGCCTCGTCGTCACCCGTGGCCAGGAGCGCTGCCTCTACGTCTTCCCGCTCGAGACCTTCACGCAGATCGCCACCGACATGCAGAAGGCCCCGACGAGCAGCCGGGCCGCCCGCGACTACATGCGCGTCTTCCTCTCGGGCGCGTCCGACGAGATCCCCGACAAGCAGGGCCGGGTGACGATCCCGGCCGCCCTGCGCCAGTACGCGGGCCTGAGCAAGGACTGCACCGTCATCGGTGCCGGCAACCGGCTCGAGGTCTGGGACTCGCAGGCCTGGACCGACTACCTCGCGGCCACCGAGCAGGCCTTCTCCGACCAGTCCGACGAGGTGATCCCGGGCCTGATGTAGCTGCTGGGCCCTGGCCTCCAGCCGAGCCGATGCCGACGCGTCTTCCCCCGCGCCGGACCGGTCCGGATGGGGACCAGGACCCAGCAGCCCGAGCAGATGCAGCAGTCGCACGAGCACCGCACCACCCCGCACCACCACGACGAGAGAGCAGAGGAGGACGAGCATGACGACGACGACCGGCCCCGGCGCCGCCGACCGGCACGTCCCCGTCATGCTCGAGCCGGTCCTGGACCTGCTGGGCCCTGTGCTCGTCCCCGGCGCCGTGCACGTCGACGGCACGCTCGGCATGGGCGGCCACGCCGAGGCCGTCCTCGCCCGTCACCCCGGGGTGCGCCTCGTCGCGATCGACCGCGACCCGCTCGCCCTCGACCTCGCGCGGACCCGGCTGGCCCCCTTCGCCGACCGGGTCGACTACGCCCACGCGACGAACGACGAGATCGGCGACGTCCTCGACGGCCTCGGCATCGAGTGCGCGCAGTCGATGTTCTTCGACCTCGGGGTGAGCAGCTTCCAGCTCGACGAGGCCGAGCGCGGCTTCGCGTACGCCCAGGACGCCCCGCTCGACATGCGGATGGACCCGGGCGCACCGACGACCGCCGCCGACGTGCTCAACACCTACGACGAGCGCGAGCTCACCCGGGTGCTCCAGGAGTACGGCGAGGAGCGCTTCGCCCGCCGGATCGCCCGGTCCGTCGTGCGCGAGCGCGAGGTCGCCCCCTTCGAGACCTCCGCCCGGCTCGTCGAGGTGCTCCGGGCGAGCATCCCGGCCGCCTCGCAGCGCACCGGCGGCCACCCGGCGAAGCGGACCTTCCAGGCCCTGCGCATCGAGGTCAACGCCGAGCTCACCGTCTGGGAGCGCGCGCTGCCCGAGGCGCTGCGCCGGCTCTGCGTCGGTGGACGGCTCGCCGTGCTGTCCTTCCACTCCCTCGAGGACCGCATCACCAAGCGCGCCCTCGCCGCCGGCGCGACCTCGACGACCCCGCCCGGGCTGCCGGTCGAGCTGCCCGAGCACGCCCCCGAGCTGCGCCTGCTCACGCGCGGCGCGGCCACCCCCGACGCGGCCGAGCTCGCCGCGAACCCCCGATCCGCCTCGGTCCGCCTCCGTGCGGCCGAGCGCACCCGACCCGTCCGCGCCCCCGAGAGGACCTCCCGATGAGCCAGCTGCAGACCGCGACCACCGTCGCCCGGCGCGCCCCCGCGAAGGGGGGCCAGCAGCGCGAGCTGCGCGTGCTCACCGCCGCGGACGCGACCGGATCGCCGCTCTTCCCGATGCTCGTCGTCGCGCTGCTCGTCGCCGGTCTGGCCGCCGTCCTCGCCCTCAACGCGAAGATGGCGCAGGACTCCTTCGAGGTCGGTCGCCTCGAGGCGCGCTCCGCCGAGCTCTCCGACACCCAGGAGGCCCTCGTGCACGCCGTCGACGCGCGCTCGGCACCGCAGAACCTCGCGACGAAGGCCCGCGAGCTCGGCATGGTCCCCGCCGACACCGCGGCCTTCGTCGACCTCGAGCGCGGGCGCGTCCTCGGCGTGGCGAAGGCGGCGAAGAAGCCCGAGGGATTTAGCGTGGACGCAGCGGCGCGGGCGACGCCCCGGGCGAGCACGACGAGCGCGCCGGCCTCGGGCGACCAGGACTGACGCCCCGACGAGACCGACCGCACCCGACCAGGCAGGAGACGACGTGACGCAGCGCCGCACCCCCGCCTCGAGCACCCGCACGGCGAAGGGGTCGACCTCCGCCTCCTCGAGCACCTCGACCCGGTCGACGGCGAGCTCGTCGTCCGCCGCCCGGCGGGCCGCGGCGAAGAAGGCCGCGGCGTCCCGGACGGGCACGACGAAGCCCACCACCACGAGGGCCACCTCCAAGGCCACGACGACGAGGGCGTCCACCACCGCGTCGTCGAGGGCCTCCTCGCCGAAGGCCTCCTCCTCCAAGGCGCCCACGTCCAAGGCCTCCACGTCCAAGGCGCCCACGTCCAAGGCCTCCTCGAAGGCCTCCTCGGGGCGGACCTCGTCGACCGCTCGCACCCGCGCGACGGCAGCACCGTCCTCCGCCCGCCGCGTGGCCGCACGGACCGGCGCGAGCACGGGCTCCTCCACGCGCGGCGCCCGCACGAGCGCCGCCGGCGCGACCCGCCGCAGCACGACCGGACCGGGCGCGTCGCGCACCGCCACCCGGACCGCCCGTCCCACGACCCCGCGCCGCGGCGGCGGGTCCGCGCCCCCGCGCGGCCCGCGTCGTCGTGGTGGTGGCGGTGGGGGAGACGTGCCCCCGGCCGGCAACCCGCGGATGCGGATGCGCGGGCTCATGGTCGCCAGCCTCTTCGTCCTCAGCCTCTTCGCCGCCCAGCTCATGCGCATCCAGGGCTTCGACTCGGCCGAGGTCGCGGCCGACGCCCTCGCCCAGCGCACGACGACCGAGTCGATCCCGGCGCGCCGGGGCACGATCACCGACGCCCACGGCACGGTGCTCGCCAGCTCGGCCGAGCGCCGCATCGTCGTCGTCGACCAGACCGCGGTCCCCGCCTACGAGAAGGAGGTCGGCGGCACGCGCACCGAGGTCGGTGTCGCCGGCGCCGCCGAGGACCTCGCCCCGCTCCTGCGCCAGGACGAGGACGACCTCGTCGAGGCGATGACCGGCGAGCGTCGCTACGTCATCCTCGCCAAGAACCTCTCGCCGCTCACCTGGCGCAAGATCAGCGCCCTGGGCATCCCCGGCGTGTACAGCGAGCGCTCCTCGCAGCGCACCTACCCGCAGTCGACGACCGTCGCCAGCCTCGTCGGCTTCGTCCAGCCCCAGGACCAGACCGCGGGCGGCGGGCTCGAGCTCATGCTCGACGACACGCTCAAGGGCACGCCCGGCACCGCGACCTACGAGGTCGCCATGGACGGCAGCCGGCTGCCCAACGCCGGGTCCGACGTCAGCTCGGCCAAGCCGGGCAAGGACGTGCGCCTGACGATCGACAACGACGTGCAGTGGTACGCGCAGAACGCCCTGGCCGCGAAGGTCGAGGAGACCGACGCGCTCTCGGGGACCGTCGTCGTCCAGCGGGTCGACACGGGCGAGCTCGTCGCGCTCGCCTCGTACCCGACCTTCGACCCGAACGACATCGGCGACGGCAAGGGCGTCTTCGCCAACCTCGCCTTCAGCGACGCCTTCGAGCCCGGCTCGACGGCCAAGATCATGACGGTAGCCGCCGGTCTCGAGGAGGGCACGATCACGCCGTCGAGCCCGATGGTCCTGCCCGACCACCTCCAGCGCTACGACGCCACCCTGCGAGACAGCCACCCGCACCCCGTCGAGTACCGCACCGTCGGCGGCGCGCTCGCCGAGTCGAGCAACGTCGGCATGATGCTCATCGGCGAGACGATGAAGCCCAAGACGCTCGAGGAGTACTTCCGCAAGTTCGGGCTCGGCAGCAAGACCGGCTCGGGCTTCCCGGGCGAGTCCGAGGGGATCATGCCGCCGTCGGAGAAGTGGGACGGCGTGCAGCGCTACACCGTCACCTACGGCCAGGGCCTGTCGACGACGGCCGTGCAGGTCGCCGGCGTCTTCCAGACCATCGCCAACAAGGGTGTGCGCGTCGCCCCGAGCCTCGTCGCCGAGACCTCCGACGGCGAGGGCGGATGGACCCCGGCACCGGCCGCGAAGCGCGAGCGCGTCGTCTCGCAGAGCACCGCGACCTCGGTGAGCCGGATGCTCGAGGGCGTCGTCAGCGAGGAGGGCACCGCCCCCAAGGCCAAGATCGACGGCTACCGCGTCGCCGGCAAGACGGGCACCGCCGACCGCTACGACGACAAGACCGGCGGCTACTCGGGCAAGACGGCGAGCTTCATCGGCTACGCCCCCGCCCAGGACCCCCAGCTCGTCGTCGCCGTCATCCTCCAGCGCCCCGTCAAGGGCTACTTCGGCGGCCAGGTCGCCGCGCCGGTCTTCAAGGACGTCATGACCCACGCCCTGCAGACCCAGGAGGTCCCGCCGGCCGCGGACGACAAGGTCAAGCCCATCTCGACCCGGCTGAAGAAGGCCCCCGCAGAGGGCACGCCCGGTCTGCTGAAGGACCGGGGCAACCCGGGGGACAGGTAGGCTCGCTCGTCGTGCCATCGCCCCGCCCGCAGACCATCGACCCGGTCGCGCTCCAGGCGGTGTCGGAGGCTGCAGGACGCAGCAGCGACATCGTCGGGGACGCCGACCTCACCGTCACCGGTGTCACCCTGAGCACCTTCTCGGTCCGCCGGGGTGACCTCTACGCGGCCCTGCCGGGGGCCAACGCCCACGGCGCCTCGTACGCCGCCGCCGCCGTCCGTGAGGGTGCCCGTGCCCTGCTCACCGACGGGCGTGGCCTCGAGCTGGCCCGCGAGGCCGGCGTCGACGTGCCCGCCGTCGTCGTCGCCGACCCGCGCTCCGTCCTCGGCCGCGTCGCGGCCGCCGTCTACGGCACCGGGACGCCGGGCGGCCCGGGCGTGCGCTCCTTCGGCATCACCGGGACGAACGGCAAGACGACGACCGCCTACCTCCTCGCCGCCGCTCTCGAGGCCCTGGGGCGCAGCACCGGTCTCATCGGCACCGTCGAGACGCGGATCGGCCAGGAGCGGGTCCCGAGCGCACGCACGACGCCCGAGAGCCCCGACCTGCACGCCCTGCTCGCGGTGATGCGCGAGCGCGGCGTCGACGACTGCGTCATGGAGGTGAGCAGCCACGCCCTCGTCCTCCACCGCGTCGACGAGGTCGTCTACGACGTCGCGCTCTTCACCAACCTCTCGCAGGACCACCTCGACTTCCACGACGGCATGGAGGACTACTTCGCCGCCAAGGCGAGCCTCTTCACCCCCGAGCGCTCCCGCGCGGGCGTCGTCTGCGTCGACGACGCGTGGGGTCGCCGCCTCGCGGCGCAGGCCGGCGTGCCCGTGCGCACCGTCTCCTCCGACCCCGCCGTCCCCGCGGACCTCGTCATCACCTCGGTCGACGGCCCCGCCTTCGTCCTCGAGGGCGACGGGGTGAGCCTGGCCCTGCGCAGCCCGCTGCCGGGCGGCTTCAACCGCACGAACACCGCCGTCGCGGCGGCCGCCCTGCTCGTCGCCGGCCACGACCCCGCCGAGGTGGCCCGCGCCGTGGGCGCCGAGCCTCGCGTGCCCGGCCGCATGGAGGTCGTCGCCGCCCCCGAGGGCGCCGATGCCGCGCTCCTGCCCCGCGTCGTCGTCGACTTCGCGCACACCCCCGACGCCGTGGCCGCCGCGCTGGCCGCCCTGCGCGAGGGCACCACGGGCCGGCTCGTCGCCGTCCTCGGCGCCGGCGGGTCTCGCGACCCCGGCAAGCGACCCGGCATGGGCCGCGCCGCGGCCGACCACGCCGACCTCGTCGTCGTCACCGACGACAACCCCCGCTCCGAGGACCCCGCGGCGATCCGCGAGGCCGTCGCCTCGGGCGCCCGCCAGGGCGGCGCCGAGCTCGACGTCGTCGCCGACCGCCGGGCCGCCGTCGAGCACGCCGTGCGCGCCGCCGGGCCCGGGGGAGTCGTCGCGCTCCTCGGCAAGGGGCACGAGAGCGGGCAGGAGGTCGAAGGGGTGGTCACCCCCTTCGACGACCGCGTCGTCGCCCTCGAGGCACTCACCGCCCTCGCCACGGAGGTGGCCCGATGATCGCCCTCACCCTCGCCGAGCTCGCCCAGGTCACCGGGGGCACCGTCCACGGCGACCCCGCCGTCGTCGTCGACGGCCCGGTCGTCACCGACGCCCGTGAGGCCGCCGCCGGCAGCCTCTACGTCGCCCGCGTCGGCGAGCACGCCGACGGGCACGCCTACGTGCCCCAGGCCGCCGAGCGCGGCGCGAGCGCCGCCCTGACCACCCGACCCGTCGACGGCCTGCCGTGCGTTGTCGTGGAGGACACCCAGGCCGCCTTCGTCGCCCTGAGCCGCGCGCTCGTCGACCGCCTGCCGCAGCTGCACGTCGTCGGGATCACAGGGTCCTCGGGCAAGACGAGCACGAAGGACCTCCTCGGCGCCGTCCTGGCCGCCGACGGCGAGACCGTCGCGCCGCTGGGCTCGTACAACTCCGAGGTCGGCGTCCCGCTCACGGTCTGCCGGGTCACCGAGCGCACCCGCCACCTCGTCGTCGAGATGGGCGCCCGCGGCGCCGGGCACATCGCCTACCTCACGACGATCGCGCCGCCCCAGGTCGGCGTCGTGCTCAACGTCGGGCATGCCCACGTCGGCGAGTTCGGCTCCGTCGAGCACGTCGCCGTCGCGAAGTCCGAGCTCGTCGCCGCGCTGCCCGCGAACGGCGTCGCGGTCCTCAACGCCGACGACCACCGCGTCCGCGCCATGGCGGAGGTCACCGCTGCCCGCGTCGTCCTCGTCGGCGAGGCGCAGGACGCGGAGGTCCGTGCCACCGACGTCGTCCTCGACGAGGCCGGCCGTCCGCGCTTCACCGTCACCGCCCCCTTCGGCACCGCCCAGGTCGCGCTGCCGCTCGTCGGGCGCCACCACGTCGGCAACGCCCTCGCGGTGATCGCCGCCGCGCACGCCTGCGGTCTGGCCCTCGACGACGTCGTCGCGACGCTCGCGCAGGCCCGCCCGGCGAGCCGCTGGCGGATGGAGGTCACCGAGCGCCCCGACGGGGTGCGGGTGGTCAACGACGCCTACAACGCCAACCCCGACTCCATGGAGGCCGCCCTGCGCGCGCTCGCCGCGATGTCCTGCCGCGGCCGCCGGGTCGCCGTGCTCGGCTCGATGCTCGAGCTCGGCGAGGAGTCGCCCGCGCTGCACCGCGGCGTCGGCGAGCTCGCCGGCGCGCTCGGGGTCGACCTCGTGCTCGCCGTCGGCGACCTCGCCCGCGACATCGCGCACGGTGCCCGCGACAGCGGCGTCGCCACGGTCGAGTCCGTGGCCGACGTCGACGCCGCGCAGACCCTCCTGCACGAGCGACTCGCCCCCGGCGACGTCGTGCTGCTCAAGTCCAGCCGTGACGCCGGGCTACGGTGGCTCGGAGATCGGCTCAGCCACAGAGAGGACGCGCAGTGAAGGCGGTGCTCATCGCGGCAGTGGTCTCGCTCGTCGTGGCCCTGCTCGGGACGCCCATGCTCATCAAGGTGCTCGTGCGCCAGGGGTACGGCCAGTTCATCCGTGACGACGGCCCCACCTCGCACCACACGAAGCGCGGGACGCCGACGATGGGCGGGGCGGTGATCATCCTCGCCGCGGTGCTGGCCTACGCCGTCGCGCACCTCGCGACGTGGTCGCTGCCGACGGCCAGCGGGCTGCTCGTGCTCTTCCTCATGGGCGGCATGGGGCTCGTCGGCTTCGCCGACGACTACATCAAGATCAGCAAGCAGCGCAGCCTCGGGCTGCGCTCGCACGAGAAGCTCATCGGGCAGACCCTCGTCGGCGTGATCTTCGCGATCCTCGCCCTGCAGTTCCCCAACGACTCCTTGCGCACGCCGGCCTCGACGCACATCTCCTTCGTGCGCGACACCCCGCTCGACCTCGCCTTCGCCGGGCCGATGGTCGGCATCGTCCTCTTCGTCCTGTGGGCCAACCTCATGATCGCCGGGACGAGCAACGGCGTGAACCTCACCGACGGCCTCGACGGCCTCGCGACCGGTGCCTCGGTCATGGTCTTCGCCGCGTACGTGCTCATCTCCATCTGGCAGTTCAACCAGAACTGCCAGATCGAGCCCGGCCTCAAGTGCTACGACGTGCGCGACCCGCTCGACCTCGCGGTGGTCGCCGCGGCGGGCATGGGCGCCTGCTTCGGCTTCCTGTGGTGGAACGGCTCGCCGGCGAAGATCTTCATGGGCGACACGGGCTCGCTCGCGCTCGGCGGCGCGCTGGCCGGGCTGGCGATCACGACCCGCACCGAGCTCCTCATCGTCATCCTCGGCGGGCTCTTCGTGACGATCACCCTGTCGGTGATCATCCAGGTCGCCTCCTTCAAGTCCACCGGCAAGCGCGTCTTCCGGATGGCACCGCTGCAGCACCACTTCGAGCTGCTCGGCTGGCAGGAGGTGACGATCGTCATCCGCTTCTGGATCATCGCGGGGCTCTTCGTCGCCCTCGGCCTGGCGATCTTCTACGCCGAGTGGGTCGTCGGCGCGTGAGGGACCTCAGCACGCTGACGCACCGCGACGCGGACTGGTCGGGCCTGCGGGTCGTCGTCACCGGCCTCGGGGTCTCCGGCTTCGCCGCCGCCGACGCCCTGCTCGAGCGGGGCGCGCAGGTGAGCGTCGTCGACGGTACCGCCCCCGCGGAGGGCTCGCCGATGGCGCAGCGCTCGACGATCCTCGAGGTGCTCGGCGCCCGGATGCTCCTCGGCGACGCGGCCCCGGCGGGCCTGCTGGACGACGGGGTCGACCTCGTCGTCACCTCGCCCGGGTGGCCGCCGACCCAGCCCCTGCTCGCCGACGCCGCCGCCCGCGGCATCACCGTGTGGGGCGAGGTCGAGCTCGCCTGGCGGATGCGCCCCGAGCACGGCGGCGCGCCGTGGATCACGCTCACCGGCACCAACGGCAAGACGACGACGGTGCAGATGCTCACCTCGATCCTCACCGCGGCCGGGCTGCGCGCGTGCAGCGCGGGCAACGTCGGCACCCCGATCCTCGAGGCGGTCCTGCACCCCGACCCCTACGAGGTCATCGCCGTCGAGCTGTCGAGCTATCAGCTGCACTGGCAGGACTCGGTGCGCCCGCTCGCCTCCGCCTGCCTCAACATCGCCCCCGACCACCTCGACTGGCACGGCGGGTACGACGCCTACCTCGCGGCGAAGGGCAAGGTCTACGAGGGCACCGAGGTGGCCTGCGTCTACAACGAGGACGACCCGACGACCCGGCGCCTCGTCGAGGCCGCCGACGTCGTCGAGGGCTGCCGGGCCGTCGGCTTCACCCGCTCCAGCCCGGGGCTGTCCATGCTCGGTCGCGTCGAGGACCTCCTCGTCGACCGCGCCTTCGTGCCCGACCGCGGCCGGCAGGCCGCCGAGCTCGCGAGCCTGGCCGACCTCGGCGACGAGGGCGACGGGGTCCCCGACCACGTCGTCGCCAACGCCCTGGCCGCCGCCGCGCTCGCCCGTGCCTGCGGCGTCCCGCCCTCGGCCGTGCGCGACGGGCTGCGCGCCTGGCGTCCCGAGCCCCACCGCATCGCCCACGTGCTCACGGTCGACGACGTCCGGTGGGTCGACGACAGCAAGGCGACCAACCCGCACGCCGCTGCCGCGTCGCTGTCGGCCTACGAGCACGTCGTGTGGATCGCCGGCGGGCTGCTCAAGGGCGCCGAGGTCGACGACCTCGTCGCGGCGAACGCGCACCGTCTGCGCGCCGTCGTCCTCATCGGGCGTGACCGCGACCAGATCGCCGCGGCGATCGCGCGACACGCACCCGATGTCCCCGTCCTCGACATCGCCGCCACCGACACTGAGGCGATGGATCTCGTCGTGGGTCAGGCCGCGGCCGTCGCTCAGCCGGGCGACGTCGTGCTGCTCGCCCCCGCGGCGGCCTCCATGGACATGTTCGAGAGCTACGTGGCCCGCGGCGAGGCCTTCGCCACGGCCGTGCGGCGCCACCACGAGCAGGGATGAGCCGATGAGCAGCAACGCGACGAGCGGGGGGCGCCCGGTCGGTCGCACCACCCGTCTGCCCCGGGGCAGGGCCGGGTCCTGGACCCGCCTCGTCGACTCCCCGCTGACGACCTACTACGGGCTGCTCGGCATCGTCGGCATCCTCGTCACCGTCGGGCTCGTCATGGTCCTGTCGGCCTCGATGATCGTCTCGCTCAAGCAGAACGACTCGTCGCTGACGATCTTCTTGAAGCAGCTCGTCTTCGCGGTCCTCGGTCTCGCGGCGATGTGGTTCGCCGCGACCCGGTCCATCGCCTTCTGGCGGCGCAGCGCGATGCTCCTGCTCGCCGGCGGCGTCGGGCTGCTCGCCCTCGTGCCCCTCGTCGGCTACGGCTTCCAGGGCAACAAGAACTGGATCGGCGTCGGGCCCGTGAGCATCCAGCCCAGCGAGATCGCCAAGATCGGGCTCGTCCTCGGCGGTGCGCTCGTCCTCGAGCGCAAACGCGCGGCCCTGGGCGACATCCGCCAGGCCGTCGTCCCCTTCGTCGCGCCCATCGGGCTGGGCATCCTCACCCTCGTGATGATCGGCCACGACCTCGGCACGGCGATGGTCATCGCCGCGATCGTCGTCGGCATGCTCTTCGCCGCGGGCGTGCGGATGCGGTGGTTCGGCCTGGCGCTCGGGGTCCTCGGCGTCCTCGTCGCGATCATGGCCTCGGTGAGCAGCAACCGCATGGAGCGGATCGCGATCTGGCTCGACCCGGCACGCTGCGCGCCGGGCACCGACCTCTACTACGCCATCTGCCGGCAGCCGATGCACGGGCGCTACGCCCTCGCCGACGGCGGCTGGTGGGGCGTCGGCCTCGGCGGGAGCCGCGAGAAGTGGGGCTGGCTCTCCGAGCCGTACAACGACTTCATCTTCGCGATCATCGGCGAGGAGCTCGGCCTCTTCGGCAGCCTCGGGGTCATCGCCCTCTTCGCCGGTCTCGCGGTCGTCGGGATGCGTCTCGTGAGCTCGACCGAGGACTTCTTCGTCCGGGTCGCCACGGCCGGCATCTGCACGTGGGTCCTCGTGCAGGCGATGATCAACATCGGCTCGGTCATCGGCATGCTCCCGGTCATCGGGGTGCCGCTGCCCTTCGTCTCCTCCGGCGGCTCCTCGCTCGTGACGACGATGCTCGCCGTCGGCATCCTGCTCTCCTTCGCCCGCGCCGAGCCGACGTGCGCGGCGGCCCTGGCCTCGCGCCCCTCCCGCCTGCACACCCTCATCCCCGCCCGCCTCACCCGACGGAGCAGCAGCGCATCATGAGCACCACCCCCACCAGCCCACGCAGCGTCCTGCTCGCCGGAGGGGGGACGGCCGGGCACGTCTCGCCGCTGCTCGCCCTCGCCGACTGCCTGCGGCGGCGCGATCCCGAGGTCGCGATCCTCGCGGTGGGCACCGAGCAGGGCCTGGAGTCACGGCTCGTGCCCGCGCGCGGGTACGAGCTCGCGACGATCCCCAAGGTGCCGCTGCCGCGTCGCCCCTCCGGTGACCTGCTGCGCCTGCCCGGCGCGCTGCGCCGCGCGGTCGCCCGCGCGGGCGAGCTCGTCGAGTCCAGCGGCGCCGAGGTCGTCGTCGGCTTCGGCGGCTACGTCTCGACCCCCGTCTACCTCGCCGCCCGGCGCCGCGGCGTCCCGGTCGTCGTGCACGAGCAGAACGCCCGGGCCGGTCTGGCCAACCGGGTCGGCGCCCGGATGACGCGCCACGTCGGCATCACCTTCCCCCAGACCGAGCTCGCGCACGCCACCGTCACCGGCATGCCGCTGCGCCGTGAGATCGCCGACCTCGACCGGGCCGCCCGCCGGGCCGAGGGCCGTGCGCACCTCGGCCTGCACCCCGACCTGCCCACCGTGCTCGTCACCGGCGGGTCGCTCGGGGCCAAGCGGCTCAACGACGCCTTCGCCGCGAGCGTGGCCGACCTCGGCGCCGCCGGCGTGCAGGTCCTGCACGTCACCGGGCGGGACAAGGACTTCGAGCCCGTCGGGGCGGTGCCCGGCGTCCCGTACGTCGTCGTGCCCTACCTCGACCGGATGGACCTCGCCTACGCCGCCGCCGACGTCGCCGTGTGCCGCTCCGGGGCCAACACCGTGTGCGAGCTGACGGCCGTCGGGCTGCCCGGTCTCTACGTGCCCCTGCCCATCGGCAACGGCGAGCAGCGGCTCAACGCCACGGGCGTCGTCGCCGCGGGCGGCGGCACCCTCACCGAGGACTCCGAGGTCACCCCGGCGTGGGTGCGCGACGTCGTCGTGCCCCTGCTCGGCGACCGCGAGCGGGTCGCGACGATGTCGCTCGCCGCCTCCGCCGTGGGCGAGCGCGACGGCGACGAGCTGCTCGCCGACCTCGTCGGCCGGGCCCTCGCGGCCGCGCGCGGGGCGGGGGAGGGCGCATGAGCGTGCGCGACCGCCTGCCCTTCCGTCTCGACGTCGACGCGCCGGTCCCGCGCCTGGCCGAGCTCGGCCGGGTGCACGTCCTGGCCGTCGGCGGCGCGGGCATGTCCGCCGTCGCCCGGCTGCTCCTCGACGCCGGCGCCCGCGTGAGCGGCAGCGACGCCAAGGACGGCCCCGTCCTGGACGAGCTGCGCCGCCGGGGCGCGCAGATCTGGGTCGGTCACGACCCGGCCCACGTCGACGGGGTCGACACCGTCGTCGTCTCCTCGGCCATCCGTGACAGCAACCCCGAGCTCGTCGCCGCCCGCGAGGCCGGCACGCGCGTGCTCCACCGCAGCCAGGCCCTCGCGGCTGCGATGGGAGAGCAGCGCCGGGTCGCGGTCGCCGGGGCGAACGGCAAGACGACGACGTCGTCGATGCTCACCTCGGCCCTGCTGCACCTGGGCGCCCGGCCCTCCTTCGCCCTCGGCGGCGAGCTCGCCAGCCAGGGCACGAACGCCGCCCTCGGCGGCGGGCCCGACTTCGTGGCCGAGGCCGACGAGTCCGACGGCTCCTTCCTCGTCTACCACCCCGACGTCGCGGTCGTGACGAACGTGCAGGCCGACCACCTCGACTTCTACGGCGACCTCGCCACGGTCGAGCAGGCCTACGCCGAGTTCGCCCGGACCGTGCGCCCCGGCGGCCTCGTCGTCGCCTGCGCCGACGACCCGGGCTCGGCCCGGCTCGCCGACGCGGTCCGCGACGCCGGCGGTCCGCACCCCGACGGCGGGCAGGGGACGCGCGTCGTCACCTACGGCTTCTCGCCCGACGCCGACGTCCGTCTCGCCGACCCGGTGCTCGAGGGTCATGGCGCGCGGGCCCAGGTCGCGCTCGAGGGCGTCGTGCACGACCTCGTGCTGCGCGTCCCCGGGCGGCACAACCTGCTCAACGCCGCGGCGGCCCTCGCCGCAGCCGTGCTCGGCTGCGGGCACGACGCGCGCGCCGTGCTCGCCGGTCTCGCGGACTTCGCCGGCACGCGCCGCCGCTTCGAGGTGCGCGGCGAGGTCGACGGCATCACCGTCGTCGACGACTACGCCCACAACCCCGGCAAGGTGAGCGCCGTCGTCGCCACCGCCTCCGAGATCGCCCGGCCGGGCCGCCTGCTCGTCATCTTCCAGCCGCACCTGTACTCGCGCACCGCCGACTTCGCCGCGGACTTCGCGGCCGGTCTCGCCCCGGCCGACGACGTCGTCCTGCTGCCGATCTACGGCGCGCGGGAGGACCCGGTGCCCGGGGTGACCTCCGAGGTCGTCGCGGAGCCGTTGCGCGCGGCCGGTCGGGTCGTCGCCGTGCTCGAGCCCGAGGCCGCCGTCGCGCACGTCGTCGCCCGGGCGCGCCCGGGCGACCTCGTCATGACGATCGGCGCGGGCGACGTCACCGCGCTCGGCGCGCCGGTCCTCCAGGGCCTGCGGCAGCGATGACGAGCACCCAGCACGCGCGCTTCGAGCAGCGCCAGGCCGACCTCGCGGCCGACCGCCGCCGCCGGTGGGCCTGGGGGAGCGGGGCGGTCGCCGTCGTCGCCGCGGGCGTCTACGTCGTCGGCTTCAGCCCCCTCCTCGCCGTCCAGGACGTCGACGTCGTCGGGGCCGAGCCGGGCGACACCGCGGCCATCGGCGAGCTCGCCGCCGACGCTCACGGCCGACCCCTCGCCCGGGTCGACGTCGGCGCCATCGTCGACGGCGCCGAGGCCAGGCCCGGGGTCGAGTCGGCGACGGTCGTGCGCGACTGGCCGCGCACCCTTCGCGTCGACGTCGTGCCCCGGATCCCCGCCCTCGCGGTGAACCGGGGTAAAGGTCAGGTAGAGGTCTACGACATCGACGGCATCCGCATCCGCTCGACGGGGTCGGTGCCGAAGGGGGTCCCGACGATCTCCGCGGACCGGGGCGCCGAGGTGAGCGGGCACGGGGTCACGGCGGCGCTGTCGATGCTCGAGGCCCTGCCGCAGGACGTGCGCGAGCAGGTCTCGGCGGTGACCGTCGACGCCGCCGACCGGGTGAGCTTCCGGATCGGGCGCACGACCGTCGTCTGGGGCGACGAGGCGCAACCTCAGCTCAAGGTGCAGGTCATCGACGTGCTGCTCAAGGGCCGTCCCAAGGTGCTCGACGTCTCGGCCCCAGACACCCCCGTCACCCGTTGAGCCACCCCGCGCGCAGGTGGGTCAGGCACCCGTCGAGAGCACAGTCCGGCCACGATCTGCAGACCCGTCCCGACACGCGGGGGACCTGCCTTGCGACGGGCGTCCGTGACGCATAACGTCAGCGGCACACCGGTCGTGATCAAAACGTAACTCTCAAGTTGACGTCGAGATTTCGTCTCGAGAAGTCCAGCACGTCACCCATCCAGGAGAACCCCCGTGGCATCTGCCCAGAACTACCTCGCCGTCATCAAGGTCGTCGGCATCGGCGGTGGAGGTGTCAATGCCATCAACCGGATGATCGAGGTCGGCCTCAAGGGCGTCGAGTTCATCGCCATCAACACCGATGCCCAGGCCCTCCTCATGAGCGACGCCGACGTCAAGCTCGCCGTGGGTCGCGAGCTCACCCGTGGTCTCGGCGCCGGTGCCGACCCCGAGGTCGGCCGCAAGGCCGCCGAGGACCACGCCGACGAGATCGAGGAGGTCCTCAAGGGGGCCGACATGGTCTTCGTCACCGCGGGCGAGGGCGGTGGCACCGGCACCGGTGGCGCGCCCGTCGTCGCGAAGATCGCCAAGTCGCTCGGTGCCCTGACGATCGGTGTCGTCACCCGCCCCTTCACCTTCGAGGGCCGCCGCCGCGCGACCCAGGCCGAGACCGGCATCCAGTCGCTGCGCGACGAGGTCGACACCCTCATCACGATCCCCAACGACCGGCTGCTCTCGATCAGCGACCGCGCCGTGTCGATGCTCGACGCCTTCCGCAGCGCCGACCAGGTGCTCCTCTCCGGTGTCCAGGGCATCACCGACCTCATCACCACCCCGGGTCTGATCAACCTCGACTTCGCCGACGTCAAGTCCGTCATGCAGGGCGCGGGATCGGCTCTCATGGGCATCGGCTCGGCCCGCGGCGAGGACCGCGCGGTCCAGGCGGCCGAGCTGGCCATCAGCAGCCCGCTGCTCGAGGCGAGCATCGACGGCGCGCACGGCGTGCTCCTGTCGATCCAGGGTGGCTCCGACATCGGTCTCTTCGAGATCAACGAGGCCGCCCGCCTCGTCCAGGAGGGTGCGCACCCCGACGCGAACATCATCTTCGGTGCCGTCGTCGACGACGCGCTCGGCGACGAGGTGCGGGTGACGGTCATCGCCGCCGGCTTCGACGGCGGTGCGCCGAACGCCCGGCCCGACGAGCGGGCCCTCGGCACGATCCAGGGCTCGAGCCAGCAGGGCTCGGGCCAGCAGGGGTCGAGCCAGCGCGGCGCGCAGCAGGGCGGTCAGCAGCGCCCGCAGGGCGGGCAGCCCGTCTCGCAGGGTCAGCGCCCGGCGCCGGCCCAGCAGCCGGCCGCCCAGCCCCAGCAGCGCCCCCAGCCGCAGCCGGTCGGCGGCCAGGGTGGTCAGCGCGAGCAGGCCGCCCCCGCGCAGCCCGTCGCCGTGCCGGTGCAGGACGAGGCCCAGCAGGCCCCGGCCGCCCCGCAGGAGCGCCCGCAGGTGCAGCAGCCCCCGCGTCAGGTGACCTTCGACGAGGGCGACGACCTCGACGTCCCCGACTTCCTCAAGTGAGGGTGCGCTGAGCACCCTGCACGACGTGAGCGAGCACCCCTTCGCCCCCCTGCCGACGCAGCACCCGCTGCGCTGGGAGAGCCGGGACGAAGGGGTGCTGCGCGCTGTCACCCATCGGCTCGGCGGGGTGAGCGAGGGTCCCTACGACGGGCTCAACCTCGGGGGCCACGTCGGTGACGACCCCACGGCGGTCGCCCGCAACCGCGCGCTCGTCGAGGAGGCGGTCGGCACCCCGGTCGCCTACATGGACCAGGTGCACGGCGCCGACGTCGTCCACGTGCGCGCGGCCGGCGGGTCGCCGACGTGCGACGCGATGGTGAGCGACACCCGCGGCGTCACGCTCGCGGTGCTCGTCGCCGACTGCACCCCGGTGCTCCTGCACGACGCCCGGGCCGGGGTCGTCGGCGCGGCCCACGCGGGTCGGCCCGGCATGCTCGCCGGGGTCGTCCCCGCGACCGTGGCGGCCATGCGCGACCTCGGGGCCGAGCAGATCACCGCCACGCTCGGGCCGTCGGTGTGCGGCCGCTGCTACGAGGTGCCGGCCGCGATGCGCGAGGACGCCGCCGCCACCAGCCCGGCGTCCTACGCCATGACCTGGCAGGGCACCCCGGCGATCGACGTCGCGGGCGGTGTCGTCGAGCAGCTGGCCGCCCTCGACGTCGCCGTCCAGTGGCTGCCCGGCTGCACCCGCGAGGACCCGACCCTCTACTCCTACCGCCGCGACGGCACGACCGGCCGGCTCGCCGGGCTCGTGGGGCTGGCATGAGCGCCACCCCCGAGCGCGTCGCCGAGCTGCAGGAGCGGCTCGCCGCCGTCCACGCGCGGATCGACGCCGCGTGCGCGGCCACCGGTCGCCCGCGCGACGAGGTCCGGCTCGTCGTCGTCACGAAGTACTTCCCCCGCAGCGACCTCGACGCCCTCGTCGGGCTCGGGGTGCGCGACGTCGCGGAGTCTCGCGCCCAGGAGGCGACGGCCAAGCTCGCCGAGGGCGACGGCCCGCCGCCGGGCGTGCGCACCCACTTCGTCGGGCAGATCCAGAGCAACAAGGCCGGCGAGATCGCCCGCCTGGCCGACGTCGTGCACTCGCTGGACCGGGCGAAGGTCGTGCGTGCCCTCGCCCGGGGCGCCCAGGCCGCCGGGCGCGAGGTGACCGGCCTCGTCCAGGTCGACCTCGAGGGGTCCGACGCCGGGCGCGGCGGGGCGCAGCCGCAGGACGTGCCCGCCCTGGCCGATCTCGTCGTCGAGAGCGGGCTGCGCCTGGGCGGGGTGATGGCCGTCGCCCCCCGGGGTGCGGACCCGGCGCCCGCCTTCGCCCGGCTCGCCGAGCTCGCGGCGCAGGTGCGCGCCGAGCACCCGGGTGCGGTGATGATCTCGGCGGGCATGAGCGGCGACCTCGAGCAGGCCGTCGCCCACGGGGCGACACACCTGCGTGTCGGCAGCGCAATCCTCGGAGATCGGCAGTCCCACCGGTAACTTCGGTCACGACCGGCGAGTGGAGCGGCCCCGTGAGGCTGCAGGCAAGGAAGTAGAGACATGGGACTGCGTGACGCGATGGTGTACCTCGGCCTGGCCGAGGATCAGAAGCGCTACGACGACTACGAGGACCAGTACGTCGACGAGGCGGACGAGAGCTATGACGAGGTCGAGGAGGCGCCCCGCGCCGAGGTGACCCGGCTGCGCCCCGTCGAGCGCCACGACCACGCCGCTGCCGTCCGGGAGGTGCCTGTGGGCCAGCTCAACCGCATCACGACCATCCACCCGCGCACGTACAACGACGCCCGAGCCATCGGCGAGAGCTTCCGCGACGACGTGCCGGTCATCATGAACCTCAGCGACATGGACGACTCCGACGCCAAGCGTCTCGTCGACTTCGCCGCGGGGCTCGTCTTCGGCCTCCACGGCTCGATCGAGCGCGTGACGAACAAGGTCTTCCTGCTCTCGCCGGAGCACATCGAGGTCGCCGCGGAGGGTGCCGACGAGCCTGCCGCGCGCAACCTCTTCAACCAGAGCTGACCGCGCACCGCTCGCCGTCCCGCCCGACGCCCGGCCCCTCGTCCCACGAGGAGCCGGGCGTCGCGTGTCGTACCCGGTGCGGCGAGCTCGCAGGTCGGCAGGTTTAGATAGGGCCCATGGAGCTGATCCGGGCCGTCGTCCACCTCGTGCTGTACGCCTTCTTCCTCGTGCTCATCGGGCGGCTGATCTTCGACTGGATCCAGGTCTTCGCCCGCGAGTGGCGGCCCCGCGGGATCGCGCTCGTCGTCGCCGAGGTCATCTACTCGATCACCGACCCGCCGCTCAAGGCCATCCGAAAGGTCATCCCGCCGCTGCGTCTCGGCGGCGTCCAGCTGGACCTCGCCTTCCTCGTGCTCATCCTCGGTGTCTCGATCCTGCTGCGTATCATCTAGGGTGACTCGATGCCTGCTCGCGGGAGCGACAGGCGTCTCACGTGTCCGTGCAACGAGGAGAAGAGATGGCGCTGACGCCTGAGGACGTCCTCAACAAGACGTTCACCCAGACCCAGTTCCGACGGGGTTACGACGAGCGCGAGGTGGACGACTTCCTCGACGAGGTGGTCGCCGAGATGCGCCGCATGGTCAAGGACGGCGAGGACCTGCGGGCCCGCGTCCAGGACGGCGACGCCCCGGCGACGACGTCCGCCGCGGCCGCGCCCGCCCCGGCCGGTGACTCCGGCCAGGCCGTCAAGGAGCGCGACGCGCTCATGCGGCGCAACGACGAGCTCAAGGCCCGTCTGGAGAAGGAGCAGAGCGCTCTCGCCGACGCGCAGAAGCGCGCGAGCGAGGCCGAGGCGCGCGTCAAGGCGCTCGAGGAGCAGCAGGGGCGCGAGTCCCGGTCGCGCGACGAGCAGGCCGCCGCCGCGAAGCGCGGCGCCGACGAGCGCGTCAGCACCGTCACCGCCCGCGCCGAGGAGGCCGAGAAGGCCGCCCAGGAGCGCATCGCCAAGGCCGAGGCCGACGCGAAGAAGGCGGAGGCCGACGCCAAGAAGGCCCAGGAGGACGCCCAGCGCCGCCGCGAGGCCGCCGAGCGCGCCGCCGCCGAGGCCGAGGCGAAGGCCCAGGCCGCCCAGCAGGCGCCCGCGCCCGCCGCGACGGCTCCCGGCCAGGGTGACCAGGCCGCTGCCTTCGCCGGTGGTGCCGCCACCGGTGGCGGGGCCAGCGGTCTCATCGCGCTCGCGCAGCGCCTGCACGACGAGCACGTCGCCGAGGGCCAGTCCCAGCACGACAAGCTCGTCGCCGAGGCGAAGGCGAAGTTCGAGGAGCTGGTCGGTCAGGGCCAGGCGCGTCACGACGAGCTCGTGACGAAGGGCCAGACCCAGCACGACGACCTGCTCTCGCGCGGCAAGGCCGCGAACGAGAAGCTCGTCGGCGAGGGCACCTCGCAGCGCGACAAGCTCATCGGCGACGCCACGAGCAAGAGCCAGGGCATGGTCGCGGAGGCCGAGGAGAAGAAGAAGCGCATCCTCGGCGACCTCGAGCAGCGCAAGACCGAGGTCGAGAAGCAGATCGCGGACCTCAAGTCCTTCGAGAAGGACTACCGCTCGCGGCTCAAGGACTACATCTCGGGCCAGCTCGCCGAGCTCGACACCGTCGGGACGACCGAGCGCCCGGCGCAGAAGCAGGGCTGACCCGGCGCCCGCGAGGGCACCACGGCTCCACGACGACGGGGGTGAGCGCGCAGGTCGCGCTCACCCCCGTCGTGCTGTCCTGCGCCGACACCGGACAGGGCGGGCCCTGCGGTGGCCGCTGCGTCCCCGGGGCGTCTATCCTCAGGCCACCTTCGGCCCGCGATCGGCGGGCCGTGCCAGCTGAGGACGGACATGGCCAGGTCGAGCACCACCGCCGCGGCGAAGACCCCTGCGACGAAGAAGACCGCGAAGAAGAGCGCGGCGAAGAAGTCCGCCGAGGAGTCGGCGGACACGACGACGAGCACCCGGACCCGCTCCAAGGCCGGCGACGTCGCCCCCACGCTCGTCGTGCGCGACGACGAGGCCGCGTGGACCAAGGCCGAGCTCAAGGCCGTGCGCAAGGAGATCGACGACGAGGTCGCCCGCCTGCGCACGGAGATCGAGACCGCCGAGCACGACCTCGTCGACCTCATGCGCGACCACGCCGACGGGTCGGGCGACGACCAGGCGGACGCAGGGGCGAAGACCTTCGAGCGCGAGCAGGAGGTCACCCTGGCCAACAACACCCGGGCGATGCTCATCCAGAACCTCCACGCCCTCGAGCGGATCGACGACGGGACCTACGGACGGTGCGAGTCCTGCGGCAACGCGATCGGCAAGCTTCGCCTCCAGGCCTACCCACGTGCGACCCTGTGCGTGACATGCAAGACGAAGCAGGAACGACGCTGACCCCTCCCACCGACCCCGCAGCCGACGGGGGCGCCGCCGACGGCGCTCCCGACGACGCGAGCGGGGCACGACTGCGACCGCGGACCCGGGCGACCCTCGCCCCCTTCGCCCTGCTCGCCCTGGTGACCCTCGGTCTCGACCAGGCGAGCAAGGTGTGGGCGCTGGGCTCGCTCGACGACGGGCACGTCGTGCCCCTCGTCGGCGACGTCCTCAGCCTGCGGCTCATCCGCAACCCCGGCGCGGCCTTCTCGATCGGTGACTCCTCGACGGTCGTCATGACCGCCCTGGCCGTCGCGATCACGATCGCCGTCGTCGTCGCCGCCTGGCGCGCGGCGAGCCCGCGCTGGACCGCCGCCCTCGGGCTGCTCCTCGGCGGCTCGCTGGGCAACCTCTCCGACCGCTTCTTCCGCGAGCCCGGACCGGGCCGCGGCCACGTCATCGACTTCATCGACTACGGCGGGCTCTTCGTCGGCAACGTCGCCGACATCGCGATCGTGCTCGGCGCGGTCGTCGTCGTGTGGCTGACCTTCACCGGGGTGGGCCTGGACGGCGTGCGCGCCGGCCGGCACGCCCGTGACGAGGACACCGACGACGCCGAGGACGAGACGCAGGAGAGACCGGCCGCCGAGCCGGCCCAGGAGCAGACGAAGGGGGAGCGAGATGCCTGACGTGCGCAACGTCCTCGTGCCGGAGGGCCTGGCCGGCGAGCGGGTCGACGCCGCCGTGGCGCGTCTCTTCGGCGTGAGCCGGACCAAGGCCGCCGAGCTCGCCGCGGAGGGCCACGTCGTGCTCGACGGGTCCGCCGTCGGCAAGTCCGAGCGCGTCCACGACGGCAGCCACCTCGAGGTGAGCCTGCCGAGCCCGGAGGAGGTGCCGCGCGTCGAGGTCGTCGCCGAGCCCGTCCCGGGCATGCGCGTCGTCCACGACGACGACGACATCGTCGTCGTCGACAAGCCCGTCGGGGTCGCCGCCCACCCGAGCGTGGGCTGGACCGGCCCGACGGTGCTCGGAGGTCTGGCCGCGGCCGGCTACCGCATCACGACGAGCGGCGCGAGCGAGCGCCAGGGCATCGTCAGCCGTCTCGACGTCGGCACCTCGGGCCTGATGGTCGTGTGCAAGAGCGAGTACGCGTACTCGGTGCTCAAGCGGGCCTTCAAGGAGCGCACGGTCGACAAGACCTACCACGCGCTCGTCCAGGGCCTGCCCGACCCGCACGTCGGCACGGTCGACGCACCGATCGGCCGCCACCCCGGGCACGACTACAAGTTCGCCGTCATGGACTCCGGCAAGCACGCGATCACGCACTACGAGCTGCTCGAGGCCCACCGGCACGCGTCGCTCGTCGAGGTGCACCTCGAGACCGGCCGCACTCACCAGATCCGCGTCCACATGGCCGCGCTGCGCCACCCTTGCGTCGGCGACCCGCTGTACGGCGCCGACCCGACGCTCGGCCGCCGGCTCGGGCTCGAGCGCCAGTGGCTGCACGCGATGGGCCTGGGCTTCACCCACCCGGGGACCGGCGAGTACGTGCACTACGAGAGCACCTACCCCGAGGACCTCCAGGTGGCCCTCGACCGGCTCCGCGAGCTGCGCTGAGCCGGTCGGGCCCGCCCGGCCCGGTCGGGAGCAGAGGTCAGTTGACCTGGCGGTCGCGGCCCTGCCAGTACTGGGCGCGGAGCTTGAACTTCTGCAGCTTGCCGGTCGCCGTGCGGGCGAGCTCGTCGCGGAACTCCACCGACGTCGGGGCCTTGTAGCCCGCGGCCTTGCCCTTGCACCACGCGATGAGCTCGGCCTCGGTGACCTCCTCGTCGTGGTCGGGGTCGAGGACGACGAGGGCCTTGATCGTCTCGCCCCACCGCTCGTCGGGCACGCCGATGACGGCGACCTCGGTGACCGCGGGGTGGGCGAAGAGGACGTCCTCGACCTCGATCGAGGAGACGTTCTCGCCGCCGGTGATGATGACGTCCTTCTTGCGGTCGCTGATCGTCAGGTAGCCGTCCTCGAGCGTGCCGCCGTCGCCGGTGTGGAACCACCCGTCCTCGAGCGCCGCCGCGCTCTCCTGCGGCTGCTCCCAGTAGCCCTCCATCACCTGGTTGGCCCGGGCGAGGACCTCTCCCTCGGGGGAGACGTCGAGCTCGACGCCGAGGGCGGGCGCCCCGGCGCGCACGAGCCGCGCGGCGCGCTCCTGCGGGTCGAGGTCGTCCCACTCCGCGCGGGTGCGGTTGACGGTGAGCAGGGGAGAGGTCTCGGTGAGCCCGTAGATCTGGATGAGCTCCCAGCCCAGCTCGGTCTCGACGCGCGCCACGGTCGTCGTGGGCGGCGGGGCGCCGGCGACGACGATGCGTACCCGCCCGCGGCCGGGGATCTCGCCCTCCCAGTCCTGGGCGGCGGCGAGGACCGAGGCGACGACGGCCGGCGCGGCGCACATGACGCTCACCCCTTCGTCGCGGACCCGGCGCAGGATCTCGGCGCCGTCGATCTTTCGGATGACGACGTGGCGGGCGCCGACGCCCGTCATCGCGAAGGGCATGCCCCACCCGTTGGCGTGGAACATGGGCAGGGTGTGGAGGTAGACGTCGCGGTCGCCCGCCCCGATGTGCATGGCGAAGGTCACCGCGTTGGTCCAGATGTTGCGATGGGTGATCTGGACCCCCTTCGGGCGGGCCGTCGTGCCCGAGGTGTAGTTGATCGTCGCCGTCGCGTCCTCGTCGGGCTCCCAGGGGCGTGGCTGCGGCGGGTCGCCCTCGAGCGGCGCGTCGCCGAAGAGGTGCTCGTCCTCGCCGAGGACGAAGACGTGCTCGGCCTCGAGGTCGGCGAGCTGGTCGCGCAGCTCGGGGTCGACGTAGACGACCCGGGCCCCGCTGTGGCCGACGATGTACTGGACCTCCTCGAGCGCGAGGCGGAAGTTCACCGGCACGAGGACGCGGCCCGAGCCGCACACCCCGAAGAAGCTCGTGAGCAGGCGGGCGGAGTTGTGCGAGACGACGGCGACCCGGTCGCCGACCTCGAGGCCCAGGGAGTCGAGATGGGCCGCCTGGGCGTGCGCCAGGCGCCGCATCGCGGCATAGGTGACGTCCTCGAGCGGGGGAGCGGGCTGGGCCGGCTCGTCGACGACCGCCACCCGGTCGCCGTAGACGAGGGCGGCCCGGTCGATGAAGTGGTTGACGCTGAAGGGGACGCGCATCGTGAGCCCTCCCGAAGGGGTCGTCGAGGTCACCGGGGTGCGGCGACGGGTGCCGTGGACACCCTGACGCTAGCCCCGCCGACCGCTCGCCGCACGGGATCGTGGCGGATGTCCGACGGACGGCTCGGGGCTGTCGGCGAGCGGCCGTAGGATCGACAGCGATGTCCGAGCTGCTGCCCCGCGAGAAAAACTTCGTCCACCTCCACAACCACACCGAGTACTCGATGCTCGACGGTGCGGCGCGGATCGACGAGATGTTCGAGGTGGCCGCCGAGATGGGCATGCCGGCCATCGCGACGACCGACCACGGCTACCTCTTCGGCGCCTACGAGTTCTGGAGCAAGGGCGTCAAGCACGGGGTCAAGCCGATCATCGGCCTCGAGGCCTACGTCGCGCCCGGCACGCACCGCACCGACAAGACCCGCGTCAAGTGGGGCAACGAGCGCACCCGGCCCGGCGACGACGTCTCCGGCGGCGGCGCGTACACCCACATGACGATCCTCGCCCGCAACAACCAGGGCCTGTCCAACCTCTTCCGGATGGGCTCGCAGGCCTCGCTGGACCAGGTCTACGCGAAGTGGCCCCGGCTCGACCGCGAGCTGCTCGGCCGGTACGGCGACGGGCTCGTCGCGACGACCGGCTGCCCGTCCGGCGAGGTCCAGACCCGGCTGCGCCTGGGCCAGTACGACAAGGCCGTCGAGGCCGCCTCGGAGTTCCGCGACATCTTCGGGCGTGAGCACTACTTCCTCGAGCTCATGGACCACGGCGTCGAGATCGAGCGCCGGGTGCGCGAGGACCTCCTACGCCTGGCCAAGGACCTCGACCTGCCGCTCCTCGCGACCAACGACCTGCACTACGTGCGCCAGGGCGACTCCGTCGCGCACGACGCGCTGCTGTGCATCAACTCCGGGTCGACGCTGCTCGACCCGGGTCGCTTCTCCTTCGAGGGCGACGGCTACTACATCAAGTCGCCGGCCGAGATGCGTCACCTGTGGCGCGAGCTGCCTCAGGCCTGCGACAACACGATGCTCGTCGCCGACATGTGCGAGGTCTCCTTCACCGAGGGCGAGGGGCGCTACATGCCCCGCTTCGACTGCCCGCCCGGCGAGAGCGAGCAGAGCTGGTTCATCTCCGAGGTCGCGACCGGCCTGGCCCGGCGCTTCCCCGAGGGCGTGCCCGACTACGCCCGCCAGCAGGCCGACTACGAGATCGACGTCATCGCGGGCAAGGGCTACGCCGGGTACTTCCTCGTCGTCGCCGACTTCATCAACTGGGCCAAGCGCAACGGCATCCGGGTCGGCCCCGGCCGAGGCTCGGGCGCGGGCTCGATGTGCGCGTACGCGATGGGCATCACCGACCTCGACCCCATCCCGCACGGCCTGATCTTCGAGCGCTTCTTGAACCCCGAGCGCGCCTCGATGCCCGACTTCGACATCGACTTCGACGAGCGCCGGCGCGGCGAGGTCATCCGCTACGTCACCGAGAAGTACGGCGACGAGCGGGTCGCCCAGATCGTCACCTACGGCACGATCAAGGCCAAGCAGGCGGTCAAGGACGCCGCGCGCGTCATGGGCCACCCCTTCTCCGTCGGCGAGCAGCTGACGAAGGCGATGCCGGCCGACGTCATGGGCAAGGGCGTGCCGCTGTCGAAGATGTACGACGAGAGCCACGACCGCTACGCCGAGGGCCAGGAGTTCCGCGACCTCGTCGCCGGCGAGAAGCACCTCCAGGAGGTCGTCGAGACCGCCCGGGGCCTCGAGGGCCTGAAGCGCCAGTGGGGCGTGCACGCCGCCGGCGTCATCATGTCCAGCGAGCCGCTCATCGACGTCATCCCCATCATGCGCCGGCTCCAGGACGGCCAGGTCATCACCCAGTTCGACTACCCGAGCTGCGAGAACCTCGGCCTGGTCAAGATGGACTTCCTCGGCCTGCGCAACCTCACGATCCTCGACGACGCGCTCGAGAACGTGCAGATGAACCGCGGCGAGGTCATCGACCTCGACGCGCTGAGCAAGGACATGACCGACCCGGCGACGTACGCGCTGCTCTCGCGCGGCGACACCCTCGGCGTCTTCCAGCTCGACGGCGGCGGCATGCGCACCCTGCTGCGCCTCATGCAGCCGGACAACTTCGAGGACATCTCCGCCGCGCTCGCGCTCTACCGGCCGGGCCCGATGGGCGTCAACGCGCACACGAACTTCGCGCTGCGCAAGAACGGCAAGCAGGAGATCGTCCCGCTCGACCCCCAGCTCAAGGGCAAGCTCCAGCCCGAGATGGTCGAGGCGCTCGACCCGATCCTGTCGATGACCTACGGCCTGGTCATCTACCAGGAGCAGGTCATGGAGGTCGCGCAGAAGCTCGCGGGCTACACGCTCGGCAACGCCGACCTGCTGCGCCGCGCGATGGGCAAGAAGAAGAAGGAGGTCCTCGACAAGGAGTACGTCCCCTTCTCCGAGGGCATGAAGGCCAACGGCTACAACGAGGCCTCCGTCGCCGCCCTGTGGGGCGTCCTCGTGCCCTTCTCCGACTACGCCTTCAACAAGGCGCACACCGCCGCCTACGGCCTCGTCTCGTACTGGACGGCCTACCTCAAGGCCAACTACCCGGCCGAGTACATGGCCGGGCTGCTCACCTCGGTCGGCGACGACAAGGACAAGTCCGCGCTCTACCTCGGTGAGTGCCGCCGGATGGGCATCAAGGTCCTGCCGCCCTCGGTCAACGAGTCCGTCGGGCGCTTCGCCGCGGTCGGCGCGGACATCCGCTTCGGTCTCGACGCGATCCGCAACGTCGGGCGCAACGTCGTCGAGGCGATCATCACCGCGCGCGAGGAGAAGGGCCGCTTCACGTCCTTCGACGACTTCCTCGCCAAGTGCCCGGCCGTCGTGTGCAACAAGCGCACCATCGAGTCGCTCATCAAGGCGGGAGCCTTCGACGACCTCGGTCACCCCCGCCAGGGGCTCGTCATGGTCCACGAGGAGTACGTCGACGCCTTCGTCTCGGTCAAGCGCCAGGAGGCCGTCGGCCAGGACAGCCTGTGGGACCTCCTCGGCGGCGACGACGAGGGCGAGGCCGGCGGCATCGAGGGCATGGGCCTGCGTCCCGTGCCCGATGTCGAGTGGGACAAGCAGGCCAAGCTGAGCAACGAGCGCGACATGCTCGGCCTCTACGTGAGCGACCACCCGCTCTTCGGCATCGAGCACGTGCTCCAGCGCGCCGCGGACACCTCGATCACCTCGCTCACCCAGTCCGAGTCCTCCGAGGAGCGCAAGGGCATGGTGACGATCGCCGGGCTCGTGACGAGCCTGTCGGTCAAGCGCAACAAGCGCGGCGAGCTGTGGGCCGTCGCCCAGGTCGAGGACCTCGGCGGCTCGATCGAGTGCCTCTTCTTCCCCCGCACGTACATGACCGTGCAGACGATGCTCACCCAGGACGTCGTCGCCGTCGTGCGCGGCCGGGTCAACACCCGCGACGACTCGGTGTCGATCTTCGCCGAGGACCTCACCCTGCCCGAGCTCACCGACGGCCCCCGCGGCCCGGTGACGCTGACGATGGACCTGCGCCGGGCGACCTCGGCGCGGGTCGAGCAGATCAAGGAGGTCCTCGGCCAGCACCCCGGCTCGACCGAGGTCCATCTCAAGCTCGTCCAGCCCGGTCGGTCGGTGACGATGGCGGTCGACCCCGAGTGGCGCGTCGACGTCTCCGAGGCGCTGGTCGCCGACCTCAAGGTCCTCCTCGGCCCCCGGGCGGTGTCGGCATGAGCACCGTGCAGCCGCCGGTCGCCCCGCACCGGCCGACGCGACGCGAGCACCACGGCGAGGTCTTCGAGGACCCCTTCGAGTGGCTCCGCGACGCGCAGGACCCGGCCGTCGTCGCCCACCTCGAGGCCGAGAACGCCTACGCCGAGGAGCGCACCGCGCACCTGGCCCCCCTTCGCTCGGAGCTCGTCGAGGAGATCCGCTCTCGCACGCTCGAGACCGACCTGTCCGTGCCCGTGGCCGCCGGCCCGTGGTGGTACTACACCCGCACCCGCGAGGGGCAGCAGTACGGCATCCACTGCCGCGCGCCGCTGGCCGACCGCGCGGTCGTGCCGGCGCTGGACCCCGAGCACCCGCTGCCGGGCGAGCAGGTGCTCCTCGACGACAACGCGCTCGCCGAGGGGCACGAGTACCTCGCCGTCGGCGCCTACGAGATCAGCGCCGACCACGACCGGCTCGCGTACTCCGTCGACGTCAGCGGCGACGAGCGCTTCGACCTCACGGTGCTCGACCTCACGACCGGCGCGGTGCTCGACGACTCCGTCCGGGGCATCGGCTACGGCGCCGTCTTCTCGCGCGACGGGGCTCATGTCTTCTACGTGCGGGTCGACGACGCGTGGCGCCCGCACGAGCTGTGGCGCCACGAGGTCGGCGGCGACCCCGCCGACGACGTGCTGCTGCACCGAGAGGACGACGAGCGCTTCTGGATGGGCGTCGACCGCAGCCGCGACGACCGGTGGGTGGTCCTCGGTCTCGGCAGCCGCACGACGAGCGAGGTGCACCTGCTCGACGCGACCGACGTCACCGCCCCGATGCGCTGCGTCTCGCCCCGGCGCGAGGGCGTCGAGTACGACGTCGAGCCCGCGGCCGACCACCTCCTCGTCCTGCACAACGAGCGCCAGCGCGAGTGGGATCTCGCCTGGGCCCCCCTCGACGCGACGAGCCACGAGCAGTGGAGCCCGCTGCTCGACCGCGCCGACGGCGAGCGTTTCCTCGGCGTCGACGCCTACGACGACTTCGCCGTGCTCACCCTGCGCCGCGACGGCGTCCCCGCCGCGCGCATATTGCCCCGGACCGGGCGCTCCGCCCCCTTCGCCGCCGTGGACTACGGCACCGGTCGCGACGTCGTCGTCGGCGACGACCCGATGGCCACCGTCTCCGCGCTCGGCGCGGCCGATCCCGACGCCGACCGCATCCGGGTGAGCCACGAGTCGTGGGTGAGCCCGCGCACGATCCTCGACGTCGTCGTCGCGACCGGCGAGCAGGTCGTGCACAAGCAGCACCCGGTGCTCGGCGTCGACCTCGCCGACTACGAGCAGCGCCGCGAGTGGGTCACCGCCCCCGACGGCACCCCGGTGCCGCTCTCGCTCGTCATGCGCCGCGGCACCCAGGCCGACGGCACCAACCCCGGCCTGCTCTACGGCTACGGCAGCTACGAGCTGTCGATGGACCCCTACTTCTCGACCGCGCGCCTGTCGCTGCTCGACCGCGGCGTCGTCTACGCCGTCGCCCACGTGCGCGGCGGCGGCGAGATGGGGCGCGCCTGGTACGAGGACGGGCGCCTGGCCACCAAGCGCAACACCTTCACCGACTTCGTCGCGTGCGCCGAGCACCTCCACGACCGCGGCTGGGTGGCCCGTGACCGGCTCGCGGCCGAAGGGGGGTCCGCCGGTGGTCTGCTCGTCGGGGCTGCCGCCAACCTCGCGCCCGAGCGCTTCCGCGCGGTGCTGGCCGCCGTCCCCTTCGTCGACGCGCTGACGACCATCCTGCGCCCGGACCTGCCGCTCACCGTGGGGGAGTGGGACGAGTGGGGCAACCCGCTCGCCGACCCCGAGGTCTACGCCTACATGCGCTCGTACAGCCCGTACGAGGGCGTGCGCGCCGTCGAGTACCCGGCCGTCCTCGCGACGACCTCGCTCAACGACACCCGGGTCTCCTTCACCGAGCCCGCGAAGTGGGTCGCCCGGCTGCGCGAGGTCGTGACCAACGACCCGCAGGAGCGCCCGGTGCTGCTGCGCACCGAGATGGTCGCCGGTCACGGCGGGCGCTCCGGTCGCTACGCCGCATGGGAGCAGACCGCGTGGGAGTGGGCGTGGGTGCTCGACCAGGTCGGTGCGACGCAGCGTCGTCAGGGCCCGACGACGAGGTGACCGGGGCGCGAACCGCGCTGGTCGAGGTACGACGCAGGAGCCTCGAGACCATGACGATCCGCTGAACGGTCGGGGCATCTGCGCAGATCAGGCCCGGGCCTCTTGACGGGGGCGACACAATGGCGACGGCTCTCGAGCCACGCCACCCCCCTCTCCAGGAGACCTCTCGC
Organism: Janibacter sp. UYMM211; assembly: GCF_040547045.1. NCBI lineage: Bacteria > Bacillati > Actinomycetota > Actinomycetes > Micrococcales > Intrasporangiaceae > Janibacter > Janibacter sp. UYMM211. The sequence goes on along the minus strand of NZ_JBEPOY010000001.1, from coordinate 220,284 downwards.
ATGAAGCACACGAAGCGTCTGGCCGTCGGCCTGCCTGCCACCCTCGCCCTGGCCCTCGCGGCCGGCCTGCCCGCCGCGGCCACCCCGTCCGCGGCGCCGGCCGCCCCGGCTGCTCCCGTCGCCGCAGCCCCCGCTGCCGACACCACGGCCGCCGCCCCGAGCGCCTGGGGCGACCGCTGGCGCTACGTCAACATCTTCTCCTTCAGCGACTTCCACGGTCACCTCGAGGCCAACGACCCGGCGTTCGACGCGTCGGTCGACCCGACCCAGACCCCCGTCGGCGGCGTCGCCCACCTCGCGGCGAACATCAAGGCGCGCAAGGGCAGCAACGGCATCACCGTCTCGGCCGGCGACAACATCGGCGGGTCGACCTTCCTGTCCGGTCTCTTCCACGACGAGCCGACCATCGAGGTCCTCGACGAGATGGACGTCAGGGCCTCGGCCGTGGGCAACCACGAGTTCGACGAGGGCACCAACGAGCTGCTGCGCATCCAGCACGGCGGGGCGCACCCGAAGGACGGCACGTACTTCCCCGGCAAGCCCTACCCGGGCGCCGACATGGAGTACCTCGCGAGCAACGTGACGAACACGAAGAACGGCCGCAAGATCCTGCCCGGCACGTCCGTGCAGACGGTCAACGGCGTCAAGGTCGGCTTCATCGGCGTCGTCACCCCCGAGACCCCGAGCCTCGTCTCGCCCGGCGGCGTCTCCTCGATCCGCTTCGACGAGATCGCGGCGAAGGTCAACTCCGCGGCGAGCTGGCTGAGCAGCACCAAGGACGTCGAGACCATCGTCGTGCTCATGCACGAAGGCGGCAGCCAGGACGGCACGATCGACCAGTGCGAGAACCTCTCGGGCCCGGTCGTCGAGCTCAACCGCCGGATCAACTCGCGCGTCGACGGCATCGTCACCGGCCACACCCACTCGTCCTTCAACTGCACGCTCACCGACTGGAAGGGCGGGCAGCGCCCGGTCGTCGCCTCCGGTGACTGGGGCCGCGCCTTCAACCAGATGCGTCTCCTCGTCGACCTCAAGACCGGCGACGTCGTGAAGAAGTCGAGCCGCGCGACGAACCACCTCAACGTCCGCAGCACCACCGCCGACCCCGGCGTCCAGGCGATCCTCGACAAGTGGATCGACCGCGCCGGCCCCGAGCGCGCGAAGGTCGTCGGCACCGTCGCCGAGGACATCACCGGCGACGCGAGCGGCAACCGCGGCATCGAGACCCCGATGGCCGACCTCGTCGCCGACTCGATCCTCTGGGGCACCCAGGCCCCCGAGCGCGGTGGCGCCCAGATCGCGATGATGAACGTCGGCGGCGTCCGCTCGTCCTTCGCCCGCAGCACGATCACCAACGGCGAGCAGGTCGGCGAGATCACCTACGAGGAGGCCTACAAGGTCGCCCCCTTCGGCAACCTGCTCGTCACGGTCGACATGACCGGCGCGCAGATCAAGGCGGTGCTCGAGCAGCAGTACGTGCCGACCCGCGGCCGCAAGTACCTCGCGCTCGGCGTCTCCGAGGGCTTCAGCTACACGTGGGACGACACCCAGGCCGAGGGGTCGAAGGTCTCCGGCATGGAGCTCGACGGCACGGCGATCGACCCGGCGAAGACCTACCGCGTCGCGACCCTGAGCTTCCTCGCCGAGGGCGGCGACGACTTCACCGCCTTCGAGGACGCGACCAACCTCACCGGTGGTCCCGAGGACCTCGAGAACCTCGTGCGCTACCTGCAGGCCAACCCCGGCCTCACCGCGCCGGAGGACCGCGTCGCCGGCCTCTGAGCCACGACGAGCGCGAAGGGGTGGTCCCGCCGGCCGGCGGGACCACCCCTTCGTCGTCCCTCGACGGGCGCCGTGGTGCGAGGAGCTCTGGGGTCAGGCGAGCCTCGCTCCCTGAGGTGCGAGGAGCTCTGCGGTCAGCCGGATCTGGCTCCCTGAGGTGCGAGGAGCTCTGCGACGAGCCTCGAAGGGTGCGTCTCAGCCGGCCGGACGCCTCGAGCGGACGAGGGCGAGCGGGAGGGTGAGCGCGGTGATCGCGGCGGTGACGAGCAGCGCACGCTCGAAGTCCAGGCCCGCGGCGAGCGAGCCGACGAGGACCGAGCCGACGCCGGTGCCGAGGTCGAAGCCGACGTTCCACACGGCGCTCGTCGTGCCGTAGTGCCGGCGGTGCACCGCGGCGAAGGACAGCACGAGGGTGAGGTTCTGCAGCCCGCCGTACGCCATGCCGAGGGCGGCGGAGCCGAGGACGAGCAGGGGCACCGACGGGCCGTCGAGGGAGAGCGCGATGAGCAGGCTGCCGAGCGCACCGACGACGACGAGCGGGGCGACGAAGCGACGGGCGCCGTAGCGGTCGGCGAGCGCGCCGACGCGCCAGCGGGCGAGCGCCGAGGTGGCGGTGACGACGACGAGCGCCAGGGTGACGAGCGCGGCCTCGTCGAGCATCTGCGGGGCGAAGGACAGCACGGCGCCGCCGGCGAGGGTGATGCCGGTGAGGACGAGCATGGGCGGCAGCAGCGGCAGGACGACCGTGCGCAGGTCGACGCGGGCGTGCTCCTCGCTCGCGGTCGCGCTGGGGCGTCCGTCGAGGTGACGACCCAGGGCGAGCGCGGCGGGGATCGCGAGGACCGGCGCGGCAGCGAGGACGAAGACCGGCGCGAAGCCGACCCGGTCGGCCAGCCACGGCGACAGGGGGAGCAGGACGACCTGCGGCAGCGCGATGGCCAGGCCGTAGAGCCCGACCGCGCGACCGCGGCGGGCGGCGTCGACGAGCTCGGCGACCGCGGCGCTGCCGGTGACGGTGAGCACGCCGAAGCCCGCGCCGCGCACGGCGGAGAGGGCCAGGGTGGGCGCGAGCGCGTCGGAGGTGAGGTGGAGCAGCGACGGGACGCCCATGAGGAGCAGACCGACGGCGAGCACCCGGCCCCACCCGAGACGGCGCAGGAGACGGGGGACGACGGGCTGGGTGAGGACGGTGCACAGCAGCGCGACGCCGTTGACGAGACCCGCACCGCCGACGTCGGCCCCGCCTCGCACGGCCCACAGCGGGGCCGTGGGCAGGAGCACGGAGAAGCCGGCGAAGCCGAGCAGGGTGGCGACGAGCAGGGCGGGCATGCCGGGCAGGGTGGCGACACGGGTCGCCGGTGCGGTGTCGGGCGTGGGCTCGCCGGCGTGCGCCGGGGCGTCGAGCATCGAGGGGGTCCTTCCGAGTGGGTGGGCAGCCGTCCATCATGCCCCGCCCCCGCCCCGACCGACGAATCGTGGTGGTCGTGGGCTGGGGCCGGTGGGGTCCGCTCAGGGCAGGCGGAGGCGCACGAAGCGGGGGCGGTAGATGCTCGGGGTGGCGAAGAGCCGCTCGCTGTCGAAGGTGTTGACGTTGTACGAGACGAGCAGCTCGTCGGGGTCGGCGCCGGGCAGACCGGGGTGCGCGTGCGCGTTGTAGGCGAAGCGCTCGTCCTCGCCGGGCTCGGGCGCGGTGTAGATCAGCTGGGCCTCGCCCCATGGCCCGGCCGGGGAGCACGCGGTGCGGGCGACGACCTCGGGGGAGAAGAGCTCGCGGGTGTCGCTCGTGACGAGCAGGAACCCCCCGCCGTAGGGCTGGACCGACAGCTCGTTGGCCACGCCGTCGGTGATCCGGACGGAGTCCCGCGGGTCCGTCGACCACCCGGTGGCGGTGCGGTACGACCACTGCGACCGGTCGTGCACGGCACCCGGGGGAGCCTTCGCGAGGTGCAGGTGCTTGTCGGAGCCGCGGTCTTCCACCCCGTAGACGTAGGTCGCGTCCTCGCGCTCCATGACCGCCGCGCCCCACGCCACGTCGCCCGCGCTCGGCACGTCGGTGATGCTCAGCAGCCTGAGGTCGGGGAGCGAGACCCGCGCGACCGAGGTCCCGGCCCAGCGGAAGTCGCTGCCGCTGCCTGTCGTCCGGGCGAGGAAGACGGTGAGCTGCGAGCCCTCGACGGTGGCGTCCTGGACCCAGTGGTACGTGCGCTCGTCGACGTCGGGGAAGAAGGCGCTGGGCTCGCCGTCGCGCGTCCCGGTGAGGGTGCGCGAGGTGCCATCGGGTGACTGGACGACGAGGGCGTTGTGGACCATGACGGTCCCCGGCCCGGGCTGCCCGCGCAGGCCGAGCGAGCCGATGAAGGAGTCGGAGTACAGCCAGAGCACGCGCCCGTCGGGCAGCACGACCGAGTACGTCGAGTCGCCGGCGACCCACCCCGGCCCGGACATGGCGTCGACGCGGGCGTCCTCGTCGTGCGCCGGCTGGGCCGTCGGCAGCTCGGCGTCAGCGGCAGCGCACGTCCCCGGGGCGGGGGACGGGCTGTCGCAGGCCGCGGCGAGCGGCGCGAGCAGCAGGGCGCTCGCGACGAGCGCGGTGCGGGCTCGGGTCGTCGGCACGGCACCTCCTCGTCGGCGCGACGGCTCGAACCTAACCCGTCGCCACCTCCACCACCGCGTCGTCGGCCGATCCGGCCGAGCTACTCGGCAGTAACGGGACTCGTGAGGGCCTAGCCCCGGTCTATGGAGGGCTGCGCACCCACGGGTCCCGTTACTGCCGGGTCACCAGCACGTCCAGCGGGGTGTGGACCTCGGCGGCGGCTCCCGGCGAGGATGGGCAGGTGCCCGCACCCCTCCACGACCGCGCCCGCTGATGCCGCAGGACCGCGCCGCCCTCGTCGTCGTCGACATGCAGAACTCCTACTTCGAGGACCCGGTGCTCGACGAGCAGCGCGAGTGGCTCCTCCCGCGGGTCAACGACCTCGTCGCGACGGCCCGTGAGGCGGGCGCCGACATCGTCCTCGTGCGCACCGAGCACGCCCGTGACCGATCGACGTGGACGCTGAGCATGCGCCGCGACGACCAGGGCTTCGCCTTCCCCGGCACCGAGCAGGCCGCGCACCTCGACGGCCTCGACACCGACGGCGCCCTCGAGGTCGTCAAGACCCGCGACAGCGCCTTCGTGCGCACCGACCTCGAGGAGCTGCTGCGCGAGCGCGGCGTCGGTCGCGTCCTCCTGTGCGGGGTGTCGACGCACTCGTGCATCGCCCAGACCGCGACGCACGGCTTCGCGCTCGACCTCGACGTCGCCATCGCGCGCGAGGCGTGCGCCTCGGAGAACTTCGAGCTCGCCGAGGCGCTCCTGGCCTTCCTGCGCGACGAGGTCCGCCAGCCGCTGCTCCACCAGGACGAGTGCGCCGACTGGCTGTCCGGCCGCGGCACGCCGGGCAGCGGCGGCCCCCGATGAGCGCGGCGCAGGACGAAGGAGCGGTCCTCGCCCGCCTGCTCGCCGACACCGGTCCGAGCGGGGTGCTCGAGCGCTACGGCGACGACCCCGACCAGGTCTACGAGGTCTACGGGCCGGAGCGCGGCCCGCTGCTCGTCGTCGTCCACGGCGGCTACTTCCGTCCGAGCATCGACCGCGCCCACGCCCGTCCCCAGGCCCGGGCGCTCGCCGACGCGGGCTACCGGGTCGTGCTCGCCGAGTACCGTCGGGTGCCCGGAGACCCGGTCGTGAGCGTCACCGAGCTCGAGGCCCTCGAGGACCATCTCGGCGAGCTCGGCACGTGGGTCGGTCATTCGGCCGGCGGGACGCTCGTCCTCCTGCGGGGGGCGACGCCGGACCGCCCTCGCGTCCCCGTTCTCGCGCTCGCGCCCGTCGCCGACCTCGTCGCCGCAGCGCGCGAGGAGCTCGGCGACGGAGCCGTCGTCGACTGGGTCGGTGGCACCCCCGAGCAGCAGGTGCAGGCCTACGCGACCGTCGACCCGAGGCAGCGGTGGTCCGCCCCCTTCGCCGACGCCCCCGACGCCCCGCGGGTCCTCCTCGCGCACGGCGACGTCGACGCGACGGTGCCGCTGCACCTGAGCACCGACTTCCCGGCGGAGTCGGTGACGCTCACGGGTGCGCACCACTTCGACGTCATCGACCCCCAGTCGCCGTACTGGCCGCGGGTCCTCGAGCTCGTCCGCGAGGTCAGCGGCTGAGCAGCTCCTCGATGCGCACGAGCGCGTGCGCGACCTCGGCGTACGAGGTCGACAGGGGAGCCAGCCCGAGCCGGATCCCGTCGGGCTCGCGGAAGTCGGGGACGACCCCTTCGCTCCACAGCTGCTGGTAGACCTCGCGCGAGCGCGGGTGGGCGATCGTCACGTGGCCGCCGCGCTGCTGGGCGTCCCGAGGCGAGACGACGCGCACGCCGTGGGCAGCGAGCCGGGCGTCGACGGCGTCGACGACGAAGTCCCCGAGGGCGGCAGCCTTCGAGCGGATGGCGTCGAGGCCGACGCGCTCGACGAGATTGACGGTGTCCTCGATGCCGACCATGCCGAGCACGGGCGGGGTGCCCGAGATCCACGAGCGCATGCCGGCGCCGGCCTCGTACCCCGGCCCCATCTCGAAGACCCGCGCGTGCCCCATCCACCCCTGGATCGGCTGGCGCAGCCGGCCCTGGTGGCGACGTGCGACGTAGGCGAAGGCGGGCGCGCCCGGGCCGCCGTTGAGGTACTTGTAGCTGCAGCCCACGGCGAGGTCGACCTCGTGCTCGTCGAGGTCGACGGGGACGACGCCCGCGGAGTGGCACAGATCCCACAGGACGAGCGCGCCGGCGTCGTGCGCGACGCGGGTGATGCCGGGCAGGTCGGCGAGCCAGGCCGACTTGTAGGCGACCTGGCTGACGAGGACGACGGCGGTTCGGGGGCCGACGACCGCGGCGACCTGCTCGGGCGTCACGCCCTCCTCGGGCGTGGGCTCGACCCACACGAGACGGGCGCCGGTCTCGGCGGCGATGCCCTCGGCGATATAGCGGTCGGTGGGGAAGTTCTCGCTGTCGAGGACGATCTCGTCGCGCTCGGGGTCGGCGGCGACGGCGGCGCGCAGCAGCTTGTACAGCAGGACGGTCGTCGAGTCGGCGACCACGGTCTGGCCGGCGGCCGCGCCGAGGCAGACCTCGCCGAGGCGGTCGCCGAGCCGGGTCGGCAGCTCCATCCACCGCTCGTCCCACGACCGGATGAGCCGGGTGCCCCAGTCGCGGCGGACGAGGTCCTCGAGACGCTGGGCGGTGGCGCGAAGGGGGCGTCCGAGCGAGTTGCCGTCGAGGTAGGCGGTGACGACGTCGTCGCCCCCGCCGGCGGGGACGAAGAGGTCGCGCGTCTCGCGCAGCGGGTCGCTCGCGTCCAGCTCGGCGGCGCGGGTGCGCAGGTCCATGGCTCTCCTTCGACGGGGCAGCGGTGCCGCGCCCACCCTAGGGGGATCGGCCCACGGCGGCGTCCATGGGTGACAATGACGCCCGTGATCCCCATCGTGCCCATCCGCAACGAGCCCCGCGACTACGCGTGGGGCCAGCGGGGCGGCATCTCGCGGGTCCTCGGGTCGGGGGAGAGCGACGCGGTCGAGGCCGAGCTGTGGCTCGGGTCGCACCCGGGCTCGCCCAGCCGGTGCGTTGCCGCGCCGTGGGAGAGCCTGCTCGACTGGGAGCGCAGCACTGGCCAGGAGCTGCCCTACCTGCTCAAGGTCCTCGCCGCCGCGGAGCCGCTGAGCCTGCAGGCCCACCCCAGCGCCGAGCGGGCCCGCCGGGGCTTCGACGCCGAGGACGCCCGGGGCATCCCGCGCGACGCCCAGCACCGCAGCTACAAGGACCCCCAGGCCAAGCCCGAGCTCGTCGTCGCCGTCGAGGACGGCTTCGAGGCGCTGTGCGGCTTCGCCCCGCTGGCGCGCACGCGTGCAGAGGTCGAGGCGCTGCGCGCGCTCGCCGACGACCCGGCCCCCTACGAGCGCTGGCTCGAGCTGCTCGACGGCGACGACGGCCTGCACTGCAGCGTCGAGTGGCTGCTCTCGGACGACCCGGTGGCCGCCGCGCTCGCGGCCGACCTCGGCGCGACGGCGGCTCGCGACGCCGAGCGCTTCGAGGTCGTCGGGCGGCTGGAGGAGCGGCACCCCGGCGACCCGGGTGTCGCGGTCGCCGTCATGCTCAACCACGTCGTGCTCGACGAGGGCGAGTCGCTGTGGCTGCCGGCGGGCAACATCCACGCCTACCTCTCCGGCGTCGCGATGGAGCTCATGGGCCCGAGCGACAACGTGCTGCGCGGCGGGCTCACGGGCAAGCACGTCGACGTCCGCGAGCTGCTCGCCGTGCTCGACTTCGCCGACTGCGAGCCGCCCCGCCTCGTGCCCGAGCCCGAGGGCGACCACGTGCTCGTCTACCGGCCCGCGTCCGTCCGGTCCGGGGCCGACGTCCCCTTCGAGCTGCGGACGATCACCGGCGACGCGGTCGTCGAGACCGCCTCGCCCGCGGTCGCGATCGTCGTCGACGGGGGCTTCGAGCTCGAGGTCGACGGCGAAGGGGTGTCGCTGGGTCGCGGGGACGCGGTCTTCGTCCCCGAGCCGGCTGCCCTGCGGCTCACCGGCGCGGGTCGCCTGTACCTCGCCTCCGCTCGCTGACCCGACGGCGAAGGGGGCGACCTAACCGCCCCGGGAAGCTGGCACCAGCTCGGGGTGCAACCCGGGCTGATGCCGGCTTCCCGAGCATGCGGCTCAGGCCGCGTGACGCCCGGAGCCCTGGCCCGACCCCTGCCCGGACCGGATGACCAGGGCCGCGAGGGCGGTCGTGGCGGGGACCGCGAGGACCAGACCGATGCCGCCGGCCATCGTGCGCACGATCTCCTCGGAGATGTCGGCGCTGGTGAGGATCCGCCCGATGGGCTGGTCGACGAGGCTGATGACGAGGAGCACCGGCAGGGCGGCGCCCGCGTACGCGAAGACGACGGTGTAGACGGTCGAGGCGATGTGGTCGCGCCCGATCCGCATCGCCTGGCGGTAGAGCTGTACCGGCGAGAGGTCGGGAGCCGCCTCGTGCAGCTCGTAGACAGCGGAGGCCTGGGTGATCGTCACGTCGTTGAGGATGCCCAGGCCGGCGAGGATGATCCCGCAGGTCAGCAGGTTGCGCAGGTCGATCTGCTGCGCGGCCTGCTGGAGGGCGGCGTTCTCGTCGCCGCTGACGCCCGTGAGCAGCGCTTGTGCCACCGCGAGCGCGCCGATGCCGGCCGTCGCGGCGAGGCCGGCGAAGGTCCCGAGCAGGGCGGTCGTCGTGCGCGCCGAGACCCCGTGCGCGAGGTAGAGGACGACGATCATGATCGCCGCCGAGCTGACGAGCCCGACCGCGACCGGGCTGCGCCCCTCGAGCAGCGCCGGCATGAGGTAGCCGACGACGACGGCCGCCGCGACGGCGAGACCGACGAGCGATCGCAGCCCTCGCCACCGGGCGACGAGGACGACGACGAGCGCGAAGGCGATCGAGAGCAGGAGCAGGGGCTGACCGCGCTGCATGTCGTAGTAGGTGTACGGCGAGCCCGCGACCTGCCCGGGGATCTTCAGCAGGACCAGGGGGGCGCCGACCCCTTCGCCCACCGCGTCGGGCGGGATGTCGACCCGCACGCTCCCGCCCTGCTCGGCCCCGTCGGTGATGCGCACGCTCGCCCGGCCGCACTCGGCGCCGGCGGGCGCCGCACCCGTCGTCGTCGACGGGTCGGTCCCGAAGGCTGCGCAGTCGAGGGGCGTCACCGACACGACCTCGCCCTCGAGGTACGTCACGCCGCTGGCGCTGCTCTCGCGCACGTCCGGCCGGCCCTCGCCCGTCGGACGCAGCACCCACATGCCGACGACGGTGACGAGCGCGATGACGGCGACGGTCACGGCGAGCGCGATGCGGGTGCCGCGCGGCGTCGACACCTGGGGCGCGTCGTGGGTGTGGCTGTGCCCACCTCCCATCGTCGTCAGGCGCCGATCTCGGTGCGGACGGCGAAGAGCTCGGGGAAGAAGGTGAGGTCGAGCGCGCGCTGGAGGAAGCTCACGCCCGAGCTGCCACCGGTGCCGGTCTTCATGCCGATGGTGCGCTGGACGGTCTTGAGGTGGCGGAAGCGCCACAGCTGGAAGTTGTCCTCGAGGTCGACCATCTCCTCGCACGCCTCGTAGACGTCCCAATGCTCGTCGGCGTGGGCGTAGATGTCGGTGAAGACCCTGGTGAGCTCGGGGTCGATCGTGTGCGCCCGGGTGACGTCACGCGTGAGGACGTGCTCGGGGATCGCGTACCCGCGCCGGGCGAGGTAGCGCAGGAACTCGTCGTACAGGCTCGGGGCGTGCAGCAGCTCCTCGAGCACCTGGTGCGCCTGCGGGTCGGCCTCGTGGACCGTGAGCATCCCCGGGTGCTTGTTGCCGAGGGCGAACTCGACGGCGCGGTACTGCCAGGACTGGAAGCCCGACGAGTGCCCGAGGAAGGGCCGGAACTGCTGGTACTCCGTCGGCGTGAGCGTCGCGAGCACGGACCACTGGTCGGTGAGCGTGCGCTGGATGTGCTTGACCCGCGCGATCCGCTTGAGCGCCATCCGCATCTCGTCGGCGGCGAGCAGCGCCATCGCCGAGCGCGTCTCGTGCAGCACGAGCTTGAGCCAGAGCTCGGAGGTCTGGTGCTGGATGATGAAGAGCATCTCGTCGTGGTGCTCCGGCGAGCTCACCGGCCGCTGCGCGTCGAGCAGCGTGTCGAGCGCGAGGTAGGAGCCGTAGCTCATCTCCTCGCGGAAGTCCTCGTGGATCCCCTGCTCGAGGTCGCGGGTGTTGTCGGCCATGCGGCTCCTTCGTCGGTCGGTCGGGCGTCAGCCTAGGGCGAAGGGAGAGAGCGGCCGACCCGACATCCGGAGGTCCCGACGGTCGTCAGGACCCGTCCGCGCCGGCCGCGGTGCCGATCCGCAGCCGGTTGCCGTCGGGGTCGGCGATCTCGACGTCTCGTCCCCAGGGCATGTCGTCGAGCTCGGTCACACCGACTGCGCGGGCGGCTGCGTCGACGTCGTCGACGTAGAGGTAGACCAGCGTCCCGGGCCTGGCGTCTCCGGAGTGCTCGGAGAGATGGATACGAAGACCTCCACGCGCGATGGCGACGTACAGCGGCAGCCCCGGCGCGAATCGGTGCTCCCACTCCATGACGAAGCCGAGCTGCGCGTACCACCGCGTGGCGGCGCGTGCGTCACCGACGTGCAGCACTGGCGCGAGGTGCTCAGTCATCTGGGGAGTCTCCCGTATCCGCCGCCGCCTCGCTCAGAGCTGGGTGGTGAGGTAGCGCTGCAGCTGGGTGACGGTGCGCGAGTCCCAGCCCTTCGAGCCGGAGCGGGCGATGCCGAGGTAGTCCTGCAGCGCGCCGACGCTCGCGGCGTCCCACCGCCCCGTGGTCGCCGCGCCGACCCGGTACTGCAGCGAGCGGATCGTCGCGGCGTCCCAGGTCCGCGTCTGGGGCGTGCCGAGCCAGGCCTGCACGCGCCCGACGAGGTAGGGGGAGAAGCGGCCCGTCGGTGTGACCCGCGGGCCGAGCAGCCCGGCGTCCTCCTTGGCCTGGAGCACGCGAAGGGAGGCGGCGTCGACCTTCGCCGCGAAGGTGGGGTCGGACGCGGCCTTGCTGCGCACGGCCGCGACCATCTCGGGCAGGGTGTCGGTGCGGGCGGTGAGCACCATGTCGCCCCCCGCCCCGATGAAGGTCGTCGCCCGCTGCGCCGGCGTCCACGCGGCGAGCTGGCGGGCGTTGCCCACGTCGTCGCTGATGACCACGCCGTCGAAGCCGAGCCGCGAGCGCAGCAGCGTGCGGATGATCGTGGGGGAGAAGAGCGCGGGGCGGTCGGGGTCGATCTTCGAGTAGGACGCGGAGGACATCATGACGAAGGGGGTGCCCGCCTCGACCGCGGCGGCGAAGGGGGCGATGACCCCCGAGGTCGTCGTCGTCACCGTGTCGGTCACTCCGCTCGTCGTGTCGGTGTTGCCCCGCACCCGGCCGAGCCCGGGGAAGTGCTTGACGGCCGTGGCGACGCCGGCCCGGTCCATCCCGGAGCGGAAGGCTCCCCCCTTCGCCGTGACGGTGGTGGTGAGGGGTCCGTACTCGCGGTCGTACCGGCCGATCGGCTCGTTCGTCGTCTTGTCGGCGGTCGTTACGGTGTCGAGGACGGGTGCGAGGTCGGCGCTGACGCCCGACCGGCTGAGCTGGGTGCCCCAGCGCAGGGCGTCGACGCGCAGGGCCGAGGTCGACCGGGTGCCCTGGACGAGCGCGGTCGGCATCGTCGAGTAGCCGGGGCCGCGCAGCACCTGGACCTGCCCGCCCTCCTGGTCGGCGGAGACGAAGGCCGGCACGCCGGCGGTCGCGGCGCTCGGCTCGGTCAGCCGCTGCACGGCCGTCGTCACGGAGCGGATGTGGTCGGCCCCGCGGGTGCTGCGACCCATGAGGATGACGTTGCCGACGTGCTGCCGCGCGACGACGTCTCGCAGTCCGCTGCTCACGGTGTCGGCGGGGGTGGCGACCATGAAGAGCTGGCCGATCCGCTGGTCCCGGGTCATCGCCGCCTGCACCTGCTCGGCGCGCGAGGTCGCCGTCGCGCTCGCCGCCCGGGCGGTCGACGGGTGCGCCGACGCCGTCAGGCACCCGCCCCAGAGCAGCGCCGCCGTCAGCGGTCCTGCGGCCAGCCGCCGCGTGCATCTCATGCCTCCACTGTGGACCCGCCGCGGTCACGACGCCAGGTGTCCTGACCTTGGTCACGACCGCGTCATGGGCTCCCCACGAGCCGGTCACGGGTTGGTGAGGGCGGCTGCCGCTGGTCGCGAAGGGCGACCGCTCACCTCGCTACCGGGCGGTCACCCCTTCGCCCGGATCGACGTCGGGCGGAGCCTGCGAGGACCACCGACAAAGGAGTCGACGATGGACCAGACACCCGACAAGACCCCCAGCACCCTGCCCCGCCGAGCCTTCCTCGGGGGCATCGGCGTCTCCGCCCTCGGCGTCGCGACGGCCGGCGGAGCGGGTGCCTTCACCCGCTCGCCGAAGCCGGCGACGACCCTGTCCGGCGCGGCCATCCCGGCCGCCGACATGGACCCGCTCGACCTGCTCCAGCGGATGCTCTCCTTCGACACGCAGAACAGCGGTCAGGGCGGCAAGACCCGTCCTCACGCCGAGATGCTCAAGGCCGTGTGGGAGCGCGCGGGCGTGCCCGTCGAGATCATCGACACCCCGCAGCCCGACAACGTGCACCTCATCGCCCGGATCCCCGGGACCGGTGAGCAGGAGCCGCTGCTCCTGCTCGGTCACTCCGACGTCGTGCCGGTCGAGAGGGAGAACTGGGACGTCGACCCCTTCGCCGGTGAGGTCGTCGACGGCGAGGTCTACGGCCGCGGCGCGCTCGACATGAAGGGCGCGAACTCGGCGATGATCACCGCGCTGCTGCGCCACCTCGACGAGGGCGCGCGCTTCGACCGCGACATCATCGTGCTCACCGACTGCGACGAGGAGGCGGGGTCGTACGGCTCGGGCTGGCTGGCCGAGAACTACTGGGAGAAGATCGACGCGGGCAGCGTGCTCACCGAGGGCGGCTGGTTCATCGCCCAGAGCGACAAGACCTCGCCGATGCTCATCTCGGCGACCCGCCAGGACAAGGTCTACTTCAACCTCGAGCTCGTCGCGACGGGCACCGCCACCCACTCCTCGAAGCCCATCCCCGACGACTCGGCGATCGTCTCGATGTCCCGCGCGATCAGCGACCTCGGACGCTACGAGGCGCCCGTGCACCTCACCCGCGTGACCCGCGACTACTTCGAGGCCCTCGCGAGGGCGACCGACGACCGCCGCTTCGCCGCGGCCATCCGCCTGCTGCTCCGGGCCCGCAACGACCGGATGCGTGAGCGCGCGGCGAAGCTCGTGGAGCACCTCTCCGACTACCCCTACCTGCACCGGGCGCTGCTGCGCACGACGCACGCCTTCGTCATCCAGGAGGCGGGGTACAAGGAGAACGTCATCCCCTCCGAGGCGACGACGCGGATCAACTGCCGCGGCATCCCCGGTGGAGAGAAGCCGCGCGACTTCGTCGCCTCCGTGCGCCGGCTGCTGCGTCACCGGGACGTCGAGGTCCGGGTCGTCGGCACCCCCGGCGAGAGCGAGAAGCAGACCCTCGCTCGCCTCGACAAGACCTGGGCGACGCCCCCGGCCGACCTCGACACCGACCTGTGGCGCGCGCTGTCCGGTGCGTCGCGCAGGACCTACGAGGGCACACCCTTCACGCCGGCGCTCTTCGAGGCCGGCACGAGCCTGGGCCCGTGGCGCGAGAAGGGGGTGCCGGGCTACGGCGTCTACCCCTACGTCATCAGCAACGAGCAGCTCATCGGCATGCACGGCAACAACGAGCGGATCTTCGTCGAGGCCCTCGAGCAGGGCAGCGACTACATGTACGAGGTCTTCTCGGCCTTCCGCACGAAGGGGTGAGCGCCAGTCCTGGTCGCTGGCTGAGGTGCGAGGGCCCGCCAGGGCCTGAGCCTCGAAGCCACTCCGCGACGCCAGGTCACATCTGCGTCGAGACGAAAACCACGAGCAGCAGGCCGCCGAAGAGGACGGCGGCCAGCAGCGGGATCCACACGAAGAGCATGATCAGGGGCTCACGCTTGTCCTCCAGGTACTGGGCGACCCACCCCTTCCGACTCGGCTCGCTCATCGCTGCTCCTCTCGCTCGGCCAGCTGCGTGTGGGCCATGATGCCCTGGCGGCCAGGTAGGTGCAGTGCTCGCGCGACGCGGTCGGCTACTCGCAAGCGACCCCGTCGTCGTCGCCGTCCATCCTCGAGGCGTATCCGGGATCGCCCCGGTGCAGCGGTGCGGCGCCCGCAGCACGGGCGGCGTCGCAGTTCTCGTAGCTCACAGTGCCTGTGGGAACGGGCGAGGAGGTCGGCGTGGGCACGACCGGTGACGGCTGCCGCGAAGGGGAGGTGGCGCCCTTCGCCCCGTCGACGGGCGGGACGGCGGTCGAGGCTGCCGTCGGCAGCCGCTGGCCCGGGCAGGTCGTGAGGACGCGTCGTAGCGCGTCCCGCTCGGGAGCGGTGACCCACAGGTGGTGGCGCTGCTTCACCGCGACCTGGCGGGCGGCATAGGTGCAGCGGAAGGTCTTGCGAGGCGGGAGCCAGGTGGCTGCGTCGCCGTCGCCCTTCTGCGCGTTGAGGCGACCCTGCACGGCGAGCAGGTTGAGCGGGTCGTTGGCGAGGTCCTGGCGCTGCCGCACGGTGAGGCGCTGCGCGCCGGTCTGCCACGCGTTGGAGAGCGCGACGAGGTGGTCGACCTGGACGAGGCTCGACGTGCCGGGCCCGCGCTCGAAGCCGACGACCGACCCGCCGAAGGGGTCGCGCAGCGCCCCGGTGAGGATGACGCAGCCGTTGGTGCCCGGCTTGAGCACGACATCGGTGAGGTCGCGGCGCAGGACGTCGTTGCGGGTGTCGCAGCCGTTGCGCCCGCCACTCATCGCGTGGTCGTCGCTCCACGCCTGCCCGAACATCGCCCGGTCGTACCCGGTCTTGGGTGCACGCCCCTTGACCGGGAGGGTCGCGAGGACGGCCAGGGCGGGGGAGGAGGTCGTCGGCGAAGGGGGAGTGGCCCGGGTCGTCGAGGTCGCCGGCGGCGCCGAGACGGTGATGGTCACCTCGGGTGCCGACACGGAGCTCAGCGCCCCGCACCCGGTGAGGGAGAGGAGCGCCCAAGTGACAGTGACGAAGGGGTACCAGCGGCGGCGCGTGGTGGGCGCGCCGGGCTGGGTCAGCGCTTCTCGCAGGCCACGCCGTCCTTGTCGCGGTCGTGCTTCTTGTTGGCGTTGTAGACCTTGGTGTTGATCCGGAAGTTCGTCACGGGCTTGGTGCCGCTCCGGGTCTTGTCGCGCGCGCCGGCCTTGCCGACGCCGTGCTTGTAGGTCTTGTTGAGCTCGGTGCAGTTCTTGTAGACCTTCACGCCGGCGGACGCGGTGGTCGGGGCCGGCGCTGCGAGCGCGACGGCGGCGGGGGTGAGGCAGACGAGAGACGCGGTGAGCGTGGCGAGGGTGCGGCGCATGAGGTGAGCGTAGATGCAGTGTGAACGGTGCGTCTGGCGTTTGGGCAGATCAGGTGGGGGATCCACCTATGCTGCGGGCAGCAGCCGAGGCGCAGAGGCGATCTCGGGCGGGATGGGGAAGAGGACAGCGATGTCGGAGGCAGGGGAAGTCGAGACCAAGGCCTCGTCCGAGGACGAGAAGGTCGTGCGCCGAGAGGTCGAACGCGTGCGTGGGTTCGTCAAGGACCTGTCGATGGAGGACCTGCGTCAAGGGAACTGGTTCGCGAAGCTGCTGACCTTCTCTTTGAACAAGTACGTCGAGGAGGTCGACGCCGAGTACTTCCGCCGCAAGTACCCCGACCTCCCGGCGGACGCCGTAGTCCGCGAACGGATTCAGATGGCGGCTCGCTACGCCGGCGTCGAAGGTGGTCTGAGCGCCGCTGCGTACACCGGAGCCGTTGCGGCGACGATCGGCAGCGGCGGTGGAGCGTCTCCTCTGACGCTGCCTGCCGGCGGTGCCAGCTTCGCGGTCGATCTCGTGTACACCTCGCAGCTCCAGCTCAGGCTTGCTCACGACATCGCAGTCCTTTACCGGGTGCCCCTGGACATGGACGACCCTGACGACCTGTGGAAGCTGATCCGCATCGCTTTCGCCATCAAGTCCGGCGAAGCTGGTGGGGGCGCTGTCCTGAAGGGGGTGCCCGTCGTCGTGCGGCCAGTGGTCAAGAAGTTCTTCAGCGGGAGCACCCTGGCGGCTGCCAGGAGTCTCCCCGTCGTGGGAAGGCACTTGCTCCAGCGCAACGTCATCAAGTTCGCCATCCCAGTGGTGGGCGTGCCGCTCTCCGTCGGGGTCAACTACTGGACGACCAGGACCGCCGGCAACCATGCACTGGAGATCTTCCGAAACGAAGCCAGGCTGGTTGAGTCGGCCTCGCGGATCGTCGAGAGCGCTGAGCATCACGGTGAGCTGCCCTGGATCATGTGGGCGGCGGCGACCTCGGACGGTCCGGCGACGAGCAACCAGCACGGTCTCCTCAACTACGTCTCTAAAGAGCTGAGGGCCAGAGGGACCGCGGACGCTGAGCTCGAGGAGCTGCGCGACGTCATCGAGATCGATCGCGATCGTGTCTGGCGGATGCTCGAGGACGCCACGGGAGACCTCGAACCACTGCACAGTGCCGCGGTCACGACCGTGTCGGTGCGCGGCAAGGCCAGCAAGAAGTCGCTCATGCACCTCGAGAGGGTCGCCGCGGAATGTGGTGTCGACCACGACTCCCAGGCCGTGAGGGCTCAAGCACGTAGCTGGTCATGATCAACCTCGTGGCTGAGGGTGCGGCGCCATCTACTCCGTCGAGCTGATGTAGGAGGTCCAGTGCCGACCGGCCTTGGTGGCGGTGAGCTGTTCGTCGTCAAGCCCCAATGGGTTGGCCGAGTCGTCAAGGATTTCCTTGTCCAGGAGGACTTCTGACTCGCTGACCGCCCACATCGCGACCTGATCCAGAGAGACCTCGATCGACCGGGCTTGCCAGGCGGTGCGCGCCTCCTTGTCTGCCTCGATGTCTTCGGGTACCTCCATCCCGATCCAGGTGACGGTGTCTTCCCACAGCCGTTTGCGCGCAATGTCAGTCTCGAGGGCAAGCGCCGTGCCCAGGATCCCCTTGCGGCTCTTGGTCACGTGGTGGGTGAGCCGAAGCACGTTGTCGTCGGTGAACGAGACCCCGACGAAGAGGACGTGGCGCGTCATGAGCATTGCCTGGAAAAGTGCGCCCAGCGCCTGACGGCTGCCGTCGTAGTCCACGAAGGCCGACCTGCTGAGGACGATGTCCTTCGGGTGCTCGGCATCACCGTGAAGTTTGAGAATCCATGACGCGTTGGGTGCGACCACGTCATACGGCAGGGCAGCAACCTTCAGAGAACCATCGGTCTGAGACTTCACGGCGCGCTCGTACAAGAGGTCGTAGTTCGTCGTCGCGACTTCACGGCACCGAAGTCCGGCCAGCAGGAAGTGGCTCAGTGCGGGTTTGACCGGTTTGGCGGTGTAGTCGGGTCCCTCTCCATCTGAGCCACTATCGGTCCGGGGAGCCACCGTCACAGCGTCCACGATGGCCGCTGGAGCCCGATCGCCGAGGAGTCGTGCGATGAGCTCTGCCTGATCGAGCATCGGCAGGTTGTCGAATGCATCCGTGTTGACGAGATCTCGTATGTCTTGTCGATCTGCCCGAGCAGCCACGTGCTTGATCAGTCCAGCCCAGTTCGGGAGTCCGGCTCCTGCGCTCACCCCGGCCCCGAGCATCAGCGCAAGCTCACCTCGTCGGGCCATCTCGCCAAGCCGCCTCATCGTGTCGTCGACCGACGCACCCAGATACCGGCGTCGCTGCCACTGCAAGGCGTTGAAGTGCGACCGCTTCGGGACGACGATCGCGACGTCGATGCGCAGGTCCCGGACTACCTCGCCAAGTGCGGACAGAAGCGCGACCACCATGTCGGTCGACGCGACTCCTCCGCCTCCCGTGCCCAACAGCGGCAGCGCGACGAGATGCTGCGCTCGACCTCGAACGGGAGACAACCAAGGAGTGCGAAAACTACGCGAGATCGCCTCGACGGCCGCTCGAACCCGGCCGGCGATGAGCTCAGGTGGGGCTGCGTGATCGCGGTCCGTGACGTCGATGTACCAGGCGGCAGTGGTCGTCTCCTGGGCCGCTCTCCCGAAATGGTCCTCAGCCCACCTCGCGGGCTTGACCGGAGCGGCCGGCCCGGTGACGTCCGACCAGTGACGTCGTACCCCGAACGAGGTGTCGGTCGGGATGACAACTGCGTCGCAGGTCACGTCCTCGAGCGATCCGTGGATGACGAAGACGTGTCCCGCGGTCTGCGAGTGGTCGTCGTTCACAAGATGGTGAGGCGCTGTGGTCGTCATGACGAGAACCTAGGGCCTGACCGTCACTCTGTCTTTCGATACAACGTCGCAGGCCGCCCCCGCAAACCGGAGGACGACACGAACGCGCCCCCTTCGACCAAGGGCTGAAGTCCTTCCTTCATCCGACGGTTGAAGTTGTCCTTGTGCATCTCCTCGCCGACGACGGCCTCGTGCACCTTGCGCAGCTGATGGAGGGTGAAGGGCTCGCGCAAGAACCCGTCCGGATCGGGAGAGACCCCCACCAGTCGCCCGCGGAACTCGTAACGCGACCGCATGTCTTCGACCGCCGCGGCGACGATCTCGTCGTGGTCGAAGAGCAGGCCCTCCTCGCCCTCGAGCGAGCCGTCCGGCAGGACCGGGACGAGATCTCCCTTCGCCCCTCTCAGCGCCCACGACGGCAACGCCAACGCATGGGCGGCCGACATCACCCAGCTGCGGTCGTCTCGTCGCGGGTCGTCGAAGAGGCGCAGCAGCCGAGGTGCCACGGAGGTCCCGAGCTCGACGCCGACCTTGCGGCTGAGCACGTCGAGCGTGGTCTGCGCGACCGTCTGCCGCTCTCTCACGAAGCCCCCCGGCAGCGCTCGGCCCGCAGGCGACTCACGGTCCTGCACGAGCAGTCTCAGCACCGGGTCGGTGTCGGCACCGGTCACGGTGAGGATCGCGAGGTCGACGGTCAGGCCGGGCCGCGGGTAGTGATCGAGGGAGGCAGTTGTCAGGGACACGGGTCAACTTTAGCGACGATGTGCTCTAATAGATAGCGACACAAGGATGCTAAAGCGGGGGGACTCGCGGAGCGGAGGCCGAGATGACCGATTCACGAGCTGGGGGCGGTGCCGCGCGGACCCCCTTCGACCACACGCCGGAGGTGCAGGCGATCTGGCAGCGGGTGGAGGCGGGGCTGACGACGTACCTCACCGGTCTGCCGCAGCGCGCGGTGTCGTCCGGCCAGCGCGACACCTTGCGTCTCGAGGTGGCCGGCACCGACTCGGGCGAGCGGCTCCCGTCGATCCGGCTGCTCGCCTCGCAGGACGGGCGGCGGGTCCGGGTGGCCATGACCGGTGACGCGCTGCTCACCTCGCACTCGGTGCACGGCCGGGTCAGCGCGTCGCTGCGGCTGCGGGGACGGTCGGGCAACGACGACAGCTCTGTGGACTGGCGGCGTACGCGTCCGACGCGCAACGCCGACAAGCTGGCCCACGAGATCGTCCTGGCGATGAAGGGCTACGGCCTGCCCCACCCCAGCCTGTGGACCTTCCGCGTGTCCGGTCCGTCCTCCCAGACCCTGCCGACCCTCCTCCCGCTCGTCGCCTCGGCGGGTGTGCGGGAGGAGCCAGCCGTGCCCGCGCTCGTGACGACCACGGTCGTGCAGCCGCAGGACCGGGAGCACCTCCTCGCGGTGGTCAGGGAGACGCTCGAAGGGGTGACCGGCGCGGCCCCGGAGGTCGACGGGGACGGCGATCTCGTCGTGGATCTCGACGATCACCGTGCGTGGGTGCGGGTCTGGCACCAGGATGCGAGCGTGATGATCTTCACCCGCCTCGTCCACGGGGTGCACTCGCGCCATGCGACCGCCACCGAGCTCGCGCTCCTCAACCGCGACCTTCGGACCTTCACGCTCTTCCCTCACGAGAGAGAGGTCTGGATGCGCGTCATGCTGCCCGCCTGCCCCTACGTCCCGGCCCACGTTGAGCAGACCCTCGCGGACTTCGGCCAGGCGGTGGCCCGGATCCGTGGCGACCTCGCCCTGCGCACCCGTGGGGAGGTGGGCTGAGTGCGGCTCACGACGGAGCAGATGGACCGCGCCTGCGGGACCGTCCTCGGGACGGCCGCCGGTGACGCGCTCGGCGCGGGGTACGAGTTCGGGACGGCGCGGGTCGGTCCGGACGGGCCGCAGATGATCGGTGGCGGGCTCGGCGGATTCGCGAAGGGGGAGTGGACCGACGACACGACGATGGCGTGGTGCGTCCTCGACGTCGCGTCCACGGGTGTCGACCTGCGCTCGGACGAGGCGCTCGACGAGATCGCGCGCCGCTTCCGCACCTGGTACGAGTCGGGTCCGGCGGACATCGGGACGCAGACCCGCAAGGTGTTGCGGGCCGGGGGAGCTGATCCGACGGGGGCGACTCTCACCGCCATCTCGGACGAGCTGCATGCTCGGACCGGCCACACCGCGGGCAACGGGTCGCTCATGCGCACGGCGCCGGTCGCCCTTCGCCACCTCGACGACCCCACGGCGCTCACGCAGGCCGCGGTCGCGGTGAGCCGGCTGACCCACGCCGACCCCCGGGCCGGGGAGGCGTGCGCCCTGTGGTCGCACGCGATCAGGCACGCGGTGCTCACCGCACAGATCGACGTGCGCGTCGGCCTGGAGCACCTCGAGGCGGAGGCTGTCGAGTACTGGTCCGAGCGGATCGCCGAAGCCGAAGCGGGGCCGCCCGGGCGCTTCACCCCCAACGGATGGGTCGTCACGGCCCTGCAGGCGGCGTGGTCGGCGATCCACCACACCCCGGTGCCGCAGGACGACCCCCGTCAGCACCTCGAGGACGCGCTCGCCGCGGCCATCGCGATCGGCGACGACACCGACACGGTCGCTGCGATCGCCGGCGGCCTGCTCGGAGCGCGGTGGGGAGCGTCGGCCGTGCCCGCCCGGTGGCGCCGGATGCTCCACGGGTACCCGGGCCTGACGGGGGAGCGTCTCGTCGAGCTCGCCCACCTCGCCGCGACCGGGGGCCGGTCCACCCATCACGGCTGGCCCGAGCTCGACTACCTGCCGTACGCGGGGTACAACCGCGGTGCGGTGCTCGTGCGGCACCCCTTCGACGAAGGCGTGTGGCTCGGCAACGTCACGGCGCTCGACGACCTGCCCGAGGAGATCACCGCCGTGGTCAGCCTCTGCCTCGTCGGCTACGCCCAGGTCCCGGAGGGCGTCGAGCACGTCGTCTTCCGCCTCATCGACGAGCCTGCTGCCGAGTCGAACCGCAACCTCGCCTTCATCCTGAGCGACGTGGCCGCCACCGTCGCGGCGTTGCGCGACGAGGGGCACGAGGTGCTCGTGCACTGCGTCGCCGCGCAGTCGCGGACGCCCACGGTCGGGATCGCCTACGCGATGCTGCGAGGCGTCGACTACGAGACCGCGTCGAAGGGGGTGTGCGGGGCTCTGCCGAGTGCGCGACCGAATGCGGGCTTCACACAGGCGTTGCAGCTCCTGGAGGAGGCTTCGACCACGCCTCACGAGTCGAAATGGCCGGGCGTGGGCAAGATCGTCCAGCACTTCTCCGGAGACATCGTCGCCTCCCTCGTGGCGGATACGGACGCACTAGCCAACGCTCTCGACCCGACGTGGTCCAAGGCCACTCTCGGGACTCGCAGCAACAGTCACGGCCTGGTCTGCTTCTCCTCGGGCATTGAGCTGGGGTCTGACTCTGACCGTCGCTTCTACAAGGCCGAGCACCCGTTTGCCGGAGACTCGCTCCGTGTCACCAGCCAGTGGTACGAGGATCAGCGGGGGGCGATCACCGACCTCCTGGTCGGCCTCGGTTTGATACCCGTCGGGACAACAGACGTCGAGGTTGCCGCCGAGGTGGCCCGCAGCGCGACGACCGACATAACGGTGGGCGGCACGCGAACAGTGCAGGTCGGGGGGACACTCAAGGGCTATCCCATCGGCGACGCGCAGAACCTCGCCGTGCGCACGGTGCTCGACCTGACGGGTGCAGGTCCGAGCCAGTCGGACTGGCAGGCGACCATCCGGGCTCTCGGGTCGCGGTGCATCTACTGCGAGGCGTCCTTCTCAGCATCTGTGAAGGTGGTGATCGACCATGTGGTGCCGATCAACAAGACCGATCTCGGCGAGAACGTCATCGGAAACGTCGTACCTGCATGCCAGGATTGCAACACCGAGAAGCGTGGCAAGTCGCTCGAGCTGTGGCTGGCGACGACACAGCGGCCTATCGATCGGGCGGCGGCGCACCAGAGGGTCCTCGCGCACCAGGCCCGTCACGGGTACGTGCCGCTAGAGGAGCGCCTCGGGCCCAGGCGTGGCGAGGTGGACGAGGTCATCGCGCAGATGCGCGCAGAGATGCTGGAGGCTGCGAAACGTTGTGCCGCGTTGATCAACAACATCGTTGATCGAGACGATGCCGCAGACGAGTCCTAGCTTGACGTCCCTAGATGTACTCGGTCACGACGTTGGTGACAGGCGGCTGATGGGTGGGAGTCCGCCCAGAGCGGTGTGGCGTCGTTGAGTGTTGTACTGCTTGAGCCAGGGTGCAAGGGCGGCTGCGCGGTCGGTGTTGCTGGTGAAGACCTGCCGGTAGGCCCATTCGGTGGCCAGGGTGCGGTTGAACCTCTCGACCTTCCCGTTCTGCCAGGGGCAGTGCGGGCGGATGAATTTGTGCCGGGCGCCCAGGGTGGTCATCGCGTCCTTGACGTCGTTGCTCTTGCGGTAGCTGTAGTGGTTGTCGGTGATGACCCGCTCAATGGCGGTGATGCCGTGGGTGGCGAAGTTTTCGGCGGCGCGCAGGATGAACGCGGCGCAGGTGGGGCCCTTCTCGTCGGGCAGGATCTCGCTGTACGCCAGTCGGGAGTGGTCATCGACCATGGAGTGCACGTAGTCGTACCCAATCCGGGCCTTCTTCTTGGCCGCGGTCGAGCCCATCTGGCGGCCGTGCGCTTTCCACCCACCGCCGTCGGGGATCTTGCCGATCTTCTTGACGTCAACGTGGACCAGCTCCCCGGGACGGTCGCGTTCGTAGCGCACCGCGGCGGTCTTGGAGGAGCGAATCACCTCGCCGGTGAGCGGGTCGCAGTCACGCAGGTAGGGCAGGTCGTGGCGGCGCAGGATCCGGCTGACCGTTCGAGCAGGGACACCGAGCTCAGGCCCGATCCAGTCCTGACCGCGCCGGTGCTCACGCCGGGCCGCGACCACTGCGTCCTCGACCGATGCCGCGGTGCGTCGCGGGCTGGAATGCGGCGCCGAACACCGGTCTGACAGGCCGGCCTGACCCTCGGCGTCGAACCTGGCAACCCAACGGTGAGCGCACTGGCGTGAGATGCCCATCGCCTTCGCCGCGTGAGCCACCGCCCACCCCTGGCGGCGGACTCGGTCGACCAGCAGACGGCGACCATGAACATTGAGACGGGCGTTAGCGTGGGCCACGAGAACCTCCGGGTCGGGCGGGACTTCGACAATCCACACCTCACCCGGAGGTTCTCCTCCTCGTCAACGCCTACGCGTCACCAACCTCTCGGCCGAGTACACCTAGATCCTCGCCGCCGAGATCCGCTGTCACCCACTCGATGACGTCGATGAGATGAGGGACGGACCGGTCCGCATATGCTGCCGTCAGCGCGCATCGATGACGCCGGTAGAACTTTGGGTGAGGAGTCGAGCTGAAAGCCACATCGACGATTGAGGGCGTCCTGCACGCGCCGCTCCATGACGGCGTACGGGTGTCGAAGCATCCCAATGCACCTGCACGTGACCAGCGGAGCATCCGAGCAGAGCCGGCCGCGCTCGCAGCACGCCGACCGCCGGGCGATGCGGCCGGCCTTGCCCACGACGCCGAGGAGGTGTCTAGTTTGATCAGCCCGATGGAGCGCTACGCCTTATCGTTTACCAGCGGCTCCCTCCTCGTGCGTGAGGCCCTAGTGGCCGCGCCGCTCTACCTGCGAGTGCAGGACTGGGGGAAGGTCCGAGAACTGATCGAGGAGGACAACCTCCTCCAGGCCCGCACGCGCTCGTCGGGCTTCCGGCTCGCCCGTGAGGTCGCTCAGCGACTCTCGGTGCTCACAGATGACGAACTCGAACTGCTTATCGACGCCACGCCGACCGAGCGCGGCTACCTGATGTGGGCCGCTGCCTGCCGCCGTTACGACCTAATCGGCGAGTTCGCCGAGGAGGTCGTACGCGAGCGGTACCTCGTGCTGGCCCAGACGCTCGACCACGACGACTTCGACAGTTTCATCCGGGGCAAGGCGCTCTGGCATGAAGAAGTGGCCAATCTCAAGGACACCACCTTGCGCAAGCTCCGCTCAACCGTCTTCCGCATGCTCGTCGAGGCGGGCCTGATTTCCGACGACGACCGCATCAATCAGGCCGTCCTTTCGGCGCGGCTCAAGGACGCCCTGTCTGACGACCTCCGCTTCTTTCCGATGGGCGGCACCACATGACGAATGCCGCCGATCTCCACGAGCAGGAAGAGCACCTGTTCAGTGTCCTCAGCGGCAAGCGATTCCTCCAGATGGAGGGCCTGAGCAACGAGGTCCCGTTCTTCATCTACTCCTACCCACCTGAGGCGTCCCTCGCGGTGGCCCAGGCGAAGAAGCGCATCAAGAGCAAGCTCTCGACGAAGCACGGCATCACCGTGCGTGAGGTCAACCTCTACGACCTGGCCGTCGAGATCCTCAAGGAACGCGGCGTCTGGGAGAGGGTCCTCCAGGCCGAACCAGACCAGGACAAGGACGACTTTCGCGAGATGCTCCAAGGGATGCTGGACCCTCAGCTCCACATCGCGCCGGCGATTCGCGCCAAGATCGAGGACGGCGAATTCGACATCTTCTTCCTCACTGGTATCGGTGAGGTCTTCCCGTACATCCGGTCGCACAACGTGCTCAACAACCTTCAGAGCGTCGTGACCGGCAAGCCCATGCTCATGTTCTTCCCCGGCCGCTACGAGCAGTCCGACACCCTCGGGTCCTCACTTGTGCTCTTCGGGCGCTTGAAGGACGACCAGTACTACCGAGCCAAGAACATCCTGGAACAGGAAGCGTGACCCGATGCAGTTGAACGAAATCTTCGCCAAGGACGTCCAGCGCCCAATCGAGGGCGTTATCAAGGCGGACGACGCCGCACACCTCGGCGCCGAGGTTGAGGAGTACGTTCTCACCAACGAGGCCGCCAAGGGCCTCGAGTTACTTCTTGAGGCCTACACGAACTACACCACCGCCAACGGTGTCTGGATCTCAGGCTTCTTCGGCTCCGGTAAGTCGCACCTGCTCAAGATGCTCGCGCATCTCCTCGGGGACGTCGAGGGTCAGGAGTTCGACCGTGCACAGGTCTCCGAGAGCTTCCGGTCCAAGGCGACGGGCGCATTTCTCCCCGCCCTGCTGACCAAGGCTGAGCGCATCCCAGCCAAGAGCCTCCTGTTCAACATCGACCAGAAGGCAACGCTCATCACCAAGGACCAGACCGATGCCTTGCTCAGGGTCTTCGTGAAGGTCTTCGACGAGAGCCGGGGCTACTACGGCAACCAGGGACATGTCGCGCGCTTTGAGCGGGACCTCGATACGAGGGGCCAATACGAAGCGTTCAAGGAGGCGTTCGAGCGCATCGCGGGCATCCCGTGGTCGCAGGGTCGGGAGCAGAGTGCCCTCGAGGGCGCGAACATCGATGCCGCATTCGCTGAGATCAACGGTGACGCGACCACCGGCATCATCAAGCAGTACCAGGCGTCGTACGCCGTCTCGATCGAAGACTTCGCGGACGAGGTCAAGGCATGGCTCGACAAGCAGCCCGACGGCTACCGCCTCAACTTCTACGTCGACGAGGTTGGCCAGTTCATCGGCTCCAACACCCACTTGATGCTCAACCTCCAGACAATTGCCGAGAGCCTCAACACCAAGTGCGGCGGGCGCGCCTGGGTGATGGTCACCTCGCAGGAGGACATGGACAAGGTCGTCGGCGACCGCACCCGGCAGCAAGGCAACGACTTCTCCAAGATCCAGGCGCGCTTCAAGACCCGCGTGAAGCTCACCAGCGCGGATGTCGAGGAAGTCATCCGCAAGCGCCTGCTGGAGAAGAACGGCACCGGAGAGACTGCACTCCAGGCGATCTACGCCGTCGAGTCGGCCAACTTCAAGACGCTCTTCGACTTCGTCGACGGCGCGAAGACCTATCGCAACTACACCGACGAGGCACACTTCGTCGGCACCTACCCGTTCGTCAGCTACCAGTTCCCGCTGTTTCAGGCTGCGATCGAGGGCATCTCTGACCACAACGTCTTCGAGGGACGCAACAGCTCGGTCGGCGAGCGGTCGATGCTCGGCGTCGTCCAGCAGGTTGCCAAGGACATCGGCGACGTCGAGGTGGGCACGTTGGCCACCTTCGACCACATGTTCGCCGGCATCCGCGCCTCCCTGAAGTCCGCCGCGCAGCGTTCCATCGACGTCGCCGAGCGCAACCTGGACAACCAGCTCGCCATCCGGCTCCTCAAGGCACTGTTCCTCGTGAAGTACGTCGACAGCTTCGAGGCCACCCCGCGCAACCTGACCGTGCTCGTCTACGACCGGTTCGGCCTCGATTTGCCCGCACTCGCCGAGGACGTCAAGGAGGCGCTTGCCGAGCTGGAGCGGCAGACCTACATCCAGCGCAACGGGAACGTCTACGAATACCTGACCAACGAAGAGCAAGTGATCGAGGAGGAGATCAAGAACGTCGACATCGACGCCTCCGAGGTCAGCGCCCAGCTCTTCAAGATCCTGTCCGGCGACGTGATCAAGACGAACAGGATCAGGTACGCCAAGAACGGCCAGGACTTCCCGTTCGGCTTCAAGCTCGATGACCAGGTGCACGGCCCGCAAAAGGAACTCTCGGTCCATTTCATCACCCCGGAGTACCCGTACGAGCCTGAACAGATCAGGATGCACAGCGCGGGCAAGGACGAACTCCGGGTCCTCCTCGACCCGGACGACCGTCTGCTCTCGGACCTTCGTCTGCTGCTCAAGACCGACAAGTACACGAAGCGCAAGCGGACCACTTCGCTATCAGCGATCGAGGAGCAGATCCTTCAGTCGAAGGCCACCCTGAACCGCGAGCGAGAGAAGGAACTGGTCCAGCGGATCCGGAGCGCGGTGAGCAAGGCATCCCTCGTCATCAACGCCGCCGATGTGCCGGCGTCCTCGCAGGATGCAGTCGGCCGCGTGACCGAGGGGTTCCAGGAACTCATCAGTCGCACCTACACGCAGCTCAAGTTGCTCGGTGGCGTCACCTACAGCGAGCAGCAGGTCGCGGGTG
Source organism: Janibacter sp. UYMM211 (assembly GCF_040547045.1). Classification (NCBI taxonomy): domain Bacteria; kingdom Bacillati; phylum Actinomycetota; class Actinomycetes; order Micrococcales; family Intrasporangiaceae; genus Janibacter; species Janibacter sp. UYMM211. The sequence goes on along the minus strand of NZ_JBEPOY010000001.1, from coordinate 192,511 downwards.
CTGCCAATCCGGACAGTGGTCTGTTCGACGCCGACGCGCTGCTCAAGATCAACCAGCCCGCCGAGGAGGTCTTAGCGACGATCCTCCGCAAGGACGCTCAGGGCGAGCAGGTGACGATGAAGACCATCGTCGACACCTTCCAGGCGAAGCCCTACGGCTGGGATCTCGGGTCGATCGAGGTCATCGTGGCCTCGCTGATCGGTGCCTCGAAGATCACCGTGACCGTCGATGGCAACGTCCTCAAGCGCAGCGAGGTCGGAAACGCGCTGCGCAACACGCAGAAGCACGGTCACGAGATCCTCGCGCCACAGAAGAGCTTCGACGAGCGCAAGGTCGCCAGCTTCCGCAAGTTCTGCACCGACTTCTTCGACGAGGGCAACGCCCCCAAGGATCCGCTGGAGCTTGCTCGCCACGGGGCAGACAAGCTGAAGGGCAAGCTCGATGAGCTGAAGGCAACGATCAGTGGTTCGAGGTACGCGTTCGTCGAACAGCTCGGCGGCCCCATCAGCCTCCTCGAACAGGTCGTGGGCAAGCCCGACGACTGGTACCTCAGCGGCTTCACGCTCGGCGACGACCTGCTCGAAGCCAAGGAGAACCTGATCGACCCCATCCAGTCGTTCCTGCACGGAGCGCAGAGGTCGATCTACGACGAGGCGGCGACGCTCCTTGTGACGCACAGCAGCAACCTCAGCTACCTGCCGCAGGGCAGTGACGAGCCCATCAAGAACGCTCTCGCCGACCCCAACGCGTTCCGCGGCAACAAGATGGCCCAGCTCAAGCAGGCAACCGATCACCTTCGGAGGGAGATTGACGGCATCGTTGCCACGAACCGAGCGACGGTGACGGCGGCCATCGAGGGTCGCAAGACCGAGCTGCTTGGCGGCACCTACTACGACAATGCAACGGAAGACGCCCAACGGCGAGTGACGCAGCGCATCGACCACACGCTCCACCGCGTCGCCACCGAGACCCAAGTAGCGCTCATCCTCCAGATCGGTTCGAACTTCGAGGCGAGTGACTACCCGTCATTGCTCGACCGTCTCGCTGCTTCCCCCGTGGAGCCCGACCCGGAGCCGGCCCCCAAGAAGCAGACCGTGTCCGTGAAGACAATCGCGGTTGCGGGCGCTTCAGGCGTTCTCGAGTCTGAGGATGACGTCGACAAGTACATCGCCGCCCTAAGAAGCGCGCTCATCCAAACCCTCAACGACGGAAAGCGAATCACCCTCTGATGGAAACCGCACCGCTGAAGAACTTCGCGACCTGGGCTCGCAAGGAGCTCATCCGCGAGGTCACCGCGCGCATCGCCGCGGTGCTGGCGCCCGGATCGTCGGAGCGAGTGGAGCAGGCGAAGGCGGTTGCCGCCTTGGAAAAGGCAGTCACGGCTGCCGGTGGCGGAGACAAGGGCCGCGCTTCAGTCGCGGACAAGGTCGCCTACACCTGGTTCAACCGGATCATCGCGCTCCGCTTCATGGACGCCACCGGCTACTCCGGGATCGGCGTTGTCTCGCCCCAGGCAGGAGTGGAGGTGGGCCAGCCCGAAATCCTCGCTGAAGCCAAACGCGGCGTCATTGACGCGGACGTTGTCAGCGACGCGACCCGTAAGACGGTGGCCGCGCTGCTCGATGGGACGCGCATCAGCGGTGACTCACAGGGCGAGACGTACGCGCTGCTGCTGGAGTCGTACTGCAACCACTGGCACAAGTTCATGCCGTTCATGTTCGAACGCGAGGGTGACTTCACCGAGCTGCTTGTCCCGGCGAACTTGCTCGCCGATGACTCGGTGCTCGACCGCGCGGTCAAGGTGCTCAGCGAGCACGTCTGCCAGGACGTCGAGGTCATCGGCTGGCTCTACCAGTTCTACATCTCGGAGCGGAAGGACGAGGTCTTCGCCGGCTTCAAGAAGAACAAGAGGGCCGGCGCCGACGAGATCCCGGCCGCCACCCAGCTCTTCACCCCGCACTGGATCGTCCGCTACCTCGTCGAGAACTCTCTCGGCCGGCTCTGGATGCTCAACCGTCCGAACTCGGGACTGGCCTGCCAGATGGATTACTACATTGCCCCGGTCGACGATGAAACCGACTTTCTCAAGATCACCAAGCCCGAAGAGTTGAAGGTTATCGACCCCGCGTGCGGCTCCGGCCACATGCTCACCTACGCCTTCGACCTGCTCTACGCGATCTATGAAGAGGAGGGCTATGGTCCGGGCGAAATTCCCGGCCTGATCCTGACTCACAACCTATTTGGCACTGAGATCGACCCTCGCGCCGCTGCTCTCGCCGCATTCGCGCTCACAATGAAGGCCCGAGCCAGTCAGCGCTCTTTCTTCAGCAAGCGCGTCGAGGCGAACATCTGCGTCATCGATCCGATCTCATTCAGCCCGGACGAACTCGACTTCCTACTCACTGGAGCTGGCGACCGTCACGCCGAGGAAGGCTTCTGGAACCAGTTCGCCGAGGCCGACACCTTCGGAGCATTGGTTCGGCCTGATCCAGAGCTCATCGTGCGGCTAGAGCGCCACCTAGAGGCGCTCGACCACGGGGGGGACATGCTACGTGCGGATGTTCTTCACTGGGCAGACCGCGTTGTCGCTCAGGCGAAGTACCTGGCGCCGGGATATTCGGTCGTCGTGACGAACCCTCCTTACATGGGGAGTGGGAACATGTCCGCTCCAGTCAGCGCGTGGGTCAAGGATTCGTATCCGGACGAGAAGCAAGATCTATATGCCTGTTTCGTTGTGCGCAGCGACGAGCTGGTGGTTTCCCGCGGGTACATCGCGATGGTCACAGGAGACACCTGGATGACCATCAAGTCCTTCGAGAAGCTTCGTCGCCGACTGCTGGCTCACCATGCGTTCCTCAGTTTCGTGCACATGCACGACGTCTCGAATCATCCGGACATTTTCGGTGCCAATACGGCATTCGTTATTGCTAAGGATGGGCGGCCAGAGACCGGCGGAGCATATGTGTACCTCGACGCGAGCAGTAGCAACGCCAAGTCTCGGCACCTACGGGATGCAGCGAATGGGCGGGCCCCCGAGCGCGTCTTCTTCGCCCAGAGTGCGCAATTCGAAGAGGTTCCGGGCGCACCTCTTGCGTTCCGGATCTCGGGTGCGATGCGTCGGGCTTTCCACGCGGGCCAACCGATGATTGCGCTAGGTGAGCCGCGACAGGGCATGGCCACCGCTGACAACGGGCGGTTTCTCAGGCTTTGGTTCGAGGTTTCGGGCGATCGACTGGGCCGAGGTATGACGCGAGCCGAGGCTGCCCAGAGCGAGTACAAGTGGTTCCCTTACAACAAGGGTGGTGAGTACAGGAAGTGGTACGGGAATCAGGACTGGGTGGTGAACTGGCAGCACGATGGGGCCGAATTGCTCGCAGAGCGCCCCAAATCCGTGATTCGAAGTCCGCAGATGTACTTTCTGCCGTCGGTCTCGTGGTCGAAGGTCGGCACTGGCATTCCGGCCTTCCGCTACTTCCCGAAGGGATTTTTGTTCGACGTAGCTGGTACTTCGATCTTTGCTGCGAGTGATCGCCTGTATCAGATCGCGGCGGTCTGCAACTCAAACGTCGTGCGACAGATGCTCGCAGCTATCTCCCCCACGCTGAACGTAGAGGTTGGCACCATCTCCCAGCTTCCCGTTGTCGATGTTTCTGATGAGGCCGTGGCAGCCGCGCGGGAATTGATTGAGATCCACCGCGACGACTGGAATGAGCAGGAGACCTCTTGTGATTTCTCCACGTTGAGCTTGATCTCAGTGGGACAGGTATCGGTGCAAAACGCCGTTGCCTCCGTGCTTCGCGGCGGTCTCGCATTGACGGATCGCGTTCGCTGCCTCGAAACTGAAATGAATACGGAGATCGCGAAGGCCTACGGCTTGGACGGCGAGGTCGACACTGACGTTCCTCTCAACCGCGTGACCCTGAACTCCAACCCGTGGTTCCGCTACGGGGTGGCTCTTGGTCAAGCCGACCTGGAACAGCGCTTCTCGACTGATCGTGTGGTTGATCTTGTCTCGTACGCAGTCGGGTGCATGTTTGGCCGCTACAGCCTCGATGAGCCGGGCTTGATCCTTGCCGACCAGGGTGCGACGTGGCAGGACTACCTCGCGAGGGTGCCAGCCCCCACTTTCATTCCAGATGCGGACAACGTGATTCCGATCGTGGATGGCGACTGGTTCGAGGACGACATCGTCGAGAGGTTCCGCAAGTTCCTTCGCGCAGCGTTTGGCGAGCAAAACTTCGAGGAGAACCTGCGGTTCATAGCCGAGTCGCTCGGCGTCAAAAACCTGCGGGACTACTTCGTGAAGTCCTTCTACAAGGATCACGTCCAGCGATACAAGAAGCGCCCGATCTATTGGCTGTTCTCCAGCCCCAGGGGGTCGTTCAACGCTCTCATCTACATGCACCGCTACACGCCGTCGACCGTGTCCACGGTCCTGAATGAATACCTTCGTGAGTTCCAGGGCAAGCTCAAGGCGAGCCTTGATCACGCCGAACGTTCGAACAACGCGAAAGAGGCCGACCGACTGCGCCAGGTCCTGCTGGAACTCGACGAGTACGAGCACGACGTGCTCTACCCCCTGGCCTCGCAGAACCTCGCCATCGACCTCGACGACGGTGTTAAGGCCAACTACCCGGAGTTCGGCACTGCCCTCAAGAAGATCGTGGGCTTGGAGGCGACTGTATGAGCGAAGTCTCGGCTGTCCGTCCGCACCTGGAGCGTCGATTCTCGGACCAACGAGTCGTGTTCTGGCATGACCCTCTCGGTCAGTACGCCTCGGACCTCGATGGCCTCGACTTGCCGGGAGTCACGACTCTGCGTGTCGCGAATGACGAGTACGGCATCAAGCACCGTCTGCTCCACCAGCAGCCTGACGACAAGTTCCTGGTCTACCGCGGAGGTCAGCCGCCCGCCGGCACAAGCAACTGGCTCCTCGATCTCGAGCTGGCCTACGGAGTGTTCACCGCCGACCGAAGCTCGCTCGTATCGCAGGACCTCGGTCTAGGCGCAGACGGAATCGACGAAGTCGTGCAGGCCCACGAGAAGTTCTTCAACGCCAGCAAGCGCGTCCAGAGCATCAAGGCACTGCTGACGCCTGACGATGACGCGGCACGCCTCCGCGCCAAGATGTCCGCCGTTGTGATCGGACAGAAGGAGCACAGCCTTCTTGAGATCACGCGGACGCTGCTCATCGAGAACGCCAAGGGCCTGCGCACCAAGTACGACGCGCTTGTCGACTACGGACTTGACGACTTCTACTGGCGAGGCGTCGCATCGATCTACGGCTACGAGGCGACCTCGCCGAGCATTGACGACTTCATTCTCTGGATCTTCCGCAAGGCCATCGATGGCTTTAGGTCCGACCGCCCCGGCGGACTCCAGAACATCCAGTTGGACTTTGCGAGCTTCCGAAACGACCGACGCAGCCAGCAGGCACTCGCGACCCTGGCGAGGCGCGCGTCTGCCGACCTCGACTACAAGGCAAGTACCGAGGAAGCCGGATTCCGCGAGCTGGTAGCCGTCGACCTGTTCGAGGAAACCGATCGCAAGATCATCGCGGACCTCGCGCGCGGTGTAACGGAACAGACGGTCACCGCCCGTGAGGTAGCCGAAGTGGTCCGTGCCCGCCAGAGCAGCGTGTGGATCGACGGCTATCGCCAGCTCTACACGGCCATCGCAGCAGCAGCAGACCTGATGTCGGAGCTGAGCACGATCGACTTCACATTCTCGACGTTCGACGAGGCGTTGGAGCTATACCGCAGCGAGTGGTTCCGCATCGACCAGCTCTACCGCCAGTTCACCTACGCCCGCCGAACCTTCGAGGGGCCCCACCCACTTGACCCGCTGCGGGAGCAGGTCGAGAAGCGCTACACCAACAAGTTCGTCTACGAGCTGGGCAATGCGTGGCAGAAGCAGGTCGATGAAGCCGAGTCGTGGCGCTCGGCCACAGTCAGGTCGCAGAGATCGTTCTACGGCGACTACGTCGAGCAGCTGGTCCGCGAGGACAAAAAGGCGGTCGTCATCGTCTCCGACGCGCTCCGCTATGAGGTCGCCGAGGAGCTGGGCTCGCGCATACGGCAGGAGGACCGATTCGACGCGGAACTTGAGGCTGTTCTGGGTGTCCTGCCCAGCTACACGCAGTTGGGGATGGCGGCCCTCTTGCCGCACCGGACGCTCAAGCACTCGCCGGACGGCAAGACTGTCCTTGCTGATGACCAGCCGACCAACGGGACCGCATTCCGCAAAAGGATCCTGGAGACGGTCGGCGGGACGGCGATCCAGGCCGAGGACTTCAAGGCGCTGAGCCCGGAGGAACGGCGTGAGCTCTTCAGGAACAACCGCGTCTTGTACGTCTACCACGACGTCATCGACGCCACCGGTGACAAGCAGGGCACCGAGCGTCGAGTGTTTGAGGCCGCTGAGCAGGCGCTCGGCGAGTTGGTCGACCTGGTGAAGAAGGCGGCGAACGCCAACGCCACCAACATCTTCGTCACCGCCGACCATGGGTTCCTGTTCCAAGACGACGAGCTGCCCCAGCAGTTCTTCCTCTCTGAGGCGCCCCACGGAGACAAGATCCTGGTCAAGAACAAGCGCTACGTCCTTGGTCACGGACTCAAGGTCGACTTCGCGTTCACCACGTTCAGTGGAGTCCAGCTCGAGCTCGACAGCGACATCGAGGTGCAGATCCCCAAGTCGATCCACCGACTCCGCCTGCCCGGCGGGGGGACACGATTCGTGCACGGGGGAGCGACCTTGCAGGAGGTCGTCGTTCCGGTGCTCGCGATCAACAAGAAGCGCAAGAGCGATACCCGGTTGGTCAACGTCAAGGTGCTGCCCGATACCGACAAGATCACCACCGGGCAGCTTGTTGTGAAGTTGTTCCAGTCCGAACCGGTCAGCGACAAGGTTCAGGCGCGCGTGCTGCGAGCTGGCCTCTACGTTGGGGAGACGCTGATCTCCAACGATCCTCAGCCGGAGCTGACCTTCGACTCCGCTTCGGGCGAGCAGCGCAACCGGTACCAGAGCATCCAGCTCCTGCTGAACAAGGATGCCAACGACTACAACAACCGGGCCGTCGAGTTCCGGCTCGAAGAGCGGATCCCCAACACGAACCAGTGGCGCGTCTACGAGAAGGCGATCTACACCCTCAAGCGCTCCTTCACCTCGGACTTCGACTTCTAGGGCCGGCATGGAGACTGCACAGTTGAAGAACTTCGCGACGTGGGCTCGTAAGGGGTTGATCCGTGAGGTCACCGCGCGCATCGCCGCGGTGCTGGCGTCCGGATCGTCGGAGCGGGTGGAACGGGCGAGGGCGGTGGCCGCCTTGGAGAAGGCAGTCACGGCTGCCGGTGGTGGGGACAAGGGTCGCGCTGCGGTGGCCGACAGGGTCGCCTACACCTGGTTCAACCGGATCGTCGCGCTCCGCTTCATGGACGCGAACGGCTATACGGGGATCGGCGTTGTGTCGCCTCTGGCAGGAGTGGAGGTGGGTCAGCCCGAGATCCTCGCCGAGGCCAAGCGCGGCGTCATTGACGCCGACGTTGTCAGGGACGCGACCCGTAAGGCCGTTGCCGGCTTGCTGGACGGCACGCGCGCGAGTGGTGACCCGCAGGGTGAGGCGTACGCCCTGCTGTTGGCGGACTACTGCCGTTACTGGAACAAGGCCATGCCGTTCATGTTCGAGCGCGAGGGTGACTTCACCGAGCTGCTGATCCCAGCCAACCTGCTCGCCGACGACTCTGTGCTCAACCGCTCCGTCAAGGTGCTGACCGAGGCCGTGTGCAAGGACGTTGAGGTCATCGGCTGGCTCTACCAGTTCTACCTCTCGGAGCGGAAGGACGAGGTCTTCGCGGGGTTCAAGAAGAACAAGAAGGCCGGCGCGGACGAGATCCCCGCAGCGACCCAGCTCTTCACCCCGCACTGGATCGTCCGGTACCTCGTCGAGAACTCCCTCGGCCGGCTGTGGATGCTCAACCGCCCGAACTCGGGCCTGGCCAGCCAGATGGACTACTACATCGCCCCGGTCGAGGAGGAGACCGACTTCCTCAAGATCGCCAAGCCAGAGGACCTGAAGGTCATCGACCCCGCCTGCGGCTCCGGCCACATGCTGACCTATGCGTTCGACCTGCTCTACGCAATCTACGAGGAGGAGGGCTACGGCCCCGGCGAGATCCCTGGCCTGATCCTCACTCACAACCTGTACGGCACCGAGATCGACCCGCGCGCCGGCGCGCTTGCCGCGTTCGCCTTGACGATGAAGGCTCGCGGCAAGCAGCGCACCTTCTTCAACAAGACGGTCGAGCCGAACGTCTGCGTGATCGAGCCGATCACCTTCAGTCCCGAGGAGTTGGCCTTCCTCGTCACGAAGGATGGCGACCGTCACGCGGAGGAGGCGTTCTGGAACCAGTTCGCCGAGGCTGACACCTGTGGAGCATTGATTCAGCCCGATCCCGCTCTGACCGCGAGGCTAGAGGCTCACCTCGCAACCCTCGACGACGGCGGTGACCTTTTGGTGGCTGACGCGATCGAATGGGCTCACCGCGTGGTCTGGCAGGCGACTGTGTTGTCTCAGCGCTACCACGTGGCCGTAGCAAATCCGCCTTATATGGGCCAGCGGAATGCCTCCGAACTTCTCCAGTCCTTCCTCAAGGTTCGGTATCCGAGCGCGAAGGCCGATCTCTACGCTGCCTTTATCGCGCGGCTACTGGGACTTGTTGCGTCCCGTGGCTATATCTCGATGATCACGATGCAGTCGTGGATGTCGCTGACGACGTACGAAGGACTTCGCGCTGGCATCCTTGCCGATTCCGAATTGGTCACCCTCGCCCACCTCGGGACGGGTGCGTTTGACAGCATCGGTGGCGAGGTCGTTTCGACCGTCGCCTTCGTCCTTGAGTCCGGCGCAGCGACAAAGGTTGCAACGTTCGTTCGGCTCACGGACCTTAGTACCGAGGCTCAGAAGTCTGAAGCACTCCGGACGGCCGCAGCTGGGGATGGTGGCGAGCGCACGTTCCTGGTCGAGGCAGATTCGTTCGCTTCCATCCCGGGAAGCCCGTTCGCGTATTGGCTTCCTGAAGCAGCTCGCAGAGCGTTTGTGGACTTGCCCGCGCTCGGCGAGATTGCCTCGCCTCGTGTCGGAATGCAGACGTCAAACAATGCCAAGTTCCTCCGTTCGTGGTGGGAGGTATCGGCGTCTGAAGCGCTGGCACCTCTCGCCGCCGGCTCGAAATGGATCACCTATATCAAGGGCGGCCCATTCCGGCGCTGGTACGGCAACGTTGAGCTCGTGCTCCACTACAACGGACAGCCAAGCCACGTCCTGAGCCAGCGGAACGCAACCATCCTTCCGATCGACCGAGGGATGGCTCCGAAGGTCACGTGGACGGATCTGACAAGCGGAGACTTCAGCGCGCGCCTTGCGCCACATGGCAGTTTCCATGATATTTCTGGCCATTGCTTCTACCCAGAATCTGGAGACATCGAGTGGGTACTGGGATTCGCTAACTCTCGGGTGTTCCAGATGTACCTCTCGGTGCTCAACTCAACAATGCACGCTCAAGTGGGTGACGTGGCAAGGATTCCGGTCACCGAATTTGACCGCCAAGAGATGGCGCGCCTTGCGGCGCGTGCGGTCGAGCTGTCTCGGCACGACTTCGACAGGTCCGAGACCTCGTCGGGCTTCGTCGGTAACGAACTCGTTGGCCTGGCGGGCGTCAGCCAGCCCGCTCGCAGTCTCTTTCGGACGCTTGTTAGGCAGTGGGATGAGGACACGGATGAGTTGCGCCGAATTGAAGAGGCGGTGGACTCTTTGGCCGACCCTGACGGAATCTCTGACTGGTTCCGGAAGGCCGACCGCGATCGCGTGGTTTCACTCGCGGTAAACCCAGCTCATTCCTTCCCCCGAGCAGGTGGAGCCGCGGCGTTGGGCGCCCGGACGACCTCGGTAGTGGCGGACCTTGTCTCCTACGGAGTGGGCTGCATGTTTGGGCGCTACAGCCTCGATGAGCCGGGGCTGATCCTTGCTGATCAGGGTGCGACCTTGCAGGACTATCTGTCGAAGGTTCCGGTGCCGACATTCATGCCGGATGCGGACAACGTCATCCCAATCGTCGACGGGGACTGGTTCGAGGACGACATCGTCGAGCGGTTCCGCCAGTTCCTTCGCACGGCGTTCGGGGAGCAGCACTTCGAGGAGAATCTGCGCTTCGTCACCGAGTCGCTGGGCGTGAAGAACCTCCGCGATTACTTCGTGAAGTCCTTCTACAAGGATCACGTCCAGCGCTACAAGAAGCGGCCGATCTACTGGCTGTTCTCCAGCCCCAGGGGCTCGTTCAACGCGCTCATCTACATGCACCGCTACACGCAGTCCACCGTGTCCACCGTGCTCAACGAGTACCTGCGTGAGTTCCAGGCGAAGCTCAAGGCCAGCCTTGAGCACGCCGAGCGCTCCAACAACGCGAAGGAAGCCGACCGCCTTCGCGCGATCTTGCTGGAGCTCAATGAGTACGAGCACGACGTGCTCTATCCGCTGGCTTCGCAGAACATCGCGATCGACCTTGATGACGGGGTGAAGACGAACTACCCGAAGTTCGGTACCGCCCTCAAGAAGATCCCCGGCCTGGAGGCAACCGAATGAGCGAGAAGCAGGACCTCGAAGACCGCCCCGATGGCCTCGTGAGCGAGGAAGCGACGGATCAGACCCCGGAGCAGACAGCCCTCGACACGAAGATCAACCGGCACTTCGCTGGCGTGGTTGTTCGCAAAGACCTGGTCAAGGCAGTCAAGGGCAACGCGATCGTGCCCTCGTACGTCTTGGAGTACCTGCTCGGCCAGTACGCCGCCTCCGACGACGAGGCCACCATCCAGGCCGGCATTGGCTCGGTCCGTCAGATCCTCGCCGACCACTACGTTCACCGGAACCAGTCGGAGTTGGTGAAGTCGACCATTCGCGAGCGCGGTCGTTACAAGATCATCGACAAGGTCACCGTCTCGCTCAACGACAAGGACGACCGTTACGAAGCGGAGTTCTCCAACCTCGGCATCAAGGGCGTGATCGTGGAGTCGGCCACCGTCAACGCACACCCCAAGCTGCTCGTCGGGGGCGTCTGGTGCATCTGCGACATCGACTACTTCCACTTCGACGATGCCCGCGTGGTGCCCTGGCAACTCGGATCGCTGAAGCCGATTCAGCTGTCCAACTTCGACTTCGACAGCTACACCTCTGCGAGGCGCGAGTTCACCACCGATGAGTGGATTGATCTACTGATCCAGTCCATCGGATTCAACCCCGAGCTATTCGGCCGACGCGCCAAGCTGATCCAGCTCGTTCGGCTAATACCCTTCGTCGAGCGCAACTACAATTTGGTCGAGCTCGGCCCCAAGGGAACAGGCAAGTCGCACATCTTCTCAGAGTTCTCTCCGCACGGCATGCTGATCTCTGGTGGAGAGGTCACCGTCCCCAAGCTCTTCGTCAACAACTCCAACGGCCGCATCGGGTTGGTCGGCTACTGGGATGTCGTGGCCTTCGACGAGTTCGCGGGCAAGAAGAAGCGCACTGACAAGGCGCTCGTCGACATCATGAAGAACTACATGGCGAACAAGTCGTTCTCCCGCGGTGTGGAAACCTTGGGCGCCGAGGCATCGATGGTCTTCGTGGGCAACACCTCCCACAACGTGCCACACATGCTCAAGCACTCCGACCTGTTCGATGAGCTGCCCGAGAGCTACCACGACTCGGCGTACCTCGACCGCCTGCACTTCTACATTCCGGGCTGGGAAGTCGACACGATCCGCGGCGAGATGTTCGCGGACGGGTATGGGTTCGTCGTCGACTACATCGCCGAAGTGCTCAAGTCGATGCGGAACGCCGACTACTCCGACCGCTACCAGGAGCACTTCACGCTCGGCTCCGACATTTCCACGCGTGACCGCGATGGCATCCACAAGACGTTCTCGGGCCTGATGAAGATCATCTGCCCGCATGGGGAGGCCACGAGGGACGAGATCGAGGAGATCCTTCGGTTCGCCGTCGAGGGGCGAAAGCGGGTCAAGGACCAGATCCTGCGCATCGACACCACCATGGCCGACGTGAAGTTCGGTTACCTCGACAAGCGCGGCGAGTGGCACGCAGTAACGACCTTGGAGGAAGACGAGTACCCCGCGTACTACCACCAGAGCCGTCCCGACCATGGCGAGGGCGACACGACGGACGCCAGCGCACCTGGCGGGGGAGAGGCCGAGATTTCGGCCCCCGGCGAGGACGCCGCCAGCCCCGAGCCACTCTTCGAGGGCCATCGCGAGTTCCAAGAGAACCAGCGTGGCGTCTCCTACGAAACGCTCCTGTTGCCGTATCTCGCCGGGGCCTCCGAGATCACAATCGTCGATCCGTACATCCGGCAGTTCCACCAAGCCCGCAACCTCATGGAGCTGATCGAGGCGCTGGCCCTCGCGAAGGACCCGGCAGATGAGCTGAAGGTCTTCCTCGTGACGAGCGAGAACACCGACGGTCCGGAGAAGCTACAGAAGCAGATCGAGTTCCTCCTCCGCGTCAAGCAAGCCGCTGCGGTTGCCGGCATCACGCTCGACGTGAAGTTCGATGACACGATCCACGACCGCTCCATCGTTTCCAATTCCGGCTGGCGCATCAATCTTGGACGGGGCCTAGACGTCTTCCAGTACGTCTCGAGCGATGCATTCGACCTCGCAGCGAGGCTCCAGCATTACCGTCAAACGAAAGGCTTCGGAGTGACCTATATTCGCGAGCAGAGGGCAGAGGGCTCGGCAGCGATCGGGCGCTCGCCTGCGGCCAATGTCAACGACCGGAAAGCCACGGCGCAGGAGTGACGCCCTAGGCGCACGGCTGTCGTGGCCTGCTGAGTCCAGAAGCCCCGACGCAGCCAGAGAAGAGCCCGCCAGTCCTCTCGGACCGGGGGGCTCTCGTGCGCGGGTGGGGTCAGGCGTCCCCCTTCGCACCCTTCCCGGCACGCTGGACGAGGCCAGCAGCGGCCTCGCCGGCGGCCTGCTGGACCCTGCGGGCGCTCGGCGGCGGGGGCGTCGCAGCCGACCGCGAGCCGTTGCCGTTCGCCGAGAGCGAAGGGAGGAGCTGGGCCATGAGCAGCGTCGACAGCGCAGAGCTGTCCCCGCCAGACCCGTCCGTCTGCACGATGACCGGGCGGGGCGCCTGCTCGGCGAGAGCGGCACCGACGTCCAGCCGGCGACGGGCGAGCTCGTACCCGAGCACCGCGCGGTTGTCGCGGTAGGCCGTGGCGAGCTGCTCCTGGGCCTTCGCCTCGCCCTGTGCCGCGACGAGGTTGGTACGGGCGCGCGTCTCGATCTCGTAGCGCACCTTCTGCGCCTCAGTCTCGCGCTCCTCGAGCATCTGCGCGACGTCCTTGCGCGCCTTGTTCAGCGACGCCTGGACCTCGACGATCTTCGCGTCCCGGACCTTCTTGCTGCGCTCGATCTCCATGAGCAGCGTGTCGATCCGACGCTTGCGGGTGAGCTCCCACTCCTTCTCGTACGCGACGAGCTCCTTGGCCACGCGCTCGCGCGTCGCGAGGTGCTCGCGGTACTGGTCGGGCAGCTGCACGTCGGGGATGTTGCAGCCCATGATCTGCACGCCGTAGCGCGTCAGCTGACGGTTGAGCAGGTCCTGCATGTCCTTGACGTCGCTGCCGCGCAGGTCGTACGCGCTCTCCGTGCGCACCTGCCGGCTGCGCTGGCGGATCGCGTCCTGCACCGAGTTGCTCAGCACGAGGTCGAAGTTGCCCGCGCCGATCGTCTGCACGAAGCGGATCGCGTCGACGATGCGGAAGCGCAAGAAGAACTCGATCGACTTCAGCGGCACGTTCTCGTGCGTCGGCGAGCTGAGCACCGGTGCGGTGTACGGGATCTCGGTCGTGACGTCGACGACGTACGCGACGCGGGCCCACGGGTGCCACAGGTAGTGGCGGCCGGGGGACAGGCCCGGCCCGGAGATCGCGCCGAACTTCGTCAGCACCCCGACCGTGCCCTCCTCGATCTCGACGATCGAGCTGCGCCACCACCACAGGGCGGCGAGGACGAAGGAGACGAGCGCGACGAAGATCGCCAGCCCGCCGAGACCGCCGTGGTCGACGGTCGTGAGGAGCAGCCCGCTGATGGCGGCCCACAGCCCGAACCACACGAGCGAGGTCCACCGCAGCCCGCGCTGGTCCTTGGGGATGACGACGGGCACGATCGCCCCGCCGTCGCCGCCGCGCAGCAGCCGTGCGACGTCGCCCCACCCGGAGACGGCCTCCTTGATCGAGCTCATCCCGCGGCCGCGCGCGGTCATCGTGTCCATGATCTGCTGGCTCATCGGGTGCCCCCGTCGTCAGTCGTGGCGGGAGTGGTCGGCGCGCCCTGCGGCGTCGCCGGAGGTGAGACCGGGGGACCGGACGGCGGCGAAGGGGGACCGCCCGCGGCCTCTCCCATCTGGGCCGTGACGGCCTCGTCGGTCACCGACTCGCGGATCTTGGCGATGGCCTCCTCGCCCTCGGGGTCGTCGGTGACCTCCGAGGCCGGGAGGATCTCGACGTCGGTCTCCTCGGGCGCCTGCAGCAGGTCGCCGATCTCCCCTTCGCGCTGCGCGACGCGCTCGGCGATGGCGCCGTGTCGCTCGCGGATCGCGGCCATGTCCTCGTCGGAGAAGAGCGCGCTGCCCTGACCGCCGACGAGCTCGCGGGCGATCTTCAGGTAGTCCACGCCGTCGCCCTGGTCGCCGACCCGCACGATCTGCGGCAGCGAGTCCGCGACGCTCTCCATCTTGTCGAGCATGTCCTGCTGGTAGCGGTAGTCGAGGATCTCCGGCGCCTGGGCCGCGCTCAGCGCGCGGATGTCGAGCGCCTGGGCCTCGAGCAGCGCGGCGTTGGCGTTGGCCGTCGACTCCGACTCGACGAAGCGCTGACGGGCCAGCGCGTTCGCGCGGTTCGTCTCGCGCTCGAGCGCCGTGTCCATCTGCGCCTGGTAGCGCGCGATGTCGGCCTGGATCGCCGACAGGCTCTCGTTGAGCGAGGCGAGGTCCTTGTTGAGATCTCCCTCGTTCTGCTCCTTCTTCAGCCCCAGCTCGTAGTCGTAGGTGTACGCCTCCTTCGCGACCCGGATCATCTCCGGCGCCGCGAGGTCCATCCGGTACTCCTGCGCCGAGGGCTCGGCGTGGGTGATGTTCGCCGTCGTCAGCTCGACCGCCGGCTGGAACTGCGCGTTGAGCTGCTCGAGCAGCCGCGCGGTGCTCTCGCCGACGAGGTCGTAGATGCCGCTGGCCTCCTGGTCGTAGATGAGCGAGCGCGTCGTCTCCGAGATCGCGTTGTTCAGCTTGTCCTGGAAGCCCTGGACGGCGCCGAGGACGAAGACGAACTCGCGCGCGTTGGCGATGCGGAACTGGAGGAAGAGGTCGACGCTCGCCTGCACGCCCGACTTCGTCGGGGCCTCGCGGATCGGGGCGTTGAAGGGGTACTCCCGCGTCGTGTTGACGATGTAGGAGACCCGCTTCCACGGGTTGAGCAGGGTGACGCGGCCCGGGCCGACCTCGGCCTCGACCTTGCCGAAGCGGCTGATGAGCGCGGTGCACCCCTCGGGGACCATGACCATGCCCTGGCGCCACCACATGAAGGCGGCGAGCAGGAGCACGAGCAGCCAGTAGTGCGGCCCGAAGATGCCGAGCACGAGCCCGTCGAAGGGCAGCAGCACGATGCTGCCGGCGATGCCGAGCAGCGCGAGGGCGATGACCGGGAGCATCGCGCGCAGGCGGCGCCCCTTCGGCATGACCATCGGCGTGATGACGTGGACCGGGCCGGCCGCGCCGGCCTCGTAGTGGCTGCGGCTCAGCGCCTCGGCGGCGTCGTCGAGGCTCACCGAGGCCGAGGTGATGCGCGTGCCGGCCGACGCCCCTTCGCCCCGGGCCGCCGGGAAGTCCGCGGCGTTGAGGTCGAAGCCGTCACCACCCCCGCCCGCGGCACGGCCGACGGCCTGCCGGACCCCTGCGTTGCCGGCTGCCTGCCGGGCCATGTCCATGAACTGCTGCGGTGCGTTGCTCAAACCGTCTCCCCTGAAGGCGGTGGTGGGCTGGTTGCGCCCTACCCAACCACACGGCGACCCCGTCGGTGGTGGAGGTGCGAGGGCCCTCAGGGCCGGAGCCTCGAGACCACGACACCCAGGGGGCACCCGTTGTCGGCGACGCGTTCGCGGGATCTCGAACTCCACCGTCTCGCCTCGGGCCACCTTCCCGACTTCGCGACCGTTGATGTGGGAACGCGTCACTCGCACGATGACGGCCACGGAAGCGTCGTTCCACCCGGACGTGCTTGACGCATTGAGGTCGACCAGGCTGCATTTAGGCGCTTAGCTTATGACTCTGCTGAGCACCCGACGGGCTTACCTGGTCTTCCTGTCATCAGCGCTCACGCCGGCGGCTCGGTAAGGATCTCCGGGGCGCAGGCCGCGGCCCTCTCTAACTCTTTTCCGGGCGCTACGGGTAGAGAAGATCACCGGGATCAGTGCTAGCAAACTAAGAGCCAAGCCAACCCCACCGAATGTGCGAAGCGTGGCATCCCCTACGAAGAGGAGGACCAGACTGATTGCGGTAGTTAATCCGGACACGATGATGATTTTCTTGCCGCGGGCGAGTCGGAAGTCATCACCGAACTGATCGACGTTCTCCCACTTGTTAGGTGGCGTGGGAGAATTTTCAGGCTGAGGTGTATTCACAGAATTTTCCTACTCCCTCAGGAATAATAGAATGACTGGCCTAGGACTACATTTCAATGTAGTAATTCTGCTTACCGTGGGTTGTTCGGGTCTCGACGTCCCAAGCTGCGAATGGTCAGAACTAGAACCGCCAACGCTGCGACTGCCAGTCCAATCTGAAGTATTGATCTAGTAGCGCCTTCCTCGAGCATTGAAGGAACAGCGAAGATCAATATACCGACAATAACAGCCAGGCCGGGAAGCGCCGCTGACCTCATGCAATACCTCCCTCACCGATTGAAACGCCGGTAATTCCTCCCAGGAAAACGTTAGCAGCGCAACCCCCGAGCCCACCGATGACCGCGCCGCCCACCGGGCCGACTGGGGTCACGGCGCCGACGTAGAAGCCGACGTCGGCGCCGAGAACGCCTCCCGTTCCGCAGGCGCCCACTAGCCCGACAGCATCACTGAATCCTCCGAGGTCGAAAGCGCCGGTGGGGTCGGTCTGATTGGTGGGGTTGCACCCGACGTAGGTGTAGGGCTGGGTCTCGGCGGGCTGGGCTGGGTTAGTGACGCGCTCTACCGGATCGGTCTGGGTCCAGCGGTGCATGCCGGGGTCGTAGTAGCGCAGGCCGATCTTGTAGTTGCCGGTGGTGGCATTGGTGGTGTCGAGCCATTCGCCGGTGTAGCGCCAGTTGACCAGGGGGATGTCGGCGGCGGTGTCGGCGAAGGGGGTGACATCGCACGGCCCGGGGTGCGACGTTGGTCCGATGGACGTGCTGCCGATGTTCCCGCTGGGGACGGCCCTGCTGCCCGGGCAGCCGCTGCCGCTGCAGGTCTTCGAGCCTCGCTACGTGGCGATGCTGCGAGACGTCTCCGGCAGCGACGGGCGCTTCGGCGCGGTGCTCATCGAGCGAGGCTCCGAGGTCGGCGGGGGAGACCGGCGGTTCACGGTCGGCTGCGTGGCGAGCGTCGAGCAGATGGGCCGGCTGCCCGACGGCCGGCTCGTGCTGCTGGCGCGGGGGCACGAGCGTGTCGCGGTCGAGCGGTGGCTGCCCGATGACCCGTACCCGCGGGCCGAGGTGCGTCGCCTGCCGGACCTCTCGTGGTCCGGCGAGGACGACGAGAGGCTCGCCGACACCGAGCGCGTCGTCAGGAGGGCCCTGGCGGTGATGAGCGAGTACAGGTCGCAGGTCTGGCCGGCCGACGTCGAGCTGGCCGACGACCCCGTCGCCCGGGGCTGGCAGCTGGCCTGGCTCTCGCCGGTGGGTTCCCTCGACCAGCTGACGCTGCTGCGCTCGACGTCGCTCCGCGAGCTGCTGGAGACCACGGCGCGGCTGACGAGCGACGCGCTGGAGCTGGTGCACCTTCAGATGCCCGACGACCCGGCCTGAGCTGGGCCGCGGCCGCGGGTCCCCGCCCAGCGACTCTCCCGCACACTGGTGGCACCCCACCTCGAGGAGACCTGGATGGACCGCAAGACCGTCGTCATCACCGGTGCCAGCGACGGCATCGGCGCCGCCGCCGCGCGCGAGCTCGCCGAGCACGGCCACGAGGTCGCCGTCGTCGGGCGCTCGCGGGAGAAGACCGAGGCGGTCGCCGCAGAGGTGGGGGGCACCCCCTTCGTCGCCGACTTCGCCCGCCTCACCGAGGTGCGGGCGCTCGCCGACGCGCTCGGCGCGCAGTACCCGCGGATCGACGTCCTCGCGAACAACGCCGGTGGAGTCCTCGGCAGCCGGCGGCTGACCGAGGACGGCTTCGAGGCGACCTTCCAGGTCAACCACCTCGCGGGCTACCTGCTGACGCGGCTGCTCCTGCCGACCTTCACCGCGAGCCGGGCGAGCGTCGTGCAGACCTCGAGCCTGGCGTCGCGGGTCATGGCGCGCTACGACCCCGACGACCTGCAGCTCGAGCGCGGGTACTCCGAACGCCGCGCCTACGGCAACGCCAAGCTGGCCAACATCCTCTTCACCCGCGAGCTGCAGCGACGGCACGGCGGTGACGGCATCTCCGCCGCGGCCTTCCACCCCGGCATCGTCGGGACGAACTTCGCCAGCGAGTCCTCGGTCGTCATGCGGGCCCTCTACCGCACGCCCCTGTCGAAGGTCCTCATGACCTCTCCGGCGAAGGGCGCCGACCAGCTCGTCTGGCTCGCCGAGGGCGAGCCGGGCACCGACTGGCCGGTGGGCCAGTACTTCGACGGCCGTCGCGTCTCCCGCACCTCCCGGGTGGCCTCGGACGAAGGGGTGGCCGCCCGCCTCTGGGACGAGTCCGCCGCGATGGTCGGCCTCGAGCCGTAGGCCGCGGCCCTTCGCCGGTCGAGACCACCACCCCTTCGATGGTCGAGGTGCGACGGGCGCTCTGCGCCCGAGCCTCGAGACCACCGCCCCTACGCCTCGGCGCGGTCGGCCTTCGCCTCTCTCGCCCGCGCCGCCTCCAGCAGCAGGGCGTGGCTCTCCTGCACCTTCGCGGCGAGGACGAGCAGCCCGTAGACGAGACCTGCGACCCCGGCGAGAGCGAGGATCCCGGGGACGACGAGCTGCGAGGCGGTCGTAGTCATCTCGTCGACGGCGACCTGGGCATAGGCCCACCACCCGCAGGCGAGGACGAGAAGCAGGCCCCCGACGACGATCGGAGCCACGGCGCTGCCGGCCGCGAGCGCCGAGGGCGCGCTCCGGGTCCGGTCGAGAGGGTGCGTCATCGGTGCCTCCAGGCGTGGTCGGTCGGGTCGACGCACCCATCATCGTGCGGACCGCGCCGACCCGCAGCCCGGCAGAGCCGTCCCGCCCGGCGGTGCCGCCCCCTTCGCTATGGTCGTCGCTGACGCGGGGTGCCGCCTTCGGGTGGCTGAGAGCACACCCGTGGAACCTGATCTAGCTCGTACTAGCGAAGGGACGTCACCCATGAGCGTCGCCCTGCCCACCACCGCGCCGAGCGCGCACGACCTCGCCGACTGCTGGTCGCGCCTGCGCGCGGAGTCACCGCTGACCCAGTGCCTGACCAACATCGTCGTCGCACCCTTCACCGCCAACGTCCTGCTCGCCGCGGGAGCGTCGCCGGCCATGGTCGACAACCCGCACGAGGCGGGCCAGCTCGCCGCCGTCGCCGGGGCGGTCCTCGTCAACCTCGGGACCCCGTACGACGACACGGCCGCGGGCGCACGCGAAGGGGTGTCCGCCGCCCTGTCGTCCGGGACCCCATGGGTCCTCGACCCCGTCGCCGTCGGCGGGCTCACCTGGCGCACGGGGCTGGCGCACGAGCTGCTCGCGCTCGGCTCGCCCGCCGTCATCCGGGGCAACGCCTCGGAGGTCCTCGCGCTCGGCGGCGGCAGCGGCGGCCGGGGTGTCGACGCCACCGACGACACCGCGTCCCAGGCCGTCCAGGACGGCGCGGGCACGATCGCCCGCAGGCACCGCTGCGTCGTCGCCGTGAGCGGCGCGGTCGACCACCTCACCGACGGCGAGCGCATGGTGCGGCTCGCTCACGGCGACCCGCTGATGACACGGGTCACCGGTGTCGGGTGCGCGCTCGGCGCCCTCGTCGCGGCGTGCTGCGCGGCGACACCTGACCCGCTCGTCGCCGCAGCGACCGCCACGGCCGCGCTCACCCTCGCCGCCGACACCGCGGCGCAGACCGCGCGCGGGCCGGGCTCTTTCGCCGTCGGGCTGCTCGACGAGCTCGCGGCCCTCACGCCCGACCAGCTCGAGGAGCGGGTGGGGCTGTGCTGACCCGCCCGGTGCTCGACCTCGGCCTCTACCTCGTCACCGACTCGGTGATGACGCAGCGCCACGGGCTCCTCACCACGGTGAGCGCGGCGATCGACGGGGGAGCGAGCGTGGTCCAGCTGCGTGACCCCGACGCCGGTGACGACGAGGTCGTGGCCATGGGCCGGCTCGTGCTCACCGTCACCCGGCCGGCGGGCGTGCCCCTCATCATCAACGACCGCGCCCACCTCGTCGCCGAGATCGGCGCCGACGGCGCCCACATCGGCCAGGGCGACCTCGACGCGGTCGAGGCACGCCGGGTGGTCGGACCGCATGCGTCGCTCGGGCTGTCGTGCGCGCGGGTCGAGGAGGTGGAGCGGGCCGCGACGCTGCCGCCCGGCACCCTCGACTACCTCGGTCTCGGCCCCGTGTGGGCGACCCCGACCAAGCCCGACCACGACCCGGCGGTCGGGCTCGAGGGCCTGCGCGCGCTCGCCGCCGCGAGCCGGCTGCCGAGCGTGGCCATCGGAGGGATCGACGTCGACCGGGCGGCCGAGGTCATGGCCACGGGGGTCGACGGCGTCGCCGTCGTCAGCGCCGTCTGCGCCGCCGACGACCCAGGGGCAGCCGCCGCACGGCTGCGCGCCGTCGTCGACGGGGGTGCGGCATGAGCGTGCCCAACGTCCTGACGATCGCCGGGTCGGACCCGTCCGGCGGCGCCGGGGTCCAGGCCGACCTCAAGACCTTCGGCGCGCTCGGGGCGTACGGCTGCGCCGTCCTCACCTCGCTCACGGCGCAGAGCACGAAGGGGGTGACCGGGGTCCACCACGTACCGGCAGGCTTCGTGCGCGAGCAGGTCGAGACCCTCGTCGACGACGTCGAGCTCGCGGCGACGAAGATCGGGATGCTCGGCTCGGCCGAGGTCGTCGCCGTGGTGGGCGAGCTGGTGCGCAGGGGCAGGCTGGGCGAGGTCGTGCTCGACCCGGTGATGGTGTCCACGGCCGGCTCGCGGCTGCTGGACGAGGACGCCGTCGAGGGCGTGCGGGCCCTGCTGCCCGTCGTCGACCTCGTCACGCCCAACACCGCCGAGGCGGCCGTCCTGCTCGGTCTCACCCCGCACGCTGCGGCGCACGACCTCGACGAGATGCACCGGCACGCGCAGGCGCTGCTCGACCTCGGGGCGGCCCGGGTGCTGCTCAAGGGCGGGCACGTCGCCGGGGATGAGTCGGTCGACCTGCTCGTCGACGGCACCGGGGTGCACGAGCTGTCGGCCCGACGGGTCCCGACACGTCACACCCATGGCACCGGGTGCACGCTGTCGTCGGCGATCGCCGCGCTGCGGCCGCGGGGGGACGCGTGGGCCGAGACCGTGGCACAGGCGAAGGACTGGTTGACCGGCGCGCTCACCCACGCCGACGAGCTCTCCGTCGGTCACGCAGCGGGCCCTGTGCATCACCACTGGGCGCTGTGGCCGCGTGGTTGACTGACGAGGCGGTCGTCGACCGACCCGGTCCGACCGCCACGCGATGACGGGAGTCACCATGGGTTTCCTCGACAAGCTCTTCGGACGGTCCGACCAGACGCAGCAGCACCAGCAGGCGTCGGGAGGCTTCGGGCAGCAGGGGTACGAGCAGCAGGGGTACGGCCAGCAGGGGTACGGCCAGCCCGCTCCGGGGTACGCGCCCGGCCAGCCGGCCCAGGGACAGCAGGTGAGCGACGAGCAGGCGCTCGCCCGCTACCGCTACCTCCTGCGCACGGCCCCGCCCGAGACCATCGAGCAGACGCACGCCGAGGCCTTCGCGCAGCTCACCCCGGAGCAGCGCCAGCAGGTCCTCGCCCAGCTCTCGCAGGACCTGCCGCAGGGCGAGGCGCCGCGCTCGGACGACCCGCGTGACATGGCGCGGGCCGCGACGCGCGCCGAGATGCGCCAGCCCGGCTACCTCCAGTCGAGCCTCGGCGGCATGGGCCGTGGCGGGCGTGGGGGCGTCATGGGCGGCGGCTTCGCGGGGTCGATGCTCGGCACCGTGGCCGGTGTCGTCGTCGGCTCGATGATCGCCAGCGCGATCTTCGACGGCTACGGCGACTCGCCCGAGGCGCAGGAGGCCGGCGACAGCGGCGAGGGCCTGGGGTCCGAGGGTGGCGGCGAGGGCGCCCTGCCCGACGACGGCGGGTCCGGTGACGCCGGTGGGGACGCCGGCGGTGATGCCGGTGGCGACGCAGGCTTCGCGGACGCCGGGTACGACGCCAGCGGTGGGGGCGGCGACTTCGGCGGTGGCGACTTCGGTGGCGGGGACTTCGGCGGTGGCTTCGACTTCTGAGGTCGGGCGCGTCCACTACCGCTGCTGACACCGGCGGAGGATGATCGAGGGACACGACGAAAGGTGTGGTGATGCAGGTGAGCGACGCAGCCATCCGGATCTCGACCGGTGACATCGACCCGGAGCACCTGCGCGGGGCGCAGATCATGCTCGGCGACGTCGAGCTCGGCCGCTTCGACGGAGAGAGCTCGGTGACGTACGACATCCCTGCCGGACGTCACGTGCTCATCATCCGCGAAGGGGTCGGCTGGGTGACGGCGACGAAGCTCGTCGTGCGCCACGGCTACTGCGCCAACCTCCACCTCGCCCGACGGGACGACCCGGACGGCGTCGGCATCTCGCTCATCGGCGCGCACGTGCTCCGACGCGACGGTCAGGAGCCCATCGCCGAGAGCGACGAGCCGGGCGCCGAGCTGCTGCCGCACGACGTGGCCTGACCCGCCGCCGGCACCGCCGCCCTCCGGTGGACAGGTCTGCCCCGCAGGAGGAAGGTCGGCGCATGCGCCACCTCGCCGCCGCTGCGTCCGCCCTCGCCCTGGCCCTCGGGGTCACGACCGCGGCGAACGCGTCGCCGGGCGGTCCCCCTTCGCCGCCGGGTCCGAAGGGGTGGCAGACCCAGGTCGTCGACACCGACCAGAGCTTCCGCGGGCTCGACGCGGTCGACGGGCGGACCGCGTGGGTCACCGGCGGGAGCGTCAGCGCCGGGGGAGCCGGCTCGGTCTACCGGACCACCGACGCCGGCCGGACCTGGCAGGACGTGCGCCCTCCGGGGTCGGATGGGCTGGCCTTCCGCGACGTCGAGGCGCGCGACGCGCGGACCGCGTCGGTGCTCGCCATCGGCCCCGGCGAGGCGTCGCGCATCTACCGCACGACCGACGGCGGGCGGACCTGGCGCGAGACCTTCCGCAACCGCGAGGAGGCCGCCTTCTACAACTGCATCGCCTTCGCGCCGGGCGGGCGGGTCGGTCTCGGGGTGAGCGACCCGGTCGACGGGCGCTTCCGGATCATCCGCACGACGGACGGCGGGGCGAGCTGGCGGGTGCTGCCGTCACGGGGGATGCCGGACTCGACCGGCGAGGCGAACTTCGCCGCCAGCGGCGACTGCCTGACGATGTCGGGACGCACCGCCGTCTTCGGGTCCGGTGGAGAGCGCTCCCGGGTCTTCCGCTCCGACGACCTCGGCACGACGTGGCGGGCGAGCAGCTCCGGCATCCCCGCCGGCGAGGCCGCGGGGGTCTTCGCCCTCGCGCTGCGCACCCCGCGGCAGGGCGTCGCAGTCGGCGGCGACTTCTCCGACCCGGCGGACGGCTCGCGGGCGGGCTCGGCGACCCGTGACGGGCGCACGTGGCGCACGGCGGGCGACCTGCCCCACCTCGGCGAGGACGTCGAGTGGCTCTCGCGCCACCGCCTCATCGTCGTCGGTGAGGGCGGGGGCATCGGGGGCACCAGCGCGAGCGACGACGGCGGCCGCACCTGGCGTCTCGTCGACCCCACCGCCTGGCACACCCTCGACTGCGAGCGCGGCACGTGCTGGGCCGCCGGCGGAGGCGGTCGCGTCGGCCGCTGGTGACCCGCCGCTCCTCGCACCTCACGGGCGCTAGCTGGTCGAGGTGCGAGGGCCCCTGGGCCCGAGCCTCGAGACCACCGACCCGGGCCCAGGCGATGATGTCGCCATGCGCGTGACCGACATCCGTCTCTACCCGGTGAAGTCCCTCGCCGGGCAGGCCGTGACCTCGGCCGTCGTCGAGCCGTGGGGGCTGGCGGGGGACCGACGGTGGGGGCTCGTCGACGAGAGCGGCCACAAGGTCACCGCCCTCATGGACCCCCGCCTCCTCGCGCTCAGCTCCGAGCACCTCGCCGGCGGCGGCGTCCTCGTGCGTCATGCCGAGCAGAGCCGCCGGGTCCACCCACCCCACGGCGACACGGCCCGGCCGATCGGCGGCGCGGTCGGCGCGCACGCCGTCCCGGCCGACCCCGAGGTCGACGCCTGGCTCACCCGACGGGTGGGGCGCCCCCTTCGCCTCGTGTGGCAGCCCGACCCGGCCGACCGGGGCATCCCCGCAGAGCGGGGCGGGCAGCCGCAGGACTCGCTGAGCCTGGCCTGGTCCTCCCCGCTCGTGCTCACGACCCAGCGCTCGCTCGAGCGGCTGCAGGAGTGGGTCGACGAGACCGCCGACGAGCGCGGCGAGCGACGCGCCGAGCGCCTCGTGATGGAGCGCTTCCGGCCCAACGTCGTCGTCGACGGCGACGCCCCCTTCGCCGAGGACGGCTGGTCGCGGGTGCGCATCGGCGACGTGGACCACCGGGTGAGCGCGCTGTGCGACCGGTGCGTCGTCACGGGTGTCGACCCGCTCACCCTGCGCACCGGCGCGGAGCCGCTGCGCACCCTCGCCGCCCGTCGGCGGTGGGACGGAGCGCTGTGGTTCGGGGTGCGTCTCGTGCCGCTCGCGACGGGCGAGGTACGGGTGGGAGACCCCGTGCGTGCAGTGGCTGCACGACCGACGCCTACGCTGGATCAGGCCCCCACCACCGTCTGAAGAGGCACGCGCATGAGCACCGGTCCCGCCGACCTCGACCTGGGAGGCCCCGGCGGTCTGCGACCCTCACGACCTGCGGTCGTCTCGACCGCGGTCGTCCTCGTCGTCGTCGCCATCGGCCTCAGCTGGGCGAAGTGGTGGCCCTACGCGCACAAGATCGACGGTCTCGTCGGCACGGGCGCGTGGTCGGGCAGCAGCCCCCTCGACATCGCACGTGACGCGCCGTCGGTGTGGACGGGCGCGTGGGACTTCACCGTCGCCTACACCCAGGCGGTGTGGAAGGCGCTGCTCGTCGGTCTCGTCCTCGCCGCCGGGATCGACGCGCTGGTGCCCCGCCGCTGGGTGCAGCGTCTGCTCACCCGGCGCTCGACGACGTCGAGCGGTCTGCTCGCCGGAGCGCTGTCGCTGCCGAGCATGATGTGCACCTGCTGCGCCGCGCCGGTCGCGGTCTCCCTGCGCCGCAGCGGGGTGCCCGCCCCCTCCGTCGTCGCCTACTGGCTCGGCAACCCGGTGCTCAACCCGGCCGTCCTCGTCTTCCTCGCGCTCGTCGGCCCGTGGCAGTGGGTCGCGGCTCGGCTGCTCGTCGGGCTGGCCCTCGTCGTCGGCGCGGCGGTCCTCGCCGGTCGTCTGATGCCCGGCCGGGTCACGCCCCCTTCGGCTCTGGTCGAGGAGGCGAAGGGGGAGGACGACCGCCCTGGTGGTCCGGTCACCCGCTTCGCGCGCAGCCTCGGGCGGCTGTCGATCACGCTCGTGCCCGAGTACCTGCTGCTCGTGGCCCTCGTCGGCGCGGGCGCCCACCTCGCCCCGGCCGACCTCGACCTCGGCGCCGGTCCGCTCGCGCTCGTCGCGCTCGCCGTCGTCGCGCTGCTCGTCGTCATCCCGACGGCCGGCGAGATCCCCGTGCTCCTCGCCCTGGCCGCCGCCGGCGCCAGCCCGTGGGTCCTCGGGCTCGCGCTCCTGCTCCTGCCCTCGGTCAGCCTGCCCTCGCTCGCCATGGTCGGTCGCGCGCTCACCTGGCGGGTGACCGCCGCGGTGGCCGGGCTCACCGTCGCCTCGGGGGTCGCCGCCGGGGCTGTCATCGCGGTGCTGTGATGCCGATCTGGGCGCAGGCCGGGCTGTGGGGTCTCGTCGCCGGGGGTGCGCTCGTCGTCGGCGCGCTCGTCGCGTGGTTCGTCGACGTCCCCCGCCGGGTCGTCGCCTCGGTCATGGCCTTCGGTGCCGGGGTGCTCATCTCAGCGCTGTCCTTCGACCTCGTCGACGAGGCGGAGACGACCGGGGGCCTCGTGCCCACCGTCATCGGCTTCCTCGTCGGCGCCGTCCTCTACCTCCTGGCCAACATCGCGCTCGCCCGGCGCGGTGCGCGGCACCGCAAGCGCGCGGGCGACGAGCAGCCCGGCGAGGACGAGCAGGAGGGCAGCGGGTCGGCGATCGCCGTCGGCGCGCTCCTCGACGGCATCCCCGAGTCGGTCGTCCTCGGCCTGTCGCTGCTCGGCGGGGGAGGCGTCGGGGTGCCGGTGCTCGCCGCGATCTTCATCTCCAACCTGCCCGAGGGCCTGTCGAGCGCGGCGGGCATGAAGCGCAGCGGGCGCTCGGCGCGCTACGTCTTCGGGGTGTGGGGCGGGGTGGCCGTCGCGAGCGGCCTGGCCGGTCTGCTCGGCTGCCTGCTGCTCCAGGGTGCCTCGCCCGAGGTCGTCGCCGCGATCACGGCGCTCGCCGCCGGCGCGATCCTCACGATGGTCGCCGACACGATGATCCCCGAGGCCTTCGAGCGCACGCACATGTACGCAGGGCTCATCGCGACGCTCGGCTTCCTCACCGCCTTCGTCATCGGCCGGGCCGGCTGAGACGAGGGCGGTGAGGAGAGCCGGGTCTCGGCTCAGGCGCCGGCGCTCTTCTCCTGCGTTAGCAGCTCACGGACGCGGGGAGCGACGCTCGTGCCGAGGAGCTCGATCGAGCGCATCATGTGCTCGTGCGGCAGGCGGCCGTGCGAGTACTTGAGGTCGAAGCGCTGGACGCCGAGCAGGCGCACCGTCCGGGCGATCTTCTGGGCCACCGTCTCGGGGGAGCCGACGTAGAGGGCGCCGTGCTCGACCTCGCGCTCGAAGTCTCCCGGCTGGGCGGGCGGCCACCCGCGCTCGGCGCCGATCGTGTCGCGGTTCTTCGTCCAGTGCTCGCGCAGCTCGTCGCGCGCCTGCTCGTCGGTGTCGGCGACGTGGCCGGGGGAGTGCAGACCGACGGGCAGCGCCGGGTTGCCGAGCTGGGCGTTGGCCTGGTGGTAGAGCTGGACGAAGGGGGCGAAGCGCTCGGCGTCGCCGCCGATGACGGCGAGCATCAGGGGCAGGCGGTAGCGCGCGGCCCGCACGACCGACTCCAGCGAGCCGCCGACGGCGATCCACGCCGTGAGCCCGGCGGCGGTGCGGGGGAAGACCTCCTGGTCGACGAGCGGCGGTCGGGTCGAGCCCTGCCAGGTCACCGGGGTCTCCTCGAGCAGCCGGGTGAAGAGGTCGAGCTTGTCGCTGAAGAGCTCGTCGTACTGGCGCAGGTCGTGACCGAAGAGGGGGAAGGACTCGGTGAAGGAGCCACGCCCGAGGATCACCTCGGCCCGCCCGCTCGAGATGGCGTCGAGGGTGGCGAAGCGCTGGAAGACGCGGATCGGGTCGTCCGAGCTGAGCACGGTGACGGCGGTGCCGAGACGGATGCGCTGCGTGGCGGTGGCCAGACCGGCGAGCACGACGTCAGGGGCGGAGATGGCGTAGTCGGGCCGGTGGTGCTCGCCGACGCCGAAGAAGTGCAGCCCCACCCGGTCGGCGAGGACGCCCTGCTCGACGACGTGCCGGATCACGTCCGGGTAGGTCTCGGTGCGCCCCTGCGCGTCCTGCGTCACGTCACCGAAGGTGTCGATGCCGAGCTGCAGCCCGGCCCCCGTCTCGCTCGTCTCAGTCATGGCGGCCAGAACGGCGGCGGGGCGTCGCTCATTCCTCGGCAGACGGCTCCGCTGCGGCGGGGCCACCCCGGCCGGTCGTCCGCGGCCTCTCGTAGCCGCCCTCGGGCGGCACCATCTCGGCTCGCACGCCGAGGAGCCGGATGGGGCGGTCGTCGTCGAGCGCGCGGAGGAGCTCGGTCGCTGTCCGGGCGATGACGAAGGGGTCGTCCGTCGCCTCGGGCAGGGTGCGGATGCGCGTCGTCGTGAAGAAGGGGGCGAAGCGCACCTTAAGATGCACGCGCTGGCACGCCCGGCCCTCGGCGCGGATGTCCTCGACGACGTGCTCGGCGAGGGTGTGCAGGGCGGCCTCGACCTCGGCGGGGTCGGTGAGGTCGTGCTGGTAGGTCGTCTCGCGCCCGTGGGCGCGGGGGACCCACGGGGTGTCGTCGACGACGTCAGGTCCTTCGCCGCGACCGAGCCGCCCGTAGTGCGGGCCCATCCGGGGTCCGAACTCGCCGGCGAGCACCGCGTCGTCGGCTGCGGCGAGCTGGTCGACGGTCTCGTAGCCGTGGGTCGCCAGGCGAGAGCCGATCCGGCTGCCGACGCCCCACAGGGCGGTCGTGGGGCGGGCCCCCATGACCTGCGACCAGTTGCTGCGGGTGAGGAGGAAGACGCCGCGCGGTTTGCCGAGGTCGGTGGCGATCTTCGCGCGGACCGTCGTGTCGCCGACGCCGACCGAGCAGTGCAGCTGGGTGGCCTCGAGCACGGCGGCGCGGATCGCCTGGGCATAGGCGACCGCCTCTGCCTCGCCCTCCTCGACGTCCGCCCCCTTCGTCTCGATCCCGACGAAGGCCTCGTCCCATCCGAGGACCTGGACCGTCGCTCCCGGCTGGTCGCGCAGGATCTCCATGACGACGGCAGACGCGGCGTCGTAGGCGGGCGCGTCGACGGGGAGGAAGACGGCCTGCGGGCAGCGGCGGACGGCGATCTTCAGCGGTATGCCCGAGCGGATGCCGAACTCCCGTGCCTCGTACGACGCGGTCGAGACCACGGCCCGCTCGCTCGGGTCACCTCGCCCGCCGACGACGACCGGCAGCCCGGTGAGCTCCGGGCGCCGCAGCACCTCGACCGCCGCGATGAACTGGTCGAGGTCGACGTGGAGCACCCAGCGCGCCATGGGAGTCAGTGTGCCCCGAGCGCCCCGGCCCTACCCCCTCTCGCGAGGTATGGAGATCGGTCGTTAGATGGTCTGGATCTCGACCGATTGCCATACCTCGGCGAAGGGGGAGGGGCCGGAGCGCGGAGAAGGGCGGCGAAGGGGGGCGGGGGGCACGACGAAGGCCCGGCCCCTTGAACGGGGGCCGGGCCTTCGTCAGCACTGCTCAGACGCTCGACTCAGATGTCGAAGTACATCTCGAACTCGTGCGGGTGGGGACGCAGCTGGAGCGGAGCGACCTCGTTCTCCTTCTTCCAGGTGATCCAGGTCTCGATGAGGTCCTGGGTGAAGACGTCGCCCTCGAGCAGGAACTCGTGGTCCGCCTCGAGCGCGGCGAGGACGCCGGGGAGGGTCGTCGGGACCTGCTCGATGGCCTCGTGCTCCTCCGGGGGGAGCTCGTAGAGGTCCTTGTCGATCGGGTCCGGCGGCTCGATCCGGTTGCGGATCCCGTCCAGGCCGGCCATGAGCTGCGCGGCGAAGCACAGGTAGGGGTTGCTCGACGGGTCCGGCACGCGGAACTCGACGCGCTTGGCCTTGGGGTTGCTGCCCGTGATCGGGATGCGGATGCAGGCCGAGCGGTTGCGCGCGGAGTACACGAGGTTGACCGGGGCCTCGAAGCCGGGCACGAGGCGGTGGTAGGAGTTCGCCGTCGGGTTGGTGAAGGCGAGCAGCGCCGGGGCGTGCTTGAGCAGACCACCGATGTACCAGCGGGCGAGGTCGGACAGGCCGCCGTAGCCCTGCTCGTCGTAGAAGAGCGGCTCGCCGTCCTTCCACAGGGACTGGTGGGTGTGCATGCCCGAGCCGTTGTCGCCGAAGATCGGCTTCGGCATGAAGGTCACGGTCTTGCCGAGGTCCCAGGCGGTGTTCTTGATGACGTACTTGAACTTCATGACGTCGTCGCCCGCACGGAGCATCGTGTTGAAGCGGTAGTTGATCTCCTGCTGACCCGCGGTGCCGACCTCGTGGTGGCTGCGCTCGACCTCGATGCCGACCTTGGCGAGGTTGACGCACATCTTGTCGCGGATGTCGGCGAAGTGGTCGACCGGCGGGACGGGGAAGTAGCCGCCCTTGAAGCGGGTCTTGTACCCCTTGTTGCCGCCCTCCTCCTCACGACCGGAGTTCCACGCGGCCTCGATCGAGTCGAGGTGGTAGAAGCTGCTCTGCGCATCGGTCTTGAAGCGCACGTCGTCGAAGGCGTAGAACTCGGCCTCGGCGCCGAAGAAGGCGGTGTCGGCGATGCCGGTCGACTTCAGGTAGGCCTCGGCCTTGGCGGCGATGTTGCGCGGGTCGCGCGAGTACGGCTCACCGGTGAAGGGGTCGACGATGGAGAAGTTCATCACCAGCGTCTTCTCCTCGCGGAAGGGATCCACGAAGGCGGTCTTGACGTCGGGCACGAGCTTCATGTCGGACTCGTGGATCGCCTGGAAACCCCGGATGGAGCTGCCGTCGAACATCTGCCCCTCGGTGAAGAAGTCCTCGTCCACAGTCTCTGCCGGCACGTTGAAGTGCTGCATGATGCCCGGCAGGTCGCAGAAGCGGATGTCGACGAACTTGATGTCTTCGTCCTTGATGTACGACAGGACCTCGTCAGCGTTGCTGAACAATCCATCCTCCTGGTGATGTCGGCTGATCTGTCGGCCAGCCTCGCGTTGATGCGACCACCGTAGGTCGGGGCAGTTACCCGACCATGACTCGTGTGTTTCACAGGTGTTACGTGAGACGGCGGTCCCGATCCGTGAGACACACAGTACCGAGGAGGGGCCTGCGAAGGGGGAGCGGTCCCGTCATCCGGCACGGCTACCCTTCGTAGCCGTGACCTCCTCGACCTCCACGCCCCGGCCCGCGGGCCTCGGACGACGTCTCGTCGGCATCGTCATCGACTGGGCCGCATGCCTGGCCATCACCTTCGGGCTCATCGGGCAGGTCGTCGACATCACCCCGACCGGGCAGAGCTTCTACCCGCTGCTCGTACTCTTCGTCGAGCACGTGCTGCTCGTGACCTTCGCCGGTGGGTCGCTCGGGCACCGGGTGCTTGGCATGCAGGTCGTCCCGGTCGCCCGCCCCCGGATCTCGGTCGTCCAGGGGGTCGTGCGCGCCGCGCTGCTGTGCATCGTCATCCCCGCCGTCGTCACCGACCGCGACAACGTCGGCCTCCACGACCGCGCCGCCGGCACGAGGCTCGTCCGCGTCTGAGGGTTTGGTGGTCTCGAGGCTCGGGCCCTAGCGGGCCCGTCGCACCTCGACCAGCAGAAGGCCGCGCACCTCGACCGACGAACGACGAAGCCCCGAGACCAACGGTCTCGGGGCTTCGTCGACGTGCGGTGACGGTCAGCGGCCGCGGAGGGCCTTGCGGTTCATCCGGGCGGAGGTGGGGTCGACGCCGGCGGGGATGCCCTGGCGGATGCCGGGCAGCGACTTCAGACGCTTGTTGACGACGATGAGCTCCTGCTTGGACAGCGCCGGCTTGAGGCGGGTGAGGGTCCAGCGCATCTTCTGCACGGGGAGCTCACCCTCGCCGGTGCCCACGTGGTAGGTGTACACGGGCACGCCGGGGGCGACGCGCACGACCTTCTTGCGCTCCTTCTCGAGCAGCTTGGCCGCGCGCCCCTTCGGGCCCTCGGCGAGCAGGACGACGCCGGGACGACCGAGCGCCCGGAAGACGATGGCCGCGTTGTCGAGCTCCTGGGCGCGGGCCGCGTCGGCCGCGACCGGCTCCTGGTCGTAGTACCAGCCACGACGCAGCGCGGACAGGCCACCGAGCGCGGCGCCCTTCTGGCCCTCCATCTGGCGGAAGGCGGCACGCTCACCACGACGGGCGAGGACGATCATCGCCGCGAGCATCGCTGCCGGCACGGCGACGATCATCGTCAGCCACGGGTGGCCGAAGGCGAAGCCGATGAGCAGCCCGACCGCGATGACGAGGACGAAGGCCCCGAGCATCCACAGCGTGATCTTCGGGTCGATCGTGCGCACGGTGCGGTGCACCTGCGCGATGCGCTTGAAGGGGTTGCGGGTCTCGCTCGGAGCTGCCGGGGTGTCCTGTCGTGCCATAGTGCGCCCGATCCTACGCGGTGGCCGCGCCGGTCTTGCCCGCCGCGAGGAG
The DNA here is from genome assembly GCF_040547045.1 of Janibacter sp. UYMM211. Lineage (NCBI taxonomy): Bacteria > Bacillati > Actinomycetota > Actinomycetes > Micrococcales > Intrasporangiaceae > Janibacter > Janibacter sp. UYMM211. The sequence goes on along the minus strand of NZ_JBEPOY010000001.1, from coordinate 160,006 downwards.
AGACGAGGCCTCCTGGCGCGCGGACCCGGTGTCCTCGGCGAGGTGGCCGAGCTCGGCGGGGATCTCGCGACCCCAGCGACGCATGGCCCCCACGTAGAGACGGCCGGCGCGGTAGCTGCTGCGCACGAGCGGACCGGCCATGACGCCCTTGAAGCCGATCTCCTCGGCGAGCTCGCTCCAGTGGACGAACTCCTCGGGCTTGACCCACCGGTCGATCGGGTGGTGGGTCGGCGAGGGGCGCAGGTACTGCGTGATCGTGAGGATGTCGCAGCCGGCCTCGTGCAGGTCGCGGATCGCCTGCTCGATCTCGTGGTCCTCCTCGCCCATCCCGAGGATGAGGTTGGACTTCGTCACGAGCTCGGCCTCGCGGGCCATGGAGAGCACCTTGAGCGACTTGTCGTAGGTGAAGGCCGGCCGGATGCGCTTGAAGATGCGCGGCACGGTCTCGAGGTTGTGGGCGAAGACCTCGGGCCGGGCGTCGAAGACCTGGCCGACGAGCTCGGGCTTGGCGCCGAAGTCGGGCGGGAGGATCTCGACACCGGTGCCGGGGTTGAGCGCCTTGATCGCGCGGATCGTCTCGGCGTACAGGCGCGCGGCGCCGTCGGGCTGGTCGTCGCGGGCGACGCCGGTGACGGTGGAGTAGCGCAGACCCATCTGCTGGACGGACTCGGCGACGCGGCGCGGCTCGTCCATGTCGAGGCTCGTCGGGCGACCGGTCGCGATGTCGCAGAAGTCGCAACGTCGCGTGCACACGTCACCGCCGATGAGGAAGGTCGCCTCGCGGTCCTCCCAGCACTCGAAGATGTTGGGGCAGCCCGCCTCCTGGCAGACGGTGTGCAGGCCCTCGGACTTCACCATCGAGCTGAGCGCGGTGTACTCGGGGCCCATCTTCGCCGTCGTGCGGATCCAGCTCGGCTTGCGCTCGATCGGCGTCTCGGCGTTGCGCGCCTCGACGCGCAGCATGCGGCGGCCTTCGGGTGCGACGGTCAACGCAAACCCTCCTGGGTAGATCGGGTGTGGGCGGCGAAGGGGGTTCGTGGCCCAGATCACCAGGGTACGCCCGGTGGGGGACACCCCTTCGCCCCGCGGTCGCGGAGCAGCCCGACAGGTACAGCGTCGACGGGGTCGCAGATCTTCCCTCCTAGTACTACAGTACGTAGTACTAGGAGGGACCCAGTCGAGGAGGCACCTGAGATGACCGACGTCACCACGAGGCTGAGCAGCCAGGAGTGCTGGGGGCTGCTGCGCCGTCACGAGCTCGGCCGGCTCGCCTTCCACCTCGCCGGCGAGGTCCACATCACGCCTGTGAACTACGCCGTCGACGGCGAGACGATCCTCTTCCGCACCGCCGAGGGCAACAAGCTGCTCGGTGTCGTCATGGACAGCGACGTCGCCTTCGAGATCGACGGGATCGGCGCGCACGAGGCCTGGTCGGTCGTCGTGCGCGGCTCCGCCCGCGTCCTCGAGGGCCAGGAGGCCTACCGGGCGGAGTCGATCCCCCTTCGCCCGTGGGTCGGCAGCGACAAGCACACGGTCGTCGAGATCTCGGCCGACGAGGTCACCGGACGACGCTTCGCGCTCGACAAGCCGTGGGAGCACATCGGGCGCGGCTGACGGTGGTGCGGCATAGCGTGGCCGCGTGAGCGAGCCGATCCCGCTGAGCCGTGTCGTCGAGGTCTCCCGCGCCGTGGGGGCCACCCGGTCGCGCACCGCGAAGACCCAGCTCGTCGCTCAGGTGCTGCGCGAGACGCCGCCCGCCCAGGTGCGCACCGTCGCCTCCTGGCTCGCCGGTGCCCTCCCGCAGGGACGGGTCGGCGTCGGCTGGCGCAGCCTGGCCGACCTCCCCGCGCCCGCGGCCGCCCCCTCGCTCACGGTCGCCGAGGTCGACGACACCCTCTCCGCGCTCGCCGGCACGACGAGCCGCACCACGCGCACCCAGCTCCTCGCCGACCTCTTCGGCCGGGCGAGCGAGGACGAGCAGGACTACCTGCGCCGGCTGCTCCTCGGCGAGGTGCGGCAGGGCTCGCTCGAGGGGGTGCTCCTCGCCGCGGGTGCGCTCGCCGCCGACGTGCCCGAGCCGACGCTGCGCCGCGCGGCCATGCTCGCGGGCGACCTGCCGCACGCCGTCCAGCTCGCCCTGACGACCGGCGCGGAGGGGCTGGAGCAGGTGCGTCTCGAGCCCGGCCGGGCGATCCAGCCGATGCTCGCCGGGTCGGCCGCCGAGATCGAGGAGGTGCCCCAGCTCGTCGCCGGCACCCCCGTCGTCCTCGACACGAAGGTCGACGGCATCCGGGTGCAGGTGCACAAGGACCCCGCGGGCCGGGTGCGGGTCTACACGCGCAGCCTCGACGACATCACCGAGCGCGTCCCCGAGGTCGTCGAGGTCGCCGAGGCGCTCGACGCCACCACCCTCGTCCTCGACGGCGAGGCCATCGCGCTGCACCCCGACGGCCGGGCGCGTCCCTTCCAGGAGACCGGCGCACGGACCGCGTCGAGCCGCTCCGTCGAGGTGCTGCGCGAGGCGACCCCGCTGACGACCTTCGTCTTCGACGTCCTGCACGTCGACGGCCGCGACCTGCTCGACGAGCCGTACGCGACCCGGCGCGAGGTGCTGCTCGACCTCGTGCCGGAGTCGTCACGGGTGCCGGGGCTGCTCACCTCGGACCAGGGCGAGGCGCGGCGCTTCTTCGACGAGGCCGTCGCATCGGGCCACGAGGGCGTCGTCGTCAAGGACCTCGACGCCCCGTACGCCGCCGGGCGGCGCGGCAGCGCGTGGACGAAGGTCAAGCCCCGCCACACCCTCGACCTCGTCGTCCTCGCGGTCGAGTGGGGCAGCGGCCGTCGTCGTGGGCTGCTGTCGAACATCCACCTCGGGGCGAAGGGGGAGGACGGCGAGCTCGTCATGGTCGGCAAGACCTTCAAGGGGATGACCGACGAGACGCTGGCGTGGCAGACCGAGCGCTTCCTCGCGCTCGAGACCGGGCGCGAGGGCCACGTCGTGCACGTCGACCCGGTGCAGGTGGTCGAGATCGCCGTCGACGGGGTGCAGACCTCGCGGCGCTACCCGGGCGGGGTCGCGCTGCGCTTCGCGCGGGTGCTGCGATACCGCGAGGACAAGACCGCCGAGCAGGCGGACACGATCGAGACGGTCCGGGCGCTGGGGTAGCCCGTCGTCGAGGCGGGTGGTCTCGAGGCTCAGGCCTGGCGGCCCTCGCACCTCGACCAGCCAGGGCTGCGGGTGGTCTCGAGGCCCAGGCCTGGCGGCCCTCGCACCTCGACCAGCCAGGCCGCTCAGGACCGGCGGAGGACCGCGCAGGCGTCGGCGGGGACGACGAGGGTCGAGCCCTCGAGGCTCGCCTCCCACGCCGCGAGCAGCTCGACGTCACCGACCTCGAGACGCACTGCCTCGGTGCCGAGGTTGACGACGACGTCGCACGCACCGCGGTGCATCGTCACGACGTCCCCGTCGCGCTCGACCGACCCGCTCGTGAGGTCGGCGTCGGAGAGGTCCGGCACGCCGCGGCGCAGGCCGACGAGGGTGCGGTACCACTCGAGCACCCGGGCGTGCGGCTCCTGCGTCGTCTCCTCCCAGCGCAGCTGCGAGTCGCGGTAGGTCTGCGGCGACTGCGGGTCGGGCACGTCACCGCCCCAGCCGTGCGCGGAGAACTCGGCGGCCCGACCGCGCGACACGGCCTCGGCGAGCTCGGGCTCGGTGTGGTCGGTGAAGTACTGCCACGGGGTGGAGGCACCCCACTCCTCACCCATGAAGAGCATCGGCGTCCACGGCCCGGTGAGCAGCAGCGCGGCCCCGCAGGCCAGGCGACCGGTGCTCACGAGGTGGGTGAGGCGATCCCCCTTCGCGCGGTTGCCGACCTGGTCGTGGGTCTGCAGCGAGGCGACGAAGCGCCAGCCCGGCGTCCGCTCCGGGTCGACCGGGCGCCCGTGCGTGCGCCCGCGGAAGCTCGAGTAGGTCCCGGCGTGGAAGAAGGGGGTGGCGACGAGGGTGTCGAGAGCCTCGGGCGCGGCGAAGTCCTCGTAGTAGCCCTGGGTCTCGCCGGTGAGCAGGACGTGCAGGGTGTGGTGCACGTCGTCGGCCCACTGCCCGGCCAGGCCGAGCCCGCCGAAGCCCCCGGCCGACCGCGGCACGACCGTCGCGGGGTCGTTGCGGTCGGACTCGGCGACGAGCAGCAGCTCGCGCCCGAGCTCGTCGGCGAGGTCGTCGACGGCCTCGGCGAGCTGCTCGAGCACGTGCACCGCGCTCTCGTCGACGAGCGCATGGACGGCGTCGAGCCGCAGCGCGTCGACGTGGAAGTCGCGCAGCCACATGAGCGAGTGGTCGACGAGGTAGCGGCGGACCTCGTCGGCGCGGGGGCCGTCGAGGTTGAGCGCCGGCCCCCACGGGGTCATGTGGGTGTCGGTGAAGTACGGCCCGAAGCGGATGAGCGTGTTGCCGCTCGGCCCGAGGTGGTTGTGCACGACGTCGAGGCAGACGGCGAGCCCGCGCGCGTGCGCGGCGTCGACGAAGCGCGCCAGCGCCTGCGGACCGCCGAGGTCGGGGTGCACGGCCCAGATGTCGACGCCGTCGTAGCCCCAGCCGTGGTGGCCGGGGTAGGTCGCGACCGGCATGAGCTCGACGACGGTGACGCCGAGGTCGACGAGGTGGTCGAGCCGCTCCACCGCGGAGTCGAGCGTGCCCTCGGGCGTGAAGGTGCCGACGTGCAGCTCGTAGATCACCGCACCGCGAAGGGGGACCCCCTGCCAGTGCTCGTCGGTCCACGTGAAGGCGGAGGTGTCGACGACCTGGGACAGACCCATCGGCCCGTCCGGCTGGCCGAGCGAGCGCGGGTCGGGCGAGGTCTCGCCGCCGTCGAGCGAGAAGCCGTAGCGCTCGCCGTCGACCCGGTCGGCGTCGCTGCGCCACCAGCCGCCCTCCTCGCGGGCCATCGGCTCGCGGGTCTCGCCGTCGTCGCCCGCCCGCACGAGATCGACCTGCTCGGCGTCCGGCGCCCACACGCGGTGGGGGCCGAGGTCGGCCGGGGTCTGCTCCTGCGCGGCGGCGGTCTCGGTACCGGCGGCGGCGTCGTCCGCGTCGGTCTCCTCGAGCACCAGCAGCGCGACCGGTGCTTGCGCGAAGGCGTCGGCGCAGCGCACCGCGCCGCCGTGGTGCACGGCACCGCTCAGCACGTCGGTCCACCGACCGGGGGAGAGGTCGACCCCGTCGTCGCCCCACCCGCCGGCGTCCTGGAGCCGCCCGGGCGCCCGGGTCACGAGGACCGCGACGCGGCCCGAGCGCACGAAGCCGGTGACGTGCTCGGAGCCCGTCGTGACCGGCTCGTACGTCGCCTCGCCGCCGAAGAGCTCGGGGTGGTCGTGCCGCAGCCGCAGGGCGGTCGCGGTGAGGTGCAGCTTCTCGAGGTGCAGGCTCGCCTGCGGGTCGGTCTCGGAGGCGTCGAGGTCCGCGAGGTCGGCGAAGCGACCGGCGAAGTCGACGGGGCGACGGTTGTCGGGGTCGACGAGGGAGAGGTCGACACCGGCGCAGCCCTGGTAGACGTCGGGCATGCCCGGCAGGGTGAGCTGGAGGAGCTTGGCCGCGAGCACGTAGGCGCGCACGTCGTCGCTGAGCTGGTCCTCGGCCGCGTCGAGCGCCTCGCGCACCGGACCGCCGCGGTTGGCCCGGGTTGCGAAGTCGATGACCCGCGCCTCGTGCTCGGGGTCGCCGTCGACCCAGGCGGTGCGCTCCTTGCCCTCGCGCATCGCCTTCGTGAGGTACTCGCCGAGGCGCTCGTCGGTGAGACCGCGCGCGCCGAGGAGGGTCTGCCACACGAGGTGCGCGGTGGGCCGGTCGACGCCGGCCTCGTCGGCGGCGCTCGCCGCGACCTCGGAGAGCCGGCGCCACAGCTGCGGGCGCCCGGAGGCGGCGAGCACGCGGGCTCGCACGTCCTCGCTGCGCTTCGTGTCGTGGGTCGACAGCGTCGTCATCGTGCGCGGCCAGTGGGCCTGCGCGTGCCGGGCCCAGTCGTGCATGAGCTCGGGGGAGGCGTCGGCGACGACGTCGGGGTCGCTGCCCACCTCGTTGAGCGCGACGAGACGGTGCCAGCGGTAGAAGGTCGTGTCCTCGATCCCCTTCGCCATCACCGGGCCCCACGTCTGCTGCAGGCGCACGCCGAAGTCCGTCGCCGCGGCCTCGTCGTCGGAGAGCAGGGTGAGGGGGCGAAGGGAGTCGAGCTCGGCCGCGAGGTCGGGGCGGGCCGCGAGCGCCCGCTCGAAGGCCTCGTCGATGCGCTCCTGGTCGCTCGGCGCAGGGCGCTCGTCGGGCCGCACGTAGGCGCGGTAGACCTCGCCGGCGACGAGGATCTCGACGACGGCGGCGCGCAGCCGGTCCGGCGCGAGACCCGGCAGGGCCTCACGGGCGCGTCGGGTGAGCCGCTCGACCTCGGGGGCGAGCGAGCGGTCGACGACGTGCCGCTTCGCGGTCTCGACGGCGTCGTCGAGCGAGGCGGTGCCGCCGGTCGCGGCCCACGTCTCGTCGAGCGTCGGCGCCGAGGCGGGGTCGGTGAGCGCGGCCTGCACGACGCGCAGCGCGTCGTACCCGGTCGTGCCGGCGCAGCGCCAGTCGTCGGGGAGGCGCTCGGTGCCCTCGAGGATCTTCTCGACCCAGATGGGGGTGCCCGGGCGGCACGCGGCGGCGAGCTGGTCGAGGTACCCCGTGGGGTCGGCCAGGCCGTCCGGGTGGTCGACGCGGAAGCCGTCGATCGCCCCTTCGTGGTGGAGCTCGAGGAGCAGCGCGTGCGTCGCGTCGAAGACGTCGTCGAGCTCGACGCGCACGGCGATGAGCTGGTCGACCTCGAAGAAGCGGCGGTAGTTGAGCCACTCGTCCTTGTGCCGCCAGTGCTCGAGCCGGTAGTGCTGGCGCGAGAGCAGCTCGGGCAGGTCCTCGGTGTCCTCGCTGCCGAGCACGAGGGGCAGGACGTGGTCGCCGTAGCGGATGACGGGACGACCCTCGTGGACGTCGCGGGTGATCTGGCCGTCGGCGACGAGCTCCTCGAGCGGGGCGCCGAGGACGGGCAGGCCGAGACGACCGCCGCCGGCCTTCCAGTCGATGTCGAACCAGTGCGCGGTCGGGGCGTCGCGGCCCTCGGCGAGGACCTGCCACAGCGGCGCGTTGAGGTGCTCCGGCGAGGGCAGCGCCATGTGGTTGGGGACGACGTCGACGACGACACCGAGGTCGTGCTCGTGGGCGGTCGCGACGAGCGCGCGGAAGCCCTCGACGCCGCCGAGCTCGGCGCTGACCCGGGTGTGGTCGACGACGTCGTAGCCGTGGGCGCTGCCCGGTGCGGCCTGGAGGATCGGCGAGAGGTAGAGGTGGCTGACGCCGAGCGTCGCGAGCATCGGCACCTGGGTCGCCGCGTCGGCGAAGGTGAAGCCCGCGTGCAGCTGGAGTCGGTAGGTGCCGGTGACGGGCCGGCTCACGCGGCGCCCGTCGCGGAGGCGGTGGCGGTGGGGGCCGACGCGGTGGCGTCCGGCGCGGTGCTGATCTTGCTCGTCCAGTCGAGGACCTCGGCGAGGTGGCGCTCGACGAGCGGCAGCACCTCGGCGACGGTGATCTCGCGGCCGGCCTCGCGGGAGAGCGTGGAGACGTCGGCGTCGGGGATGCCGCACGGCACGATCGACTGCGCCCAGGACAGGTCGCAGTCGCAGTTGAGCGCGAAGCCGTGCATCGCGACGTCGCGGCTCACGCGGATGCCGATCTGCCCGACCTTGCGGTCACGGCCGCGCTCGTCGGCGAGCACCCAGATGCCCGAGCGACCCTCGACGCGGGTCGTCTCGACGCCCACGTCACGCGCGACGCGGATCATCATCTCCTCGAGCCGGCGCACGTAGGCGACGACGTCGACGGGGTCGGGCAGGTGGACGATCGGGTAGCCGACGACCTGGCCCGGCCCGTGCCAGGTGATCTTGCCGCCGCGGTCGACGTCGATGACCGGGGTCCCGTCGAGGGGACGCTCGTGCGAGACGGTCCGCTTGCCGGCGGTGTAGACCGCGGCGTGCTCGAGCAGGAGCACGGTGTCCTCGCGCTCGCCGGCGACGACCTGCGCGTGCACCTGCTTCTGACGCTCCCAGGCGTCCATGTAGTCGACGAGATCAGGGGCAAAACCGAGGTGCTCGAAGCGCATGCGTCGGAGCCTACGCCGCTACCGGGCGGTCATCTGCCGCCGTCTACCGGGCAAGCTCGACGGTCGGCAGCGCGACCTCGACGGCCGCGCCGTCGTCCCCCTTCGTCACGCGGTAGCAGCGCGCCCCGGGTCGCTCCGTGACGCACCCGACGAGCTCGGTGCCCTCGTAGTGCAGACCGGCGCCGTCGTCGGTGCAGTGAGTCTCGCCGAAGGTGCCGTCGGCGACGAGACGGTGGATCGTGGGGCGCCGGCGCGCCTCGGAGTCGTGGTGCACGCCGTTGTCGAAGGGGAGCAGGCCGAGACCGTCGCGCACGGCCCGCAGCTCGGGGCCGAAGGAGTCGGTCGTCCCGCCGCGGAACCAGCAGATCGAGCCCGCGCTCACCCCGGCGAGGACGACGCCCGCCTCCCACACCCGGCGGAAGGTCTGCTCGAGCCCGTGGACCCGCCACACCGCGAGGAGGTTGACGACCGACCCGCCGCCGACCCACACGACGTCCTGCGCGAGGAGGTGGGCCTCGACGTCGTCGAGTGTCGGCATGGGGAAGAGGTTGACGTGGGTGAGCTCGACACCCGCGCGGGAGGCGGCCTCGCCGAGCTGGGCGTTGAAGGAGCGCTGGTCCCCGCTCGCCGTGCCGAGGTGCGCGACCCGGGGGCGGCCCTGCGGGCGCGAGAGCCCGATGGCGTGGTGGACGAGCGGGCCGAGGGCGAGGTCACCGCGCTCGGGACGGGCGTAGCCGCCGGAGGTGGCGAGGATCGTCGGCTCGGCAGCGGTCATGCCCCTGTCCTACCAGGCCTGTGGATGACTCCGCGGCGAGGTCGGCCCCCTCGGGCAGCCTGGAGGCATGGACGAGTCGCCGCACCCCGTGAGCACGCTCGACCCCACCGCCGACCTGCCGCACGTGCCCGGCTACCGGGTCACCCGGCGGGTGGCGCGGGGCAGCACCTCGACCGTCTACCGCGCCCGGCGCGAGAGCGACGACTCCCTCGTCGCGCTCAAGGTGCTCGACGCGGACGCCGACGAGCGCGCCCTGCGCGAGCACGAGCTGCTCGCGCAGAGCGCCCTGGATCACTGCGTCGGGGTCCACGGGTGGGCGACGACGCAGGGCGAAGGGGGACCCCGCCCCGTCCTCGTCCTCGACTGGATGGCGGGCGGCAGCCTTCGAGACGTGGTCCGCGCCCGCGGCTTCCTCAGCGCGGGGGAGTGCGTGACCGTGCTCGTGCCGCTCGCGACCGCGCTGGGGCAGCTGCACCGGCTCGGCGTCGTGCACGGCGACGTCAGCCCCGGCAACGTCCTGCTCGACTCGACCGGGCGCCCGGTGTGGTCCGACCTCGGCTGGTCGCGGCTCGTCGGGGTCGACCCCGGCGAGGCCGACCTGTGGGGCACCGAGGGTCACGTCGCGCCCGAGGTGACCCTCGGCCGGCAGCCCTCGGCGGAGAGCGACGTCTTCGGGCTCGGCGCGATCGCCTGGGCCTGCCTCACCGGGGCGGCTCCGGGCCACCGGGCCACCCGACCGGTCCTCGCCGAGGTGGCGCCGCAGGCACCGCCGGAGCTGCGGGCCGTCGTCGAGGAGTGCCTCGAGCCCGACCCCGCCGCCCGGCCCGACGTCGACGACGTCGCCGCCCGGGTCTTCGCCGCCGCGGACGCGCAGCCGCTCGTCCTCGTCGTGCCCTGCGACGTCGACAGCTCGCTCACCCGGCGCATCCGCGAGGCGGCGGTGGCCGACACCCACCCCGACGACCTGCCCGTGTGGGAGCGCGACCTCACCCTCGAGGAGCCGCGCCGCTGGTGGCGGCCCTGGCGACGCGACGACGAGATCGATCTGCGCCGCGACGAGCCGGTGCCGACGTCGACGTCACGGACGGGTCGGCGGCCCGCTCCGGCCGGTCGGCGTCATGCCGCGCGGGAGCGGGGCGGGGGTGCGCACGCCGGTGCGGTGGACCGCTCGGCGGTGCGCTCGTGGGTGCTGCCCGGAGCGGCTCTCGCGCTCGCCGTCGTGCTCTCGGTGCTCGTGCCGTGGGAGCGGCTCGCCCAGGCCGAGCAGGCGCCGGGGGCGTCGACGTCGAGCACGTCGGGCTCCGGAGGCGGTGCCGCGGCGGGGGAGCCAGCAGAGGGCGAGGCCGCGCTCGACCCCCGTGCTGCGCGGGAGCGGCCGGCCCAGCTCATGGCGGAGCTGGCGAGGCTGCGTGCCCGGGTGCTCACCGAGCAGGACGGTGACCTGCTCGCCCGTCTCGTCGTGCCCGGCTCGCCGGCCGAGCGGGCCGACCGCGCAGTGCTGCGGCGGCTCGGCGAGGGCGGTCACCGCTACACCGGGCTGGCCCACCGCGTGAGCGGCGTGTCGCTCGTGCGCAGCTCGAGCAGCACCGACGTCGTGCTCCGCGCGAGCATCGCCACCTCGGCGTACTCCGTGAGCGGACCGGCGGCGCGACGACGCCCGGCGCAGCCGGCCGTCATCACCGACGTGCACCTGACCTACCGCGACGGGCGATGGCGGGTGGTCGACCTGCGCCAGCCCTGACCCGAGTGGTCATCAGCGGGTGGTCGTCAGCGGGTCGACGTCGCGTGGAGGAGGTTGACGACGAAGGCCGTGCCGGCGTCGTCGAGACTGGCACCGCCGTGCGCGAAGCCGGTCACCCAGCCGCGGGCGAGGAGGTCCTCGTCGGCAAGCCGGTGCAGGCCCGACGGGTCTGCGCGCCATGCCTCGTGGACGGCCGCTGCCCAGGTCCGGCTGACGGCCGAGGGCGCGCTGCGCCCGGCGAGGCGCTGGCGCGCCTTGCGGGCGACCCGACCGGCGAGCAGACGGGAGCGCTGCACCTGACGCGCCGGGCCCGTGCGCAGGTTGACGATCGGCGGCGGCCGTCCGTCGAGCGGCACGAGGGCGAGGTCGCGGTCGAGCTCGACGAGGACCCGGGTGAGGAAGGTCGAGGACGCCCGCTCGCGCGGTGGCAGGGCGAGAGCCTGCTCAGCGACAGCGGGGTGCATCATCGGGTTGACGACGAGCCGGCGGTCGAGCGTCGCCGAGCCGAGGACACCGGCCCACCGGCGCATCCGCTGGTGGAGGTAGAAGAGGTCCGTGGCCTGACGCCACCCCGGGTCCTCGTCGAGCACGAGCGGCGTGAGCCGGGCGATCGTGCTCTCCTCACGGCCGTCCAGACGGGGGCCGAGCACCTCGGGGGCGACGGACTCGTTGGGGAAGAGGCGCCACCGCGCGAGGCGCGCGACGGTGCGGGGGCCGGGGCGCGGCACCGGCTCCGCGTAGTAGAAGCCGCGCATCGTCTCCCCGCCCAGGCCGACGAGCCGCGGGCGCGAGGCCCACTCACCCTCCGTGGCGTGCAGGGAGGCCACGGAGACGGGGTCGGCCATCGCGTCGAGCCGGTGCGCTGCCGACATCACCTCGGGCATGACGTCGGGCCCGGGCGGTTGCGGCTCGAGGACCACGTGCCGCATCCCGTGGGCCGCGGCCAGCGAGGCAGCCATCGGTGCGTCCTGAGAGCCCGGCACGGCGATCGTCAGCGCGGTCACCTCGGGCCGGCGCGACGGCGGCACCGCCGCGAGCAGGATGCGGGAGTCGTGGCCGCCGGTGAGCTGGAGGGCGGCACCCGGCTCGGCGGTCAGGAAGGCGTCGACCTGCTCGCGGATGATGTCGGCGACCCGGACGGCAGCCTCACGCGGGTCGTCCGTCGGGGGAGGTGCGGGTGGGGCGTCCAGGGCGACGAGCTCGCTTCGTCCATCCCGCAGGCGCACCCCGTGCCCGTGGGGCGGCGTGCAGATGCCCTCCCACGGCGTGGCCTCTCCCGCCTGCCAGCCGAGCAGGCTCTGGGTCTGCAGAGCCCGGTCGTCGACGGGTGCTCGGGTGAGGTGGGCCAGTGCCGTCGCGGAGGTGGACACGGCCGCTGCACCCGATGTCGACGCGAGGTAGACCTGCCGGAAGCCGAGGACGTCCGTCGTCACGGTGAGGGTGCCGTCGGGATCGAGGCGGGCCTGCCCGAAGGGGGGGACCTCCGCCCCTGCGCCCGGCCAGGGCTGCGGGGAGAGGGGGACGACGAGGGTGTCGCCCTCGGTCCTCGGCTCGACGCCGGCGAGGAGGAGCGTCGTCGCGCCGCGGCGCACGACCTCGAGGCCTGGCCGGTGCGTGCGCAGACGGCTCAGGTCCCACCCGTCGTCGGGCCCGCGCTGCGTGAGACCGACGACGACGTGCGGACGGTCGGGCATGCCCATCGTCTCCCCCCAGGCCACGGCGACCGACGGTCGCCAGAAGTGTCTGGGCCCGAGGCTAGTGCGGGGTCAGCCCTGCTCGCGGAGCATCCAGCGAACCAGGGTGGGCAGATCAGGGTGCTCCCACGCGAAGCCGCCGTCGGACAGCCGGGTCGGTAGCACCCGGGTGGAGGAGAGGATCTCGCCGGCGAACTCGCCGAGGACGACCCGCAGGGCCGGCGAGGGGGCAGGAAGCAGGGCGGGGCGGTGCAGCTGGCGCCCGATCTCGCGCGCGACGTCACGCTGGCGGTAGGGCTGCGGCGGGGCGAGGTTGACCGGGCCCTCGACGTCGGAGTCGAGGAGCCACACGAGCGCCGCGACCTCGTCGTCGAGGGAGATGAGCGGCCACCACTGGCGGCCGCGGCCGAGCGGCCCGCCGAGACCGAGACGGCCCAGACGCAGCAGCGGTCCGGTCGCGCCGCCGTCGCGGGTGGCGACGAGCCCGGTGCGGGCGTGGGCGACCCGGACGCCGCCGTCACGCGCGGGGTCGGCGGCCTCCTCCCAGGCCCGGACGACCTCGGTGAGGAAGCCGTGGCCCGGTGCGGAGTCCTCGGTGAGCACCTCGTCGGCGCGGTCTCCGTAGATGCCGATGGCAGACCCGGCGACCATCCGGGGCACGCCGGCCGAGGCGGCGGCCCGGGCGAGGGTGCGGGTGGTCTCGACCCGCGAGGTGAGGATGAGCTGCTTGTACGACGGGGTCCACCGCTGGTCGCCGACCCCGGCGCCGGAGAGGCAGACGACCGCGTCGGCGCCCTCGAGCACGGCCGGGTCGAGCTCACCGCTCGAGGGGTCCCAGCGTCGCTCGTCGCCGGACCTCGGCTCGCGCCGCACGAGACGGACGACCTCGGTGCCGCGCTCGCGCAGAGACGCCGAGAGCGCGCTGCCGATCAGACCGGAGGACCCGGCGACGACGACGCGCTCTCGGACGTGCATGCTGCTCAGGCCTCGAAGCTGCCCTCCTCGAGACGCGCCTTGACGGTCCCGAGGAAACGAGCGGCGTCGGCGCCGTCGACGACACGGTGGTCGTACGACAGGGCCAGGTACATCATCGAGCGCACGGCGATCGTCTCGCCGCCGTCGGCGTCGGTGACGACGATCGGACGCTTGACGATCGCGCCGGTGCCGAGCATGGCCACCTGCGGCTGGTTGAGGATCGGGGTGTCGAAGAGCGCACCCCGGCTGCCGGTGTTGGTGATCGTGAAGGTGCCGCCGGACAGGTCGTCCGGGGTGATCTTGTTGGCGCGGGTGCGCTCGGCGACGTCGGCGATGGCGCGCGCCAGACCGGCGACGTTGAGGTCACCGGCGTTCTTCACGACCGGGGTGAGCAGACCGCGCTCGGTGTCCACGGCGATGGAGAGGTTCTCCGAGCCGTGGTAGACGATCTCCTCGCCCTCGACGCTGGAGTTGACGACCGGGTGCTGCTTGAGCGCCTCGGCCGTCGCGAGCGCGATGAAGGGCAGGAAGGACAGCTTCGTGCCCTCGCGGCGCTCGAAGTCGGCCTTGGTGCGGGCACGGACCCGGGCGATCTTGGTCATGTCGACCTCGACGACCGTCGTCAGCTGGGCCGAGACCTGCAGCGACTCGACCATCCGCTGGGCGATGACCTTGCGCAGGCGGGTCATCTTCTCGCGGGTGCCGCGCTTGCTCGGCGAGACGCTGCTCTCCATGCCGCGGGGCGGGGTGCTCGAGGACGCCGGGGCCTGCGCTGCCGGGGCCTGGGCCGCGGGAGCGCTCGGCTGCTCGGCGGGCGCGTTCTTCGCACGGGCCGCCTCGAGGACGTCCTCCTTGCGGATGCGGCCGCCGACGCCGGAGCCCTGGACGTCGGCGAGCTCGATGCCGTTGTCGGCCGCGAGCTTGCGCACGAGCGGGGTGACGTACTTCGACGCGTCCTGGGGGGCGCTGTCGCCGGAGGCGGGAGCCGAGGTGCTCGAGCCCGAGGCCGGGGCCTGCTGGGTCGCCGCGGACTCGCCACCGGTGGAGGGGGCGGACTGACCGGCCGGCTGGTCGGCGACGTCGCCGCCCTCGCCGTCCTCGGGGAGGGACTCGTCCTTCTGGGCGCTGTCGTCGGTGTCCTCGGAGGAGGCGCTCTCCTGCGCCGGCTGCTCCTTCGGGGCCTCCTGCTTCGGGGCCTCTTCCTTCGGGGCCTCCTGCTGGGGCTCCTCCGCGGAGGCGGAGCCGCCGCCGGACCCGCCGATGACCGCGAGGTCGGCGCCGACCTCGACCGTCTCGTCCTCCTGGACGAGGATCGAGGTGAGCGTGCCCGCGACGGGCGAGGGGATCTCGGTGTCGACCTTGTCGGTGGAGACCTCGAGGAGCGGCTCGTCGACCTCGACCTCGTCGCCCTCGGCCTTGAGCCAGCGGGTGACGGTGCCCTCGGTGACGGACTCGCCGAGCGCCGGCATCTGGACCTTCTGGCCCTCGTCGGTGCTCGCGGTCTCGGCCTGGGGCTTCTTGGCGGGCTCGTCCTCGGCGGTGCTCGGCGCGGTGGCCTCCTCCTCCGCCTCGGCCTGCTGCTCCTGCGTGTCGGCGGCGTCCTCGCTCGCGGCGGGGGACTCGGCCTGCTCGTCGGCGCTGTCGTCGGCGCCGCCCTCGTCGGAGCCGGAGCTCGCGGGGGCGTCGCCGTCACCGATGACGGCGAGGTCCGCGCCGACCTCGACGGTCTCGTCCTCCTCGACGAGGATCTCCTGCAGGGTGCCCGCGACGGGCGAGGGGATCTCGGTGTCGACCTTGTCGGTCGAGACCTCGAGGAGCGGCTCGTCCACCTCGACGCTGTCGCCGACGCTCTTGAGCCATCGAGTCACGGTGCCCTCGGTGACGGACTCCCCGAGGGCCGGCATGGTCACGCGCTCTGACATGGCGTTGTTTCTCCTTCGTCGACATCACGCTGGTCGCGGTCGTTGGGTCTCACACTCTCACGCGGACAGGCTCGATGGAGAGCCAGGTCACGTGCTGGCTGCCCATCTTGTCAGGGCGATCAGGCGTGGGCGTGGAGGGGTCGCCCGGCGGCGAGCATCGCCGCCTCGCCGAGGGCCTCGCCCTGCGTCGGGTGGGCGTGCACGAGCGAGGCGACCTCCTCGGGGTGGGCCTCCCAGCCGACCATGAGCTGGGCCTCGCCGACGAGCTCGCTGACCCCGGCGCCGATCATGTGGACGCCGAGCACCGGGCCGTCGACCTCGCGCACGACGGTGATCGACCCGCTCGTGCCGCGGATGATGCTGCGCCCGTTGCCGCCGAGCGGGTAGGTCGAGCTGGCCACCTCGTGACCGGCGGCCTGCGCCTGCGCCGAGGTGAGTCCGACCGAGGCGATCTCGGGGTCGCAGTACGTGACGCGCGGGATCTGCACGTCGACGACGGGCGCGGGCTCCAGGCCCGCGACGTCCTCGGCGACGAAGATGCCGTGCGCGAAGCCGCGGTGGGCCAGCTGCAGGCCGGGGACGAGGTCGCCGACGGCGCGCACGCCCTCGACGTCGGTGCGCAGCCGCTCGTCGGTCGGCACGAAGCCGCGCTCGGTGCGCACGCCGACCTCCTCCAGCCCGAGGTCCTGGGTGCGCGGACCGCGACCGACGGCGACGACGACGAGCTCGACCTCGAGCGGGTCGCCCTCCTCGAGACGCACGACGACGGTGTCCGCGCCGGCCTCGACCGAGGCCACGCGGGCTCCGGTGCGCGTCGTGATGCCGCGCTTCTTGAAGCTGCGCTCGAGCACCTTGCTGATCGCGGGCTCCTCGCCCGCGACGAGGCGGTCGAGCGCCTCGACGATCGTGACGCGCGACCCGAGGCCGGCGAAGACCGACGCGAGCTCGGACCCGATGACACCACCGCCGAGCACGGCGACGCGCTCGGGGATCTCCTCGATGCGCAGGACGCCGTCGCTCGTCATGACCCGCGGGCCGAGCTCGACGCCCGGGAGGGTGCGGGCCTGGCTCCCCGTGGCGAGGACGACGGTGCGGC
Source organism: Janibacter sp. UYMM211 (assembly GCF_040547045.1). Lineage (NCBI taxonomy): Bacteria > Bacillati > Actinomycetota > Actinomycetes > Micrococcales > Intrasporangiaceae > Janibacter > Janibacter sp. UYMM211. Next base: position 143,629 of record NZ_JBEPOY010000001.1, on the reverse strand, counting down.
CGGTGACCCGGCGGCCCTCGACCTCGACGGTCGTCGCGTCGACGAGCCGGCCGCGCCCGGGCACGACGTCGGTGCCCGACTGGGTGACGAGACCGACGAGACCCTTGTGCAGCTGCCCGACGACCTTGTCCTTGTACGCGTGCAGAGCCGGCACGTCGACCCCCTCGAAGGAGGTCCGCAGCCCCATCCCCGCCCCGTGGCGTGACGCCTCGGCGACCTCCGCCGCGTGGAGCATCGCCTTGGTCGGGATGCACCCGCGGTGCAGGCAGGTCCCGCCCACCTCGGCCTCCTCGACGAGGGCGACGGTGAGCCCGAGCTGGCGCGCGCGCAGCGCGCAGGCGTACCCGCCGCTGCCGGCTCCGAGGATCACGAGGTCGAAGGGGGTCGTGGGGTCTGCCACGGTGTGCTCCTTTGCATCAGTGGTGCCCGGGGTGACGGACGGGGCACAGCGTAGAGGCTGCGCCGAGAGCGCCCGACCACGGCCGGGACGCACGGAGCCGGACCACGGCCGGGACGCACGACGCCCCGCACCCGGAGCCGGGTGCGGGGCGTCGTGCTCGGCGGTGCCAGGTCAGGCGAGGTCCTCGAGGTAGCGCAGCATCGTCGCGACGCCGACACCGGTGCCGCCCTTGGGCAGGTGGTCGCGCGCACCGCCGTCGCGGAAGGACGGGCCGGCGATGTCGAGGTGCGCCCACGGGATGGTCTCGCCGTCCTTCGTGCGGGCGAACTCCTCGAGGAAGATGCCCGCCGTGAGGGCGCCGCCCATCCGGTCGGCCTTGTGCGCGATGTCGGCGACGAAGGAGTCCAGGCCCGGGCGCAGATCGCGCGGGAGCGGCAGCGGCCACGACGGCTCGTCGGTCGCGGCCGACGCGACGCCGACGGCGTCGCGCACGGACTCGTCGTTGCTCATGACGCCGTAGATGTCCGGTCCGAGGGCGACCATGCAGGCACCGGTGAGGGTCGCGATGTCGAGGATGACCTCCGCGCCCTGCTCGGCGGCCAGCGACATGCCGTCGGCGAGCACCATGCGGCCCTCGGCGTCGGTGTCGAGGATCTCGACGGTCATGCCGTTGCGCATCGTCACGACGTCGCCGGGCCGCTGGGCGTTGCCGCCCGGCATGTTCTCGGCGAGGCACAGGTAGCCCGAGACGGCGACGGGGACCTCGAGCTCGGCGGCGGCGACGACGGTCGCGGCGACGGCGGCGGCGCCGGCCATGTCGGACTTCATCGTCGCCATCGAGGCGGCCGGCTTGATGCAGACGCCGCCGGTGTCGAAGGTGATGCCCTTGCCGACGAGCCCGACGTGGGGGGCCTTGCGCGAGCGCGACGGGGTGTAGGTCATCTGCACGATGCGCGGCGGGCGAGAGGAGCCCTGGCCGACGCCGACGATGCCGCCGAAGCCCCCCTTCGCCAGGTCCTCGTCGTCGAGGACGGTGAGGCTGATCTTGCCCGGGCTGGCCTTGACGGTCTCCGCGACGCGGTCGGCGAAGGACTGGGGGTAGAGCAGGTTGGGCGCGGTGTTGACGAGGTCGCGCGCCCAGGCGACGGCGCGGCCGAGGACCTCGGCGCGGGCGAGGACGTCCTTGGGGGCGTGCTCCTTGCCCAGGGTCGTGCCGATCTCGACGGTCTCGAGCCCGCCCTCGGCGTCCGCGGACTTGTGCGCGGTGAAGGAGTAGGAGCCGCTGAGCGCGCCCTCGGCGATCGCGGCGAGCTGCGCGGGGCCGTCGTGGGGGAGGAGCAGGCGCACGGAGGTGGCCTTGGGCAGGGCGCGGGTGGCGGCGCCGGCGGCGCGACGCAGGGTCTCGGTGGTCGGCGCGTCGTCGCCGAGGCCGACGAGCAGGAGGGTGCGGGCACGCAGACCGGCGGGTGCGGCGGCGAGCGTCGTGCTGCCGAGCGCGGTCTTCGGGGCGAGCACCTCGACGAGCGAGGCGATCTCGTCGGCCAGTGCGGCGTCGAGCTCGACGCCGGCGGCGACCTGCGCGGCGGGTGCCGCGTCCTTGCGGCGGCGACCCCCCTTCGGGCTCTCCGCGGGGCGGAGGCCGACGACGACGGTGTCGCCGGAGTAGCCGGCCAGGGAGGTGTTGCCGAGGGCGAGACGGGGCACGGGTGTCCTTCCGATGGGGTGCGATCCGTCACCACGCTATCCCGGATCCTGAGACGAGTAGCCTTCGCCGCATGACGCAGACCCAGCGCACCTCACCGCTGCACCAGGCCCATGTCGACCTCGGTGCGAAGATGGCCGACTTCGGCGGCTGGCAGATGCCCATCGAGTACCCCGGCGGCGGTGTCGTCGCCGAGCACACGGCGGTGCGCGAGCGCGTCGGCGTCTTCGACGTCAGCCACCTCGGCAAGGCGAGCGTCACCGGCCCGGGCGCCGCAGCCTTCGTCAACCGCTGCCTCACCAACGACCTCGGCCGGATCGAGCCGGGCAAGGCGCAGTACACGCTGTGCTGCTCCGAGACCGGGGGTGTCGTCGACGACCTCATCGCCTACCTGCGCTCGGAGGACGACGTCTTCCTCATCCCCAACGCCGCCAACACCGCGACCGTCGTGCAGATGCTGCGCGACGAGGCGCCCGAGGGCGTGAGCGTCACCGACCAGCACGAGGACTACGCCGTGCTCGCCGTCCAGGGACCGCTGAGCGACGAGGTCCTCACCGCGCTCGGGCTGCCGGTCGACCACGAGTACATGTCCTTCGAGGAGGCCGACTTCGAGGGCACGCCGATCACCGTGTGCCGCACGGGCTACACCGGCGAGCGCGGTTACGAGCTCGTCGCCCCGAGCGCGGCGGCCCCGGCCCTGTGGGCGGCCCTCATGGAGCAGGTCACGCAGCGCGGCGGCCTGCCCGCCGGTCTCGGGGCGCGCGACACCCTGCGCACCGAGATGGGCTACCCGCTGCACGGCAACGACCTCAGCCTCGACATCACTCCCGTCATGGCCGGCTCCGCGTGGGCCGTCGGCTGGGAGAAGGAGAGCTTCTGGGGCAAGGAGGCGCTCGTCGCCCAGCGCGTCGCGAAGGAGTCGCGCGTGCTCAAGGGTCTCGTCGTCACCGGCCGCGGCATCCCCCGCGCGCACTGCGCGGTCAAGGACGCCGAGGGCACCGTCGTCGGCGAGGTCACCTCGGGCACCTTCAGCCCGACGCGCAAGGAGGGCATCGCCCTCGCGCTCCTCGACCGCTCGGTGAGCCTCGGTTCCCAGGTGGTCGTCGACGTCCGCGGCCGCGACCTGCCCGCCGAGGTCGTCAAGCCCCCCTTCGTCCAGGTGCAGGTGCGCGCGTCATGACCGAGCGCTGGCGCTTCCGCTACGAGGGCGGCGAGGGTGCGCCCTCGTCCTCGACCGACTTCCCGACGCAGGCCGACGCCGAGTCGTGGTTCGCGGGGGAGTGGTCCGAGCTCGCCGAGCAGGGCGTCACCGCGGTGACCCTGCTGCACGAGGACGCCGAGGTCTACGGCCCGATGCCGCTCGACCCCGCCTGACCGCACCGCACCCATGACGAAGGGGTGCCCCGGACCGAGCGGTCCGGGGCACCCCTTCGTCGTGCGGGCGAGAGGTCAGGACAGCGGCGCGCCGCGCTCGACCTGGGGCTTGGGCATCCGGGTCCGGCGCATCTGGAAGCTGCGCATCCCCGCGTACATCGGCAGGCCCTTGAGATCGGTGTCCTCGCCGAACTTCGCGAGGATGCCCTTCTTCGTGCGGCGCCACAGCAGGACCGCGTCGAGGACGGCGAGGGCGAAGAGGACGTAGACGCCGAGGAAGAAGAGCGTGGCGATGCTCGGGGCGATGACCGACATGACGAGCACGGCGAGCATGAGGAGCAGGAGCAACTCGCCGAGGTTGAAGCGGCGGTCGACGGCGTCGCGCACGTAGCGGCGCACCGGGCCCTTGTCGCGCGGGGGCAGGTTGCGGTCGTCGCCGGTCATCATCGCCTGGCGCATCTTCATGCTCTGCTCGCGGCGCGCGGCCCGGTCGGCGCTCTTCGCGGCCTTGGGGTCGTTCTGCACCAGCGGGCGCCGGCGGGCGGCCTCCTGGTCACGCCGCTTCGGGGTCGGTCGACCCTTCGCCCCGTCGCCCCGAGGGCGATCCGACAGCGCGGCCTGCTCCTGGAGCTCCTGCTCACTCTTGCTCTTGCGTCCGAACACGACGTGAAGTCTAGGTGCACGCACCACCCGCTCCCCGCCGCCCCGACGGCGCGGCCCGCCGCGGGGGCGCGCGCACGCCCTCGCGGTAGCGTCCCCCACGTGACTTCGCCCGACGTGCTCAGCCAGGACCAGATCCAGACCATCCGCGACCGCGTGCGTGACCTCATGCCCGGTGTGCGCGCCGACCTCGAGGCGCTCACCCGCATCCCGAGCGTCAGCCTCGACTCCTTCGACCAGGCCCAGGTGCAGCGCAGCGCCGAGGCGACCGCGGAGCTGCTGCGGGCGGAGGGCCTCGACGTCGAGATCGTCAGCGAAGGGGGACGCCCCGCCGTCATCGGCCACGTCGCCGGCCCCGAGGGCTCGCCGACCGTCCTGCTCTACGCGCACCACGACGTCCAGCCCCCCGGGGCCCTCGAGGACTGGGACACCGACCCCTTCGAGCCCACCGAGCGCGACGGGCGGCTCTACGGCCGCGGCGCCGCCGACGACAAGGCCGGCGTCATGGCCCACGTCGCCGCGCTGCGCGCTCACGCCGGCGAGCTGCCGTGCAGCGTGCGCATCTTCGTCGAGGGCGAGGAGGAGATCGCCTCGGAGTCGCTGCCGCGGATCCTCTCCGAGCACGGCGACAAGCTCGAGGCGGACGCCATCGTCCTGGCCGACTCGCTCAACTGGGCGATCGGCACCCCGGCGCTCACGACGACGCTGCGCGGCTCGATCCGCGCCGTCGTCACCGTGCGCACGCTCGACCACGGCGTGCACTCCGGCATGTTCGGCGGGGCCTGCCCCGACGCCCTGACGACCCTCGCCCGGCTGCTCGCCACCCTCCACGACGACCAGGGCGACGTCGCGATCGAGGGCCTCAAGGCCACCGACGCCCCCGAGCTCGACTACGACGAGGCGCGCCTGCGCGAGGAGTCCGGCCTGCTGCCGGGTACCGAGCTCATCGGCACCGGCTCGATCCTCTCGCGGCTGTGGACCAAGCCGGCCGCCGTCGTCATCGGCATCGACGCCCCGGCGGTCGACGAGGCGGGCAACGTGCTCAACGCGTCCGCGCGGGCGAAGATCAACCTGCGCCTGCACCCGCAGGAGGACCCGCAGGACGCGTGGGCCGCGCTGCAGCGTCACCTCGCCGACTACGCCCCGTGGGGTGCCACCGTCGAGGTGGAGCTCGACGAGCAGGGCTGGGGCTTCGCCGCCGACGCGCAGGGGCCGGTCTACGACCAGGCCCGCGCCGCCTTCGCCGACGCGTGGGGCACCGACCCGGTCGACGTCGGCATCGGCGGGTCCATCCCCTTCGTCCAGGCCTTCGCCGAGCGCTTCCCCGACGCGGCGATCCTCGTCACCGGCGTCGAGGACCCCGACACCCGCGCCCACGGCGCGAAAGAGTCGCTGCACCTCGGCGAGTTCGAGCGCACCTGCGCGGCCGAGGCGCTGCTCCTCGCCCGTCTCGGCGCGATGCCTCGCGGCTGAGCGCACTCGGCCCGCTCGCCCCTCCTCCGGGATCCCACGACATCCACCGGGATCCCACGAGACCCGGGCGCGCACCTCACCCGGCGCGGGGTTGTCCTCAGCCGGCGCGGGGGAGGATCGTCAGGGCGTGGTCGTAGGAGCCGGGGGTGAGGTCCCAGATCACGTGTGGTGGCCCGTTGTCGGGTGGCTGGGTGTCGAGGTGTCCGTGGAGGCGGCGGGTGTGGACGAGGGTGTGGTGGCGGGCGCAGAGCAGGGCGGCGTTGGTGAGGTCGGTGGGTCCGCCGTCGGCCCAGTGGATGAGGTGGTGGCGTCGGTCCATCGGGCGGGGGCGGTGCAGCCGGGGTAGGTGCAGCCGCCGTCGCGCAGCCACAGCTGGCGGGTCATCGCGGGGGTGACGAGGCGGACCGCGGTGCCTTGGTCGAGGACCTGGCTGCGGCTGCCCAGGACGACGGGGATGATCTCGGCGTCGCAGGCCAGGCGGCGGATGGTGTCGGGCGCGAGGAGGGTGCCGGTGTCGAGGCCGCCGAGGGTGCGGGCCGCGCCGGTGCGTGCACGGAGGTCCTCGAAGGTCATCGTCAGCAGCAGGGTGGCTTTGGCGCCGCGTCCGGCCCTGGTGTCCATGCCTGCCACCGCGGTGCGGACGAGGTCGAGGAGGGCGTCGGCGCGGCGCTGGTCGCTGGTGCGCAGGTCGGGCTCGCGGGTGCCGGTGTCGGGGTCGTGGGTGGGTGCTGGTGCGGACAGGGCTTCGATGGCGGCTTCGAGGACGGCGGCTCCCTCGGGGTCGAGGACGAGGCGGTACTCGTGCAGCCCGTCGTCGACGACGGGCCGGGACAGGGCTCGGGCGCGGCGGAGCCGGTCGTGCTCGGTGTCGAGCTCGCCGGGGATCCCGTGGCGGGCGAGGAGCTCGGGGCGTACGGATCGCACCCCGGGGGAGCCGTGCAGGTGGCCCATCTGGATCATCGCTGCGAGGACGCTGTCGCGGGCTCCGTCGACGAGGCGGGACTCGATCCGGGAGATCTCGGTGATGACGGTGCGGGCGACGGGCAGGGTCACGGTGCCGTCCTCGACGGCGTCGCGCAGCAGGGTGTTGGCGGGTCGGGACAGGTCGAGCACGGCCTGGGCGATGGTGCCGCTTCCTCCTTGGCGGGTGCTCGTGGCGTGCTGGCGCACCCAGGCGGGCAGGGACGGGGCGTCTGACTGGGCGACCTCACCGCGCTCGTGGGCTTGCGCGGTGACGACGTAGCGCCCAGCGGCGGCCAGGGTGGTCAGGTCGTCCAGGACGCCCATGACCTCCATGAGCTCGGGTCCGTTGGCCTGGTGGATCGCGCTGCTCAGACCGCGCAGGGCCCGCACCGCGGCGTCGAGGACGTCGCGGCGCTCGGCCCAGGTGATCGGGTCGTCGGGCGCGGTGCCGGCACCAGCAGCGGTCGCCTGTCGGATCGGGACGCCGGGAGCCGGACCAGCACAGGTCCAGTCGCCCGCGGCACTGCCCGTGGGCACGGACCACACACCCCTGATCGGGGTGGTCGGAGCCGGCGTCGGTGCCATGGACCAACGCTAGGGGCAACGACCGACAACGGGCGGCGCGCGACCGGCGAGGCGACCGGTCACGACATCTAGGGTGAGCGGCATGGCACAGGGCAGCTACGTCGAGCAGGACTTCACCCGGGACACCAACTACATCGGCGACCGCGTCCTCGCCGAGCCCGACCCCGCGAAGGGGCCCGGGAGCGACACCCCGGTGGGGGAGCAGGAGTGGCCGGTCGAGGCCGGTCGCTACCACCTCGTCGTGGCCCGCGCCTGCCCGTGGGCCAACCGCGCGATCATCGTGCGCCGCCTGCTGGGGCTCGAGGACGCCATCTCCATGGGGGTGGCCGGTCCGACCCACGACGCCGACAGCTGGACCTTCGACCTCGACGAGGGGCACCTCGACCCGGTGCTGCAGATCCCGCGGATCAAGGACGCGTACGAGGCGCGGGTGCCCGGCTACCCGCGCGGCATCACGGTCCCGGCCGTCGTCGACATCCCCTCCGGCCAGGTCGTGACCAACGACTTCCCGTGGATCACCTACGACATGTCTGGGCAGTGGCGTGAGCACCACCGCGAGGGAGCGCCCGACCTGTGGCCCGAGGAGCTGCGGGCCGAGATGGACGAGGTCAACAAGCGGGTCTACACCGAGGTCAACAACGGGGTGTACCGCTGCGGCTTCGCCGGCACGCAGGAGTCCTACGACGCCGCCTACGAGCGGCTGTGGACGGCCATGGACTGGCTCGAGGAGCGTCTGTCCACCCGGCGCTACCTCGTCGGCGAGCACATCACCGAGGCCGACGTGCGGCTCTTCACGACCCTCGCCCGCTTCGACGCCGCGTACCACGGTCACTTCAAGTGCAACCGCTCGAAGCTCACCGAGATGCCCGTCCTGTGGGCCTACGCGCGCGACCTCTTCACCACGCCCGGCTTCGGCGACACGACGGACTTCGTGCACATCAAGGCGCACTACTACGGCGTCCACCGCGACATCAACCCCACCGGCGTCGTGCCCCTCGGGCCGGACCTGTCGGGCTGGGCCGAGCCGCACGGACGCGAGGCGCTCGGGGGGTCCCCCTTCGCTCCGGGGGCGACCGCCCCCGGTCCGGTGCCCGAGCGCGAGCGGGTGCCGGTCGAGCACAACCCGCACGTCGACCCGGCGACCGGGCTCGTGCGCACCACCTGACGACTCGTTGTCAACGAGACGTTGACGCTCCGCCGTGCGTCAACTTAAGGTTGACGCATGACTCCTCGGCACGTCTCCCTCCTCACGCGGTCGGGCCTGACCTTCGTCGCCCTCGGGGCGCTCACCTTCGTCGGCAGCCTCGTCGTCGACTCGGGGTTCGTCCATGGCGCCTTCCAGGGGGCGACCGTCGCGCTCATGGTCGGCGGCGCCTACCTCCTCGGCCGTCGGCTGTGGTCCTCGGACGCAGACCCGGACGAGGACGGCATGTGGCTGCCCAGCCGTGACGGGGCGGACGAGCGGTGAGCGACCGGGTGCAGGTCGTCGACCCGGGGCTCGCCGACCGGGTCGGGCGGGCCGTCCTCGGCGAAGGGGTCGACCCCGAGCGGGCTGACGACCACCTCGCCATCGTCGGTCGGGCCGCCCAGGCCGACGAGGTGACCCGAGACCTGCTGCGCCAGGCGGTCGCCGCCGCCCGGGCCCACGGGCACAGCTGGGCGGCCATCGGGGGAGTGCTCGGCCTGAGCCGTCAGGCGGTGCAGCAGCGCTTCGGATCCGAGACCGACCCCGGTGGCGGCGCCGCAGAGCCCGGCGCGGGGACGACCGGGCAGCGACGCCGGCTCGGTCCGGTGACCGCGCTCGACGAGCTCGCCGAGCTCGAGATCGCCGGTCGGCAGGGCTGGCGCACCGTCGGCGCGGGCATGTTCTACCACCTCGTCGAGCGCACGGACACGCAGTGGGAGCACCGCCGCGTCGTGTGGAGCCGTCCCGCCGAGCACTACGCCAGGGACGGGTGGCAGGTCGGCTGCCGGGCCTTCCCGTGGCTCTACCTCGTCCGCGACACCGGACGACCTGCCGAGCGCGGCGGCGCCCTGGGGCCGGACGCAGGCTGAGCCCGCTCGGTACAGTCACCTCCCGTGCACGTCCTCATCGCCCCCGACGCCTTCACCGGCACGCTCACCGCGACCCAGGCGGCGGAGGCGATGGCACAGGGGTGGCGCCGCGCCGCCCCTGACGACCTGCTGACCCTGCTGCCCCTGTCCGACGGCGGTCCAGGATTCCTCGACGTCCTCGCCGGTGCCATCGGCGGCGAGAGCGTGCTCGTCACCGTCGGCGACCCGCTCGGCCGGCCGGTGCCCGCGACGGTCCTCGTGACGACCGACGGCGAGCGGCGCACGGCCTGGGTCGAGAGCGCCCAGGCCGTCGGGCTGCACCTCCTCGAGGCCAACGAGCGCGACCCCGCGGTGACGACCTCCGCCGGTCTGGGCGAGCTCGTCCTCGCCGCGGTCGAGACGGGCGCCGACCGGGTCGTCGTCGGGCTCGGCGGGTCGGCCACCAACGACGCCGGCGCCGGGATGCTCGCCGTCCTCGCCGGGCTCGAGGAGGGCACGCTCACCCGTGGGGGGCTGGCCCTCGGCGCGGTGGCGCCCGACGACCTCGTCGACGTCGTGCCCCGGGCCCGTGAGGCCCTGCGCGGCGTCGAGCTCGTCGCGGCGACCGACGTCGACGTGCCGCTGCTCGGTCTCGACGGGGCGAGCGCAAGCCACGCCGAGGACAAGGGCGCCAGTCCGCAGCTCGCCCAGGACCTCGAGGGCGCCCTCGGGCACCTCGTCGCCGCCGTGACCGCGGCGCACCCGGCGCCGACCGACCTGCTGACCGGCCGACCTCGCCGGCTCGACCGCGAGCCAGGGGCCGGCGCCGCCGGTGGGATCGGCTACGCGCTGCTCGTCCTCGGGGCCCGACGCGTGAGCGGCGTCGACGCCACGCTCGAGGCCGTCGGGGTCGACATGCTCGTCGGCGCGGCCGACCTCGTCCTCACCGGCGAGGGCTGCCTGGACTGGCAGTCGCGCCAGGGCACGGTCGTCAGCGGCGTGTGCACCGCGGCGAGCCGCCACGGCACGCCCGTCGTCGTCGTCGCCGGCCGGGTTCTCCTCGGTCGGCGCGAGGCGATGGCGATGGGGGCGAGCGGGGTCTACGCCGTCGCCGAGTCGCTCGCCGACCTCGACGCCTCGCTCGCCGACCCGGTGCCGAGGCTCACCGCCCGGGTCAGCCGCGTCGCGGCCACGTGGTCACCGGGTCGCTGACCGCGCGCTACGACCCCGGGGCTGCCGCCCTCGGCTCGCCCTGACGTACATTGGGGGTGCGGGAAGATCTCCGGCACCCCCGGTGTTCACCCCGCTGACGGGATCTACGCCCGCCCCCCGAGACACGTGAGGATCACCATGAGCGTCCAGGACGAGACGGTCACGACGACCACCGAGCAGGCCACCGCCGAGGAGACCCACGGCGTGCTGCTCACCGACCTCGCGGCTGGCAAGGTCAAGTCCCTCCTCGAGCAGGAGGGTCGCGACGACCTCCGCCTGCGCGTGGGTGTGCAGCCCGGTGGCTGCTCCGGCCTGATCTACCAGCTGTACTTCGACGAGCGCACCCTCGACGGCGACCTCGTCCGCGACTTCGACGGCGTCGGCGTCGTCGTCGACCGGATGTCGGCCCCGTACCTCACCGGTGCGACGATCGACTTCGCCGACACGATCGAGAAGCAGGGCTTCACGATCGACAACCCCAACGCGGGCAGCTCCTGCGCCTGCGGCGACTCCTTCAGCTGATCGAGCGCCGCTGGCGAGCGAGCACGAGCTCGCCACGCACGACGGGCCCCTCACCTCGCGGTGAGGGGCCCGTCGTCGTCTGCGGGGGCGGGGAGTGGCTCTCAGGCCCGGGGGCTCGAGGTCGTGGCGGCCGCGCGGTGGCCCCGTCGCAGCAGCCGCCACGGTTGGGCGACGAGCACGAAGGTGAGCAGCGGCAGGCCGAGGAGGTACCCGCCGATGCCCCCTGCGCCGGCGGAGTAGCTGCGGCCGGGGTCGACCTGGGCGGTGTAGTCGACCCCGAACCACGGGAAGACCGCGCCGTTCATCTCGCGCCCCGTCGCCCCGCTCGCCTCGACGCCCGAGGTGAAGGCGATCGCCGTGAGCACGCAGCCGAAGAGGACGACGGTGAAGACGCCGGCCGCCGCCATCGCGGCCTGCGACCACCGCGGGCGGGTCGGGTCGGTCTCCGTGGCGCCGAAGGCGAGCTCCTTGGGGGAGCCGATGCCGAAGAGCGCGCGGGTCGTGCCGACGTCGGTGCTCGCCTCGGCGAGGTTGGCGCGCAGCTCGCGTCGCAGGTCGCGGCGTCGCGACCCGCGCACGCCGCGCATCTCGAGCCAGAAGTCGTAGCGCAGGATCGCGGACTCGATCCGGGCCCGGTCGATGATCGTCATGCTCTCTCCCCTGAGGTGGGCGACACGGTGGTCGCGGTCTGGACGGACGAGACGAGGTGCTCCCAGGCGGAGCGCCGCGCGACGAGCTCGGCCCGGCCGGCCTCGGTGAGGCCGTAGTACTTGCGGGCCGGGCCGGACTCGCTGCGCACGAGGTGCGACGCGAGGAGACCGGCACCCTCGAGCCGGGTGAGGGCCGGGTAGACCGTGCCCTCGGCGAGGTCGTCGAAGCCGGCCTCGCGCAGCTGGGTGACGAGGCCGTAGCCGTAGCTGTCGCCGGTCGACAGCACGCTGAGCAGCAGCAGCCCGAGGACTCCCTTGAGCATCTGCGGGTCGTGAGTGGGCATGGCGCTACTGTCCACCCGCTACCTAGCGATGTCAAGTACCAAACGATGCACAGCATGGGACCGCGGCGGCGGGGGTCTCGACGACCCCGGGCGGTGGGCCGTGGACGTGGCGACCTGCCGGATACAGTGCGGCGGTGCGCATCGCCATCGCCGGATCCATCGCCACCGACCACCTCATGACCTTCTCGGGCCGTTTCGCCGACTCTCTCGTCGTCGACCAGCTCGACAAGATCTCGCTGAGCTTCCTCGCCCACAAGCTCGACATCCGACGAGGGGGCGTCGCCGCGAACATCTGCTTCGGCATGGCGCGCCTGGGCCAGCACCCCGTGCTCGTCGGGGCCGTGGGCGAGGACTTCGCCGACTACCGGTCGTGGCTGGAGCGCCATGGCGTCGACTGCGCCTCCGTGCGGGTCTCCCAGACGCAGCACACGGCTCGCTTCGTGTGCACGACCGACGACGACATGGCCCAGATCGCGACCTTCTACGCGGGCGCGATGTCCGAGGCCCGTGAGATCGAGCTTGGGCCCGTCGCCGACCGCCTCGGGGGACTCGACCTCGTGCTCGTCGGCCCCGACGACCCCGAGGCCATGCGCCGGCACACGGACGAGTGCCGCAAGCGCGGCATCCCCTTCGTCGCCGACCCGAGCCAGCAGCTCGCCTTCAGCGACGGCGCCTTCATCCGCGACCTCGTGGAGGGGGCCGAGTACCTCATCACCAACGAGTACGAGTCGCACCTCACCGAGCAGAAGACCGGCTGGAGCCAGGACGAGATCACCGCGCGGGTGCGCTTCCGGGTGACGACCCTGGGCAAGGACGGCGTGCGGATCACCGGCGCCGAGCTGCCCGAGCCGATCGTCGTGCCCGCTGCCCGCGAGGTGCGCAAGGCCGACCCGACCGGCGTCGGCGACGCCTTCCGCGCCGGCTTCATCACCGGCATCGCCATCGGCCTGCCGCTGCGCGAGTCGGCGGAGGTGGGCTCCATGCTCGCGACCTACGTCATCGAGACCGTCGGCACCCAGGAGTACGAGCTCGGGCGCGAGGACTTCGTCGCCCGCTTCCGCGAGGCCTACGGCGAGGCGAGCGCCGACCTGCTCGTCGACGCCCTGGCGGCCGCGGCCTGAGCGTCGTGACGTCCGGGGCGAGCGGCTCCGCGCCGCGGCCCCCGCACGTCCCGTACCCGCCGGTCGACCCGGGACCTGCCGGGGTCGACCTCGCCTCGGTCCGCGACACGCCGGGGGAGGACCTCGTGGCGATCGGCGCCGACCTGCGCCCCGGCACCGTGCTCGAGGCCTACCGGCACGGTCTCTTCCCCATGGGGGTGGGCGACCTCGGTGGCCCGCCCGTCGGCTGGTGGCGCCCCGAGGAGCGAGGGGTGCTGCTGCCCGGCGCGCTGCGGATGACCCGCTCGCTGCGCCGCTCCTGCCGGCGGCTGCGCGTGAGCGTCGACCTCGCCTTCGACGACGTCGTCGCCGCGTGCGCCGATCCCGACCGACCCGGTGCGTGGATCACCGACGACGTCCGCCTGTCCTACGGGGCCCTCCACCTGCTGGGGTGGGCCCACTCCGTCGAGGTGTGGGAGGGGGAGCCGGGCGAAGGGGATCTCGTCGGGGGTCTCTACGGCCTGGCGATCGGCGGCCTCTTCGCGGGGGAGTCGATGTTCCACCGGGTGAGCGACGCCTCGAAGGTCGCCCTCGTCGCCCTCGACGGGCTGGTGCTCACCCCTTCGCGTCCTGCTGCTCTCGTCGACACCCAGTGGCCCACCGAGCACCTCGAGTCGCTCGGCGTGACGACCCTGTCGCGGACCGCCTACGCGACGCGTCTGGCCGCCGCCCTGCGCGAGCCCCAGCCCGACCTCGCCCGGGCCGTCCTGCCGGCGCCGTGGGGGCCGTGAGGACACCGCCGGCGACCGCTCGGCGACAGGGGGCTCGACGGGGCTCGCCACACCCCTGCGGGCGGCGCCCCCGGTCCCGGACCTCCCAGCCGGCTGGGGTACCTTTGCTGGTGTTCCACTGTCCGTCCCGTCCCAGGTTGGTGTCCCTTGCCTCGTCCTGACCGCCACATCGGTCGAGCTCGTCGCCGGATCGGCGTCGTCGGTCTTGCCGTCGCCGCTCTCGCGCTCTCGGCCTGCAGCGCCGTCGGTATCCACACCGACCCTGCCAACGGCTACCTGCCCCAGGGGGCGACGGAGCAGTCCAAGCTCGTCGAGAACCTCTGGATCGGCTCCTGGATCGCCGCGCTGGCCGTCGGCGTCCTCGTGTGGGGCCTGACGATCTGGTGCATGGTGGCGTACCGCCGTCGCAAGGACGACGACGGCAGCCTGCCCGTCCAGCTCCAGTACAACGTCCCGCTCGAGATCCTCTACACGGTCGTCCCGATCCTCATGGTCGGCGCCCTCTTCTACTTCACCGAGGAGGCGCAGTCCGAGCTGCACGACGTCTCGCAGACGCCCGACGTGACGATCAACGTCGCCGCGAAGCAGTGGAGCTGGGACTTCAACTACGTCGACGCCGACGTCCACGAGAGCGGCCTCATGGCCGAGCTCGACGGCAAGCCGGGTGTCGAGGAGACGCTGCCGACGCTCTACGTGCCGGTCGACAAGCGCGTCGAGTTCCAGCTCACCTCGCGTGACGTCATCCACTCCTTCTGGGTGCCCGCCTTCCTCGAGAAGATGGACCTCAACCCCTCCCTGGTCAACCGGCTCCAGGTCACCCCGACCGAGACCGGCACCTTCCAGGGCAAGTGCGCCGAGCTGTGCGGCGCCTACCACAGCCAGATGCTCTTCAACGTCAAGGTCGTCAGCCAGGAGGAGTTCGACCAGCACATGGCCGACCTCGAGGCGAAGGGCCAGACCGGGCTGCTGCCCACCGACCTCAACCGCGAGAAGCTCGCGCCGGGCGAGGCCGAACTGCTCGAGGAAGGGGCACGCTGATGTCCGGCATCACCGGGATCGTCAACCGGACGACCGACGCCGAGGACCGCCGCGTCATGAGGCGCGAGCGGGCCGGCACGCAGGCCTACAAGTACCTGACGACGACCGACCACAAGGTCATCGGCAACCTCTACCTCATCACCTCCTTCCTGTGGTTCCTCATCGGTGGCGTGATGGCCCTCGTCATCCGCGCCGAGCTGTGGGCCCCCGGTCTGCAGGTGGTCGACAACCCCGAGCAGTTCAACCAGATGTTCACCATGCACGGCACGGTGATGCTCCTGCTCTTCGCGACCCCGGCCTTCGCCGGCTTCGCCAACGCGCTCATGCCGCTGCAGATCGGCGCGCCCGACGTCTCCTTCCCGCGGCTGAACATGTTCGCGTACTGGCTCTACCTCTTCGGCGGTCTCATCGCCGGTGCCGGTCTGCTCACCCCGGGCGGCGCCGCGAGCTTCGGCTGGACCGCGTACACCCCGCTGTCGAACCCCACCTACAGCCCCGGCCTCGGCGGAGACCTGTGGGTCTGGGGCCTCGCGCTCGGTGGCTTCGGCACGATCCTCGGTGCCGTCAACTTCATCACGACGATCCTGTGCATGCGCGCGCCCGGCATGACGATGTTCCGGATGCCGATCTTCACGTGGACCGTGCTCATCACCTCGATCCTCGTCCTCATGGCCTTCCCGGTCCTCGCGGCCGCGCTCATCGGCCTGGGCGTGGACCGGCGCTTCGGCGGGCACATCTTCCAGCCGGAGAGCGGGGGGACGTTGCTGTGGCAGCACCTCTTCTGGTTCTTCGGGCACCCAGAGGTCTACGTGCTCGCCCTGCCGTTCTTCGGCATCGTCTCCGAGATCATCCCGGTCTTCTCCCGCAAGCCGATCTTCGGCTACAAGACGCTCGTCTTCGCGACGATCGCCATCGCGGCGCTGTCGGTCTCGGTGTGGGCCCACCACATGTACGTCACCGGCCAGGTCTTCCTGCCGTTCTTCGCGATCATGACGATGCTCATCGCGGTGCCGACAGGCGTGAAGTTCTTCAACTGGATCGGCACGATGTGGGGCGGCAAGCTCGTCTTCGACACGCCGATGATCTGGACGATCGGCTTCCTCGTGACCTTCCTCTTCGGTGGTCTGACGGGCATCATCCTCGCCAGCCCCGCCCTGGACTTCCACGTGTCCGACACGTACTTCGTCGTCGCGCACTTCCACTACGTGCTCTTCGGCACCATCGTCTTCAGCTTCTTCGCGGCGATGTACTTCTGGTGGCCGAAGTTCACCGGCAAGATGCTCGACGAGGCCCTCGGCAAGTGGCACTTCTGGCTGCTCTTCATCGGCTTCCACATGACCTTCCTCATCCAGCACTGGCTGGGTGTGCAGAACATGCCGCGTCGTTACGCCGACTACATGCCCGAGGACAACATCCAGCTGGCCAACCAGATCTCCACGGTCGGAGCCTTCATCCTCGCGATCTCGTTCTTCCCCTTCTTCTACAACGTGTGGAAGACGCAGACGACCGCCCCGGACGTCAACCAGGACGACCCGTGGGGCTACGGCGCCTCGCTGGAGTGGGCCACCTCGTGCCCGCCCCCGCGGCACAACTTCACCTCGATCCCGCGGATCCGCTCCGAGCGCCCGGCCTTCGACCTGCACCACCCGGAGTACGCGCCCCGTGCGCTCACCCCGAGCGGTGCCGGCGACCCGGCGACGGCCACGGTCCGCTCGACCCGTGAGGACAACGCATGAAGCCCGAGTACAAGCTCTTCGGCATCCTCGCCGTCTTCTTCTTCCTCGTCGGGACGATCTACGGCCTGGTGACGCAGTGGGACGAGCCGGTGGGCTTCGTCGGGCTCTACCTCGCCGGTGGTCTCGGCCTGATGATCGCCTTCTACCTGGCCAAGACGGCCGCGAAGCTCCCCCTTCGCCCCGAGGACGACCTCGACGGCGAGATCGAGCAGCAGGCCGGCAGCTACGGCTCCTTCGCCCCGTACTCGTGGTGGCCGCTGTGGCTGGCGCTGTCCGGGTCGATCATCTTCCTCGGTGTCGCCGTCGGCATCTGGGTCGCGGTCCTGGGCGCGGTCTTCGGCGTCTTCGCCCTCGTCGGCTGGGTCTTCGAGTACTACAAGGGCGAGCACGCCCACTGAGCACGCAGGCCGGCTGACGCCGCGGCGACCACGACCACCGGTCGAGGTCGCCGCGGCGTCGTCGTCCGAGGACCGGGCCTGCAGGGGCCGCACGAGCAGGGGAGAGGGGCACCTCGATGAGCAGGGGAGCGAAGGGCGGCCGCTGGGCCGCGTACGGCGCGGCAGCAGCCCTGCTGCTGGCCGGGTGCACGTCGGGGGCCGAGGGCACCGAGTCGGCGGGCGCGACGGGCTCGGGCACGAGCGGGTCGGCCGACGGGCAGACGTCCAGCACGACGTCGGCACCCGCCCGGCCCGCCCGGCTGAAGCTCTCGCCTGCTGACGGGGCCCGTGACGTCATGCCCGACCAGCCGGTGACCGTCCAGGCGATGACCGGGCGGCTCGACGACGTGACGGTGCGCACCGCGGACGGGAGCGCCGTCGAGGGGCGCGTCACGGGCTCGCAGTGGACGAGCACGGGTCGTCTGGCACCGGGGTCGCGGTACTCCGTGACGACGCGCAGCACCGGCCCGGACGGCGTCGAGCGCACCTCGCGCTCGACCTTCCGCACCCACGAGCCAGCGGTCACCGCGACCTACGGGATGGTCTACGACGGGCAGACCGTCGGGGTCGCGATGCCGGTGAGCCTGCAGTTCGACTCCGCCGTGACCTCTGCCCGCTACCGCCGGTCGATCGAGAAGGCCGTCACGGTGACCACCTCTCCGCGCACTCAGGGGTCGTGGGGGTGGCTCGACGACCGCCAGCTCATGTGGCGCCCGAAGTCCTTCTGGAAGCCCGGCACGACGGTGACCCTCGACGCGCCGCTCACGGGCTTCCAGACCGGCGAGGACAAGTGGGTCGGCAGCGACGTCTCCGGCACGATGACCATCGGCCGGCAGCAGCTGACGACGGTCGACATCGCGCAGCACCGCCTGCGCGTCACGCGTGGCGGCGAGACGGTGCGCTCCTTCCCCGTCTCCAGCGGCAAGCCGGGCCCGCAGACCGAGACCCGGTCGGGGATGAAGGTCGTCATCGGCAAGCAGGCGGAGATGACGATGGACTCCGAGACGATCGGGATCGACAAGGGCGAGCCGGGCTACTACAAGATCGACACCGACTGGAACGTCCGGGTGACCTGGACGGGGGAGTTCTTGCACTCCGCGCCCTGGTCGGTCGGTGCGCAGGGCTCGAGCAACGTCTCGCACGGGTGCGTCAACCTCGCGCCCGCCGCCGCTCGCTGGATGTACGAGAACTCCATCCCGGGCGACCCGGTGGACTTCACCGGCTCCTCGCGGAAGTTCCAGCCCACCGAGGGCATCGGGGTGTGGCAGTACGACTACGCGGGGTGGCGGGAGCAGAGCGCCCTGCGCTGATCGGGGCTAGCCCCAGCCGAGCGCGTGGAGGCGGGCGTCGTCGATCCCGAAGTGGTGTGCGATCTCGTGCACGACGGTGATCGCGACCTCCTCGCGCAGCTCGTCGAGGTCCTCGCACATCCGGGTGAGCGGCCCCCGGAAGAGGACGACCCGGTCCGGCAGCGACCCGGCCGCCCACCAGGCGTCGCGCTCGGTGAGCGGGGTGCCGAGGTAGATGCCGAGCAGGTCGGCCTCCTCGTCGGGGGGCAGCGTGGGGTCGAGGTGCTCCTCGGTGGGCTCGTCCTCGACGAAGATCGCGAGGTTGTCGGCCATGCGCATGAGCTGCTCGGGCACGGCGTCGAGCGCCTCGTGCACGACCGTCTCGAAGGTCGCGTCGTCGACGGCCTCCACTATGCTGCCGCCTGCTCGGTCGCCGGCCGCGGCTGCGGACGCCGGTCGGGGTCGGCCCACCGGTGCAGCCACCACAGGGCCACGCCGAGGAGCAGCAGGCCGAGGCTGGTCGAGGTGAAGGCGAGCATCGACACCCCGGCCAGCGGCGCGACGAGACCGGCGAGCGCGGAGTTGAGCAGCAGCATGAGGAAGGTGCTCACGGACGCGGCGGTGCCCCGCGCGCGCGGGAAGGCGTCGAGCAGAGCGATCTGGTAGACGGGCAGCGACAGACCGGTCGCGAAGGAGACCATGACGAGACCGACGAGGGCGTAGGGCATCTGCGCCGACGTGCCCGGGGCGGCGGCGAGGACGGCGGCCACGACCGCACCGGTGACGGCGACGACCTGGGCGCTGGCGACGAGCCGGGGGCCGGGCACGCGCTCGGCGAGCCGTCCGCCGACGAAGGAGCCGCTCACCATCGCGACGACCATCGGCACGAAGAGCTGCCAGAAGTCCTGCTCCCCGAGCTTGAGGATCTCCACGACGACGATCGGTGCCCCGGCGATGTAGAGGAACTGCGCGGCGAAGGAGAAGGCGTTGGCCCCGCACAGGACGAGGAAGCGTCCGTCTCGGGCGGCCGCGGCGACGTTGCCCAGGACGCTCCCGACGCGAAGGGGGGTGCGCCGCTCGACGGGGTGGCTCTCGGGCAGGAGGAGCACGACCGCGGCAGCGATGAGGACACCGAAGAGCGCGAGGAACCAGAAGATCACCGGCCACGGGCCGAGGTGGAGCAACCAGCCGCCGAGCAGCGGGGCGATCGCCGGGCCGACGCCGAAGACCATGGCGATGACGCTCATCAGCTGCTGGGCCCGGGGTCCCTCGTAGAGGTCACGCACGACCGTGCGCGAGACGATGGTGCCCGCACCCGCCGAGGCGCCTTGGAGGGCGCGGCACAGCAGCAGGACGGGCAGCGAGGGGGAGAGGGCGGCGCCGACGGAGGCGAGGGCGTAGACGACCGCCCCGCCGACCATGACGGGCTTGCGCCCCACTGCGTCGCTCAGCGGGCCGTGGAAGAGGCTCATCGCGGCGAAGGAGAGCAGGTAGACGCTGACGACCTGCTGCAGCGCGGTGCTGCCGACACCGAGGTCGCGGCCCATCTGGGTGAAGGCGGGGAAGGGGGTGTCGATCGACAGCGGCCCGAACATGCCGAGCACCGCGAGGACGACGACCATGACCGCCACCGGCGCGCTCGAGGCCGCTTGGGCACGACGAAGGGGCCCGGAGGTGGTCACCTCCGGGCCCCCTGCGTCGGGATGGCCGCTCAGCGCTCGCCGGCCTCGACGGTGCGCCGCTCCTGCTCCTGCGCCGGCTCGATGGCCTCGTGGCTGCGACCGTCGTGGTGCGCCGCCTCGAGCTCGGCCGGGGTGACGGGGTTGACCCCACCGGAGTAGTAGAAGCGGGACAGCGCCGCACGGGCCTTGCGCTTGCCCGCACCCTTGCGCTCGACGCCGTTGGCGTCGACGCCGGACTCGAGCTCCAGCGGGGTGGCCGGGTCGTGCTGCACGAGCGTCCAGCGGGTGTACGGGTCGAGCGGCTCGTGCACCTCGTGGAAGTCGCCACCAGGGCCACGCACGATGCGACCGGTCTCGCGACCGTGGAGCACGGTCTCGCGATCGTGACGCTGCAGCGCCAGGCAGATCCGCTTCGTCGCCCAGAAGGCGATGATCGGGCCGACGAAGACGAGCACCCGCAGGATGTGGGTGATGTCGTTGATCGACATGTGGAACTTGATCGCCATGATGTCGTTGCTCGCGGCGAAGAGGAGCACGCCGTAGAAGGTCAGACCGGCCATGCCGATGCCCGTGCGCACCGGACGGTTGCGCGGGCGGTCGAGCAGGTGGTGCTCGCGCTTGTCACCGGTGACCCACGACTCGATGAAGGGGTAGGCGCCCATGACGCCGTACATCACCGGGATGAGCAGCAGCGCGCCGATGGCGACGTTGAGGCTCCACGTGTATCCGAAGGTCGTGAACTCCAGCCAGCCGGGCAGCAGACGCAGCGCGCCGTCGGCGAAGCCCATGTACCAGTCGGGCTGGGCACCGGCGGTCGTCGCGTTCGGGTCGTAGGGCCCGTGGACCCACACCGCGTTGATCTGCACGAGGGAGGACATCAGGGCCAGGGCACCGAAGACGATGAAGAAGAAGCCACCGGCCTTGGCCGCGTAGACCGGCATCACGGGGAAGCCGACGACGTTGTCGTTCGTGCGACCCGGACCGGGGTACTGGGTGTGCTTCTGCAGCGCGACGAGCACGATGTGCGCCGTGAAGAGCGCGACGAGGATCGCCGGGAGCAGCAGGATGTGCACCGAGTACAGGCGCGGGATGATGTCCTCGCCCGGGAAGCCACCGCCGAAGACCGCGTAGCTGAGGTAGCTGCCGATGACCGGCGCGCTGAGCATGAAGCCCTGCGCCGCACGAAGACCGGTGCCCGAGAGCAGGTCGTCGGGCAGGGAGTAGCCGGCGAAGCCCTCGATGAGGGCGAGCATCGACAGCAGGCAGCCGATGGTCCAGTTGATCTCGCGGGGCTTGCGGAAGGCGCCGGTGAAGAAGACGCGCAGCATGTGCACGGAGAGCGAGACGATGAAGAGCAGGGCCGCCCAGTGGTGGATCTGCCGGATGAGCAGACCGCCCTTGACGTCGAAGGAGATGTCGAGCGTCGAGGCGTAGGCCCGCGACATCTCGACACCCTGCAGCGGCACGTACGAGCCGTCGTAGATGACCTCGCCGTGGGTGGGGTCGTACCACAGGGTGAGGAAGACACCGGTCAGCAGGCAGATGATCATCGAGTACATCGCGATCTCGCCGAGCATGAAGGACCAGTGGTCGGGGAAGACCTTCTTCATGAGGTAGCCCACGCCCTTGGCGGAGCCGGTGCGGTCGTCGATCCAGCCGGCGACGCCGCCGACCTTCTTCAGACCGGGTGAGGTAGAGGTGCTGCGGGGGCTGTCGCCTGCGCGCAGGGCGTCGGCAGGTCGTGCTGTGGTGCTCATCAGGACTCACGCTCCCAGAAGCTCGGTCCGACCGGTTCCTGGAAGGGCTGGTCGGCGACGAGGTAGCCGTTCTCGACGGTGATCTTCAGCTGCGGCAGCGGACGCTTGGCCGGTCCGAAGATGACTTCGCAGTCATTGGTGACGTCGAAGGTGGACTGGTGGCACGGGCAGAGGAGGTGGTGCGTGGTCTGCTCGTACAACCCGACGGGGCACCCGACATGGGTGCAGATCTTGGAGTAGGCGACGATGCCCTGGTAACCCCACTCCTGTGCCTTGCGGCCCCCAGGGGTGTCCTGGAAGTCCTCCGGCTTGAGACGCATGAGCAAGACCGCGGCCTTGCCCTTCTCGGTGAGCTTGTGCGTCCCGTGCTCCTCCAGCAGGCCTTCCGGCATGACGTGGAAGACCGAGCCGATCGTCACCTCGCCGGGACGGATCGGCTTGTTCTCGGGGTCCGTCATCAGGCGGAGCTTCTTCTCCGGCTTGACGATGAGACCGGTCTGCTCGTCACGGCGGCCGTTCCACCACGTGACGGACAGGTCGTTCTTGGGCAGGGGCCCCAGGCTGCCGGCGACCTGGAGGACGAGCGGCAGCGGGAAGAGGGCCATGGAGCCCAGGAAGGCGCCCTTGAGGATCGGACGACGGGTCAGCTGGGCCTTCTCGCCGCCCTCCATCATCGTCTCGACGAAGCCGTCGCGAGCCTCCTGGCTGCTGCGCAGCGGGTGGCGCTCCTCGACGCTCTCCTCGTCGGGCATGAGCGTCTTGGCCCACTGGACGGCACCGAGACCGATGCCGAGCAGCGCGAGCGCCAGGCCCACGCCGAGCAGGACGTTCGACAGGCTCGTGCGGCCGACGACGGGCACGAAGGTCTGGGTCTCGACGTCGACGAGGAAGTAGGCGACGAGGAAGATCAGGGTGCCGACCATCGACAGGCCGAAGAGCCCGGCGACGATGCGCTCGGCGCGGCGAGCGGCTCGGTCGTCGAGGTCGGCGGCGCGGTGGACGTGCGGCGGCAGGCCGGGGTTCTCGAAGCGGTCCGGCACCCCGCCGGTGCCCTGCACGTGGCCCTGGTCCAGGCGCACCGCGGTCCCCGCGGTGTGCTCTGACTCGGGAGTGTGGTCGGTCATCGTCTTGGTCCTTCTCTGATCAGTCGTGGCGGGGGCTCAGGCGGACTTCTGCCCGAGCCAGACGGCGGCGGCGACGAGGCCGCCGAGGCCGATCGTCCAGATGAAGAGACCCTCGGGGACGGGACCGAGCGACCCGAGCGGGTTGCCGCCGGGGTTGCCCGCGTCCTGCTGGGCCTGGATGTAGGCGATGACGTCGCGCTTGTCCTCGGGGGTGAGGTTCGCGTCGTTGAAGACGGGCATCGACTGGGGGCCGGTGAGCATGGCCTCGTAGACGTGGCGACCCTCGACGCCCGCGACGGCGGGGGCGTACTTGCCACGGGTCAGCGCGCCACCGGCGCCGGCGGAGTTGTGGCACATGGCGCAGTTGACGCGGAAGATCTCGCCGCCCTTGCCGGCATCCCCCTTCGAGGCGTCGGTGTACTCCTCCTCGGGCACCGCGGGACCGGCGCCGAGGGAGGCGACGTAGGCCCCCATCTGGTCGATCTCCTCCTGGGTGAACTTCACCTGCTCCACGCGGGGGGCCTGCACACCGGGCTTGGCCAGGGGCATGCGACCGGTGGCGACCTGGAAGTCGACGGAGGCGGCGCCGACGCCGGCCAGGCTCGGGCCCTTCTCGTCGATGCCGAGGCCGTTCGTGCCGTGGCACGTGGCGCAGTTGGCGGTGAAGAGCTTCTTGCCCTCGGCGACGTCGTCGACCGAGCTGCGGCTCGTCGCGCTGGCGTCGGCCTGCGAGGGGGAGACCGCGGCGTACGCGGTGCCGGCGAAGAAGAGGCCGAAGAGGATCAGCAGCGCCAGGGCAGCGGGGTGGCGGCGGTTGATCGAGGGCATGCGTCGTCCTGTCCTGGTGGGGGAGTCGGTCGAGGTCATGGCGCTGCTCAGCCCAGCAGGTAGATCGCGGCGAAGAGCGCGATCCACACGACGTCGACGAAGTGCCAGTAGTACGAGGTGACGACCGCTCCCGTGGCCTGGGAGTGGCTGTAGTGCCTCGTCGTGAAGGTGCGGCCGATGATCAGCAGGAAGGCGATGAGCCCGCCCGTCACGTGGATGCCGTGCAGACCGGTCGTGAGGTAGAAGACCGAGCTCCACGCGTCGGCGGACATCGTCACCCCTTCGCTCACGAGCTTCGCGTACTCCGTCACCTGACCGGCGACGAAGACCGAGCCGAAGATGTAGGTGAGCACGTACCACTCACGCATGCCCCACTGGCCGACCTGCAGCAGGCTGCCGGTGCGCGAGGGGATGCCGTCCTCGGCCTTGAGCACGCCGAGCTGGCACCACACCGAGGAGACCACGAGGATCAGGGTGTTGATCGCGGCGTACTGGACGTCGAGGATCGGGACCCGCTCGGCCCAGAGGTCCGGTCGGGTCGCGCGCAGCGTGAAGAACATCGCGAAGAGACCCGCGAAGAACATCAGCTCGCTGGAGAGCCACACGATCGTCCCGACGGAGACCATGTTGGGCCGGCTGACCGGTCCCGTCATGGGGTCCGACGGCAGCGGCGCGGGCGCGGTCGGGGAGAGTGATTGAGCAGTGGCCACGTCGTCATTATGTCCGACGGGGCGGGCGATGTGCGCGCACCCCCCGTGTGACGTGCGGCGAACGGCTCGCGGGTACCATCTGGGCCCATGAGCGCTTCCTCTGCGACGCCCGGCAGCACCGTGGCGACCACCGGTCCCACCGCCGCGGCGCGGCAGGTCACCGTCCTGCTCCACAGCGACGACATCACGGTGCGCGACACCGTCCGCGCGGCGGTCGGCCGTCGACCGGCACGCGACGTCGAGGTCGTCTCCTGGCACGAGTGCGCGACGGCCCCCGCGGTGGTCGAGGCGGTCGACGCCGGCGGCTTCGACCTGCTGATCCTCGACGGCGAGGCGGCCAAGACCGGTGGCATGGGTCTGTGCCGCCAGCTGAAGTCCGAGGTCTACCGCTGCCCGCCCGTCCTCGTCCTCACCGGGCGCCCCCAGGACGGCTGGCTCGCGACGTGGTCGCTCGCCGACGCCGTCGTGCCGCACCCGCTCGACCCGATCGCCCTCGCCGACGCCGTGGCCGCCCTGGCCCGTGGCGGCTCGGACGACGTGGCCCGGCCGGTCGACGGCCCCGACGCGGGCTGACCGCGTGACCCAGGTCCCGGCGGCGTCCTCTACGAGCACCGTCCCGGACGAGAGCTGGCCCGACATCCTCACGACCCTCATCGAGGGCGAGGACCTCACGACCCAGCGCGCCCGCTGGGCGATGGACCAGGTGATGGCCGGCGAGGCCGACCCGATCGCCGTCGCCGGCTTCCTCGTGGCGCTGCGGGCGAAGGGGGAGAGCGTCGCCGAGCTCGAGGGTCTCGTCGACGCGATGCTCGCGCGCGCCGTGCGCATCGACGTGCCCGGTGAGACCGTCGACATCGTCGGCACCGGTGGTGACCGGCTCAACACGGTGAACATCTCGACGATGTCGGCCATCGCGCTCGCCGGCGCCGGGCTCACGGTCGTCAAGCACGGCAACCGTGCGGTGTCGTCCTCGTCCGGCTCCGCCGACGTCCTCGAGCGGCTCGGCGTCTCGCTCACGCTCTCGCACGACGCGGTCCGTGCGGTCGCGCTCGAGGCGGGCATCACCTTCTGCTTCGCCAACGCCTTCCACCCCTCGATGCGGCACGCCGCACCGGCCCGCGCCGGGCTCGCCGTGCCCACGGCCTTCAACCTGCTCGGCCCGATGACGAACCCGGCGCAGCCGCGCTACTCCGCCATCGGTGTCGCCAACGCGCGCTTCGCCCCGCTCATCGCTGGGGTCTTCGCGGCGCGCGGGCGCGAGGCCGTCGTCTTCCGCGGCGAGGACGGCCTCGACGAGCTGAGCCCCGCCGGGCCCTCCCAGCTGTGGTGGGTACACGACGGCGAGGTCACCCCCGGACGCGTCGAGCCGGAGGACGTCGGGGTGACCCGGCGCTCCCTGGCCGAGCTGCGCGGCGGTGACGGCGCCGCGAACGCCGAGGTGGCCCGGGCCGTCCTGCGCGGCGAGCAGGTGCCGGCGCGCGACGCGGTGCTGCTCAACGCCGGTGCGGCGCACGCCCTCGCGAGTGCCGGCGGCTCCGCGGTCGAGGACCCGGTCGCCGCCATCGCGCGCTCGGTCGAGACGATCGCCGAGGTCCTCGACGACGGGCGTGGCGAGGCCGCGCTCGGTCGGTGGGCCGAGGCGAGCCGCCGTCACGCGGGCTGACGGACCCGGCGGGCGCAGCGGGTGCCTCCGCGCCCGTGTGCTCAGCCCTCGAGGCCGAGGCTGAAGGCCGCGTCCAGGTCGTGACGGCTGTAGGTGCGGAATGCGATGTGCGTCGACGTGCCGATGATGCCCGTGACCTTGTTGAGCCGGTCGGCGATGACGTCGTTGAGCTCCTCGTGCTGGCTGACCCGCACCATCGCGATGAGGTCGGCGTCCCCGGCGACGGAGTAGACCTCGCTCACGCCGTCGATCTCGGCGATGCTCTGCGCGACCTCGGGGATGCGGTCGACGTCGGCGTTGATGAGGACGATGGCGGTGATCACGACGCCCAGCCTAGGGCAGGGGCCAGCTCGTCCTGCGCTGCCGCGGCGCCCCCCACGGGGCAGGTCCACGTGCCCTCGATGTCGACGACCCGGGTGCCCGGCTCCTCGAGCCAGCGCAGCAGCAGCTCGGTCTCGTCGGGCAGGGCGGAGTCGCCCGGGACGGCCGGCGGGGGCACGACCTCGGCGCTCGCGCGCAGGGCCTCGACGTAGGGCATCGGGTCGGCGCCGCGCGGGGCGCTCGTGCTGCCGGCCAGGCGCCCGTGCCGGATGCACACGAGGTCCCAGCCACCCACCGGCGAGCGCCGCGCGGCGACGAGCTCGGCGGTCGCGAGCAGCGGGCTGGCGCGCTGGCTGCGGGCGACGCCGCGCACGAGCGCCGCGAGCCGGTCGCGCACGGTGCCGGCGTCCTCGTAGCGCTCCTGCCCGGACAGCTCGCTCATCCGGGCCTGGAGCCCGGCGAGGACGGGACGGGCGTCGCCGCGCAGCGCGGTGCGGGCCTGGGCGACCGTGCGGCCGTATCCCTCGACGTCGACCCCGCCGATGCACGGCGCGGCGCAGCGGCCCATGTCGGCGAGCACGCACGGCGAGCTGCGCCGGGTCGGGCTGATCCGCACGAGGCACTGCCGCAGCGGGACGACCTCGTGCAGGGCCTGGACCGCCTCGTCGGCCGAGCTCTTCGAGCGGAAGGGGCCCATCCACTCCTCGTCGCCGGCGTGCACCCGCTTGACGACGGACAGACGGGGGAAGGGCTCGTCGGTGAGACGGACCCACCACGCCCGCTCGGGGTGCCGGGAGCGGCGGTTGTAGCGGGGCTTGGCCGAGGCGATGAGACGCAGCTCGCGCACCCGCGCCTCGAGGGTCGTCGCGCACGGGATCGGGGTCACGGACTCGGCGATGCGCACCATCTCCGACATCCGCGAGCGCTGCTCGGAGGCGGTGAAGTACGAGCCCACCCGGGTGCGGATGTCGACGGAGACGCCGACGTAGAGCGGGCGGCCCTGACCGTCCTTGAAGACGTAGACGCCGGGCACGTTGGGCAGGTCGCGGGCGAGATGGCGCTTGCGGCGCTGCTCGGGCGTGACCCGGCTCGTGTACGACGCGAGCTCCTCGAAGGTCGTCACGCCGAGCGACCCGAGCCGGCCGATGAGCCCGTGGAGCACGTCGACGGTCGCCCGCGCGTCGTGCAGCGCGCGGTGGTCGGGGGTCGTCGTCGCCCCGAAGGCGACCGCCAGCGTCGAGAGCTTGTGGTTGCGCACCTCGTCGCGGCGCATCACCTGACGGGCGAGGTGGACGGTGTCGAGGACGTCGTGGCGCGGCCACGGCATCTCGGCGGCGGCGCACGCCGCCTTGAGGAAGGAGATGTCGAAGCGCGCGTTGTGCGCGACGAGGACCGCCCCCTTCGCGAACTCGAGGAAGGAGGTGACGGCGGCCGCCGACCGGGGGGCGTCGCGCACCATCGCGTCGGTGATGCCGGTGAGGCTCTGGATGAAGGGCGGGATCGGCTCGCCGGGGTTGACGAAGGTCTGCAGCTCGCCGATCACCTCGCCGCCGCGCACCTTGACCGCGCCGATCTCGGTGATGCCGCAGTCGCGCGGCGAGCCCCCGGTGGTCTCGAGGTCGACGACGACGAAGGTGACGTCGCGCAGGTCGGTGCCCAGGCCGAGCGTCTCCTGCACGGCCAGGGCCGGTGCACGTGTCGCCTCGGTGGTCATGGGTCGAACCGTAGGCAGAGCCGGTGACAACGCCACGGACGACACACGGGACCTAGCCTGATCGGGTGCTGCCGACGAGCGACCTCACCCAGACCGCGGACTTCTACCGCTCCTTCGCCCGCGACCAGGCGGAGGGGGAGTCGGCCACCTACGTCGAGTGGGGCGAGGGGGTCGCGGCCGACGAGGAGCTCCTCGGCCGTCTCGCCGAGCTCGAGCCGCCGCGGCGCCAGCCCAACCTGCTCTTCGCCGCGGCCCGCTGGCACGGCGCGCCCGCGCCCGGCGGGTACCGCCCGATGCGCGACCTCGTGCTCCGGGAGTGGTCGCAGGTGAGCGCGACGATGCGCCGGCGCTCGACCCAGACCAACGAGCCGGGCCGGTGCGCGACGCTCCTGCCCGTGCTCGCCGAGATCGCCGACGGCGCGCCACTCGCCCTGCTCGAGGTCGGCGTGAGCGGCGGGCTGTGCCTCCACCCGGACCGCTACGCCTACCGCTACCTCGACGAGGACGGGCACGAGGTCGCCGAGGTCGGCGAGGGCAGCCCGACCTTCGAGTGCGTCGTCGACCCCGTCGCCGCCGCTCATCTGCCGGACGCGTCACCGCACGTGAGGTGGCGCGGCGGTCTCGACCTCTCGCCGCTCGACGTCACCGACCCGCAGACCCTTGACTGGCTGCGCGTGCTCGTCTGGCCCGAGGACGTCGCCCGGCGCGTGCGTCTCGACGAGGCGGTCGCCGTCGTCGGCCGTGAGCCCCGGACGACGGTGCAGGGGGACGCGGCCCGCGACCTCGGTCCGCTCATGGCCCGCGCCCGTGAGGAGGCGCCGGATGCCCGGCTCGTCGTCTTCCACACGGCGGTCGCGGCGTACTTCGACGATGCCCTGCGGGCGGCCTGGCCGGAGCAGGTGGCGAGGCTGTGCGCCGAGCACGACGCGGTGTGGGTGAGCAACGAGGGGCCGACGGTGCTCCCCGGGGTGGCCGCGTCGGCGGCCGCGCCGCCGCCGAGCGCCCGGCACTTCTGCCTGGGCGTCGACGGGCAGGCCCGGGCGTGGACACACGGCCACGGGCGCAGCCTCACCTGGGTCGAGCGGGTCTGACGCGTCCGTCCGGTCGCGGGCGGCGGGCGAAGGGGGGCGCCTCGCCCGCCCGGTGCGCCGGGGTCGCGCAGCGCTGTCGGTGCTCGCTCGTAGCGTGCGTCGTGCCTGGTCATCCGACCCGGCGAGCACGAGCACACCGGGTCGAAGCGACGCACAGGAGGACACGATGAAGCCAGACGTCATGCGTGTGGACTGCCGCACCTGCCCCGTCCAGGGGATCGGGTGCGACGACTGCATGGTCACCGCCCTGCTCGACCCCCGCTCCGCGGGCGTCGAGCCCGAGCTGGCCGCGCAGGTGCCGCTCGACCCGGCCGAGCGGGAGGCGGTGGGGCGCCTCGTCGCCGCGGGGCTCGTCTCGGCCGGCACCGCCGACCGCGCCGTCGCGCAGCGCGAGCCGTGGTCGCAGTGGGAGCTGCTGCACCGCGGGGTGGGCTGAGCCGCGGGGTGGGCTGAGCAGGGCCGGCCGCCCGACGCACCTCGACGGGCGAGGTGCGCCGTGACGGATCAGCCGTAGAGCGCCTCGACCTGGTCCTCGTAGTCGCGCATGACGACGTTGCGCTTGAGCTTCAGCGAGGGGGTGAGGGTGCCGTTCTCCTCGGTGAAGTCCTCCTCGAGGACCGCGAACTTGCGGATCGACTCGGCCTTCGAGACCGCCTTGTTCGCGTCGTCGACCGCACGCTGGATCTCGGCGAGCACCGTCTCGTCGGTGCGGGCCTGGGCGACGGTGATCGCGCCGAGACCGTTGTTCGCGGCCCAGCCGGGGAGCATCTCCTCGTCGATCGTCACGAGCGCGGCGATGAAGGGCTTGCCGTCGCCGACGACCATGCACTGGCTGACGAGCGGGTGGGCGCGCAGGCGGTCCTCGAGCACCGCCGGGGCGACGTTCTTGCCGCCCGCGGTCACGAGGATCTCCTTCTTGCGGCCGGTGATGCGCAGGTAGCCGTCCTCGTCGAGCTCGCCGAGGTCGCCGGTGTGGAACCAGCCGTCGACGACCGCCTCGGCGCTCGCCTGCTCGTTGCCGCGGTAGCCGCGCAGGACGTTGAGGCCCTGCACGAGGATCTCGCCGTCCTCCTCGATGCGTACCGAGACACCGGGCAGGGGCGGGCCGACCGTGCCGATCTTGACCTTCTCCGGGATGTTGACGCTCAGCGGTGCGGTCGTCTCGGTGAGCCCGTAGCCCTCGAGGATCGTCACGCCGACGCCGCGGAAGAAGTGACCCAGCCGGGTGCCCAAAGGGGCGCCGCCGGACACGGCGTACTGGACCCGACCACCCATCTTCGTGCGCAGCTTCGCGTAGACGAGCTTGTCGAAGACGGCGTGCTTGATCTTCAGACCCAGCGGCACCGAGCCCTTGTCGAGCGCCTCGGAGTACGCGACGGCCGTGTCGGCGGCGCGCTCGAAGATCGCGCCCTTGCCGTCGGCGGTCGCCGTCTCGTTGGCCTTGTTGTAGATCTTCTCGAAGACCCGGGGGACAGCGAGGATGAAGCTGGGCTGGAAGGCCTGGAAGTCGTCGAGGATGTTCGCGATGTCGGCGCTGTGGCCCATCTTCGCCTCCGCGGTGACGCACAGGACCTCGATGAAGCGGGCGAAGACGTGCGCGAGCGGGAGGAAGAGCAACGTCGAGGCGCCGTCACGGGCGACGACGTCGCCGAGCTTGGCAATGGCGTTCTCGGCCAGGCCGAGGAAGTTGTCGTGGGTGAGCTCGCACCCCTTCGGCCGACCGGTCGTGCCCGAGGTGTAGATGATCGTCGCGAGGCTGTCGCGCCCGGTCGCGTCGAGACGCGCCTCGAGCTCGGAGTCCTCGATCTCGGCACCGCGCTCGCTCACCGAGGTGAGGTCGCCGTTGTCGATGACCCACGTGTGCTGCAGCGTCGGCACGCCGTCGGCGACCTGGCGCACCGTCGCCGCGTGGGCGGCGGTCTCGACGACGAGGGCGCTCGCCCCGGAGTCGGCGATGATCCACTCGACCTGCTCGGCCGAGCTCGTCTCGTAGATCGGCACCGGCACCGCGGCGGCCATCCACGCGGCGAAGTCGACGAGGGTCCACTCGTAGCGGGTGCGCGCCATGATCGCGACACGGTCGCCCGGCTCGATCCCGGCGGCGACGAAACCCTTGGCCAGACCCCGGACGTCGTCGAGGAACTGCGACGTCGTGACGTCGCGCCACGACCCGTGCTCCTTGATCGCGAAGGCCACGCGCTGCGGCGCGTTGTCGGCGTTGCGCTGGGGCAGCCGGCCCAGGGAGTCACGAGGATCTCCCTCGACCAGCCGGGGCATCACGCTGTCTTGCACGGGATCTCCTTCGTCGACGACGGCGTCAGGGTGTGGGCCTCAACCTAGACCAGTGGGTAGCGTCCTCGACAGCAGACTCGGCAGATGGTGACGAGGTCCACCCCTGGCCGGGCACGTGGCGCACGAGGTGGGAGGACGCGATGCGGGTCGGCCGGGTCGACGTCGTCGACGACACCTTCGTGCGCGGCGCCGCCGAGGACGTCCGCGCTGCCCTGGACGCGCGGGGCCTGCCGGACCCGGGCGCGACGGGCTGGCCGCGGGGGTGCGGGGTCGGCGAGGTCGAGGACCGCGGGCCGAAGGGGGTGCGCTGGGTCTCGACCGGGAGGCTCGTCGGGAGCATGGAGATCTGGCTCGAGCCGGTGCTCGGCGGGACCCTCGTGCACCACTACGTCCGCGGCACGGGCAGGCACCCGTGGCGCTCGCCGGCGACCCTCGCCCGGGACCACACGGTGGGGTGGAAACGGCTCGTCCACGAGGTCAAGGACGAGATCGAGGGACGGGCGCAGAGCGCCGGGTAGTCTCGCCGCCATGGCAGACAGCACCCGCTCGACGATCGTCATCCAGGCCCCCGCGGGCGAGGTCCTCGACGTCATCGCCGACCTCGAGGCCTACCCGCAGTGGGCCAAGGAGATCAGGGAGGTCGAGATCCTCTCCGAGGACGGCGACGGGTGGCCCGACCGGGCTCGCTTCCGCCTCGACGCCAGCCCTATCAAGGACACCTACACGCTCGACTACTCGTGGGACGTCGACGAGGCAGGCCTGGGCGTCGCGTCGTGGACCCTCGTCGAGGCGACGATCCTCAAGGCGATGGACGGCTCCTACACGCTCGAGGACGAGGGCGAGGGCATGACCCGGGTGACCTACGACCTGCTCGTCGACGTCACCATCCCGATGCTCGGGATGATCAAGCGCAAGGCCGCGAAGGTCATCACCGACACCGCGCTCAAGGACCTCAAGAAGCGGTGCGAGGCCTGACCGGGGCCGACCGGGGGTGAGCGCGCTGCACCTCGTCACCGGTGGCGACGAGCCCCGACGACGGGTGCTCGTCGCCGACCTCGTGGCGCGCCGTCCGGGCGCCCGGGTCCTCACCTGGGGCGACGACAGCACCCACGAGGACGCCCGCGACCACGCGCCGGCAGCCCTCGCCGTGCTCACGACGAGCGCCGAGGACCTGCTGCTCGCCGCCGAGCTGCCCGGCGAGGTCGTCCGCGACCTCACCGCCGTGCTGCGCGACGGCGACCTGCTCGCCCTGCTCGGGGCCGCGGCGGTGCTCGCCAGCGCCCCGGGCGAGGACCTCGAGGACGTCGTGCTCCTCGTGCCCCCCGGCAGCGACCCGGCCCGTCTCGTCGCCCTGCCCGACCGCGCAGCCCGCCTCGCGCGCTCCCTCGTGCCCCTCGTCGCCCGCTGGGACGCCGTCGTCGCCCCGGCCGGCATCGGGCTGCCCCGCCCACCGGCCGCGACGATCGACGCGCTGCGCGCCGTCGCCCACCTCATGGACCTCCTCGACGCCCGGCTGTGCGGCGACGCGATCGTCCACCACCTGCCCGCCAACGGGCTCGTCGAGGCCGGCCGCACCGCCGAGCTCGCGCTGGCGCTCGCCCTCATGGGCCGCCGGGTCGCCGACCCCACCGCGGCCGTGGACCAGGCCATGGACCCGGCCCGGGACGGCTCGAGACACGACGGGTCGTCACCCGACGCCTCGGCGGCGGGCGCGCCGGACCCTGACGGTGCGGCGGCCGCCGCGCCGGATGCCGCCGGTGCCGCCGGTGCGGCGGGGGAGGCGTCCCCCTTCGTCCTGCGGCTGTCCCTGCCCGGGCTCACCGCGCGCGACATCACCCTCGAGCGAGAGGACGACGACCTCGTCGTCACGGCCGGCCGACGCAGCCGGTGCACCCGTCTGAGCCCGCTGCACCGTCGGTGCCGGGTCGTCGACGCGAGCATGCGCGCCGGTGTCCTCACCGTCGAGCTCGAGCCCGACGAGAGCGTGTGGCCGCGATGAGCGGGCCCGACCCGCTCGCCGGGATCCTCGAGGCGCTGCTCGACCAGGTGCGCGCGGCCGACGCCGACGACCTGCTCGACCGCCTGCGGCGCGTCGACCCGGCGAGCGCCGACCGCGTCCTCGCGGGCCTCGTCCTCGCCGGCGAGGGTGTCGCCCACCTCCTCGGCGAGGGCACCGAGCCCCCGCCCCGCCCCCCTCGCGCGCGCGTGGTCGTGCCCGTGCGTGACGAGGACCTCCCCGACCACGGCAGGATGACCTCGTGAGCGAGCACGCACCGACCATCGGCATCGACATCGGCGGCACGAAGATCGCCGGAGCGCTCGTCGCTCCCGACGGCGCCGTCCTCGCCCGGGCGAGGGTCGCGACCCCGGCCGACAGCACCGAGGACATCATCACGGCCACGAGCGGCGTCATCGCCGAGCTCGTCGCGGCCGCCGACGGGCCGGTCTCCGCGGTGGGCCTCGCGTGCGCCGCTTTCGTCGACGGCGCCCGCGGCCACGTGTGGTTCGCCCCGAACATCGCCTGGCGCGACGTCGACCTCGGCGAGCGGGTCGAGCGCCTCGTCGGGCTGCCGGTCGTCGTCGAGAACGACGCGAACGCCGCGGCCTGGGGCGAGCACGTCTTCGGCGCCGGGCGCGACGTCGACGACATGGTCCTGCTCACCCTCGGCACGGGGGTCGGCGGCGGCTGCGTCTCGCACGGGCGCCTGCTCACCGGGGCCTTCGGCATCGGTGGCGAGCTCGGCCACGTCGTCCTCGACCCGGACGGCCCGCGCTGCGGCTGCGGCAACCGCGGCTGCCTCGAGGTCTACGCCTCCGGCAGCGCGCTCACCCGCTCGGCCCGCGAGCTCGTCGAGTCGGCCTCGCCGATCGGCGAGGCGCTGCGCCGACGCTGCGGGGGAGACGCGTCACGGCTCAAGGGCACCGACGTCACCGAGCTGGCCGAAGGGGGAGACCTCGCCAGCGTCGAGCTCCTCGAGGAGGTCGGCACCCGGCTCGGCCACGGCATCGCGACCGTGTGCGCCGTGCTCGACCCCCGCCTCGTCGTCATCGGCGGCGGTCTGTCCGCCGCGGGCGACCTCGTCCTGGCCCCGGTGCGCACCGCCTTCGCCCGCCACCAGATCGGGCGGGGTCACCGCCCGTCGCCCTCGATCGTCCTCGCCGAGCTCGGTGACGACGCCGGGGTCGTCGGCGCGGCCCACCGAGCGCGCACCGTCCTCGCCGAGCGCACCGGGGGAGCGGCATGAGCGGCGGGCTCACCGTCGGCGTCGACATCGGCGGCACGAAGGTCTCCGGAGGGCTCGTCGACGAGACCGGCACGATCGTCGGGCGCACCCGGCGCGACACCCCGCACCGCTCGACCGCCCCGTCGGTCGTCGAGGACGCGATCGTCTCCGTCGTCGAGGAGCTGCTCGCCCAGACCGAGCGCGACGCCGTGCGTGCCGTGGGCATCGGCGCCGCGGGCTTCGTCTCGGCCGACCGCAGCCGGGTCGTCTTCGCCCCGCACCTGTCGTGGCGCGACGAGCCGCTGCGCGAGTCGCTCTCGCGCCGGGTCCACCTGCCGATCACCGTCGACAACGACGCCAACGCCGCCCTGTGGGCCGAGCACCGCTTCGGCGTGGCCCAGGACACCAGCCACGCCGTGATGATCACGCTCGGCACCGGCATCGGCGGGGCGCTGCTCGTCGACGGCGTGCTCATGCGCGGCCGCTACGGCATCGCCGGGGAGTTCGGGCACATGCAGGTCGTGCCGAGCGGTCTGCGCTGCGAGTGCGGCAACCGCGGCTGCTGGGAGCAGTACTCGTCGGGCAACGCGCTCGTGCGCGAGGCGCGTGGCCTCGTCGGTGCCCGCTCGCCGGTCGCGAGCGACCTGCTCGCCCGCGCCGACGGCGACCCCGCCAACCTCACCGGCCCGATGATCACCGAGGCCGCCCGCGCCGGCGACCGCACGTCGGTCGAGCTGCTCGCGGAGATCGGCACCTGGCTCGGCGTCGGCATGGCCAACCTCGCCGCGGCCATCGACCCCGAGGTCTTCGTCGTCGGCGGAGGGGTGAGCGCCGCCCAGGACCTGCTGCTCGGCCCGGCCCGCGAGGCCTTCGGCCGTCAGCTCACCGGGCGCGGCTACCGCCCGCAGGCACGCATCGAGGTCGCGACGCTCGGCCCCGACGCCGGTCTCATCGGCGCGGCCGCGCTCGCCTCGGACTCGCTCGACCACCCCGGCCCGGCGGGCCGGCCGGCATGAGCCTGCGCGTCGCGTCGTACAACCTGCGTGCGCTGCAGGACGACGTCGCGGCGCTGGCCCGCACCGTGCGGGCGGTCGACCCGGACGTCCTGTGCCTGCAGGAGGTGCCGTGGATCCCGCCGGTGGCCACGCGGGTCACCGACCTCGCGCGGCGCTGCGGCCTGGTGTGGTCGGGCCGCGACCACCGCAGCGGGCAGACCTCGGTGCTGACGAGCCTGCGCACGCAGGTCCTCTCGGTCACCCACCACCCCCTGCCCGCCCGCCGCGGGGACCGGCGCGGCTACGCGGTGACGCGGGTCGCCCCCTTCGGTGGTCCGGCGGTGAGCGTCGTCAGCGTCCACCTCTCGCTCGACGCCCCGGAGCGGGTGCGTCACGCGCGCCAGATCCTCGCCTCGCTCGACGCGCTCCCCGGCCCGGCGGTCCTCGCGGGCGACCTCAACGAGCAGGAGGACGGGCAGGCCTGGCAGCTCTTCGGCCAGCGGATGCGCGTGGTCAGCCCGCTCACGCCCACCTACCCGGCGAACCTGCCCGACCGCGTCCTCGACGTCGTCTTCGCGACCCCTGACCTCACGGTGCTGCCGCACCAGGAGGTGCCGTGGCTCTACGAGGACCTCGTCGCCGCGAGCGACCACCGACCCGTGTGGGTCGACCTCGAGGTGCCGGGCGCCCCGACCGCGTCCGGAGCCGGCTGAGCCGGCGCGACGTCAGAGCCGGGCGCCGTCGTCGCCGTCGTCGCGCTCGCGCGGCAGGCGGGTGACGAGCGCGCCGAAGCCGACCACCATGAGACCGATGCCGAGCCAGGCCCACCACGGAGAGACACCGTCGCGCCCGAGGACGGCGACGACGAGCATCACCGGGCCGAGGACGAGACCGACGACCGCGAGCCAGAAGGTGCGGTCGGTCGCCGGCGGCAGGGCCGCCGTCGGACCGGGCACGAAGGGCTCGGCGTCGTCGTCGCCGAGCACCGCGTCGACGACCGAGGTGGCGTCGGCACGCCACGGGGTCGGGGGCACGGCGGGCGCTGCCGGCCGGGGCGGGTCGACGTCGTCGTCCTCACGCGGCTCGCACGCCGGGGGAGGGCTGCGGAAGCTGCGCGGGTCGACGGCGCGGGGGTAGTCGAGAGGTCGCTGCGGGGTGCTGGGGGCGGGTCGTCCGGTCTCGTCGTGCTCGTCGGCAGGCCCGGGATCGGTGTCCTCATCGGCACGAGGGGCATCACGAGGACCACGCTCGGCCTCCAGCCGGGCGACGATGTCGGCGAAGGCGGCGTCGACCTCGTCGGGTTCCATCGAGGACGGGCTCACGCCTGTCATCGTCGCACGTCCGTCGCGCCGCGTCAGCGGCCGGTAGAGTGCGAGCCGCCGACGAGGAGGGAAGCACCGTTGCTCTACTGGATACTCAAGCGAGTCGTCCTCGGCCCGTTGCTCCGGGTGCTCTTCCGGCCCCAGGTCGAGGGGCTCGAGCACGTCCCCGCCGACGGCGCGGCCATCCTCGCGAGCAACCACCTGTCCTTCTCGGACTCGATCTTCCTGCCGCTCGTCGTCGACCGACGAGTGACCTTCCTCGCCAAGGCCGACTACTTCACCGGCACCGGGGTCAAGGGCCGGCTCACCGCCTTCTTCTTCCGGGCCGTCGGCCAGCTGCCCATCGACCGCTCCGGTGGCAAGGCGAGCGAGGCGGCGCTGCGCTCCGGCCTGCGGGTGCTCGAGCGCGGTGAGCTGCTCGGTCTCTACCCGGAGGGGACGCGCTCGCCGGACTCGCGCCTCTACCGCGGGCGCACGGGGGTCGCCCGCATGGCCCTCACCGCCGGGGTGCCCGTCATCCCGGTCGCGATGATCGACACCGACAAGGCCCAGCCCACGGGCCAGCTCGTCCCGAACATCATGAGGATCGGCGTGCGCATCGGGGCCCCGCTCGACTTCTCGCGCTACGAGGGCATGGAGGGCGACCGCTTCGTCCTGCGCTC
This sequence comes from Janibacter sp. UYMM211, assembly GCF_040547045.1. NCBI lineage: Bacteria > Bacillati > Actinomycetota > Actinomycetes > Micrococcales > Intrasporangiaceae > Janibacter > Janibacter sp. UYMM211. Next base: position 105,934 of record NZ_JBEPOY010000001.1, on the reverse strand, counting down.
GGTGACCGACGAGATCATGTACGAGCTCATGCAGCTCTCCGAGCAGGAGTACGTCGACATGTACGCGACGGCGATGAAGGAGCGCCTGCTCACCCGCGCCCGCAACCGGGCGCGCCAGCTGCAGGAGGCGGCCAAGCCCGGCCGGGCCGCCAAGGAGCTCGAGGAGGCCCTCGACGCGGCTGACCAGCCCCAGGGGACCCCGTCGCCCTGGGCCGAGGGCTCCTGAGGCAGGCAGAGGTGCCCCCCGCCGTGCCGGCCACCCGGTACGCCCCCTCGCCCCTCATCGACTCCGCCGCGGGCCGTGGCCTGGCGATCTACCGGCTGCTGTCCCTGGTCTACGCGAGCGTCGTCGTGTGGACCCACCGCGCCGACCTCGACGCCCCGTGGGTGGCGGTCGCCGTGCTCCTCGTGCTCCTCGCGTGGTCGCTCGTCGCGCCGCTGCTGCCCCGCCCCACCCGCCTGGCGATCGTCGTCGAGACCGCGATCGCCGTCGGCGCGGTCCTCGCGACGAACCTCGCCTACAGCCCCGACGCCGTGGCCGGCGGGGTGCCGACGATCCCCACGAACTGGTCGGCGAGCGCGGTCATGGCCGGTGCCCTGTACTCCGGCATCCGCGGCGGGCTGCTCGTCGCCGTCGTCGTCGCCGCCTCCAACCTCGTGCAGGCCGAGCCCGACAGCGCGCTGACCTACCACAACATCGTCCTGCTCCTCCTGCTCGGCGCCCTCGTGGGGCTGGCCGTCAACCTCGCCCGGGAGTCGCAGGTGCGCCTCGAGGCCGCGATCACCGCCTCGGAGCGGCTCGCCGAGCGCGAGCGGATCGGGCGCCAGGTGCACGACGGCGTCCTGCAGGCCCTCGCCCTCATCAACCGGCGGGGCCGCGAGATCGGGGGGGAGTCGCTCGCCCTCGCCGAGCTCGCCGCCGACCAGGAGCGGGCCCTGCGCACCCTCATCACGCGGGTCGAGCCCGCGCTCCTCGACGCGGCCCACCCGGACGTGCACGGCGGGCGGGGGCACGTCCCCTTCGCCACGTCCCCCGCGACCGTGTCCCGTGACGAGCACGACGACCGGGCCGATCTCGCCAGCCGGCTGGCCGAGCGACGCACCGCGGCCGTCGAGGTCGTCCTGCCGGCCCGCACGGTCGTGCTGCCGGCCCACCACGTCGACGAGATCGACGCCGCCGTCGCCGCCGCGCTCGACAACGTCGAGCGGCACGCGGGGGAGGGCGCGCGGGCCTGGGTCCTGCTCGACGACACGGGCGAGGAGGTCGTCGTCACCGTGCGCGACAACGGCGCCGGCATGACCGACGAGCGTCTCGCCGAGGCCGCCGACCAGGGCCGTCTGGGCTGCTCGTCCTCGATCGCAGGACGCGTGCGCGACCTCGGGGGCAGCGCGGGCTGGAGGTCACGACCCGGCTCCGGGTGCACCGTGACCCTGCGTGTGCCGCGTCCCGACGTGGCAGGCTCACGGCCATGAGCGAGCAGCCGACCACCGTCCTCGTCGCCGACGACCACCCGCTGTGGCGGGACGCCCTCGTCGCCGATCTCGAGGACCACGGGCTGCGCGTCGTCGGCACCGCCGGCGACGGGCCCTCCACGGTCGCCCGGACCCGGGCGACGACGCCGGACGTCCTCGTCCTCGACCTCAACCTGCCGGGCCTGCGCGGCGACGAGGTGTGCGCCGCCATCGCCGACCTGCCGACCCGGATCCTCATCCTCTCCGCGTCCGGCGAGGAGCGCGACGTCCTCGCGACGATCAAGGCGGGGGCGTCGGGCTACCTCGTGAAGTCCGCCTCCGGCGAGGAGATCCGCCGCGCCGTGCACGAGACGGCGCAGGGCCAGGCCGTCTTCACCCCCGGTCTGGCCGGGATGGTGCTCGGCGAGTTCCGCGACATGAAGGCCCGCTCGGGGCAGCCCGAGCCGGAGCCGAAGGGGCAGGGCAGCCCGGTCCCCGAGCTCACCGAGCGCGAGACCGAGATCCTGCGCTACGTCGCGATGGGCATGACCGCCAAGGAGATCGCCGCCGACCTCGTCCTCTCGCACCGCACGGTGCAGAACCACGTGCAGAACATCCTCGGCAAGCTCCACCTGCACAACCGGGTCGAGCTCACGCGCTTCGCGATCAGCCGCGGCTTGGACACCCCGGGCTGAGCTCTGCGGCGGTACCTAGACTGTGCCGGTGACCACCGCAGCACCTTCCGCTCAGATCCGCGCGGCCCTGTCCGCAGACCTGCCCGCCGCGCAGCAGCCGACCTGGCCCGACCAGGCCGCGCTCGCCGACGTCGTGGCGACCCTCGAGAGCTACCCCCCGCTCGTCTTCGCGGGGGAGTGCGACGACCTGCGCGACCGGCTCGCGTCCGCCGCCATCGGCGAGGCCTTCGTGCTCCAGGGCGGCGACTGCGCGGAGACCTTCGTCAACGCGACCGCCGACAACATCCGTGACCGCGTCAAGACGATCCTGCAGATGGCCGCCGTCCTCACCTACGGCGCCGGCATGCCCGTCGTGAAGATCGGGCGCATGGCCGGGCAGTACGCCAAGCCCCGCAGCAAGGACACCGAGACCCGCGAGGGCGTCGAGCTGCCGGCCTACCGCGGCGACATGGTCAACGACTTCGAGTTCACCCCGGAGGCCCGTCGCCCCGACCCCCAGCGCCTCCTGCGCGGCTACCACAGCAGCGCCGCGACGATGAACCTCGTGCGCGCCTTCACCCGCGGGGGCTTCGCCGACCTGCGCCACGTCCACGACTGGAACCGCGGCTTCGTCGCCAACGCCGCCAACGCCCGCTACGAGGGCCTGGCGCGCGACATCGACAAGGCGATGAAGTTCATGGCCGCGTGCGGCGTCGACTTCGACGCGCTCAAGGGCACCGAGTTCTGGTCTGCCCACGAGGCGCTCCTCCTCGACTACGAGCGCCCGATGACCCGGGTCGACTCGCGCACCGGCGACCTCTACAACACCTCCGGCCACTTCGTGTGGGTCGGCGAGCGCACGCGCCAGACCGACCACGCGCACCTCGACTTCGTCTCGCGCATCCGCAACCCCATCGGCCTCAAGGTCAGCGACAAGCTCGCCCCCGAGGACCTGCTCGGCATCATCGACCGGCTCGACCCGCGTCGCGAGCCCGGCCGCCTCACGCTCATCACCCGCATGGGCGCCGGCCGGATCCGCGAGGCGCTCCCGCCGCTGCTCGAGGCGGTCAAGACGAGCGGCTCGATGGTCACGTGGATCTGCGACCCGATGCACGGCAACACCTTCGAGTCGGCGTCGGGCTACAAGACCCGCGACTTCGACGACGTCGTCGACGAGGTCCGCGGCTTCTTCCACGCCCACCGCGAGGTCGGCACCGTGCCCGGCGGCATCCACGTCGAGCTCACCGGCAACGACGTCACCGAGTGCCTCGGCGGCGCCGAGCGGATCCTCGACGAGGACCTCAACAAGCGCTACGAGAGCGTGTGCGACCCGCGTCTGAACCACCAGCAGAGCCTCGAGCTGTCCTTCCTCGTCGCGGAGATGCTCAGCGCCCGCTGAGCACCCCCCGGGGGCTGAGCCCGCTCAGCCCCCGACGAGGCGGCGCAGCGCGCTGCCGGCCAGCGGCCGGTAGATCGCGACGACCGGCGCCGGGAGGTGCACGTCGGCCCAGGCCGTCGTGCCCTCCGGCCCCTCGTCGACGCCGTGGTCGAGGCGCACCCCGACCGGGCCGACCCCGACCCACCAGGACCACCGGCGCGCGACGTCGTCCCTCTTCAGGATCGTGTACGGCACGAAGCTGACGAGCGGCCCGAGGACGACCCCGCGGTCACCAGGGCGGATCTCGCCCTCAGGACGCACCCGGCGGATGTGCGGCGCCCACGTCGGCCAGGCCTCGCGGGTCACGTAGCGCGACCACGCCGTGCTCGCCGGGGCCGGCCCGGTGGCGCTGATCCGGCTCACCATCACGCACCCACCCGTCGCGAGGCCGCGTGGGCCGCGGCCGCGGTCGCGGCCGTGAGCACCCCGCCCCAGACCGTGTCGACGACGGCGAGCCGCACCGGCCACCCCTGCACGATCGCGAGGTCGGTGAAGCCGAAGGTCGCGTACGCGGCGACGCCGAGCACCGCCCCCTTCGCCGCGGCGGTCCCGGTCGTGCCGGTGTCGAGCTCGGGGCGCACGACGAGCACGGTGACCGCGACGGCGTAGACGACGTAGAAGACCCCGGCCGCCCAGCCGACGACCGGGTCGGCGAGGAGGTCGCCGAGCCCGTCCTCGTACAGGCCCCGCGCCACGAGCGAGATCCACAGCGCGTCGAGGACGCCGAGGACCACCGCGGTGGCCGCGAGGGGGACGAGCCAGCGGCGGGGCCGGCTCACGGGAGGGCGCGGGTCGGGCGTCATGACCCCAGTGTGGGGCCGGATCACACGACGAGGATGGTGACGGTGCTCCCCTTCGGCACGCTCGTCCCGGCGCGCGGGCTCGTCGCGCGCACCTGGTCCAGCGGGCTGCCGAAGAACCGCTGGACCTTGACCGCGAGCCCGGCGCCCTCGAGGGCGGTCGTCGCGTCGGTCTCGCTCTTGCCCTCGACGTCGGGGATCGTCACCATGACCGGTCCCTTGGACACCGCGAGCGTCACGGTGTCGCCACGCACGCCGGTGCCGCCGCTGGCGGGGTCCTGCGAGACGACCGACCCCTTCGGCACGGACTGGTCGTTGACGTCCGCCGCCCGCTCGACGACGAAGCCGGCCTCCTCCAGCGTGGTCTTCGCGCTCTCGTAGGGCTGACCGGTGACGGAGGGGATGGCGACGGGCTGCGGGCCCTTCGAGAGCACGAGGGCGACCTTCGCGTCGCGGCGCATCTTCGTGCCGGTCGTCGGGTCCGTGCGGATGACCTGGCCCTGCGGCACGGACTCGTGGTGCTCGCTCGTCGTCGAGCCGACGACGAGGTGGTCGCGGGCCAGGCGGGCGCTCGCCGCGTCCTTCGTCAGGCGGGTGAGGTAGGGCACCTCGTAGCGCTCCGGCCCCTTCGAGAAGGTCACGACGACCTCGTCGCCGCGCCGCCCCTCCTGGCCGGCGGCCGGGGTCGAGCCGATGGCGACGCCGGGGGCGACGTCCTCGTCGAAGGCCTGCTTCGTGCTCAGCCGCAGGTCGGCGCCCGTGAGGCGCGCCTCGACGGTGCTCGCGTCGGCGCCGGCGACCTCGGGCACCGTGGTGCGCTGGCCGAGCGTGCCCCACCACAGACCTCCGGCGAGCGCGGCGACGAGCAGGGCGAGACCGATGAGGGCGAAGGGGGAGCGGCGTCGCGCCGGCGGGTCCTGCGGCCCGGTCGCGAGGTCGGTCGCGGTGGTGGGGCTCGTGCGCGTCGCCTCGGTCGCCCCCGACCGCTCGGCCCGGGCGCCCACGACGTCGGGTCGGCGCGAGCCGCCGGCGGTCGCGTCGAGCAGCGCCGTCTCGTCGCTGCGGGTGCTGCGCTCGTGCGCGCTGCCCGGTGCCGGCCGCGCGTCGAGCTCGGCGTCGCCGAGCTGCCGACGCACGCGGGTCACGAGCCCGAGGTAGGTCGAGGCGTCCCGAGGACGCTCGTCGGGGTCCCGCGCGACCGCCGCGGCGACGAGCTCGTCGAGGGCGACGGGCACGTCGGGGCGGGTGGTGCGCAGGCTCGGGAGGTCGCCGTGCACGTGCTGGAAGGCGACGTGGATCGGGGTCTCGCCGTCGACGGCCTTGCGGCCGGTGAGCATCTCGAAGAGGAGCAGGCCGGCGGCGTAGACATCGCTGCGCGGGTCGGCGATGCCGCGCTCGACCTGCTCGGGCGACAGATAGCTCACCGTGCCGAGGAGCACCCCGGTCGTGCCGGTCGCGGTCTGCGAGGAGACGGCCCGGGCGAGCCCGAAGTCGGCGACCTTGACCGTGCCGTCGTCGCGGATGAGGACGTTCTCGGGCTTGACGTCGCGGTGGACGAGGCCGGCGTCGTGCGCGGCGGCCAGTCCGGCGAGGACCGGCTCGAGGAGGTCGAGCGCCGCGCGGGGGCTCAGCGCCCCCTCGGTGCGCAGCACCTCGCGCAGGGTCTGCCCGGGCACGTGCTCCATGACGAGGAAGACGAGGCCGTCGCTCTCGCCCTGGTCGTGGACGCCGACGACGTGCGGGTGCGCCAGGCGGGCCGCGCTGCGGGCCTCACGCCGGAAGCGGGAGACGAAGGTGTCGTCGGCCGCGAGGTCGGGGCGCATGACCTTGATCGCGACATCGCGCTCGAGACGGGTGTCGAGCCCGCGGTACACCGAGGCCATGCCGCCGTCGGCGAGGTGCTCGAGCACGCGGTAGCGCCCGTCGAGCGTGATGCCGACGAGGTCCTCGACGCCGCTGCGTGCCCCCATGACCTCACATTGTGGCGCGCAGTGCCTGCACGTTCTTCACGTACCCCCGCGTGTCGGCGTACATCCCGTGCTTCTGCACCGAGCCCAGCCCCTGGTAGTACCCGGCGATCGCCTGCGAGTCGCTCGACGCCATCCGGGTCAGCTGCTGCAGGAGCACGACGCCGGCGGTGATGTTGTCGTCGGTGTCGAGCAGGTCGAGGCGGCGCCCGACGAGGCCCGAGGTCCAGTCGCCCGAGGACGGGATGACCTGCATGACGCCGACGGCGTTGGCGACGGAGACCTGGCGCTGGTCCCACCCGGACTCCTGGTAGGAGATCGCGAGGGCGAGCGAGGGGTCGACGCCGTAGCGCTGGGCGGTCGCGACGATCTTCGCGCGGACCTGCGAGCGGCTCGGCACCGGGCGTCCGGCGAGGGTCTGACGGTTGCGGCTGGCCGCGGAGACGATCTCGCTGGGGTAGGTGCGCCCGGCGAAGGTGTTGTGGTCGAACCCAGCCCCGCCGGTCGTCGTCGCAGCGGGGCGGCTCGTGCCGGCGACGCGCAGGCGCTGACCGGGGTAGATGAAGGAGCGGGCGGACAGCCCGTTGATCTTGGCCAGGCGCGTCACCGACATGCCGTGCTGGGAGGCGATGCCCGACAGCGTCTGGCCGGCGGCCACGGTGTGGCGCGACCCGCTGGTGCGGGCGGCCGGACGCTTCGCGGGGCGTGCGGCGGTGCCGTGCACGCGCAGCGTCTGACCCGGGTGGATGAAGGACTCGCTGGAGACGCCGTTGAGGGAGGCGAGGCGCCCGACGGACATGCCGTGGCGCGCCGCGATGCCGTAGAGGGTGTCGCCGCTGCGCACGGTGTACCCGCGGGTCGCGGCGCTGCGGGCGGGCTTCGCCGCGGGGCTCGAGGCGCCGCCGGAGGGGATGCGCAGGTGCTGACCGGGGTAGATGAAGCCCGCGTCGAGCTGGTTGTGCCGGCGCAGCGCGCCGACGCTCGTGCCGTAGCGCTCGGCGATGTCGTAGAGGGTCTCGCCGCTGCGCACGGTGTGGGTGCGGCCGGCCCGCTCCTCGCTGTGCACGGAGGCCGGCAGCGCGGGCAGGTCGAGCGCGGGCGGGACGGTGGCAGGGGGGACGACGATCGGCAGGACCATGGTGCTCTCCTCGGTACCCGAGGTCACTCGCCGAGGGCGGTGGTCGCGACGTCGGTCGAAGGGGGTGGCGCGTCGCGTCCGCGAGCCGGTGGCGACCGTCGGGACTGTGTGTGGCGGGTGTGGCGTGTGCTGACTCGTGTGAATCGTTCGCGCGAGACGCTACCCCAGCTCGGCCGACCTCGCGCGGCGACGCGAGGCCCGGTGCGGCGTGCGGACGGGGGCCCGGGCTCTGGGAGACTGGTGCGATGAGCACCGAGCAGCCCCAGGACCTCGCCCAGCCGGGCGCCCCCGTCCCCGGTCACGACGCCCTCGAGGACCTCGTCGGGGAGTGGCTCGCGATCCCCGACGTCGCGCAGCGGCTCGGTGTCCGTCTCACCGACGTGCGCCGGATGATCGAGGAGGGCGACCTCGTCGCCGTCCGGGTCGGCGAGCGCCGCGTGCTGCAGGTGCCGGCGGTCTTCGTCGACGACGACGGCCCGCTCCCGGCGCTGCGCGGCACCTTCACCGTGCTGCGCGACGCCCGGATGAGCGACGACGAGGTCGTCGCCTGGCTCTTCGCCCGCGACGAGACGCTGCCCGGGGGCGCGACCACCCCGGTCGAGGCCATCCGCGCGGGCTTCAAGACCGAGGTGCGCCGCCGGGCGATGGAAGAGGCGCTCTAGCCGGTCGGTCCGCCCCGCGCCGTCACGGCGCGAGCGAGAGCGACCCGACGACGACCGTGGTCGCGTCGCCCATCAGCTGGTGACCGCCGCGGTCGTGCAGGACCCGCCGCGCGGCCGGGAGCCGTGCGCTCAGCAGGTCGAGGTGCCCGGCGGGCACCACCTCGTCGTCGGCGCAGTGGTGCAGGGTGACCCGCAGCGCGGGGTCGAGCCGCTCTGCGGCGTCGTCCGGCAGCGCGTAGTCGGCGACGTCCCACCCCTTCGGCCCCCAGTCCGGCGCGGCGAGCAGCACGAGGTGGTCGACGCCGAGGTCGGCCTGGGTCGCCATGCGCAGCACGGTCGACCCGCCGAAGGAGTGGCCGACGACCGTGCGCACCTGCGGGGTGATCGCGTCGCGGACGCACGCGGCCCACGCGTCGTGGCTCATGTCCTCGTCGGGCAGCCGCGGGGCGAGGACGGGCTCGGCGAGCCCCTCCCGCAGGGCGCGCACGAGGACCTGGTCCTCGTCGTGCCCGCCGGCCCCGTGGAGGAAGAGCAGCGCCACCCCCTCAGGGTAGGGGTCAGGCGGTGCGCGCGGTGGCGAGCTCGACGAGCTCGGCGAGGGCCTCGACCGCCTCGGGCCGCGACCCCGGCAGGCCCGCGACCTCGTCCAGAGCAGCGCGCGAGGCGTCGACGAGCCGGGTGATCTCGGCCTCGACCTCGGCCACCGCGCCGGTGCTCGTCAACAGCTCGCGGAAGCGCGCCACCTGCGTGTCGTCGAGCTCGGGGTCGCCGAGGTGCTCCTCGAGCCAGGCCCGCTGCGCGACGTCGGCGGCCAGCCAGGCCCGGGCGACGAGGACCGTGCGCTTGCCCTCGCGCAGGTCGTCGCCCGCCGGCTTGCCCGTCTCGTCGGGGTCGCCGAAGACGCCGAGGAGGTCGTCGCGCAGCTGGAAGGCCTCGCCGAGCGCGAGCCCGTGGCGCGAGAGCGCCTCGCGCGTCGCCGGCGAGGCTCCCGCGGCGGCCGCGCCGATGAGCAGGGGGTGCTCGACGGAGTACTTCGCGCTCTTGTAGCGCAGCACCCGCCGGGCCCGCTCGACGCGCTCTGCGCCGTCGGCGGCCGACCACGGCTGCATCGACTCGACGACGTCGATGAACTGGCCGGCCATGAGCTGGGTGCGCATCCGCTCGAGGACCTCCCACGCCGCGGCGAGACGGTCGGCCGGCAGGCCCGAGCGCACGACGAGGTCGTCGCACCAGTCGAGGCAGAGGTTGCCGGCGAGGATCGCCCCGGACAGGCCGAAGCGGTCGGCGTCGCCGCGCCACCCGCGCTGCGCGTGCGCGGCGGCGAGCGCCCGGTGCGCCGCGGGGGCGCCGCGGCGGGTGTCGGAGTCGTCCATGACGTCGTCGTGGAGGAGGGCCGCGGCCTGGAAGAGCTCCATCGCCGAGGCGAGGGCCACCGGCACGTGCCCGTCCTCGCCGCCCCCCGCGCGCCAGCCCCAGTAGGCGAAGGCGGCGCGCAGCCGCTTGCCGCCGCGCACGAGCGAGCTGATCGCGTCGATGAGGTCGGCGACGTCCGGACCCATCTCGTCGAGATGACGTTGCTGACGGGCGATCTCGGCGTCGAGCTGGGCCTGGACCCGGCCCCGCAGATCGGCGGCGAAGGGGTCGGGCACGTCGGCTCCTCGAGGGTGGGGTCGGGCGGTGCGGTCGGTGCTGCGAGCGGCGACGTCGGCGGCGGTCTCAGCAGCAGGTACGCGCCAGCCTACGGGCAGGCCCGCGGGCTATGGTCGCCGCCATGACGTCGCCCAGCGCACCCGGCGGGACCATCCCGCAGCGGCTCTCCTCGACGCGTCCCTCGATCAGCTTCGAGTTCATGCCGCCCAAGGACGACGCGGGCGAGGCGGTGCTGTGGGAGGCGATCGCACGCCTCGAGCCCTTCGGCCCCGACTTCGTGTCGGTGACCTACGGCGCGGGCGGCTCGAGCCAGGACCGCACGCTGCGCGTCACCGAGCAGATCGGCCAGCGCACCTCGCTCACCGCGATGGCGCACCTCACGTGCGTCAGCCAGAGCGTCGACGACCTGCGCGAGGTGCTCGCCGGGTACGCCGCCGCCGGCATCGACCACGTCCTCGCCCTGCGCGGAGACCCGCCCGGTGACCCCGGCGGCGAGTGGACCGCGCACCCGCAGGGGCTCGACCACGCCGAGGACCTCGTCGCCCTGGTGCGCGAGGTCGGCGGCTTCGAGGTCGGCGTCGCGGCCTTCCCCGACGTGCACCCGAGCTCGGCCTCGTTGCGCGACGACGTCGAGACCCTCGTGCGCAAGGCCGACGCCGGCGCGAGCTTCGCCGTGACCCAGATGGTCTTCGACGCCGAGTCCTACCTGCGGCTGCGCGACGAGGTCGCCGCCCGCCGCGACCTGCCGATCACCCCCGGTCTCATGCCGGTGACGAGCGTCAAGCAGATCCGGCGGATGGCCCAGCTCATGGGCACGCCCCTGCCCGCGGCCGTCGTCGACCGCCTCCAGGCCGTCGACGGCGATCCCGCGGCGGTGCGGGCCGTGGGCGTCGAGATCGCCACCGAGCTCGCCGACCGGATGCTCGGGGAGGGCGCCCCGGGCCTGCACCTCATCACGATGAACCGCTCGACGGCGAGCCTCGAGGTGCTGCAGAACCTCTCGCACCTGCGCGCCTGAGCGACCGCTCGGCGCACGCCCCGCCCCCGTGCCCCGGCGGGCTTGACCACCTCGACGTCACCCGCGCTAGTGTGGCCACCAGTTCGAACAGGTGTTCGATCACGGGTGACGGCGACGAGCGGAGGACGCGGTGACGACGCGGGTGGCGGGCGAGAGGTGCGAGGTGCGAGGGGCTCCGGGCGGTGACTCATCGGGTGACGGGGGAGCGCCCCGGGCCTTCCTGTGGAGGGGGCGCCTCCACCGGGTGAGCCGGGTCGTCGACCGCTGGCAGGAGGACTGCCGCGGCGAGGTCTGGCGGGTCTGCGCGAGCTCGGGCCGAGGCGCCGACGAGGTCTTCGACCTGCGGGCGGACCGCGAGGACGGCGGGGCGGCCGTCGCCTGGTCGCTCGTGGCGGCGCGGGGCTGAGGGTGGTCGTGCACGGCATGGCGGACATCGAGCAGGTCGGCCGGCTCCTCGCCGACGCCGCCGACGCCCTCACCGAGGCGCACTGGGTGCGCGAGGCCCCCGAGCGGCTCGCCGCTACCCGGCTCGGCACGCTGCGGGTGGCCGCCGCGGTCCTCGCGGCACGCGGGCGCCCTGGCCAGGCGGCGGGCAGCCCGAGCAGCACCTGGCAGGTCCTCGCCCGGGTCGCCCCCGAGCTCTCGGAGTGGGCGGCGCACCTCGAGCGGGCCGAGCGTCGTCCTCCCGTCGACGTCCGCGGGGTCGACGACCTGCTGCGGGCGGGCGAGGACTTCCTCCTCGTCGCCGCGGCGACGCTCGGGCTGCCGGCTCCGAGCCTGCCGGCCACCCTCGTGCCCGTCAGCCTGAGCAGCACAGGTCTGCCCCCGTCGGGTCTGGGCGGCACCGGGCGCAACGAGGCCGAGGCGTCGTGACCCCGCCTGCGGGGTGGTCGCACCCGTGGGCCGGGCCGAACTAGGGTTGGGGCATCCACGTGCCGCACCCGTGGCGCACGAAGGGAGCACCGTGAGCGACGAACGCCGACCCGCCCGCCGCCGGGGGGTCGAGAGCAACCTGCGGACCGCCGCCGTGTGGTCCGAGGTCTCCACGCTGACCGCCGAGCGGCAGCGCGAGCTCGGCCGTGCCCTGCGCGTCCTCGACCTCGGAGGTGGCACCGGAGGGCTGGCCGTGCCGCTCGCCGAGCAGGGGCACACCGTGACCGTCGTCGACCCGAGCGCCGACGCCCTCGCCTCGCTGCGACGGCGGAGCGCCGAGTCGAGCGCCTCGGCCCGCATCAGCGCCGTCCAGGGCGACGCCGACACCCTCTCGGAGGTGCTCGCCGCCGGCAGCGTCGACCTCGTGTGCTGCCACGGGACCCTCGAGGTCGTCGACGACCCGGACACCACGCTGTGCCGGATCGCCGACGTCCTCGCGCCCGGTGGCTACCTCAGCCTCGTCACGGCGCAGCGCCTGGCCGCCGTCGTCGCCCGGGCGCTCGCCGGTCGCTTCGACCAGGCCCGGGCTGCGCTCGCCAGCCCGGACGGGCGCTGGGGGAGCGGCGACCCGATGCCGCGTCGCTTCGACCAGGGCGACGTCGTGGCCCGGCTCGGTCGGGCCGGCTTCACCGTCGAGGCGATCCACGGCGTGCGCATCTTCAGCGACCTCGTGCCCGGGGCGCTGCTCGACTCCGAGGCTGACCGCGCCGACGTGCTCGCGCTCGAGCAGGCGAGCGTCGCCGACGAGGAGCGCTCGGTGCTCAGCCACCTCGGCTCGCAGCTGCACGCCCTCGCCCGCAAGGACTGACGGCGTGATCCGGGGTGCGCGGCGATGAGCCGGCGGCAGTTCCGGGTCCCCGAGCGCCCGCACGACCGCCCGCTCGACGAGACCGGCTGCGGCGTCATGCACGTCGACATGGACGCCTTCTACGCCTCCGTCACCCTGCGCCACCACCCCGAGCTCGTCGGGACCCCGGTGATCATCGGCGGGGGAGAGCGCGGCGTCGTGCTGTCGGCGACCTACGAGGCCCGCGCCTTCGGCGTGACCTCGGCGATGCCCATGGTCCGGGCCCGACGGCTGTGCCCCCGGGCGACCGTCCTCGCCCCCGACCACCAGGAGTACTCCGCGGTCTCGAAGGGGGTCATGCGGATCTTCGAGGGGATCACCCCCTTCGTCGAGCCGATCAGCCTCGACGAGGCCTTCCTCGACGTCTCGGGGGCCACGCGCCTGCTCGGGGCACCGACGGCGATCGCGGAGCGGATCCGCGCCCAGGTGCGGGCCGAGCAGGGGATCACCTGCTCCGTCGGCATCGCGAGCACGAAGTTCGTCGCCAAGCTCGCGTCGGGCCTGGCCAAGCCCGACGGGGTCCTGCTCGTGCCGGCCGACGAGGTCGTCGACTTCGTCCAGCAGCTCCCGGTCGGCGCGCTGTGGGGCGTGGGCGACCGCACGGAGGAGACGCTGGCCCGGCTCGGGCTGCGCACCGTCGCCGACATCGCCCGGACCCCGCGTGAGCAGCTCGTGCGCGACCTCGGCGCCGCGACCGGCGCCCACCTGCACGACCTCGCGTGGGGCCGGGACCCGCGCCACGTCCAGCCCGTGCACCGCGAGCGCAGCATCGGCCACGAGCGCACCTTCTCCAGCGACGTCGGGGACCCGGAGGTCGTGCGCCGGGTGCTCCTCGGCCTGGCCGAGAAGGCTGCCGCACGACTGCGTGCGCAGGCTCTCGTCGGGCGCACGGTGAGCATCAAGGTGCGCTTCTCGGACTTCACGACGATCACCCGGTCGCGCTCGCTGTCCACCCCGACCGACGTCAGCCGCGACATCTACGCCGTCGCCCGCGAGCTCTACGACGGCCAGGGGGTGCAGAAGGCGCGGATCCGGCTCGTCGGGGTCCGGGTCGAGGGGCTGAGCGACTCTGCGAGCACCCCTGTCCAGGGTCTGCTCGACGAGCCCGAGCACGGCTGGCGCGACGCGGACCGCGCGGTGGACCGGGCCTCCGCGCGCTTCGGCACGGGCAGCGTGCAGCCCGCCAGCCTGATCAGGGGTGGCCGGTCTACCACGAGCGGCGAGCGCGACCTAGACTGATCGGTACCGACCAAGGTCGTGGGTCGCAGACGTGCAGGAGGATCAGTGGCTCTGTCAGAGCGCGAGCAGCAGATGCTCGAGGAGATGGAACAGGCCCTCTACGCGGAGGACCCACGCTTCGCGACGAGCATGAAGGGCGGGCCCCTCGGGGGTGACCTGCGCCGCCGTCGCATCATCGGCGCCGTCGGCGTCGTCGCCGGTCTCGGTCTCGTCCTCCTTGGGGTCTCGACCTCGGTGTGGGTCGGCGTCGTCGGCTTCGTCGTCATCGTCGCCTCTCTCGCCGTGGCCCTCGCGCCGCGCCGCGAGGGCGGGCTCCAGGCCGTGCAGGCCGACGGCTCGCTCGGCGCCCCGCGCACGCCCGGCGGTCGCGTCCCCCGGGGCGCGCGTGCCGGACGACCGGCGAAGGGGGCCGCACGACCCGGTCGGGCCGCCCGCCCCCAGAAGTCCGGGACCTTCATGCAGCGTCTCGAGCAGCGCTGGGAGCAGCGCCGTCACGGCGGCAGCGGGTACTGATCTTCAGGAGGTGCTGATCACCAGGGGGTGCTGATCGCCTCGGCAGCCTCGACTGCTGCACACGCACGACGAGCCGGGCCCTGTCGGGCCCGGCTCGTGCGCGTCGTGCGACCGGTCTGCCGTGCGGGTCAGGTGGGCGGACCGCCGTCCGGGTCAGGCGGACGGGACGCCCTGCGGCTCAGACGGAGTGGCTCACGATGCCGACGCCCCAGGTGATCGCGATGAGCATCGCGGCGCTCAGCTCGACACCCATGCTGCGCAGCACGCCCTTGAGGGCAGAGCGGGTCGCGGCCCACGCCCGCTGGCCGTCGCGGTAGCGCGAGAGCTCGACGAGGTAGATCCCGGCGACGAAGAAGAGCGGCGCCCCGACGACCGGGACGACGAAGAAGCCGACGACCGCGGCCGCGAGGCCGAGGAGGATGGTGGCCCCGCCCACCCCTTCGGCCTTCATCTTGCGGCCGGGGATGGTGATCTGGAGCACGACGGCGAGCAGGTAGATCGCGGCGGCGACGCCGAAGGTCACCCAGGCGCGGGTGCCGCCGACCTCGAGGGCCCAGACGAGCACCGTGCCGAGGCAGATGATGAGGCCGGGCAGGATCGGGAAGACGATCCCGAAAACCCCCACGGCGAAGAGGGGGACGAGCAGCCACAGAGCGGCCGGCGTGGCATCAGGTGCCACGCCGGCCAGGTCGAGCAGACCGGTCACGCTCAGCGCTCGTCGTCAGCGGCGAGAGCCGGCGTCACCTCGAGTCGCTCGCTCTGGTCGTCGATGTCGGCCAGGTCGCGCAGCTTGGGCAGGTGCTCACGTCCGTGGTGGGCGCAGAAGAAGAGCTCACCGCCGGCGTGGAGCCGGGCGCGGACGTAGGCCTGAGCCCCGCAGCGGTCGCAGCGGTCGGCCGCGGTCAGGGGGGAGACCAGGGTCGCGTTCACGTCGTTCCTTCTTTCGGTGACACTTGCTCGAGACCGGGGGGTCTCGAGGTGTCCAACAGTCAAGCACGCCAATCCCTTCCCGAGGGGCATCGGCCGCGTGAGGCGCGTCCCTTGTCCAGGCTCCGGGACGGCTCCGCGCCGTCGAGGGGCCGGCCGAGGTGACCGCCGAGGGGTGGCCGGGGGTCCCCCTTCGCGCGCCTGCTCGGGTTGTCAGAGGGGCCGGACTACCCTGCCTGTGGCGGGTGCATCCACCCCGCCGACCGAGCCGAAGGACGTACCGACCCCGTGCCAGCCGCGACCAGGACCGCCGCCAAGAGGGCGAGCAGCAAGACCGCCCAGGACTACACCGCGCACCACCTCCAGGTGCTCGAGGGGCTCGAGGCGGTCCGCAAGCGGCCCGGCATGTACATCGGCAGCACCGACAGCCGCGGTCTCATGCACTGCCTGTGGGAGATCATCGACAACGCCGTCGACGAGGCCCTGGGCGGCCACGGCGACCGGATCGACGTCGTCCTGCACCGTGACGGCTCCGTCGAGGTCCGCGACCAGGCGCGCGGCATCCCCGTCGACATCGAGCCGCGCACGGGGCTCACCGGTGTCGAGGTCGTCTTCACCAAGCTGCACGCGGGCGGCAAGTTCGGCGGGGGCAGCTACACCGCGTCCGGCGGGCTGCACGGCGTCGGAGCCTCCGTCGTCAACGCGCTCTCGGCGCGGCTCGACGTCGAGGTCGACCGGGCGGGCAAGACCTACGCGATGTCCTTCCGCCGCGGAGAGCCCGGTGTCTTCTCCGACGTCGCGGGCTCGGAGGGCGCGAAGGACCCCGAGCACGACTTCACGCCGTACGAGAAGGGCAGCGAGCTCGCCGTCGTCGGCAAGGCGAAGCGGGGCGCCACCGGCACCCGGATCCGCTACTGGGCCGACCCCCACATCTTCCCCACCGAGTCCGGCTTCGACTACGACGCGCTCGTCGCCCGGGCCCGGCAGACCTCCTTCCTCGTGCCCGGGCTCACCCTCGTCATCCGTGACGAGCGCCGCCTGCCCGGGACGAAGGGGGAGGACGGCCCGGTCGAGGAGGTCTTCGTCCACGACGGCGGCATCGCCGAGTTCGTCGACTTCCTCGCCCCCGACCCCGCGGTCACGGACGTGTGGCGGCTCCAGGGCAGCGGCACCTTCACCGAGACCGTCCCCGTGCTCGACGCCTCGGGGCACATGTCCCCGACCGAGGTCGAGCGCGAGTGCGGTGTCGACATCGCGCTGCGGTGGGGCACCGGCTACGACACCCGGGTGTCGAGCTTCGTCAACATCATCGCGACGCCGAAGGGCGGTACGCACCTCACCGGCTTCGACCAGGCGCTGCTCAAGGTCTTCCGCAAGCAGCTCGAGGTCAACGCGCGCAAGCTCAAGGTCGGCTCGGACAAGGTCGAGAAGGACGACGTGCTCGCCGGCATGACGGCCGTCGTCACCGTCCGCCTCGCCGAGCCGCAGTTCGAGGGCCAGACCAAGGAGGTGCTCGGCACGTCGGCGGTGCGCACCATCGTCGCCAAGGTCGTCGAGACCGAGCTCACGGCGCAGCTGACGAGCACGAAGCGGGGCGAGAAGCAGCAGTCCGCCCAGCTGCTCGAGAAGGTCGTCGCCGAGATGAAGTCGCGCATCAGCGCGCGGGTGCACAAGGAGACGCAGCGCCGCAAGAACGCGCTCGAGAGCTCGACCCTGCCGCCGAAGCTGCGCGACTGCCGCAGCAACGACGTCGAGGCGACCGAGCTCTTCATCGTCGAGGGCGACTCGGCGATGGGCACGGCCAAGGAGGCCCGCAACAGCGAGTTCCAGGCGCTGCTGCCGATCCGGGGCAAGATCCTCAACGTCCAGAAGGCCGCGATCGGCGACATGCTCAAGAACGCCGAGTGCGCCTCGATCATCCAGGTCATCGGCGCGGGCTCGGGGCGCTCCTTCGACCTCGACGCGGCCCGCTACGGCAAGGTCGTCATCATGACCGACGCCGACGTCGACGGCGCCCACATCCGCACGCTGCTGCTCACCCTCTTCTTCAACCACATGCGGCCGCTCGTCGCGGCCGGGCGGGTCTACGCCGCGGTGCCCCCGCTGCACCGCATCGAGGTCGTGCACCCCGGGTCGAAGAAGAACGAGCTCATCTACACCTACTCCGAGGCCGAGATGCGCTCGACGCTCGCCGGCCTGCAGAAGAAGGGCCGCTCGATCAAGCAGCCCATCCAGCGCTACAAGGGCCTGGGCGAGATGGACGCAGACCAGCTCGCCGAGACGACGATGGACCCCGCCTACCGCACGCTGCGCCGGGTCACGCTCGCCGACGTCGACGCGGTCGCCGAGGTCTTCGAGCTGCTCATGGGCAAGGACGTCGACCCGCGTCGTGAGTTCATCGTCTCCTCGGCCAGCGAGCTCGACCGCGAGCGCATCGACGCCTAGGCCATGACGGACCCGGGGCCCGCGGCGGTCGCGCTGCTCGAGCAGCTCGTCGCCGTCGACAGCGTCAACCCGGGGCTCGTGCCCGGAGCTGCGGGTGAGGGGCCCGCGGTCGCGCACCTGCGCGACCGGCTCGAGGCCGCCGGTCTGGTGACGACCGTCGTCCCGGCACCGGGGCCGGACGACCGGCCGAGCCTCGTCGCCATGCCCCGCGGGGGCGAGGACCTGCCCACCGTTGTGCTCAACGGACATCTCGACACCGTGGGGGTGGGCGGGATGGACGCGCCCTTCGAGCCACGCGTCGAGGGCGACCGCCTGCTCGGCCGCGGTGCTGCGGACATGAAGGGCGGCATCGCCGCGGTCGTGGCGGTGGCCGAGCACCTCGTCGCCTCCGGGGCGCCGGTGCGACCCGTCCTCGCGCTCGTCGCCGACGAGGAGGACGCGAGTCTCGGCAGCCGGGCCGTCATCGACGCCCTGCGGCAGTGGGGCGTCCGGCCGGACGTGTGCCTCGTCGCCGAGCCCACGCACCTCGCCCTGTGCCGCTCGCTGCGCGGCTTCGCCGTCGTCAGGGTCGAGCTGCCCGGGCGCGCCGCGCACAGCTCGCAGGCCGAGCTGGGCGTCAACGCCGTGACCCACCTCGGTCGTCTCCTGCACGCCGTGGACGCACGCGCCGACGCCGTACGTGCGGCCGGCGGCGACCTCATGGTGACCGTCGTCAGCGGGGGGTCGTCCCCCTTCGTCGTCCCGGACCGGGCGTCGTGCGTCGTCGAGATGCGGCTGCCCCCGGACCGGGGGAGCGAGGAGGCGCTCGACGAGGTCCGGGCGCTCCTCGACCCCGCGTGGGGCGCGACCGTCGAGCTCGTCGCGCACCGCGACGGCTGGCGGCTCGACGCCGACGGGCCGGCCGCCGAGCTCGCGCGACGGCTGGGCGGGGCGCTCGGCACGGACGCGACCTTCGACGCGCCGTACTGGATGGAGGCGCCGATGTGGCAGCAGCTGTGCCCGACGCTCGTGTGCGGGCCGTCGGGCGGCGGGCTCCACGCCGTCGACGAGTGGGTCGACCTGCGTCAGGTGCGAGCGCTCGCCAGGACCCTCGGCGACGTCCTCGTCGGGTGGGCGCGCGATGCCGGCTGACCCCCGCGGCCTGCGCGCCGACGCGCCCCTGCTCGACGCGTGGCTGCGCCAGCGCGAGCACCCGCCCACGCCCTTCACCATCCCCGGCCACAAGCAGCGCACCGATCTCGTCGGCGACGTCGTCGCCGGTGACGTGCCGCTCTACGCCGGCCTCGACACGATGAAGCTCACGACGGGTGTGCTCGTCGAAGCCGAGCGGCGGGCCGCCCGGCTGTGGGGGGCCGACGTGTGCCGCTTCTCCACCGGTGGCGCGACGCACGCCAACCAGGCGGCGGTGCTCGCCGTGGCCGGGGACGGCGACGAGGTCGTCGTCAGCCGGACGCTGCACCGCTCCGTGCTCGTCGGGCTCGTCCTCGCAGGTCTCACGCCCGTGTGGGTGCGGCCCGACGTCGACGCGACCACAGGACTGCCGGCCGGGGTCTCGCCGTCCAGCGTGCGCCGGGCGCTCGCCGAGCACCCCCGGGCTCGCGCAGTCCTCGTCGGCGACCCGTCGTACGTGGGCACGACCGGCGACGTGGCCGGGCTGGCCGCGGTCGCCCACGAGCACGACGTGCCCCTCGTCGTCGACGCGGCGTGGGCCGCGCACTTCGGCTTCCACCCCGACCTGCCGCAGCACGCCCTGCAGCTGGGGGCCGACCTCGTCGTGACGAGCGCCCACAAGACCCTGCCCGCGTGGAGCCAGGCCGCCCTCGTTCTCGCCCGCACCGAGCGCGTCGACCCGGCCCGGCTCGATGCCGCGGTCGAGGCCGGGGCGACGACGAGCCCCGCGGGCGCGGTGCTCGCGAGCACCGATGCCGCCCGGGCGCTGCTGGAGCGCGACGGCGAGGAGCTGCTCGGTCGCGCGATCGAGGCCACCGCGCGGGTGCGCGACCGGCTCCGGGGGGTCGAGGGGCTCGTCGTGCTCGACGGGCCCGGCGTCGACCCGCTCAAGCTCACCCTCGTCCTCTCCGGTGCCGGGGTCGACGGCAACGCGGTCGAGGCCGACCTCATCGCCCGGGGCATGCCCGTCGAGTCCGCCGACCGCGACGTGCTCGTCGCGGTCGTCTCGCTCGCCGACGACGCCTCGACGCTCGAGCCGCTGGGCGACGCGCTCCTCGCGTCGGTGGGCCGGCACCGGGGCGCGCCGCGCGCCGTCACCGGGCCGGCGATGTACCGCGTCGAGCCGGTCGTCGCGATGTCTCCTCGGGCGGCGTGGTTCGCCCCGCACGAGGCGGTGCCGCTCGCCGCGGCGGTCGGCCGGGTGTGCGCCGAGCTCGTCGCGCCCTACCCGCCCGGCATCCCGGTGCTCGCCCCCGGCGAGCTCGTGACGCAGGACAGCCTCGACGCGCTCGACCAGGCGCGGCGGGCGGGGGTCCGCATCGCCTACGCCGCCGACCCCACCCTCGCCACCCTGCGCGTCGTCTCCCGCTGAGCCGCGGCGAAGGGGGCCTCGAGACCCCTTCGTCAGACCGGTGAGCGCGAATCGCCGCTACGCCTACGTCGTAGCGGCGATTCGCGCTCACCCGCGGCGGTACGTGGTCTCGAGACCGGGGGTCACGAGTGCGACACGCCGGGCGCGACGTTGTTGCCCCGACCGGTGATCTGGGCCACGGTTAGCCACACTCCGGACGTCCGTCTGCGAGCACGCACACCTGGGAGGCCACATGTCCGAGACCGCCACGTCGGACCCCGGTACCGGGGAGGAGCGCACCGAGCTGCGCCGGGTGATGGGGCCCAAGCTCCTCCTGCTCTTCATCGTCGGCGACATCCTCGGCACCGGCGTCTACGCGCTGACCGGACAGGTCGCGGCAGAGATCGGCGGCGCCGCCTGGGCGCCCTTCCTCGCGGCCTTCGTCGTGGCGACGATCACCGCCTTCTCCTACCTCGAGCTCGTGACGAAGTACCCGCAGGCCGGTGGAGCCGCCACCTTCATCCACAAGGCCTTCGGCATCCACTTCGTCACCTTCATCGTCGCCTTCGCCGTCATGTGTTCCGGCATCACCTCGGCCTCCACCGCGTCGAACGCCTTCGCCGGCTTCCTGCGCGACGGCATCGGTGCCGACTGGGCGGCCGGCTCGACGCCGCTGCTGCTCATCGCGCTCGGCTTCATGGCCCTCGTCGCGGCGATCAACTTCCGCGGCGTCGGCGAGAGCGTCAAGGCCAACGTCGTGCTCACGCTCGTCGAGCTCTCCGGCCTGCTCCTCATCATCTTCATCGGTCTCTACGCCGTCACCCAGGGCAAGGCCGACTTCAGCCGGGTCGTCGTCTTCGAGAGCCCGAGCGACAAGTCGACCTTCTTCGCCGTCACCGCGGCCACGTCGCTGGCCTTCTTCGCGATGGTCGGCTTCGAGGACTCGGTCAACATGGCCGAGGAGACCCAGGACCCCGTGCGGATCTTCCCGAAGGTCATGCTCACCGGCCTGGGCATCACCGGCCTGATCTACGTGCTCGTCGCGATCACCGCGGTCGCGCTCGTGCCGGTCGGCTCGCTCATCGACCCTGACAAGCCCTCGGCGCTCACCCAGGTCGTCGCCGCGGGTGCCCCGGGCATCCCCTTCGACAAGATCTTCCCGTGGATCGGCATGTTCGCCGTGGCGAACTCGGCGCTGATCAACATGCTCATGGCCAGCCGGCTCGTCTACGGCATGGCGCGCCAGGAGGTGCTGCCGCGTCCGCTCGGCATGGTCCACCGCGGCCGCCAGACCCCGTGGCTGGCGATCGTCTTCACGACCGTCCTCGCCTTCGGCCTCATCACCTACGTCGTGCGGGCCAACGGCAGCGAGGAGGGCGCCAGCACGGTCTCGCTGCTCGGCGGCACCACCGCGCTGCTCCTGCTGTGCGTCTTCACCGTCGTCAACATCGCCGTCCTCGTGCTGCGGCGCGACCACGTCGGCCGCGCGCACTTCAACGCGCCGACGGTCCTGCCCGTCATCGGCGCCGTGCTCTGCGCCTTCCTCGCCGGTCCGTGGGCCCGTAGCGAGGAGCAGCAGCAGCAGTACGAGATCGCCGGCGGCCTGCTCGCCGTCGGTGTCGTCCTCTGGGCGATCACCTGGGTGGTCAACCGGGCGGTCTACGGCAAGCGCACCTTCATGCGCGACCCGGAGCACATCGACCACGACTGATCCACCGATCGCACGACGACGGGCCGGGGCATCTGCCCCGGCCCGTCGTCATGTCCGCCCGTCGGGCGCGGCCGTCACCAGCCCCCGGCGCTCACCAACCTCCGATGCCCCCGATGGCGCGCTGGGCAGGCGCGCCCGAGCCGTCGCGGCGGCCGTCGGCCTCGGGCAGGTCGACGGCGACGCCGTTCGACGCGCTCGCGCGCGCGTCGGCCCGACCGGCCCAGGCGAGGAGCAGCGTGTCCTCGCCGCCGCGGAAGCGGTGCGCCCGCACGCCCGCGGTCGCGCGGCCCTTGCCCGGGTACTCGGCGAAGGGGGTGACCTTGATCGCGCCCGGGTCGGTCCCGGGCAGCGCGTCGGAGGACCCGCTCACGGTGACGACGACGTTGTCACGCGCGGGGTCGACCGCCCCGAAGTGGATCACCCGAGCGCCGGACGAGAGGCGGATGCCGGCCATGCCGCCGGCGCCGCGACCCTGCGGTCGGACGGCCGAGGCGGAGAAGTGGAGCAGCTGGGCGTCGCTCGTCACGAAGACGAGCTCCTCCTCGCCGGTGCGCAGCTCGACGGCCCCGACGACCTCGTCGCCGTCCTTGAGCGACACGACCTCCCACAGCGCCCCCTTCGGCACCTCCGGGGAGACCCGCTTGACGACACCGCTCGCGGTGCCCAGAGCCAGGCCGGGGGAGTCCTCGGCGAGGGAGAGCAGCGCGAGCACCCGCTCGTCGGCGCCGAGGTCGACATAGGCGCCGACCGGCGCGCCGCCGGAGAGGGAGGGGGCGTCGTTCGTCGGGGGCAGCGTCGGCAGCTCCAGGGCGCTCACCCGGGCGACGCGACCCGCGCTCGTCACGACCCCGATCTCACCGCGGGCGGTGCTGCGCACCGCGGAGACGACGGCGTCGTGGCGCGAGCGCGAGCCCTCTCGGGACGGCTCCTGCTCGCTCGTCGTGCGGGCGAGCAGCCCGGTGCTCGACAGGAGCACCCAGCACGGGTCGTCGCTCACCTCGAGCGGGGTGCTCGTCGCCGCGGGCGCACCTGCGGACTCGAGGAGCACCGTGCGGCGCGGGGTGCCGTGCTGCTTGGCGACCTCGGCGAGCTCGGAGGACACGAGGCGGGTGAGCACGCGCTCGTCGCCGAGGATCTCCTCGAGCTCGGCGATCTGGCGGCGCAGGTCCTCCTGCTCCTGCTCGAGCTCGATCCGGGAGAACTTCGTCAGGCGGCGCAGCTGGAGGTCGAGGATGTAGCTCGCCTGGACCTCGCTGAGGTCGAAGACCTCCTGGAGGCGCTGGCGGGCCGTGCCCGCGTCGTCGCTGCCGCGGATGAGCTGGATGACCTCGTCGATGTCGAGGATCGCGACGAGCAGGCCGTCGACGAGGTGCAGGCGGTCGCGCTTCTTGCCCAGCCGGTGCTCGGTGCGGCGGCGCACGACGTCGACCCGGAAGTCGACGTAGACGGTGAGCAGCTCCTTGAGGCCCATCGTGCGGGGCGTGCCGTCGACGAGGGCGACGTTGTTGATGGAGAAGCTCTCCTCCATCGGCGTCAGCTTGTAGAGCTTCTCGAGGACGGCCTCGGGGTTGAAGCCGTTCTTGATCTCGATGACGAGCTCGAGGCCCTTCGTGCGGTCCGAGAGGTCCTTGACGTCGGCGATGCCCTCGAGCTTCTTGCCCTGGACGCCGTCCTTGATCTTCTCGATGACCTTCTCGGGGCCGACGAGGTAGGGCAGCTCGGTGACGACGATGCCCTGCCGGCGCGGCGAGACCTTCTCGACCCGCACGGTGGCCCGGGTGCGGAAGCTGCCGCGACCACGCAGGTAGGCGTCGCGGATGCCGTCGAGACCGACGATGCGCCCGCCGCCGGGCAGGTCGGGACCGGGCACGAAGCGCATGAGGTCGTCGAGCGAGCACTGCGGGTGGGTGAGCAGGTGCCGGGCCGCGCCGATGACCTCGACGAGGTTGTGAGGCGGCATCTGGGTGGCCATGCCGACGGCGATGCCGGTCGTGCCGTTGACGAGGAGGTTCGGGTAGGCCGCCGGCAGGACCTCGGGCTGGGTGAGCTGGTCGTCGTAGTTGGGGACGAAGGGGACGGTGGACTCGTCGAGGCTGGCGACCATGAGCAGCGCCGCGGGTGCCATCCGCGCCTCGGTGTAGCGCGAGGCCGCGGGGCCGTCGTCGAGCGAGCCGAAGTTGCCGTGCCCGTCGACGAGCGGCAGCCGCATGGCGAACGGCTGGGCGAGACGCACGAGGGCGTCGTAGATCGCGGTGTCGCCGTGCGGGTGGTACTTGCCCATGACCTCGCCGACGACGCGGCTGGACTTCACGTGGCCGCGCTCGGGGCGCAGCCCCATCTCGCTCATCGAGTACAGGATCCGGCGGTGCACCGGCTTGAGCCCGTCCCGGGCGTCCGGCAGCGCGCGTGCGTGGATCACCGAGACTGCGTACTCGAGGAACGCGCCGCGCATCTCGTCCGCGACGTCGATGTCGACGATCCGCTCCGGGACGGGGGGCGGCGCGGGGGTGGTGGTGCGGCGGGCCATGCGTGCGGGTGCTCCTTCGTCGGGCAGGGGAGGACCCCATCTTCGCCGATCGCACCGTCAGCCCCGTGATGACACCCCGACGGCGGGTCGCGGGGTGCCCGCCTGCGCCGCCGGGGGGACTCTGCCAAGATCACCCCGAACCACGCAGGGGGCTGCGGCGTCTCACAGGCATGACCGCCATGAGCATCGTCCTCCCGAGGAGCGAAGGGGTGACGATGGCGCGAGCCCGCACGGACGTCGATGCGGAGCTGCGGGAGGTCTACGACGCGCACTACGGGCGTCTGGCGGGCTGGACCAACCGTCTCGTCGGCGACCCCGATCTCGCCCACGACCTCGCGACGGAGGCCTTCGTCAAGCTCGTGCGCGAGTGGGGCCGGGTCGACGAGCCCAAGGCGTGGCTCTACGCGGTGACCGCCAACCTCGTGCGCGACCACTGGCGCAAGCGCGGGCGGGAGCACTCCGCCTACCTGCGTCACGAAGGGGGAGCCCCGGCCGAGGGGCGGGACGACCCCGACGTCGCGACCCAGGTCTCCGTGCGCACCGCCGTCCAGTCGCTGCCCGACCGGCTGCGCGTGGCGGTTCTGCTCTACTACTTCGCCGACCTGTCCGTCGGCTCCGTCGCCACCCAGCTCGGCAAGTCCGAGGGCGCGGTCAAGCGCGACCTCTTCGAGGCCCGCAAGTCCCTGGCTGCCATGCTGGAGGGCGCCCGATGATCCCCCGTGACGAGCACGACGACCTCGAGACGTTCGGCAGGCTGATGGACGACCCCACCCGGCGCGACGACCCCGTCGACGCCTTCTTCGCCCGTGAGCGCGAGCTCGTCGAGGAGCTCCCCGGGCACGACGTGCACCTCCAGGGGGTGCTGCGTGCCGGTCGGACCGGTCGGCGGCGCTCCACCGGCTGGCTCGTCGCCGGGGCCGCCGCCGTCGCCGCCGTGGCGACGGCCGTCGGCGTGGGGGCGCTCGGGACCGGTCAGGAGGAGCTGCGACCGGCCGGTGACCCGACGACGGTGAGCCTGCCCGAGCCGAGCGAGGCGACGACCCCGGCCCCGACCGCCTCACGCGCCGAGCCGGCCGACGGCCAGCTCCTCGCCCGCTCGGTGAGCGCCGGCGACGACCGCACCCGCGCGGTGCTCGGCGAGGCGCGGTGCAGCGCCGAGACCACCTGCCCGCTGCTGCTGCGCACGACCGACGACGGCCAGAGCTGGATCAACACCGCCGCCCTGCCCGACCTCTCCGTCGCCCCGCCCGGCGGGATCGCCGTCGAGCCCGACCAGGTGGGCATCCTGCGCTGGGCGAGCGCCGACACCGGCTACCTCGCCGGGTCGGTGCTGCGACGCACGACCGACGGCGGCACGACGTGGGCCGACATGCCCTACCCGGGGGGCACGATCGTCGCCACCGAGGTCGGCGACGGCGTCGTGCACCTCGTGAGCGCGGGGGAGTGCACCGAGCAGGGGTGCGCCGGCCCCCTTCGCGTCTACCGGGCCGGCACCGGTGACAGCAGCGCCGACGTCGTCGTCCTCGACGAGGACGTCTCGGGCATCACCGGGGCACAGCTCGTCGTGCGCGGGCCGCGCGCCTACCTCTCCGTCGGCACCGCCGACGGCAGCCGCACCTACCGGATCGGCGAGCAGGCCGAGCACCTCGAGCCGTGCGACGAGGGCGACAGCGTCCTCTTCGGCACCCCGGCCGACGGCGAGGGCCCGCTGAGCGCGCTGTGCGGCACGCCCGGGGACGACGGCGGCACCTCGATCCGGGTGCGCACCTCCACCGACGACGGGGTCACCTGGTCGCCGGCGAGCCCCTCGGTCGCCGTCGGCGGCACGGTCGCCGGGTACGCGCAGACCCAGCCCGGGACGGCGGTCGTCGTCACCCGGGGCGAGGCCGGAGGCCGGGCCCTGCGCACGACCGACGGCGGCGCGAGCTGGCGGGTGGCGAAGGCCGACTCCGTCCAGTGGTCGTGGGTCGCCGCGGGCGGGGACGACCGCGTCTACGGCCTGGCCGACGACTCCGAGGGCTTGCTCGAGAGCACCGACGGCGGCCAGTCCTGGCGGGTCGAGGTCCTCGCGCCCTGAGCGTCGCGCTCGACGGGCGAGGGGCATGGCAGGATCGGACGCATGAGCGAGGCGCTCCCACCGGGGTACCCCCATCTGGCCGAGGCTGACGTCGTGCTGCGCGATGGCACCGTCGCCCGGCTGCGACCCATCCGTCCGAGCGACGCCGAGGGCATCCACCGCTTCCACGCGGGGCAGTCCGAGGAGTCGATCTACCTGCGCTTCTTCGCGCCGATCCGGCGGCTGAGCGAGCGCGACGTCGAGCGCTTCACGAATGTCGACTACGTCGACCGGATGGCGCTCGTCGCGCTCATCCGCGACGAGATCATCGGGATCGGCCGCTACGACCGGATCGCGCCCACGAGCGCCGAGGTCGCCTTCAACATCAGCGACCACTACCAGGGCAAGGGCATCGGCTCGGTGCTCCTCGAGCACCTCGCGGCGATCGCCCAGGAGCACGACATCACCCGCTTCGAGGCGGAGGTGCTCCCGCAGAACCGCAAGATGCTCTCCGTCTTCTCCGACGCCGGCTACGAGGTGAGCCGGCGCTTCGAGGACGGCGTCGTCATGCTCCACTTCGACATCGAGCCGACCGCGCAGTCCTTGTCGGTGCGCTTCGCCCGCGAGCACCGCGCCGAGGCCGAGAGCGTGTCGGCCCTGCTCCACCCGCGCAGCATCGCCGTCGTCGGCGTGAGCCGGCGCGAGCGCGCGATCGGCCACCAGGTGATGCGTCATGTCCTCGACGGCGGCTTCACCGGCGAGGTCTACCCCGTCAACCCCGAGGCCGACCGTCTGCTCGGGGTGCCCGCCTACCCGAGCATCACCGACCTGCCCGAGGCCGTCGACCTCGCCGTCGTCGCCGTGCCGGCGAGCGCCGTGCCCGGGGTCGTCGAGGAGTGCGCGGCGAAGGGGGTCCGCGGCCTCCTCGTGATCTCCTCGGGCTTCGCGGAGGAGGGCGAGGAGGGCACGGCGCTGCAGCAGCGGGTCCTGCGCGTGGCGCGCGACAACGGCATGCGGGTCATCGGGCCGAACTCCTTCGGGATCCTCAACAACGACGAGGGGGTCCGGCTCAACGCCAGCCTCAGCCCGACGACCCCGCCCGCCGGCCACCTCGGGCTGTACTCGCAGAGCGGTGCCCTCGCGGTCGCGAACCTCGACTCGGCCGCCCGACGCAACCTCGGGGTCTCGGTCTTCGTCTCCGCGGGCAACCGCGTCGACGTCTCCGGCAACGACGTCATGCAGTACTGGGTCGACGACGACAGCACGCACGCCGTCGGTCTCTACCTCGAGTCGATGGGCAACCCGCGCAAGTTCTCCCGGATCGCCCGGGCGCTCGCGATGACCAAGCCGGTCATCGTCGTGAAGTCCCCGATGGAGGAGGTGCCGGGCCACCGGGTGCGCTCGACGACCGTGCGCCCCCACGCCTTCCGCGCGATCATGGCGCAGGCCGGTGTCATCCACGTCGAGAACGTCCACCAGATGTTCGACGCGGCCCAGCTGCTCCTGCACCAGCCGCTGCCCGAGGGCAACCGCGTGGCCATCGTCTCCAACTCCCACCAGCTCGGCACGATCAGCGCCGGCAGCGCCGCGGCGTGGGGGCTCGAGGTCACCCACGGGCCGGTGTCGGTGCGCACGGAGGCCACGCCCTCGGAGTTCCGGGCCGCGGTCGACGCCGCCTTCGCCGACGAGCAGGTCGACAGCGTCGTCGTGTCCTTCATCCCTCCGATCGGCGCCGTCGAGCACGACGTCGTCGAGGCCGTGCGCTACGCGGCGAAGCGCTCGAGCAAGCCCTGCGTCGGCAACCTCCTCGGCATGCGGGGCGTCGACACCGGGTCGCTCGTCGCCGAGGACCCCGGCGCGAGCTCGGGGGACGTGCCGCGCGAGGCGGTGCCGCTCTACGCGATGCCCGAGGACGCCATCCGCGCGCTCGGCCTGGCCACGCAGTACGGCCGGTGGCGCACGAAGGACAAGGGCGAGCCCGTCGTGCGCGACGGGGTGCGCCGCACCGCCGCCCGAGAGCTCGTCGACTCGGTGCTCGCCGAGTACCCGGAGGGGCGCGCCCTCACCGACGACGAGTCGCACGACCTGCTCGCCGCCTACGGCATCGACCTGTGGCGTCGCATCGAGGTCGCGAGCGCCGACGAGGCGGTCGCCGCCGCCGCGGAGGTCGGCCACCCGGTCGTGCTCAAGTCGCTCTCGCCCCTGGTGCGCGGGCACTCGCTGCTCGACGCCGTGCGCGTCGACCTCACCGAGCCGGAGCACGTGCGGGCGGCCTTCGAGGCGATGGACGCCCGGCTCGCCCCGCTCGACGCGAACTACTTCGTCGTCCAGCGGATGGCGCCGCAGGGCACGTCGTGCGTCCTCGGGACCGTGGAGGACCCGCTCTTCGGCCCGGTCATCTCCTTCAGCCTCGCCGGTGCGCCGACCGAGCTGCTCGACGACATCGCCTACCGCATCCCGCCGCTCACCGACGTCGACGTGCGCGAGATCGTCGACGACATCAAGCTCGCGCCCCTCCTGCACGGTCACAAGGGCGCGACCCCGGTCGACCGGGCCGCGCTCGAGGACGTCCTCGGGCGGCTGTCGCTCATGTCCGAGGACTTCGTCGAGATCGCCTCCGTCGTCCTCGACCCGGTGATGGCCCACGGCAAGGGGGCGAGCGTCCTCGGGGCCCAGATCCACCTCGCCCCGCCGCTGCGCCGCAAGGACCCCGGTCGCCGGGCGATGACCTGAGCCCTGCGGGTGGTCCGGGGTGTCGTCGCCCTGCGGCAGAATGGGGGTCATGTCCCAGGTGCCCACCGATCTCACCCGGATCGTCCTGCCGTCCTCCCTGCTCGAGGCGATCGCGCGTGCCGGGTACTACCCCGACCTCGTCGCCGACATCATCCGCGCCGCCGTCGGCGAGGAGGAGGTCATCTCCCACCTCGTGCACCAGGAGACGACCTTCGACCAGGAGTCGGTGCGCCGGCACATCACCGCGCTGGTGACGACGAGCACCCGCCTCGTCATCGCCCACGCCGACGACTTCCCCGACGACGAGACCTCGCGCGAGGACGTCGCGACCGCGACGACCGAGTGCATCCCCCTTCGCGCCGTGCGCGGGGTCATGCTCACGCACGTCGTGCCCAAGCCGAGCGAGTACGTGCCCGGGTCCCTCGGGCGCGAGCTCACCCTCACCGTCGGGTGGGGCACCGTGAGCCGGGTCGACCTGCTCCCCGCCGTGTGCGCGGACCCCTCGTGCGACGCCGACCACGGCTACGAGGGCACGATCGCCGCTGACGACATCTCGCTGCGCATCAGCGCCGAGGCCGAGGGCAGCGGCGCGCTCGACGCCGCGGTGACCTTCGCCCGGGACCTCTCGGCCCGCGTCGGCGTCTGAGCGTGCCCCCCGCCCCGGCCCTGCCGGTCGTCGGCGACGGTCTGCTCGACCGCCTGCTGCCCAGCGTCGCGACGAGCCTCGGGGTCGCCGGTCTCGCCCGCCCCGGTGACCGGGTGCTCGAGCCCGCACGGCGCGCCGTGGTCGTGCTCGTCGACGGGCTCGGCGCCGAGCTCCTCGCCCGGCGGGGCGGTCATGCTCCCTACCTGCGCGGGCTCGCCGCGGCGCCCGGCTCGCGCTCGGTGGCCTGCGGCTTCCCCTCGACGACCGCGACGTCGATGGCGACCTTCGGCACCGGACGGCTCGCCGGGGAGCACGGCCTCGTCGGCTACGAGGCGTACGACCCGGCGACCGGGCGCGCCTTCAACGAGCTGTCCTGGGAGGACGGCCCGGCCCCTCGCGCCTGGCAGCCGCACCCGACCGTCTTCGAGGCCGCGTCGGCGGCCGGTGTCGAGACGGTCCGCGTCGGCCCGGGCTTCTTCGACGGCTCCGGCCTCACCGAGGCCGCCCTGCGCGGCGGCCGCTTCGTCGCCGCCTCCAGCCTCGCGCAACGGGTCGACGCGACCCTCGCCGCGCTGCGCACCCGCCCGCGATCCCTCGTCTACCTCTACTGGGGCGACCTCGACAAGGTCGGTCACGTGCACGGCTGCAGCTCGTGGCAGTGGGGCGAGGAGCTCGAGGCGGTCGACGCCGAGCTGCGGCGGCTCGCCGCCTCGCTGCCGCCCGACTGCGCGCTGCACGTCACCGCCGACCACGGCATGGTCGACGTCGCGATGGACCGCCGTCTCGACGTCGCCCACGAGCCCGATCTCGCGGCCGGGGTGGCCGAGGTGTCCGGCGAGCCGCGCTCGGTGCAGCTGCACTGCCTGCCCGGCGCCGTCGACGACGTGCTCGCCGCGTGGCGGGAGCGGCTGGGCGAGGACGCCGTCGTCGTCACCCGCGACGAGGCCGTCTCGGCCGGGTGGTTCGGCCCCGTCGAGGAGCGCGTGCGGCCCCGGATCGGCGAGGTGGTCGCGACGATGACCGGCGAGCTCGCCGTGGGGGACTCGCGCCGTCACCGTCCCGAGCTGCTGGCGCTCGTCGGCCTGCACGGGTCGGTCACCCTCGACGAGGTCGCCGTGCCGTGGCTCTGCGCGCCGGCGCGACGGGCCTAGGCTGTCCGACCGTGGCTGAGCTCGTCTTCTTCTCCGGCACCATGGACTGCGGCAAGTCCACCCTCGCCCTCCAGATGGACCACAACCACCGCGCCCGCGGCCGCGAGGGTCTGATCTTCACCCGGCTCGACCGGGCCGGCGACTCGGTGCTGTCCTCGCGCCTCGGCCTGTCGACGGGCGCCGTCGAGGTCCACGAGGAGCTCGACTTCTGGGAGGTCGTCGTCGCTCAGCTGACGAGCGGGGGCAAGGTCGACTACCTCATCTGCGACGAGGCGCAGTTCTACTCACCGGCCCAGGTCGAGCAGCTCGCGCGCGTCGTCGACGAGCTCGACATCGAGGTCTACGCCTTCGGCATCATGGCCGACTTCCGCACCCAGCTCTTCCCGGGGTCGCAACGGCTCGTCGAGCTCGCCGACCGCACCCAGGTCCTCCAGGTCGCCGCGCTGTGCTGGTGCGGTGCCCGGGCCACCCACAACGCCCGCGTCGTCGACGGCTCGATGGTCGTCGAGGGCGAGCAGGTCGTCGTCGGTGACACGACCGACGGGACCCAGGAGGTCGAGTACGAGGTGCTCTGCCGTCGTCACCACATGCGCCGGATGAGCTCGCACGCGGCCCACGCCGCCGCGCTCTCGGCCGACGTCCTCCCCTTCGACCTCGACGCCTGCCCGGTGCCGCCGCGCGCCTGAGGGCCCCCGAGGTCGCCGCAGAGGCGGTGCCGGCCCGGGGCGGGGTCGCTCAGATCCAGACGGCGACGACGAGCCTCATGAAGCTGACGAAGCCGTAGAGGCCTCCGCCGACGAGGACGACGGCGGAGACGACCCACCACCCCCACCGCGCGACGAGCCCCGCGGTGGTGCGACTGGCGGGGGCGCGCATGAGCGCCCAGTGGCGGTTCTCCGCCAGCGGTCCGTAGCGGCCCGCCTCGTCCGGCGCGAAGGGGGCCCACGGGTCGCCGAGGGCTCGAGCGCGCAGCAGCTCGGTGAGGACCGGGCGGGAGAAGACGACGGGCACGCCGACGAGCACGAGCGCGAGGCCCAGGCTGACGACGACGAGCATGATGCGCACGCCCCAGACGAGCGCGGTGAGATCGGTCTCGAGGACAAGCGCAGCCGTCGTGGCTGCGGCGGTCACCGGGTCACTCGCCGCGCTTGGCGCCGAACATCACGTCGTCCCAGCTCGGGACGCTGGCGCGACCCTTGCGGCGACCGCCGGAGCTCTTGGGCCCGGCAGCAGGGGCCGCGGGGGCGGGCTCGGGGTCCGGGTCGGGCTCGGCCGCAGTCTCATCATCCTCCGGGGCGCTCACCTCGGCGTCTGCCTCGTCCGGACCGGCGGCCGCCGGGGCCTCGGGCTGCGGTGCCCCGGCCTCCGGGGTCTCGGGCTCCTCGTCGGCGTCCTCGCCGACCGGCTCAGTCGTCGTGTCCTCGAGGGCGCCGGCCTGCGCCGTCGCGTCGGCGGGAGGTGCCCCGCCGTCCTCGACCGGCTCGACCGGCTCGACCGGCTCGGCCGGCTCGGCCGGCTCGACGACCGGCTCGACCTCGAGCAGCTGCTCGCTCTGCTGGGGGCCGGTGGCGTCCTGCGGCTCCACGGCCTCGACCGGCTCGGCGGCCGCGGCCGCACGATCCTCGTCACGGGGGTGGACCCCCTTCGCCCCGGGCGGGAGCTCGCTCGGCAGCGGGGTGCCGGCCTCGTCGCCCTCGAGGGGGAGCGGGGGCTCGACGTGGTTCGGGCGGCGGCGGCCACGGCGGCGGCCGCGGGCCGCCTCGCGCATCGAGGCCATGAGCTCGTCGGGCTCGCGCCGCTCCTGGGCCTCGACGTCGAAGACCGCGGTCGGCCGGTGGGGGGTCGGCACGGCGCTCTCGGCGGCGTCGGCCTCGGAGAGCCAGCGCGCCTCGTCGTTGGCGGCGACGACGCTCATGCCGGCCCGGTCGAACCACCAGCGCGCGGTGCGCTCCTTGCCCCCTGCCGCGAAGGTCACGGTGACGCTCCACTGCCCCTCGGCGTCGCGCGAGGAGTCCCACAGGACGGCCTCCTCCGGCACGCCGCGCGAGGCCAGCCGCGAGGCGGCCCGGCCGCCGAGGGTCTCGTCGGACCCCGAGCCCTGGCCGCGCACGCGCACTCGCTGGGCGGCGCTCGCGACGTGCTGGCGCTCGTCGAGCACCGGCCCCTCGAAGCGGGCGATCTTCTCCATGCTCCAGCCCGTGCGGGCCGCGACCTCCTCGCTGGAGGCCCCGGCGCGGATCATCGCCTGCACCTCGCGCGGGCGCACGGTGCTGTCCATCTCGATCTGCAGCTGCCCGAGACGCGGACGGTCGCGGCGCACGGCGGCGCGCAGCTGGTCGTCGATGCGGACGCGGTACTCCTGGCCGTCGCCGTCGGCGACGACGAGGTGCTCACCGTCGCCGTGCACGCCGATCAGTCGAAGGTCTCGCATGACTGTCCTCTCAGCTCTTCGGGGGTCGGGTGCGACTCTGCCACCCCCGTCCCGTGCGGCGGGGCCACCACGCCGCGCGACTACGGTTGGCTCCATGCCGCACGACGCCATCGCCCCGTACGACGCGATCATCCTCCACTCCTTCGGCGGGCCCGAGGGGCCCGACGAGGTCCTGCCCTTCCTGCGCCGTGTCACCGGGGGCAAGGGCATCCCCGACGAGCGCCTCCGGGAGGTCGGCGCGCACTACGACCTCTTCGGCGGCCGATCGCCGATCAACGACCACGGTCGCCGTCTCGTCGCCGAGCTCACCGAGGAGCTGCGCCGCCGCGAGATCGACGTGCCGGTCCGCCTCGGCAACCGGCACAGCCCGCCCTTCACCGCCGACGTCCTCGCCGAGCTCGCCGACGAGGGCGCCCGACACGTGCTCGCGATCCGCACGAGCGCCTGGCAGTCCTACTCCTCGTGCCGCTCCTACCGCGAGGATCTCGCCGCGGCCCTCGCCGACGTGCGCGTCGACGGGCTCGACGTCGACCTCGAGTTCGTCCGCCCCTACGGCCAGCACCCCGGCTTCGCTCAGACCAACGCCGAGCTCGTCACGGCCGCCCTGCGCGAGGTGCTCGAGGACGACGAGGCGCCCGCCCTGCTCTTCGTCACCCACTCGATCCCCGAGACCATGGACATCACCTCCGGCCCCGGCGACGCCGAGGAGCGGGCCTACTCGCGCGGCCACGCCGACCTCGGCGCCGCGATCTGCGACCACGCGAGCGAGCAGCTCGGCCGGGAGATCACCGGCGAGCTGACCTTCTGCTCCCGCTCGGGCCCGCCGAGCATGCCCTGGCTCGAGCCCGACGTCGGCGACCGCATCGAGGAGCTCGCGGCCGAGGGCGTGCGGACCGTCGTCGTCGTGCCGATCGGCTTCGTCAGCGACCACATGGAGGTCATCTACGACCTCGACACCGAGGCCGCCGCGACGGCGAAGGAGCACGGCGTGCGCCTCGTGCGGGTGCCGACCGTGGGCACCCACCCCGCCTTCGTCGAGGGCCTGGCCGACCTCGCACAGGAGCGCGCGGCGATGCGCCGCGGCGAGGACGTCGAGCCGCGGGCGTGGGCAGGCCTCGTGCCGGCGGCCACGCCGTGCCGGCCGGGCTGCTGCCCGAACCTGCGCGAGGCGCTGCCCGCCGTGGGCGAGCACGCATGAGCACCGCGCCCGCGCTGCCCGAGGGCACCGATGTCCGCGCCCTCGCCGAGGTGGCCCGCGAGGTCGCCGAGGAGGCCGCGACGATGATCGTCCAGCGCCGGCCGGCCGATCTCGGTGTCGCGACGACCAAGTCCTCGCTCACCGACGTCGTCACGGTCATGGACCAGGCCAGCCAGGACCTCCTGCGCTCGCTCCTCGGCGAGCGTCGGCCGCAGGACGCCTTCGCCGGTGAGGAGGAGGGCGGGAGCGCCGGCACCTCCGGGCTCACCTGGGTCGTCGACCCCATCGACGGCACCGTCAACTACCTCTACGGCCTCGCCGCCTACGCGGTCTCCGTCGCGGTCGTCGTCGGCGACCCCTCCCGGCCGGGTGCGTGGCGACCCGTCGCGGGCGCCGTCGTCGACCCGGTCGCCGGCCGCACCTACGTCGCCGCCCTCGGCGAGGGCGCGACCGTGAGCGAAGGGGGAGGCGCGCCGCGCCCCCTTCGCGTCGCCGAGGCGGAGGGGCTGGGTCTGGCCCTGTGCGCCACGGGCTTCGGGTACGAGGCCGACCGACGCGCCTGGCAGGGGCAGGTGCTCGCCCGTCTGCTCCCGCAGGTGCGCGACATCCGCCGCCTGGGCAGCGCCGCGCTCGACCTGTGCCGGGTCGCCGACGGCACCGTCGACGTGTACTACGAGCGCGGGCTCAACCCCTGGGACCTCGCTGCCGGGTGGCTCGTCGCCACCGAGGCCGGGGCTGCGGTCACCGATCTCGACGGCGGCGACCCGAGCAGCACGATGACGCTCGCAGGCGCCCCGCGGACCCAGGCCGCCCTGCGGTCCGCCGTCCTCGAGGCGGTCGACGCCGTGGGCGAGGAGCACGACCGGTCATGAGCGAGGTCGGCGCCCGCGCCTGGTTCGAGCTCGCGAGCACGGGCGTGCTCGCGGTCGTCGACGCGATCTCGTCCGAGCAGCTCGACCGACCGGGGCTGGGGGAGTGGGACGTGCGCTCCTTGCTCGGCCACACCTCACGGGCCTTCGTCACGCTCGTCGACTACGTGGGCCGCGAGGCCGGGCCGGACGCCGAGCTCGTGGGCACCGCGGGCTACTACACCGCGGCGCGCGCGCTGCCGTCCGGTGACGCGGCCGTCGCCGAGCGCGGCCGTGCGGCCGGCCGCGCCCTCGGGGACGACCCCTGGGCGGCCGTGCACGCGGCTGCCGACCGCGCCCTGCGTGTCGTGCGCGAGAGCGCCGACGACACCCCGGCGGTCACCCCCTTCGGCACCCTCGCGCTCGCCGACTACCTGCCGACGCGGGCCCTCGAGCTCACCGTCCACGGGCTCGACCTCGCCCGGGCGACCGAGCAGGACCCGCCCCCCGGGCTCGTGGAGGCGTGTGTGCCCGCGGTCGCGCTCTGCGCGCGCATCGCGCCGGGGCAGGCCCCGCAGGTGCTGCTCGCCCTCACCGGGCGTACTGTCCTTCCTCCAGGTTTCACCCTCCTGTGAGGGCCCACGGTCTCCCCCTGCGAACCCAGGTGGCGCTCGTGCCCCCCGCTCAGGCACAATCCGCCCCGCCGGGCACAAAACTGCGGGGTCGTGCGTTGCACGACCCGACCACGATCCATCACGCGCGCTGAGGGGAATGACCACCACAATGGCAACCGACTACGACGCTCCACGCAAGACCGACGACGACATCTCCGAGGACTCCATCGAGGAGCTGAAGTCTCGACGGGCCGACCAGCAGTCGAGCAACGTCGACGTCGACGAGACCGAGGCGGCCGAGGGCTTCGAGCTGCCCGGGGCCGACCTCTCCGGTGAGGAGATGTCGGTGCGGGTCCTGCCTCGTCAGGCCGACGAGTTCACCTGCACCAGCTGCTTCCTCGTCCACCACCGCAGCCAGCTCGCCAGCGAGGGCACGTCCGGCCCGATCTGCCGGGAGTGCGCCGCCTGAGCATGGCTGCCCGACCCGAGGTCCTCGTCCGTCGGCTCCACGCCGACGCGGTGCTGCCGACGTACGCCAAGGACGGCGACGCCGGCGCGGACCTCACCAGCGTCGCCGAGGTCACCCTCGCGCCCGGCGAGCGTGCGCTCGTCCCCACCGGGGTCGCGATCGCGCTGCCGCCGGGCTGGGTGGGTCTGGTGCACCCCCGCTCCGGGCTCGCCGCCCGGCACGGGGTCTCGGTCGTCAACGCCCCCGGCACGGTCGACTCGGGGTACCGGGGAGAGATCCTCGTCAACCTCGTCAACCTCGACCGTGAGCGCGCGGTGACCCTCGCCGCCGGCGACCGCATCGCGCAGCTCGTGCTCCAGGAGGTCGGCACCGGCGACTTCGTCGAGGTCGATTCGCTCCCCGGGTCGCTCCGGGGCGAGACTGGTCACGGCTCCAGCGGGGGCTTCACCATCGAGGAAGGTCCAGGACACGATGTTCGGTCGTAAGAAGAAGGCGTCGGAGCAGGGCGACGCCCCGCAGACCCAGGACGCCGACGGCTCGACGACGGCCGACGAGACGTCGGACGGCACCGCTGTCGCGGCGGGCGAAAGCGGTCCCTTCGACCAGTCCCAGGTCGGCGAGGCCGACGGCCGCGTCGACTTCGGCGGGCTGTGGCTGCGCCCTGGCCCCGGCATGGAGCTGCGGCTCGAGGTCGACCCGACGTCCGACGCTGTCTCCGCCGTGCAGGTCGGCGTCGACGACGCCACCGTCCAGCTTCAGGCCTTCGCCGCGCCCCGCTCCAGCGGCATCTGGGACGAGATCCGCGGCGAGATCGCCGAGATGATCGAGAAGAACCGCGGCACCGTCGAGGAGGGCACCGGTCCCTTCGGCACCGAGCTGCGCACCCGGCTGCCCCAGCCCGGCGGCGACGGCCGCACCGTCTTCGCCCCCGCGATCTTCGCCGGGGTCGACGGCCCCCGGTGGTTCCTGCGTGCCGTGTACTCCGGCCGCGCCGCGGTCGACGACGCGGCCCGCGCCCGCCTCGACGACGTCGTCCGCGACCTCGTCGTCGTCCGTGGCGCCGACCCGATGGCGCCGCGCGAGATGCTCGAGCTGAAGATGCCGGCGACCGAGCAGTCATGAGCACCGTCCTGCGCCGCCTGCGCGACATCGTGCGCTCCGACGACGACCTCGTCGACGACGAGCTGCGCACGGGTGCGAAGGACCTCGGCTGCACCGCGCTCGACGAGGCCCCCGACCGCGAGGTCGTCACCGTCGCCGGCACGATCCGCAGCGTCACCCTGCGCCCGCGGGTCACGGTGCCCGCGCTCGTCGCCGAGCTCTACGACGGCACGTGCCCCGTCGACCTCGTCTGGCTGGGCCGGCGAGAGATCGGCGGCATCCGCCCCGGCACCTACGTGCGTGCCCACGGCCGGCTGTGCCAGGGGACGCGCAACCGCACGATCTACAACCCGTCCTACGACATCGTCCCCCCGCCCTCATGAGCCGCGACGCGGACGCGCCGGCCGGCACGCCCGAGGCCCTGCGCCCAGTGCCGACGACGGTCGAGGGGCTCATCCGCCAGCGTCTGTCCGACGCCCTCGGCGGCATCCGGGGCTCGCTCGAGACGACGCTGCCGATGCTCGCCTTCGTCATCTCCTGGTCGATCACGCAGGACCGCATGATCTCCCTCGGTGCCGCCGGGGTGCTCGTCGTCGTCCTGCTGCTCGCCCGTCTGGCCTCGCGCTCGAGCGTGCAGTTCGTCGTCTCCGGCGTCTTCGCCGCGGCGATCGCCGCCTTCTTCGCGCTGCGCTCCGGCAACGCCGAGGACGCCTTCCTGCCCGGGATCCTCACGAGCCTGGCCTACGGCGTCGCGGCGGCCCTGTCGGTCGTGCTGCGCTGGCCCCTCGTCGGCCTGATGATCGGCGCCACCGACCCGGCGGCTCGCGAGGGCGACTTCACCCGCTGGCGGCGCAACCCCGCCGCCGTGCGGGTGTGCAGCCGGCTCACCCTCGTGCTCGTCGCGGTCTACGCGATCCGCGTCGCGATCATGGGTCCGCTCTACCTCGCCGAGAACGTCGCGGGTCTCACCGTGAGCAAGGTCGTCCTCGGCTGGCCGCTGTGGGCGGCCGCCGTCGCCCTCATGGGCGCGATGCTCCTGCGGGGCCAGACCCCGATCGAGCCCGGCGACGAGCTCCTCCAGGAGCCGGCCGGCCCGTACCCGCCGCGCTGAGCGCTCCGGCGGCCCCGGTGCTCGGGGAGTCGGGGGGTCGAGAGGGCGTGACGCCCCGGTCGGTCAGGCGGTCGCGCCGCGCCGCGGGCTCATCATGTGCGCCAGCTGGGGCTCGGCCTCGGCCGTGGTGAGGAAGAGCAGCTCGTCGAGCGCCTCGAGGGCGTCGTCGACCGAGGGGTGGATCGGGCGGGCGTCGCGGATGATCCCGGTGAGGACGGTGTCGACGGGGAAGGTGATGTCGCCGACTCGGCGCCCGACATAGGGGTTGTCCGCGGGCAGGGTGATCTCGACCATCGTCGCGCTGCCCTGCTGGAACTCGAAGATCCGCACGAGGTCGCCGACGCTCACGGCCTCCTCGACGAGTGCGGTCATGATGCGCGGGGTCGACACGGCGACGTCGACGCCCCACGACTCGTCGAACATCCACTCGTTCTTGGGGTTGTTGACCCGGCCCACGGTGCGCGGCACGCCGAACTCGGTCTTGGCGAGCAGCGAGACGACGAGGTTGACCTTGTCGTCGCCCGTGGCGGCGACGACGACGTCGCAGTCGGCCAGGCCCGCCTCGAGCAGCGTGGAGATCTCGCACGCGTCGCCGGCCAGCCAGCTGGCCTCGGGCAGCTTGGCCACCCGGGCCTCGTCGGCGTGCTTGTCGACGAGGAGGATCTCGTGCTCGTTGTCGAGCAGCTCACGGGCGATGGAGCGGCCCACGCTGCCGGCCCCGGCGATGACGACTCGCATGGTGTCCTCTCAGTCCTGGGCCGGAGGGGCCTTGTCGAGGACGCGCTCGACGTCTCCGACGCGCGCGCGCGGGATGGTCAGGTGGACGAGGTCGCCCTCCTGGTAGACCGTGTCCGGCCCGGGGATCGTGCCCTCGCCGAGCCGGGTGAGGTAGGCGACGCGGGTGCCCGTCGCCGACTCGATCTGCGAGAGACGACGACCGACCCACGACGGGTCGACCTGCACCTCGGCGATGATGACGGCGCCGGAGGCGTCGGTGTGCTCGGGGGCGTGGCCCTGCGGCAGGAGCCGGCGGATCACCTGGTCGGCGGTCCACCGCACCGTCGCGACCGTGGGGATGCCCAGGCGCTGGTAGATCTCGGCGCGGTCCGGGTCGTAGATGCGGGCGACGACGTGCTCGACGCCGAAGGTCTCGCGCGCCACCCGGGCGGCGAGGATGTTGGAGTTGTCACCGCTGGAGACGGCGGCGAAGGCGTAGGCCTGCTCGATGCCGGCCTGCAGCAGGGTGTCCCGGTCGAAGCCGACCCCTTCGACACGTCGCCCGGCGAACTCCGGGCCGAGCCGGCGGAAGGCCGCCGGGTCCTGGTCGACGACGGCGACGTCGTGGCCGCCGCGCTCCAGCGACCGGGCGAGCGAGGCCCCCACGCGACCGCACCCCATGATGACGAAATGCACGGTGCGACGGTACACGCCAGCACGTGCGGCGGCCGGGGGCGACGGGGTGACGCGGCACCTCGTCGTCGCGCAGCGGCGGGCCCGGTGCCCGCGTACAGTTCTGCCTCGTGTCCAGGGGTCGTCTGCTCAAGCGGGTGCTCGTCGGCCGAGCGATGCGCAGCGACCGTCTCGGCGAGACGCTGCTGCCCAAGAAGATCGCGCTGCCGGTCTTCGCCAGCGACGCGCTGTCCTCC
This sequence comes from Janibacter sp. UYMM211, assembly GCF_040547045.1. Taxonomy (NCBI): domain Bacteria; kingdom Bacillati; phylum Actinomycetota; class Actinomycetes; order Micrococcales; family Intrasporangiaceae; genus Janibacter; species Janibacter sp. UYMM211. The sequence continues at coordinate 65,468 of NZ_JBEPOY010000001.1, read as the reverse complement.
GTGGCCTACGCCCCGGACGAGATCCTGCTGACCCTCGGTCTGGCCGGCGGCGCGCTCGCCCTCACCCACTCGTGGGAGATCGCGCTGGCGGTCGTCGTCGTCATGGTCGTCGTCGTCCTCAGCTATCGCCAGAACGTCCACGCCTACCCCTCCGGCGGCGGTGACTACGAGGTCGCGAGCGTCAACCTCGGGCCGCGCGCCGGTCTGACCGTCGCGAGCGCGCTGCTCGTCGACTACGTCCTCACGGTCGCCGTGTCGGTGAGCTCGGGGGTGCAGAACGCCGCGTCCGCCTTCTCCTTCCTGCGCGGGCACGAGGCCCTCGTCGCCGTCGGCATCGTCGTCGCCCTCACCGCGATGAACCTGCGCGGGGTGCGCGAGTCGGGCTCCGCCTTCGCGATCCCCACCTACCTCTTCATGGCCGCCGTGCTCGGCATGGCGCTCGTCGGCTTCGCCCGGCGGACCTTCGGCGAGCTGCCGCAGGCCGAGTCGGCCGACCTCACCCTCGCGCCCGAGGCCGGGTACGAGCAGCTCGGCACGCTGGCGATGGCCTTCCTGCTCCTGCGCGCCTTCTCCTCCGGGTGTGCGGCGCTCACCGGTGTCGAGGCGATCAGCAACGGCGTGCCGGCCTTCAAGAAGCCCAAGTCGACGAACGCCGCGACGACGCTGCTCCTCATGGGCGCGGTCTCGACGACGATGCTCCTGTCGATGATGAGCCTCGCGACGTGGACCGGGGTCCACTTCGCCGACGACCCGCAGCGCCAGCTGCTGCGCGACGGGGTGCCCGTCGGCGACTCCTACGTCCAGGACACCGTCATGGGCCAGGTCGCGAAGTCGGTCTTCTCCGGCTTCCACCCCGGCGTCGTCCTCGTCTCGGTCGTCACCGGGCTCATCCTCGTGCTCGCGGCGAACACCGCCTTCAACGGCTTCCCCGTCCTGGGGTCGATCCTCGCCAAGGACGGCTACCTGCCGCGCCAGCTGCACACCCGCGGCGACCGCCTCGCCTTCAGCAACGGCATCGTCATCCTCGCGGCCGCCGCAGCGGCGCTCATCGTCGCCTACGACGCCGAGGTCACGGCCCTCATCCAGCTCTACATCGTCGGGGTCTTCATCTCCTTCACGCTGAGCCAGACCGGCATGGTGCGCCACTGGAACCGCCACCTCGCGGTCGAGAAGGACGAGCGGGCCCGCCGCCGCATGCGCCGCTCACGGGCGATCAACGCCGTCGGCGCGGCGATGTCGGGCACGGTTCTCGTCGTCGTCCTGCTGACGAAGTTCACCCACGGCGCGGGCTACGCGCTCGCGGCGATGGGCGTGCTCTTCGCCCTGATGATCGCGATCCGACGGCACTACGACCACGTGCGCGAGGAGCTCGCGGTCCGCGAGGACGACACGCAGCAGCAGCTGCTCCCCTCGCGGGTCCACGCCATCGTCCTCGTGAGCAAGATCCACAAGCCGACGCTGCGAGCCGTCGCCTACGCCGCCGCGACCCGGCCATCGCGCCTCGAGGCGATCACCGTCGACGTCGACCCGGACGAGACCGCCCAGATCCAGGCCGAGTGGCTGCGCCGGGGGATCCCCGTGCCGCTGAAGTCGCTCGACTCGCCCTACCGCGAGATCACGCGGCCGGTCGTCGACTACGTGAAGTCGATCCGCTCGGGCAACCCGCGCGACCTCGTCGTCGTCTACATCCCGCAGTACGTCCTCGGGCACTGGTGGGAGCAGCTGCTGCACAACCAGAGCGCGCTGCGGCTGAGGTCGCGCCTGCTCTTCACCCCAGGGGTCATGGTGAGCTCGGTGCCGTGGCAGCTCGCGAGCTCGCAGGGTGCCGAGGAGCGCTTCGACGGACCCGTCGCGGGCGACGTGCGACGAGGAGAGAAGTGAGCATGACGACACCTGCAGGAGACGAGCTGGCCGTCGGCGACGAGATCGAGGTCGTCGTCGGCCCGGTCGCGCACGGCGGGCACTGCGTGGCTCGCCACGACGGGCGCGTGGTCTTCGTGCGCCACACCATCCCGGGGGAGCGGGTGGTCGTGAGGATCACCGAAGGGGGACCCGGCGACCGCTTCGTGCGCGGCGACGCGGTCGAGGTCCTCGAGGCCTCCGAGCACCGCGTGCCGCGGCGCTGCCCCGTCTCCGGGCCCGGGGGCTGCGGCGGCTGCGACCTCCAGCACGTGAGCACCGAGCACCAGCGCACCCTCAAGGCGCAGGTCGTCGTCGAGCAGCTCCAGCGCCTCGGCGGGGTCGAGCGCGAGGTGGTCGTCGAGGCGCTGGCCGACGCCGACGGGCTGGGCTACCGCACCCGGGTCGAGGTGGCGGTCGGTCGAGAGGGCGGGGGGACCCCCTTCGTCGGGCTGCGCAAGCACCGCTCGCACGACCTCGTGCCGGTCACCGGGTGCCCCATCGCGCACCCGAGGGTCGACGAGGGCATCGCCGCGGCCGCGCAGGAGGCCGCCGAGGGCGGGCTCGAGGACGCGGTGGCCGTCGACGTCGTCGCCGCCTCCGGCGAGGAGGACGTCGCGCTCGTCGAGGTCGGCCCGCAGGGCCGGGCGCAGCGCATCACCCTCACCGAGCGGGTGGCCACGCCCACGGGGGAGCGCGAGATGAGCGTCGACGCGCGCGGCTTCTGGCAGGTCCACGCCGATGCGCCGCGTGCCTTCGTCGAGGCCGTCCTCGAGGCGGCGCAGGTGCAACCGGGGGAGCGGGTGCTCGACCTCTACAGCGGGGTCGGCCTGCTCTCGCTGCCGCTGGCCGAGGCGACCGGGCCGGAGGGCCAGCTGCTCGCCGTCGAGTCGGACCCGCTCGCCCTGGACCACCTCGCCGAGAACCTCGCCGAGCAGCGGCACGCCGTCGTCGTGCCCGGCCGGGTCGACGACCTGCTGGGGGTGCCCCGGCAGGGGCGTCGCCGCGGACAGCGCGGGGGACGCGCTCCTGCCCGCTCCCAGCTGCTGCCGCCGAGCGCCGACGTCGTCGTCCTCGACCCGCCGCGCACCGGCGCCGGTCGCGGGGTCGTCGAGGCGCTGCTCGCGATGCGCCCTCGGCGCCTCGTCTACGTCGCCTGCGACCCCGCCGCGCTGGGGCGCGACACCGCCACCCTGCGGGCAGGCGGGTACGAGCTCGACGCGCTGCGCTCGCTCGACGCCTTCCCGATGACGCACCACGTCGAGTGCGTCGCGACCTTCGTCCCGGCGGGCTGAGAGCGCCCTGTCCGCCCGCCGACGAGGGCTGCTGCTCGGCGCGCCGAGCGGCCCCGTGTGCGAGACAGTGGGAGCAGAACCGGACCCCGTGACGAACGGGGGCTGTGATAGGTTTATCTTGACGTCAAGATAAAAACCACGACAGAGGAGTCGACAGTGCCCAGTGCGAACACCTTCGGTGCGAAGGGCGAGCTCAGCGTCGGTGACGCGTCCTACGAGATCTTCCGGCTGGCGCAGGTTGAGGGCTCGCAGACGCTGCCCTACAGCCTCAAGGTCCTGCTCGAGAACCTCCTGCGGACCGAGGACGGCGCGAACGTCACGGCGGACCACATCAACGCCCTCGGGCAGTGGGACGAGACCGCGGAGCCCGACACCGAGATCCAGTTCACCCCTGCTCGCGTCATCATGCAGGACTTCACCGGCGTCCCCTGCGTCGTCGACCTCGCGACGATGCGCGAGGCCGTCGCCGACCTCGGCGGCGACCCCTCGAAGATCAACCCGCTCGCCCCGGCTGAGCTCGTCATCGACCACTCGGTAATCATCGACGTCTTCGGCCAGCGCGACGCCTTCGAGCGCAACGTCGACTTCGAGTACGAGCGCAACGAGGAGCGCTACCAGTTCCTGCGCTGGGGCCAGACCGCCTTCGAGGACTTCAAGGTCGTCCCCCCGGGCACCGGGATCGTCCACCAGGTCAACATCGAGCACCTGGCCCGCGTGACGATGACCCGTGAGGTCGAGGGCACGCTCCAGGCCTACCCCGACACCTGCGTCGGTACCGACAGCCACACGACGATGGAGAACGGCCTCGGCGTGCTCGGCTGGGGCGTCGGCGGGATCGAGGCCGAGGCCGCGATGCTCGGCCAGCCCATCTCGATGCTCATCCCGCGCGTCGTCGGCTTCAAGCTGACCGGCGAGATCCCCCAGGGTGCGACGGCGACCGACGTCGTCCTCACGATCACCGAGATGCTGCGCGACCACGGCGTCGTCGGCAAGTTCGTCGAGTTCTACGGCGAGGGTGTCACCGCGGTGCCGCTGGCCAACCGCGCGACGATCGGCAACATGAGCCCCGAGTTCGGCTCCACCTGCGCGATCTTCCCCGTCGACGACGTGACGCTCGACTACATGCGTCTCACCGGCCGCCCCCAGGAGCAGCTCGACCTCGTCGAGGCCTATGCCAAGGAGCAGGGCCTGTGGCACGACCCGAGCGTCGAGGCCCGCTACTCCGAGCGCCTCGAGCTCGACCTGTCCAGTGTCGTCCCCTCGATCGCCGGCCCGAAGCGTCCGCAGGACCGCATCTCGCTCACCGACGCGAAGTCGCAGTTCCGCAAGGACCTGCGCAACTACGTCGTGGACGGCAACGGCATCGACAAGAGCGCCGTCGACGCCGAGCTGGCCGACACCTTCCCCGCCTCCGACTCGCCGTCGCACGACGCCCACGAGGAGTCGCAGGAGGCCGGTCGTCCGAGCCACTCCGGTGGTGAGGCCAACGGGCTGGCGAGCAACGCCGTCCAGGTGAGCATCGACGGTCACGAGGTGAGCATCGACCACGGCCACGTCGCCATCGCCTCGATCACGAGCTGCACCAACACCTCGAACCCCTCGGTGATGATGGCCGCGGCCATGCTCGCCAAGAACGCCGTCGAGCGTGGTCTGAGCGTCAAGCCGTGGGTCAAGACCTCGATGGCACCGGGCAGCAAGGTCGTCACCGAGTACTACGAGAAGGCCGGCATGTGGCCCTACCTCGAGAAGCTCGGCTACCACCTCGTCGGCTACGGCTGCACGACGTGCATCGGCAACTCCGGCCCGATCATCCCGGAGGTGTCCGAGGCCGTGGCCCAGGGCGACCTCGCGGTGACCGCGGTCCTGTCCGGCAACCGCAACTTCGAGGGCCGGATCAACCCCGACGTCAAGATGAACTACCTCGCCTCGCCGCCGCTCGTCATCGCGTACGCGCTCGCCGGGACGATGGACTTCGACTTCGACGCGGACCCGATCGGTCAGGACGGCGAGGGCCAGGACGTCTACCTCAAGGACATCTGGCCGAACCCCTCCGACGTGCAGCGCACGATCGACGAGGCCGTGAGCACCGAGATGTTCGCCGACAAGTACTCAGACGTCTTCGCCGGTGATGAGCGCTGGACGGGCCTGCCGACCCCCGAGGGCAACACCTTCGACTGGGCCGCCGACTCGACCTACGTGCGCAAGGCGCCGTACTTCGACGGGATGGGCCGCGAGCCCGAGCCGGTCGAGGACATCTCCGGGGCCCGCGTCCTGGCCTGGCTCGGTGACTCGGTGACCACCGACCACATCAGCCCGGCCGGCTCGATCAAGGCCGACAGCCCGGCGGGCCGCTACCTCGCCGAGCACGGCGTTGACAAGAAGGACTTCAACTCCTACGGCTCGCGTCGTGGCAACCACGAGGTGATGATCCGCGGCACCTTCGCCAACATCCGGCTGCGCAACCTGCTGCTGGACGGCGTCGAGGGCAGCTTCACCCGCGACTTCACCAACGGCGGCGAGCAGACCTCGATCTTCGAGGCCTCGGAGTCCTACGCCGAGCAGGGCACCCCGCTCGTCGTCCTCGCCGGCAAGGAGTACGGCTCGGGCAGCTCGCGCGACTGGGCCGCGAAGGGCACGCGCCTGCTCGGCGTCCGCGCCGTCATCGCCCAGTCATACGAGCGGATCCACCGCAGCAACCTCATCGGCATGGGGGTCATCCCGCTGCAGTTCCCGCAGGGCGAGAGCGCCGAGAGCCTCGGCCTCGACGGCACGGAGACCTTCGACGTCGAGGGGATCACCGCGCTCAACGAGGGCACGACGCCCAAGACCGTCAAGGTCACGGCGACGAAGGACGGCGGCGAGCCGATCTCCTTCGACGCGGTCGTGCGCATCGACACCCCCGGCGAGGCGGAGTACTACCGCAACGGCGGCATCCTGCAGTACGTCCTGCGCTCGCTCGTCGCCTGACGAGACCCGCGCACGACGCCCGACGGCCCGGTCCCCCTTCGTGGGGGCCGGGCCGCCGGCGTCCCTAGGGTGGGGCCATGACCACCGAGCCCACCAGACGTCCCCTCGCCCTCGTCACCGGGGGCACCCGCGGCATCGGCCGCGCGATCTGCGAGGTCCTCGCCCCGACGCACGACCTGCTCGTCGGCGGCCGTGACGAGGCCGCTGTCGCCGAGGCGGTCGCCGCCCTGTCGACGAAGGGGTGCACGGCTCACCCCTTCGTCGCCGAGCTGAGCGACGACGCGCAGACCGCCGCCGCGGTCGAGCGCGCCGCCGAGGTCCTCGACGGTCGGCTCGACGTGCTCGTCCACAGCGCGGGCATCGCCCGCGGCGGGCCGCTCGCCGAGCTCACCCGTGAGGACTGGCGCGTGCAGCTCGAGGTCAACGTCGTCGCGGTCGCCGACCTCACGCGCCGGCTGCTCCCGGCGCTGCGCGAGGCGCGCGGCCAGGTCGTCGTCATCAACTCCGGGTCCGGCTTCTCCTCGCGCGCCGGGGGTGGGTCGTACTCCGCCTCGAAGTTCGCCGTCCGCGCGCTCACCGACGCCCTGCGCGAGGAGGAGCGCGGCCAGGTGCGGGTGTGCTCGATCCACCCGGGGCGGGTCGACACCGACATGCAGGTCGACCTCCAGCGCTCGAAGGGGCGCGCCTACGACCCGGACGAGCACCTGCGGGCCGACTCCGTCGCCGCGACCGTCCGTCTGGCCGTCGACGCCAGCCCCGAGGCGATGGTCGAGGAGCTGAGCATCCGCCCCGTCCACCCCTGACCCCGCGAGGTATGGAGATCGGTCGCCACGGACCCCGTCCGGGCGACCGATCTCCATACCTCGGCGAAGGGGGGAGGGGCGAAGGGGGAGGGGCGGGCGTCGTCGGGGGCGGGTAGCATCGAACGCATGTTCGAGCACGTGCCTCCGGGGTGGCCACCAGGCGTGCGCCCGCCGGGCACGACGGGCTGGCAGGGCGATGTCGCCGGCTGGCTGCTCGACCAGTGCCCGCCGGACTACCGCGCGCACGACGTGCTGCGCCGCCACCCCGTCGCGCTCGCCTGGCTCGCCCGGCTGCACGTGCGCGCGCAGGTCGACGCGACGCGGCAGGCCTACCGCGAGGCCCGGGTCGCCATGGTCGCCGAGCTGCCAGCGGGCACCCTCGAGCCGCTGCTCGCCGCGCTCGAGGCGGAGGGGCGTCGGCTGCGCACCGCCGAGCACGGGGTCGAGCTGGTCCGCGACGCCCTCGCCGGACGCACCTACGTGCCGCGGATGTGACGTCGGCGGCACCCGCCACGCCGAGCCCTCCTCGCAGGGAGCGCCCAGCCGGGGGCACCTAGACTGGCTGCTCGTGTGCACGCACCCGTGCGCCCATCCCTCGGAAGGACACAGCCGGTGACGGACCTGGAGCGCATCAGCGGTCCTCGCGACCTCGACGAGATGACGCCGGAGGAGCTCGACGCGCTCGCCGCCGACATCCGGGCCTTCCTCGTGCGCGAGGTGTCGCGCACCGGGGGTCACCTCGGGCCGAACCTCGGGGTCGTCGAGCTGACCATGGCGCTGCACCGCGTCTTCGACAGCCCGAGCGACACGCTCGTCTTCGACACCGGGCACCAGTCCTACGTGCACAAGATCCTCACCGGCCGCAGCGACTTCTCCGCCCTGCGCGTCAAGGACGGCCTCTCGGGGTACCCGAGCCGCGCCGAGTCCCCGCACGACGTCGTGGAGAACAGCCATGCCTCGACCTCGCTCTCGTGGGCCGAGGGCATCGCGTCCGGCTACCGGCTGCGCGGCGAGGACCGTCACGTCGTCGCCGTCATCGGCGACGGGGCCCTCACCGGCGGCATGGCCTGGGAGGCGCTGAACAACATCGCCTCCGAGAAGGACCTGCCCCTCGTCATCGTCGTCAACGACAACGAGCGCAGCTACGCCCCGACGATCGGCGGGCTCGCCGACCACCTCGCGATGCTGCGCACCAACCGCCAGTACGAGCAGGTCCTCGACTGGGGCAAGGACAAGCTGACCCGCACCCCCGTCGTCGGGCGGACCGCCTACCAGGCCTTCCACTCGATGAAGAAGGGCGCGAAGGACTTCTGGGCGCCGCAGGGGATGTTCGAGGACCTCGGCATCAAGTACCTCGGCCCGGTCGACGGGCACGACCTCGGTGCGCTCGAGCAGGCGCTGCGCCGCGCCAAGGCCTTCGGCGGACCGGTGCTCGTCCACTGCATCACGCAGAAGGGACGTGGCTACGACCACGCCGTCGACGACGTCGCCGACCAGTTCCACGCCGTCGGCAAGATCAACCCCGAGACGGGCCTGCCGCTGGAGATCGCCGGGCGGAGCTGGACCGACGAGTTCAGCGACGAGATGGTCGCCCTCGGCGCCGAGCGCGAGGACGTCGTCGCGATCACCGCGGCGATGATGATGCCGGTCGGCCTGCAGCCCTTCGCCGACGCCTACCCCGACCGCATCTTCGACGTCGGCATCGCCGAGCAGCACGCGACGACGATGGCCGCGGGCCTCGCGTACGCAGGCCTGCACCCCGTCGTCGCGATCTACGCGACCTTCTTGAACCGCGCCTTCGACCAGCTCCTCATGGACTGCGCGATGCACCGCGCCGGCGTCACCTTCGTGCTCGACCGCTCCGGCGTCACCGGACCGGACGGCGCGAGCCACCACGGCATGTGGGACATGTCGCTCGCCGCGATCGTCCCCGGGCTGCGCCTCGCCGCTCCCCGCGACGGCCAGCAGATCCGCCGAGCCGTCCGCGAGGCGGTCGACGTCACCGACGGCCCGACCGTCGTGCGCTTCCCCAAGGGCAGCGTCGCCGACCCGATCGAGGCGGTGGCGACGCACGAGGGTCTCGACGTCCTGCTCGGCGACCCCCAGGTCGACCCCGACGTCCTCGTCGTCTCGGTGGGCGCGATGGCGGGCACCTCGACGACCGTCGCCGAGAAGCTCGCGGCCGAGGGGCTGACCACCCTCGTCGTCGACCCGCGCTGGGTGCTCCCGGTGCCGGAGGCGCTCGTCGCGCTCGCCGCCCGCAGCGGCCGGGTCGCCGTGCTCGAGGACAACTCGGTCGCCGGCGGCGTCGGCTCCGAGGTGGCTCGCGCCCTGCAGGACGGCGGGGTCGGCGTGCCCGTGCACCGCTTCGGCCTGCCCAAGGAGTTCATCCAGCACGCGTCGCGCGGCCAGGTGCTCGAGGCCGTCGGCCTCACCCCGGAGCCGATCGTCGAGGAGCTGCTCCGCAGCCGCTGACCGGCGGTCGCCCCACCGGCGACGAAGGGAGGGCCCGTCACCACGAGGTGACGGGCCCTCCCTTCGTGCGGGTGGCGCGGGTGGACCGGGCTCAGATGTCCCGGAAGGGGCGCACGTCGGCGCCCAGGGCGTTGAGGCGCTCGGCGAGGTCCTCGTAGCCGCGGTTGATGACGTAGACGTTGCGCAGGAAGCTCACGCCCGGGGCGGCGAGCATCGCGAGCAGGACGACGACGCCGGGGCGCAGCGCCGGCGGGCAGGCGACCTCGTTCGCGCGCCACCGGGTCGGGCCGGTGATCTGCACGCGGTGCGGGTCGAGCAGGGTGACGTGCCCGCCGATCTTCGTCAGCTCGGTGAGGTAGATCGCGCGGTTCTCGTAGACCCAGTCGTGGATCGTCGTCGTGCCCTCGGCGCACGCCGCGATGAGCGCGAAGAAGGGCAGGTTGTCGATGTTCAGACCCGGGAAGGGCAGCGGGTGGATCTTGTCGATCGGCGCCTTGAGCGGCCCGGGGTGGGTCGTGATGTCGACGAGGCGGGTGCGGCCGTTGGCCGCGGTGTACTCCGGCGACAGCGTGTAGCGCATGCCCATCTGCTCGAGCGTCGCCAGCTCGATCTCGAGGAACTCGATGGGGGAGCGGCGGATGGTGATCTCGCTGCCGGTGACGACCGCAGCCGCGATGAGGCTCATCGCCTCGATCGGGTCCTCGCTCGGGCTGTACTCGACGTCGACGTCGATCTCGGCGACGCCGCGCACCCGCAGGGTCGTCGTGCCGATGCCCTCGATGCTCACGCCGAGCTTCTCGAGGAAGAAGCACAGGTCCTGGACCATGTAGTTGGGGCTGGCGTTGCGGATGGTCGTCGTGCCGGTGTCGCGGGCGGCGGCCATGAGGGCGTTCTCGGTGACGGTGTCGCCGCGCTCGGTGAGCACGATCGTCTTGTCGGTGCCGACGGCGTCGCTGACACGGGCCTCGTAGAAGCCCTGGGTGGCCTCGACGTCGAGCCCGAAGTGCTTGAGCGAGGCGAGGTGCGGCTCGACCGTGCGGGTGCCGAGGTCGCAGCCACCGGCGTAGGGCAGGCGGAACTGCGGCATGTCGTGCAGCAGCGGGCCGAGGAACATGATGACCGTGCGGGTGCGGCGGGCCGCGGCCTCGTCCATGCTCGCGAGGTCGAGACGGGCCGGCGGGGTGATCCGCAGGTCGTTGGAGTCGGGCAGCCACTGCGTCTGCACGCCGATGGAGTGCAGCACCTCGAGGATGCGGTTGACCTCCTCGATGCGGGCCAGGCTGCGCAGGGTCGTCGTGCCCTTGTTGAGCAGCGAGGCGCACAGCAGCGCGACGGCGGCGTTCTTGCTCGTCTTGACGTCGATGGCGCCCGACAGCTGCCGCCCGCCCTCGATGCGCAGGTGCACGGCGCCGTCGACGCCGGACTTGCCGAAGGAGAGGAACTCGGTGTCGAGGGCCTCGCTGATCTTGGCCAGGGAGTCCAGCGTGAGGTTCTGCTTGCCGGACTCGACGCGGGTCACGGCGCCCTGGCTGGTCTCCAGGACGCCGGCCAGCTCGGACTGGGACATGCCGCGCTTGACGCGGGCGTCGCGGATCAGCAGGCCGATGCGGTTCAGGTAGTCGTCACTCACGTCGTCCAAGGTAACTCATATATGAGTTAACTCAAGTCGACGTCCGGCGTGGCGCGGGTGCCGTGGCGGTCGGGCCGGGCGACGGGGGAGCCTCAGGGGAGAGGTGGAGGTGCACCTGGGGGACGACGGACGCCCCTTCGCCGGCGGCGGAGGCGACCCGCTTCATCGAGCCGGCGCGGATGTCCCCGACCGCGAAGACGCCCGGCACCGTCGTCGACAGGTCGGCCGGCGGGCGGCCGTCGACCCAGGCGTCGCGGGGCACGTCGCGACCGGTGAGGACGAAGCCGCGCTCGTCGCGGGCGAGGGCGTCGGGCACCCAGTCGCACGCCGTCCGCGCGCCGAGCAGGAGGAAGAGCCCGCCGGCGGGGACGTGCCGGCTCTGCCCGGTGTCGCAGTCGGTGAGCTCGAGCCACTCCAGCCGGGCCGCGTCGTCGGCGTCCTGCGCACCGGCGTCGGTGATCTCGGTGCGCCCGAGGACGGTGATGCGCGGGTTGTGCCGGATCTCGCCGACGAGGTACGAGGACATCGTCGAGGAGAGGTCGGGCCGTCGGACGACGACGGTCACCGAGCGGGCGTACCGGGCGAGGTGGACCGCGGCCTGCCCGGCGGAGTTGCCGCCGCCGACGACGTAGGCGTCGAGCCCCTCCATCTCGCGGGCGACCGCCATCGCGGCGCCGTAGTGCACGCCCCGGCCGACGAAGGCCTCGACCGAGGGGACCCCGAGGCGCCGGTAGTCGACGCCGGTGGCCAGGACGACCGCGCGGGCGGCGATCTCGCCGCCCTCGGTGCGCACGCGGTGGGGCGCGCCGCCCTCGCCGACCTCGATGCCGACGACCGGCCACCCGGTGAAGAAGCGGGTGCCGAAACGGATCGCCTGGCCCCGCGCGCGCTGGGCCAGGCGCATCCCCGAGATGCCACGGGGGAAGCCGAGGTAGTTGCGGATCATCGAGCTCGTGCCGGCCTGGCCGCCGACGACCTCGCTCTCGACGACGACCGTGGCCAGCCCCTCGCTCGAGCCGTAGACCGCGGCGGCCAGACCGGCCGGTCCGGCCCCGACGACGACGAGGTCGACGACGGCGTCGACGTCGACGTCGTCGGGACGGCCGTAGAGCATCGCGGCCACCTCGCGGGCCGAGGTGACGAGCGCCGGGGCGACCTGCTGCCCGACGCCGGTGACGACGGGCCACCCGGGCGGCCCGTCGTAGCGGGCGAGCACCTCGCGCCCCCGGGGGCTGTCGGGCGTGTGCACCCCGACGGGCAGACCAGTGCGCTCGAGCAGCCCGCGGACGTCGAGGGCGACGCCGGTGAGCGACGGGGCGATGATCGAGACCGTCTCGACGACCGGCGCGCCGACGGTCGCGTTCCAGTCGTTGAGCAGCTCGCCGACCGCGCTGTGGAACTCCTCGTCGCGCACCCCGCGCGGCAGGAGGAGGAAGGCGTCGTACACGCCCTTCGCCAGCCCGGGGCGCAGCGCCGGGGCCTCGGCGCGGAAGCGCTCCCACGGCGAGAGGACGACCCGGCGGGCCGTCGGCACGACACCGCGGAGCTTGACGAGCAGGGGTTGGATGTCGGTGCCGGGGACGAGCGACTCGGTGACGAAGAGCGCGACCGGGGTGCCGGCGTCCTGGAGCGCGCGTCCGTGCGCCGCCGCAGAGGCGAGGTCGGGGGCGACGACGACGGTGTACTCGCCCTCGTAGCGCCGGAACTGGGTACGCAGCTCGTCGCCGTGCTCGGGGGCGATGACGATGATTGCGGGGTCGCTCATGACGTGCCTGCTCTCAGCCGCTCAGCTGGTGGACGAAGCACCACCGCCACGACTCGTCCGGCTCGGCGGACTGCATGACGGGGTGCTGGGTGTGCTCGAAGTGGCGCGACGCGTGCCGCTGCGGCGAGGAGTCGCAGCAGCCGACCTCGCCGCACCCGAGGCAGCGCCGCAGGGTCACCCACGTCGTGCCCTCGGCCTCGCACGCCGGGCAGGTCTGCGCCGTCGCCTCGTCGAGCGCGGGATGGGCGTCGAGGTCGTCGCACGAGGCGCCGGCGGCGACGGTGTCGGCGGTGGGGGCGGGGGCGGGCTCGTCCTGACGCGCGGCCTCGACCATCGACTCCTCGATGTCGAGCATCGCGAGGACCTCGCGGATGACCTGCGAGGGCATCTCGCCCTCGCTGCGGATCTGGAGCACCCGCTCGCGCTCGGCGGCGAGCATCTCCTGGCGCACCCGGGAGTACAGGGCCGCCGGGCTCTGCGCGCCGTCACGTGTGCCGAGCCGCTCCCACGCGGCGAAGCTGCGCTGCTCGACGCGGGTGCGGACCATCTCGGCGACCCCGTGCTCCTCCGGCCCGAGCTCGGCCGGGTCGAGCTCGTCGAGCCGGGCGAAGCCGGCCTCGCCGGCCTGCTGCAGCACCGTCGCGCGGGCGAGCGCGTCGGAGGCGGGGTCGGGCGGCGGCACGCCGAGCACGCGGGTGAGCAGGGGCAGGGTGAGCCCCTGGGCGAAGAGCGTGCCGGCCACCGTGGTGAAGGCGATCATGAGCACGACCTCACGGTGCGGCGTGTCGTCGGGGATGACGTAGGCGGCCGCGAGGGTGACGACGCCGCGCATGCCGGCCCAGCCGACGAGGAGGGCCTGGCGGGGCGGCAGGGCCGCGGCCCGCCGGGTGCGGCCGAGCAGCGCCCGGGTGCTGAAGACCCACGCGACGCGCACGACGACGACGGTCGCGAGCACCGCGAGGCACACGAGGACGACCCGGCCGACCCCGATGTCGCTGCGGCGCACCTCCTCGACGAGGGCGCTCGCCTGGAGGCCGATGAGCAGGAAGACCGCGCCCTCGAGGACGAAGGCGATGCTCGCCCACGTCATCTGCTCGGTGATCCGGGAGCGGGCGGTCTGCACGAGGGGTGCCTTGTGGCCGAGGAGCAGCCCGGCGACGACGACGGCGATGACGCCGGAGGCCTCGATCTCCTCGGCGCAGATGTAGGCGGCGAAGGGGGTGACGAGCGAGATCGCCGTGTCGAGGAGCGGGTCGGTGACGCGCCGGCGGACCTTCGCGACGACGACGAAGGCGAGCAGGCCGACGAGGGCTCCGCCGCCGGCGGCGACGACGAAGTCGAGGGCGACGTCGAGGACCGCGACGCCGCCGGCGGTCGCGGCGATGGCGGTGCGCAGCGCGACGAGAGCGGTCGCGTCGTTGAAGAGCGACTCGCCCTCGAGGATCGTCACGACCCGGCGGGGCAGCCCGATCCGGCGGGCGACGGCGGTCGCCGCGACGGCGTCGGGCGGGGCGACGACGGCGCCGATCGCCACGGCCGCGGGCCAGGAGAGGTCGGGCACGAGCTGGCGCACGACGACGGCGACGACGGCGGTCGTCGCGAGGACGAGCCCGACGGACAGGGCGAGGATCGCGCCGCGGTTGGCGCGGAAGTCGACGAGCGAGGTCTGCAGCGCCGCCGAGTAGAGCAGCGGCGGCAGCAGCCCGAGCAGCACGACCTCGGGGCTCAGCTCGATGGTGGGGGCGAAGGGGAGCAGCGACCCCAGCGCTCCGACGAGGACGAGGAGCAGTGGTGCCGGCACCCGGAGCCGCTCGCTCACCGCGGTGCCGGCGAGGACGGTCACGGCGAGCAGCACGAGGGTGATCGCGGTCTCCACCAGGGGAGGGTAGGCCTGTCCGGGCCGCAGCGCACCGCTGCCGCGTCGTGCGCGTCGCCGCGGACCGCTGCCGGTCGCCCAGTCACCGCCCCCTAAGGTGACCCTTACCTGACGACCCCCGATGGGAGCGCATCACCTCCGTGAGCAGCAGCACGAGCACCCGCCCGCCGCAGACCGCGGCCGACCCGACGGCCGCCCCGCGGCCCGCCGACGACCCGAGCCGCCCCCTTCGCGCGCTGTGGGAGCGCTACCGCGCCTACCGGGGACGCTTCGTCCTCGCGCTGCTCATGTCGACGCTCAACAAGATCGCCGACGTCGTGCCCGAGCTGCTCATCGGCGCCGCGATCGACGTCGTGGTGCGGGGCGACCGGTCCTTCGTCGGCGAGCTGCTCGGCGTCGAGTCGCGCTACGGCCAGCTCGCGTGGCTGGCGACGATCAACGTCGTCGTCTGGGTCGTCGAGTCGCTCACGGAGTACCTCGCCGCGGTGCTCTTCCGCGGGCTCTCGCAGGCCGTCGAGCACGACCTGAGGGTCGAGGCCTACGACCACGCGCAGCGCCTCGACCTCGGCTGGCACGAGCGCCGCCCGCAGGGCGCGACCCTGGCGGTCGTCAACGACGACATCAACCAGCTCGAGCGCTTCCTCGACGTCGGCGTGCCCTCGATCCTGCAGACCGCGCTCAACGTCGTGCTCGTCGGGGCGGTCTTCGCGGTCGCGTCGTGGCAGCTGCTCGTCCTCGCCTTCCTGCCCATCCCGCTCGTCATCGGCGGCGCTCTCGTCTTCCAGCGGCGGCTGCAGCCGCTCTACGCCCGCGTCCGCGAGGCCGTCGCCGACCTCTCCGGCGCGCTCTCGGCCAACCTCGCCGGGCTGGCGACGATCAAGGCCTTCACCGCCGAGCCGCGCGAGACCGAGCGGATCAGCGCGAGCTCGGACGCCTACCGCCAGGCGAACATCACGGCCATCCGGTCCTCGGCCGCCTTCGTGCCGCTCGTGCGCATGGCGATCCTCGCGGGCTTCACCTGCACCCTGCTCGTCGGCGGGTGGCAGGTGCTCGACGGCGACCTCGCCGTCGGGCTGTACTCGGTGCTCGTCTTCATGACCCAGCGCCTGCTGTGGCCGCTCACCGACGTCGCCGAGGTGCTCGACCTCTACCAGCGCGGGCGGGCCTCGGTCGTGCGGGTGCTCGGGCTGCTGCAGGAGCCGGTGGGGGTGCGCCCGGGTGCGCAGGAGGTCGAGGGCCCCGCGGAGGGGCGCATCGAGCTGCAGGGCGTGCGGGCGGGCTACGCCGACGGCCCCGACGTGCTCCACGGCATCGACCTCGTCATCCCCGCCGGGCAGACGCACGCCCTCGTCGGGGCGACGGGGTCGGGCAAGTCGACCGTCCTGCGCCACCTGCTGCGCTTCGACGACCCACGCGCCGGCCGGGTGCTCCTCGACGGCCGTGACGTGCGCGAGCTCGACTGGGACTCGCTGCGCGGGTCCATCGGCTACGTCGCCCAGGACATCTACCTCTTCGCCGGGACGATCGGCGAGAACATCGCCTACGGGCGGCCCGACGCGACCCGTGAGCAGATCCGCGCGGCCGCCGACGCCGCCGCCGCGCTCGACGTCGTCGACGCGCTGCCCGAGGGGCTCGACACGTGGGTGGGGGAGCGCGGCGTGACGCTCTCGGGCGGCCAGCGCCAGCGCATCGCCCTCGCCCGGGCGCTCCTGCGCGACCCCTCGATCCTCGTGCTCGACGAGGCGACGAGCGCGGTCGACAACGAGACCGAGGCCGCGATCCAGCGCTCGCTGCGCACGGCGACGCGCGGGCGGACCGCGGTCGTCGTCGCGCACCGCCTGTCGACCGTGCGGCACGCAGACCGCATCTGGGTCATGGACTCGGGGCGGGTCGTCGAGGCCGGCAGCCACGACGAGCTCGTCGAGCAGGGCGGTCTCTACGCCGCGCTGTGGGCGGTCCAGACCGGCGACGCGCCCGTCGCGGGGTAGCCCCCGCTGGTCGAGGTGCGAGGGCCGCCGCGGCCCGAGCCTCGAGACCAGGCCGGCGCACGACGAAGGGGGGCCCGCGCGAGGTGCGCGGGTCCCCCTTCGTGCTCCTGCTACGGCGCGGTACTGGTCGTCATCACGACCAGTACTGCGCCGTAGCGCGTGGTCAGGCCGGGACGGAGGCGACACCCGGCGGCAGGAAGCGCTGCCCGGTGACGCGCTCGGACACGCCCTCGCGGTCGAGCAGCGGGGTGATCCCGCCGTTCCAGAACTGGAAGCCGGCGCCGGTGATCATCGCGAGGTCGATGTCCATCGGGGCCTGCGCGACGCCCTCGTCGAGCATGAGGCGCACCTCCTCGGCGATGACCCCGAGGACGCGCTCGCGGACCTGCTCGACGGTGAGCTCGACGGGCTGCTTCGGCGCGACCTGGGCGGCGAGCAGCTCCGGGTCGGCGACGGGCTTGCCGTCCTGCCACAGGTAGTAGCCCGGCTTCTTCATCTCGACCATGGTCTGCAGGTTCGGCGAGACGTAGAAGCGGTCGCCGAGGGCCCGGTGGAGGGTCTGGCTGTTGTGCAGCGCGATCGGCGGGCCGACGAGCCCGAGCAGGACGAAGGGGGGCATCGGCGCGAGCCCGGCGACGCCGCGCTCGGCGACCTCGACCGGTGTGCCCTCGTCGACGACCCGGCTGAACTCGCCCATGAATCGGCCCAGCAGGCGGTTGGTGATGAAGGACGGGCTGTCCTTCACGAGGATGCACGTCTTCTTCAGGCCCTTGCCGGCGGCGAAGGCCGTCGCCAGGGTCGCGTCGTCGGTGCGCTCGCCGGGGATGATCTCCAGCAGCGGCATGACGGCGACGGGGTTGAAGAAGTGGAAGCCGACGACCCGCTCGGGGTGCTCGAGGTCGGCGGCCATCTCGGTGATCGACAGCGACGAGGTGTTCGAGGCGAGCACGCACTCGGGGCGCACGACGGCCTCGACCTCGGCCCACACCTGCTTCTTGACCGAGATCTCCTCGAAGACCGCCTCGATGACGAGGTCCGCGTCGGCGAAGCCGTCCTTGCTCGTCGAGCCGGTGACGAGGCCGCGCAGCTGGTTGGCCTTGTCCTGGCTGATCTTGCCCTTGGCCAGCGACTTCTCGATCTCGGCGTGGACGTAGCCGACGCCCTTGTCGACGCGGTCCTGGTCGAGGTCGGTCATGACGACCGGCACCTTGAGAGAGCGGATGACGAGCATCGCGAGCTGGCTGGCCATGAGGCCCGCACCGACGATGCCGACCTTGCCCACGGGACGGGCCAGGGCCTTGTCCGGGGCGCCGGCGGGACGCTTCGCGCGCTTCTGCACGAGGTCGAAGGCGTAGAGCCCGGCGCGCAGCTCGTCACCCATGACGAGATCGGAGAGGGCCTCGTCCTCCGCGGCGAAGGCCTCGTCGCGGCCGGCCGTGCGGGCCGCCTGGACGAGGTCGATGGCGCGGTACGGCGCCGGAGAGGTGCGCGAGGTCTTCGCGTCGGCGAGAGCCCGGGCGGCGTCGCAGGCCGCGGCCCACACCCCTTCGTCCTCGCTCACCGGGGCGCGCTCGACGGTGGTCTCGCCCCGCAGGACCGAGCCGGCCCAGCGGATCGAGTCCTCGAGGAAGTCGACGGGGGCGAAGAGCGTGTCGGCCATGCCGAGCTTCGCGGCCTGCGGGCCGGAGAGCATGCGGTTCTGGCTGAGGGGGTTCTCGACGACGACCGTGAGGGCCGCCTCGGGCCCGACGAGGCGGGGCAGCAGGTAGCAGCCGCCCCACCCGGGCACGAGACCGAGGAAGACCTCGGGCAGGGCGATCGCGGGGACACCCGCGGAGACTGTGCGGTAGTCGCACGCGAGCGCGATCTCGACGCCGCCGCCCATCGCGGCGCCGTTGACGAACGCGAAGGTCGGCACCGGCAGGTCCATGACCGCGGCGAAGGCGGCGTGGCCGGCTCGGGCGATCTCGCGCGCCTCGTCACGGGAGGTGACGTGCGGGACCCCGGAGAGGTCGGCGCCGACGGCGAAGACGAAGGGCTTGCCGGTGATGCCGACGGCCTGGATCTCGCCGGCCTCGGCGCGGCGCCGCGCCTCGGCGACGGTCTGCGAGAGCTCGGCGAGGCCCTGGGGGCCGAAGGTGCTCGGCCGGGTGTGGTCGAGGCCGTTGTCGAGAGTGATGAGGGCCATCGTCCCGGCGCCGCCGGGGAGGGTGACGTCCTGGGCGGGGGCGTGGGTGACGACCTCGTCGTGCGCGGTCGTCGGGGCTGCGGTGGTCGTCATGGCTCAGGCCTCGCTCGTCGTGTCGGAGCCGTAGTCGGCGTGGTGGGGGTTCTCCCAGATGACGGCGCCACCCATGCCGATGCCGATGCACATCGCGGTCATGCCGTAGCGCACGCTCGGGTCCTCCTCGAACTGACGCGCGAGCTGGGTCATGAGACGCACGCCGGAGCTCGCGAGGGGGTGCCCGGTGGCGATGGCGCCGCCGTAGCGGTTGACGCGCTCGTCGTCGTCGGCGATGCCGAAGTGCTCGAGGAAGGCGAGCACCTGCACGGCGAAGGCCTCGTTGAGCTCGAAGAGGCCGATGTCCTCGATGCCCAGGCCGGCCTTGGCCAGGGCCTTCTCGGCCGCGGGGACCGGGCCGTAGCCCATGACCTCCGGCTCGACGCCGACGAAGGCGAAGTCGACGAGACGCATGCGCACCGGCAGGCCGAGCTCGGCGGCGGCCTGCTCGGAGGCGATGAGGCACGCGGTCGCGCCGTCGTTGAGACCGGCGGCGTTGCCGGCGGTGACGTTGCCATGGGGGCGGAAGGGGGTCTTCAGCCCGGCGAGGTCCTCGAGCGTGGTCTGCGGGCGGGGCGGCTCGTCGGTCGTCGCGAGCCCCCAGCCCTTCTCGGCGTGCCGGGTCGCGACCTCGACGAGGTCGGGCTGGATCTTGCCGTCCTCGTAGGCCTGCGCGAGCTTTCGCTGGCTGCCCAGGGCGTAGGCGTCGCTGCGCTCCTTGGTCAGGCTCGGGTAGCGGTCGTGGAGGTTCTCGGCCGTCTTGCCCATGACGAGGGCGCTGGGGTCGACGAGCTTCTCGGCGACGACGCGGGGGTTGGGGTCGACCCCTTCGCCCATGGGGTGACGGCCCATGTGCTCGACGCCACCGGCGACGGCGACGTCGATCGCGCCGAAGGAGATCGCGCCGGCGACGTTGGTCACCGCCGTCATCGCGCCAGCGCACATGCGGTCGACGCTGTAGCCGGGGGTGGTCTTCGGCAGCCCGGACAGCAGGGCGGCCATCCGGCCGAGGGTCAGGCCCTGGTCGCCGATCTGGGTGGTCGCGGCGATGGCGACCTCCTCGACGCGCTCCGGCGGCAGGTCGGGGTTGCGACGCAGGAGCTCACGGATGCACTTGATGACCAGGTCGTCGGCACGGGTCTGGGCGTACATGCCCTTCTCACCGGCCTTGCCGAAGGGCGTACGCACGCCATCGACGAAGACGACCTCACGCGGGGTGCGGGGCACGGCGGCCTTCACTTTCGCTCGGGGGTCCCCACCGGGATGGCGGGGTGACGTCAGGCTACTAAGCGAGCGCTCACCGCACGAGGGGTGGTGGGGTGAGTTGTCCCACCCCGCCCCGCCGAGACCCCCGCCAACCACCTCGTCGGTGGGGCGATCACCACCAGTACGGCGGGGTAGGTGGGGGTCTGGGCGGGTGGGTGGACAGGGATGGGGAACGACGGGGGAGCGCGGGGACCGCCGGGGCGAAGGGGGGTGCGGCAGGGTGGTCGGATGAGCGGCGCCGAGATCTTCGACGGCTTCGTCGACGAGCGGGTCGACGTCGGCGAGGTCGTCCTGCGGGTGCGTCACCGGTTCACCGACCCCGCGCGCACGCCGGTGCTCCTCGTCCACGGGCACCCGCGCACCGGCGCGACGTGGCACGAGGTGGCCCGTCGGCTCGTCGAGCGCGGGCACGACGTCGTCGTGCCCGACATGCGCGGCTACGGCGCCTCGAGTGCGCCCGAGCCCCGGCCCGACCACCGGCAGCAGTCCAAGCGCGCCGTCGCGGGCGACCTCGTGCGGCTGCTCGACGTCCTCGACGTGCCTCGCGTCGTGCTCGCCGGGCACGACCGCGGCTGCTACGTCGCGCTGCGGCTGGCGCTCGACCACCCCGACCGCGTCGCCGCCCTCGGGGTGCTCGACGGGGTGCCGATCAGCGAGGCGCTGGCGCGGTGCGACGCACGCTTCGCCGCCGCATGGCCGCACTGGTTCTTCTTCGCGATGCCCGACAAGCCCGAGCGCGCGATCCTCGCCGACCCGCTCGCCTGGTACGCGCCGTCCCCGCAGCACATGGGCGCCGTGGCGCTCGCCGAGCTCGAGGAGGCGCTCGTGCGACCGCAGGTCGCGCGGGCGATGCTCGAGGACTACCGCGCGGGGCTGGGCGTCGACCGCGCGGACGAGGAGGCCGACCGGGCCGCGGGGAGGCGGCTGCGCATGCCGACGACCTTCGCCCGCAGCCGCGACGACGACCTCGCCGAGCTGTACGGCGAGCCGGTGCGGATCTGGCAGGACTGGGCCGACGACGTCGTCGAGGTCGTCGTCGGGTCGGGCCACCACATGGCCGAGGAGGCTCCCGGCGAGGTCACCGACCTCCTCGCGGACCTGGCCGCCCGCGCCCGCTGACGCGCCCCGTCGTCGGTGCCGGTTCCCCCTTCGCCGCGGGGTGACGGTGCCCCCTTCGCCGCCGGGTGAAGGTGCTCCCTTCGACGCGCGCTACGGCGCAGTACTGGTCGCGACCACGACCACTACTGCGCCGTAGCGCGCGTCAGAGCGGGAGCGAAGGGGGACGAGCGGCGGCCGAGCGGGGTCAGCCCGTGTGCTCCTCGAAGGCTGCCGCCAGCATCGGGGCGACGACCTCTCGCTGCCAGGGCCGCACGCCGTGCGCGGCGAGCGCCGCCTCGAAGCCGGCGGCGTCGGTCTGCTCCGGTGGCGTCCACACGACGCGACGCAGCGGGTCGGGCGCGCAGACGTTCTCGACCGGGATCGTGTGCGCCTCGGCGAAGGCCGTGAGCATCTCGCGGGTCGTCGTGAGCCGGGCTGCGGCGACGGGGTTGCGGTCGGGCCAGCTGCGCTGCGGCGGCGGGGCGTCGGTGCGCACGGACACCGGGGGCAGCTCGGAGTCGGGGAGCGCCGCGGCCCGCTCGACCGCGGCGAGCCAGTGCCGGCCGTAGCGCGGCACGCTGCGCGGCGAGGTCGGCAGGTCGGCCGCGGTCGTCGGGGACTCCATGGCGATGGCGACGAGCGCCGCGTCCGGGACGACGCGGCCGGGGGAGATGTCGCGCTCCTGGGCGATGGCGTCGCGGGCGTACCAGAGCTCGCGCACGGTCGCGAGGACGCGCGGCTTGCGGATCTTGTGCATCCCCGAGGTGCGCCTCCACGGGTCGTCCTTGACGGCCGGCTGCCAGGTGAGCAGCGCCTCGAACTCCTGGCGCGCCCACTCGGCCTTGCCCTGCACGGCGAGGTCGATGCCCATGAGGTTGCGCACCTCGCCGAGCACCTCGACGTCGAGCGCCGCGTAGCGCAGCCACGGCTCGGGCAGCGGGCGGGTCGACCAGTCGACCGCCGAGTGCTCCTTGGCCAGGCTCAGCCCGAGGTAGTGCTCGACGACGGCGGCCAGGCCGACGCGGGGCAGCCCGAGCAGACGGGCGGCGAGCTCGGTGTCGAAGAGCTGGCGCGGCCGCAGGCCGACCTCGGCGAGGCAGGCGAGGTCCTGGGTCGCGGCGTGCAGCAGCCACTCGCCGCTGCCGATCGCGCGGTCGAGCGGAGAGAGGTCGGGCACGGCCATCGGGTCGAGCAGCCAGGTGCCGGCGTCGTCGCGGCGCACCTGCACGAGGTAGGCGCGCTGGCCGTAGCGGTAGCCCGAGGCCCGCTCGGCGTCGAGGGCCACGGGGCCGCTGCCGCGGGCGATCGCCTCGGCGCACTCGAGCAGACCGCGCTCGGTCGTCACGACGTCGGGCACGCCCTCGGCCGGCTCGGACAGCACGGGCAGAGGAGCAGGGGTGGGCTGCTCGGCGGCCTCCTCGAGGTCACGGACCTCGGAGGGACCGCTCTCGTCCGGTCCGCCTCCGGCGGTGCTCATCGGCGCCTCCCCGGCAGGGCGACGACGCCGTCGGGCAGCGGGGGCAGCCCGCCGATCGTGCACAGCAGGTCGACCCACGCCTCGAGGTGCTCCCCGACCTGGGCGTCCTGCGGGCTCCACGACGCGCGGATCTCCATCTCTACGCTCACCGAGCGGTCCTCGAGGTCGCCGTAGGACTCCGAGACGACGCGCGTCACCGTGCCGGCCTCGGCGACGAGCTCGACACCGCGCTCCTCCAGGGCGTCGACGAGCCAGGACCAGCCCACCTCGCCGAGCACCGGGTCGGTCGCGACCTCGGGCTCGAGCTCGGCGCGTGCGTAGGTGACGACCCGCCACGGGCCGCCCCACGGCTCGGGCTCGGAGGGGTCGTGCAGCAGCACGAAGCGTCCGGTGGCGAGCTCGTCCTCGCCGTTCGCGTCGAGCACGTCTCCGGTCATCGCCACGGCGTGCGGGGCGATCCGGGTGGGTGCGGGGACCTCGGTGAGCCGCACCTCGGGCCGCACGCTCGCCGCGTGCAGCGCGCTGAGAGCGTGCTCGAAGTCGTCCGCGCCCTGCGCGGAGGTCGGTCGGGTGGCCACGTCGCGAGGGTAGGTCGACCGGTGACCCCGCGGGAGTTGCCACGCCGGGGGCTCCCCCTTCGCCTGGCCTCCCGGGGTGACCGGCGTCCTGGGCCCCCCCACGCCGGGCCGATCAGTCCCGGCTGACGACCATGCTGGTCACCCGGTCGGCGTCGTCGTAGCGGACGGTCCACACCCCGCCGTCCACGGGTCGCTGCTCGACCCGCTGAGGATCGGTGCGCGCCGGCGCCAGTCCCTGGCGCAGGGCGCGCAGGTCTGCCCGCGTCGGCTGCGGCGGCAGGCCGTCGACGGCCGCGGCGAGCCGGTGCCCCCCGTGGCGCCCGCCCAGCTCGATCTCGTCGACCTGGTTGGCGCGGAACCCGACGCGCACCCCGGGCAGGGCGCGCACCCGGTCGACCAGAGGATGGTCACGGTCGCGGCCGAGGGTGTCGAGGAAGGTCACGAGGTCCCCGCTCACCCGCCACCGGCGGTCGGGGACCGCGTGCCCGCCCCGTGGCCGGACGGACACCGATCTCGGGGCGACCGCGGTCCCGAGGGCGCCGTAGCCGATCACCACGTCACCGACCGGGGACCGGAAGAGATCCAGGTCCGCGGTGGTCAGCACCGGACGCCCCAGGGCGCTGGCCACCTCCTCCCGCGACGGCGGTCGGGTCAGACCGGGCAGCAGGGCGGGTCGGCCCTCGTCGGGGTGCAGCGCGGGCGCGCGGACCTCGGTCACGCGCCGGTCCTCGAGCAGCACCTCGACGCCACCGGCGAGCTCGATCATGCGCCGCGACCCCAGCAGCGAGTCCGTCCACCGACGACGCGGCTCGCCGAGCAGGGCGATCAACGCCCCGAGCGGGGCGCTGCCCTCGTCCTGACCGAGCGCGTGGAGCATGACCCCGATGGCCTCGACGGGTGCCGTGGGCGGGACCGGACGGGAGAGCCTGAAGCCGACGAGCCCGCCGGCGTCGTCATAGCGTGCGGTGAGTCGATCGCCCTCGAGACGATGGACGTCGGGCCCCTCGTCGACCGGGTCGCCGAGGATCGCGGCCACCCGCGCGCGATCGCTGCCGGCGGCCAGACCGACGACCAGCGCTCCCGCTCGCGGATGTGCGGCCCCACCGGTCAGGTCGAGCTCGACCCCGACGTGCACGCCGTCGCGCTCGACGGCCCGGGCCGTGCCGCCGGCCAGGGCACGCGACCGGGTGACGGCGTCGTCGTCGACCGCCGCGCCCAGCGCGTCGAGATGGCACCAGATCTCTCCGGCGACTCGGGGCGGCACGGTCCGCTCGGCCCACGGCGACCAGCACTCGGGACGCCAGCGACCGCCCGACGGGCTGAAGAGCAGCCGGTCCGGGTGATGACCGGACCAGCACTCGCCCAGGAAGGGCCGCAGCGCGTCGGGCTCGGCCAGCCCCGTGCGGTACTGCTCGTCGGTCAGCGCGTACAGCGCGTCGGCCGACCCGTGACCGACCTGCTGGTCCACGCCGACCCACGCTCGCCCGCTGGTCACCTCGACCCCGAGGCTCGGCCGGCGTGCGACCTCGACGAACCACCGCTGATCCGGCGTCCGGCTGGGTCCGGTGCGAGTGCTCACCTGCCGATCCTCTCCTGCCGGGCCTGCGTCAGGGAGCCCGCTCCCGTCGCAGGGACCCCGCGGTGCCAGGCCGGGGGCTCCCCCTTCGCCTAACCTCGCGGGGTGACCCTCGTCCTCGGCCTCCTCGCGGCGGTGGTGTGGGGCAGCTCGGACTTCGTCGCCGGGCTGACGTCGCGGCGCACGCCCGCGGGGGTCGTCCTCGGGTGGAGCCTGGCGGTCGCCGCGGTGCTCACGAGCGTCGCCGTCCTCTCCGCCGGGCCGCTGCCGCCCGGTCGCTGGTGGCTGTGGGGGAGCCTGTCGGGGGTCGTCGGCACCCTCGGCCTGTGCGCGCTGTACGCAGGGCTCGCGGCGGGCCGCATGGGCGTCGTCGCACCGGTCGCCGCGTGCGGCGTCGTCGTCCCCGTCGTCGTCGGGCTGCTCGGCGGTGACCCGGTCGGCGTCCTCGTCGTCATCGGCCTCCTCTGCGCGGTCGTCGGCATCGTCCTCGCGAGCGGTCCTGAGCTGCGGACGGGGGCGAAGGGGGAGCGCGCCGGCCTCCCGGTCCTCCTCGCGCTCCTCGCGGCGCTCGGACTGGGGGCCTCGCTCGTGCTCGTCGAGCGCGGGTCGCACAGCTCGGTCCTGCACACCCTGTGGTCGCTCAAGGTCGTCGGCGCGCTCGTCGTGCTCCTCGGCGCGCTCGCCGTGCGCCGGGTGGGGGTGCCGCCGCGCGCGACCCTGCCCGGGATCCTGCTCGTCGGTGTCGCCGACCTCGGGGCCAATGTCTTCTACGCGCTCGCCGCGACGCGCGGCCCGCTGTCGGTCGTCAGCGTCCTCGCCTCGCTCTACCCGGTCGCCACGGTGGCGCTCGCGACCCTCGTCCTGCACGAGCGGCTGCGGCCGGTCCAGGCGGCCGGGGTCGTCCTCGCCCTCCTCGGCGTCGTCCTGCTCGCCGCCGGCTGAGCCGCGGGCGAAGGGGGGACGAGGGTTTCGTCACCGGCCCGGCCGTGGGGGAGGATCGGGGCGTGAGCACCGCCGACCCCACCGCCGACGCCCGCGCCGACCGCACCGGTGCCGCACCGGGCCTGCAGCAGCCGCTCGAGGCGGCGACGACCTCGGCGGACAGCGACCTCGTCCGCGCGGCACGGGGGCTGCCCGTGCGCCGCACGCCCGTGTGGTTCATGCGTCAGGCCGGCCGCTCGCTGCCCGAGTACCGCGCGCTGCGCGAGGGCAACGAGATGCTCGCCGCGTGCCGCACGCCCGACCTCGTCACCGAGATCACGATGCAGCCGGTGCGCCGTCACGGCGTCGACGGGGCGATCTTCTTCTCCGACATCGTCGTGCCGGTGCACGCCGTGGGCGTCGACCTCGACATCGTGCCGGGCCGGGGTCCGGTGGTCGCCGAGCCCTTCCGCACCCGCGCCGACCTCGACCGGCTGCCCGAGCTGACGCCCGAGCACGTCCCGGACATCACCGAGTCGGTGCGCCGGCTCGTCGCCGAGCTCGGCCCGGTCCCGCTCATCGGCTTCGCCGGAGCGCCCTTCACCCTCGCCAGCTACCTCGTCGAGGGCGGGCCGAGCAAGAACCACGAGCGCACCAAGGCGCTCATGCACGGCGACCCCCAGCTGTGGCACGACCTGTGCGAGCGGCTCGCGCGGATCGCGGGCGCCTTCCTGCGGGTGCAGGTCGAGGCCGGCGCGAGCGTCGTCCAGCTCTTCGACTCCTGGGCCGGCTTCCTCTCGCGGGCCGACTACGTGACGCACGTGCAGCCCCACTCGGCCGCGGCCCTGGCGATGGTCGCCGACCTCGACGTCCCGACGATCCACTTCGGGGTCGGCACCGGCGAGCTGCTGCGCGACATGGGCGCGGCGGGGGCCGACGTCGTCGGCGTCGACTACCGGACCTCGCTGGCCGACGCGATCGAGCGGCTCGAGGGCCGCCACGCCGTCCAGGGCAACCTCGACCCCGCCCTCCTCTTCGCCCCGTGGGAGCCGCTGGCGGCGGCGGTCGAGCGCATCGTGGCCGAGGGCCACGCCGCGCCGGGCCACATCTTCAACCTCGGCCACGGCGTGCTGCCCACGACCGACCCCGACGTCCTCACCCGTGTCGTCGAGCTGGTCCACCAGCAGCCGGTACGAGCGGCGGGCTGACCCGCCGGCGCCGCCACCACCACACGAGAGGCGCGGTGACGAGCAGCCCGAGCGCGACGAAGGGGGTGAGCGCCCCCAGGACCGTGAGCAGCACGGCCGCCGAGCTGCCGAAGGCGTCCCAGCCGGCCGACAGCCCGGCGACGAAGCCCGTCGCGTCCTCGTCCTCGCGCTCCGGCGCGCCCTCCTGCGACAGGCTGACCGTCACCGGCGAGGTGCTCGTGCGCCGCTCCAGGTCCTTGAGCTGGGCCAGGAGCGACTCGAGGTCGGCCTGGCGGGTCGACAGGTCGCTCTCGAGGGTGACGAGCTGGTCGATGTCGTCGGTGCTCGCGACGAGCCGCTGGACGCGGGCGATGGAGGCCCGCATGGTCTTGATGCGCGAGGCGGTGTCGGTGTAGGTCGAGCTCTCGTCGCTCGTCGAGGTCGTGCGCCGCTCGACGGTCCCGAGCTCGGACAGCGCGTCGAGGGTCGTGTCGAGACGTGAGCTCGGCACGGTGACGACCACCTCGCCCCACGCGTGACCCTCGTCCGAGGAGACCTCCTCCGAGGTCACCGCGCCGTCGACCCGGGCGGCCGCGCTGCGGACCTTCGCCGCGGCCTGGTCGACGTCGGCGACGGTGAGGTCGAGGGTCGCGCTGCGGGCCAGGCGCTGCTGCGAGACGACGGTGCGCTGCTGGGAGCGCGCGCCCGTCGCCCCCTTCGCGCCGGTGGCCGGTCGGCTCGCGTCCTGGTCGTCGGCGACCGAGGAGTCCTCGGCGGCGCCTCCCTCGCCCTGGGCGGTCGCGCCCTCGGACCGGGGGACGCCGGAGTCGGAGGACGACCCGCCGAAGCCGCACCCCGTGAGCGTCACCGCCGCCACCAGCGCCGCGGCGGCCGTTCCGACGGCCGAGCGGCGCCACCCCTTCGTGCTGTCCTCGCCATGAGTCCTGCTCGCCTGCGTGCTCATCGTCTGCCCCCTGCTCTCTCGGCACCGCCGGGTGCGGCGCCGTCGGGGATGGGACGGCGTCGGCGGGGCGGGGGGTTCCGGCCGGGGCGGTCACGATCGGGTCACGCGTGGGTGGCAGAGTTGGGGGCATGGCTCGAGTCGTCGTCATCGGGGCCGGGATCGCCGGTCTGACCACCGCGGAGTCGCTCGCCGCGCGCGGGCACGACGTGCTCGTCGTCGAGGGGCGCGACCGCGTGGGCGGCGTCGTCGCACCGGCCGAGGTCGCGGGGGTTCGCCTCGACGTCGGCGCCGAGTCCGTGCGGATCACCGACGACGCGACGGCGGCGCTGGAGCGCGTCGGTCTCGCGCAGCGCCAAGTGCGCCCCGAGCCCGTCCCCGCGCAGCTGTGGGACCGGGGCCGGCTCGTGCCGCTGCCCACCCGGACCTACATGGGGGTGCCCGCGGACGCAGCGACGACCGGCGGCGTCCTCACCGAGCAGGAGCAGGAGCGGGCGGCGAAGGGGGGACCGGCAGCCCTCGGCGAGGGGCCCGACGCCGACGTCTCCGTGGCCGCGGGCATCTCCGCCGAGTACGGACGCGCCGTCGTCGACCGGCTCGTCGAGCCGCTCCTCGGCGGGGTCTACGCCGGTCGCGTCGACGAGCTCTCGCTCCCCTCGACGATGGGCGGGCTGTGGCAGGCAGCGCGCGAGCACGGGTCGCTCGCCGCCGGCGCCCGCGCGCTCGTGCCTCCTGCCGACCCCGCGGCGGCGCCCGCCTCGGGCGCAGGCGGGGCGACAGGCCGGCGCGGACCCGCCCTGCTCGGCGTCGACGGGGGAGTCCACCAGCTGCCGCTCGCGCTCGCGGACCGCGTGCGTGCGCACGGCGGGCAGATCCGCCTCGGCACGATCAGCCGTGGCGTCGAGCGCACCGCGCAGGGCTGGCGCGTCGTCGTCGGCCCGACGACCGCGCCCGAGGCGATCGACGCGGACGCCGTCGTCGTCGCGACCCCCGCACCTGCCGCGACCCGCCTGCTGCGCGACGTCGCCCCCGTCGCCGCCGACGCGCTCGCCGAGGTCGAGACCGCCTCGATGGCCGTCGTGACCATCGCGGTCCCGGTCGGCCGCGACGGCTGGGATGACCTGCCCGGCTCGGGCTTCCTCGTGCCCGCGGTGGACGGGCGGCTCATCAAGGCGAGCACCTTCGTCAGCACGAAGTGGGCATGGGCGGCGCAGGCGGCGCGCGAGCACGGGCTGCTCCTGCTGCGGGCCTCCGTCGGACGCGCCGGCGACGCCACGAGCCTGCAGCGCGAGGACGCCGAGCTCGTCCGCGGGGCCCTCGCCGACGTCGCGACCGCGCTGGGTCGGCCCGTGCCGCAGGTCGCCGACAGCCACGTGCAGCGCTGGGGCGGGGGGCTGCCGCAGTACACGGTCGGCCACCGCGCCCGTGTCGCCCGCGTCGTCTCCGGCCTCGCCGACCTGCCCGGGCTCGCCGTCACCGGCGCGACCTACGAGGGGGTCGGCATCGCCGCCGTCATCGCCCACGCCCGGGCCACCGCAGACACCACCCACGACCAGCTCAGCCACACCAAGGAGATCGCATGAGCACCCGTCCGTCCCCGTCCAAGCCGTCGCGCGAGCAGCTCGAGGCGATCAACTCCTCGGTGCACTACGCGATGTTCTCCGTCTTCGCCGCGGTGAGCCCCCTCGGCGAGGACCGCGAGGGCGCGGCGGCCGAGGTCGCCGAGCTCTTCGCCGAGCTCGAGGCCGACGGGGTGCGCATCCGCGGGACGTACGACGTCGCCGGTCTGCGCGCCGACGCCGATCTCATGATCTGGTGGCACGCCGACACCATCGAGCAGCTGCAGGGCGCCTACCACCGCTTCCTGCGCACCGCGCTCGGCCAGCACCTCGAGCCCGTGTGGTCGGTGGCCGCGCTGCACCGCCAGGCGGAGTTCAACCGCAGCCACATCCCGGCCTTCATGGCCGGCGAGGACCCCCGCGCCTACCTGTGCGTCTACCCCTTCGTGCGCTCCTACGACTGGTACGTCATGGACGAGACCGAGCGCCGCTCGATGCTCGCCGAGCACGGCGCCATGGCCCGCGACTACCCGGACGTGCGCGCGAACACCATCAGCTCCTTCGCCCTCGGCGACTACGAGTGGGTGCTGGCCTTCGAGGCCGACGAGCTGCACCGCATCGTCGACCTCATGCGCGAGCTGCGCGCCTCCAAGGCCCGCCTCCACGTCCGCGAGGAGATCCCCTTCTACACCGGCCCGAGGGTGGAGATGGCCGACTTCGTCGACCGCCTCCGCTGACGCCCCACCTGCCCCAAGTTTCTCGGGTCACCCGATAAACCCCGGCTCAGCACGAGTCCCGAACTCCTGCCGAGCCGGGGTTTGTCTTGCTCAGTGCCCTCGACGTGGTTGTCCCCAGGCACCGACCGCTCGGGAACCTCGTCCACAGCCCGGGGTCGACCACGGCGCCGACAGGGCACAGAGCGCGACCGTGACGCATGCATCTCGTCACCCCAGACATCTTCAGCTGCCTGCTCGCGATGCCGGACGGCATCTTCACCCGCCAGGACGCCCTGCGGTCGGGCATGAGCGACGAGGTCCTCACCGCCGGGTGCCGCCGCGGTGTCATCGTGAGGATCTGCCGGGGCGCCTACACCCGACCCGGGGAGTGGACGAAGGGGGAGCACCGTCGCCTCCTCGCCCGGGCGGCCCTGCGGGTCTACCCGGACGCCGTCCTCGCGAGCGGCACCGCCGTCGAGGCTCATGGCGTGCCGACCTTCGAGGTGGCGGTGATCCGGACCGACATCTGCCGGCCCATCGCCCGCGAGGCCTTCACCGAGCAGCTGCGCATCCGCCCCCTTCGCCAGGAGCCGGTCGCCACGCCCTGGGGTCCGGCGGTGCCCCTGCCCGACGCGCTCGCCCAGACGGCCGTCGACCACGGGATCCCCGCCGGCGTCGCGTCGATCGACGCCGCTCTCCACGAGCGGAGGGTCTCGATGCACGAGCTCGAGGCCGTCCGAGAGGCCATGGCCGGCACCCCGCGCTCGTCCCGTCTCACGTGTGCCCTCGCGTGGGCCGACGCGGCGGCCGAGTCCCTCGGCGAGAGCGTGACCCGGGTCGCCCTTCGTGGTGCGGGGCTCGAGGTGGAGTCGCAGGTGGACATCGCCGACCAGGACGGGGTCTTCGTCGGGCGGGTCGACCTGCGCATCAAGGGCACCCGGGTGCTGCTGGAGTTCGACGGCAAGGTCAAGTACACGGAGGGCGGCACTGACGCCCTCTTCCGTGAGAAGAAGCGCGAGGACCGGCTCCGCGCCCTCGGTTACGTCGTCGTGCGGCTGACCTGGGCGGACCTCTTCCACACCGATCGCATCATCGCCGCCGTCACGGCAGCCCTCGCCGTCGCCGCGTGACCCGCTGAGCATGACAAACCCCGGCTTCGCACGAGTTTCTTGCTGGTGCCAAGCCGGGGTTTATCGGGTCACCCGAGAAACTGGTGACGGGTGGGGCGAAGGGGGATCAGCCCTGGGCGGGGCGCAGGGTCATGGCGATCGAGTTGATGCAGTACCGCTGGTCGGTGGGGGTCTCGTAGCCCTCGCCCTCGAAGACGTGCCCGAGGTGGCTGCCGCAGCTGCCGCAGCGGACCTCGACGCGGGGGCGGCCCGGGAGCGAGTCGTCCTGGATGTACTCGACGCGGTCCTGCGCGAGCGGGGCGAAGAAGGAGGGCCAGCCGCAGTGGCTCTCGAACTTCTCCGTCGAGGTGAAGAGCTCCGCGCCGCACGCGCGGCAGGCGTACACCCCTTCGGTCGTCGTGTCGGTGTACTCGCCGGTGAAGGGGCGCTCCGTGCCGGCCTGACGCAGCACCGAGTACTCGTCGGCGCTGAGCTCGGACCGCCACTGGGCGTCGTCCTTGGACACGGAGTACTGCCGGCCGGTGGGCTCCACGATGGTCTCCTTCGCGGGTCGGGGGTGGATCACATCATGCCAACGCCCTCACGTCCCAGATGTTCCCGGGGCGTGAGGGCGTCGGTACGAAGGGGGGTCGAGCCCTACTTCTTGAGGTCCAGGTGCACGACCTGCGGGTCGTGGTCGCTGTCCTGGTCGGAGAAGGCGGCGTTCGTGTGGACGATGTCGTAGCGGAAGACCGGCTCGCCCGCCTTCGGCTTGCCCGGCCGCCACGGGCCGTTGACCTTCTCCCGCGTCACCAGCGAGGGGCTGAGCAGGATGTGGTCGAGGACCTGGCTGTTGCCGTCGAAGACGTAGGTCCACCGCTCACCGGCGGGCAGGGTGCGCGGCAGGTCGGTCAGCGCCGTCGAGCCGCTGCCCTCGAGGGTGTCGACGAGGATGTCCGCGGTCGTCGAGAACTCGAAGTCGTTGACGTCGCCGGCGACGACGACCTTGGCCTGGCTGTCGGCGTCGAGCAGGTCGTCGACGAAGGAGCGCACCGCGCGCGCCTGGGCATGCCGGTCGTCCTCGCTGGAGCGCACCGGCTGCTGCCAGCGCCCGAAGAGCGGGTCGTCGCCGCCCTTGCTGCTCAGGTGCACGGCGACGACGAAGACGCTCTCGCCGCGGTAGCGCAGCTCGGTGACGAGCGGCTTGCGCGAGCTCTCGAAGGCGGGGTTCGTCGGGTCGACGCGACCGGGAGAGGTCGTGAGGTAGGGCTCGGTCCGCTTGCCCTTGCGCCGCGTCTCGACGAGCGCCTCGTGCTCGGGGTCGCCCGCGTCGCGGGCGATGACGTCGACGTCGCGGTCGGCCCGCACGAGCAGGACGTTGCGGATGTTCCCGCCGGGCTGGCCGCCGTCGGCCTTGTCCTTCGGGTTGACCCAGTGCGCCGTGTACTGCGGTCCGCCCTGGGCGAGGATCGCCGCCGCGAGCTTGTCGGTCGTCGCGGTCGAGTCGACGGTGCCGTCGTCGACGGCGCCGTTGTCGTCCTGGACCTCCTCGACGGCGATGACGTCGGGGGAGCGCAGGTTCGTCACGACCTGCGCCGCGAGCCGGTCGAACTTCTCCTGCGGGTTCGTGGGAGCGAGGTTCTCGACGTTGAAGGACGCGACGCTCAGCTCGCGGTCACGCTGGACGGGCGCGACCTCGCGCTGCGCCGGGCCGTCGACGACCGTCGGCTGCTCCTGGACGTGGAGCTTGAAGTTGCCGAAGTCGTAGTCGAGGACGCCGGTGACGAGCCCCGGCAGGGTGTCGCCCTGGTCGGCCGCCGGGAGGGCGCCGGTGAGGTAGTCGTCGAGGATGACGCGCATCGTGTTGGGCCGGTCGTAGCCGGAGTAGACGACGCCGCCCCAGGCGGTGCGGGTGGCCTGCACGCCGCTGCCGGGCACGACGGGGAGCTCGCCGAAGGAGTTCGTCGGGCCGACGGCGGTCGCGTCGCGCACCCCGAGGCGCATGCCCTCGAGTGACTCGTAGAAGTCGATGGCGTCGCGCTCGGGCCGGAACTCGGCACCGTCGTACTCGACGTTCTTCGGGTCCGCCGCATCGACGCTCTGCTGCGGGGCGGTGCGGTCCTCGCCGAGGACGACCGGGGCCGGGACGGGCGCCGTGCCGGTCACGGTGACCCGCGGGCCGACGACCTGCGTCGTCGTGAGGTTGTCCCACCCGCTGGAGCCACCGGGACGGAACTCGTCGACGGCGCCGTCGACGCTCACGGTGTCGCCGACCGTCGCGGTCGGCGCCGTGCGGGTGTACACGAGGATCGCCTCGGACGTCGCGGGGTCGTCGTCCGGGGTGGTCGACTGCATCCAGAAGCCGTTGCGGCTCACCGCCGTGACGACCCCTTCGACGCCGTTGACCCGCTGCCCGTCGAGCGGGGAGAGGTGAGCCGCGCCCTGGATCTGCGCGATGGTCTCCGGCTCGTCGACCGGCGGCTCCTCGCCCCCTTCGCACGTCGTCACCGGGGTCGTCGAGGACTGCGGCGTCGGTGCCCCGACGACGAAATCGCCTGCGTTGTTATCCGTGTCGCC
Organism: Janibacter sp. UYMM211; assembly: GCF_040547045.1. Classification (NCBI taxonomy): domain Bacteria; kingdom Bacillati; phylum Actinomycetota; class Actinomycetes; order Micrococcales; family Intrasporangiaceae; genus Janibacter; species Janibacter sp. UYMM211. Next base: position 31,464 of record NZ_JBEPOY010000001.1, on the reverse strand, counting down.
GCAGATGTCCCGGCGCGCGACGGACGTCGTGTTGCTCGTCGCCCCGGCCGGCGCGCCCTCGAAGGTCGTCGCCGAGCCCCAGCCGAGGAGGTCGACCTCGCCCCCGCTCGCGTCGCGCAGGACGACGCGGGCGCCGCTCGAGGACATCGGGACCGTGCCGGTCGCGTCGGGGGTGGGCAGCGCGGGGGCGGTCGCGCTCGCGCCGTCGGCCTGCTTGACGAGGTAGCGACCACCCGCGGCGATGCTGCCGCTCAGCGGCGTCGTCTGCGCGGTCGTGCCGCTCGCGGAGTAGTAGGCCAGGCTCCAGCCGCTGAGGTCGACGGCCGCGCCGGAGCGGTTGGCGAGCTCGACGAAGTCGCTGCGGAAGGGGGCGCCGGAGTTGCCGCCGCCGCCGTAGGCCTCGGAGATGACGACCGTCGTGGAGACGGCGGTGGCGCTCGGCGCGGTGACGGCGAGGGCGGCGGTGACGAGCGGGACGGCGGTGAGCGCCGCGAGCGCGCGACGGCGTCGGGGCGAGGTGTGGCGAGAGGGCACGGGGGTTGCTCCTGAGCTGGAGAGAGGGGGCGAGAGAGACGGTAGGCACCCCTGGGTGACGCCACGCCGCGTCCGGGGTAAACCTCTGGCCAAGACCAGGTCAGGACTTCGTCAGGGGGCGAAGGGGGACCGTGCTGTCCCCTCCCACCACTACCGTGAGCGCATGGCCAAGACCCCCGCGGGCAGCGTCACCGCCGGTGAGCGCGAGGTCCGCGTCTCCAGCCCGGACCGGGTGATCTACGAGGCGACCGAGCGCACGCCGCCGATCACCAAGCTCGAGGTGTGCCAGTACTTCGCCGACGTCGGCGAGGCGATGATGCGCGCGGTCGGCGAACGACCGACGGCGATGGAGCGCTGGCCCGACGGGTGGCGCGAAGACATGCGCCTGGCCGTCGGCCCGCAGGACAAGGGAGCCGACGGCTTCTACCAGAAGCGGTTGCCGCGAGGCGCGCCCGACTACGTCGAGACCGTCGAGATCACCTTCCCCAGCGGACGGACCGCGGCCGAGCTGTGCCCCACCGAGCCCGCCTCGGTCGTGTGGGCCGCGCAGATGGGTGCGCTGACGCTCCACCCGTGGCCGGTGCGCCGGCCCGATGTCGACCACCCCGACGAGCTGCGGGTCGACCTCGACCCGCAGCCCGGCACGACCTTCGCCGACGCGCGGCGCGTCGCCGGCGTGGCCCGTGAGCTGCTCGAGGAGCTCGGCATGCGCGGCTACCCCAAGACGAGCGGCAACCGCGGCATCCACATCTACGTCCGGGTCGAGCCGACGCACTCCTTCGAGGACCTGCGCCACGCGGCGATCGGCTTCGGGCGCGAGCTCGAGCGCCGTGACGACGGCGTGACGACGGCGTGGTGGAAGGAGGAGCGCGGGGAGCGGATCTTCGTCGACTTCAACCAGAACAACCGCGACCGCACGATCGCGAGCGCGTGGAGCCTGCGCGCCCGCCCCGGGGCGCCGGTGAGCACCCCGCTGACGTGGGAGCAGCTCGCCGAGGTCGACGACCCCGCGGCCCTGCACCTGCTGTCCGTCCCCGAGAGGCTCGCCGACGGCGACCCGTGGGCCGACATGGACGGCACGTCGTACTCCCTCGCACCGCTGCTACGGCTGTGGGAGGAGCTGCCCGGCGGCGAGCTGAACTTCCCGCCCGACTACCCCAAGATGCCCGGCGAGCCCCCACGCGTGCAGCCGAGCAAGAAGGTGGCGTCCCACTGGGACGAGGACGGCAACCGAGTCGAGGGCTGAGCGCGACGAGGTCCGCGACGACCGCCGGAGCGACCGGGTCGGAGCGCGACGAGGTCTCAGGCCACGAAGCCGTCGAGCTCGGCGACGGTCTCGCCGTGGGCGGTGACGACGACCTTCGTGCTGCCCAGCGCCGACTGGTGCACGGTCGCGACGACCTGCGTGCCCGTCGACAGCGTGCCGACGAGCTCTCGGCTCCCGGCGAGCACCTCCTCCTGCGCGAGCAGCTGGTCCCCCTCGAAGAGGCGCCAGGTCGCGCGGATCGCACCGGTGGAGCCGACGACGCGCACCGGACGCCCGTCGACGGTGAGGTTGTGGCTGTCTCGCGTGAGGCTCATGGCCAGACGCTACCGATCGTCACGGCCGATCAGGGCTCGCGCTCGAGGAGCACCTCGCCGAGGTCGTAGGCCGGGGCGCGGTCGATCTGGTCGAGGGTGCACGACTCAGGGTCGCGGTCAGGCCGCCAGCGCACGAGCTGCACGGCGTGCCGGAAGCGCCACCCCTCGAGCTGGTCGAAGGCGACCTCGACGACGAGCTCCGGGCGGAGCGGGACGTAGGAGACGTCCTTGCTCGAGGAGAAGCGCGAGCGGTCGGTCTCGGCCTGCACGACCTCGCCCTCCTCGTCGCGGCGCACGTAGGGCTCGAGCTCGTCGACGAGCTCGAGACGGCGCGCGGTCGTGAAGGCGGCGATCCCCCCGACCCCGATGAGCTGCCCCTCGTGGTGCAGCCCGAGCAGGAGCGAGCCGACGCCCTGCCCCGACTTGTGCACGCGGTAGCCGATGACGACGGCCTCGGCGGTGCGCTTGTGCTTGACCTTGATCATCGTGCGCTTGCCGGGGGAGTAGGGCGAGGCGAGCGCCTTGGCGACGACGCCGTCGAGACCGGCCCCCTCGAAGCGGGTGAACCAGTCCGTCGCCTCGTCCGGGTCGCGGGTGACGCGGGTCAGGTGGATCGGTGCCTCGGGAGAGACCTGCGCGAAGAGCTCCTCGAGGCGCGCACGGCGCTCGGCGAAGGGGGTGGACATGAGGTCCTCGTCGCCGACGGCGAGCAGGTCGAAGACGACGACCTCGGCCGGGGTCTCCTGCGAGAGCTTCGTCACGCGCGACGCCGCGGGGTGGATGCGCTGCGAGAGCGCCTCCCACTGCAGCCGCTGGGCTCCCGGCTCGCCGGAGCGCACGACGATCTCGCCGTCGAGGACGACCCGCTCGGGCAGGTGCTCCAGGCAGGCCGCGACGACCTCGGGGAAGTAGCGGGTGAGCGGCTTCTTGCCGCGGCTCGCGAGCTCGACCTCGTCGCCGTCGCGCAGGACGACGCAGCGGAAGCCGTCCCACTTCGGCTCGTAGGCGTACCCCCCGTCGACCGCGTCGGCGGCGGGCACCGCGGCGGCGGCCTTGGCGAGCATGGGGTCGACGGGGAGCGCGATGGGTTGCCTCACCCGCCCATCATGACCTGAGAGGATCGCCTCGTGAGCCCCAGCACGACCACCCGACGCGCCGCGACGTACGGCGGTGCCGCCGTGGGCGGCGCCCTGGCCGGTGCCGGCTCGGTGTGGCTCGGCGCCGCGGCCTACTTCGCCCGCCGCGTGCTCACGCCCGACCCCTACCGGCCCGACGACGCCCGGATCCGGGTGCTCCATCACGACTCGGTCACCCTCGACGCGACGCCGGAGACGACCGTGCCGGGCCTGTACGGCCTGTGGGTCGACGGCGACGGCGGTCACGTCCGGGTGGGCGAGGTCCTCGAGCACGACCACCGCCTCCAGCGGGTGCGCCGGCGGCTGGTCGGCGTCGACTGGGGCACCGCCCGACCGGGCCCGGTGCGGGTCAACGGCTACTACTACGCGCGCAACCCCCGCGAGGACCTGGGCCTGCACCACGAGGACGTCGTCGTCGACGGCGAGGTCGGGCCGATGCCGGCCTGGGTGGTGCCCAGCGAGGGAGCCGACCACTCGCGCTGGGCGGTCCTCGTCCACGGGCGCGGGGCCCGGCGCTACGAGACGTTGCGGGCCGTGCCCGCGCTGCACGCCGCCGGTCTCGACGTGCTCGTGCCGAGCTATCGCAACGACACCGAGGCCCCGCTGGGCCCCGACGGGCGCTACAACCTCGGCCTGTCGGAGTGGCGCGACGTCGAGGCCGCGATGCGCCTCGCCGTCGCCCGGGGTGCCCAGGAGATCGTCCTCGTCGGCTGGTCGATGGGCGGGGCGATCGTGCTCCAGGTGCTCGACCGCTCCGAGCTCGCCCCGCTCGTCAGCCGGGCCGTGCTCGACGGCCCGGTCGTCGACTGGGCCGACGTCCTCGCCCACCATGCCCGGCTGCACTCGGTGCCCCGGGCGGTCGGCAGCCTCGGACGCAGCCTCATGGGTCAGCGCTGGGCGCGCGGTCTCGTCGGGCTCACCGAGTCCGTCGACGTCACCCGCACCGACTGGGTGCGCCGCGCCGACGAGCTGCACCACCCGCTGCTGCTCATCCACTCCCGTGACGACGAGTTCGTGCCGGTCGGGCCCTCCGAGCGTCTCGCCGCCGCCCGGCCCGACCTCGTGACCTTCGAGCCGTGGTCGCTCGCCCGGCACTGCAAGGAGTGGAACGTCGACCCGCACCGGTGGGACCGGGTCGTCGGCGACTTCGTGCGCTGAGGTCGTCCGGCGCTCGCACCGGCGCCCCACCCCGCGCCCGCACCGGCCCCGGTGCTCTGACCGCGGTGCGTCAGCGGCGCACGCGCCACAGCCCGACGAGGGTGCCGTCCTCCTCGAGGAGGTGCACCGGCTCGAGCGCGACCTCGGCGGCAGGACCGCGCAGGATCCGGGGGTGGTCGTCGGGCGACCCGACGACGAGCGAGGGCGCCCACGACAGGCCGAGCTCGTCGACCAGGCCCGCGGCGACGAGGTCCCCGGCCAGGCTCGGTCCCCCTTCGCACAGGACGTGCGGGCCGAAGGCCGCGCGGCACCGCTGCACGAGGGCCGCGAGGTCGACCTCGTCCTGCCCGACGTGCCACACGTGCTCGCCCTCGGGCACGCCGGAGGCGGCCACCGTGGCGAGGACGACGGTCCCGTCGCCCTCGCGGACCGAGCCGGGCAGCTCGCCGCGGCGGCTGACGACGACGAGCGGCGTCGACCGGGACCCGTACTCCTCCGCCCGGGCCGTGCCGGCACCGACGAGCACGACGTCGGCCGCCCGGCCCATCGCCCGGTACCCACGGCCGTCGGCCTCGGTGTTGATCGAGCCCGACACCCCGTCGCCGCCCGTCGCGGCGCCGTCGAGGGTGGAGACGAAGCTGAGGCGCAGCAGCTCGCCGTCGTGGGCGTAGAGCGCGTCGACGGCGGCGTCGTCGAGGGTCCCGTCGGGCAGGTCGACGTGCGGGGGAGCGATGAGGGCGCGCATGGCGGCATCCTCGCAGCCCCACGGGCCCGGACCGGTGGGCATGATGGGCCGATGGCGAAGGGGTCGAAGAAGACGAAGACATCGGCGAAGAGCGCGAAGGACGAGCGCTCGAAGGACAAGCGCCCGAAGGGGGCGGACCGCACGGGCGCAGGGCCGAAGAAGTCAGCCCCCGGCGAGCCCGTGCAGACGACGGTGACGAAGGGGGCACCCGTGCCCCAGACCTTCGGCGAGGCGCTGCGCGCCGGTCCGACGACTCGGGTCGACGAGATCGACACGCGTGGCACGCCGGGCTTCGACGGCGACAAGGCCGCGGCTGCCGAGCTCATGCCCGAGCTCGCCGACGTCGTCAGCGAGCTGCAGGAGCGGTTGTACGCCGAGTCCAAGGGCGGCGGTCAGCGCAGCGTCCTGCTCGTCATCCAGGGCATGGACACCTCGGGCAAGGGCGGCATCATGCGCCACGTCGTCGGGGCCATGGACCCGCAGGGTGTCGCGCTCACGAGCTTCAAGGTGCCGAGCGACGAGGAACGGCGTCACCCCTTCCTGTGGCGGATCCGGCGCGCACTGCCGCGGGCCGGCGAGATCGGCGTCTTCGACCGCAGCCACTACGAGGACGTCCTCGTCGTGCGCGTCCACGACCTCGTGCCGCGCGCGCAGTGGTCGCGCCGGTACGGCCAGATCGCGACCTTCGAGCGCGGTCTCGTCGAGAGCGGCACAACGGTCGTCAAGGTGATGCTCCACATCAGCAAGGACGAGCAGCGCGCCCGCCTCGCCGAGCGTCTCGCCCGCCCCGACAAGCACTGGAAGTACAACCCCGGCGACATCGACGAGCGCGAGCACTGGGACGAGTACATGGAGGCCTACCAGAGCGTCCTCGAGCGCACCTCGACCGAGAGCGCGCCGTGGTACGTCGTGCCCGCCGACCGCAAGTGGTACGCCCGTCTGGCCGTCATGCAGCTGCTCAAGGAGCACCTCGAGGCGATGGACCCGCGGTGGCCGGCTGCCGACTTCGACGTCGAGGTCGAGCAGGAGCGCCTCGAGCACACCTGAGCGTCAGCGGCGACCAGGCGGGACGCGCACCGTCAGCAGCGTCCGAGCGCGACGGGCGCCGCGAGCGACGCGAGACGGGGATCGATCGACCCGAGCCCGAGACGGGCACCCGCGCCCAGGCGTGACTCGACGAAGGCCTCGGCGAGCTCCGGTGGCGCGTAGCGCGTCATGAGGCTGCCCTGGAGCACGAGGGCGAGGTCCTCGACGAGGCGCCGGGCGCCGGCCTGGGCCGCGAGCGGGTCGAGCGCGACGGCCGCGCAGGCGGTCTCGACGGCGTCGAGCGCCCGGTCGAGCGTCGACGAGCTGCCCCGCGCGACGGCGGCCTCCTCGAGGAGGGCCTTGAGGCTCGCGGGCTCGCGGCTGATCGCCCGGACGACGTCGAGCGCGTTGACGTTGCCCGAGCCCTCCCAGATCGAGTTGAGGGGGGCCTGGCGGTAGAGACGGGCCAGACCGTTCTCCTCGACGTAGCCCGCCCCGCCGAGGCACTCCAGCGCCTCGGCGACGAGGGTCGGCGTGCGCTTGCACACCCAGTACTTGCCGACGGCGACACCGAGGCGTGCCAGCTCGACCTCGCCGGTGTCGACCGCGTGGGCCAGCCGCATGCCGAGCAGGGTGGCCGCCTCCGACTCGAGCGCGAGATCGGTGAGCACCGAGCGCATGAGCGGCTGGTCGACGAGCAGCGCGCCGAAGGCGCGACGGTGCCGGGCGTGGTGCACGGCCCGGGCGAGGGCGGCGCGGGTGGTCGCGGCCGACCCGAGGACGCAGTCGAGACGGGTCGCGGCGACCATGTCGATGATCGTGCGCACCCCGCGCCCCTCCTCGCCGACGAGCGAGCCCCACGTGCCGTCGAGCTCGACCTCGGAGGAGGCGTTCGAGCGGTCGCCCAGCTTGTCTTTGAGGCGCTGGAGGGCGAAGGGGTTGCGCGTCTCGTCGTCGAGGACGCGCGGCACGGCGAAGCAGCTCGGCGCGTCCTGCCCGTCGGTGCGGGCGAGGACGAGGAAGAGGTCGCTCATCGGGGCCGAGCAGAACCACTTGTGCCCGGTGAGCCGGTAGGTGCGCCCGGGCAGCGGCCCGTCCGGCGCCGGCGTCGCGAGCGTGCGGTTGGCGCGCACGTCGGAGCCGCCCTGCTTCTCCGTCATCCCCATGCCGGCGACGAGCCCCGCCTTGAGCGCCGGCGCTCGCAGACCCGGGTCGTACTCGCGCGACGCGAGACCGGGCTCGTAGCGCGTCGTGAGCTCGGGGGAGTGGCGCAGCGCGGGCACGGCGGCATGGGTCATCGTCACCGGGCAGATGTGGCCGGCGTCGACCTGCGACCAGGTGACGAAGCCGGCCGCCCGCCGCACGTGAGCGCCCGTGCCCCGTCCGGCCGCCCAGGTGGCGGCGGTGAGCCCGGCACCGACGGCGACGCGCATGAGGTCGTGCCAGGCGGGGTCGTAGTCGACCTCGTCGACGCGGTGCCCCCAGCGGTCGTGGGTGCGCAGCCGGGGGGCGTTGCGCTCGGCCCGATCCGCGAGCTCGGCCGCCTCCGCGCTGCCCGCCCGCTCGCCGAGCGCGTGCAGCGCTGCGTGGGCGTCGGCCCGCCCGGTCCCGGGGACCCAGCGCTCGACGGCCTCGGTGAGGGTCGGGTCGCTGCCGTAGACGTCGACCCCGACGAAGGGGGGCGGCTGGTTCGTCACGTCGTGGGTCGGCATGGCGCGAGGATAGGCGGCCGGTCCGGTGGTCTCGAGGCTCGGGCCCGTAGGGCCCGTCGCGCCTCGACCGACGAAGCCCTCGCCGGTCGAGGTGCGAGGGACGAGGCCACCCCGACGAGCCGCTCCTCCCGCGTGGGTCACGCCGGTCGGGCCGTGCGGGCTCTACGGTGCAGAGCGTGAGCACACGGGCGAGGGTGCGCGACGGGCTCGAGAGCGTCCCCTTCGCCCTCGCCCTCGTCCGGCTCGTGCGCGAGACGGTCCGCATCTGCCTGCGCTACCGGGTCACCGGGCTGGCCGCGGAGGCCGGCTTCTTCGCGCTGCTGTCCCTCCCGCCGCTCGTCCTCGGGCTCTTCGGCGGGGTCGGCTACGTCGGCAGCGCGGTGGGGCAGAGCGGTGTCGACGACTTCACCGAGCGGATCGCCAGCTATGCCGGCAGCTTCCTCACCCCGCAGGTCATCGACGACCTGCTGCTGCCGACGGTCGACGAGGTCTTCCGCGCCGGGCGCGGCGAGCTCATCTCCATCGGCTTCCTGCTGTCGGTGTGGTCGGGCTCGCGGGTGCTCAACGTCTTCATCGACACCATCTCGATCATGTACGGGCAGTCCGGCATCCGCGGGATCGTGCGCACGCGGGCGATGAGCCTGTCGATCTACACCCTCGGGCTGCTCTTCGGCGTCGTCATGATGCCGCTCGTCCTCGTCGGGCCGAGCGCGATCGGCTCCCTGCTGCCCGACCCCGCGGACTGGCTCGTGGCCCTCTACTGGCCGGTCGTGTCCGTCCTCGTGCTCGCCGGTGTCACGACCCTCTTCCACCTCTCGACCCCGCAGCGCGACCCCTGGCGCCGCGACCTGCCCGGCGCCGCCCTCACCCTCGTGCTGTGGGTCCTGTCGGCCTGGCTCGTGCGCACCCTCGTCGCCGGCTCCCTCGGCGGCACCTCGATCTACGGCCCGCTGAGCACCCCGATCATCCTCATCGTCGGCCTCTACGCGATCGCGATCTCCGTGCTCGTCGGGGCCGCGCTCAACGCCGCCGTGCGCTCCCTGTGGCCCCACTCGGCGGCCGACCGGTCCATCGCGCAGGCCTGACGACGGGGGTGCGAGGACCGCCCCAGGAGTCGGTTTGGAGTTCACCGTCCGTCTGGGCTACTGTCACACCGCACGCAAGGGGCAAGGAAGCCCGGAGCGGAAGTGCGGATGTAGCTCAGTTGGTAGAGCGCAACCTTGCCAAGGTTGAGGTCGCCGGTTCGAGGCCGGTCATCCGCTCGGAAGGTTCACCGCCTCCAGTGGTGGAGTGGCCGAGAGGCGAGGCAACGGCCTGCAAAGCCGTCTACACGGGTTCAAATCCCGTCTCCACCTCGACGCAGGACCTAGCAGGACCCCGGGCGATTGGCGCAGCGGTAGCGCGCTTCCTTGACACGGAAGAGGTCACTGGTTCAAACCCAGTATCGCCCACCGCAGACGAAGGGTCCCGACCACCAGGTCGGGGCCCTTCGTCATGCCACCGGGGCTCGTGCCGCCGGTGTCCTCCCACCGCGATCAGTGGTGGTGATGGTGGTGGTGCTTCAGCGACACCTTGACGATCGACCCCGGGGCCCGCGGCGTGCCCGTCTCGAAGTCGATGTCCGCGAGCTGGCCGAGGTACATCGTGCGCCCGCTCACCTCGACGGCCAGGGGCCGCTCCATCCGGTAGGCGGCCCAGCGGTGCCGGCCGTGCACGGCCGTCACCTGGCCGCCGAAGAGCTCGGCGACGTAGAGCGTGTCGCCCTGCACCGCGAGGTTCGTCGCCCCGAGGAATCCGGAGGCGACCTTCGTCACCGCGCCGTGGCGTCCGATCGTGAAGACGGCGCCCCGGGCACCCAGGCTCGGGTCCTCGGGGCCGCCGGGCAGCGAGCTCATGTAGAGCCGGCCGCGCGGGCCCACCTCGACATCGGTGGGGACACCCTCGAAGGCGTAGGTGACGCCCACGGTGCAGTCGGGCAGACCGATCGACGCGGCGATCTCCGTCGTGATGAGCAGCGGCCGGCGTGGCGCGAGGGCGAGCGTCGAGATGCGTCCGCGGCGGTCGACCCGCAGCACGGAGTTGCCCGCGGCGTCGGCGACCGCCCAGGACCCGTCCGGCAGGGCGGCGACCGCGTAGGGGTGCGACTCGACGATGCCCGTGTACGTCGCCTGGCCCCCGGTGAGCCCGCCGAAGACCTCCTCGGCGCAGGGGTTGCCGCCGGCGATGATGCCGTAGGTGACCCCCTGGTCCGGGTTGACGGTCTGCTCGTACGCGCCGAGGTCGGCGACGACGTCCGGCCGTCCCTTCGACTGGATCGTCAGGGTGCTGCGCCCGTCGGCAGAGGTGCTCGCGTATGCCCACGTGCGGCCCCCCTTCGCCACGTCGACGCCGGCGATCTCACCGCCCTCGACCCGCGCGAGCACGGTCTTGGTGCCCGATCGGGAGTACCTCGTGAGGGTGCCGAGGAAGCCGTCGGTCGCGTAGACGTCGCGCCCCTCGACGGCGAGCTGGAAGGGTGCGAGGACGCTGTCGTCGATCGTCGAGACCCAGCGCGGGTGCCCCTCGGGGCCCCCGGGGGGTCGTGCTGCGGACGTCGGCGGCGCGAGGCTCAGACCCAGGACGGCTGCCGCGGCGGCGGCGAGGACGGGTCGGAGCCCTCGACGGCGACCCGGGTGCTGGTGACGGGCTCTCAGACGGCTCGATGACATGGGCTGCTCCTCGTGACGTGGGGTCCGACCACGCGCCCGCCCTCCCCGGCGGGCTCGTCTCGCGACGGTGCTCGGATCCCATGAAGGGTCGTGCAGGCCCCCAGGGCCTGCCCATCCCCGAGCCGCGGCTTTGTCCGATTCCGCCCCGGCGGAGGGTGACCTGCCCCACAATGCTGGGGGTCCGGTGACGCCGTTCGGGAGGTGGTCGTCGATGGACAGAGATCTGGTGCGCGACCGCGTGGTGGCAGATGTCGCCGTCCTCGCGCGGGCCCAGGTCGACCTCGAGACCTTCGCGCACGAGGCGATGCAGTCCCTGCAGCGCGCGGTGCCGCACGACGGCTGGTCTCTCGGCACCCTCGACCCGGCGTCGCTCATGCCCACGGGGGTCTGCCTGCGCGAGGGCTGCGCGGTGGCCTGGGCGGCGCACGACCGCGAGTGGGCGCGCCTCGAGTACGGCCAGGACGACCCCACCTCGGTGCTCGCCATGGCGCGCTCCGGCTGCGCCGCGCTCGGCGTGCACGACGTCACCGGGGGAGACCTCTCCCGCTCACCTCGTATGCGCGACCTCATGAGCCCCGTCCTCGGCTGCGCCGACGAGCTGCGCGCCCTCGCCACCGACGGGCACCGGTCGTGGGGGGCCGTCTTCCTCTACCGGCTCCGCGGGCACTTCGAGCCGTGGGAGGTCGCGCTCGTCGAGGCCCTGTGCCCCTCCTTCGCCCGCGCGGTGCGCCGTGGGGTCCTCGGGATGTGGGCCGGTCGGCGCACGGTGACCGACGACTCCACCCCCACGATGGTCGTCCTCGACGCGCGGGGCGAGGTGGTCCTGTCCTCGCCCGGAGGCGTCGAGCAGCTCGTCTCGCTCCACCACGGCGACGGGGCCGAGGCGAGCGAGGGGCTGCTCGCGTCGCTCGCCGCGGCGGCCGCGGCGACCCGGGCGACGAAGGGGGCGCACCACCCGACGACGAGGGTGCGCCTGGCCGACGGACGGTGGTGCACCGTGCACGCGACGCCGCTGGGCTCGCCCGACGGGGACCTCGTCGGCGTCACGATCACGGAGTCGCGCCCCCGCGAGCTCCTCCCGCTCGTCGTCGACGCCCTGGGCATGACCCCGCGCGAGCGCGACGTCCTCGTGCTCGTCGTGCGGGGCGCGGACACGCGATCGGTGGCCGAGCAGCTGCACATGAGCAGCCACACGGTGCAGGACCACCTCAAGGCGATCTTCGCCAAGGCGGGGGTGCACAGCCGCCGCGAGCTCACCGCCCTCGTCCTCGGGGACCAGCTCGACCCCGCGTGGTGAGGCCACCCTGGACAGCCGGGCTCCGCGGAGCCGATCCGTGCACCTGCGCGGATAGCCTGGCCTGACACCGTCGACAAGGGAGTGAAGCGATGACGCAGGACCCACGCCGCGAGGAGCTCGCGGCGCACGACGAGCGCGGGACACGCGACGGCGAGACCGTCGAGGTCGCCCCCACCCACGGCCCCGAGCACGACACCGAGGTGCACCCGCACGTCTCGAAGTCCGGCGAGCGGGTCGTCCTCAACACCATCGCCGGCGAGGTCGGCACCGAGGCGGTCCGGGCCCAGGCCGCGGCCCTGCTCCGCGTCGTCGGCGAGGCCGGCGGGCTCACCCAGGACGAGCTCACCGAGCGCGTCCACGAGGCGATGGCCGCGACCGGTGCCGGGGACCAGCCCACGGTCGTCGCCCGCTCGGTCGCCGAGGCGATCCAGCGCGGCATCCGCTCGCGGCTGGTCATCGAGACCGATGACGGCGCCGTCCTCGGCGTCTACGATGCCCCGGCCGACGAGGTCGAGCGCGTCCACCCCAACGTCACCGACCCGGCCCACGAGGACCGACCCTTCTACACCTGAGCGATCAGGACGAGGACCGCGAAGGGGGCGGGCTGCCGGCACGACCGGCGGCCCGCCCCATCTGCATGGGCAGCACGACCCACAGGGCGAGGAAGACGGCGGCGCCGACGACGAGCGCGGTGACCGCAGCCGGGGTGCCGAGCAGCACCTCGACGATGAGGTAGAGCACGGCGAGCAGGCTGAGGGCGAGCGAGACCATGCCGCCCTGGGCGCACCGGTTGCCGAAGGCGACGAGCTCGCGCTTCGCGTGCCGGCGGAAGAGCAGCCGGTGCGCGCTCACCGGTGCGGCGAGCAGCGCCGTCGCGAGGAGCGCGAGGCAGAAGGCGACGAGGTAGATCACCCGGTGGTGCGGCTCGAGCACCGTGAAACGGGCCTGGAAGGGCAGGGTGAGCAGGAACCCGGCGAGGATCTGCACGCCGGTCTGGACGACCCGCAGCTCCTGGAGGAGCTCCTCCCAGTTGCGGTCGAAGCGCTCGGTCGCCGTCTCGTCCCGCCCGTCGCCCGGGGCGACGTCCCGCCCGTCGTCGGTTCGACCGCCGTCCCCCTTCGCCATCACGCCACCCGGGTGTCCTGCGCGGAGCAGACCCGCAGCCAGAGGAAGCCGTAGCCGTCGATCGTCGTCTCGAGGACCCCCTTCGGCCCAGGCTCGATGCGACGGGGCGCGCCCGGCGTGAGCAGGTCGACGAAGGAGCACTCGTCCGGCAGGTCGGGCACGGTGACCGATATCTCGACCGGCTCGCCGGAGAAGTTGTGCAGAGCGACCATGCGCCACTCGTCCTTGCGGCACACGTGCGCGAGGACCGAGTGCGGCGTGCCGCGCAGCACCTCGACCTGCGACCAGCCGATCTCCGGGCTCTGGCGGTAGCGCTGGATGAGCCGGGAGACGAAGCGCCACAGCGAGTCGACGTCGCCGCGCTGGTCGGCGACGTTGATCCGCTCCGGCCCCCACGGGCCCGACGTCATCGGGCGGACCTGCTGACGCTCGGGCGCCTGGCTGAAGCCGCCCGAGGGGTCCCACTGCATCGGGCTGCGCACGGCCAGCCGACCGGGGATGTCGAGGTTCTCGCCCATGCCGATCTCCTCGCCGTAGAAGAGCACCGGGGTGCCCGGGAGCGAGAACATCAGCGAGTACGCCATCCGGATGCGGCGCATGTCGCCGCCGAGCATCGTCGGCAGCCGGCGGCGCAGCCCGCGGTCGAAGAGCTGCATCTGCGGCTCGGGGCCGAAGGCGTCGAAGACCTCCTGCCGCTCGTCGTCGGTGAGCTTGTCGAGGGTGAGCTCGTCGTGGTTGCGCATGAAGCTCGCCCACTGGCTCTCGTCGGACAGCCGCGGGCGGGATCGCAGCGCCTTGGCCAGCGGGCGGGCGTCGTGACGGGCGAGGGAGAGGTAGGTCGCCTGCATGCCGACGAAGTCGAACTGCGTCGTCAGCTGGTCGGCGTCGGTGCCCCCGAAGAAGAGCTTCTGCTCCGGGTAGGGGAGGTTGACCTCGCCGAGCAGCATGACGTTGCCCCCGCGCCGCGAGACGAAGCGGCGCAGGCTGCGCAGGTACTCGTGCGGGTCGTAGGCGGGGAACTTCCGCTCGGACTCGGGCAGGGTGTCCTCGGCGAAGAGGAAGGGCACGGCGTCGACCCTGAAGCCGCTCACGCCGAGCTGGAGCCAGTAGCCCATCGTCCGGGCGATCTCGTCGCGGACCGCGGGGTTGGCGATGTTGAGGTCGGGCTGGGTCTTGTAGAAGTTGTGCAGGTAGTACTCGCCGGTGCGCTCGTCGAGCTCCCAGATCGAGTCCTCCTGGTCGGGGAAGACCACCTGGTCGGAGGTGTCCGGCGGCGTCGAGGAGCGCCAGACGTACCAGTCGCGGTAGGGGTTGTCGGTGCTCTTGCGCGACTCCGTGAACCACGGGTGCTGGTCGCTCGTGTGGTTCATGACGAAGTCGACGATGACCCGGATGCCGCGCGAGCGGGCGAGGTGGACGAGCTCGACCATGTGGCCGGGTGTGCCGGCCCGCGGGTCCACGCCGTAGAAGTCGGTGATGTCGTAGCCGTCGTCCCGGTCGGCCGTCGGGTAGAAGGGCATGAGCCACAGGCAGGTGATCCCGAGGTCGGCGAGGTAGTCGACACGCTCGGCCATGCCGGTGAGGTCGCCGCAGCCGTCGCCGTCGGAGTCGACGAAGGTCTGCACGTCGGCGCAGTAGAGGACGGCGTGCTTCCACCACAGGTCGGCGGTGTCGGTGAGGTTCACCGGGCTCCCTTCGGGTCGGGCTGGGTCGTGCCGGGTGTCGTCTCGGGCCGGGTCGTCTCGGGGCGGGTCGGCCCCAGGTGCGGGAGCACCTGCTCGGCGAAGGTGTCGAGGTACTCGCGCTGGTCCTGCCCGACGAAGTGGAGGTAGAGCTCGTCGTAGCCGATCTCGAGGTACTCCTGCAGCCACTCGACGTGCTGACCCGGGTCGGCCGAGATGCGCACGGCCTCGGCGACGGACTCGCGGGTGACGTGCTCGCCGATGGCGTCGAAGCCCTCGACGCTGTCGACGTCCCACGCGATCGGCGGCCCGACGGTGTTGCTGCGCCACTGGTCGTGGGCGATCGCCTCGGCCTGCTCCTGCGTGGGCGCCCACGACAGGTGCACCTGCAGCCGGGCCGGGCCGCGGCCGCCGGCGTCGCGGTAGGCGGCGAGCACCTCGCGCAGGCGCTCCACCGGCTGGTTGACGGTGATGAGGCCGTCGGCCCAGTCGGCGTGGCGGGCGGCGGTCTGCGGCGTGACGGCCGGCCCGACGAGACGGGGCACGGGGTCGGCGAGGGTCCACAGCTGCGCGCGGTCGACGACGACGTGGCCGTCGTGGCTGACGACCTCTCCGCGCAGGAGCCGGCGGATGACGTCGACGCACTCGCGCAGCCGCTCGTCACGGATCTCCTTGCGCGGCCAGCCCTGCCCGGTGACGTGCTCGTTGGCCGCCTCGCCGGAGCCGAGCGCCGCCCAGAAGCGACCCGGGTACATCTGGCCGAGGGTCGCGATCGCCTGGGCGAGGATCGCCGGGTGGTAGCGCTGACCGGGGGCGTTGACGACGCCGAAGGGGAGGTCCGTCGTCGCGAGTGCGGCGCCGAGCCAGCTCCACGCGAAGCCCGACTCGCCCTGCCGCGCGCTCCACGGCACGAGGTGGTCGCTCGACATCGCGGCGGTGAAGCCGGCTCGTTCGGCGTGCTGGACGTCGAGGAGGAGCTGGCGGGGGCTGATCTGCTCGTGGCTGCAGTGGTGTCCGATGACCGGCATGGGGACAACCCACCACACGTCGGCCCCGTCGTGGGGCTTAGCGGCGTGCGCCGTCCAGCCTCGGGGGCGCCCCTATGCTGCGGCCGTGGAGTACGCCCGCTTCGGCCGCCGGCTGCTCACCGACCCCGTGGCGGTGAGCACCGACCTCGCCGACCTCGACGACGGCGGCCAGTGGGCGGTCGTCGTGACCTTCGAGGGCGAGGTGACGGCGGTCCGCTTCGCCCGGGCGGAGCAGACCTCCGACGCCCCGGCCACGGGTCCGTGGGTCCCGCCCGGTAGGTGGTCGTCCTCGATGTCGGAGGGGGAGTACCTCGCCGGGGTCGAGCGGGTCCGCGAGCACGTCGCGGCCGGCACGGTCTACCAGGTCAACCTCTGCCGGGTCCTCACGGCGCCCCTGGCGCCGCAGGCCCACCTCCCCGCCCTGGCGGCGGTGCTCGAGGAGGGCAACCCCGCCCCCTTCGCCGGGCTGGTCCACGTGCCCTCCGCCGGGCTCGACGTCGTGTGCGCCTCGCCCGAGGCCTACCTGCTGCGCGACGGCGATCGGGTGGTGAGCCGCCCGATCAAGGGGACCGGGCGGGTGCCCTCCGACCTCGGGGCGAAGGACCACGCCGAGAACGTCATGATCACCGACCTCGTGCGCAACGACCTCAGCCACGTCGCCGTCCCCGGCACGGTCGACGTCGAGGCGCTGTGCGCGCTCGAGGAGCACCCGGGTCTGCTCCACCTCACGAGCGACGTCGCGGCCCGGCTGCGACCGGGTATCGGGTGGGCCGAGCTGGTCGGGGCGACCTTCCCGCCCGGGTCGGTGAGCGGTGCGCCGAAGTCCTCTGCGCTGCAGGTGATCCGCGAGCTCGAGCCGGTCCGCAGGGGTCCGTACTGCGGCGCGATCGGGTGGGTCGACGCCGACGCGGGACGGGGGGAACTCGCGGTGGGCATCCGCACGTTCTACGCCGAGCAGGGGCCCGCCGGGCGCGTCCTGCGCTTCGGCACGGGCGCCGGCATCACGTGGGGGTCGGACCCGGGCCAGGAGTGGCGCGAGACCGAGCTCAAGGCGGGCAGGCTCGTCGGTCTGTCATCTGGAAGAGTTGGGGTATGAGCATGGGTGTCACGGTCTGGGTCAACGGCGAGCTCGTGGACGGGGGGCAGGCATCTCTCACCGCGCTCGACCACGGTCTGACCGTCGGTGACGGGGGCTTCGAGACGTGCAAGGTCGTCGACGGGGTCGTCTTCGGGCGCACCCGTCACCTGCGTCGCCTCGAGCGCACGCTCGAGGGTCTCGGGCTCACGGGCTTCGACGCCGACCACCTCGACGAGGGGGTCGAGGCGGTGCTCGCCGCCGGTGGCCCGATGCCGCTGGGCCGGCTGCGCTGGACGGTGACCGGGGGAGTCGGGCCGCTCGGCTCGGACCGCTCGGACACCCCGCTCACCTACGTCGTGGGCCTCGTGCCCGCCTCGCCGCTGCCGAGCCACGCCCACGTCGCGACCGTGCCGTGGACGCGCAACGAGCGCGCGGCGACCGCGGGGCTGAAGACGACGTCCTACGCGGAGAACGTCATCGCGCTCGCCCGGGCGAAGAGCCAGGGCGCCGACGAGGCGATCTTCCTCAACACCCGCGGCGAGCTGTGCGAGGGCACGGGGTCGAACGTCTTCGTCGTCCGAGACGGCGTCGTCCTCACCCCGCCGCTCGAGTCGGGCTGCCTGGCCGGCATCACCCGCGCCGTGACGATCGAGTGGTGCCGCGAGGCCGGTCTCGAGGTCCGCGAGGAGACCCTGCCGGCGGACGCCATGGAGACGAGCGACGAGGCCTTCCTCACGAACACGATGCGCGACGTCCAGCCGATCGCGACCGTCGACGGCCGCGCCCTGGCGACCCAGACCCCGGTCACCGACCAGGCGGCGGCGATCTTCGCGACCCGCTCCGCCGAGCGGATGGACCCGTGACCTCGATGGAGGCCACGCGGGGGGAGCAGCAGGAGGAGGAGCGTCGGGGCCTCGGGCTCGACGCGCAGGGTCACCGTCGTCCGTACCGAGCCATCCGGCGCGACCAGCACGAGCTCGTGCGCGAGGAGCTGCTGGAGCGCTTCGGCGAGAACCAGACGATCGACCCCGAGGAGGACACGATCCGGTGGCGGCGCGCGGTGCGCCTCAACCCGGTGCTCGGCCCGGTCTACCGCATCGGGGTCTTCGTCGCCGGGCTGGCGCTCATCGTCGTCGGCATCCCCATGGTCCCCCTCGTCGGCCCGGGCTGGGTCGTCATCTTCGTCGGCCTCTTCCTGTGGTCGACGGAGTACATGTGGGCCCGCCGGGTCACGCAGTTCGTCAAGGCCGAGGTGAAGTCCTTCGAGCAGTGGGCCCGTCACCTGCCCCTCGCCGCGAAGATCCCGCTCGTCATGGTCTCGGTCGCGATCGGCTGGCTGTGCTTCTACCTCGCCCTCCTCGTCACCGGGCTCCCGGGGTGGACCCCGGACGTCGTCGAGGAGTACCTGCGGATGCTCCCCGGGCTGGGTGCGTAGCCCGATGTGACGAAGGGGGAGAGCGCCAGGTACTCTGCACTGGCTTCACCGCCTCACCGCGGCAGCACCACGGACGTATAGCTCAGCTGGTTAGAGCGCTCGCTTCACACGCGAGAGGTCAGGGGTTCGAGTCCCTTTACGTCCACCAGCCAAGAAGCCCGAGATTCTGCGGAAAAGTCAGAGTCTCGGGCTTCTTGCTTGGGTTCGTGCGTACACAGTGCGTATCTAAGCGCCGGTTCGGGGCATGAATCGGCCCCGCCACGGCGGTAACCGTGCGGGGCCAGACGACAGCGTTAGGAGCGCTCTCGTGGAACCCATGCTACTCGCCATCGCCCTGCCGCCTCTAGTAGCGGCGTGCCAGTCCATCGGCCTGGTCGGTCTCGGCCTCCTGGTCGCGGCCATCCTCGTCATCGAGGCGATCGAGCGATGACCCTGGAAGTGCGCCGCGCAGCGGCCCCTTTGAAGCTCCCCTCTGGCACAACCGTGGCGACTCGAGGCCTGGACGGCTCCTGACCCCCGACGGCGGGGTGACAGGGCCTCCCGCCGGCTTGCGCTCTCTCGACACCTAACGAGACGGCGTAGGCGCACAACTAGTCGCCCCCGGTGATCGACCCCCAACCGTGCGAACCGGCGCACGGTGCCCCCGACCTCAGGCAGTGCACGGCCGGTCGAGGGTCTGACTCAGCCTGGTCTCGATTCGAGGCCGGGCTAGAGGGCATGGGCGCGAACTCTGCGGGGTCGGCTTCTTTGGGAGGGTTCGCCAGAGGTGTGCCCTCCGGTCCGACCAGAACACCGCAGACGCACCCTCAAGCCCTTGACGAAGTGGCACGGCTCGGCCGGACGACTGGTTCAGCCCTTCTCCACCGGGGGAACCTTGCTGAGCCAGCGACGCAGCATCCGCTCTCTCTCGACCAAATGATCCTTAGGACCTACGTGCCTGCCCTTGAGCGACTCCAGAATCCGCCCGAGAACGTCGAGCTGTTGCTCGATCCGCGCGCGGAGCTCAGCGGCGCGGGACGCGCACCGCTTGGAGCAGTACATGAGCATCGGACCGCGGCCGATGTAGTCAACGGGTGCGCAGCACTCCGGGTTTCCGCAGGGGGCTGTTGCCCCTATGGGCGCCTCGTCTATGGCGATGTTCACCTGCGCGAGCCAGGCGCGGGGTCCTGGAACCCATCTGGAAGCGTGCCTGAAACACCTGAGGGGTAGCGGGGCGTTGTCACTTTCGATACCTCCGCATCGGAGTCCTGTCATGTCTATGCTGACGCCCTCGATAGTCCCTGCTGCAGCGCGGGCTCGGGCGGTGGCACCTTGGGCTCTTGTTGATTGTCTCTCGCATGATCGTGGGCGAGGTGAGCGATCGACGTCGACCCAAGCAACACTGAAGAGGTGCAGGCTGCGCCATGCGGGTCAATCCGTAGATCACGTGCTCGTCGCGTCGCCTGGTAGACCAAGACCGGCCAGACTGCCACCAGTGGGTTCCGGCCGCTCAGGGGTCTCAGTTGAGCCTCGAGGACGAAATCGATCAATGCTGCCAGCGGCTGAGCGGTGATCAGCTGGTGGGCGTGACGTCACCCGTTGCGGGGTCGACCCTCAGCTCGATCTCGCGGTTGTCGCTATTGGAGATGATCTCGACCTCCCACGCGCCCTGGTCGTCGTCATCCCAGGCCGCGTCGTCGACGGCGCCCGGGGTGTGCGGGACGGAGGCGTCGATGGCCTGCTCGATGGGGAGCTTTGAAGCGGCTGCCGCCCGGTCCTCGTCGTCGGCATGCTCGGCCTCCTCGGTGCGGACGGACTCGTCAGCGGTGTTCGCCTTCACGTCACGCACCTTGTCCCCGACGAGGATGTCGACGTCCCACTGCCATTACGGGCATCCCGGCCCTGGGCGATGACGACCCCCTCGTCCCCGGACTCGGCCCGGACGTGCTCGAGCGCAAGGGCACGTGCGGCGGCTGCCTCCTCGACCGTCCCGGTGGCCTCCCCTAAGGAGGTATCGGAGTCCGTCGAGGATGCACTCGATGTGGCCGTGTCCGAGGTAGCCGATGTAGCGGTTTCCACGGTGGTGGACGTGGCCGCCCGTTCAGAGTTTTCCGAGCATGCCCCGAGAGAGAGCGAGGCGACAACGGCCAGCGACAACGGCGCGATCTGCTGGATGCCCATGCTTTCGACTCTACGACTGCAGTACCCGCGGCTCGAGAGTGCAGTCGTGAGGTGGGCGCCGGGCAGGCGTGGTATAGGTCATGACCGTGGACAACTATCGGGTTCCCGTGCCGCCTCATGTAACCCGGGCATTCACGGAGATTGCGCAGGGAACCCGTCTGTTCGGGCACATGTTTAGAAGCTGCGGCGACCCGGCACCATCCTCTTGTCGCGTTTAATGGGCGTTACTGCGAGACTAACGCGGGCGGGTCAAATGCGACGTCTTCGCGTTGGGCCGTGCGACGAACGGTCGAGGCTGTCGAGAAGCGCTCAAAATTGGAGCAACGCGATTTCTATCTAAGATACGAAGATTCTGGTTGGGCGCACTCCGCCGATGAGGCCGTGCGGCATGATGTCGCGTCCAGCCAAGGTGGTAGGCGCTACTGGCTGTCAAAGGCCGATGGCTCGTTGATATTCAGCCCTGGCGGGTATCTGGCGCGGTCAGGAGTCCTGTGACTGGTCGGTGGCGTTGTGGCGGTAGAACGTGGCGCGGGACCACCCCACGAGTCGGGCTGCGTCTGTGGCGGTGCGTCCTTTGGCGCGTGCATCGTTGACGATCGCGAGCTTCTCGGCGATCACGGCTGGCTCGACGCGGGGTCGCCCGAACTGGGTGCCGGAGGCTTTGGCTGCGGCGATGCCGGCATTGACCCGTTCTGTGATCAGCTCCCGCTCGTATTCAGCCAAGGTGGCGAGCATGTTCAGCATCAGCCGTCCACTGGTGGTGGCTGGGTCGATGCCGTCTTGGATGGAGCGGATGCCGATGCCGGACTCGCGCAGCAGGGTCACCGTGTTCAGCACGTCGATCAGTGAGCGTCCCAGCCGGTCCACTCGCCAGACCACGACCGCGTCTCCAGCGGTGGCGTACTCCAGGAGTCGGCGCATCCCTGGACGTTGCGCTGCGTTCTTGCTGCCCGAGGTCACATCGGAGAAAACGTCCCGAGCCTCGACGCCGGCCTTGGTCAGCGCGTCCAACTGCAACTGCGCGTCCTGACTGGCCGTGCTGATTCTCGTGTACCCCAGAAGTCTCACCCACCCATACTGCCTCAGAAACCCTTCCGGTGATGTCGTCTGAGACGTTTCTCGTCGAGACACTTTTCCGAGACACGCCTGCAGCCGCAGAACCGCGAGAGCTCGGTCCTCGGCAGCGACGTCAGATCGTGTCTCATCAACCTGTAGGTTTTTAAGGCACATTCACGGCGCCAGGCGGGCCGCCGCGGGAGCCCTCGTCCACCCCGCTGGGGCCGCGGGTTTCAGGCGCAGCATGACGTCGGCATCTGGTTTCGGAAGAGGCCGGCCACGATGCGCAGGCTTTCGCTCATGGTCAGGTACGGCGCCCAGGTGTCGGCCAGATCGTCGACGGTCATGCCGCTTTTGATGGCGTAGGTGGCCGCCAGCATGATCTCCCCGGCCCCGTCCGCCAGAGCGTGCACGCCCAGAACCTTGCCGCTCACGGCGTCGGCGACGAGCTTCACCGCCCCGCGGGTGTCGTGCTGGACGAGCGCCCGGGGGACATCGGACAGGTCCAGGACGCGGCAGTCGCACGCGTGCCCTCGGGTGAGGGCCTCGTCCTCGGTCAACCCCGCCGAGGCCAGCTGGGGCCGGGTGAACACGACCGCAGGAAAGCCGGCGTAGTCGACCCGAGCTGCCGGCGGGTACCTGTCCTCGGTCAGGGCGTTGAGCGCGGCGGCCCGACCGCCGGCGGCGGCGGCGTAGACGTACTGGGGAGCCCCCGAGACGTCACCGGCGGCCCAGACGCGCGGGTTGGAGGTGCGCTGGGTCTGGTCGACCACGACGAAGCCGCGCTCGTCCACGTCCACACCGGCAGCGGCCAGGTTCAGGCCGTCGGTGCGGGGCAGGCGTCCGGTGGCCACCAGGACCTGCGCGCCGCGCACCTGTTCGCCCGAGTCCGTGGTCACCACCACCTCTCCTGCGGGGCCTGGTTCGCGGGCCACAGTGGTCGCGCGCTCTTCGACCACGGTGATGCCGTCGTCGGTGAAGACTTCCCGAAGTCTCTGGGCCAGCTCCGGCTCGGCGTGCGGCGCCAGACGCCCGACCACAGAGACCCGGGTGCCGAGGTGAGCGAACAGCTGGGCCTGCTCCATCCCGACGTACCCGCCACCGATAACGACCAGGGACTCAGGCAGCTCGGTCAGCTGCATCGCGGTGGTGGACGTCAGCCGGTCCACAGAGTCGAGACCGACCACCTCCGGGATGGCGGGGGTGGCACCGGTGGCGACCAGATAGGCCCGGGCCCGCAGCGCCTGGCCGTCGACGGCCAGGGTGTCCCCGTCCAGGAAGCTGGCCTGGCCTGGGCGGACCTGGAAGCCGTAGGCAGCGGCCACATCGGCGTACTTCGCATCACGCAGGCGCTCGATGAGTGCGTCCTTCTGGGCCACCAGATCGCCGAGGTTCACCGGTGCGGCTGACGTTGGGGCACCTTTGAAGGGATTGGTGAGCGCGGCGTGCCGGGCCCCGGCGGCCGCCAGGAGCGTCTTGGACGGCACGCAGCCGATGTTCACGCACGTCCCGCCCAGAACACCGCGCTCAACCAGCACGACGCTCTTACCGGCCTGGCTGGCCGCGATGGCGGCGGACATCGCCGCGCCTCCTGAGCCGATCACGGCCAGATCGACGTCGTAGTCCACACCCATTTGCCCACCTTCCTTCGCGTGACCCCTCTTCAGCGTCCATAGTGGACGTTCCAGCGCAGGGGAAGGTCAAGGCGAACATGGACGAGAGCCGAGAAAGGGGCCACTGTGCGCATCGGTGAGTTGGCCGTGGCCAGCGGCACCACAACCAAGACGCTGCGCTTCTACGAAGAAGCCGGCCTACTACCTGCGCCTGAGCGCACCGCCAACGGATACCGCGACTACACCCCTGCGGCCCTGGCGCGCCTGGACTTCGTTCGCCGCGGCCGCACCGCTGGGCTCACCCTGGCCCAGATTCGCGAGATCCTCGACATCCGCGACGCCGGAGTCGCACCCTGCCAGCACGTGCACGCCCTGCTCGAAGCCCACCTGGGCGACCTGGACCGCCAAATCGCCGACCTGCAAGCACTGCGACACACCGTCGCGCACCTTCACCACAGTGCCACCACCAGCGACCCCACCAAATGCGACACCACGACCGTCTGCCGCTATCTGTGACCAGACCGGTGCTCGCGTGTATCGCCATGAGCAGATGCCGCCACAGAGCGTCGACAGAACCCCGCCATATAACGGCGAAAGCCACATCGAATCGGTGAGCGGTCGGACTGGGCGTGGTGTCGCGGTTGACGATCGTCATCGCACGCCGGTGCATCGGGTCGGCGTACCTAGCGCAGTCCCTTGGCCTTCGCTGTCTCCGTTCCGGTTGCCGCTCATGTAGTTCTCTGGTTCGCTCAGGGCGCTAGCTCCTTCAGGCACTGGATCGATCACCAGGGGGGGGCTGGGCAAGGGGACGATCAAATGCGTACGTGGATGAAGGCGGGCGCGGTCACGGCTGTGTTGCTTCTCAACGGGGGAGCGGCGGTGGCCGTCTCGTCATATCAGGGGTCGGACTTCACCCGCGATCTCGACTCGCGTCGTGAGGTCATGGCATGTGACATGGAGTCCGACGGGAACGGAGTTCGCGGCGAGTACGTGCCGAACGGTACGAGCTCTACTCACACGATTTACGACGGCAACGGTGCGAGCAACACCTGTGCTCACTCGGGCTCGTACTCAGCCCGCATCTACAAGCACAGGGTTACGGAGGTGCTCGAGCTCGAGCCCGACGCCCACGGTGCCTGGGTCTACCCGAGGTAGGCGCCACCTGTGAGCGTTCGTGTTCAGGACGTGCACGTGGAGGTGGGCGGCAGGGAGATCCTTCCGCCCACCTCCTTCTCTGTCGCCGACGGCGGGAGCGTAGCCATCGTGGGGCCTTCCGGCTCGGGCAAGTCAACGCTGTTGGAGTGCCTGACCGGCTGGCGGGCAGTATCAGGTGGCCAGGTTGTCATCGACGGTGCAGAGCCTCTGGGGAAGGACGCGGCCAGCCGAGATGCCTATCGACGCAACGAGGTGGGCGTCCTCTTCCAGGAGCACGACCTGCTCCCTGAGCTGACAGTGGGAGAGAATGTCGCACTGCTCGAGACTTTTCGAGGTGGGCCAGCTGGGATAGAGCGGCGCGTCGCTGACCATCTCGACCTCGTCGGTCTTGCTGGGAGGCAGGGTTCGGCGGTCACCACTCTTTCTGGCGGTGAGGCGCAGCGGGTAGCGGTGGCCCGTGCGTTGCTGTCGGCGAAATCCCTTCTCGTAGCGGACGAGCCAACCGCGGCGCTGGACCGGGCAAATGCCGACAACGTGTCGGCGCTCCTAATTGATCTCTCGCGACGTCGCGGGATCCCGCTCGTGCTGGCCACTCACGACCGTCGAGTCGCCGAGCGCTGTGACGAAGTTGTCGACCTCGGTGTGACGAGGTGAGGCTCGCGCTTGTCCTGCGGATGGCGACCTCGTGGGCGTTCACCAAGGACGCCCAGCACCTGTGGCGTGGCCTGGTACTAGCGAGTGCAGCGTGCGCGGCGGTGATCACCGTCATCGTGCATCTCGGTCTGGTGGGGGCCTCCCAGCGGGCCCAGGACCGAGTGGCGGACAGGGCTCTCATGGTGGTCACCGACGAAGGTGGTCTGCACCCACGCGGGACGCGGACTGTGCCTCGGGGGCTGATGTGGGGCGACCAACAGGTGGCGGTCGTGTGGTTGGACCCCCACGACCCCGACGCCCCCCTACCCGCAGGTCTGACGTCATTCCCCAAACCGGGCCAGGTCGCGATATCCCCAGGGTTACGCGATGCAGGCTTCTTGGAAGCAAGCGCGGGGATGCAGGTAGGTCAGGCAGGTTCTGGGCCAGATGGGACGATCGGGCCGTCCGGTCTGGCTAGTGCAAACGAGCTCTTGATCTACGCACGGCCGGCGAAGGGCAGGGAGCTAGGAGTTGATGGTGCGTCGTGGCAGCTGATCACCATCGGCGCACCGTCGACAGACGTCACCGTCAGTGATCCCGCGACCCAGCCATGGCCGTTGATGGTTGAGACGAGCCAACCCTCGCCCACGGTGGCGCGAGAGCTGTACTCCGCGGCAATCCTCGGCGGTGTACCGGCTTTGATCTTGCTGGTGGCTGCTTCGGGAGCGATGTCCGCTGTGCGTCGCGGGCGCATAGCGACGTTGCGACGGCTGGGGATCTCTAGCGGCTCGGTTCGGGCTATTACCGGTGTCGAGGCTGCTCTGCTGGCTGGGTGCGGCGCCGTTGCCGGTGGCCTCATGGGTTGGTTGATCACCCGTCAGATGACCGGTCTGCCAGGTTCGGGACTGCGTTACTTCACCGGAGACCTGTCGGTCGACGCGTCGTGGTCAGCCCTGACGGTGCTCATAGTGGTCGTCACGGCGGCGGTCCTGGCTGCGTCCCGCCTTCCTCGCGAGCAGGACCTGGGGTCCGCGCAGACGTGGTTCGCGGACCACTCCAAGCACCTGCTCGGGATGCTCGCACTGGCAGCCGTCGGCATGGTCGTCGCTGGCCTGCTCGACGCTCCGCGCGCGATCTTCGTGGCGCTGATCATCGCCGCAATCCTGCTCCCGCTGGCACAGCCAGCCGCGATGTCGTTCGCCGCCGCCGCGATCCCAGCACGTCGGGCCTCACTCGCCGTGGCGGTTCGCCGCGTGGCCCACAAGCCTCTCGAGCTCGCCGCTCCAGCGGGTGTGGTCTCGGCACTGGTGCTCCTGGCCATGGCGGGCGGCGGGATACAGGCGCGACTGCTGGAGCCGATTGTCGAACAGACGACAGCATGGCAGGAGCGTGCGCAGGTCGAGATGACTTGGCAGGACCCGCGCCCAGGGGACCTCGACCTGCTGCGGGCGGGAGGTGCGCAGGTCAAGGCCGGTTCGGCAGGGGGTGAGGCCGTGGTGACGGGAACCGTCGAGGAAGTTCGCTCGGTAGAAGCGCGCGCCAACAGATCCCTGGCAGCACCCAACATCCTCGACCTTCGCCAAGGCATGTCACGTCCGGACACGACGTGGGTGATCCCCACCACGCTGTGGGCCACCGGCGTCCTGATCCTGGCCGGTCTGGTCACGTTGGGGAACAGAGTTCTTGGCCTGGTCCGTGACGATGTGCGGATGTTGAGGTCGGGCCTTGGGCAGGGTGACGTCCTAGCTGTTCAACGATGGGAGCTGGCCATAGCGGTGCTCGCTGCCTCGTGTCTCGGGGGCCTGGTCGGAACTGTGTTCCTGGTAGCGGGTGAGCTGGTCGACATCAGCCGGCTGGCTGGCGTAGTCATCCTCATCGGTCCATTGATCGTCCTGCTGATGGGTGGTGTCGTAACGGTCCTCGAACGGACGTCACGAGCCTCGATCAGACGTGCCCGCGACGACTAGCTGTACTAATCTGGGACGTTGGTTGATTGGGCGCGATCCACTGATGTAATCACTGGCGCGGGGAGGACCTCTTGCGGTGGGAGTGGAGCTGCCGATTCGCCGCTAGCTCGCAGGAGGCCCTCGTCTCCCAACGCCAGCTGATTGCCGACAAGATGATTCGTGAGGAATCGCTTTCTGTCGCAGTCGCACTTGACCATCCCCAACTGACACAGCTTCGTTCGCACGCTTAGCGACTCCGGGCTGCGTAAAACCACTTCAGTCCTCGCTGTATAGTTCAGCGCATGCTGACCATTGCTTCTCGCCTGGACGTGATGAACCGGTTGGGCCGCGCGCTGGCCGACCCGACCAGGTCCCGGATCATCCTGACGCTGCTCGACCGGCCGGCCTACCCGGCAGAGCTGGCCCGCGATCTGGACCTCACACGCTCCAACGTGTCCAATCATCTGGCGTGCCTGCGCGACTGCGGCATCGTTGCTGCCGAACCCGAGGGCCGCAAGACGCGCTACGAGATCGCCGATCCCCACCTGACGCAGGCGCTGACCGCCCTGGTTGACGTCACCCTCGCGGTTGACGAGAACGCCCCGTGCATCGATCCTGCCTGCTCGGTGCACGGATGCGACGCAGCAGAGGCGGGCGCGTGATCCTGGCTGCGGTCCTGCAGGCAATCGGCCTGTTCATCGCGACCAACATCGACGACATCATCGTGCTCTCCTTGTTCTTCGCCCGCGGCGCGGGCCAACGCGGGACGACCACCCGCATCTTGGTCGGCCAGTACGTGGGGTTCGCCTGCATCCTCGGTGCCGCTGTGCTGGTGACTATCGGAGCCGGAGCATTCCTGCCCTCAGCAGCTATCCCGTACTTCGGGCTCATCCCCCTGGCCCTCGGTCTCTGGGCTGCATGGCAAGCCTGGCGCGGAGACGATGACGACGATGACGCCAAGGTCACGGGCACGAAGGTCAGCGCGTGGACCGTCGCAGGAGTCACCTTCGCCAACGGCGGAGACAACATCGGCGTCTATGTCCCCGTCTTCCTCAGCGTGGAACCCATCGCAGTGGTCGCCTACTGCCTCGTCTTCCTCGCGCTCGTCGCGGTCCTGGTCGTAGTCGCCAAGTTCGTTGCCACCCGGCCGCCGATCGCTGAAGTCCTCGAGCGCTGGGAACACATCCTGTTCCCCATCGTCCTGATCGGCCTCGGCATCGTCATCCTCGTCAGCGGAGGAGCGTTCGGTCTCTGACGGAGCCAAAGCGAACGAGAGAGGTCGCCAGGCTCGACGCTCCGGTATAGGGATCCCTGTGCGGGTTCATGCTGCGCAGCAGGAGAGTTTGGTGATGTCGGTGGTGAAGGTTTGGGCGGTGAGTTTGAGGCCTTCGGCCATGGTCAGGTAGGGGCTCCAGAGGTTGGCGACCTGGTCGGTGGTCATGCCGGCCTCGAGGATGTAGACGCCGGCGGCGGCGAGGTCACCGGCGTCCTGGGCGAGGGCGGTGATGCCGATGATGCGGCCGGTGTCGGCGTCGGTGACGATCTTGATGAGCCCGCGGGTGTCACGGTTGACGATCGTTACCGCACGCCGCAGCGCGGTGCGGTGCGGTGCGGTGCCGCGACTCGAGTGCTTTCATCCGGTGAAGCCCCGGAAAGCCCGTCTGGGTAACGAAGATCATTCAGCAGTCCTCGCACCCACGGCCCGGCAATTCAGTGGATGCGCTGTGACGTTCCGTGCCACCGTCTGCGCGTGAGCAGAACGAGCCCATGGCCGAAGACCATCGATAGCGTGCTGCTGCGCGACCCCACGCCCGCCGACGTGGACGCCATCGCGAGTTTCCGCAACCTCCCGGAGGTTGGCCGCTGGCTGATCGTCGCCCACGAGTCCATGGAGGACCTGCAGGACTACTGGCCGTCAGTGACGAGCAGCGACACCGACTTCTCCTGCATAGCCGAGGTCGATGGCCAGGTCGCGGGACTCGGGTACCTCGAGATTAACGACGGCACGGGCCAGCCCGGCAAGCCCCAGGGGACCGACGCAAGCATCGGGTACATCGTGCGGCCCGGTTGTCAGGGACGCGGGATCGGCTCAGCGATCGCATCAGGGATCGTGGAGGCAGCTTTCGTCGACCTCGCTCTGCGCCGTGTCACCGCTGGGTGTTTTGCCGACAACACCCCCTCCTGGCGCATCCTGGAAAAGGCGGGTCTCAAGCGGGAGCAGCACGGCCGTAGAGACTCTTGGCACGCCGAGCTCGGCTGGATCGACGGCTACACCTACAGTGCCCTATCCGAGGACTGGCTGCCCAAGCGCGGTCGTTAGACAGCCACTCCGAGTTTGGAGACTGCGCCGATACCGGGCGGAGCCGATCACGGGTGGTTCGCAGAGTTCAAGGTCTCACCCAGACAGCCATCACGACCGGTCTCGCAGTCACATCCGACGATCGTCACTGGACAGGGTGATCAGGTGCTCCGGTCGGTCAGGGCAGGCCCAGCTCGTGGGCCAACGCATCTACGCGCTTGGCGATGTCGTCGCGGATCAGGCGCATCCGCTGCGCCCCTTCGATGCCACGTGTCGAGGGCTCGTCGGTGATCCACCGCTCGACCTTCGCCTGCCCCACCTGCTGGAGGGATGCCTCTTCCCCGAGGATCACCACCCGGTTGACTGACTCCAGCAGGGCCGGGTCGATGGCCTTGGGGTGCTCCCCCTCGACGCTCGCGCCGACCTCGGCGAGGGCGTCGACTGATGCTGCGTTCAAGGAGCCGCCGGGACGGGTGCCGGCTGAGTGGACGTCGACCGACGTGCCGTAGCGGTGGCGCATGAGTGCGGCTGCCATCTGCGACTTGCCGCCGTTCTTGACGCAGACGAACAGCACTGAGGGCCGCGCCTCGCGCGTGCTCATGCGGAAGACCCTGCGGGGACGTCGAGGGAGGCGAGCAGGTCCACGACGCGCTGGCGGATGGCGTCGCGGATGGGGCGCACGGCCTCTACGCCCTGACCGGCGGGGTCGTCCAGGGGCCAGTCCTCGTACCGCTTGCCGGGATAGATCGGGCAGGTGTCGCCGCAGCCCATGGTGATCACGACGTCGGAGCTCTGCACCGACTCGTCGGTCAGGATCTTCGGCTGCGCGGCGCTGATGTCGATGCCGACCTCGCGCATGGCCTCGACGGCCGCGGGGTTGACTGCGTCGCCGGGTGCGGACCCGGCCGAGCGGACCTCGACGGCGTCGCCGGCGAGGTGGGCGAGCCAGGCCTGCGCCATCTGGGAGCGGCCGGCGTTGTGGACGCAGACGAACAGGACGGAGGGGCGGGTGCTGCTCACGGGTGCTCCTTGGTGCGGTGTCGAGAGGGAAGGTCAGTCGAGGACGTCGCGCAGGAGCGCGGTGACGCGGGCCTGGATGTCGTCGCGGATGTCGCGCACGGTGTCGAGGTCGGCGCCGTGGGGGTCGGCGACGCTCCAGTCCTCGTAGCGGCGCCCGGTGTAGATCGGGCAGGCGTCGCCGCAGCCCATGGTCACGATGACGTCGGCGGCGCGCAGGACGGAGTCGGTCAGCGGCTTGGGGTAGGCCTCGGTCAGGGAGATGCCTCGTTCGGCCAGGGCCTGGACGACGACGGGGTTGATCTCGTCGGTGGGCTGGGAACCGGCGGAGCGCACGTGGACCCTGCCGCCGGAGAGGCGTTCGGCCAGGGCCGCGGCCATCTGGGAGCGGCCGGCGTTGTGCACGCACACGAAGAGCAGCTCGGGGACCTCCTTGGTGATGCGTCCCTGCGCCTGGGCTGCCGCGGTGAGGCGTTCCCGGGCGTCCTTGGCCACGAGCACTGGCAGGTAGGTCGGGATCGTGGAGACCAGCTCGAGGCGTTCGCGCGCCTCGTCCACGGCGAGCTGGACGGACTCGCGGGGGAAGACCCCTTCGTAGGAGTAGGACAGGTCGTCGACGATGGCCGCGTAGGGATCGGGCCGGGCCGAGGTCATCAGATCTCCTGGGTGGGCGTGCCGTTGGTGGCCGCGGCGCGTCGGCGCAGGGCGAGCGAGACGTAGACCAGGCCGACGAGGACGGGCACCTCGATCAGTGGTCCGACGACCCCGGCCAGGGCCTGGCCGGAGGTGACGCCGAAGGTCGCGACGGCCACGGCGATGGCGAGCTCGAAGTTGTTGCCGGCGGCGGTGAAGGCGAGGGTCGTCGTGCGCTCGTAGCTCAGCCCGAGGCTGCTGCCGAGGAGGTAGCCGCCGCCCCACATGACGGCGAAGTAGACGAGCAGCGGCAGGGCGATCCGCGCGACGTCGAGGGGCCGGCTCGTGATCTGGTCGCCCTGGAGGGCGAAGAGCAGGACGATCGTGAAGAGCAGCCCGAGCAGGGCGAAGGGAGAGATCCGCGGCAGGAAGGTGCCCTCGTACCAGGCGCGGCCGCGCACCCCTTCGCCGATCCGGCGCGAGAGGTAGCCGGCGAGCAGGGGCACCCCGAGGAAGATCAGGACCGAGACGGCGATCTGCCCGAAGGAGACGTCGAGGGCGGCCTGCTGCAGGCCGAGCCAGCCCGGCAGGACGGCGAGGTAGAACCAGCCTAGGGCGGCGAAGGCGAGGACCTGGAAGAGCGAGTTGAGCGCGACGAGCACGGCGGCGGCCTCGCGGTCGCCGCAGGCGAGGTCGTTCCAGATGAT